>JAYRJE010000022.1:0-69600 GCA_041906465.1 Candidatus Didemnitutus sp. | reverse complement strand
CACCGGCCGCTCAACCCGCGCCCAACACAAAGCGCATAGCCGCGAACGTCGCGGCGGCCTTCACTCGTTCCCGGGCTTGTTCAACCCGCGTCCCGCTGCGCGCTCCGGCGCAGCAGAACGCTCAGAGATCGGCACTTCACACGGCCTCGAACAACTCGTTCCAGTCTTCGAGCGGGTCATCGTCGTGGATATCCCAAACTCGGCTCTTCCCTTCCTGGTCTGCGAAAAAGAATCCCGCCTGACTATCGTAAGCCGAATATGCACTCTCGCGATATTGGAGCACCTCGCCGGCAACGAATGCATCGCGCAACGACCGAAAGCTCTTTCGGACGCGATAGCTTCTTCCTTTCTGAAATGGGTCTGTGCGCCACGTCGTGCTCATGTTCTTCCGCCGATCAGTGTTATTGGGCCGCAGCCGAACGCGGCAGTGAGGGGGTGGGCATGGGGACAGAAAATAGGGCAGCCTCTTGAGTCTCAAGGCCCGAAATTTTCGGTGCGGCTTTTTGTCGTTGCGGGAGCCCGCGCAAAATGCCGCACTCCACGCACGGGCCAGCTTTCAGCATGCATGGCCCTATTTCATTTCCGCAGTGGAAGAGTGAACTTGAAGCTGCCGGGCTGTCGCCCGCGACCCAGCAAAGTTTTGGCCGGGAGATCATCGGTTTTTTGCGACACTGCAAGTTGCGGCGTTCGCCGGCGACGGTCGCGCTTGCGCAGGCCTACATCGCGGAGCGCGAGGGCCAGACTCGGGCCCCGGTCCGCGAGGCGTTGCGGTGGTGGTTTCGTGCGGCTCGCTCCGCCACCCGAGCAGGTGCCGTGGCGCCCGAGCGCAGCGCCGCGGTGGCGGAGGGGCGGAGTCGGCGACTGCCCCCGCCGGCGGCCGACGATTTGGGCGGGACGCCGTGGGAGCGGGCCTTGGTGCGAGCGGCGCGCGAGCGAGGCTTCCTCTGGCGCACCGAGGAAACCTATCGGGCGTGGGCGGCCCGTTTCGCGCGATTTCTCGCGCCGCGCTCGCCGTCGGTCGCGGAGGGGCGGGACGTGGCGGCTTTTCTGTCGCAGCTGGCGGTGGAGCAGCGCGCGGCGCCTTCGACGCAGAAGCAGGCGTTGAATGCGATCGTGTTTCTCATGCAGGAGGCGCTCAAGGTGTCGCTGGGCGACCTGGAGTTCCAGCGCGCGGCGCCGCGACGGCGCGTGCCGACAGTGTTGTCGCCGGAGGAATGCAGTCGGCTCTTCGCGGCGATGGAGGGCACGGTGCGGCTGATGGCAGAGCTCGCCTATGGTGCGGGCCTGCGCTTGCACGAGTTGTTGCGCCTCCGGGTGCATCATCTGGACCTGGATCGCGCCCGTCTGCTGGTGATGGCGGGGAAGGGCGACAAGGATCGGGTGACAGTGATTCCGGAGCGGCTGTTGCCGGCGTTGCGGGCGCGGTTGCCGCAGTTGCGGCGTCTGTGGGAGCGCGATCGGGGCGATGGTTTGCCGGGAGTGTGGTTGCCGGAAGGCATTGCTCGGAAATATCCGAAAGCCGGCGAAGCGTGGGAGTGGCAATGGGTGTTCCCCTCGCGCGAGGCGAGCGTGGACCCGCAAACGCAGTTGCGCCGCCGTCATCACGTGACCGACAGTTCGTTCCAACGAGCGGTGAAGGCCGCGGCCACGAAGGCGGGGATGAACAAGCGCGTGACGCCTCATGTTTTCCGGCACTCGTTCGCAACGCATCTGCTCGAGGGTGGCACCGATATCCGGACCGTGCAGGAATTGCTCGGGCACGCGGACATCCGCACGACGCAAATTTATCTGCATTGCATGCGGAAGCCGGGCGTGGGCGTTCGCTCGCCGCTGGATCGTGCGTGAACGGTCGCGTAAACGGCTGCGCCGACGCGACGGACGGTGGGCGCGTGCGAGGAGCCGCGTCAGGCCGCAGGCCTGTTTACGCGGTCAGGGTCGCATCTCCAACGGCTTCGTCACCGGGCGGTCGATCTTCACCGGCCAGTCGTCGGTGCGGAAGGGCACGGCGGGGAGACTGACGCGGTTGACGAGGTTGGGGCGTGCGGTCTCGTGCCAGGCGAAGCGGGCGGCGACGGGCGCGGGGACTTGCGGGCTCGTAAGCGTGATCGTGCGGTCCTGGATCGTCGCAACCGCGGGATGAAATACGTGATCGGCGCCGGCGAGCGCGAAGTCGGTCGGCGGCAGGTTGTCGCGCGTGTGCAGGCCGTCGGCGTAGGCGTAGGTGAGGACGAGCGCCGCGCCGACGACTTTCCAACTGGCGAGCGTGGGACCGCGGGCGGCGATGTCGGTGCGGCCGTAGGTGTCGTGGAGCGCGAGGCGGGCGAGGCGGTCGCCGACGACGCGTTTGTTCACCGGATGAATGTCGTGCCGGTCGTCGACCCCGTCGCTGATCACCGCATAGGCGGTGCGCGGGGCGGAGAGCGCCTCGATTTGCGCCTGCCAGAAGCGCGGCAGCGCGAGGTCGGTCGTGGCGAATTTTTCCCACTGCGAGTAGTCAAACGGTGCGAGCAGCACGCCGAGGAAGGGCGCGTCCGGATTTTCCCAGGCGCGGCGCCAGTGCGCGATCAGCGTGGTGAGCTTGTGCGCGTAGCGGTCGGAGTCGGGCACCATGCAGTTCGTCTCGCCCTGATACCAGAGGAAGCCACGCACGGCGTAGGGCGCGTAGGGCCGCACCATGCTCGCGAACAGTTCGGTCGGCTGCACGCCGGGCACCCAGGCGGCGTAGTGTTCCTTCTCCAGCCCCGCGAGCTGCGGATCCGCGAAAGCCTCGGGCGGCAGCCACGCCTCGATGCGCGTGCCGCCGAAGCTCGCGTGGATGATACCGACCGGGATGCCGAGCGCGGGCTGCACTTGGCGGCCGAAATGATACGCGACCGCGGAAAAATTCGAATCGCGCAATGCCTCGGGCGAGCAGGGCAGCCAGCGCAACACGCCGGGGCCATCCTGCTTCAGGTCCGTGCGCGGAATCTGAAAGAGGCGGAGCAGCGGGTAATTCGCGGCGGCGATCTCCAGATCGTAGCCGGTCGTGGGCTTCTGGCCCTTTCGTTCGCCGAGCGGTTTTTCCATGTTGGACTGGCCCGAGGCGAACCACACCTCGCCGACGAGCACGTCGGAGAAGGTGAGCGTGTTGGCGCCGCGCACGGTGAGAACGCGCGGCGTCGCGCTCGCGCCGAGCGGTTCGAGCGTCACGCGCCAGGCGCCATCGGCTGCGGCCACGGTCTCGCGGATCTGGCCGGCGAACGCCACGGCCACCTTCTCACCCGGCGTGGCGGTGCCCCAAATCGGGACCGGGCGGTCGGCTTGCAGGACCATGTGGTCGGTGAACAACGAGGCGCAGCGCACATCGGCGCGCAGCGCGGACACGAGAAGGACGGCGAGGCCGAGCCAGACACCGCGGCGGAGGAGGGCAGAACGAGTCATGGGAAGCGCGGCCGCCGCGGGGGAATAGCAGCCGGGGCGAATTGAAGGGACGCGCGGACGCTTGGCGATGCGAAAGGCGAGGGAGCCCGCGAACGAACGCGAAAACAGCAGTCGGTGGGTAACTCCGTTGGATCGGCACGGCGCGCTGTGCGCGCCGCGCGATGACAAGCGTGTGTCGGCATTGAGTTGGGCACCCAGAGGCGCGTCGAGGTGGTCGCCGCCGTCCCGGCGGCGCCGGATGCGTGTGCACCGCATGCCGTGAGCGTGGCACCGCTGGGGACAGCGGCGCCCACCTTTGCAGCCACGCTGTCGCTGCGCTTCCAACGCGGCTACTGGCATTATTCGTGTGGATTCGTGTTCATTTGTGGTTCAAAAAACGGTTCGTATGGCCGACATTTTCTGTATCCCAAAGATCATCGCGGGGATTCCCGCAGACCTGTCCACGCTGTAGAGTATCCGCTCACGCTGTTTTCTGTTCACCCCGCCGCTTCGCGGCAAATGCTGCATCCCAACATGACTCGCTCGCTCTACGATTCCGCTCGTGAAACCTACGCCGCGCTCGGCGTCGACACCGAGGCCGCGCTCGCCACGCTCGCGCGCACGCCCATCTCGCTGCATTGCTGGCAAGGCGACGACGTCGCCGGCTTCGAACGCGCCGGCGCGACGCTCGATGGCGGCGGCATCCAGGCGACGGGCAATTATCCCGGCAAGGCACGCACGCTCGCCGAACTCCGCGGCGACCTCGACGTCGCGCTGTCGCTCATCCCGGGCAAGCACCGCCTGAACCTGCATGCGATCTACGGCGACTTCGGCGGCAAAAAGGTCGACCGAAACGCAATCGGCGTGGAGCATTTCCAGAGCTGGATCGACTGGGCGAAACAGCGCGGCATGGGCCTCGATTTCAACCCGACGTGCTTCTCGCACCCGCTCGCGAACGACGGCTTCACGCTTTCGCATCGCGATCCGGCCGTGCGCCAATTCTGGGTCGAGCACGCCATTGCGTGCCGCCGCATCGGCGCGGCGATGGGCCAGGCGCTCGGCACGCCGACCGTGACGAACGTGTGGATTCCGGACGGTCACAAGGACCTGCCGGCCGACCGCAAGGGCCCCCGCGAGCGCCTCGAGCAGTCGCTCGACGCCGTGTTCAAGGAGCAAATCGATGAACGCGTTCACCGCGATGCGGTCGAGTGCAAGCTGTTCGGCATCGGTTCGGAGAGCTACGTCGTCGGTTCGCACGAATTCTACATGGGTTACGCCGTCACGCGGAAAAAGATGCTGTGCCTCGACATGGGCCACTTCCACCCGACGGAGTCGGTGGCGGACAAGATTTCCTCCGTGCTGCAGTTCGTCCCCGGCCTGTTGCTGCACGTGAGTCGCGGCGTGCGCTGGGACAGCGACCACGTGGTGCTGTTCGACGACGTCACAAAGGCGCTCTTCGAGGAACTCGTCCGCGGCGGCTTCCTGCCGCGCACCGCGATCGGTCTCGACTATTTCGACGCGAGCATCAACCGCGTCGCGGCCTGGGTCATCGGCACCCGCAACGCCCAGAAGTGCCTCCTCGCCGCGCTGCTCGAACCGTCACAGCGTCTGCGCGATCTCGAAGGCGCCGGCGACCACACGGGCCGGCTGGCGCTGCTCGAGGAGCTCAAGACGCTCCCGCTCGGCGCGATCTGGGAAGAACACTGCCGCCGCGCCAACGTGCCCGGCGATCGCCAGTGGCTTCCCACGGTGACACGCTACGAGCGCGAAGTGCTCGCGCAGCGACGCTGATTCGGTTTCTCTCCACGCAACGCATTCCACGATGCCTTCCTACCAATTCGTCAACTATCTGTGGGACGACGCCAAGGCGGCGTCCCTCGATCCCGTAGCCCGACTCGTTTATCGCTCCAATCTCCTGGGCAGCGATCAACGCATCACCAACACCGGCGGCGGCAACACGTCGTCCAAGCTCACCGAGAAGGACCCGCTCACGGGCGCGGCCACCGAGGTGCTCTGGGTGAAAGGCTCCGGCGGCGACCTCCGCACGAGCACGCGCGAGAATTTCTCGTCGCTCTACCAATCCAAGCTCGTCGGGCTGCAATCGCTCTACGCCGCGCGCGCCGACAAGGGCCTCAAGGCGCCGGCCGAGGACGACATGGTGGGCATGTATACGCACGCGACGTTCAATCTGAACCCGCGCGCCTCGTCGATCGACACGCCGCTGCACTCGTTTCTGCCCGGCAAGCACGTCGACCACATGCACCCGAACGCGATCATCGCGATCGCGGCGTCGGCGAACTGCGAGAAGCTGACCAAGGAAATCTTCGGCGGCCGCATGGCCTATGTGCCGTGGATGCGCCCGGGCTTCGAACTCGGCCTCGCGATGCAGAAGATCGCGCGCGAGCAGCCGAACGTCCGCGCCATCATGATGGGCCAGCACGGCTTCATCTCGTGGGCCGACGACGACAAGCAGTGCTACACCGACACGCTGAATTTCATCGAGGAAGCCTCGGCCTACATTGAGAAAAAATACGCCGCGAAGGGCGGCGACGCCGCGGCTTTCGGCGGCGCGAAATACCAGACGCTCGACGAGGCGAATCGCCGCGCGACGTTCGCCGCGATTCTCCCGTGGCTGCGCGGCCAAGTTTCGAAGGAGAAGCGCTTCATCGGCACCGTGCAGGACGACGCGAAGATCCTGCGCTTCGTCAACTCGAAGGACGCCGCTCGCCTCGCCGAACTCGGCACGTCGTGCCCGGACCATTTTCTCCGCACGAAGATCAAGCCGCTCTACGTCGACTGGAACCCGCAGGCGGAGGACGTCGCCGCCTTAAAGGCGAAACTCGCCGACGGCCTCGCCGCCTACCGCAAGGACTACGCGGCCTACTACGCGGCGTGCAAACACGCCAACTCGCCGGCGATGCGCGACCCGAACCCGACGGTCGTGCTCATCCCCGGCCTCGGCCTGATCGCGTGGGGCAAGGACAAGTCCGAGTCGCGCGTCACCGCCGAGTTCTACAACTGCGCCGTCGAAGTCATGCGCGGCGCGGAGGCGATCGACAAATACATCGCGCTCCCGCAGCAGGAAGCGTTCGACATCGAGTATTGGCTCCTTGAGGAGGCTAAGCTCAAGCGCATGCCCGCCGAGAAGGAACTCGCGCGCCAGGTCATCGTCGTGATCGGCGCCGGCTCCGGCATCGGCAAGGAAACCGCGCACCGCCTCGTGAAGGAAGGCGCGCACATCGTTTGCGTCGACCTCAACGAGACCGCCGCGCAGGCCACCGCCAAGGAAATCGAAGCCAAATACGGCGTCGGCATCGGCGTCGCCGGCACGGGCGTTTCGAATTGCGGCCCGGCCGTCGGTCTCGCGGCGAACATCACCGACCGCGCTTCGGTGCGCGCGATGCTCGACAACGTCGCGCTCGCTTACGGCGGTTTCGATTCGATCTGCGTCACGGCGGGCATCTTCGTGCCGAGCGACACGTCCGGCCACATCCCCGACGACAAATGGGCGCTTACCTTCGCCATCAACGTCACGGGCAGCTACGTCGTCGGCGACGAGGCGGCGAAAACCTGGAAAGAGCAGGGCCTGCGCGGCAATCTCGTCCTCACGACCTCGGCCAACGCCGTCGTCGCGAAGAAAGGCTCCGTGGCCTACGACACCTCGAAGGCCGCGGCGAATCACCTCGTGCGCGAACTCGCCATCGAACTCGCGCCGCTCGTGCGCGTGAACGGCGTCGCGCCCGCGACGGTCGTGCAGGGCTCCGCGATGTTCCCGCGCGACCGCGTTATCGGCTCGCTCGCGAAATACAACATTCCCTACACCGACGACGAAGCGACGGACTCGCTCGTGAAGAAACTGGCGCAGTTCTACGCCGACCGGACGCTGACGAAGGCGCCGATCACGCCCGCCGACCAGGCCGAGGCGTATTTCCTCCTCGTGTCGCAACGCCTCAGCAAGACCACCGGCCAGGTGATCACCGTCGATGGCGGTCTGCACGAGGCCTTCCTGCGCTGACGCGGTAAAAATTCCAAAACGCCAAACGTCCAAACGCCAAAGCATGCTACCGAAAGCGCCACCGTTCCGTCCCGTAGCCGCGCCTGAGCGTAGCGAAGGCGTGGTTGCTGACGCGCGTCGAACGGCCACGTTGTCGCTGCGCTCCAACGCGGCTACTGCGCACTTCGCTTTGGCGTTTGGGATTTGGCGTTTAGCACTTTCCCTATGAACTCCAGCTGGCTGCATCCTCGCGAACAACTCGTAGCCACGATGGCGCGCATCTACCGCCATCGCATGACCACCACCTCGGGAGGCAATCTCTCGATCCGGGACGAGGATGGCAGCATCTGGATCACGCCGTCGCGGGTGGACAAGGGCAACCTGACCCCCGCCGACGTCGTGCGCGTTTTTCCCGATGGAAAACGCGAGGGCCTGCATCCGCCGTCTTCGGAGCTGCCGTTTCACGCCGAAATTTACCGCCGCCGCCCGGACCTGAAGGCGATCGTGCATGCGCACCCGGGCGCGCTCGTGGCGTTCTCGATTTGCCGCAAGCTGCCCGACACGCGCGTGCAGTCGCACGCCTACTCGGTTTGCCGCAAGCTCGCGTTCGCACCCTACGCGTGTCCTGGCACGCAGGAACTCGGCGACAATATCGCGGCAGCGTTCGCGACCGGCGCCGAGTGCGTGTTGCTCGAAAACCACGGCGTCGTCATCGGCGGCTCCGATCTGCAGGACGCGTTCCAGCGTTTCGAGACGCTGGAGTTCGTCGCGCTCACGCTCTCGCGCGCCGCGACACTCGGCCCGATCACCACCGTGCCCGCCGAATCGCTCGAGATCGAAACCGCGCCGCTGTTGCCGGCTTTGGCGCCGCAACCGCTCACCAATCGCGAACGCGAGCTGCGCGGCGACATCTGCCGCTTCGTGCGCCGTTCCTATGAACAGCGCCTGCTTATCAGCACGGCCGGCGCATTTTCGGCGCGTCTCGGTGCGGACGATTTTGTCATCACGCCGCGCCGCCGCGACCGGCTCGAACTCGATCCTTCCGGCCTCGTGCGCGTGAAGGGTGGGGCGTGCCCGGCCAACCAAGCGCCGAGCCGCGCCGCGCGGTTGCACGCGGAGATCTACGCGCGTCTGCCGGACGTCGGCGCGATCATCAACGCCCAGCCCGCGCACGCCTCGGCGTTCTGCATGACCGCGGCGCAACTCGACACGCGCACGATTCCCGAAAGCGCGCTTGTGCTCTTCGAGGCGCCGAAGCTGCCGTTCCTGCGCCTCGTCGAGGACGCCGCGGAGATCGCGAAGCACCTTTCGCTAAAGCAAACGCCCGTCGTGCTCATCGCCAACGAAGGCGTGTTGGTCGTCGGCCGCACGTTGCTCGAGGCGTTCGATCGTCTCGAAGTGCTCGAGGCCACGGCCGAGGCGCTGTTGCTCGCCAAACCCGTTGGCCCGCTCGTGCCGATGCCCGACAGTGCGATTGCCGAACTGCGCCGCGTCTTCGGCTGATCTTCTCATGTCCAAAACCGTTCACTGCGCCGCCATCGACCTGGGCGCGACCAGCGGTCGCGTCATCGTTGGCACGTGGTCCAAAGATCGCCTCGAGCTCACCGAGGTGCACCGTTTCGCCAATCAGTTCCGCTCGCTCGGCGCGAACGATTACTGGGATCTGCCGTATCTCTGGAGCGAGGCGCGCACCGGCTTGCTGAAGGCGAAGGCGCAATTCCCGAAACTCGCGTCCGTCGGTTGCGACGCGTGGGGCGTCGATCACGTGCTCGTCAACGCCGCGGGTCGTCCCGTGTATCCGGTGCACGCGTATCGCGACAAGCGCACGCTCGAACCGGCAAAGAAATTCGAGGAGAGTGGCTATCCGCGCATCTACGCGCTGACCGGCCTGCCGAGTCACGTCTTCAACACGAGCCTCCAACTGCAGGAAACGCTCGCGGCCTGTCCCGGCATCGCGCGCACGGCGGCGCGCTGCCTGTTCATTGCGGACTATTTCAATTTTCTGCTCTCCGGTCGGATGGAGAACGAGATCTCCATTTGCAGCCACTCGCAGTTTCTCGACGTGAAGAGCACCGAGTGGTCGACGGCGGCGATGAAATACTTCGGCATTCCCCGCCACTGGTTCAGCCGTCCGGCGCTGGCCGGGCAAAAACTCGGTCCGGTCCGCGACATCCCGGAACTCGCCGGCGTCGAGACGGTGCTCGCGCCTGGACACGACACCGCGTGCGCGTTTGCCGCGATGCCGGCGGCGGCCGACGGCTCCGATCTCTACCTGAGCTCCGGCACGTGGTCGCTCCTCGGTTTCGAAAGCGACACGCCTGTCCTCGGCGAAGCGGCACGCGCCGCTCGCGTTTCGAACGAGCGCATGGGCGACGGCCGCTACCGTCCGCTGCGGGCCTGCCTCGGGCTCTGGTTGCTCGAACAAACGTTGCCGGCGTTTTCTGCGCGTCCTTCCAGCGCCGCGCAATGGAAGAAGCTCATCGCGCTGGCGGAAAAAGCGCCTGCGCCGGCGCGGCTGCTCGACGTGACGGACTCCTCGCTCTTCAACCCGCCCGACATGCGCGCCGCGATCGACGCCCAGCTGAAGAAGCACGGCGCGCGTCCGCCGCGCGATCTCGCCGGTTACGTTCGCCTGATCTGCGACTCGCTCGGTCGCGGCCACGCCGACGCGGTCCGGAGCTTCGAACAACTCTCCGGCCGCAGCTTCAAGCGCATCCTCATCGTCGGCGGTGGTTCGAAAAATCGTCTCCTCTGCCAGGCGACCGCGGACGCCAGCGGCCTGCCGGTCGTGTCGTATTCGCTCGAAGGCACCGCCGTTGGCAACCTGGCTAACCAGCTAATCGGACTCGGTGTCGTGCGTGATATCCACGCGTTCCGCGGCCACCTGACTCGCCAACTCGAAGCGACCACCTACACTCCGCATTCCTGATGCAAGCTCCCGTTCGTCCTTCGCCCTTCGCGCCCGGCGAGCGCCCGAAGATCCAATTGATGGCGACGTGCCTGTGCGACGCGTTCTACGACGACGTCGCGCGCGCCACCGTGGAAGTGCTGGAGCATCTCGGCGTCGAGATCGAGTTTCCCGAGGGCCAGACCTGTTGCGGCCAGCCCGCCTTCAACGGCGGCGATTGGGAAGCGTCGCGCAAGGTCGTTCGTCATACGATGCGCACGTTTGCGGGCACCGCGCCCGTGCTGCTGCCGTCCGGCTCGTGCGTGGCGATGTTCCGCCACGGGGCGCTGCTGGAATTCGAAAAGGAATCCGATCTGCCTGAAGTGAAGGCGCTCGCGGCGCGCACGTGGGAGTTCGCCGATTTCGTCGTCAACGCGCTCGGCGTGAAGACCTGGCCCGGCCGCTACGACGCGACGATCGCGTTTCACCGCAACTGCCACAATCGCGGCACGGGGAGCGAGGCGGCGTCGCTCGCGCTGCTCAGCTCGATCGCGGGGACGAAGGTGGTGCCGTTCGGCGAACAGGAGCAATGCTGCGGCTTTGGCGGCACGTTCTCCGTGGCCTTCCCGCATCTGTCGTCGAGCATGGGCACGCTCAAGCTCGAGCACATCCGCGCCGCACAGCCCGATGTCCTTGTCTCCGGCGACATGAGCTGCCTCATGCACATGGGCGGTCTCGCGCAAAAGGCCGGCCAGCCGATCAAAACCCAGCATATCGCCCAGGTGATGCGCGACGCGCTCCGGAACGGAAAACTTCTTTGAACAGGAGGTAACTGAGACAACAGAGAACTCGATCTCTCGGTTCCCTCCGTTTCCTCCTGTAAAACCAACCCATGCCTCGCCAACTCATCGACCAAGCCGCCGCGACGCTGCCCGCTGACAAGCGCGTCTCGGTTTACCAGAGCACGAAGGCGACGCACGAGAAGCGCACCAAGCTGCTCTTCGACCAATTCAACGATCCCGACCTGCTGCGCCAGCGCGCCGGCGAGATCAAGCAGCACGTCATCGAAAACCTCGACACCTTCCTGCCCGCGGTCGAAGCGAAGCTGAAGGCCAACGGCGCGCAGGTCCACTGGGCCTCCACCGGCGAAGCCGCGTGCGAAGCGGTGCTCCGCATCATGCAGGCGCGCGGCGCCAAAAAGATGGTGAAGGCGAAGACGATGGTCTCCGAGGAGATCGAACTCGCACACTACCTCGAGAAGCACGGCATCGAGGCGCTCGAAACCGACCTCGGCGAGTTCATCGTCCAGATCGACAAGGACCACCCGAGCCACATCGTCCGTCCGATCATCCACAAGAACCGCCGCGAAATCGCGACGAGTTTCGAGCGTGAGGGCCTCGGCGCCTACAACGACGATCCGCAAACCATCACGCACCGGGCGCGGCAGTTCCTTCGCCACAAATACCTTCAGGCCGACGTCGGCCTGACCGGTGCGAACTTCGTCTCCGTCGAGAGCGGGCGCATCGTGCTCGTCACGAACGAAGGCAACTCGCGCTTCAGCCTCGCCGCGCCGAAGGTGCACATCGCGCTCATCGGCATCGAAAAACTCGTGCCGCGCGATCGCGATCTCGGCGTGCTGCTGAACCTCCTCGCGCGCTCCGCGACCGCGCAGCAGCTGACCGTCTACACCGAATTCATCTCCGGCCCGAAGAGCCCGGCGCAGCCCGACGGCCCCGAGGAGATGCACGTCATCTTCGTCGACAACGGCCGCACGGACGTCCTCGCGTCCGAGTGCCGCGAGATTCTGCGCTGCATTCGCTGCGGCGCGTGCCTCAACGTCTGCCCCGTCTACCGCCAGGCCAGCGGCCACGCTTATCGCAGCGTCTATCCCGGCCCCGTCGGCGCGGTGCTCTCGCCCTTGCTCGCGGGCAAGAAGTTCCCGGAGCTCGCGGACCTGCCGAAGGCTTCGTCGCTCTGCGGCGCGTGCAACGAGGTTTGCCCGGTGAACATTCCGATTCCCGATCTGCTGCTCCGCCTGCGCCGCAAAGGCAAAACGGAAGGCGCGCCGCTCGCCTCGGTCGGCACGCCGCCGATGGGCGCGTGGGCATTGATGGCTTCGCAACCGACCGCGTGGAAGGCCGCGCTGTTTGGCGGCAAGGCGCTGAATTACATCCCGACGAAACTCATCCCGGTCCCGGCGTTGCGTGCGTGGGAGGAAAAGCGCGCACTGCCCGCCTGGCGCGGCGGTGAGTTCCGCAAATGGATGAAGGGTAGGGCGCGGACTCCGTCCGCGCCGAAGCAAACCTGAGATCGCCACAAAAAGCAGAAGAAACGCAAAAATGAATCGGTTCTGTTTTGTGCCCTCTGCGCCTTTTGTGGCCCCTTTGTTCGATTTCTCTTCGTATTTTTTCGCCGCCCACCTTCTGCAATGAACTCCGATCGCGAACAGATTCTCGGCAAAGTCCGTGCCGCTCTGGCGCCGCTGCCGCAGCGCGCTGCCTTGCCTGATTGGGAGCGCGAACTGGTGCGCATGCGCCAGATGCAGGGCGTCAGCGATCTCGCGGCGATGTTCTGCGCGCGCCTCAAAGGCGTGAACGGCACCCCGCTGCAGTCGGCCACCGAGCTGGCCGAGTTGCTGAGGAAGAACGGCTGGACGCGCGGCTATTGCGACCCGGCGTTGCTGTCGTCGCTCGGCGCCGCGCTCGCGGGCCTGCAAGTGGAGACGACCTACGACCGCACGCGCGTCGACGACTACGCCTTCGGCATCACGCGCGCGACGGCCGCGATCGCCGAGACCGGCACGGTGGTGCTGACGGATCGCGACAGCAGCTCGCGGCTCGCCGCGCTCGCACCCTGGGCGCACATCGTCGTGCTGAAACGCGCCGACATTTTCCCGGACATCCCGGCTGCACTCGCCGCGTTGCCCGCCGACCCGAACATCATCTGGGTCACTGGTCCGTCGAAGACCGCGGACGTGGAGGGCATCCTTATCGAAGGCGTGCACGGTCCGGGCATCCAGGCCGTGTTGCTGGTGGAGTAGCGCCGACAGCGCCGTGTAGCTTCGTGTCTCTCGTAGCAGCGGTCGTGAAACCGCTGAGTTGATGCGCCGCATTTCCCAGCCGACTCACGTCGGCTGCTACGGATTGCTGTAGCCGCGCTTGAGGCGGAGCCGAAAGCGTGGACTCGATTGCAAAAAGGGAGGCACCACGTTGTCGCTGCGCTCCAACGCGGCTACGAGTCGTTGAGCATCAGTTCGCAAAAAAATCGGCAGAAAATGTCGGAACGGACGTTTCTGTCCCGTCATTCGGGAAAGGCCGCGAGCGTTTTCGTGGCCGAAACCATGAAATGCCACCCGCATGAACATCCTCCTCTGGATCCTCCAATCCGTCCTCGCACTCCACACCGCCATCGGCGCGGTTTGGAAATTTTTCCACTCTGAACGCGCCGTGCCGTCGCTGCAGGCGATTCCGCACGGGCTGTGGTTGACGCTGTCGGTCGTGGAGCTGCTGTGCGCTGCCGTGCTGCTTCTGCCAGCCGTGGCCCGGTCGCTCGCCTGGCTGGCGCCAGTCGCGGCGACTCTCATCGCGGCGGAAATGCTGCTGTTCTGCGCCGTGCATCTGGCGTCCAAGGCCGCTGAAAACGGCCCGCTGGTGTATTGGGTGGCTACGGCGGCGTTCTGTGCCTCCACCGCCTACGGCCGGTTCGCCCTCAAGCCGCTTTGACCCTGATTCCGTTCTCACCACACTCCGCCTCCTCCACGCCATGAAATACATCCTGCTCTTTCACTCTCCCAAAGAAGCGCTCAACGCCCCCTTTGAGCCCGCGGCCGCGGCCGCCGGTCGCGCTTACGGTGAAGCTCTCCGCGCCGCCGGCATCTTTATCGCCGGAGTCGGGCTCGGCTCGCCCGACAACGCGACGCACGTCTCGGTGCGCGACGGCAAGCGTCACGTTCAGGATGGTCCGTATGCCGAGACGAAGGAGTTCCTCGGTGGCTTCGTGATCATCGACGTGCCGGACCTCGACACCGCGCTGGAGTGGGCCGCGCGCAACCCGTCCGCGGCCGGTGGTCGCGTCGAGGTCATGCCCGTCGGCGCCGCCTATTTTGCTCCGTCCAAGGCTTCTTAGCGTGGCGATGGACGAGGCGGCCACGCAGTCGGCGATCGAGAGTGTCGCGCGCCATTCCTACGGACGGCTCGTGGCGTATCTTGCTGCGCGGTCGGGCGACATTGCCGCGGCCGAGGATGCGCTGAGCGATGCGTTCGGTGCGGCGCTGCAACACTGGCCGGTCGAAGGCGTGCCGGAAAAACCGGAGGCCTGGCTGCTGCACGCGGCACGCAACCGCCTCGTCGATGCGGCGCGTCACTTCGAGGTGCGGCGGCGCGCGGAGCCGCTTCTGCAGGTGGCGGGCGAGGCGGAAGAGGTTGCCCACAGGCACGCCCCGTTTCCCGACGAGCGCCTGAAGCTCCTGTTTGTGTGCGCGCATCCGGCGATCGACGTCGCGGTGCGCACGCCGCTCATGCTGCAGACCGTGCTGGGTCTCGACGCCGCGCGCATCGCCGCGGCCTTCCTCGTGTCGCCCGCCGCGATGGAGCAGCGGCTCGTGCGGGCCAAGACGAAGATTCGCGAGGCCGGCATTCCGTTCCGCGTGCCGGAGCCAGCCGAGTGGGGCGAGCGCGTGTCGTTCGTGCTCGATGCGATCTACTCCGCCTACAACGCCGGCCGCGACGACGAGGCCGGCAGCGCCACGCAACACGCGCTCGCGCGTGATGCCATCGCCCTCGGGCGCACCCTCGTGCAACTGGTCCCCAACGAACCGGAAGCCAGCGGCCTGCTCGCGCTCATGCTGCACGGCGAAGCCCGGCGCGGGGCGCGGCGTGACGCCGCCGGCGGATTTGTGCCGCTCGACCGGCAGGACACGGCGCGGTGGTCGCAGCCGCTCATGGCGGAGGCAGAAACGCTGTTGCGCCGCGCCGCGACATGCAACCGTGCCGGCCGCTACCAGTTCGAGGCGGCGATCCAGTCGATCCACGCGCAGCGTGCGGTAACCGGCGCGATTGACTGGCCGGAAATCGCGCTGCTCTACGAAGGCCTCGTGCGTCTCGCGCCGACGATCGGTGCGCAGGTGGGGCGGGCGGTGGCAATCGCCGAGGCCGGCGATGCCGCAGCCGGAATCGCCGCCTTGGAAGCGATGGCCGCCGATCGCATCGCCGGCTATCAGCCGTGGTGGGCGGCGCGGGCGCACGTGCTGCGCAAGCTGGGCCGCGAACCGGAGGCGTGCCGCGCTTTCGAACGCGCGGCGGCGTTGACGGACGACCCAGCGTTGCGTGCGCATCTGCTGAGGCGATCTGCGGGCGGCTAGACGATCACTCCGCGGGCGATGGGAGTGTCCGGTAGACGAAGAAGCGCAGCCTTGCGGTGGGGCGCGCTCTCGCATCCCATGCCGGCGCCATGAATCGCCGCCACTTCGTTCGGACCCTCGGCGCGCTGGCGGGAACGGCTGCGGCCGGGCCGCTCATTGCCGCTTCAGAAAACGGGCCGCGTCCGCGCGCGCTCCGCATCGCCCATATCACGGACACCCACGTCACGGACAACGCGAACTGTGCCGCCGGTCTCGAGGGGTTGTTGGCCGCGCTCGATGCACTCGATCCGGCGCCGGATTTCATTCTGCACACCGGCGACGTGATCATGGACTCGTGGGGCGTGCGCGAGGCCGCGCGGGTGGAGAAACTTTGGAGTGTGTGGCGGGGCGCGGCGGCGAAGTTCCGTGCGCCGCTGCGCGCGTGTCTCGGCAATCACGATCTCTGGATCGGCGAGACCCGCGAACGCGACGGATTCCGTTATCAGCTCCGCGCGATGGAGGAGCTGCAGCTCGAGCGCCCGTGGTATGCGTTTGAGCAAGGCGGCTGGCGATTCATCGTGCTGGAGAGCACGCGGCCGGCGGTGGAAGGAGAGAAGACCTTCTATCGTGCGCACCTCGATCCGGCACAACTCGAATGGTTCCGCGGTGAAGTGGCACGCACGCCGGCGACACAGCCTCTCATGGTGTGTTCGCACATTCCGATCTTGTCCGCCGCCGTGCACGATTGGGGACAAGTTCGCGAGACCGTGGCCGATTTTCCTGCGCCGGGCCGGGCTTCGGGCGCGTGGGTGGTGAGCTCCGCGCTCATGCACACGGACAGCCGCGAGCTTCAGTCGGTGTTGCGTCGGCGCGGTGGCGTCACGCTGTGCGTCAGCGGACATCTGCATCTGCACGATCACGTCGCCTACGACGGCGTGCACTATCTCGGCAACGGTGCGGTCAGTGCGGATTGGTGGGGCAAGCCGGTGTTTCGCCAGACGGGCGCCGGTTTTGCGGTGCTCGACCTGCGTCCCGACGGCACATGGACGCGCGCCTATCACTCCTGCGCATGGGCCTGAGGCGCGGGCCTCGGCTGGGGATGCTGCTGTGGGTGTAGCGCAGGCGTCCCGCCTGCAAAAACGTTCGAAGCCGGCGGGACGCCTGCGCTACGACGATCCGGTCAACGCGAACTCCAGGTGCGTGGCGAGCGCCTGCTGCTTGATGCCGTAGAACGCGGCGAACTCGCGGATCGCTTGCGCGCGCATTTCGCGCCGCGAGGCGTCGTCGGGCTGCGCGCGCTTCGTGGCGGCGATCATGAGGTTCTTCGCGGTGTGCTCCGTGGAGATGAATTCAAAGACCTTGGTGTCGTAGCCGGCCCATTCGAGCAGGAGGGCGCGCAACGCATCCGTCGCGAACTCGGCGTGCCGCTCTTGGAAAATCCCATGGCGCAACGCCGGGGCGAGGACAGGCGCGGGACGGAGCTGTGGGCGCAGTTCCTTCTGACAGCACGGCGCGGTAACGATGAGAGTGCTGCCGGCGGCGAGGCCGCGCGCGATGGCGTCGTCGGTCGCGGTGTCGCAAGCGTGCAGCGCGATCAGAACGTCGGGCGCGGGGAGCGCGGCTTCCTGGATCGTGCCGCGGACGAAGGAGAGTTTTTCGCGACCCGTGTCGTGCGCGAGCGTGTTGCATTGCTCGACGAGCTCGGGGCGCAGTTCGATGCCGCAGACGCGCACGGAGAGCTTGGCGACGCGGTCGAAGTAGTCGTGGGTGGCGAACGTGAGGTAGCCCTTGCCGCAACCCATGTCGGCGATCTCGATCGGGCGGCCGTGCGGCAGCGGTGCGCCGGCCACGAGGTGGTGCAGCAGTTCGACGAACTTGTGGATCTGCCGGTGCTTGTCGGCCATGCCTTCGCGCACCACGCCCGCGGAGTTCGTCACACCGAGGGCGTGGAGCCAGTCGTGGCTCGAGGCCGGAAGGAGGCGGGTCTTGGTGCGATCGTGCGATTCTTCCGCGACGATCTTCGCTCCGGCGGGTGCGGCGGTGTTCTTGCCGAACGTGAGGCGTGGCTCGCCCTTCTTGTTGAACTCGAGCTGCACCGTGCGTGCGCCGAGAAAGAGGTGGGCGCTGTGGAAAATCGCGCCGACGAGCCGGCCGACCTCGAGGATGCCGTCTTCCGGCGTGATGTTCTTCGTCAGGTCGCGGCGGTCGTGCCGCCAGAGGAAGCTCAGGTGCGGGCCGGACTTCAGGCGGACGGGGCGCACGAAGACGTTTTGCAGCGTGGCGTCGTCGCCGCCGCGCGGCTTGCCGAGGGTGAGGCGCGTGAACGTGCCTTCGCGCACGCCGCGTTCGAGCAGCGCGAGGAATTCGGAAACTTCAGGCGCGAGGCCGGTCGACATGGCGTCACGGTGCGCCGGGAGGCGGGCGACCGCAAGTGCGCAGCGGGTGCACGCTCAGCCGAGCTTCTTCAGCGATTCAGCGGCGGGCTTGAAATTGGCGTCCGCCTGCAAGGCGGCCTCATAGGCGGCGCGCGCGGCGGTTTTGTCGCCTTTTTTCTCGAGGATGTTGCCCCTGCGCCAGTGCGCGGCGGCATGGGAGGGCGATCCGGTCGGGGGCGTGAGTGAGAGGCATTTCTGCAAATGCTCCAGGCCGGCATCGAGGCGCTGACCGGATTCCGCGGCGAGGCGACCGAGGCCATAGAGTGCGCCGTAGTCGGTCGCGTTCGTGGTCAGCATTTCTTCGAAAAGAGCGAAGGCCTCGTCGTATTTCTTCTCGCGGACGTAGAGGTTCGCCTTGGCGTTTTTGCCCCGCGCGGGGTCGAGCTTGATCAGCACTTCGGCCTGCGCCAGGGCCTTGTCGAAGCCGCCGCCCATGAGGCCGGGCGCCTGGACGTAATACTGAAAAAGCGCGCTTTGCGCCTCGTAGCTCTGCGGAGCGATCTCGACTGCCTTCTCGAAGGCGCTGCGAACCTTGCTCGCGGCCGCGGCCTTGCCCAGGAGGCCGGCGCTCTGGGCCTTGGTGCCGTAGGCGCTGCCGAGTTCGAGGTGGTAGGTGGCGTTGCGGCCGTCGATCGCGATGGCGGCGTTGAAGCGTTCAATGGCGGCGTCGGTGTTCTTGGCGCGCACCTCGAGCCGGCCGAGATAGTAAGGCACTTCGGCGTTCTGCGGCTCGGTTTGGAGCAGCGTCTCAAACGCCGTGCGCGCTTCGTGGTCCTTGCGCTGTTTGTAGAGATCGACGGCGGCGTCGAACGCGGGTGAAGCCGACAGTGTCGTGGCGGCGAGCAAAAAGAGGACGAAGGAGCGCATGGAGGAAGTAATACCGCCACGGGACGAAAGTGTTTCGTCTCACTTCGTCAATCTGTTCGCAGCGCGACCAACGGATCCACCTTGGCGGCGCGCCACGAGGGCACCAGGCAGGCGGCGGCGCAGGCCCCGGCGAGGGCGAGCAGCGCGGCGCCGTAGGAGAGCGGATCGACGGTCGCCACGCCGTAGAGCAGGTGCGCGACGAGGCGTGCGGCCAAGGCCGCGAGCAGCGCTCCCAGCAGCAGCCCGGGCACGGTCATGCGCAGCGCGTCGGCGAGCACCAGGCGCGCCACGGCGGCGGGGGTGGCGCCGAGGGC
Source organism: Candidatus Didemnitutus sp. (assembly GCA_041906465.1). GTDB lineage: Bacteria > Verrucomicrobiota > Verrucomicrobiia > Opitutales > Opitutaceae > Didemnitutus. The sequence continues at coordinate 50,366 of JAYRJE010000022.1, read as the reverse complement.
GAGGCGCACGCCGAACTCCGCGGTGCGACTCGCCACGGCGAATGCCAGCACGGCATAGACGCCCGTGAGACAAAGCACGACGGCGAGCGCGGCGAAGGAGAGGACCAGCGTGAGGCCGAAGCGGGTTTGCCAGGCGCTGTTGGCGTAGAAGGTCGCGGCCGGCATGAAGAAATAGGCCGAGTTGATCGGGTCGACGGCGTTGATGGCGCGGTCGAGTTCGTCCTTGGTGAGCGGCTGCGTGCCTTTCAGCCGGACGGAGAGGGCCACGTCGAACAGGCCGCCTTGCACGTAGGGCAGATAGAACGCATCGATCGGCTGCGGCTGCGCGCCGTGGCTGAGCACGTTGCTCACCACGCCGACGATGGTCCACCAGCCGTCGTCGGTGTTCTCGATGCGCACGCGCTTGCCGATCGGGTCCTGACCGGGCCAGTGCTTCGCCGCGAGGTTCTCGCTGACGACGGCGACGCGCGGCGAGTTCGCCCGATCGTCGGGCGTGAGCCAGCGACCGGAGAGCACGCGCAATTGCCAGGCGTCGCGCATGCTGACGGACGAGAAGTAGCGCGCGGCGCGTTTGGGCGATTCGCTGGTCGCGAGGCCGTCGCCTTCCTGCACAAAATTAAAATAGCCCGCGCCGGGCGTGACGTAGCCCCAGTCCTGCACGCCCGCGGCCGCGACGTGCGGCAACTGTTCGAGTTGGGCGATCACGGCCTCGAAGAACTGCGCGCGCGCCTCGCGACTCTGGTATTTTTCGCCGCGCGTGCCGATGCGCGCGCCGGTGATCTGTTCGACCGGGATGCCGCGGTCGACGTGCTGCACCGCCTGGAAACTGCGGACGAGCTGCACCGCGGTGATGAGCAACGCCAGTGCGACCGCGACCTGCAAGGCCACGAGTCCGCGCATCGCTCGGCCCGCGCCGGCGGAACCGACCTGACGGCCGCCGTCGCGCAACGTCGCTTCGAGATTCAGGCGGCGCGCCTGCCACAGCGGCACGAGCGCGAAAAGCGCGGCGATGGCAACGGCGAGCGCGAGGGCGCAGGCGGCGACGAAGGGCGAGATCGCCGGCGGCGGGATCTGGTTCAGCGTGGAAGAGGCCGGGAGCAGCTCTCGCGTCAGCGGCGCCAGCCACGCCGCCAGCAACAGGCCGAGCAAGGCGCCGCCGAGAGCGAGGAAGAGCGACTCGACGAAAAATTGCCGTGCCAGGTCGCGCGTCGCGGCGCCGAGGGCGAGCCGCACCGCGAACTCGCGGCGGCGGCGGATGGCCTGCGCGAGCAGGAGGCTGCCCGCGTTGACGCACGCCACGACGAGCACGAGCCCGACGGCGGCCTGGAGCAGAACCAGTTGTTGGCGGAAATTGCCCACGAGCGCGTCGCGCAGCGTGATGGCGGTGAGGCCGCGGTCGCCATTCGTGGCGGGGAAATCGCGGGCGAGGGTGCGCGTGAGGGCCGCCAGTTCACCTTGTGCGGAGCCGAGCGGACGTCCGGGGGCGAGTTCGCCGAACATGAAATGCCGGCGCACCGCGCGATCGTCGCGCACGAAGTCGACCGGGAGCAGGGCGACCCACGCCAACTGGCCGTCGCCGACCAGCGGGAGCGTGAGATTCGCGGGAGCAACGCCGACGATGCGATAGCTGCGGTCGTCGAGTCGGATGCTTTGGCCCACGACGCTCGGGTCGCGACCGAACCGGCGCGCCCAAAAGTCGTGGCTCAGCACGATCGCGCGTTCGCCGCCGATCTCCGCGTTGCCGGGGTGAATGAACTCGCCGTGCAGCGCGCGTCCGGCGAGGAGCGGAAAGAATTCGGGCGTCACACGCTGCACGAATCCCACCTCGGCGCCGCCCGGCGTGTGGATGGTGAAGCCCTCGTTGCGCACGATGGCTGTGCGCGAAAATGCGCCGATGCGGTCGTGCACGTCGGCGGCGTTGCCGAACGAGAGCCGGAGGGTGTTGGCACTCGGTCCGGCGCTGAGCGGATACTCGAGCACGGCGACGACCCGGTCGGCATCGCCGTAGGGCAGTGGACGCAACAAGTAACTGTCGAGCAGGCCGAGCACGAGCAAGGTGGCGGCGAGCGCCAGCGCGAGCGTGGCGACGATGCCGGCCGACAGGAGCGGACGGCGCAGCAGGGCGTGGAGACTGGGACGCAGCATGGGAATTGAAGGCGGGAGGCGATGCTTATTCCGACCGCAGCGCGACCATCGGGTCGACGCGGGCGGCGCGGCGCGCGGGCAACCAGCAGGCGAGCGCGGCAACGGCCAGGAGCAGGAGCGGCACGCCGCCATAGATCACCGGATCCCCGAAGGCCACGCCGACGAATTTCGTCTGCAACAGATATCCGAGCGCGAGGGCCACGACCCAGCCGATCGCGGCGCCGGCGAGCACGACGCGGAGACCTTCCCAGAGCATGAGCCGCACAACGCCCGAGGGAGTGGCGCCAAGCGTGAGTCGCACCCCGATTTCCTGGACGCGTTGCGCCAGCGAATAGGCGATCACCGCGTAAAGGCCGATGGCGGCCAGGGCGAGCGCGAGCGGCGCGAGAACGGCGAGCATGCGCACGGGGATGCGTTGCATCACGAGATTGCTGTCCACGTGCGCGGCGAGCGTGCGCGGGTCGATGAGGCCGAGCTCCGGATCGAGGGAGCGGACGACTTCGCGCATCGCGCCGAGCGTCGCGCGCGGATCGCCGGACGTGCGCACGTGCAGCACGGGCGCGGAGATGAACTGCCGGCGCAGGGTGAGCCACGCCATCGGCTTCGGTGACTCGCCGACACTCTCGTATTTGGCATTCCGGACGACGCCGACGATCGTGAACCAGGTGTCGTTGATGTTGAATTTTCGTCCGACGGGCGAGCCTTCGGGCCAGTAGCGTTGCGCCATCTCCTCGTTGATGACGGCGTCGAGCGGGAGGTCTGGGCGCGACAGCGGCGCGAGGTCATTGCCCTCGGTGAAGGTCAGGCCCATCGCCGCGAAGTAGCCGGGCGTGACGTCGAAGTAGAGCGCCTTCCAATTCGGATCGAAAGGTTTGCCGTCCGCGGCGAACACGCCGGTCGCGAGCCCGCGGACATCGAGCGGCACGGAGGCGGCGGCCGCGGTGGCGACGACGCCGGGCGTCTCGCGCAGGCGGCGGAGCGCTTCGTCGAGGAAGCGGCGGCCGCGTTCGCCGTCGTAGCCTCGGCCGCCGAGGTCGATGGAGGCGAGCATCACGTGCGCGGTGTCGTAGCCGGTATCGGTGGCGAGCGCGTTGCGGAAACTTTTCAGAAACAGTCCGGCGAGCACGAGGACGACGAGCGCCACCGCGACCTCGATGGCGACGAGCCCATCGCGCAACCCGCTGCGTCCGCCGAGTGCGCCGCGTCCGCCGCGGAGCGCTTGCTGCACATCGGAGCGGGCCAGTTGCGTGGCCGGGGCGAGTCCGAAGAGCACGCCGCACAGCACCGCGACGATGGCGGCGAAGGCGAACGCGCTCGCATCGAGTTCCGGGGAGAGGCGAATGGGGTAGCTGCCGGCCGCGGGCAGCGGAATCTGGCGAATCAGTTCAACGCCCCACGCGGCGAACAGCAGTCCCGCCGCGGCGCCGAGCAGCGCGAGCGCGATGCTTTCGGCCAGCAGCTGGCGCAGGATGCGGGCAGGCGCGCCGCCGATGGCCAGGCGCACGCCGATCTCGCGCTGGCGGGTCGAGGCCCGCGCGAGCAGCAGGCTGGCGGTGTTCACGCACACGACGACGAGGATGAGCGCGCCAAAGACCTGCAGCGTGGCGAGTGAGGCGACCATCATCTGTCCGCCGCGCGGGGAGCGCCAGAGCGGCAACACGCCGTAGGCGAGACCGCGGTTGGTTTCCGGGTAGGCGCGGAGGAGGGTTTGGGCGGCGGCATCGAGTTCGCCTTGGACATCGGCCAGCGAGACGCCGGGCTTGAGTTGAGCCAGCAGCGTGTAATGCCGCACGGTGCGCGAGGTGAAGTCGCGCGAGGCGGGTTGCAGCACCGGCGCCATCGTGGCGGGCACGAAAAGGTCGAAAGCGAGGGCGTTGAAGCCGCCGCGAAATTCGCGCGGTGCCACGCCGATGACGGTCAGCACGGTGCCGTTGAGCTTCAGCGTGCGGCCGATGACTTGTGCGTCGCCGGCGAAGTGTTTCTGCCAGAAGTCGTGGGCGAGCACGACGACCGGCGCGCTGCCGGGATGGGCGACTTCCTCAGTGCGAAAGAAGCGGCCGAGTTGCGGCTTGAGGCCGAGGACGGCGAAGAAGTTGGCGGAGACGTATTCGCCGTAAGCACGCGATTCGCGCTCGCTGTCGCCGAGATAGAACGAACGCGCGCGTTGGGCGGCAATACCGTCGAACGACGGCGCCATTTTTTGCAGGTCCTGGTATTCGAGCCACGAGGTGGAAACCCAGTTGCCCGTGTCGTCCTTCACTTCGAGGGAGACGACGCGCGGCGCCTCGACGCCCGGCAGCGGGTTGAGCAGCGCGCTTTTCAGCCAGCTGTAGATGACGGTGTTCGCGCCGATGCCGATGCCGAGCGACAGGATGATGACGGCCGTCAGGAACGGCGCGCGGGTGATGCTGCGGAACAGGAGGCGAAGGTTGAGCATCGGCGAACGAGAAGCATCACTCGGCGCGGAGTGCGTCGAGCGGGTTGACGCGCATGGCGCGGGCGGCAGGGACGAGGCAGGCGACGGTGGCGACGAGAGCGAAGAACGCCGCCACGGCGGAGAAGACGAGCGGGTCGAACGGCTTCACCTGATAGAGTGCCTCGCTCAGCAGGCGGCTGGTCGCGAGCGCGCCGACGAAGCCGAGCACGAGTCCGGCGCCGACCTGGCCGGCGCCGGAGCGGAGCACGAGCGCGAGGATGCTGCCGGGCGTGGCGCCGAGCGCCATGCGCACGCCGATCTCACCGGTGCGCTGCGTGACGGCGTAGGCCATGACGGAGTAGACGCCGACGGCGGCGAGCAGCGCGGCGATCGCGGCGAAGGTGAGCAGCAGCGCCATCGTCACGCGTTGGACGCCGATCGACTGGCTGACGAGTTGCTCGTAGGTCTGCGGCGTCGCGACGGCGAGGGTGGGATCGATTTCCTTCACGAGGCGGCGCAGGACAGGGATGACGCTGGCGGCGTTCATGCCGGGACGGGCAGAAGCGACGACGTTCATGAACGTGCCACCGCGCTGGGAGCGCGGAAAATAGATCTCGTCCGGCGGCGGCGAAGCGAGACCGCTGGCCTTCACGTCGCGGATGACGCCGACGATACGGAACTTGGTGGCGTTGCGGCCGGCGATCAGCACGTGGTCGACGGCGCTTTCGCCGGGGAAGAGTTTCTTCGCGAGCGTCTCGTTGATCACGACGACGTCTTCGCCGCCGTTGCGGTCATCGGCCGTGAAGAAGCGGCCCTCGCGCAGCTGGATGCCCATGGCGGCGAAGTAGCCGTAGCTGACCTGCCGGTTGCTCGCGAGCGGCTGCTTGGTGAGTTCGGGAATGGGGCGACCTTGGACGGCAAAAGGCGAGATCGCACCGACGCCGGTGAGCGGCAGGCCGAAGCCGACGCCGCCGGCCTCGAGTTCGGGCGCCTCGTTGAGTTTTTGCTGGAGCTGCTGGTAGAACTCGCGGGATTTCTCCGGCGTGGAATAGCGCGACGCCGGGAGATTCAACTGGCCGAGGGCGCGGCGTTCGACACTGAATCCGAGTTCGGCGGATTGGAGCTTGGAGAAACTGAGCACGAGCAGGCCGGCGCAGATGAGCAGCGTGAGCGAGAGCGCGACCTGCGCGACGACGAGGAAATGGCGGAACGCCTTGGCGGCGGAGCCGCCGCCGGCGCCGCGCGTGTTATCCTTCAGGACGGTGCCGACGTCGGTGCGCGAGGCCTGCCAGGCGGGATAAACGCCGATCAGCACGGCCGCGAAGAGCGCGGTGAGAAGCGCAAAGGCGAGCACGACGGGATCGAGGGAAATCTCGTCGGCGCGCGGGAGCTGCGGGCCGGCGATCACCTGGATGCCGCGCAGGCTCCACCATGAGAGCATCAGGCCGATGACGCCGGCGCCGATGGTGAACACAATGCTCTCGGCGAGGAACTGGCGGACCACTTCACTGCGCCGCGCGCCGAGCGACATGCGCACGGCGATCTCCTTTTGCCGTGCGCTGACGCGAGCGAGGAAGAGGTTGGCGATGTTGGCGCAGGCGATGAGCAGCACGGCGGCGACGGCGCCGGCCAGCGTCCAGAACGTGCGGTCGAGATTGCCGAGGACTTGCTGCGTGACCGTGCGGATTTCGTTCTGGTTCCCGGCGTCGATGTGGGAGGCGCGGTCGGCCTTGAATTGCTGGACCATCTCGGCGAGGCGAAGGTTGGCGACCTTCAGCGTGACGCCGGGAGCGAGGCGCGCGATGGCTTGGTGCGTGATGCCGTTATCGCGGTTGGCTCGCGGCAGGTAGGGCAGATCGTCCGCGCGCGGCACGAGGACGGAGGTGCCGTTGAAGGGCAGCGGCAGATTGTCGAAGACGCCGACGACGGTGCGGCCCACGCCGTCGAATTGGACGAGGCGGCCCACGATGGCCGGATCGGAGTTGAAGCGCGTCTGCCAGAGTTGGCGGCTGATCATCGCGACGGGCGCGCCGCCCTCGGAGTCCTCCTCGCGACTGAAATTGCGGCCGCGGATCGGACTGAGGCCGAGCACGGGGAGGAAATTTTGCGTGACGTGCAGACCGGGGATTTGCTCGGGTTCACCGTCGCCTTCCGTGAGCGTGAAGCTGTTGCCGGCGGACATCGAGACGTCGCTGAACACATCGGTGCGGGTGCGGAAGGCCTCGAACTTCGCCCACGAGAGTGCCGGCGCCTCGAGGTTGCGCTCGGTGTTCTTGGCCCAGATCGAGACGAGCGTTTCCGGATGTGGGTAGGGCAGCGGGCGCAGCACGACGGCTTGCAGCACGCTGAAGAGCGCGGTGCAGGCCCCGATGGCGATGGCCATCGTCAGCACCGCGACGACGGTGAAGCCGGGAGTTTTGGTGAGGGAACGGAACGCGAAGCGGAGATCGGCGAGCATGGAGGGAAGGGGGAAGGGGAGATTATTCGGCGCGGAGTGCGTCGAGCGGGCTGATGCGCGTCGCGCGGGTGGCGGGGATGAGGCAGGCGACGGTGGCCACGAGAGCGAAGAAGGCCGCGACGGCGGAGAAGACGAGCGGGTCCAACGGATTCACCTGATAGAGGGTCTGCTGCAGGAGGCGGCTGGCGGCGAACGCGCCGACGAGGCCGAGCAGGAGTCCACCGCCGACCTGGCCGGCACCGGACCGCAGCACGAGGGCGAGGATGCTGCCGGGCGTGGCGCCGAGCGCCATGCGCACGCCAATCTCGCCGGTGCGTTGTGTGACGGCGTAGGCCATCACGGAGTAAACGCCAACGGCAGCGAGGAGCGCCGCGATCGCGGCGAACGTCAGCAGCAGCGCCATCGTGAGGCGCTGGACGCCGAGGGATTGTTCGACGAGCTGCTCCATCGTCTGCGCGCCGGCGAGCGCCAGGTTCGGATCGAGTCCGGTCAGGATGCGGCGGAGCACGGGAATAACGGCGGCGGGCGCCAGGCCGGGGCGCGCCTGCGCGACGATGTTCATGAACGCGCCGCCGCGTTGGGCGCGGGGAAAATAGATTTCATCGGGCGCCGGCACGGCCAGGCCGGAGGACTTCACGTCGCCGACCACGCCCACGATGCGGATCACCTGGTCGGCATTGGCGCCGATGAGGAACGCTTGGTTGAGCGCGTTCCCGCCGGGGAAAAGCTTCCGGGCGAACGCCTCGTTGATGATCGCCACCGGTTCGCCGCCGAAGCGGTCGTCGTCGGTGAAGAGGCGGCCGGCGTGCAACTTGATGCCGAGCGTGGCGAAGAGGTCCGGCGACACGGTGCGGATTGTCGCCATCGCGCGCTGGTGGATCGGGGGGACGGGGCGGCCCTGGATGGCGTAGGTGGAGAAGAAGCCGTTGCCGCCGAGCGGCACGCCGGAGATGACGGTGCCGTGTTGGATTTCCGGCGCGGTGCGGAGACGCTCCTGGAGCTGGCGATAAAATTCGCGGGTCAGTTCCGGTGTGGCGTATTTCGTGGCCGGAAGATTCACGGAACCGTAGGCGCGGCCCGCCGGATCGAAGCCGAGTTCGGCCTGCTGCAACTTCGAGAAGCTCGTGACAAGCAAGCCGGCGCCAATGAGCAGCGTGAGCGAGAGCGCGACCTGTGCGACGACGAGCACGTGGCGAAAGGCCTTGGCGGCAGTGCCGCCGCCCGCGCCACGCGTCGTGTCCTTCAGCACGGTGCCGACATCGGCGCGCGAGGCCTGCCACGCAGGATAGAGGCCGATGAGCAGACCCGCGACGAGTGCGACCCCGATGGAGAACGCCAGCACGACGGGGTTGAGCGCGATTTCGTCGGCGCGCGGAAGCTGCGGGCCGGCGAGAATCTGGATGCCGCGGAAGCTCCACCACGCCAGGAGCACGCCGGCGAGTCCGGCGACGACTGAAAACAGCACGCTTTCGATAATAAACTGGCGGATGATTTCGCCGCGGCGCGCGCCGAGCGAGAGACGCACGGCGATTTCCTTCTGTCGCGCGCTGACACGGGCGAGGAAAAGATTGGCGATGTTCGCGCAGGCGATGAGCAGCACGACGCCAACCGCGCCCGCGAGCGTCCAGAACTGTGGCGTGAGGTTGCCGAGCACCTGCGTCGTCAACGTGCGGAGCTCGTTGGTATTGTTCGCGTCGATGTGCGCGGGATGGGCGGCCTTGAACTGGGCGTTCATCTCGTTCACGCGCCGCTGCGCCTGCTCGAGGGTGAGACCCGGGGCGAGGCGCGCGTAGGCTTGGTGGACGATCGCGTTGGCGCGCTGCTGCGGAGTGACGAACGGCAGCTCGAGCGGGCGTGGCACCACGACGCCGGTGTTGTGGAACGGAATGGGCATGCGCTCGGGCAGAACGCCGACGACGGTGCGCGCCACGCCGTCGATCAGGACCAGGCGGCCGATGATGTCGGGGTCGGCGCTGAAGCGGTTTTGCCAGAGCTGGTGGCTGATCATCGCGACGAGCGGGCCGCCCTCGCGGTCTTCCTCCGCGGTGAAGTGGCGGCCACGCGAGGGAGTGAGGCCGAGGATGGACAGGAAGTTGGCGGAGGCGTGCAGGCCGGTGACCTGCTCCGGCTCGCCGGTGCCCTCGGTCAAGGTGAAGCCGTTGCCGGCGGACATGCTGATCTCGGCGAAGACGTCCTTGCGCTCACGGTAGGCGAGATACTTGTCCCACGAGATCGCGGGCGCCTGGAGATTGCGCTCGCTGTTGGCCGACCACACCGAGACGAGCGAATCCGGATTGGGGTAGGGCAACGGTCGCAGCACGACCGCCTGCAGCACGCTGAACAGCGCGGTGCAGGCGCCGATGGCGATGGCCATCGTCAGGACGGCGACGAGGGTGAATCCGGGCGTTTTGCAGAGGGAGCGGAGCGCGAAGCGGAGGTCCTGAAGCATTTTCGAGTTTGAATTCTAGTGGGGACGGAGGCTCTGCGAGCGGGACGATTGAGCGCGGGTGCCCGCGACCGGAGTGGGTTGCTATTCGGCGCGCAGAGCGATCATCGGATCGACGCGGGTGGCACGGCGGGCGGGCACGAGCACGGCGGCGAACGACACGACCGACAACAGCAGCGCGACGACGGCGTAGGTGGCCGGGTCGGACGGTTGGATCTGGAGCAGGAAGAGCCCGGCGGCGATTTGTTGCGTGGCGAGCAGCGCGGCGGTGAGCGCGCCGCCGAGGCCGATGAGCAGGCCGAGGCCGAGTTGCCAGGCGCCTTGCCGGAAAACCATGCCGAGCACCGTGCCGGCGTCGGCGCCAAGCGCCATGCGGATGCCGAACTCCTGCGTGCGTTGATTGACCGAGAAGCTTTGCACGCCGTAGAGACCGGCGGCGGCGAGGACGACGGCGACGACGCCGAACACGCTGAACATTGCGGCGATGATGCGATTCTGGCCGAGGAAGCCGTCGAACGAGGTCTTCGGCGTCTCGACGAAATACGGCGGCAGGTTCGGGTCGATCTTCTGCACGACGGCGGAGACGGCACGCGCGAGCGATTCGCCGCGCAGGCCGCCGCGCGGTTTGGCGATGATCGTGCCGAATTGCGGGCCTTGCGCCTGCGGGGCGACCGGACCGAACGCGGTGGCGAAGAACGGCACGTAGAAGCCGGCGTTGTCGTTCTGGTTGTTGAAAATGGCGAGCATGCGCACGTCCGTCACGACGCCGACGATGCGGCGCCACGGGCCGGGGTTGAGGCCGTTCGGCGCCGTGGTGCGGAAACGGCGGCCGACCGCGCTCTCGTTGCCGAAGTGCTTTTTCGCGAACGTGGCGTTCACGACGGCGACGGGCTCGCGCTGATCGGAATCTTCATCGGTGAGGTAGCGGCCTTCGATGACTTTCTGGCCGAGCGTGGCGGCAAAATCGGAGCTAACGTTCTCCGCCTGGGCGATGGTGCGATCGCTGTCCTGGGCGTATTGCTTGCCCTCGATTTCGACCGCGCTCTGGCCGGAAAACACCATACGGAAGCGGCCGGTAAGGGCGGCGGATTCGAATTCCGGTGCCGCGCGGAGCTCGCGCACGAGTTTTTCGTAGAAGAGACGGCGCGATTCGTTGTTCGGGTAGTCGCCTTCCATCAAGCCGAGGCGCGCACCGAGGACGCCGCTCGTGTCGTAGCCGTAATCGAGATTCTGCGCGCGCAGGATCGATTGCACCTGCAGGAGGCCGGCGACGAGCAGCACGCTCGTCACGACGATCTGAAACACGACGAGCGAGCGCGTGATCATGCCGATCGCGCGGCCGGTGGTGCCGCGGCCGGAGTCCTTGAGCACTTCGGTGGCGTTGGCGCGCGACGCCATCCACGCCGGCAACAGGCCGGAAGCGACAGCGGCGATCAGCGTGGCGACGACGACCGCGACGAGGACGCGCGGTTCGATGTCGAATGTCATCCACGACGGGATCGGATTGGTGAGGTTGCGGGCGGCGGCGTTGAGCATGTCGGTCGACCAGAAGGAGAGCGCGACCCCGAGAATCGCACCGATCGAGGCGAGCAGCAGGCTCTCGGTGAGCATCTGGCGCAGCAGACGGCCGCGGCCGGCGCCGAGCGAGGAGCGGATGGCGAATTCCTTGCTGCGCAGCGTTGCGCGCGCGAACTGCATGTTCATGACGTTGACGCACGCGATGAGCAGCAGGCCGACGCAGAAGGCCAGCATGGTGTAGAGCGTCTGCTTGATCTGCGGGCCGGTGAACTGCTCGATCGCGGGCCGCACGTAGCCCATCGAGAATTGTTTGTTCGTGTCAGGGAACTGCTCGGCGAAGCGCTTCGCCACGACGTCGATTTCGTCCTGCGCCTGCGCGATCGAGACGCCCGGTTTCAGCTTGGCGATGATGGCGACGAAATTCACGCCGCGGTCGTTGCGCGGACGTGGCGGGAAGGACGAGTTGACCGGGATCCAGAGCTGCTCGTTGTTCGGAAACTGGAAGCGCGGCGGCATCACGCCGACGATCGTGGCGGATGTGCCGTTGACGCGGACCGGTTTGCCGATGACGGCCGGATCGCCGCCGAAGTCCGCTTTCCAGAGCGCATCACTCAGGAGCACGGCCTTGTCGACGCCGGGTTGATCCTCCTCGGGGAGGAAATCGCGGCCGAACGCGGGCTTCACGCCGAGCGTGCGAAAGAAATCCCAGGAGATGTAGCCACCGGTGTAGCGACGCGGCTGGCCTTGGTAAGTGACGTTGACCGTCGAGCCGTTGAGGTAGCCGGTGAACGCTTCGAAGGACTTCAGGCCCATCTCGCGGAGGTCCTTGTAGTCCATCGTCGTCATCCGGGAGTTGAAGTTGCCCGGTTGGAAGTTGGTCGGATCGGCGAGTTGCACGTCGACGAGGCGCTCGGAGTCGGGGAACGAAAAGCCGCGCAGGAGCACGCCGTTCACGACGGCGAACTGGGTCGTCACGCCGCAGATGCCGAGGGCGAGCACGGTGACGGCCAGCGCGCAGAAGCCCTTTTCTTTGACCAACACGCGCAGGCCGATGCGGGCGTCACGGAGGAATGATTCGAGGAACATGCGTGGAGGAGATCAGAGGTTGACCGCAAAAATGGAAACGTCGCGCGGCGCCGGGCGCGCGGCGGGCGAGTTGAAGAGCGCCCAGCCGGCGTTGCCGACGACAAAGTAACGTCCGTCGTGAAGCCAGCCACCGGCGAGATCGTCGAGGCGCGGGTGGCCGCTGATGAGCACGCTTGCAGCGCGGGCTTCGCCGGCGTCGTCGAGGTCGACGCGCAGAACGCGGAGCGGGGCGGTGCCGTTTTGCACAGCGACGAGCGAGCGGCCGGTGCAGCGCAGGTCGTCGATGCCGAAGAGCGTCGTGAGCGCCGGCGCGCGGAGCAGACGCGGCGTTTTGGTGGCGACATCGAGGCGCCAGATGCCGTTGGCGTAGTCGGCGACATAGAGTGCACGGCCGTCGGCTGAGAACGCCAGACCTTGCAACGAGAGAAACTCATCGTGCTCGAGCCACGCCTCGACTGCCGTGGCGCCGGGCGCGAGGCGCCAAATCACCGGCGCGCCGCTGTCGGTGGCGAAGATGCTGCCGTCGCCTGCCAGCACGAGGCTGCCGAGCACGTGGGCGTCCCCGGAGGCAGGAAGAGCGACCTTCCGCACGAGGGCGCCGGTGGCGAGGTCGTATTCGGCGAGGAACGCGGCGCCTTTATCGGCGGCGTTGAAATCTTTCATCTCCGGCAGCGCGGAGACACCGGCCCAGAGGCGGCCGCGCTTTTCGTCGAGCGCCAGACTGAAGACGCCGAACAGGCCATCGCGCGCGTTCGAAAATTCGCGCAGCGTGCCGTCGGCACCGCGGGTCCAGATGCAGCGGTTGCGCACATCGGCGAAGAACCAGCGCCCGTGGGAATCCGCCACGGCGCTCTCGATGATGCCGTCGCGCGCGGGCAGCGTCAGCGCGAGGTGCGGTTCGCCGCGCGGAGCGGCGTTGGTGGTGAATTTTGCCAACAACCCGGTCCACGCCGGGGTAGTCGAGAGAGAAGCCAGCGCGGGGTCATTCGCGGCCTCGAATGCGAGCCCGAAACTCGCGACCGCGTCGAGCGCAGCGAGGGCCGCCTCGGTGTGACCCGCGGCGACGTGCGCGCGTGCGAGGGCGACGAGAATGCGCGGATAATCGGGGCGCAGCACGCGCGCGGCCTCGAGTTTCGTGATGGCCACGTCGAGTTGACCCGCCTTCTGCGCGGTCGCGGCTTCACGGAGCAGTTCACGCGTTGGCGGCTGAGCCCATAGCGCCGCGGTGACGGCGCACGCCACGAGGAGGGTCAGCAGAACGCGGGTGTGAACGCGAAAATGGAGCGAGTGCGTGGCGAAAAGCACGCCGGCATTTCGCATCCTTTGTGCCAAGGCAGGCTCCGCTTTTTGCTCTCTGGAGCAGAATGACTTAGGTGAAGCGAGCTATCGTCGCGCGCGGCGCGATGCTCTGAAACTGAAATCACGCCGTCCCATGAATGGGATGGAAACCGCGAACAGTCAGGCGCCGCGCTTGAGTTCTGCGAAAGCGTGGCCCGCACTCCACCACGTTGTCGCTGCGCTACAACGAGGCTTCAATTGCTCAGCGCTACTTCGCGGCGCGAACGCTCAGGCTGCCGTTGACGGAGTCGAGGACGATCTCGGCGCCGCCGCCGTTGACGCTGCCGTTCAGGGTGCGCCGGCCGGACTTGGAGATCGTGATCGGGAAATCGCAGGACACGCGGCCGTTGACGGAGTCGGCTTTGAGCGTGAATGCGGCGCCGGGCGGCAGAATGGCGGTGCAGGTGCCGTTGACGGTGTCGAGGACGATGCGGTCGCTGGGGGAAAGCTTCGCGAAGGTGGCGCGGATGGAGCCGTTCACGGTGTCGAAGCGGCCGCCGGCGGCGAGGCCCTCGGCTTCGATCGAGCCGTTGACGGAGTCGAGATCGACGTAGCCTTGCACGCCGCGCACGCGGACGTCGGCGTTGACGACATCGATTTTCTTGAGCGAGGCGCCGGCGGGCACGCGGAGCTTGTAGCGCACTTCGGCGCGGTTGAAGGAAAGGGAGAACCACTTTTTCTCCATTTTGGTTTTGATCGCGACGTGCGCGGGCGAGGCATCGACTGCGATTTCGATCCGTTTGAGACCGGCGTCGTCGGAGGCGATCTTCTCGGCCTCGATGCTGACTTCGTTTTTGTCCCAAGCGACGATCTCGACGGTGCCGTTCACGCTATCGAGGGACACGATGCCGTCGGCGTTGAGCGGGTAGGTTTGGGAGAATTTCTCGGTGACGGACGCGGGCGCGGCGGCGGTGAGCGCGAGCGTGGCGAGGACGAGAGCGGGGAAGCGGAGCGAGGTGAGTTTCATATCGGTGCGGTGCGATAGTTCCATGGGCCGGATGAATCCGGCCCTACTTTCATGAGCGGGCGCGGATCGAGAGGGAGCCGTTCATCGAATCCATCGAGACCGAGGCTTCGCCGTGGCCGAGCGAGCCGCGCAAGGAGCGGCGGGAGGATTTTTCGATGGTCATCGGGAGCTCGCTGGAGACGCGGCCGTTCATGGAGGAAGCGGCGACGCGGGCGCTGGCGTCAGGCGGGACGAGGAGTTCGCATTGTCCGTTCATGGTGTCGACGTTGACCTTCTGCGTGCCGGTCAGGCGGTCGAAGGAGGCGGAGATGCGGCCGTTCATCGTGTCGAGTTCGGCATCGCCGGTGAGGCCGGTGGCACGGATGCGGCCGTTCATGGTCTCGAGCTTCACGTTACCGTGGACGTTCTCGGTGGTGAGGTTGGAGTTCATGGCCTCGATCTTCAGACGCGCGAGCTGTGCGGGAACCCGGATGGTGTAGCGGACCGCTCCGCTGTCGCCGTTGCGGCTGAACCACGAGGAATTCTCCGCTTTGTGATGCTTTGTCTTAATGGCGATGTGGTCGGCGTTCGCTTCGACGATGATCTCGATGCGCTTCAGGGCGTCCTCGTCGCGCGCCGATTTCTCGGCCTCGATGCTGACCTCGGCTTTGTCCCACGCGATGACGTCGATGTTGCCGTTCATGTTCGTGACGGAGACGGTGCCGTTCGCGGCGAGCGGGTGTGTCTGGCTGAAGTTCTCCGTCACTTTCGCCGAAGCGGCGGTGACGAAAAGGGCGGCGGCGGCGAGCAGCGAGGGCAGGCGAAGGGCGGAGAGCGTCATGGGAGGCGTCAGTTGCTTACCCAATACCCGCGCGGGCGGGCGGGAGTTACAGGATTTTGCGAGTTGCGCGCAAGGTGAAGCGCATTGACCTCAACGCGCCCGAACGCTCTTCCCGCAGGAGAGGGGCATGGAACGCATTGAGGTCAACGCGTTCCACCGGGCGACCAGTCGGCGGAAGAGCTATTCCGCGCGGAGTGCTTCGAGCGGGTTGACGCGCGTGGCGCGCACCGCGGGCAGCCAGCACGCGGCGAGCGATGCGACCGCGAAGGCGAATGCCGCGAAGGCAAACACGAGTCCGTCAAAGGCGGGAATGTCGACGAACAGCGCCGACATCGCGCGGCCCACGCCGAGCGCGAGCAGCAGGCCAAGGCCGATGCCGCTGAAGGCCACGACGGCACCTTCGCGCAGGATCATCGTGCGCACCTCGCTGCGTTGCGCACCGAGCGCCATGCGCACGCCGATCTCCCGGGTGCGGCGCGAAACGGAGTAGGCCTTGACGCCGTAGATGCCGACGACGGCCACGAGCATCGAGACGAGGCCGAAGAAGCCGAACAGCGCCGAGCCGACGCGCGTGAGCCAGGCTTCGAGATTCGATTCGACATGCTGCCGGAAGGTTTTGACCGAGAACACGGGCAGGTTCGGAGCGGCTTCACGAACGGCGCGGCGCACCGGATCGACGAGGGCGGCGGCGGCGGCGGCGTTGTCGGCGGCCACGCGCACGTGAAAATGCACGTTGCTCTGGAAGCCTTGCGCGAACGGCACGTAGATGCTCATGCCGGCTTCTTTCTGGCCGAAATCGCTGCGCGTGGATTTCACGATGCCGACGATTTCCACGGCGCGGCTTTCGCCGGCGCGCGCGCTGATGTCCTGTTGCTCGCCGATGCCGCCACTGTCGTTCGACGCGGCCCGCTTGGCGTCGGCTTCGGCCCATTGCAGGCGCTGGCCGAGCGCGTCGCCTTCGGGCCAGAGTTTGCGGGCCAGCGCTTCGTCGATGATGGCCACCGCCGGCGAGCCGTTGGCTTCGGTTTCGGCGGCGGTGAACGCGCGACCGCGCAGCAGCGGGATGCCGAGCGTCGAGAAATAATCGGCGCCGACGGAATTCCAGCGCGCGTGGAAAGCGAGGCCTTCCGCCGCCGTGGCTGGTTTGGCGTCGGGGCCGGGGTTCACGCCGGCACGCTGCACGGCACGGCTGATGTTCACCATGCCGAACGGCACGATCGCGCCGATGGAGGCGGATTGCACTCCGGGCAACGCGGCCAGTCGTTCCTGCACCGCGCGGAAAAGGTTGCGACTCTGTGCCTCGTCGAAGCCGCCGAGGCTCGAATCGACTTCAACGACCACCGTGTGATCCGCCTGGAAACCGGTTTCGCTCCGCGTGAGGTTGAGAGCCATGCGCACGAACAGGCTCGCCGCCACCAGCAGCGCGAGCGACAGCGCGATTTGGGCGACGACGAGCGGGTGACGCGGCAGCCAGCGACGGCGGGAGCGCACGCCGTCCTCGCCGGGCTGGCCCTTGAGATCGGTGAGCACGTCGGTCCGTGACAACTTGAGCGCGGGGCCGAGGGCGAAGAAGAGCGTGGCGAGCAGGCAAAACGCCACGCTCGCTCCAATGACGGCCGGCGAGAGATTCGAGGACAAGAACAGGGTGATCGGCAGCCGGGTCGTCAGCGCGGCGGCCAGCCAGCTGTTTGCGGTCGAGGCGATGAAAAAGCCGAGCCCGCCGCCCACGAGGGCGAGCACGCCGCCCTCGACGCAGAGCTGGCGAATCAGGCGCGCGCGGCCGCCGCCGAGCGCGAGGCGGATGGCGAACTCCTTGCGGCGCGCGTGGCCGCGGGCCAGGAGCAGGCCGGCGAGATTGAGGCAGACCACCAGCAACACCGCGCCCGACATTCCGAGCAGCACCAGGCCGAGCAGGGCGATGGTGGATTCTTCGCTGGGCGAGGTGCTCGTGCTCAGTCGCGGCAGCGTGCCGAGCGCGACCGTCTTCTCCCTGAACTCGACGGGAAAATTCTGCTCGAGACTGAGACCGAGCGCATTCAGCGCGGCTGTGGCGGACTCGCGGGAAACGCCTTCGGCGAGGCGCGCGACGATGAACAGGTTGTAGCTGTCGGCGCGCTCGAGGGAGCGCTTCTTGGACGATGCTTCAAAGTCGTTGCTCAGGCTGTCGAAGACGCTGAGCGGGAAATAGAGTTCGGGGCCGAACAGCATCATCGTGCCGCTGAAACCTTCGGGCGCGATGCCGACGATCGTGAAGAGCCGCTCGTTGATGCGGACGGTCGAGCCGACGAGGTCGGGGGCGAAACCGGCCTTGCGCCAATACTGGTAGCTCGCAATCGCGACGGGCGCGTCCGCGCCGGGACGCTCCTCGCTGGGCGTGAAATCGCGGCCCTGCAAGAGCGGCACGCCGAGGGTGGCGAAGTAGTTCGCGCTGACGATCGAGGACATCGAGCGGCGCGTCTGACCTTTTTCGCCGATGCCGACCATGGTGAGGTTGTGCGCCATCACGTTCGCGAACAGGTCGGAGCGCGCGGCGATGTCGCGGTAGAGCGGATAGGAGAACGCGCGGTAGTTTGTCGGCTCCTTGCGATCATGCGTGTAGAGCTGGACGATCTGCTCCGGCCGATCGAACGCGCGCGGGCTGAAGGCCAGCGAATAGGTGAGGCTGAACACCGCAGTGTTCAGACCGATGCCGATCGCGAGCACGGCGATGGCCGCGAACGTGAAGCCGGGCGATTTGGCGAGCAGACGGAGGCCGAAGCGGAGGTCTTGGAGCATGGGGAATGAGGGAAGGAGGAGAGGAAATCGTGCTCTTACTCTTAATCGTAATCGTTCTCTCTGGCCGGTGCGGAAGTCGGAAGATGAGCGAACGATTAAGATTAGGATTACGAGAACGAGCAGGCGGGATATTTATTCGGCGCGCAGCGCCGTGGTCGGGCTGACGCGGGTGGCGCGGCGGGCGGGGATGAAGCAGGCGGCGAGCGTTGCGGTGGCGAGCACGAGCGTCGAGAGGCCGAGGGCGAACGGGTCGAGCGGGCTGACCTTGTAGAGCACGCTGGCGAGCACCTGGCCGACGAGCAGCGAGAGCACGAGGCCGACGCCGACCGCCACGGCCGTCTGCCAAGCGCCTTGTTTCATGATGAGGGCGAAAACGTCGCGCCGGTCGGCGCCGAGTGCGATGCGGATGCCGATTTCGCGGGTGCGGCGTTCGACCGCGTAGGCCTTCACGCCGTAGACGCCGACGACGGCGAGCGCGAGGGCGATGAGACCAAAGATGCCGAAGAGCACGGCGCCGAGGCGCACGACCCAGAGCGTGATGCTGCGCTCGAGCAGCGCGGTGAACGGCATGAGCTGGAGCAGCGGCAGGTCCGCGTCGGCGCGGCGCAGTTCGGCGCGGAGCGTGCCCAGCGTGTTCAGGACCACCTGCGGGTCGCGCGTCGCGAGACGCGTGGCGAGGTGGACGCTGGCGTTGTAGCGCTGCGCAAGCGGGAAATAGACGCGGCGGGCGGGGCCGCCGCTCTGGTTGTCGGTGAGGTCGTGGCGGTGCGCGGAGCAGATGCCGACGATTTCGAGTTCGTTCACGGAGCCGTCGGTCGGCGCCTGGGTGAACTTCACGCGCTGGCCGAGGGCGTCGGCATTCGGGAAGAGTTTTTGCGCCATGCCCTCGTCGATGATGACGACCTTCGGCGAGTTTTTGTCGCGCGCCTCGGTTTCGGTGAAATCGCGGCCACGGAGGATTTTGACCCCGATGGCGGAAAGATAGCCGGGCGTGATGGCGGCATCGATGCCGTTGGCGCCGGGGCGGGGGGCTTTGGGGTCGGTGGTGACGGGCATCGGTTCGCTCGCGGGCATGATGCGCGTCATGTTCGTGATGTTGCCGTAGGGAATGAGCGTCGTGTAGCCGGCAGCTTCGACGCCAGGCACCGAGCGCACGCGGTCGGCGGCCGCGGTCATGCGACGGAGGCCGTCCTGCTGAGGGGTGTTCGTGAGCGAGAAATCCATTTCGGCGAGGATGGCGCCGCGCGGGTCGAAGCCGGTGTCGAGACCGCTGGCTTTCAGCGCGCCGCGGAAGAACAAGCCGGCGCTGAAGAGGAGCACGAGCGAGAGCGTCATCTGCGTCATGACGAGGATGTGGCGCGGCGCGAAGAAGCGGTTGAAGCGGCCGGTGCCGGCGGACTCAGCGCCGTTGGCCTTGAGATCGGTCACGACGTCGGTGCGGGCCGCCTTGAGCGCGGGTCCGAGGCTGAAGACGAGGGTCGAGAGGATGCAGAACAGGATCGTCGCGGCCAGGACCGTGCCGTCGGGCGCCAGGCCGGCGGCGATGGTGAAGTTCATCGAACTGAGGAGGGCCGTGAATGAACGCTCGAGCAGCGTGCTCGACCAGTAGCTGAGCAGCAGGCCGGCCGAGCCGCCGAGGAGGGCGAGCAGGAGGCCTTCGATCAGGAGCTGCCGGATGATCTGGCCGCGGCTGGCGCCGATGGCGAGGCGCACGGCCATTTCGCGGGCGCGGGCGGTGCCGCGGGCGAGGAGCATGTTGGCGAGATTGAGCGAGGCGATGAGCAGGACGACACCGGCCATCGCGAGGAGCAGGGTGGCAAGCAGGCCGATCGAACCGTCGCTTTCCGGCGTCGTGCTGAGGCTGAATTTGCTCGGCACCGTGAGCTGGATTTCGCGTGTGCCCTGGGCGTCGGGCGGCTGGAGCGCGGTGAGGCGTTGTTCGAGGACGGGGAGCCTGGCCTTCGCGGACTCGAGCGTGAGGCCCGGTGCGAGGCGCGCGTAGACGTTGAGCGTGTAGTTTTTCAGCGCGGCGAGATCGCGCACGTCGCTGCCATCGCCGAAGGCCGACGCGATTTGCGAGAAGATGCCCGTAGGCAGCCAGACTTCGGGAGCGATCAGTGCGCTGACGCCGGAAAAGCCTTCCGGCGCGACGCCGATGACGGTGTGCGGGCGATCATTGACGCGCAGCGTGGAGCCGACGAAGTCCGGGCGACCGCCCAGGCGTTGCCAGAGCGAGTAGCTCGCGACGACGACGGGCAGGTTGGCGTTGGGCCGGGTTTCATCGGCGTTGAAGAAGCGGCCGGCGGCGGGCTTCGCGCCCATGAGCGGGAAGAAGCTGTCGGTGACAAGAAACACGAAGCTGCGGCGCATTTCGCCCGGCTCGCGACCGACGCCGGCGAGCGCGAAGTTCACGGCGGCGACCTCGGTGAAGACGTCCTTGGCGTCGAGCAGCGCTTGGTATTCGGTGAAGGAGAACTGCCGGTAGTCGCGCGAGGCGTCCTTGCGCGCGGAGAAGACGCTCACGACCTCCTGCGGTCGCTCGAGCACGACGGGTTTCAGGAGCAGGCCGTTGACGAGGGAAAAGATCGCGGAGTTGACCCCGATCGCGAGGGCGAGCGTGACGATCGCGATGGCGGTGAAACCGGGGCTTTTGACGAGGATGCGGGTTGCGAAACGGAGGTCGTGAAACAGCGTGGACATGGCGGTGCGCAGGTGTGGTGCAGGGGAATCGGCGTGGCGATTCCCGGGACAACACGGCACCGTCGCGCGAAGTTGCGAAGATTTTTGGCGAGCCGCGCGAGGGACGGAAGACGCGTCGCGATGGAGCGTATTGGCCTCGATGCGTTCGAGCTTCGTCCCGCGGCGGAACTGAAAGGCGCGTTGCGGTCCGCGCGTTTCCACCGGGGGGCGGAAAATGGCAGAGGCGCCCACGGGCCAGTGGCGCGCCTCTGCTTTCCGAACGGGTCGCTCTGCGGATCGCCGGAAAGGGTAATTAGTTCGCCTCGGCGCGGTCGGTGGCGGGGTCGGGCGCGTAGAACGGGTGCGAATCGGTGCGGAACGCCTCGACGAGACAGATCGAAACGGTGCCGTGGCCGCTCTGAAAACCGGGTGTGTTGAGCTGGTTGGCACCGGCGTTGAAGGAGCCGCCGCCACCGCCGGCCGGGCCCATCTCGGTGCCGCCGCCGCCACCGCTGTAGCCGCCGCCACCGCCGGAGCCGTGGCCGAAGAAGGAACCGCCGCCGCCGCCGCCCCAGCCGCCGTCGCCGCCGTGGAAGCCGCCGTAGTTCGCGCCCTCGCCGCCGGTCCAGTGCGCGCCGCCGCCGCAATGCGTGGGGAGCGAGCCGCGCGCGCCGAACCAGCGCCAACCGGCGCCGCCGCCGCCGCTGTAGTGGAAATTGCGCAGGTCGGTCTGACCGCCGTGGCCGTCCGTGCCGCCGTCGCCGCCGCCGACGCCGCCGTCGGCCGTGATGCGTCCGTCGCCGCCGCTGCCGCCACCACCACCGCCCGCCGCGAGCAGGGGGAAGGACGGACGCGCGCCGGAGCCGTTGTCGCGCCAGACGAAGGAACCGCCGCCACCGCCGCCGGCGGCGTGGGCGGGCTTCACGCCGTCTTCGCCGCGCTGGCCGACGACGATGCCGAGGCGCTCGCCGGCGAGGAAACGGAAGAGGCCGCGGACGCGGGCGCCCTTGCCGCCCGGCCCGCCGCCCGAGCCGCCTTGCGCGCCGCAGGCCTCGATGACGTAAAGACCGTCCTCGGGGATGACGTAGGACTGGACTTGGCGCACAGCAGGGAAGACCACGGGCGAGGAGTTCATGCAGGGAAACGCGAGTGAGGTAACCAGAGAGGCGGCGCGCCGGTCGTATCGGGCGCCGAGTGCACATGCGCGATGCGCGGCCGAAAGGGGCCAACGGAAAAAGAAAAAGGCCGCTTCGGGGAAGCGGCCTGCGGTGGAGTGAGCGGGAGGCGTCCTATTCTTCGACGTTGGTCTCGATGTCCGGATCGATGGCGCCAATCGCTCCGGTGGCGACTTCTTGGACTAGGATCACGTAGCTGTATTGCACACCGGCGCAGGCGGGATCGCAGTCGTCTGTCACGATGATCTGACTACTCGTCGTGTCGCGATTGATCGCGAGGGCGCTGAACTCGGTGCGACCGGCATCGGGTGTCTCGAACGCGAGGCCGAGCAAGACATAGCGGGAATCGAAAAGCTGATAGGTCAACTGCGTCGACCCCGTGTAACCATTCGGAATCGTCACCTTGATGGAGTCGCCGTCGCCGGTGAAAACCGGGATACCCTGATTCGGGGGTTGGG
Source organism: Candidatus Didemnitutus sp. (assembly GCA_041906465.1). GTDB lineage: Bacteria > Verrucomicrobiota > Verrucomicrobiia > Opitutales > Opitutaceae > Didemnitutus. The sequence continues at coordinate 28,085 of JAYRJE010000022.1, read as the reverse complement.
GACACGTGTTGATGGGCGGCGTCAGGGTGGCGTCAATGCACGGGGCCTTTCCGATCGGGCCGCTGAGGGGAGTGAAGGACTGGATGCTTATCTCGGTTGTCGCTGTATACATGACCAGGCGGATGTTGTGTTTAAGGCGCTTCCAACGTGGAAGCGGATAGGGGATCAACGGCCCGGTAGCCGCTGCGCTTTAGCTCGTGAAGGAGCGGAACGGCTTTATCGGGTTGACCGATGAGAATGTAGGCTTGGGCGAGCGGATCGATTAGGCGCCAATCGCGCGCGGGTGGCTGGATGTGAGCGTTGAGAACTGCGATGGCGCGCTTCCAGTGGCGTCCGGCCTCATCGCGTGCGCCGACCGCCGACTGGATTCGTCCCGCCAGCAGTGCGCTCCGCGCGTATTCGGAAAGGGTCCAGGCATCCGCCACGGTGTCGTTTTCCACCAGCGGCTGCAGGATCGACAAACCGCGCAATGCGGGGGCGAGCGCTCGTTCCGGCGCGGCTGGAAAAAGGAGGCGTGCTTCCAGACGCGCCGCCAGTGCGGCGCGCCGTTGAACTGCGCGCTGGGTCGGCTCCTTACGGAAAAGATCTTCCACCTGCGGACGTGTGGTCGCGAAGAGTTTCTCTCCCGCGGGTCGATCGACCGCGAGCAGCACCTCGGCTTGGTGCAGGGCGACAAAAGACGCCTCGCCGAGGCGTTGCAGGTTCGTGGGATCGTGCGTCAGCAGCGCGGTGTAGATCGCTCCCGCCTCCTTGAGCTGCTCGACGGCGCCGGTGAGATCGCCGCGGATAGCACGGATCTGCGCGGCGAAGAAAAGCGCTTCTGCGCGTCGCGCCTGCCAGCGAGGAACGGTGGGCTCCTGGTTGCTCAGTCGCAGGGCGATTTCGGCGAGCTCGCCGTAGTAGCGAAGCGCGTCGTCGAGTTTGCCGTCGGTTTCGGCCACACGGCCGAGCCACGACGCGTTATCGGCTAGCTGGGCGCGAAGCGGAACGTCCTCGGGCCTCGTCGCAAGTAGACGTGCCCGAAGGTCGCGAACGGCGAGAAATCCCGCGCGCGCGGCGGCAAGATTGCCGCGGTCAAACTCCAGCACGGCGAGATTGTGTTCGCCGGAACTTTGTTCAACCAACGCGCGCTGGGTCGGACCTTCCAATTGGGTCAACTTGGCCGTGGAATCCCGGTAGCGCGTGAGCCATTCGCGGGCTGAGGCGAAATCGCCGCGGCGGCGGGCGGTGAAGCCGATCCAGAATTCGGCCTGCGCGCGCTCGAAGAGCATGTCGGCGTTCTGCGGATGGCGCGTGACGAGCGCGGCGGTGCGTTGATGGGCGGTCTCGAAGGCTTTCGAGGCGTCGGCGTAGCGGGCTTGATCGAGGCGGATCTCGCCGATTTGCGTCAGGGCCTTGGCCTGCTGGGTGAGCGCCGTGTCGGTGAGGTCTTTTGGATCGGCGGCAGAGAAGTGCGCCATCGCCTTGTCGCCGACCGCGTCGAGCAGGCCGAGCTTGCCGATCTTCTTCAACTCGGCGCGGAAGTCGCCGAGCATGAAACTAAGCAGGGCCTCGGCTTGTTCCTGGCGGCGTTGGGCGTCGGCGCGGGCGACGGCTTCGGCGCGTTGGGCGGCTTGGGCGGCGTCGCGTTCGGTGCGGGCGACGGCTTCGGCGCGGCGGGCGCGCTGGGCTTGCACGGTGCTCACCACTGTGCCGGCGATGAGCGAGGCGGCGATGGCGGCGGCGCTGGCGCACGCGACGCGGTGGCGGGAGATGAATTTGCGGGCGCGGTAAACCGGGTCCGGCGGACGCGCGGTGACGGTCTCGCGGCGCAGGTGGCGGCGGACGTCTTCGGCGAGTTCGAAGGCCGTGCCGTAACGGCGGGCGCGGTCCTTTTCGAGGCAACGCATCACGATCCAGTCGAGATCGCCGCGCAGCACGGAACTCAGTTGCACCGGTGCGGCATTGCGGGCTTGCGCGATGGTGGCGCGGTCGGCGTCGGTAAGCGTGGCGAGGCGCGTGGACGGGCGAGGCGGATCGACTTCGCGGATGATGCGACGGATCTCGGCGATGCCGGCCTGAAGGAGCGATTGCGGGTCGTAGGGCGGGCGGCCGCTGAGCAGTTCGTAGAGAAGGACGCCGAGCGAGTAGACGTCGCTGCGGGTGTCGATGTCGAGGTCGCGCGCCTCGACCTGCTCGGGGCTCATGTAGGCGGGCGTCCCGATCATCTGGTCGAGCTGCGTGATGAGCGTGTGCTGGGCGAGGCGGCCCTGGGTGGCCTTGGCGATGCCGAAGTCGATCACCTTGGGCATCGGCGTGTCGTCGTGCATCGCCACGAGGATGTTCGACGGTTTCACGTCGCGATGGATGATACCCTTTTGGTGCGCGTGCTGGACGGCGAGGCAGACGCGGGCAAACAGGTCGAGGCGCTGCTCGGTGGTGAGGCGGTGCTCGTCGCAGAAGCGCGTGATCGGCAGGCCGTCGACGAACTCCATCACGAAGAACGGCCGGCCGGTGGCAGTGGCGCCGGCGTCGAACACGCGCGCGATGCCGGGGTGATCCATCATCGCCAGCGCCTGCCGCTCGGCTTCGAAGCGCGCGATGACTTCGCGCGTGTCCATGCCGAGCTTGATGATCTTCAGGGCAACATTGCGGCGGACGGGCTCGGTTTGCTCGGCGAGATAGACGACGCCGCAGCCACCTTCGCCGAGACGGCGACGGAGGACGTAGGGTCCGATTTGGTCGCCGATTTTTTCCTCAGGCAATTCGGGGCGGACGACAGCGGGTTGGGCGAGAAAGTCGTGGGTCGCGGCGGCGTTGCCGGCGAGAAGGGCTTCGATGCGGGCGCGCTGTGCGGTGTCGTCCGCGCAAGCGCGCTCGAGAAATGCCGAACGCTCCGCGAGCGGAAGCTCGAGGGCATCAGCGAAAATTTCGTCGTCGGGACGTTTCAAGCAGGGGCGTTAGCGGCGGAGTGAGGGCCCAATTATGTTCTCACGCGCGGTTTTGGGGCGGAAGGGGACAGAAGGGTTGCCCACGAAACACACGAATCGACACGAAAGCTTCCAATTTCTCACCGCACGACCTGTTTCGGGGCCTACGGGGCATTCGCTCACGAGCAGCATTCGGGCGGAGAGGGATTTTCGTGTCGATTCGTGTGTTTCGTGGACCGATGGATCTCAGCCGCGCAGGCGGGTGACTTCGTTGAAGAGCCAGGCGCGGGCGTAGGCCCAGTCGCGTTTCGCGGTGCGGTGCGAGATGTCGAGCGTGTCGGCGGCTTCCTCCAGCGTGAGGCCGCCGAAGTATTTCAATTTCACGAGTTCGGCCTTGCGGGCGTCGTGGGCGGCGAGCGCTTCGAGGGCGTCGTTGACGAGGAGGAGTTCGTCATCGGTCGTCGGCCCGGCGAGATCGAAGCCGGTGGCGTCGGCGCTGACCTTTTCCGCGCCGGCGCCGCGGCGGATGGCGTGCTTGCGGCGGGCGCTGTCGATGAGGATGCGGCGCATGCTCTCGGCCGCGGCGGCGAAGAAATGCCGGCGGTTTGCCCAATTCGGTTGGGCGTCGCCGCCGAGGCGCAGCCAGGCTTCGTGGACGAGCGCGGTCGGTTGCAGCGTGATGGCGGAGGATTCGCGCGCGAGCTTGGCCGCGGCGAGACGGCGCAACTCGTCGTAGACGAGGGCGAGCAACTCGGTCGGATCGGACGGCGGGGGAGTTCCCGGAGGCGGCGGTTCGGCGGGGATCACCGGCGCGACTGTGGAGCGCGCGGCGACGCGGCTAAATCAAAAAATGCAGGCGAAGGGGACGATGACGCAGTGGACCGACGCGAGTGCGACGGGTGCGGTCAGACGACGGCTCGCCCGCGTCCGCAGCGTTCCGGTGCGGACGGCGTGATGCCGCGGGTGTGGGGGCACTGCGGGGAACGGCGGCGCCCGCCGGTTGGTCACCGCTCAGCCGCGGCCGCGGGTCGGGATGCCGGCCCACTTGGAGAGTTCGCGGTGGAGCTTCGTCACGCGCTCGACCTGGCCTTTCGAGGGGAAGCGTTCGTAGAAGCCGTCGTTGCGGAACTGCGGGATCTGCTCGGTCCACGGCGCGAGGCGCGCGGCCCAGCGGTCGACGCGACCGTCGGCGGGCTCGGCGTCCGCGGCGCTGAGGTCGGCGCAGACGCGGAGCATGGCTTTCAGCGCCACGGGTTTCGTGACCATGTAGGCGTTGTTGCCCCACGCTTCGCCCCAGACGCGGGCGGCGGCTTTGAGAAAGTCGCGGACTTGTTCGTAGTAGCGGAGTGCGGCGCGCTTGTCGGTGCCGGCCGGCTCGATCTCCTTCCACGCCAGTTTCACCCAGCGGTGGATCTCGTTGAACAGTTCGGCCTGGAGAATCCATTTCTCCTGTTTGGAGCGGCCGCCGAGGCGGTTGATGCGATATTGCAGCGGGCTGTCGTCGGCGCGGTAGAGCTGCTCGGCGATGTGCGCGGCGAAGCGGCGGTCGGGCTCGGCCCAGGAGACGCGCTCATAGAGGTCGATGAGGTGGCTCTTGTTGATGCGCGTCGGCGTGGAGTTGATGATGACGAACATCTCCGTCGCGAAATCGTCGCTGCGGCCGTCGAAAATCACGCACGGCACGCTGATGTTCTTCGCCTCCTCGGGATGCGTGCGCATGTAGAACTCGAGCGCGGCGAGGCGGTGCTGGCCGTCGATCACGAGGAATTTTTCGGCCGGCTCCTGGAGTTTGCCGACGCCGGAGTTGTCGGTCCACGCGTCGAAGCCGAGCGTCTGGGGCGTGAAGAGCAGCACGGTGCCGGGAATGGGCGGCTGGGTGACGGCGGTTTCGTAGAAATTGCGGATCGCGCGGATTTTCGGGCGCGACATCTCGCGCTGGAACGCCTGGTCGCTGCGTTCGACGCGCGCGATGAATTGCGCGACGTCGTCTTCGGCGGGCAGTTCCTCGGGTTTGATTTGCGCGCCGGCCTCGTCGTAGAAGCGGCTGATGAAACGCACTTTTTCGAGGAGGCGGTCGGACGGGTAGGAGGCGAAGTAGAAGCGGGCGTCCTTCTGACGGATTTGCGTGGCGATGAGGCTCATGGTGGTGGAGGGCGGGTCGAGTGGAAGGGAAGAGCGCCGAACCGAAGGCGCACCGTGGATGATAACGGTGCGACTCAGCGCCGCAAGTGACGTTCCGGAGAAATCTGCGTGGCGCGCGCGGAATTCGGCGGTGTGAACGCGGTGGCGACGGAGCGCCGCCGTCCAGCGTGATGCAGGATGGTTGGGGGAGGGCGCCGCTCCGTCGGCGCCGTCGACTCAGTATTCCGCCGGCGCGCGGTGCGGCGGCGGGAGCGCGGCATCGTCCGCAAAGAGTCGCTCGTAACCGTCGTAGGTTTGCAGCTCGTGCAGTGCGAATTCGATCCGGCCGGCACGGGCGAGCGGGAGCGCCGCGAGGTGATCGCGCGCGGCGGCGAAGCTGGGGCATTCGAGCAAAATCACGGCGTGGCGCTCGGGGGCAGTGAACCAGATTTCACGGATCACGCCGGATTTCTGGAGCTGCCAGACGGCGGCGGCCTCGTGGCGGAGGAGGTCGGGCAAGTCGGCGCGGGGCAGCGCGGGGAGTTCGCGTTCGAGGGCGAGGTAGCGCATGGCGGAGCGGGGTTGAAGGACGAGAAAGTGCGCGCCGGCGCCTCAGGCGAGGTCCGCGACGAGGTGGCAGCGCCAGCCGCCGCGACGCACGGTTTCGACGAGCTTCACGGGGATCCGGCGGCCGAGGGCGGCCTCGAAAATCGCTTCGTGCGAGGCGCGCGTGCATTCGCAGTGCAGATCGTTGGGGCGCGCGGGGCGGTTGCGCGCGGCGGGGCAGTAGCATTTGTTGCCGCCGTAGAGGATGTGCACGCGGCTGCCTTCGCGCTCGATGATGAAGTTCCGCCGATATGCCTCGATGAGCTTGGCGGGATTGCCGCGGCCGGCGGCGGCGATGTCCTGCTTGAACGAGTGGCGGCGGTAACAGCCGCGCCCGCACGCCTCGAGCAGCTTTACGCGCGCGGTGGGATCGACCTCCTGGTCGATGGCCTCGAACAAATCCGAGAGCCAGTTGTTCACGAACTGGTTTTCGTCGCGGGCGCGCTGAAGGGCCTCATCAACCGGAGTCGAGGCGCTCGCCGGGGGGTCGGCGGCATCGGCCGAAGAGCCGAACGCGAGCGCGATGCAGGACGCGCACGCGAGTTGCGAGGTGGTGCGAAGGAATTCGGAGCGATTCATCTGGGGAAAATAACCAGGCAGTGGAGCGAGTGGGCTCAGTTGGCCGCTTTGATCGCGGCGAGTTGGCGCAGAGCGGGGAGCGCGCGCCCGGATCGGGCGACGAGGCGCAGGCCGGTGCCTTCGGGATAGCGCGGGGCGGTGGCGAGTGCCTGCCTGACCTTGGCGGGGAGACGGGCGGCGCGGGCGGCGGCGACGGCTTGGGGGCCGAGGATGAACAGAACATTGAAGCCGTCGCGGCCTGGCGACAGCCAGACGATCGTGCGCCTCTTTTTGAGGACGCGCAGCGACCAGCCCCACTTGGCGTGGTGCGTTTTCCATTCGTGGCTGGTGGCGATTTGGTCGCGTGCGAGCGTGGCGAGCAGGTCGTCCCAGACGGTTTTCGCGGCGCCGAGCGCATCCGCGAGGTCGGCGTCGGTGGGCGGAGTCGGACGGTTGATGAAGGCGTTTTCGAGCATGGCGTCGCGGCCGTCGAGTTTAGGGGGCGTCCGTGGGTGGTGGCTTGAACCACAGTTCGACGGTCATTTGCGTCGAGACGGGGTGTTTGTTGGCGCTGACGCGACCGGGTGTGAATCTCCACTGGTTCACTGCGGCGACGGCCGCCTCGGCAAAGGGCGCGGGCGCACCGAACATCGCTGTCGCGTGCCGCACGGTGCCTTCGGCGGTCACCACGAAGGCCACGAAGACGCGGCGCTCCGTGGGCTTGTCGATTCCACTCGGATACGGGGGCTCGACCCGGTGCACGAGCGTCGGGGCGATGTGGTCCGGGTCAGGCGCGGCCTGGGGTGGGAACGGAATCGGGTCCGCCGCGCGGAGGAGCGGCGCGGTCACCGCGAGGAGCAGGGCAACGATCGCCGTCGCACCGCGAACGTGTGGGGGCAGGGCTTTCATGCCGGGATCAAGAGGTCACTCCGTGCGCAACGCTTCGCTGGGACTCACGCGCGTGGCGCGGATGGCCGGGAGCAGACAGGCGAGCGTGGCGACGCCGCCAAGCAAAAGCGCGGTGGAACCGAGCGTCGTGAGGTCGAACGGGTCGAGCCCGAACAGAAAGCGTTCGAGCAGGCGTCCGACCGCGAGCGCCCCGAGCGTGCCGAGCAGCACGCCCGCGGCGGCGAGCCGGACGGCGTCGCCGAGCACCAGCACGAGGAAGTCGCGGGTCGAGGCACCCAGGGCGAGCCGGACACCGAACTCCTGCGTGCGCTGGGCGACGGAGTAGGCGAGCACCGCGTAGATGCCGACGAGGGCGAGGGCGAGCGCGGCGGCGCCGAGCACGAGCAGGAGTTTCGAGGCCATGATTTGCGGGAACAGCGCCATGCTCGAATGTGCGCGCAGCGAGAGCGTGCCGCGCAGCGCCACGGCCGGGTCCTGTTGCTGGACGAGTTCGCGGAGCGCCGGTGCGAAGGTCAGCGGCTCGCCTTTCGTGCGAATCACCAGGCCGAGGTCGAGGTCGGGGGCGCCCTGCTGTTCCGGCAGGTAGAAAAAAGGCCACGCCGGCTCGTCGAGGCGGTTGTATTTTCCGGTGGGAACGACACCGACGATGGTGCGCCATTGTCCTCCCGCGCGAAAACGCCGGCCGAGCGGGTCGAGTCCCGGCCAGTAGCGGTGCGCGAAGGCCTCGTTGACGATCGCGGCGCGCGGTGCTTGCGCGTCGTCGCGTGCGTCGAAGTCGCGTCCGCTCACGAGCGGGGTGCGCATGGCGGCCAGGTAGCGGGGCGAAATGATCGCAAACTCGACCACGACGTCCTCATTCGGCGGGCGTTCGTAGCCCTCCACGGTGACGGTCCAGCCTTTGCAACCGGCGAGACCGAGCGGCAGCCATGTGGCGAGCGCCGCTTCCTCCACGCCGGGGTGCGCGGCGATGCGTGCGCGGAGTTCGCGATAGAATTTCAAACCGGTGGTCTGATCGTAGCCGTTCATCCCGATCTGGAGCGGGGCGAGCAGCACGCCGTCGGGATCGAAACCGGGATTGATCCGGCGGGCCTGCTGAAGGCCCTTCACGCAGAGGGTCGCACCGACGAGCAGCAGCAGCGCGAGGGCGATTTCGAGCACGACGAGGCCGCGGCGCATGCGGCGGCCGGCGGGACTATCGCTGCCGCGCGCGGTTTCCTTGAGCACGGCGTTGAGGTCGGCCTGGGTGCCCTGCAGCGCCGGGGCGAAACCAAACAACACGCCGGTGAGGACGGTGAGTCCCACCGTGGCGAGCAACGCCCAGCTGCCGAGCGGGAGATGAAGATCGCTGCGGGCCGCGATCTCGGCCGGGAGCAGCAGCGTGAGGCAATTCACGAGCCACGCCGCCAAGAGCACGCCGAGCGCGCCGCCGCAGGTCGCGAGGAGCGCGCTTTCGGTGAGAAACTGGCGGACGAGACGCTGCCGCGAGGCGCCGGCGGCGAGGCGCACGGCGATCTCCTTCCGGCGACTGGTGGCGCGCGCCAGCAGGAGATTTGCGACATTGGCGGTCACGATCAGCTGCAGGCCCAGGCTCACCACGACCAGCAGCCGCAGCGTCGGGCCTACGGCGGATTCCGCGCCCCAGGGCGACTGGCGGACGGGCAGCACGCGGTGATGGATGTCGCGATTCGTGTCGGGATACGCGGTGGCGAAACGCGCATCGGCGGCCGCGACTGCCGCGCCCGCCTGCGCGACGGTGACGCCGGGACGCAGCCGCGCGAGATTGTGCCACCCGCGGTCGGCGCGGCGGGTGAGAAAATTGCGGCTTTGGTTGCGCACCTCCGCGATCATCGAGGCCGGCGCCCACAGGTCGGTGCGCGTGGGAGTGTTCGTGCCGTGGAACGACGACGGCGCAACGCCGATGATGGTGAAGGCGTGGCGGTTCAGGTCGATCGTCCGACCGACGATGCCCGGATCGGCGCCGAAGCGGCGGCGCCAGAGGCGTTCGCTGATGACGACGACATTGTCGGCGCCGGGATGTTGATCCTCGTCCGCGCGGAACGTGCGGCCGAGCGCCGGACGCACGCCGAGCAGGTCGAAGAAGTTCGCCGTCACGATCTGCGTGTCGTGCCACTGCGGTTCGCGCTGCACGGTCAGGCAGGTGACGGCCGGCATCGAAGCGATCGTGCCGGTGAAAGTGTCGCTGATCGTGGCGAACTCGCGCACATCGGGCAGCGAGGTGCCGCCGCCACCCCGATTCGAGGCCAGAACGACGATCTCGCCGGCGCGTTCCACGCCGGGCAGCGGACGCAGGACGAGCGATTCGAGCCAGGACAGCGCGGTGGTGTTGACGCCGATGCCAAGCGCCAGCGACAGGAGGATGCCGAGGGTGAGACCCGGAGTCTTGGCGAAAACGCGAAGCGCGTAGCGGAGGTCGGCGAGCATGGGAGCAGGAGGCGTGAGTGTTAGTCGGCGCGCAGCGCCTCGGTGGGATTGACGCGCGTGGCGCGGTGGGCGGGCAACCAGCACGCGAGCAGCGCGGCGCCGGTCAGCGCGACGGCCACAAGGACGAAGACGAGCGGGTCGGTCTGGGAAGTGGAGTAGAGCTGCGCTGCGATCAGGCGCGCCGCGCCGAGGCTGATGACGCCGCCGATGAGAACGCCCGCGGCGACGAGCTTCAGGCCATCGCGCAACACGAGGCGGAGCACGCGCCCGATGCCCGCCCCGAGGGCGAGGCGAATGCCGATCTCGCGCGTGCGCTGGGCGACCGTGTAAGCCATGACGCCGTAGAGCCCGATTGCCGCGAGCAGCAACGCGATCGTGGAAAACAGCGTGACGAGCGACAGCAGGATGCGGCGGCCTTGCAGCGAGGCGTCTGCGGCTTCCTCGAGCGTGGTGAGGTTGGCGATCGGCTGTTCCGGATCGGCGCCCCGCACGGCGCGCCGGATGCTGTCTGCGAGCGCAAGCGGCGCGGTCTCGGCGCGCACCGCGATCGTGGTCGACCACGGAAAATGGCGGAACGGCACGAACATGTGCGGCGCCGGCTCCACATCGAGGCGGAACTGCCGGACGTTGGCCACGACGCCGACCACTTCCCACGTCGCGTCCTTGAAATGAAGCAGGCGTCCGAGCGGGTTCTCATCCGGGAACAGGCGGCGCGCGAGCGCGTCGTTGATGATCATCACGCGCGGCGCGTTCTCCGCGCTGTCGGCGTCGGTGAAAAAGCGGCCGCTGAGCAGCGCGACGCCGAGCGTCGGAAAGAAGTCGCCGTCGACCGAATCGAACACCGCGCGCAGATCGTTGCGCGTTTCCGGTTTTTCGGCGCGGCTGACCAGGTCGCCGAAGCCGAAGCGGCCGTTCATGGGCGTGGAGGAGGCGAGCCCGACGCGTGCGACGCCCGGCAACTCGCGGATGCGCCGCTGCACTTCGCGGGCGAAGCGGATGCGGTGATCGATCGTGGGCGCCTTCGTGCCGGGTTGCGTGAAGTTGAACACGAGCACCTGCTCGCGGGCGAAGCCGGCGTCGGACGCGGCGGCGCGGAAAAAACTGCGCAACAGCAGCCCCGCGCACACCAGCAGCACGACGGTGAGTGCGGTCTCGGCGACGATCAGCGCCGATTGCAAGCGGCGGCGGCTGGCGGAGGACGTGCCGCGCGAGGACTCCTTGAGCGCCTCGGTGAGGTTGGGCCGCGCGGCACCGAGCGCGGGGAACAGGCCGAAAGCGACGCCGGTGAGCACGGTGGCCGCGAAGGTGAAGAGGAGCACGCGCCAGTCGATCGTCACGTCGAGGCCGGGCACGTTGGCGTCGAGTTGCGTGAAGACGACGAGCGGATGGATGGCCCATGCGCCGAGCAGCAGGCCGGCGAGGCCGCCGAGGAAAGCGAGGAGCATGCTCTCGGTCATGAGCTGGCGCACGAGCCGGCCGGTGGAGGCGCCCAGTGCGGTGCGGACGGCCATCTCGCCCTGACGCGCGGCCGCGCGTGCGACGAGGAGATTGCCGACGTTGGCGCAGGCAATGAGGAGCACCGCGCCGACGGCGGCGAGCAGTGTGGTCGCGAACGGTCGCGCGACGCCGAAGGTTGCCTCTTGAAGGGGGCGCACCGCGATGGACCAGGCGTGGCGGAAGGACGGGTATTTTTTCTGCGCTTCGGGACGAGCGGCGGCGAGTTCGGCCCGGACCTGCTCGAGCGTGGCGCCGGGCTGGAGGCGGCCGATGACGGTGCAGGGATAGTTGAAGTTCGCGATCTGCTTGTAGGCGTCGGCGCGGATCGTGGCCGGGCAGAGGAAGCTGATGTTCGGATTGAGCAGCGCGCGCGGCGGCAGCACGCCGATGACGGTGTAGCTTTCGGAGTCGAGTTGCACGGCGCGGCCGATGACTGCCGGGTCGCCGGAGAAGCGCGATTGCCAGAGCTCGTGCGTGAGGATGAGCACGTGGCGGTTGCCGCCGGGGGCATCCTCTTCCGGCGCGAAATCGCGGCCGAGGCGCGGTTTCACGCGGAGGACGCGCAGGTATTGCGCGGAGACGTCGGCGCCGTCGACGCGCACGGGTTCGCCGTTGCTCGTGAGGTTTTTGCTGATGCCGTGCAGCGCGGCGATCGACTCCAGCTGCGTGGCCTGCGTTTCCCAGTCGATGAACAGGCCGCCGTCCGCGCCGGGAAAATTGCCCTGCGGCGTCTGCTCCGAGATTTGGACGATGCGATCCGCCTCGGCGAAGGGCAGCGGGCGGAGCAGCAGCGTGTTCAGGACGCTGAAAATCGCGGTGTTGCCGCCGATCCCGATGGCGAGCGAGAGGACGGCGACGGCGGTGAAGCCGGGAGACTTGGCAAGCGCGCGGAGCGCGTAGCGGAGGTCTTGCATGGCTGGTGGCGGGGCGGCCGAACCAGCGTGGAATAGTCCGAGGGCCGAGGGAGCGTTAGAGGATGAGGGGAGGTTTGTCGATAGAGCGGACGGGCGTGATCTTGCATTGCGCATGCCAGCGCGCGCGCGACCGGGTGGAGAACGCTTCTCCCGAATGAAAAATGCGTTCGCGGGTGCCGTGGTCGCCGCAGCGGACGGCGTGTGCGGCCTCCCGTTTCGTGAAATTTGGTTTCCCGGATTTGGGAAAGTCGCCGCCAATTCCGAATCGATTGGAGGGCGGGGGACGCCGCGCCGCTACTCGGTCCGCAAGGCGACCGTCGGGTCGACGCGTGCGGCGCGCCACGACGGCATCGCGGCGGCGAGCAAGGCGACGGCGAGCAGCACGGCGCCAGCGACGCCATACGTGAACGGATCCGCGCGCGTCAGGCCGAACAGCATCGACGTCAGCAGGTGCGCGGCACCCCACGCCGCGAAGGAGCCGAGCACGATGCCGATGGCGACGAGGGCGAGTGACTCGCCGAGAAACAGACGGAGCACGTGACTCGGCTGCGCGCCGAGCGCCATGCGCACGCCGATCTCGCCGGTGCGACGGAGGACAGCATAGGACATCAGACCGTAGAGGCCGACGCCGGCGAGTGTCAGCGCGAGCACGCCGAAGAAGCCGGCGAGGCGCGCGAAGAGCAGCTCCGGCGCGTGGAGACGGTCGATCTGCTCCTCCATCGTGCGGAGATTCAGCACCGGGAGCGTGGGATCGATCGCGCGCAGCGTGCGGCGGATCGCGGGCAGGACCGCCGCCGGTTCGCCGGCCGTGCGCACGAGAAAGCTGACATAGCCGAACTCGCGTTGCGCGGCCGCAAGGTAAATGGTCGGCGGCACTTCCGAGCGCAGGTCGGCGTATTTGGCGTCGCGCGCCACGCCGACAATTTCGAATTCGTCTTTCCCGGATTCGTCGTGGAAGCGACGGCCGAGGGGATTGGCCCCGCCCAGGTAGCGCTGCACGAACGTCTCGTTCACGACGGCGACCTTCGGGGCGTTTGCGGCGTCGGATTCCTGAAAGCCCCGGCCGAGCAGGAGCGGTTGCTGGGTTACGGCAAAGAAGTTCGGCGAAACGGAGTTGAAGGCCGCATCCAGGGCCGACGCGCCCGCCGGCGGCACGACGCCAGGAAGCTGCACGGAGCTGGTCATCTCCATCTGCGAGAGGGGCGCGACGTGGGAATAGCTCACGCCCTGCACGCCCGGCAGGACGCTGAGTTTCTGTTGCACGGTCTGGCGCAACGCCTCGATCCGGGACGGTGCGTAGCCCGCGGAATCGAGCTCGAGATTGAAAGCGGCGAGCTGGTGCCGGTTGAAGCCGGCATCCACGTGCTGGAGATTGCGCAGCGACCCGATGAGCAGCCCGGTGCAGACAAGCAGCAACAGCGACAGCGCGATCTGTATCACCACGAGGGAGCGGCTGAGCCACGAGCGCGATCCGTGTGCCGTGCGCCCGCCCTGGAACTCCTGGGCGAGGTCGACGCGCGTGGCTCGCAGCGCCGGCGCGAGTCCGAACGCGAGCGCGGTGAGCAACGCGGCGCCGATGGTGAAGCCCAGCACGCGCAGGTCGAACGGCAGCGTGAGGTTCGCCGCGTCGCCGCCGAAAGGACGCAGCGCGAGCAATCCGCCGCGCGCCGTCCACGCCAGCAGCACGCCGAGGCCGGCCGAGGCGAAGGCGAGCAGCAGGCTCTCTGCGAGCAACTGCCGGATGATGCGGGCGCGGCTGGCGCCGAGTGCGAGGCGCACGGCAATCTCGCGACGGCGCGCCGCGGCCCGGGCGAGGAGCAAGTTTGCGACGTTGGCACAGGCTGCGAGCAGCACGAGCGCGACCAGACCGAGCATCAGGTGCAGCGACTGCGTATAGCGCTGGCGGTTTTCCCTCGCGCCCTGGAAACCCGGATCGGCGCGCAGCGTCGGTGCGTCCGGCATCTCACCGCGCGCCTCGTCGGCCCGGCGCGGTGCTTCGCGCCAGCCCGCGCGCGCAGTCTCCACGAAGAGCGGCTCGAGCGCGGCGCGCGCCTGTGCGGACGTCACGCCGGGGGCCAGTCGCGCCATGAGCATGACCCACCACGTGGAAGCCTGCTGACGCTCATTGCGCAGGTCCGGGACGAAGCGGCCGTGCTGCGCGATCGGGACGGTGAGGTCGTAGTATTCGCCCACTTGGCCGGCACCGGCAAACTCCGGCGGCGTCACGCCGACGATGGTCACGACGACCTTGTTGAGCTGAAGCGTGCGACCGAGCACGTCCGGCGAGCCGCCGAAGCGGCGTTGCCACAGGCGATGCGAGATGACGGCCACCGGCTCGGCGTTCGGCTGATCATCGATGTCGCTGAGCGTTCGGCCGACGACCGCGGAGACCCCGAGGGTGGAGTGATAACTGCCGGAGGCCAGCTGAGCGGAGACGCCGAGTTCCGGCTGGCCGTCGATGAGCACGTTGGCCTGCCAGAAAGGCGCGAACGCGAGCGCGTCGGAGAGAACCTCGGGGCGCGCGCGGAACTGCTCGAGCAGCTGCAGCGGAAACGAGGAGGTGGAGAAGCGCCCCGTGACATCGTCGCGGCTGCCGTAGCCTTGCGTGGATCGCGCGAGATTGCCGCGCGTGCCGGTGACGTTGCGGAAAATCACCAGCTGCTCCGGATCGCGCACCGGCAGCGAGCGAAGGAGAAATTCGTTCACGAGGCTGAACACCGCGGTGTTCGTCCCGATGCCGAGCGCGAGTGAGATGATCGCGATGAGCGTGAAGCTCGGGTTTTGGCGGAGTTGGCGAACGGCGAGACGCAGGTCGGTGGGCATGACGACGGAAACCGTGCGGGGCGCGGAAGGTTACGGGAATGTTTCAGTCGCCGCGGGCCCGAAGCTGCGGGGTGGGGCGCGGACTCCGCTCCGGGCCGAAAGTTCGTGGCGGCGAAGGGACTCGCCGCCCCACCGTGGGGCGGACGTCCCGCAAACGGCGAAATTCTCACGAATTCCGCTCCGCGTTGAGTGGTTATTCGGCGCGCAGCGCCTCCACGGGGTTGATCCGCGTCGCGCGGTGGGCGGGCAGCCAGCAGGCGAGGAGGCCGATTGCGAGCAGCACGATCGACACCGCGGCGAGGCTGAGGAGGTCGAACGACGACACGCCGTAGAGCACGCTGCTCATCAATTTGCCCAGTCCGGCGGCGGCGAGCAGGCCGACGCCGAGGCCGAGGCACGCGAGGCGCAGGCCCTGGCCGAGCATCAACTGGCGCACGGCGGCGGACGTGGCGCCGAGCGCCATGCGGACGCCGACTTCGCGCGTGCGTTGTGCGACGATGTAGCTGAGCACGCCGTAGAGACCGATCGCCGCCAGAAGCAGCGCGATGCCGGCGAAGACGACGAGCAGCCGCAACATCACGCGTTCGTTGGTCACCGATTGATCGAAGAGTTCGGCCATCGTGCGCAGCGAGAACACCGGCAGCGTCGGCTCCACTTGCCGCATCGTCGCGCGAATGGCCGGGCCGAGGGAGGCCGGGTCCTGTTGCGTGCGGAGCACGAAGCTCACCAAACTCGGCGGCGAGCGATGGTAGGGGTAATAGATCTGCACGCGCGTGTCCTGGCCGATGCCGTAATTCTGCACGTGGCCCACGACGCCGATGATCGTGGCGTAGTCGGGCTCGCGGTTGGGTTGGCCGAAATTCACGCGTTTGCCGATGGGGTCCTGGCCGGGAAAGTGCGTCTCGGCGAATTTCGCATCGATCAGGATCGTGCGCGGTTCGTCGATTTTCTCCTGATCGGTGAACGTGCGACCGCGCAGCAAGGGAATGCGCATCGTCTCGAAATAGGCGGCACTCGCGGCGTTGTTTTCCGTGGAGGGGCGTTTGCCCGGGCCGGGCTCAGGCTCGCCCTCGATGAGGTAGGAGGTCTGGTTGCCGCCGCCGGAGAGCGGGAGCGGGTTCGTGAGCGCGACGTGCGTGACACCGGGCAGGTTGCGCAGCTCGGCCAGCGCGCGGTCGAGGAGTTGCTGGCGCTTCGCGGCGTCCTGCCAGTCGCGGCCGGGCATGACGTAGCCGAAGCTGACGATGCGATCGGTCTTCAGGCCGAGGTCGGCGCGGTAAATGGCAGAGATGGTCCGGATCATCAGGCCGGACGCGAAGAGCAGCATGAGGGTCAGCGCGAACTCGCCGGCGACGAGCACGGAGCGCCAGCGGGCATTGACGCCGCTGCCGCTGCGACCGCCGGCGGCGAGGGCTTCGTTGAGATTGATCCTCGTGCCCGAGAGTGCGGGCACGAGGCCGAAGAGCACGGTCGTGCCGACGCCGATGAGAATTGAGAGGCCGAGGACGTTGAAATCCATCGCGACCTGCGTGACGAACGGGGAGTTGGCGGGAATCAGCGTCTTGATGCCCTGCATGACGCCGTAGCCGGCGCCGAGTCCGAGGAGCGTGCCGGCCAATCCGAGCACGAGACTCTCCATCAGGACGAGACGGATGAGGCGTCCGCGGCCGGCGCCGAGAGCGGCGCGCACGGCGAATTCGCGCGAACGGACGGCGGCGCGGGCGAGGAGGAGATTGGCGACGTTGGCGCAGGCGATGAGCAACACGCCGAGCGCGGCGGCGAACGACACCCAGACGGCGCCGCGTTGCTGGCCGACGACGCGTTCGACGAGCATCTGCATGTTCACGGAGTTGCCGGTGTTCGATTGCGGGTATTGCTGCTCGAGTTGCTGTGCGACCGCGATCATGTCGGCGCGGGCGGCTTCGAACGCGACGCCCGGTTTGAGCCGGCCGATGCAATAAAGGCCGGGATGACTGCCGCGGTCGCGCATCGAGTCGGCGTTGAGGCCGACCGGAACCCACACGTCGGAGGCGGGACTCGGAAACGGAAATTCGGCCGGCATGACGCCGACGACCGAGTAGATTTCACCGCTGAGGGTGATCTTCGTTCCGAGCACGTCGGCGCGCGCGCCGAGGGTGGTTTGCCAGAAGCGCTCGCTGATCACGGCGACGCGCTCCGCGCCGGGCTTATCCTCGTCGGCGCTGAACCAGCGACCGAGTTTCGGCGCGATTCCGAGGGCGGAAAACATATCGGCCGAGAACATCGCGCCGCCGACGCGCTCGGTCTCGGAGACGCCGACGTAGTTGAACGACTGGCCGCGGAACGTGCCGAGATGGGTGAAGCTCTTCTGTCGCTCCCGCCAGTCGACGTAGTTGGGGTAGGAGACCGACATGTTGGGCACCTGCTGCGAGTGTTCGCCCATGAACACGAGTTCCTGCACGCGGGGCAGCGGCAGCGGCTTGAAGAGCAGAACGTTCAGGAAACTCAGGACGCCCGAGTTTGCGCCGATGCCGAGCGCGAGGGTGACGATGGCGACGAGGGCGAAGCCGGGGGTCTTGCCGAGGGAGCGGAGCGCGAACTTCAGGTCGGTGAGCATGGGAGGCCGAGGGTTGAGGAGGGGGTTCGACTGGCATCGCCACGGCCCGGGAGGACGCGCGGCCAGCCCGACGCGTGAGGTGCGCCGGGCGGTGGGTTGCCTCCAAGAACCCGCGGAGATCGTCGCGGTTACAGGAATTTTGCGACGAGGCGCGATGCCTACGCGTCGAACGTCGGCAGAAGATGGCGAATCCGCTCGCGCGGCGCATGTGACAGGGTCGCGCCTCGCACTGGACGGAGGGCGTCGCTTACGGTCCCGGCGCCTGCCCCGGCTTGCCCCATGAGATCGCCGTTTCGCTTGCTCATCAGCCAGGCGGCGTGGCAGGACGTGCCGACGTGGGAGATTCTGTTCTTCAACGCGTGGCTCAAGGGCGACATCCGCGCGCGCGAGCTCCTCGCCGGCGACCTGCGCGTGCGCGGGGGAGTCGAAGATCACGTCACCCATCGCAACGGCCGTCCTGTCCGGGCCCCCTGGTTCGTCCGGTTGCGATTCAAGCCGGCCGGCAACACCGTTCTTGCCCACTGGGCGCGGGCACTTAGCGGTGGAGCATGCTCGCTCCCGACCGCTCCACGCCGGATTTCAGCGCCGCGCAATTCGACGAGTTTTTTCGCCATTCGCTCGATCTGTTGTGCGTCGCCGGAATCGACGACGGCTACTTCAAGCGCGTGAACCCGTCGTGGACGCGCGTGCTCGGCTGGTCCGAGGCGGAGTTGCTCGGGCGGCCCGTCCACGAGTTCATGCATCCCTCGGATCGGGCGCGGACGCTGGCGGCGCGCGAGAAGCTGGCCCACGGCGAGCCGGTGCGCGGACTCGAGAACCGCTACCTCTGCCGCGACGGCAGCTACCGCTGGCTTTCCTGGCAATCGATCACCGATTCGGGACGGCGGCTGGTGTTCGGCATCGCGCGCGATGTCACCGAGCAACGCCAGCTGGAACAGGAACGCCTGGTCGTCGGCAAACTGGAGTCCACCGGCCTGCTCGCCGGCGGCATGGCGCATGACTACAACAACCTGCTCGCCGCGCTGCGGCTGAACCTCGACCTGTTCGAACTCAGCGACCCGCTCACCGTCGCGCAGCGCCAACTCGTGCGGCAGGCGAAGGCGACCGTCGAGACCGCCGCGACGCTCACCCGCCAGCTGCTCACGTTCGTCGATCGCGACGTTTCCGGGATCACGCCGTTGGATGTCGGCGCGCTGGTCCGGCAGGCCATCGAGGCCAGTCTCAGCGGCAGCGCGTTCGCGGTAACCCGCCTGATCGCGCCGGACCTGGCCGTCGTGCGCGGCAACGCGACGCAGCTCACCCAGGTGTGGCGCGGCATCCTCCTCAATGCGCGCGAGGCCTCGCCGCCGAATGGGCCGATCGAGATTCGCGCCGAAAATCTCGGGGCGGACGCACCGCTGCCCGCCGGCCTGAAACCCGGGCGCTATGTGCGCGTGTCGATCCGCGACCACGGCCCCGGCATCCCGGCCGAGATCATGTCGCAGATTTTCGATCCGTATTTTTCCACGAAGGAGCGCGGGCAGCAGAAAGGCATGGGATTGGGACTGACACTTTGCCGCATCATCCTGCACCGCCATCACGGTGCGATCACCGTTGCTTCGAATCCGGGCGAAGGCACGACGGTCACGTCTTATCTGCCGGCCGATGGCACGGCGTAGCGGCAGTCGGGGGGCGGGCGTGAAGGCGCGACGGGTAACCGGCGAAACCCTGACGAATCCCGCGCTGGATCAGCGGGGACGGCGCGCGCGCTGGACCGACGCCAGCGGACTTTTTGCCGCCGCATGTTCGAACGTTCGGTCAACGCGTGTCCGCTTCGCGCCGCGACGTTCGTCGGGAGAGTGACCGCAATTCACCACGCAGCCCATTCAACCCCAGTCCACGCCATGTCCTCCACGAACACCATCCGCCTGCACCGCGTCGTTCGCTCGACGCCGGAAAAAATCTACCGCGCCTTCCTCGACGCCGACGCCATGTGCAAATGGCTTCCGCCGCACGGCTTCACCGGCCGCATGCACCACCTCGACGCCAAGGTCGGCGGCACGTTCAAGATGTCGTTCACGAACTTCACGACGGGCCAGGCGCACGCCTTCGGCGGCAACTACCTGGAACTCGTCCCGCACGAGCGCCTGCGCTACACCGACAGGTTCGACGATCCGAATCTGCCCGGTGAAATCACCGTGACCGTGCTGCTCAAACCCGTGCTCTGCGGGACCGAGGTGAACATCGAGCAGACCGGCGTGCCGGCGGTGATTCCCGCGGAGATGTGTTATCTCGGCTGGCAGGAGTCGCTCCACCAGCTCGCGCAGCTCGTCGAGCCCGACGTCAAGGGTTAAGGGCGTCGCCGATCCCGCCGCACGCGCCCGCCCCGACGTTCGGCGGGCGCGCCGCGGTCAATCCTTCGCGTCCACCAATTGCCGGAGCATCTCATCCGTCCACTGGTGGCTGAGCACGGTCTCCGTTTCACCGCGGAGCAAAACCAGTTCCGCGGGGCGCGTGGGCGTGCCGTTCGCCGGGGCCGTCCGCTTCAGGTAAGTCAGCTCGCCATTCGGCCGCCACACCGGCGCACCTTGCAGGTCGCGGTGGGCCGCCGCTTGCAGGCGCCGCACCTGGCCGGAAGCCAGCGTGAGCAGGCAGACCTCGCCCTTGGGGCTGCCAAACACCACTTCGCGCTCGTCGGGACTGACTTCGAAATAGGCGAGCTGCCGCGGCAAATCGCCCTCCTGTTTGCGCGGAATCAACCGGGTGAGCGTCGCCTGCCGCGCCGGATCGAGGGCGAAGAGCTGTTCGCGTTGCTCGCCGTAGTCCTCGGCCGCCAGCGGCAGCGAGAGTTCGGCCGCGTTGAACAAGATGCGACCGTCGCGCAGGCAGCGCACGCGAGCGAGGTCGGCGAAGAGCACGCCCGCGAGCAGATCGACCTGTTCCGAGACCGCCACGCGACCGGCGGCGTCGATGACCTCGCGGCGCGCCAGCGCGCCGAGTCGCAGCACGTCCTTGGACCCCGTCGCGCTCGCTGCCTCGAAACCGACCAAGGCGCGCCCGTCGGGCGTCCAGTCCGGATACCACGCGACGTTTCGCGCCACCTCGACCGCGGGAGCAGATCCGTCGCCCGGCGCCACCATCAGGCGCAGCGCCTCGCTGTCCGGTTTCATTTCGATGGTGAACGCGATCGCGCCGCCGCCCGGAGCAGGGCGGATTTCGGCGATGTCGCCGATGCCGGCAAAGAGGCGCTGCGGTTCACCCAACCGCTCCGCTGTCACCCGGCTCGCGAATATCTCCGAGATGGGCTGGACGGCAGATTGCAGTTCGCCCCACGAACCGGCGTCGAGCTTGGCGCGGAGTTCCTCTCCGTGCCGCTCGCGCAGGCAGATGCGGAGCAGGTGCTTGCGGTCGCCGAGATCCATCGTCAGCACGCTCCAGACTCCGCCGGCGCGCCACTGCTGCCACAAGGTCTCCGCTTCCGCGGCGATCGCGTCGGCCCGGTCCTGCCCCAGGATATCCTTGAGCGTCGCCCAGTCGCCCACGTCGCGCCGGGTGGCAAACACCAGGCGCGCATCGTCGAGCCAGGCCACGGCAGCGACATCGGAGCGCAGCACGGGCGACAGCACGCCGTCCGCCTGGCACAGCCGCAGGTCGCGTTTCGCGAGCACTGCGGCCCGCGAGCCGTCGGGCGACCAGCGCACGCGCTGTTCGAAGCAGCCGGCGAGCAAAAAGGAAACGAGGGTGGCGAACGCGACGAGCGCGCCGCGGCTGACGCGAGAGAGTGAGCAGGAATGTTTCATGATTTGACCTTGGGAACGGATTTCCACGCCGGAGAACTCGAGGAAAGCGGCGGGAGCGCTGGCGCCGGAAGCGGGGACGCGGTCGGCACCGCCGTGGCGGTGAAGCGCGCAACGGACCAGAAATGGGCGGCCGGCGGTGCGACGGGCGCTGTCGCGTGGACCGATCGCGGCGCGGGCGGGGCCGCGGTCAGATCCGTTTGGAAGGGCGGACGAGATTCCTCGGGGCGCGATCGCGCGAGCCAACCCGCGCCGAGACCGAGAGCGAGGCACGCCGCGAGGCGCAGCGCCTCCGCGCGGTGCACTCGCCGCGAGCGTGGCACCGAGACGCGCAGGAACGCCGGAGGCGGCAGGCGGGTCGGCTGCACCGGTGCGCTCTTCACCGCGCTTTGGGCGAGCTGACAGGTCTCGCGCCATGCCCGCGCGGCGTCAGCGCTGGCGGGATCGTGAGCCAGGTAACATTCGAACAACTCGGCGACCTCGGGCGACAGCGTGCCGAGGCTGTGATCGATGGAAAGGGCGGTGAGGGTCTCGGGTTTCATCGGCGGACGGGGCGGGGAACGAGGGGATGGAGAGTTTGCTTCAACCGGGCGACGGCGTGGTGCAGACGCGAACGAACCGTGCCGACCGGAATCGCGAGCACGTGCGCGATTTCTTCGTAAGAGAGTTCCTGTTGCAGCTTGAGCAGGAGCGTTTCGCGCTGCAGCTCCGGGAGTGCGGCGATGGCGGCGCGCATCGCGTCGAGTTGCTCGCCGCCTCCCTCCGGAGCGGGACCGGCCACATCCGCCAGCAGTTCCTGCGGTGGCGGCGCCTGGCGGAGGGCATCCAATCGCACGAAGCGAGCGATCCCGAACAGATAACCGCGCGGGGAGGCGGCGTGATCGAGACGTTCCGGATGGCGCGCGGCGCGCAGGAAGGTCTCTTGCAGCAAATCCTCCGCGGGAACCGCGCGCTGCTGTCGGAAGTAGGACAACAAGGACGGGCCGAGTTCACGGTAGAGGTGCTCCAGTCTGGATGGATCGCTTGGCATGGGGCGCACCGCCGTCGGGCAGTGCGAGACTAGGGTTAAAAGTCGGAAAACCGGAGCTGAAAGTTCACCGAACCTCACCACGACAGCGTCCCGCGACGCGGACGCACCTCAGCTGGCCCGCGGCGGATTCGACCGACGCTGGGGCGCGAGCCACCTGAGCGCGAGGGTGCGCCGGGATCACGCGCCGGCACCGCCCAGCCGGCGGAGCAGGGCGGTTGAGTTGCAGATTTCGTCGCCCCGGCGCGACGAGCGCCGGGCGGAGTCGCGTTCCAAGGGCCCCGGGGACGCGAGCCGCGCGGCCTGGGGGGGGCGGCCTATTTTTTCTCGGCGCAGTTGAACATCCACTTCACGCCGAACTTGTCGGTGAGGCAGCCCCAGTAGGCGCCCCAGAACATGTCCTGCAACGCCATCTCCACCTGGCCGCCTTCGGCGAGCGCAGCGAAAAGGCGCTCGGTCTCGGCGCGCGTGTCGGGCTCGAGGTTGATGGAGACGTTGTTGCCCATCGTGACGGACATGCCCATCGACGGCGGTGCGTCAGTGCCCATGAGCACATGGCCGCCGATCGTCGGCAGCGCGACGTGCATCACGAGGCGCTTGTCCGCCTCGGACAACGCGGGCGCGCCAGGGCAGGGCGGGCCGTCCGCGAAGCGAACGATCGGGCGGTCGAATTCGGTTTTGAAAACGGTCCGGTAGAAGGCGAAGGCCGATTCGGTTTCGCGCGCGAAGTTGAGGTAGGTGGTGACACGAGCCATGGGAGCGTGGAGACGAGGGTTGGCGGGCGGGAGTGAAGCATCGCGGTTGCAGGCCGCGACACCTCTGCGACGAACAATGGAGGTCGCACCGGACAGCTGGCGGACCGGATTTCGCGGCGCGAGGTTCAGGGCCGCGTTCGATTGTTAGTGCGGCGAGAGTCGTGTGTGTCGGCCGGCCGCCGATAATACTCCGCTTCGGAATGCCGGGAACCCGGCACGGCAGCTCGGGCGCGGCCGCTGGCCGCCGCACCCGATTTTCTGCGGCCCCGCGCTCCTCGCCCCCCGCCCGTCGCCTTTCCCCCTCCCCGTCATGAAACGCCTGCTGACCTTCTGGACCGCTTGGATGGCTGTCACCTTAACCGCGGCGGCGTCCGCGCCGAAATTTCCGCCGCATCTGATTCCGAATTCCGAGCTGCGCGCGCTGCCACCCAATGTCCACGGCCGAAGCTACCAGTTGCACGTCGGCCTGCCCGGCAGCTATCGCGAGCAACCGGCGCGCCGCTACCCGGTCGTGTTCGTGACGGACGCCTATTGGGATTTTCAGAAGATCGATGCGATTCGCGGCTCGCTGGTTTACGATCGGCTGGTGCCGGAGTTCATCGTCGTCGGTCTCGGCTATGTGGGCGAGGGGCTCGATTACGGTCGCCTGCGCACGTGGGAGCTTTCGCCGGTTCCGCTGGGCGCCGGTGACGAGGCGGCGGCCTCCGGACACGCAGCGGAATTTTTGCGGACGATCGAGAACGAGATCATCCCGTTTATTGAACGCGAGTATCGCGCCGATCCGGCGCAACGCGTGCTCGCGGGCGCGTCGCTCGGCGGTTTGTTCACGCTCTATGCGATGTTCACGAAGCCGGAGCTGTTCACCGGCTACATCGCGGCCTCGCCGGCGGTGGTGGTCGGCGACGATTGGCTGCTGGGCTATGCGGAGACGTTCGCCGCGCGCGAGCGTGCGCTGCCCGTGCGCTTGTTCGTGAGCGGCGGTGGCGACGAGTCGCCCGATTTCCTCGCGGGCGTGAAGCGGTTCGACCGGTGGCAGAGCGTGCATCGGATTGCCGGTCTCGCGTATCAGTTTCGCATCATCGAGGGCGCCCGGCATTCGGGGATGCAGTTCGAGTCTTACGTGCGCGGGCTGACGTTCGTGTTCGCCACTGAGGGAGGGCGGCGCTCCGTCGCCGCCACCATGCGGCGCGGCGCCGACGGAGCGGCGCCCTCCAACCGCTGATGCCGGAGAGCGGCCCGGGCCGGAGAGTCCGGCGCAGTCGCGGCGAAAACGAGGGTGGAATTCCGCGCTCAGGCACGCTTACCTCCGCACGACCATGTCACGTGAGCGCGCGGCGGGATTTCTGCTGATCATCATCTACCTCGGCTTCATCAGCCTGGGGTTGCCGGACGGGACGCTGGGCGTCGCGTGGCCGGCCGTGTATCCGGAACTCGGCCTGCCGGTCGGCCTCGCGGGAGCGTTGATGCTCGTCGGCACGTTGCTGACCGCGACGGCGGGGTTTTCGAGCGGGTGGGTGGTGGCGAAGTTTCGGACCGGGCCGGTGCTGCTGGTGAGCTGCCTGTTGACCGCCAGCGCGCTGCTGTTGCTCTCCCGCGCGCAAAGTGCGGTCTGGCTCTTTGTCGCGGCGGTGCCACTCGGGCTCGGAGCGGGCGCGGTTGACGCGGGTTTGAACGGCTACGTGGCGCGCCACTACTCGGGCCGGCACATGAACTGGTTGCACGCGTGCTGGGGGATCGGCGCCACGGCGGGACCGTTGGTGATGGGGCAGGCGCTGGCGTCCGCTCACGGTTGGCGGAGCGGCTATCTCTGGATCGGCTCGATCCAACTCGGTCTGACGCTGCTGTTCTTTGTCACGCTGTCGCTATGGGACAAGGTGCCGGCCCACGCCGTGGAGTCCGCGAAGAGGGAAGCGACGACTGCGCCGTCGCGACCGGCCAACTCGTTCGAGGGCTGGTTGTCGGTGACCATCTTCATGCTCTACACCGGGGCGGAGCTCAGTCTCGGTTTGTGGGCGGGCACGATTCTCGTGGTTGATCGCGGCCTGGCACCCGAGCGCGCGGCCCTGTGGGTGGCGTGCTACTATGGCGCCATCACCGTGGGGAGAATCGGCGTCGGGTTTGTGCACGGTCGCTGGACGAACCGGACCGTCGTGCGCGCCGGGACGCTGCTCGCGCTGGCGAGCGCACTGGGATTTGCATGCGGTGGAGCAGGGACGGTCGCGGCGGCTTCGCTGGCGCTGCTCGGACTGGGCTTCGCCCCGGTCTATCCGGGCCTCATGCACGAGGTGCCGCGCCGCTTCGCTCCCGGCGCGGTGCAAACCATCATCGGCCGCCAATCCGGCGCCGGCGCGCTGGGCGCGGCGGTTTTCCCGGCGTTGGCGGGCGCGCTCGCGCAGCGAGCGCTCGGGGGTGTCGTCGTGCTGGCCATCGCGCTGATCGTCGCGCTCGTCGGAGCCGTCGTCTGGCTGGATCGCCGGACCTGAAGGTGACGCGGTCGCGACGACGACCGCGAGAAACCGCCGCGCCGTCCTCCTCCGCCCAATCCCACCGGCGCGCCGCGCTCGGTTTGTAATATAATACGTTACAAACCCCAACCCCGCAGTCCGCCCGCTTCCGGCGGCGATCGTGTCGTGCCACGCTTCCGGCGGGCGCGATGCGCACTGCTCACGCTCGAAGAATCATCGCCGGGCCGGCGCGCGCCCGCCGCAAACTGCGCCGACTGTTCACCCCACGTGTTGCGGCTGTCGCGGCGGGTTTGTAATATAATACGTTACAAATTCTGAGCCGACGCATGCACTGAACTGCCAGGAATACCGCGGCGCCCCCGCCACGCGCGTCACGCTCACGGCGCCGCTCCGTCGGCCGTCGTCAGGCTCAGGCGGCGGCGGTCGTGGACCAACCAGAAATCAGCGGTCGGGCCGACGTTGGCCGCCTCGTGGCACGATCGACGCAAGCGGCCGGACGGGGCGTGCTCTGACGCGCCGCCTCCCGCACCGCTCCGGCCGGCGTGCCGCGTTGGGCGGCGCAGGTCGCGGCGCTGGGGCCACGCTCAGAGCACACCGGGGGGCGGCGTGCCGAGTTCCCGCCCTCGTTCGCGCGCGGAGAGCCAGGCCAGCAGCAACAGCGTCCGCTCGCCGTCGAGCATCGCGTTTTTCGACTTCAGGCAGTCCTGCAAACGCTGCCGCGGCAGGCCGAGTTGCCGCGCGAGTTGCGCCTTGCCGCCGCGCCGGGCCAGATGCGGAGCCACCCGCCGCACCAGTTCGTTCCACAGTGGCGTTTCGGTGCCGGGATGCAGCGCCCAGCAACGCCGCGTGCGCGCGTTTGCGCGGCGGGTGCGCTCCGCCGTCGCTCGCGCCGCCTCCGCCCGCGCTGCCGCCACCGCGCCGTCGGCCAGGGTCAGCAACACCTCGCCAATTTGGTTCAGCGGTCCGGGCCGCACGATGTCGGTGCCAGTGTTCATGGGTGGTTTGTAATATAATACGTTACAAGTTTACCGAACCGCTTCGTCCCTTCCTCCGCCGCTCCTCGTGTGGCTCGGGGCGTCCGCGCGCCCATCCAGCGGGCTGCGCACGCCGAGCCCCGGCCTCTTCATCACGTGCAGATAAATCTGCGTCGTGCGCACATCGGCGTGGCCCATCAGCTCACCCCCGAGATCGCTCGCCGCCGATGGCGGCTCCATCGAACGCCGCCCTACAGCCGACGGCATTGCCGCGGCCACGTTCTGCGTTGTCGGAGAGGCGGATGCCGGCGCGGATGGCACACCCGCCATCGCCTTTCGCCCGGCGCGATAAAACCAGCGCAACGCCTCGCGAGCCGGCCCGCGGCCCTGCCGTTCCCGCCAGGCCAGATAGTCCTTGGCCACCTCCGTGGTGGCGGCGCGGCGACGCTCCTTGCAGTGCTTCAGAAACGAGAGAATCTCGCGCGCGAAGGCGACCTTTGTCGACTCGGGCCAAGGAGCGAGCGCGAGCTCGTCCTTCCAACATGGAAATGAAATAGGGCCATGCATGCTGAAAGCTGGCCCGTGCGTGGAGTGCGGCATTTTGCGCGGGCTCCCGCAACGACAAAAAGCCGCACCGAAAATTTCGGGCCTTGAGACTCAAGGGGCTGCCCTATTTTCTGTCCCCATGCCCACCCCCTCACTGCCGCGTTCGGCTGCGGCCCAATAACACTGATCGGCGGAAGAATGAAATTGCTCCTGCACATTCTATTTTTGGCTACCGTCGCAGCAACGAGCGCTGAAGAAGTTACAGTCACAGTTTTGGCATCGCTCGATCCAGAGCGTATCGCCGCGAGCGGCATGAAAGTGGAAGAGAAGAAAGATATGCCGGACTTCATGATCACGTATCTTCGAGGCCCTACGGTCACCGATGTTGTCGGCGTCTATGAAGGCGGGCACCCCAGCCCGTTTAGCGGCCGAGGCAAGCGGTTAGGCGAGATCAAAGACACCATTGCTGGTCAGGATGTGGTTTGGGTTTGCTGGACCGAGACCGTGGATGGAAGGACGCAGTATGGAGCTGAAGCGCTGCTGCCGAGCAGGCGGACCGTCGTCAGGTTCCAAGAGAAGGAGGAAGAGTTTGTGACGCAGTTTCACGTATTCGTCATTCGCGGTGACCTGAAGGCCCTTGCCGAGGCCCGTAAGCTCGCTGCAAGTATCATCAAAAGAGGGCCGATCCAGACGCCCGAGCCAATGTCCGGGCTGGCGCCCGGCCATGGCTCATCGTAATCGATCGCCGGAAGAAAAGATGCACCCTGTTCTCGCCCATGGCCCCGGCGGCGACGTCATCATCTTCGTCGCGATAAGTTGTGCCTTCTTAGTGTTCGGACTGCCGGGCGTAGCGCACCTCCTGCAGAAGAATAAGAAGTATTGGCCTGCGGTGGTCGTTGCGTCCTCGGGAGCGCTCGTTGCGGTGTTTTTGATTATGTGGATGCGCGGCGGTTTTGTCCTGATTTTCGGAGTAGCCCCGCTGCTCTATTCCTTGTTCATCGGCGCTCTGTCAGCGGCATCGATAGTCGCGAAGAGGCGATCTCTGAGCGTTCTGCTGCGCCGGAGCGCGCAGCGGGACGCGGGTTGAACAAGCCCGGGAACGAGTGAAGGCCGCCGCGACGTTCGCGGCTATGCGCTTTGTGTTGGGCGCGGGTTGAGCGGCCGGTG
>JAYRJE010000021.1:0-71983 GCA_041906465.1 Candidatus Didemnitutus sp. | reverse complement strand
TTGGAAGCACACGCCGATATCGACGCAGTCAGACAAAAACTCTCGAAACAGTTATGTTACAAATCTTGCTCGGCGCTCCTGCTGTAGCGCCGCCGCCACGCTCACATATTTAGTTCGCAACATAATGCGCCGTATGTCGCGCGCGACATACGGCGCACGCGCGGCGTTACTGGGTCGAGGCGTTGCCGGAATCGCCGAAGGCGGTGAACTTGATGCTACGCTTGATCGGCGAACTTTACCTGCGTGAACGCGAATGGGACGCTGCGAATGTCGGCACGGCGCGGGCCGCGCTGCGCCAGGAGCACTTTGCTCGTCCCCTGCGTTGGCTGCGGCGACTCGCGATCGGCCTGCGCACGCGCCATCTGCCGCGCTCGCTCATCGGCAAGGCCTGCGCGTATCTGCTCGATAACTGGGAACCGCTCACCGCGCATCTGCGCCACAGCGAGAGCCGCCTCGACAATAACCTCGTCGAGAACGCGATCCGCCCATCGGCCATCGGAAAGAAAAATTGGCTCTTCATCGGTCATCCTGACGCCGGCCAGCGCTCGGCCATCATCTACTCGATCGTCGTCTCCTGTCAGCGCCATGGGAAAGATCCGCTCGCTTATCTGCGCGATGTGCTCACGCGGCTGCCTCAGATGACCAACCAAGGCGATATCGCGGCTCTGACTCCCGCTCGTTGGTCTGCCTCGTAATGGTGGCTACTACGAGCACGCCTCGTAGGCAGTAGCCATCACCCCCAATAGAACCTCTGTCAGATTAGCGGCTACTACGAGCCGTCAACGAGGACCCCGGTCGGACGCTTACTTTGCGTGGGATCGTTGTTCGGGACTTCGTGGGAGGAAATTTCGCGTGATCGCGATGCCGACTTCGTGGAGGGCGGCGCTCCGTCGCCGCCGCATTCGTCGCCGCTGCGCTTCACATTTGTCGCCGCTGGGACAGTGGCGACCACCTCACGCGCCGGGCGGTTTGGCGGGATCGACCGGTTTGGTCTCGGCGGGCTTGGGCTCGGTCGGCTTCGTGGCAGCCGGCTTTTCGGCGGGCTTCGAGCCGCTGCCGAGGATCGAAACGGACCAGGTCGGCTTCTGGATCGGGCCGGTGAGGTGCAGATCGAGAATGCTCGCGAGCGGGTTGACGACGATGCCGACCACGAAGGTGAGCGGGTTCCGGTTCTCTTCGTAAGGCTTGAACTTCGCGATGAAGTCGAGCGTGCGATCGACGAGGCGATAGTCGCCGCGCGCCTCGATCAGCGCCGTCGGGCCGGTGACGCGCACGTCAGGGAAATGGGCGACGCCGTCCGCGACTTGATAGCTGGCGCGGAGCGTGTCGAGTTTCAGCGAAGAGAAGTTGAGCGAGAGGCTGCTGAGCACCTGTGACAGCAGGCCGAAAAGGTGGACTTCGCCGAGTTCGGCGCCCGCAAGCTGGACGTTGCCGCTGCCGACGAATGATTTCAGGTCGCTGGGATTGCCGCTGGCGGAGACGGCGAAGGTCAGTTTGCCGCCGCTGGCGCGCTGGAGCAGCTCCTTATTCGGCGAGGCGGCGGGATCGAGGCCGCCGCGCGCGACTTCGTATTCGTGCATGGCGCGGATGGCGCGCACCATGTCGGCGTTCTCGATGTAGAAATCGAAACCGAGCTTGCGTTCGTTCTCGGGCAGGTGGAACGACGCTTTCGCCGTGCCGCGGCCGCCGGCGACGCCGATCAGGATGCGATCGAGTTTCACCTCGGGTCCCTTGACTGCGCCCTCGGCCTCGATCGACTCCAGCGGGAATCCTTCGTAGCTGAGGCCGTTCCCGGCCGAGCCGGCGAAGCGCAGATCGGACGAGCTCTGACCGTTTGCGAAATCCGTGGCGCCCCAGAAATGAATGTCCGGTGCACGGCTGAAGACCCAGGGTTTCAGGAGCGACTGCGCCGTCTCGCGCCCGAGAAGGCGCAGCGTGTCCGGTTCGAGATTGCCGGTGAGATCGAACTCGAGGCGGCGCTGTTCGCGCGTGAGCGGATCGGCGAAACGCTTGAACCAGCCACGCGCGCGTTGCGTGCCGCCGGCGCGCTCGACGCGCAGGTCGAACGCATGGGCGAATTGCGGACGCACAAACACGATGGCGTGGGCGCGCTCGAAGTCGGCGCCGAGGACTTTCGCGGCCACGGCGTCGGTGCTGCCGTAATAGGCGACCTTGGTTACGTCGCGCCAATTGCCGATGACATCGACGTCGGCGCCCGGCGCGGCGCTGGGAAAGGCGAAGTTGGTTTCCCAGAATTTCGGCCACCAATCGGAGCGGAACCAGCCCGCGATGGAAACGGGGTGCAAGGCGCCGGTGAGCAGGAAGCGGTAGTCCCACGAGCGGAAATTCATGAAATAGCTGCCGCGTCCGAAGTTTTCCCCGATGCGCGCGACGGCGTCGCGGGCGAAGAAGTTTCCCTCGCGATCGACGTCGATGCGGCCGTGCGCATGCGTCACCGGCACGCCGTGCGAGTTCAGGCGCATCACGCGCACGCGCGATTGCAGCGTCTCGAATCGCCAGCCTTCGCCGAGGCTGACTTCGGTGTGCACATCGACGGGGTCGCCGAAAACGAAATACGGCGCGAGTTTCGGCGAGCGGCGCGGGAGCACGTCGTCGACGAGGGACGGTGGCACGCGGCCGTCGAAGATCACGCGGCCGCTCTCGCTCGAGACATCGAGTTCGGAGGTGAGTGCGAAGGCGGCGGCGTGGGCGCGGAGGCCGAGCGTGGCGCGGACCGGGCGCTCCTGCTGCCAGCTCAGGCGCAGGACCGGCGCGGCCATCTGTTCGCCGAAGGCGGTGACGTTTTGCGCCGCAAGCGACACGACGGCGGAGCGGGGCGGCTGCGGATTGGCGGGCGCGATCTCGGTGGCGACGGTGCCGCGCAGCTGATCGAGCTGGATCTGGTCGCGGATCGCGACGCCCTCGGCGGAGAAGGCGACGCGCAGCGGCCGGGCTTCGGCGCCGTCGAGGCGCAGCGTGGTGCGGGCGACGAGGCCGCGCGCTGTCACCGGCCAGGGGTTGTCGACGCGGAAAGCGGCGGCGGTGACGCGGATTTCGGCCAGATTGCCGACGCCGGGAACGGCTTGGAACACCACTTCGACTCGCGGTTGTTCGAAGGCGTCGAGCTTCTCGAGCTGGCGCACGAGGCGGCGGCCCGCCTGGAGCGCTTCGCCGATGAGACGGGCCGGGTTGGCGGGGGCCGCGCCGCGCGGTGGCAGCTGAACCTCGCCGCGGGCGGTCACGATCAAGGGGCCGGTGCGGAAGTTGAGCTGATCGATGTGGAGGAGGTTGCGATCGATCCGGAGCGTGGCGCTGATGTCGCTGAGCACCGGCTCGGCCGTGCCGCTGGGCGAGAGCGGGGCTGGCAGCTGGAGGGTGCCGCCTTCGATGCGAATCTCGTCGGGGGCGTGTTGCCCGGACAGGTAGGACCACACGCCCTTGCGGACGTAGAGGCTGCGGCCCGTGAGGAGGGGATCCTCGAACTGGCGCGAGCGCACGCGGACGGCTTCGACGAGGAGTTTTCCGGTCGGATCGAATTGGGCGCGGGCGAAATTGGCGTCGAGGTTGGCTTCGGCGAGGCGGGTTTCGAGCGCGCGCAAAACGAACTTCGGCACGGGCAGCTCGTGCGCAATGGCGATCCAGGTCTGAGCGGCGAGAAGAAGCCCGAGCACGATCCACAACGCCCAGCACGCCACCGTCGCCATGCACGACAGGCAAAAGCGCGTGACGGTGGCGGCGGAAGTTGGGCGGCGATGTGGCAAGCGGACGGAGGACGGAAGACGGAAGATGCGGGGCTGATTTTCGTAATCGTAATCTTACTCGTAATCTTTCTCTCCGTTCGGACGGATAAGGCGGAGATTAAGATTACGATTAGGAGTAAGAGAACGAGTCGCCGGATCAGCTCTTGGGTTTTTCGGCCGGAGCGGGAGCGGTCACCGGTGCCGCGGGGGGAGGGCCGGGGTCGTGTTGCGGCGCGTAGGTGAGGGCGAAGAGCGCGTCGACGAGTTCCTGCGGGAGTTCGTAGGTGACGCCGCCGAACTCCTCGGTGCCGGCGAGTTGCGTGGTGCCGCCGAGACGATCGGTGAGCAGAAGTCGCGAGGTCAACGTCTGGGCGTTGCCGCCGGTGAGGGTGAGGGCGACGTCGAGGCGGTAGCGCCACGCGGGCGTGCCGCCGTTGAGCGTCGCGCGCGTGGGGTCGAAGGTGTCGGCGACGAAGCGTTTGGCGCGGAGTTTTCGCATTTCGGCGAGCAGGGTGGTGAGCGCGGTGCGTTTGGCCTCGGGCGCGTCGGAGGCGGCGATGCTTTGCGCGGTGAGTTCGGCTCCGGCGGCGGCGTTGATGGTGACGACGACGGTGTTGCTCGAAAGGTCGGTCAGGCTGAGGCCGGTGACGTGGGTGCCTTCGGGGAGTTCGCGCAGCACGCGCTGGCGGAAATAGAGCGCGGTGACCGGGACGTCTTCGAGCAGGTCGGGCGGAATTTCGTAGACAAATGGCGCGTTGGCGACGCGGGCGTAGGCGAGGCCGGGCGTGGCGGGCTTGGTGCCGATCTGGAGTGTGATGGAGGAGGGTTCGTCCCCTTTCGGGCCGCCGCCGGTGCGGAGGTTCAGCGAGATTTCGCGATCGGGGCGATTGAAGCCGTAGCTTTCGAGGTCGGCTGCCGAGGGTGCGTCGCTGAGGAAGGCGGAGGCTTGGAGAAATTTCAGGCGTTGGAGAAAATCCTGCACGATCGCGGCGTCGGCCGGAATGGTTTGCGGGATTTGTCCGGCGGCGCCGCGGGCGACGATTTGCCAGGATCCGCTGGCGCTTTGCGCGGCGTCGAGGCGCTGGAGGCTCAGCTCGGGACGGTCGGGCGCGGCGAGCGTGAGGGCGGTGACGTTGGCGAAGTCGAAATCGACGACGTGTTTGTCGCGGAGTTTGTCCTGCGCCAGACGCAGGCGATCGAGCAGGCCGACCTGGTCGCCGGTGATCTGGCCGGTGCTGAGGCGCGTGATGAAGACGGAGGGCTTGTCCTCGAGCTTTGCGAAAACTTCGACGGGGGCGATGGCGTTGAGATTGGTGGCCGGCGCGACGAGGTTGCCGATGAGGAGGGTTTCGCGGCGGGCGTTGCCTTCGAGGGTGACGCGCAGCTGCGGATTGGCGAGGCCGGTGCGGGCAGGGTCGGCGTCGCGGGCTTCGAGGAAGCGGCGCACCTGCAGGCCGGTGAGTTCGGTGAGCGTGGTCTCGGTCTCGGCTTTCGCGGCGCGGGCGGCGATGGGCGCTTCGAGGGCCCAGCGTTGGTTTTCGCGACGGAGGCGGATCTTGGCGTTGGCGGTCTGCACCGCGAGCGAACGGACCTCGAAAACCGGGATGGTGAAAACGGCGTCGGAGCGGAGTTGCTCGGCGCCGAGGCCGAGGCTGTCGGCGAGGCCGCGGTTGACGACGTGGATGCGCGTGCCGTCGGGCGAGAGGAGATACAGGCGGTTGGTGGTTTCCGTGCCGCTGCCGATCTTCAGCGTGTAGTCGCGACCGCCGGAGGTGAACGTGAAGGTCATCGCCGGATCGGCGAGGCCGAAGTCGGCGAGCGATTGGCCGCTCTTGGAAATTTCGGCGACGGAGAAGCTGGTCGCGTGTTCGAGCAGTTGCAGTTCGTGGAGGACGTGGTCGACGGCGTTGCGGTTGGCGGGCCACTCGAACGGCTGCGTGAGCCACCAGTTGTCGCCGCGTTTATCGTCGCGCTTCTCGACGGTGATCGTGGGGGAGCTGCGGGCGGTGCGGGTGAATTTCTCGATGTTGGCCGTCTCGGCGCCGAGCACACGCTTGGTGGTCTCGTGGATCTGAACGCGGCCCTCGTAGTTGAAGATGTAGTAGAACAGGAGGACGTTCAGGAAAAGGAGGACGACGGTGACTTTGGAGCGCATCGGAGGAGGAGCGGTCAGCTTTCAGCAGTCAGCTGTCAGCGAGCGACAAGGTTGAGCAGGGACGATGGCGGGGAGGAAGGTGTGCAACGGAAGCGGAGGTTCGGGAGCCGAGGGCTGAAAGCTGAGCGCTGATCGCTAGCTGCGCCGCGTCCAGTAGACGATGAGGCCGAGGAGGGCGACGGCGCCGGGGACGACGAGGAGGAGGCCGAGGCGGAGGCGATCGAGTTCCTCTTTCGAGAGCGCCAGCTGGAAGCGTTCGATCGGGCGGGCGGGGATGTTGAGGTCGACGTCGCGTTCGGCGGCCCAGTTCACGGTGTTGAGAAAGAGCGTGAGGTTGCCGAGCGTGATGATGCGGTTGTTGGTGATGAGGTCGGAGGTGCCGAAGACGGCGAGGCGGCCGCCGGGGACGCTGAGCGGGAGGTTGGCAGGTTTCACGCGCTCGGAGATGGTGAGCACACCGAGATTGCCGCGGAGATCCTGCCCCGGCGTGTATTGGCGCAGGCCGGGCGAACGATACCCGCGCTCGCCCCAGGCGTTCGCGCTGGTGGCGGCGAGCGTGAGGACCTTGATGCCGTCTTCGACGGGCGCGCCCGGATCGGCGGCGACGGTGCGGGCCCAACCGATCAACACCGCCATCTGGTTGCTGAGCAGGGTCTCGGTGACGGGATGCTTCTCGGCGTAATTGCTGATCAGGATCTCGCCGCCCTCGGCGCTGGCCGCCGCGCTCGGATCGTAGATGACGTCGTCGTAAGCGATGATGCCCCAATCGAAGAGGAGAATGTCGAGGCCGTGTTGCTTGCCGGGATCAAGCATCAGAACGATGCGACCGGCGCGCGTTTGCAGGTAGTCACGCAGGAGCTCTTCTTCAAACCGCTGGAAAGGCCGCGTGGGCCCGACCACGAGCAGCAGCGCGGCGTCGTCGGGGATCTTGCGGGCGCGGGGCAGGTCGAGCGCGCCGAGTTCGTAATTGCGCTGCCGCAGGGCGTCGCGGAGTTGCGAGAGGCCGCGCTCGCTGACGTCGTCAGGCTGAACTTCGCCATGGCCGAGCACGAAGTAGATTTTTTTCCGCTCGGAGGCGGTCACGTCGAGAATCGCGGCCGTGAGCGTGGCTTCGCCACGGAAGGCTTCGCGGGTCTTCTTGTTTTTGATGCGATAGAGTTCGTCGATGGTGATTAGGCGGCGGCGCTCGCCGGAGGTGACAATGACGGCGTTGTCCGCCTGTTCGATGCCGAGGGCCTGGGCCTGCTTCGGGTTTTTATAGACGTCGACGAAATCGACGGTGATGCGGCGCTGCTCGTCGTTGTTGCGCGTGACGTAGACGTATTCGCGGAGGAGGCCGCGAAGGTCGGAGTAGGCTTGGTCGAGTTCCTCGTCCTTCGTGTCGTCGCGGAACGTGACGTAGATGCGCACGGGCTGCGCGAGCGCGGCGAGGTAGGAGCGCGTCTCGGCGGAGAGCGAGTAGCGGCGGGCTTTCGTGAGGTCGAAGCGGCCGAAATGGTTTTGCGCGACGTAGTTCAGGCCCGCGAACAGGCTGAGGAAGAGCACCGCCTGCAGGAGCAGGTTGATGATGCGGATCCACCGCGCGGTGCGGAAGCTCTCGGCGAGGTGCATGCGGTCAGCCTTGGAGGAGCTTGGCCTCGACGCCGAGGATGCTGAAGATCAGCGCGAGCACCGCGCCGGTCAGGTAGAAAAACACCTGGCGCGTATCGATCACGCCGTGGGTGAAGTCGGCGAGGTGGCCGAAGATTTGCAGCGACTCGACCGTGCTTTTGAGCGGCGAGAACGCCTCCTGTTGCAGGAGCGTCGCGTTGCCCAGGTAGCTGAGCCCCATGATGAGGGTGAACAACATCGTGAAGCACAGGATGCCGGCGACGGCCTGGCTGCGCGTGACGGCGCTGGAGAAAATTCCGACGGCGATGAACATCAGGCCGCTGATGGCGATGAACGCGTAGCCGCCGACGAGCGGGCCCCAGTCGAGCAGGCGGGCGTCGCGCGCGTAGTGCACCAGCACGTAGTGAAAGCCCGCGGTGGAGCCCCAGAGCAGAATGTAGAGCAGGTAGGCGGCGCCGAATTTGCCGAGAACGACTTCGGTGGTGGTGACCGGCGTCGTGAGCAGCGTCTCGAGCGTGCCGAGGCGGCGTTCCTCGGCGAGCGACTTCATCGTGAGCAGCGGCACCATGAAGAACACGGGAATCCAGAAGAGTTGGAAAAACGTCGCGGCGGGCAGCGCCTCGCGGGGAGCGCTGGTGTAGTCGTCGAGCATGATCGCGAAGATGAAACCCATCACGCCGAGGAAGAGCACGGCCGCGACGTAGGTGCTCGGGTTGAAGAGCAGCGAGCGGATTTCGTGCGAGAGGATGGTGAGGAAGTGGCGCATGGCGGAGGAGCGGTCAGCGATCAGCGGTCAGCTTTCAGCCCGGGAAAGCAGTGAAAAGCGACTGGACGCAGCCGCAGGCGGACGTTCAGCGAGCCACAGTTGTCGTCCGAAAATTGTCGGCTGATCGCTGAAAGCTGAAAGCTGATCGCTGACGGCTTCATATCTTCGGCAGTGGCGGACGGCCCGGAGCTTCGGTGGGTGCTTTGTCTGGCGCGCGCGCGTCCCAGCTGCGGCGGGTGGCGGCGAGGAAGACGTCCTCGAGCGTGGGCAGCGATCGGCTCAGGGCGCGGAGGCGGTAGCCGCGGGTCGGGAGCGCTTGCAGGAGCTTTTCGCCGAGATCGGTTTCAGAGGCGGTCGTGAGCATCACGACGCAGAAGCCGTCGGGCGCGCAGTCGCTGACGCTGGCGATCTTGATCGTGGGATCGACGTCGGCGAGGAGCACGGGCAGCGCGGCGCTGTCGCCGGAGAGTTCGAGGCGATACGTGGAGTGGCCGAAAATTTCCTGGCGCAGGTGCGCGGGTGAGCCTTGGGCGACGATGCGGCCGCCGTTGATGATGAGCACGCGGTCGCAGGTGACTTCGATTTCCGGCAGGATGTGCGAGGAGATGATCACGCTCATGCGGCCGCGCAGGCTGGCGATGAGGTCGCGGACGATGAGGATCTGGTGCGGATCGAGGCCGATCGTCGGCTCGTCCATGATGATGACGTCCGGTTCGGCGAGGATCGCCTCGGCGATGCCGACGCGCTGCTTGTTGCCCTTGGAGAGTCGGCCGATGATCTTGTGGCGGTTGCGCTTCAGGTCGCAGAGTTCGAGGACCTCATCAATGCGGGCGCGGAGCTTGGAGCGCGGCATCTCCTTCAGACGTCCGCGGAACCAGAGGTATTCGGAGACGCGCAGGTCCTCGGGCAGCGGGTTGTTTTCCGGCATGTAGCCGACGTGGCGTTTCGTGAGCTCTGGGTGACTGGCGACGGGGTGACCACAAATGCGCACGGAGCCGGTCGTCGCGGGCAGATAGCCGGTGAGGATGCGCATCGTGGTGCTCTTGCCGGCGCCGTTCGGGCCGAGCAGGCCGACGATCTCGCCGCGTTTCACCGTAAAGCTGAGATCGTTCACGGCCGTGAGGGAGCCGTAGTGCTTGGTGAGGTGCTCGACCTCGATGGTGTTGTCGGGAATTTCTGCCATGCGGCAAAGTGCGGACGCAGCGCCATTAACACGGGCTTTTGACGTGTGTCGCAAGCGCCGAAGTCGCGTGAGGCGCCCGCAGTCTCCGGTCGCGAGAATCCCGTGCACGGAGCGCCCGAGCTACCAGGAAAACCGCACGCTAGGCCACTTCCTTGCCTAACGTGACCTCGCCGGCGCGGAAGCGTTCCGTGGTGCCCGCGTCGGTGCGCACGATCAGTGAACCTTCGTC
The DNA here is from genome assembly GCA_041906465.1 of Candidatus Didemnitutus sp. Classification (GTDB taxonomy): domain Bacteria; phylum Verrucomicrobiota; class Verrucomicrobiia; order Opitutales; family Opitutaceae; genus Didemnitutus. The sequence continues at coordinate 62,299 of JAYRJE010000021.1, read as the reverse complement.
ATCGATGCCGACGGCGGTGCCGCGGACGGTGCGGGTGCCTTGAATCACGGAGACGGGTTTGCCGCGCAACGTGTCGTAGCGGTGCCACAGCTCGGCAAAACGGTCGCGGTAGGAGCCGTCGAGGAACTGGGCGTAAGCGTGCAGCACGCGACCGATGAGGGCGGCGGCGAACTTGTTCAGGTCGAGCGGAGCGCCGGTTTCGTCGGCGAGCGAGGTGGCGATGCGGCGCAACTCGGGCGGCAGGTCGGACACGCGTCCGTTCACGTTCAGCCCGAGCCCGAAGACGAGGTCGCGCACCTGGTCGGCGTCGATGCGTGCTTCCGTGAGCATGCCACCGGCTTTGCGTCCGCTGAGGAAGAGATCGTTCGGCCACTTGAGGCCGGGCGAGAGTTTGCAGAAATTTTCCACCAGCTCGCAGACGCTGACACCGAGCCAGAGGGTGAAGTCCTGCAGGCGCGCGGGCTCGAGCTGCGGCCGGAAAACGAATGTCGCGTAAAGATTGCCGCCGGGTGCGCTGTGCCACGGGCGACCGCGCCGGCCGCGGCCGCGAGTCTGCGCGCGGGCGAGGATGACGAGTGGGACCGGTTCGTCGGCGGCGAGGCGGCGCTCGGCCTCGCTGTTGGTGCTGTCGACCGTGTCGAGGCACACGAGATGCGGCGCGCGCGTGCGACCGAGATGCGTGCGAATGAGCGCTTCGTGCAGCGCGGCGGGCGGCGCGATCAGACGGTAGCCGCGGCGTGGCTCGGAGCGAATTTCAAAGCCTTCCTCGATGAGGCGCTTCAGGTGAAAGAAGACGGCGACGCGCGAGATGCCGAGCTGCTTGGCCAGTCGCGTGCCGGTGACGAGTTCGCCGGGGTGGGCGAGGAATTCGCGCAGGATCGTGACGTCGGTGTCGGGCACGCGGGCGAGGTTGGCGCGGTGTTCGCGCCGAGGCAAGCGGCGCTACTTTTTCGCTCGGTTCGACACGTCGATCACGTGTTGGAGGCGTTCATTTTCTTCGGCGGCTTTCTGCGCTTCGTAGGCGGCGCGAGCGCGATCGGAAAAGGAGGGGGTGAGGAAGGGAATGTGCCAGCGGTTGAGCGCCATGTCCAAGGCGTTCATGTTGGCCTCGGCGAGGCGCACGGCCTTTTTCGTGATTTCTTGCCGGCTGAGTGCGTCGTCGCCGCGGAGTTCCTGCTGTTTCTTTTCCACGACTTTATAGTCGGGCAGGTAGACGATGCCGTCTTTCTCCACTGTCTCAGTATTGCCGGACGCGGCGGCCGCGGCTTTGCGCGCCGCTTCCTCGGCGGCAGCTTTTTTGGCGGCGTCGCTCTTGGCCGGATTGAATTTCGGCAGGCGCGAGAGGAGCGCTTCGTTGGTGCGGACGGACGAGGTGGGTGTCGGCGGCGGCGGGTCGCCGCGCAGCGGCAAGGCGGCGAGGAGGACGGCCGAGACGATCGGCGCAAGGAGGCGTCGGGGCGGGCGCATCACGGCAACGACAAGGTGGCGCGACGAAGGTTCGGCCGGCGAGCGGTTATTTCCGGCCTTCCTTGGGGAGTTTGCGAAAATCGAGGGCCTCGCGGAGTTCCTGCGCGGCGCGGGGATCGAGCGTTTCCACGGCTTTGGCAAGGTCGAGGAACCGCGTGAACTCGCTGCGGAAGCGCTGTGACTCATACCTTGACCGGGCGCGCGCGCTGAACGGGGCCGAGAGGAGTGGGAGGTGCCAGCGGTTGAGCAGTAGCTCGAGGCCGGTCATGTCCGCCTCCAAGCGGCGGATTTCGCGGCGCGTGAGGGCGTCGCTTTTCAACCAGTCATCCGCGCGCGGCTCGGCGACTTTCTTTTCGATGACGGTGTAGTCGGGGAAGATGACCACGCCGTCCTTTTCGATGGGGCCCGCGGCGTTTTCGGCGGTGGCGGGCTTGGGCCGTGCCGCTTGCGATGCATCGAACTTCGGCAGCGATGCTCGCACCGCGTTCTGCGTGCGCGGCGACAAGCGCGGCGTGGGCGAATCGGCCTGCAGCGGAGCGGTCAGGCAGCCGGTCGCGAGCCAGCAAACGATCGTGCACCGGGGCGAGCGCATCACGGGTCGGACAGTGATACGCACGCGAGGTTCGGTCAAACGACCGTTACGGCTTGCCGAAATCCTCGGCGTGCGCGCGGAGGCGCGGCCAGTGGATGTCGGGGATCGCGGCGCCGAGGTGTTGCACGGTTTCGGCGCCGAGGCGCGAGCCGATCGCGCCGGCGAGGGCGAGCGATTTGCCGCGCAGGTAGCCGTAGAGAAAGCCCGCGGCCCAGGCGTCGCCGGCGCCGGTGGTGTCGATCACGCGTTCGACGCTGACGGGGAAGATGCGGTGCAGTTCGCTGCCTTGCGCGACCCACGCGCCGTCCTTGCCCATCTTCACGGCGGCGACGCCGCCGAATTGAGCGAGTTCGCGGGCGTAGTTTTCGTAGCTGTCGTCGCGGCGGAAGAGGGCTTTCGCCTCGTCCTCGTTGCCGATGACGACGTCGATGCCCTGGCGCAGTTGGGCGAAGATCCAGTCGCGCGCGATGTTGACGACTTCGAAGGAGGCGAGGTCGAGGCTGAGGGTGCAGCCGGCGGCGCGGGCGGTGGCCATGACCTTCTCGGCCAGCGCGGGGTTGAACATCAGGTAGCCTTCAATGTGGGCGTGGCGGCAGCCTTTGAAGTCGTCGACGCTGATCTCTTCCGGGCGCAGCGTCATGGCGGCGCCGAGGTGGGTGCGCATGGTGCGCTGGCCGTCGGGCGTGACCATCGAGAGGCAGCGGCCGTTGGGGAGCGTGGCGCGCTTGAAGCGCGAGCCGTCGCCGCCGGCGGCGATGAAGTTTTCGTAGTAGTTCTCCGCGGTGATATCGCCGCCGATCTTGCCGAGGAAAGTGGTTTTGAGGCCGAGCTTGGTGGCGCCGAGCGTGGTGTTGGCGGCGGAGCCGCCGGGCATCATGGCGATGCGCTCGCCGATGTGGCGCAGCAGCGCGACGATGTCCTCGTCGTCGACGAGCACCATGCCGCCTTTTTCGCCGGCGACGTGCTGCTTGAGGAAGGCATCGTCGACGTGGGCGAGCAGATCCATGATCGGATTGCCGACGCCGATGAGTTCAAACGAGTGTGGTGCGGTGTGCTTGGCCATGAGCGGAGGTCGGATTACGGAGAACTGAGGACGGAGGTCGGATTACGGAGAACTGAGGACGGAGGACGGAGGGCGGGAAGCAGCGGGCCGAAGGCGGTGTGGGTGGGCGTCTTTCTCGTGATCTTAATCTTACTGGTAATCGTTCTCCCGGGTTCGCGTCGAAGCGGCGGAGCGGAGAACGATGAAGATTACGAGAACGACTGAGGGCCGACTGGTGGCTGGTCGGCGCGCGGTGCCTCAGAGCGTGACGGTCATGCTCGTGGCGAGGATCGGTTCCTCGTCGACTTCGATGAGAATCGAGTAGTCGCCGGGTTGCTGGAAGGTCAAGTTGCGCACCTCGTTGATCAGATTGATGCGGTGCAGCGGGCTTTGAGACTCGAATTCGCGGTGGATGAGTTCGCTGAGCCGCGTGGGATCGAGTCCCATGGAGATCTTGATGCGATGCTTGCCGGGCGCGACGTCCGTCAGCGTCATGAACCACACCATGTAGGGGTGGACGACGGGGAAGGAGCGGCCCTTGATGTTCGAGAAGACACCGAGGATCGTGTGTTTACCGGTGCCGGGGTCGATGTGGACACCGTCGCACGTCAACCAGACAAGGAGCTGAGGTTTGGCCTGCACAGCGCAGCAAAATCCGGGGGCGGCGCCGTGCTGGCAAAGCTTTTTCTGCGGGTGTCGAACGTCGCGGAGGTCCGCGGGCGGTCACAGACCGGCGCTACGGTTGAGGGCGGAAGAGGTGCCGGTGGCCGATTCGCGGCGTGCGCGGCACATTTCACGCGCGCCGCCCCAGCTTTTTCTTGTGTCGCGACATGGCGCGACCGATACCCTAAAGCCCGTGAAATACATTTTCGTGACAGGCGGTGTGGTTTCATCTTTGGGCAAGGGTCTCACGGCGGGCTCGCTCGGCGCGTTGCTCGAGACGCGTGGGCTCTCCGTGCGCATCCAGAAGTTCGATCCGTATCTCAACGTCGATCCGGGCACCATGAGCCCGTATCAGCACGGCGAAGTCTACGTGCTCGACGATGGTGCCGAAACCGACCTCGACTTGGGCCACTACGAGCGGTTCACGAGCGGCAAACTCAGCCGCGCGAACAGCCTCTCGTCGGGCCAGATCTATGAGGCCGTGATCGCGAAGGAGCGCCGCGGTGATTATCTCGGCAAGACCGTGCAGGTGATTCCCCACGTCACGAACGAGATCAAGGACCGCATTTACAAGGGCGGCAAAGGCGTCGACGTGCTCATCACGGAGATCGGTGGCACGACGGGCGACATCGAGGGCCTGCCGTTCATCGAGGCGTTGCGGCAATTCGCGCTCGAAGTCGGCCCGCGCGAATGCGTTTTCATCCACGTGACACTCGTCCCCTACGTCGGCGCCGCCGGCGAGATGAAGACGAAGCCCACGCAACAATCCGTCGCGAAGCTGCGCGAGATCGGCATCCAGCCGCACATCGTCGTCTGCCGCTGCGAGCACCCGCTGCCGCTCGAGATGCGCGAGAAGATCTCGATGTTCTGCAATGTCCCGGTGAAGGCCGTCATCGCCGCCGAGGACGTCGAATCGTCGATCTACGAACTCCCGCTCATGCTCCAGAACCAGGGCATGGACCAGCTCGTGTGCGATCTGCTCGGGATCAAGAACAAGGCGCCGGCGAAAAACATCTGGGTCGACATCGTCCACCGCATCAAGTCGCCCAAGCACGAGGTGAACATTGGCGTCGTCGGCAAATACATCGAGCTGCAGGACGCCTACAAATCCGTCTACGAGTCGCTCGCGCACGCCGGCATCGCGAATCATTGCCGCGTGAACATCATCCGCGTCGACGCGGAGGACCTCGAGACGAAGAGCGGCCTGGCGGCGTTGAAGAAGCTCGACGGCATCCTCGTGCCCGGCGGCTTCGGCGACCGCGGCATCGAAGGCAAGATCGCGGCGGCGAAGTTCGCCCGCGAAAACAAACTGCCTTATTGGGGGCTCTGCCTGGGCATGCAGGTCGCGGTGATCGAGTTTTCCCGCAACGTCCTCGGCCTGAAAAAAGCCAACTCGATGGAGTTCGACGAGAAGACCCCTGACCCGGTGATCGCGCTGATGGACGAGCAGCGCAACGTCGTCCAGAAGGGCGGCACGATGCGCCTCGGCGCCTACGCCTGCCAGCTCAAGGCCGGCACGCTCGCGCGCCGCGCTTATGGTCAGGACACCGTCACCGAGCGGCATCGCCACCGTTACGAGGTGAACAACGACTATGTCGAGCGCCTCGAGAAGAAAGGCATGGTGATCTCCGGCTGGAATCCGAAGCGCGGCCTCGTTGAAGTCATCGAGCTGAAGGATCACCCGTGGTTCGTCGGCACGCAGGCACACCCGGAGTTCCAATCGAAGCCCAACAAGGCGCATCCGCTCTTTGCTTCCTTCATTGCCGCGGCGATCAAACGCCATGGTGGGAAGCGGTGAGTTTCCGGACTGCCCCCCGCGAAACACACGAAATACACGAAACAAATTACCGTGTTTCCCTGTGTGCGTCGTCGTCCGTCCTTTCGTGTGTTTAGTGTGTTTCGCGGTTAACTCGCCGTCCTCATGATCTTCGATCCGAAAAAACTCCTCCTCATCGCCGGTCCGTGCTCGCTCGAGAACGAGACCGTCTGCCGCGCCGTCGCCACGACGCTGAAGCAACTCGCCGCCGCGCACCCGGAGCTGAACATCGTTTTCAAGGGCTCGTTCGACAAAGCCAACCGCACCTCGCTCGGCGGCGATCGCGGCACGGGCATGGAGGAAGGCCTCAAGCTCCTCGCGCGGATCAAGCGCGAGTTCGGCTTTCCCGTGCTCACCGACATCCACGAGCGCCAGCAGGCGGAGCCTGTCGCGCAGGTGTGCGACGTGTTGCAGATTCCGGCCTTTCTCTGCCGCCAGACCGACCTCCTCCTCGCCGCCGCCGCGACCGGCAAGACGGTGAATGTGAAAAAAGGCCAGTTCCTCTCGCCGCAGGAGATGGAATTCGTCGTCGGCAAGCTGCGCGACGGCCAAGCGGCCGAAATCTGGCAAACCGAGCGCGGCACGACCTTCGGTTATCAGAACCTCGTCGTCGACATGCGCTCGTTCGCGATGATGAAAGCGCTCGGCTATCCCGCGATCTTCGATGCCACGCACAGCGTGCAGCTGCCCGGCGCGGCCGGCGGCAAGTCCGGCGGGCGCCGCGAGTTCGTGCCGCCGCTCGCCAAGGCCGCGCTCGCGGCGGGCGCCGACGGCTTGTTTATTGAGACGCATCCCGATCCGGCCAACGCGATCTCGGACGGCCCGAACATGATCCCGCTGCCCGAGCTGCCGAAGCTCATCGCGCAGTGCCTGGCGATCTGGCGCGCGGCGCGCGGGTAGCGCGTTTTCGTCGCCGCGCTTGCGCGAAGCGAAAGCGCGGTTCGGAGCGGGAATTTTGGCCAGGGGCGTGAGCGTCCACGTTGTCCCTGCGCTCCAGCGTGGGCACTCATAAGCCCTCGCGCACGCAGCCACCGTCGTTTTTCTACCCACGCTGCGCGGCGTTTCCCCGCCCGTCTCGGCATTGACCGGCACGGCCCGCCGCCGCAACTTCCCGCCAAGCCAACACCCTCATGTCCACGTTCCTGATCGACGTTCCGATGCCCTCGATGGGCGCCACGGTGAGCGAACTCACCATCATCAACATCGTCGTCGCGCCCGGCACCCCAGTTGCCAAGGGCCAGAAGCTCGCCGAACTCGAGAGCGACAAGTCTGCCTTCGACTTCGAGTCGCCCGCTGCGGGCACGATCGTCGAAGTGAAGGGCAACAAGGGTGACGTGAAGCGCTCCGGCGAAGCGCTTTTCCGCATGGAAACGGCCGACGCGAGCCTGCAACACCTCGCCATCGCCACCGCGAAGCACGACGCCGAAGTCGCCGCGCACGCCGCGCCTCACTCGCCCGCGCCCGCAGCCAAGGCGCTCGTCTGGACGCCGCGCGCGACCAAAATGGCGCAGGAGGCCGGCCTTGATCCGACGAAAATTTTCGACATCGAAGCCACCGGCCCGGGCGGTCGTGTGTCGGGCGACGACGTGACGAAATACCTCGCGAGCCGGAAAGGCTGAGGGCGCGCGGGCCGGTAGATGGCTGCCGCGAGCGAGCCCGCAGGGCAATGGGGTGGAGCGCGTTGACTTCAACGCGCTTCCCGCGAGCGCGGACCGAGCAGCGCGTCGGGGTCAAGGCGCTCCAGCGCACAGGCGGCGCGACGGCGGATTGCCCTCAGAGCTTCAGCAACTCCTGCACCTTGGGATCGTGCAGGTTGTCTTTCGTGATCACCACGAACTCGGTATGAATCACCGGCGGCACGCTCCTGCCGTTGAGTAGATCCAGCGCGGCCTCGACGGCGGCGCGACCAACTTCTCCGGGCAGCTGCGCGATCCAGCCGTGCATCGTGCCGGCTTCGAGGGCACTCGCGACCGTGGGGTTGAGATTCATGCCGAAGCCGACGAACTTCACTGGTCGCGGTTGCTTCGTGAGCAGTTCGCACATGGCCATCGTGCCCGGAGTGCCGGAGGCCAGGATCGCCTGGGTTTGCGGGTAACGGGTAAAGACCAGCGCGGCGCGCTCCCCCTCGACGCCATTTTCCGTGCTCGCGTAGATGTCGGCGTGCACCGGCGCCTTCGGGTGAGCTTCGCGCAGTTTCTCGAGGGCGCCATTTTCGCGGTCACCGGTGGCAGCGTTGTTTTGCGCGTGGCGGAGGATGGAAATCTCGTCGGTGTCCTTGATGAGGGTGGCGAGGAGTTGACCGGCCGCCTCGCCGGCGGCGCGGTGATTGGTGCCGATGAATGTCGCGCCGGCCGAGCCGGCGAGCGGCGAATCGATCACGACGATCTTCACGCCCTTCGCGGCGAGAGCCGCCACAGGTTCCGCGAGTGCGTCCTTGCTGGTTGGCGCGATGATGATCGCTTGCACGCCGGCGGCGCCGAGGGCGTTGAGCAATTGGATTTGCACCGCGACGTCCGTCTCAGCGGCGGGCGCCTTGACGATGATTTCAGCGCCGCGGGCGTTTGCGGTCGCCGTCGCGGATTGGTCGACGACTTGCCAGAATTTCGCGCGACCCTTCAGGAGCACGCCGATTTTCGGACCGGCGGCGATGGCGGACGAGGCGCAGCTCAGCAGGAGCGCGCCGAACACGAGGCGAACGACGGTGCGAGTCATGGGGATTACGCCCCCACGTTATCGGCACAAAGCCCGCGCGATTGAGCGCTCGCTAGGACTGCAATTCGTAACTGAGCACGCTGAGCGCCGACACCGCGGCCGTGTCACAGCGCAGCACGAGCGGCCCCAGCGTGACCGGCACGCAACCGGCCGCGGCGCACGCGGCCATCTCGGCGGGCGAGAAGTCGCCCTCGGGTCCGACGAGCCACAGCGCCTGTCGCGGCGGGCGGTTGTGTTCGGCGCGCCAGTTGTCCACCACGCCGCGCAAGGGGCGGGCGCCGGCGTGCAGGCTGGCGACAAATTGGAGATCAAAGACCGGCGCCGCCACTTTGCCCGACGGCGGGACAGACGGGGTCGTCGCCGCGGACGCCCCGCGGAGGAAAGCCTCCAGTTTCTGCACCGGCGCGATCTCGGGCACCCACGGATTGCCACATTGCTTGGCGGCTTCGACGGCAGCGACGCGCCATTTCTCGACCTTCTTCTCGGCGCGGTCCCCCTCGAGGTGCACCTGAGTGCGCTCGGTGATCAGCGGGACGATGCGGGCGGCGCCGAGTTCGGTCGCCTGACGGACGATCTCGTCCATCGTCGCGCCCTTCGGGAGGGCCTGCGCGAGCGTGATCGCGCACGGCAGCGGTGCGGACGGGTGCGTGGACTTCACTCGCAACACGGTCGCAGTCTTCGCGGGATCGGCGCATTCGCATTCCCACTCCCGGCCGCGGCCGTCGAAGGCCACGACCGGATCGCCGCGCTGACAACGGTTCACGACGACGAGGTGGTGGCTCTCGTCGGCGGCGAGGCGGATCTCGGTGGCGTTGGCCGATGTGTGGGGCGCGTAAGCGCGGAAATCGGGCATGCCGCACTGTCTCGCGCCACGGGCACGGCGTCAATGTCCCGCCCGCGGGGATTGACGGCGCATGCGAAGGCTGGCACCTAAGAACCGCGCCGCGCGCGCGTAGAGCTTGTCATGAAGCTGCCTCGTTTTCGTTTCGTTACCGTTGCGGCGATGTTGCTGTGGAGCAGCGTCATCGTGCTCGGCGCGTGGCTGGCCGCTTACCAACACCGCAAGGACTTCGCGGATTTCTCACCCAGCCAGCAAATCGACGAATTCACGCCGACGCGCGTGGTTCATCATCTTTTGCTCGACGGTGGCACACAGATTTTCGAGGCGACGGCACCGGACGGAAGTTATGTGGTGAGGCGGCGTCACGATGCGACTACGCCGGTGCTGGTTGAGCTATGCACGGCGCAGGTTCAGACGACGCTCGATCCGACGGCGCCGGAAACGGCGGCGTTGCTGCGGTCGCTCGAGCGGGCGCTGGCGTCGGGGCAGTTGAGCCCAAACTCGGAAGGGGCGGTCCGGGCGCTGCGCGGGTTGCTGGCTCGCGGAGCAGCGGCGCGTTGAGGGGGCGAAAATCAGGGTTTACTTCGGGCCGGAGCGCGGTTTCTTTCGCGGCCTTGGCTCGCCCGAATGGCGGAATTGGCAGACGCAACGGACTCAAAATCCGTCGCCCTCTAAAGGCGTGTGGGTTCGACCCCCTCTTCGGGCACCAAATTTCTTTCGCGAAGACGAAGGGAAATTTGTCCGCCGTGGCCGGGGCGAACGCGGACTAGGCGCAGCGGCTGCCTTTCGCCGTGCGTGCTGTCGGCGGACCTGCCTCGAATCGACTCAATCACCGCCCGCGAGCGAGTCGCTCGTTCGCTCATTTCCTGGCCGGCGTCGTCTCCTCGACACCGAGGATGATCAACTCGCCCGGCGTCGCGTAGCCGCGGCGAACCTTGGCGCGTTGAGGCGTGGGCTTGTCCGTGGTGCGTCCAAAAAACTCTGCCCCGACCTGGCTCATCCGATTCACGGCGATCGGGAAGTTGGTGCCAGCGGCGCGCGTGTTGACGTGCGCGACCCACAAGGGCTTCCGTTTTTGTCCCGGCTCCAAGCGGGTGCGGACATCATAGGCGACCAGGACGATGAAGTAGCGCTCCGTGGTCAGGTCGAAGTGCAACACATCACGTTCTGCGCTGGCGAAGACGCGGCCCTCGAGTTGGCGCATCAACTTGGTGTAGCCCAGCAGCTGCGCGTTGCTCGCCTCGCCGTAAGCGTGGGCGGCCTCGTCGCTGAGGCCTTTGATGAGATCGAAGGTCGGAGAAATTTCCCACGCCCGGAGCGACTTGGCAACGTCGGCCGCCGGCGAATCCCCGCTGCCCTCGGTGTCGGGCGGCGCCCCCGGTTCCTTGAACAACTCGTCGCCGACGTCGTTCTCCACGTGCGGCGTGTTGCGCGGATCGAACGACAAGGTCGTGACGTCCATCGCTTCCCGCATCGATTGGTGGGGCGTGGTGACGCCCCAGTGGACCATGATCAACAGGTCGGCGCTTCCGAGATCCCTGGCGGGGAAGAATGCCTGCCGCGCCAGCTCCGGGGCGAGCGACTGGGCGATTTGCCGAATCGTCATCCGCTCCAGCGACCGGTCCGCCGTGATTCCTCCAAAATAGCTGCCTTCGCCGATTACGTAGGTCTCCCGCTTCGCCTCCGAGCCTTCGAGTTTCCGTTGCGTGTAGGCCGGGTCTGCCCGGGAGCTGACGATCACATAGTCGTCGGCAGTCGCGAATGGCGTGAGCGCGCAGGCGCAAGCGAGCAGGAGCACGCGGCTGATTGCGGCGACGGGGCTCATCGGGGGAGGGCAGGATTAACACCGGCGGCTCGTCTTGGCTCAAGCTCGCGCCTTCGTGGTGGGCGGAATCTTCGTCGGTCAGTTTGAAAGGACCCTTCCGCCGCCTTGTGCGGGTGCGCTGAAGCGCGCGGGGACCGGGCGGGACGTTGTCCCTTCCCTCCCGCGGGGCGAACTGCGGGGCGCGGATGGGCGGTTTATCCCCGTGTTTCTTCGCATGGGCCGCACCTTGCCGCGCCGGATGGCGAGCGAAGCACGGCGATGGTATCCGTTGCCGAACCAACGAAAGGTCCATCATGGCGAAAAATACTTCACGTTCCAAATCGGGCGGGCGCGGCCGAACCCGACAGCAATCCAACCGGGCCGGCTCTTCCGCCGGCGGACGATCATCGAATCGCGGCCGCTCCCAAGCGCGCAGCGATGGCCGAAGCCGTTCCCGTTCCTCGGGCGGCACCAAGAAAAGCGGCAAGAGCAAGCGCGGCTTCGCGGCCATGGATCCGGCGCGTCAGCGCGAGATCGCATCGCGCGGCGGCAAAGCCAGCGGCGGGTTCGCGCGCTGGGACGCCAGGGACCTTCGCGAGGTGGCGTCGCGCGGCGGTCGTGCTAGCGGCGGCTTCGCTCGCTGGAATCCCCGTGATGTGCGCGCCGTGGCTGCGCGCGGCGGACGCGCGCGGTGGTCCAACGAAAATCAAAACGGCAGCGGCGGCCGGCGCGGCTCGCGCGCCAGCCGCGCCGCCCGCTCGAGCTACGGCACGGGCGGGCAACGGAGCGGAGGGCGCACGTTTGTGGCGGCGTCGACGTCCGGGCAGCGGCGCGGCATGAACACGCGTGCGGTGGCACGCAACGATTGAGTCGCGAGCCCCGGTCCGGCACCGGGTGTTTCGACGCGCGTTGGCACCCGCCGGCCGCGTTCACCCGATGTTCTTATTAAGTAACGAAGGCATGACGCGTGCCCGGTGAACGGGCGGGGCCATCGTTGCTTAGTAGGAACATTGGGAGCGATGCGCGTGCGGCTGCGGGCGGAGGCAGTCAAGCGGTGGCGCCGGCCACCAGCAGGAAGGCGTGCAGCGCTGGCTCGGGCGCGGCGTCCTTGCGCCAGCCGAGAACGAGCCGGCTCTCCGGGGCGGGACCGTCGAGGGGGCGGAAGCTGACTTCGGCGGGGAACTGTTTGGCCTCGGAGGGACACATGAACGTCGCGCCGAGTCCGGCGCGGACGAGTCCGATGGCGTTGGCGCGCGGCCACACCTCGTCGGCAATGCGTGGCGTCACCCCGGCTTGTTGGAATGCCGCAAGCACGCGGTCATAGAAACCGGGATTGTGCGCACGCGGGAAAAGCACGAACGGCGTGCCGGCCAGTTCGCGGAGCTTGAGCGTCTTTGCGTGGGCGAGCGGGTGATCGGCGGGAAGGAGCACGCCGTTTTTTTCGCGGAGCAGCACCTGCGTGCGGAGCCCCGGCGGCGTCTGCTCGTCGGGATGGAAAAAGCCGCAGGCGAGTTCGCCGGCTTTCAACGCGTCGAGTTGGGCGGAAGTGGGTGACTCGTTGAGTTCGACGCGCACGCCCGGATAGCGGCGGTTGAACTCGCGCAGGATACCCGGTAGCACCGTCGCCATCGCGAGGCCGGTGAACGCCACGCGCACGTGTCCCGCCTGGCCGCCGGCGAGCGCCTGGATGTCGCCCGGCACGGCCGCGAGCGCGCGGAGCAGCGGTTCGATGCGTTCGAGGAAGGCTTTGCCGGCCGCGGTCAGCTCCACGCGGCGCTGGGTGCGGTTGAGGAGATCGACACCGAGCGAGGATTCGAGCTGTGCGATTGTCCGCGACAGCGCCGGTTGTGCGATCGCGAGCGACTCGGCGGCCTTGCGGAAGTGCAGCTGCCGCGCGACCTCGCGGAAGGCGACAAGGTGGCGGAGCTCGAAAGGATATTGATACTCACGCGGCATCAATGGCGATGAAAGAGGTATTTCCGGTTATGGCAAGAAACTGCTAAGCTCTGAGCCCGCGTTGAGCCTCACACCTCGAAGCCGCTTTGTTTTTGACCACGGATTTCACGGATTGCACGGATCGGTTTCATCCGTGTTATCCGTGAAATCCGTGGTTCAGGAAACTAATGCCCGAACCACGAATCCTTCCTGTTTTCCCTTCCATGTCCGCCCCGAAATCCCTTTTCGAAAAAGTCTGGGACGCTCACACCGTCCGGAAACTGGCCAACGGCCAGACGCAGCTGCTCATCGGCACGCACCTGATCCATGAGGTCACGTCGCCGCAGGCCTTCGGCATGTTGCGCGATCTCAAGCTCCCGGTGCTCATGCCGCACCGCACGTTCGCCACGGTCGACCACATCGTGCCGACCGACCAGCTCGTCGAGCCCTACGCCGATCCGCTGGCGCAGGCGATGATGGACGAGTTGCGGAAGAACTGCGCGCAGTTCGGCATCACGTTCTTCGATCGCGCGAGCGGCAAGCAGGGCATCGTGCACATCGTCGGTCCCGAGCAGGGCATCACACAGCCGGGCACGACGATCGCTTGCGGCGACTCGCACACGAGCACGCACGGGGCGTTCGGCGCGATCGCATTCGGCATCGGCACCTCGCAGGTGCGCGACGTGCTCGCGACGCAGACGATGGCACTCGGTCAGTTGAAGGTCCGTCGCATCGAGGTGAACGGGAAGCTCCGCCCGGGCGTCTACGCGAAGGACGTCATTCTCCACATCATCCGCACGCTTGGCGTGAATGGTGGCACCGGCTACGCCTACGAGTATGCCGGCAGCGTGTTCGACGGCTTCTCGATGGAAGAGCGCATGACCGTGTGCAACATGTCGATCGAAGGCGGCGCGCGCGTCGGCTACGTCAATCCGGACGAGACGACGTTTGCCTACTTGAAAGGCCGTCCGTATGCGCCGCAGGGCGCCGCGTGGGATGAGGCGGTTGCGCGCTGGAAATCTTTCGCGAGCGACCCCGGCTGCCACTACGACGACGTCGTGAAGATCGACGCGGCCGATATCGCGCCGACGGTCACGTGGGGCATCAATCCCGGCCAGGGCATCTCGATCAACGAGACCGTTCCCGATCCCGCGAAAGCCACTTCCGCTGACGAGAAAGCCGGCATCGACGAGGCGCTCGCCTATATGAAGCTGAAGCCCGGCGCGCCCATCAAGGGCACGAAGATCGACGTGGCGTTCCTCGGCTCCTGCACGAACGGCCGCCTCTCGGATTTCCGCGAGGTCGCGAAATACCTGAAAGGCAAGCGCGTGGCGCCCGGCGTGAAGGCGATCGCCGTCCCCGGCTCGCAAATCGTCGCCCTGCAATGCGAGAAGGAAGGCCTCGACAAGGTCATTGCCGCCGCCGGCTTCGAGTGGCGCGGCGCCGGTTGCTCGATGTGTCTCGCGATGAATCCCGACAAGCTCGTTGGCGACCAGCTCTGCGCGAGCTCGTCGAACCGCAACTTCAAGGGCCGCCAAGGCTCCGTCACCGGCCGCACGATTCTCATGAGCCCGCTCATGGTTGCCGCGGCCGCCGTCACCGGCACCGTCGCCGACGCGCGCGAGGTTTTTGCGGTCAATTAATCACCACGAAACACACCAAATACACGAAATCCCGATCCTCCTCTTTCGTGTGATTCGTGTATTTCGTGGTTAGTCCCTCTCTCAACTCTCCGCCCTCAACTCTCAACTTTTCATGGCTCTCGCCAAAATCACCTCCGTCACCGGCCGCGCGGTTAGCGTTCCCGGCAACGACATCGACACCGACCGCATCATCCCGGCGCGCTTCATGAAGTGCGTCACGTTCGACGGTCTCGGCGAATTTCTCTTCCACGACGTTCGCCACAATCCCGATGGTTCGAAAGCGGCGCACCCGCTCAACGAGCCCCGCTACCAGGGCGCCACGATCCTGCTCTCCGGTGCCAACTTTGGCTGCGGCTCCTCGCGCGAGCACGCACCGCAGGCGATCCAAAAATACGGCTTCAAGGCGGTCATCGCCGAGAACTTCGCCGAGATCTTTTTCGGCAACAGCACGACGCTCGGCATGCCGTGCGTGAACGCCAAGCGTGAGGACATCGCGCAGATCGCGGCGTTCGTGGAGGCGAATCCGTCGGCCGAGATCACGCTGGATCTCGAGAAGCTCGAGGTCCGTTTCGGTGGCCAGCGCGTGCCGATCACGCAGCGCGACTCTGCGCGCGACGCCCTCGTCAACGGCCGCTGGGATGCCATCGGCGAACTCCTCGACGGCGTGCCGGCGGTGAAGGACACCGCGAAGCGGCTGCCGTATCTCGCGGCCTGAGGCACGGTTTTCTCGGCGGCCCGGTCCCCGCGCGCGGTTCGCCGCGCGGTAAGAAGGAAACAAGCATGACGCATCCCTCTTCGCAGGAAGGCGGGGCGCGGGAGCGGTCTCGACTTTGGGGGCGAAGTGAGTTCGTAGGGAGGTATGAATCGCCCGCAGGTGACTTGTTTCATGATGACGTCGCTGGATGGTCGCATCCGCGGCAGCAACTGGCGCGTGCGCAACGCGCACGAAATCTATGAAGCGCAGGCGGCGAAGATCCCGTGGGATGCGTGGATCGTCGGCCGCGTGACGATGGGCGGCTTCACGAACACGAAGCCGCAGCCGGCGCGGCGGGGAAAGTTCGTCGTGCCTTCCGGTGATTTCGTCGCGCCGCACAAGGCGAAGCGCTTCGCGGTCGGTCTCGATCCGCACGGCAAGTTGAAGTTCAAGCGCAACGACGCCGAGGGAGAGCACATCATCTCCGTGCTCACGGAACAGGTGCCGGCGGAACATCGCGCTTACCTGCGCGAGAAAAACGTCTCCTACCTCATCGGGGGCAGGCGAAAGATCGATCTGCGGCTCGTGCTGCGAAAGCTGGGGAAACTTTTCCCGATCAAGCGGCTCTCCTTGCAGGGTGGCGGCAGGATCAATGGTTCGTTTTTGAAAGCCGGTCTGATCGATGAACTGGTTTTGCTGATGATGCCGATCGGCGATGGCTCACTCGGCACGCCGACGTTGTTCGATACCGAAGCAGGCTACACGCGGCGGCCGGCACAGCACTTTCGATTGAAGGCGGCGAAGCCGGTGAAAGACGGCGCGCTGTTGCTGCACTACGTCGCGAAGCGGTGAGGCAAAGTAGCGCAGACGTCACGCCCGCAACGAACGTCCGGGCGGGCGAGAAACCGGCGCCACGCGGAGCCGGGCTCCCGCGGCGAGACGCGATTCTCGACTGACGAGGTCGCAACGCCAAGGCGCTCGTTGCGGGACCAGCGGCGACAGGCGCCGGTGGCGACACCAACGCCCACCGGGGAGCATGATTCCGGTCGCGGCCCCGTTCCGCCGGTTACTTCGCGGCGACTTCGCGGTATTGGCCGAGTTCGCGGTAGCGCTCGTAGCGGTCGTCGAGAAGCTGGTCCTCGGACTTCGCGAGCAACTCGTCGAGGTGGCGCTTGAAGGCCGCCTTCAGCGCGATGGCGGCGGCGGCGGGATCGTTGTGCGCGCCGCCGAGCGGCTCGGCGATCACTTCGTCCACCACGCCGAGCTCTTTGAGGTTCGCGGCGTTGAGCTTGAGGGCCTCGGCGGCCTTCGCGGCGTGCGCGCGATCTTTCCAGAGGATGGCGGCGCAGCCTTCAGGGGAGATGACGGAGTAGTAGCTGTTTTCGAAAATCAGGACGCGGTCCGTCACGCCGATGCCGAGTGCGCCGCCGGAGCCGCCTTCGCCGACGATCACGGCGACGGACGGGACCTTCAGCATGGCCATCTCTCGGAGGTTCACCGCGATCGCCTCGGACACGTGGCGCGCTTCGGACTCGACGCCCGGGAACGCTCCCGGCGTGTCAATGAAGGTGAGCACGGGCAGGCCGAATTTCTCGGCGAGCTTCATCAGGCGCAGCGCCTTCCGGTAGCCTTCGGGCTGCGGCATGCCGAAGTTGCGGAGAATGTTTTCCTTGGTGTCGCGCCCCTTCTGTTGGGCGATGATCATGACTGCGCGGCCGTCAAAAAACGCCGTGCCTCCGATCAGGGCCTGGTCGTCCTTGAATTGGCGGTCGCCGTGCAGCTCCTGGAAATCCGTGCAGAGCGCCGCAACGTAATCGAGCGCGTAGGGACGTTTCGGGTGACGGGCGACCAGCACGCGCTGCCAAGGCGTGAGGTTCGAGTAGATCTCCCGCTTCGTGACCTCGATTTTCTGCTCAATCGTGCCGAGCTCGGCGGTCATATCGATGTTGTTCTCGAGCGACTGCTGGTGCAGCGCGTCGAGCTGCTTTTCCAGTTCGCGGAGCGGCTTCTCGAACTCGAGCAGGTAGGCGGGACGATCCATAAGGTGCGAAGGGTAGGGAGCGGCGCGGGCGCGTGTCAACGGGGGCGCCGCCGCGGTCTGTGTGGCATCAAAAGCAATTCTCCTTGCCGAGTAGGGTGTTTTCCCGTGGCTTTTGCGGGAAGTGAGCCAAGCCCCGGGCGATCAAACACCTCCGAATTCGGCCGGCCAGACGCCGGGCGGCGAAATTTCACCGCCGGCGGGGGGCAGTTGGCCACCGGTGCCACCGCCGTTGGTCAATCGTCTGGTCTCGTCCGCCACCGCCGTGCCTTTCGTGCCGGAGGAAAAACGGCCCGTGGCGTTGGACACTTCCTTCTCCTGTGTCGTCGAGCCTCCCACCAGGCGCCGGCGCTTGGACGGCCCGGGCGACGAAGGCAGAGTATCGTCGGTCCGGAACGTCGTGCCGACTTCGTCGTCGCCCTCCGCCCCCGGAGCCCCGGTTGTGACTCCGAATCCAGCGCTGAGCGGGGCGCGTCCGGCGACGAGCGACGCCGCAGCGACCACACCGATGGTGACGGTGTCTCCCTTGGCGCAGGGCGGAACGACCGCGCCGTTCGCGCCGCCGGGCAGCGCGGCGCCGTTTGAATTCAATCCCGAGAAGCCTCCGCAGGTGCGGTGGCTGAGTTGGTCGACCCTGTTGCTGCTGGCCGGATGCGTGGCGGGGTATTTTCAGTATCAACGGATGCAGCAGGCGGTGGTGGCCCCGGCGGATCAGACGCCGGCGCTGGCCGTCGCGGACTCGCCGCCGGCCGCGTCGACGGTGTCGTCTGTGGCGACGCCGTTCACCGCACTCAAGCAGGCGAAGGCGACCATCAAGGACGCCGGCGAGAAACACAAAGCGAACTACGAGCTCGTCGAGAAGATGCTCGACGATCCGAACGCCGCCGTGGATGTCGCGCCGAAACCCGCGGCCGCGCCCGTTATCGTGGCCGCGCCGGAGCCCGAAGCGCCCGGGCGGCCCAAACGCGACGCGGTGACGGCGCTGCTCGGTTCCGACGGCGAGTTTTTCGTGCCGGCGGGTTCGCCGAAGCCGAGCCTGGCGTTCGCGCGTTGGTTGCGGAGCGTGAAGATCGGCGGAGCCCGGCTCAGTGATCGGCCGCGCGTGCTGGTCGGCGCAGGGGCGTTCACGTTCGGCGACGTCGTGGAGTTGAATCTCGGGATCGTGCTCGAGGGCTACAACGCCGAGCGGCGCGCGCTGCAGTTCAAAGAAACGTCGACCGGTGCGGTGATTGAGCGACGGCTGTAGTCTGCGCGGCGGAGAAAAATGCATGCGCGGCAGAAGTGACGCTTGCTTCGCAACAAGCTTCGGGATTGTAGTTTTTTCACTGGGCCACGTTGGAGTAGTCTGCGCACGCACATGAACTCATTGGCCTTGATCGATCAAATCGGCGGTTGGTGGAACGAGCTGACGCTCGCGAAACAGCTCTTCTACGGCATCGGCATGATGGCCGCGTTGGTGTCGCTCGTGCTCGCCGTGCTGGCGCTCTTCGGCGGAGATGGCGCGCACGATTTCGACGGCCCAGACGCCGGCGATGTCGATCACGGCGGGGGCATTTTCTCGGTGAAGCCGCTCACGGGATTCTTTCTCGGCTTCGGCTGGGCGGGCGGCATCGCGATGGATCGTGGTCTGTCGCTGCTGGCGGCTCTGTTGATCGCATTGACGGCGGGCGGGGCGCTGATGGTGGCCGTCGTCGCGCTGGTGCGCATGATTTTGTCCGTTCGCAGTGACGGCACGATGCAGATCGAGCAGGCGGTCGGAGCGGTCGGCACCGTCTATGTGACGGTGCCGCCGGCGAAGGCTTCCGGCGGGCAGGTGATCGTGAACTTCAGCGGCCGCCAGGAAACGCTCGGCGCGCTCACCGCCGCGCCGCGGCCGATCGCGAGCGGCGACAAGATCAAGGTCACCGCCATCATTGACCGGCAGACCGTGCTGGTCGAAGCGCTGTAGTTGCACCGCGGCTTGGCTCCACCTCAGTGACGCGCGTTCGCGTTCAGAGTTTTCTTCGTTCCTCCCTCCCATGATCCAAATCATCGCTATCGCGTCGGTTGTTCTCTTCCTGCTGATCATCGTATTCACGCTGATCTCACGCTACCGGATGTGTCCGCCGGATCGCATCCTGGTGGTTTACGGCAAACTGGCGAACGGCCAGTCGTCGAAATGCTATCACGGCGGCTCGACCTTCGTGATGCCATTCTTCCAGAGCTACGGCTACCTCGACCTCACGCCGATCAACATGGAGATCGACCTGAAAGGCGCGCTCTCCAGCCAGAACATCCGCATCGATGCGCCCGCGTCGTTCACGATCGGCATCTCCACGGATCCCGAAGTGATGCAGAACGCGGCCACGCGCCTGCTCGGCCGCTCACTCGACGAAATCCAGCAGCTCGCTTCCGAAATCATCATGGGTCAGATGCGCGTTGTGTTCGCTTCGATGAGCATCGAGGAGATCAACACCGACCGCGAAAAACTCATCGCGCTCATCACGAAGGGCGTCGAAGTCGAGCTCCACAAAGTCGGTCTCCGGATGATCAACGGTAACATCCGCGATATCCGGGATCACTCCGGCTACATCGACGCGCTCGGCAAGGAAGCCGCCGCCAAGGCCATCAACGACGCGCAGATCCGCGTTGCGCAGGAGAACCAGCGCGGTGCCGTCGGCAAGGCCGAGGCCGAGCGCGAGCAGGCGATTCGTGTTGCCACGGCCCAAGCCGAGGCGCGCAAGGGCGAGAACACCGCACAGGTCGTCATCGCGAAATCCAATGCCGATCTCGCCACCGAGCAGGCCGAGGCGAAGCGCCGCACCGAAGCCGCGCAGAAGGTCGCCGAAGCCCGCGCGCTCCAGGAATCCTACAAAGCCCAGCAGGAAGCCGAACTGGCCCGCGCCGCGCGCGAGAAGGCCGCGCAACAAGCCGACCAGATCGTGAAGGCCGAAGTGGAGAAGGAGCGCGTCCGCATCGACGCCGAAGCAAAAGCTGCGCAAGCGAAGATTCTCCAGGAGGGCCAAGCCGCCGCCTATCTCATCCAGAAGCAGGCCGAAGCCGACGCGATCAAACGCGTCGCCGAAGGCGAAGCGGACGGCACACGCGCCAAGCTCACCGCCGAAGCGAGCGGCATCCAGGCCAAGCTCACGGCCGAAGCCGAGGGCACGCGCGCGTTGCTCGATGCGAAGGCGCAGGGCTTCGAGAAGCTGCTCAAGGTCGCCGACGATACCAGCGGCGCGACGCAGCTGCTCATCGCCGAAAACATCGTGCGCATTGCCGAGATTCAGGCCGGTGCGATCAAGGGCCTGCAGTTCGAGAAGGTCGTCGTGATGAGCGGTGGCGGCAACAACGGCACCGCGCCGACGGGCCCGGGGCAATTCGTGCAGGACCTCTACAAGGGCGTGCTGCCGATCAACGAACTCGCGAAGAGCGTCGGCCTTAATCTGCCAAGCTTCCTCGGCCAGCAGACCCCGACGGCACCGGCATCGACCCCGACGGCGGCGGAAACCGAGCTGCACGCGAAGCTGATCGAGCGCGCCACCAGCGGCACGCCGCCGAAGGCGACGTGAACCAAAATCCGCGTGCCGCGGTTTCGTGCTGCGGCACCATCGGCCCGCGCTTACCGCGCGGGCCTTTTGTTTGAAGGTGGTCGTCACCGTTCCGGCGACGACAAACGCCCCGAGACAGGTGCCTCGCGTGAACGTCTGGCACGGCAGGGACGCCGCCGCTCCGGGGCGACGAGTTCCCGCCGATCGCGGGTCTTCCGTAGGCAATCCGCGCGCGCTACAGTCCCTTCGCCGCGTCCGGATTCTTCAGCTGTTCCTTCCAACTCGCGATCTTCGCCTGCGCGCCGAAGTGCTCGGCTTTGGCCTTGTCGCCTTTTTCCATCCAGACGCGTGAGAGCGTCGTGTTGATGAAGAGATCGTCGGGTCGCAGGCGGTGTGCTTGTTCGGCGGCGCGCAGGGCGTCGTCGAAGCGGCGCAGGCCGAAGTTGATCTCGGCGGCGGCGTGCCATGCGGCGAACGAGTCGGGCGCGGCGGCGGTGGCGCGCGCGAGCTTGGCCAGCGCGGCGTCATTGTCGCCCATCGTGTAGTCGAAGGTGGCGTCTTCGATCAGGTGTTGCAGTTCGTCGGCGGTCACGCGGCGCAACGTAGCAAGGCGCGGGCAAAAAGAAAGGACGGCCTCGCGGCCGTCCTTGGTGCGTGGATGAAAAGCGTGCCGTCGCTCAGGCCTGCGGGGCGCTGCCGACGATGCCGAGGGAGAGCTTCACCTCGGGGTTCACCTTGTCCTCGTTCTTGCCGGGCTGGATGCCGTAGTCGCCGCGGTTGATCGTGAACTCGCCGCGAATCACGAGCAGGTCACCCTTGACTTCAGGTTTGCCGATGCGTTTGCCGAACGCGCCGGCCAAGTGGGTGATCTTCACCGGCACGGCGATGTCCTTGGTCACGCCCTTGAGCGTGAACTTGCCGTGCGCGATGGCGGTGGTCTCGTTGCCCTTGGTGGCGACGGCGTCGAGCTTCGTGACCTCGAACGAGATTTCAGGATTCGCGGCGGCGTCGATCCAGTTCGGGCTGAGCAGGTGCTCGGTCATCATCTTGTTCGAGACGGTGAGCGAGGATGTCGCGACGACGATCTTGCCGGTGGTGGCCGCGGGCGCTGCCGGGTCGAAGCTGACCGTGCCGGAGACGCCGCCAGCGGTGCCGGAGATCGGCTCGAGCAGCGAGTCGAGGTGGAACTGCACGGCGTTCACGCCCTTCGGATCCTTGAAGTCGAAGGAGATCGGAGCCGCGGAAAGCGCGGCGGCGGAGGCGAGAGCGAGGAGGGAGGCGAACAGGGTGTTCTTCATGTGGTGGAGTTGGATTTTTGACGGACGAAAAGAGATACGATCAAGAGAAGCGCGGAGATGCCGAGGCCGCCGCCGAGGAAATCGACGCCGGGCACGTAGCGGTCCTCGTAGGTCACGTGCTCGAGGCCCGTGATCTCGTCGACTTGCTTCACCGGCACGCGGTCCTGGCTCCAGCCCCGGTGCGCACCCTTCGCGGCCCAAAAAGAGACCGTGCCGAGGACGGCAATGAGCGCGAGGAGGCGAAGAGCTTTTTTCATGGCGTGGATCAGTGTGCGCCGGAAGAAAGGTGTGTTTGTTGCAAATGCAACTAATTTTTCGTGCAGCGCTGCGGAGGTCGTGGAATCGTCCAGGTCGCCGGGGCGACTTCGCGGTGCCGCGGGCTGCTGTTTGCCCCGCGCGTTGCCGAATATGGCGTATTACGCCATAATTCGTGACGTGCCATCTCCAGAGGGAATGTGGCGTAATACGCCACATTTGCGGCGCGGCGTGCGCGTCGCGCCGCGGAGGCCTGCACTGTGGAGCTAGAGAATCAGCATCGCGTCGCCGTAGCTGAGGAAACGGTAGCCGCGCGCGGCGGCTTCGGCGTAGATTTCTCGGAACCATTCCACGCCGTTCGCGCTGCCGGGCGCGAGGAACGCGGCGACGAGGCAGAGCAGGGTGGAGCGGGGCTGGTGGAAGTTCGTGATCAGGGCGTCCGCGGCGGCGAAAGTCGCCGGCGGATAGACGTAGATGTCGGCTTCGCCAAAGTAGTCGTGCCCCAGCGGCGCGGCATGGCGCCGGCGGAAGTCTTCCAGCGTGCGCAGCGACGTGGTGCCGACGGCGATGCGTCGCGGCGCGCCGACGGGCGAAGTCGCGCTCGGCGCGGTTGCCGCAGAAGACGTGAACAGCGCCGCCTGCGTCGCGGCGGGCACCTCGTAGACCTCGCGGTGGATGACGTGCTCCTCGACGTTCTCGGCGGTGATGGGTCGAAACGTGCCGAGTCCGACGTGAAGGGTCACGTCTGCGAAACGCACGCCGACACGCGCGAGCTGTTCGAGTAGTTGGGGCGTGAAATGGAGCCCTGCGGTGGGGGCGGCCGCGGCGACCTGGTGTCCGCGATCGGCGTAAACGGTCTGGTAGCGTTCGCGGTCGATGGCTTTGGCGGAATCGTCGGTGCGTTCGGCGATGTAGGGAGGCAGCGGCATTTCGCCGATGCGGTTCGCGATGGCGAGGATGTCGGTGCCACCGTCGCATGCGAAGGCCACGCGAAAGAGGCCCTCGTCATTTTTCTCACGAACGGTCGCAGTAAACTGGCCCGGCAGGCCGAAGGTCTCGCCAGGAGGAAGTTTGCGACCGGGACGCAGCAGGCACCACCACTCGTCGCAAGGCTGCGAGCTGGGCGCCGAGAGCTGAGCGCTGACCGCCGGGCGCAGCAACAGGCACTCGACGGCGCCGCCGGTCGGGCGGCGGGCGTGGAGGCGCGCGGGGATGACGGCGGCGTTGTTGCGGAAAAGCGTGTCGCCGGCGCGGAGGTATTCGCCGATCTCGTGGAAATGCCTATGCTCGATCCGCCGCTCGGCGCGATGCACGACGAGCAGGCGCGAGGCGTCGCGTTGCGCGGCGGGCGTTTGCGCGATGAGGTGCTCGGGGAGCGGGTAGTCGAAGAGGTCGGTTTTCAAGCGGGCAGGGGCGCGGTTGTTTCCCGGCTGGAGTCGTGGGTCAAGTGCTGGCAACCGTGGGCGATGCCGCCGACTCCGCCAACTTGGAAAACGCCCGCGCTGTGGATCGCCGCGGCGGCGTGCGCGCTGCCTTGGATTACGCCACCGGTGGCGCTGTTCGCCGGGCTCGTGTTTGCGGTGTTTGTGGGCAACACCGACGCGAAGCGAGCCGCGATGGTGCAGAAGTATCTGCTGCAAGGTTCGGTCGTGGGACTCGGTTTCGGCATTCATTTCAGCGCGGTGGTGAAGGCGGGTTCGACCGGCGTCGTCACGACGGCACTCACGTTGGCGGCGACGATGGGGCTCGGCTTTCTGCTGGCGCGGTGGTTTGCCGTCGAGCGCGTCACGGGGCATCTGATTTCGACCGGCACGGCGATCTGCGGCGGCAGCGCGATCGCGGCGATGGGGCCGGTGCTCGGGGCCGAGGCGCGGGTGATGTCGGTGGCGCTCGGCTGCGTGTTCGTGCTGAACGCCGTCGCGCTTTTCCTGTTCCCGTGGGTCGGTCACCTCGTCGATCTGACGCCGGAGCAATTCGGCTACTGGTCTGCGATCGCGATTCACGACACGAGCTCGGTCGTCGGTGCGGCGGCGAAGTATTCCGCGGCGTCGCTGGCCATCGCGGTGCCGGTGAAGCTGGCGCGCGCGCTGTGGATTCTCCCAATGGTGGCGGTTGCGGCGATGCTGGAGAAGCAGCGAGGCGCGAAGGCGGTGATTCCGTGGTTCGTGCTGCTCTTTATTGCGGCCTCGGCGCTCGCTTCCGCCTTCCCGGCCGGGGCGTCAGTGTATCAATTTTGGGTCAGTGCGGCGAAAGCGGGACTGGCCGTAACGCTGTTTTTGATCGGCGCTTCGCTCTCGCGGGACAGTCTGCGCTCGGTGGGCTGGCGGCCATTTGCCATGGGAATCACTCTGTGGCTGGCAGTTAGCGTGATTTCGCTGTTCGTGATCCGTCGCGTGGTGTGAGTGCTGTCATAAAGAAACAGCGCCGTTGACCGATTCCCCTCTGACTCGCAGAAATTCGTCCGTCTCTTTTTTCGAATGACGTCGAGCCGCCCGCTCTCCCTTCACCTCTTCACCGCCCTTATTATTGCGGTCGTCATTCTGCTTACCCCCTTCAACGGGCGGCTTTCGCACAACTAAAGAGAGACAAATCTCCCAAGTTTCGAAAAGGCCGCCCAAACCGGGTGGCCTTTCTTTTTTCCGAATGAAAACCCTGCTGAATCTCCACCTCAACCGCCTCGCCACGGAGGCTGCACGCGCATGAGCGAAGATCTCCGTAAGAACTCCCGTGCGATCACCGAGGGCGTGAGCCGCGCCCCTGCTCGTGCCATGCTCAAGGCGGTCGGCTTTACCGACGAGGACCTCAAGAAGCCGCTCATCGGTATCGCGAACACCTGGACCGAAATTGGTCCATGCAACTACCACCTGCGCGAACTCGCCGAGGCGGTGAAGGCCGGCGTCCGTGCCGCCGGCGGCACGCCGATGGAGTTCAATACCGTTTCCATTTCGGACGGCATCACGATGGGCACCGAAGGCATGAAGACCTCGCTGATTTCGCGTGAAGTCATCGCCGACTCCATCGAACTCGTCGCGCGCGGCAATTATCTCGACGGTCTCGTCTGTCTCTCCGGCTGCGACAAGACCAACCCGGGCGTCATGATGGCGCTGGCTCGTCTCAACATTCCGGGCCTCGCTCTCTACGGCGGCTCGATCAACCACGGCGAGCATCACGGCAAGGCGCTTACCGTGCAGGACGTGTTCGAGGCGGTCGGTGCGTTCAACGCCGGCAAGATCGACGAGAAGGAATTCAACTGCGTCGAAAACGCCGCGTGCCCGACCGCCGGCTCGTGCGGCGGCCAGTTCACGGCGAACACCATGGCGACCGTCATGGAAGCCATCGGCATTTCGCCCGCCGGTCTGAATGGCATCCCCGCGGTCGATCCGAAGAAAATCGAAGCCGCGCGCCGCTGCGGTGAGATCGCCGTCGATCTCGTGCGCCGCGACCTGCGTCCGTCGCAGATCTTTATCCGCCCGGCGTTCGAAAACGCCATCCGCTCCGTCGCGGCTTCCGGCGGCTCGACCAACGCCGTGTTGCACCTCACCGCGCTCGCCCACGAAGTCGGTGTGCCGCTCTCGCTCGAGGATTTCGATCGCCTCAGCGATCAGACCCCGACGATCGCCACGCTGAAGCCGGGCGGTCTCTACACCGCGACCGAGATGCACGCCGCGGGCGGCATCACGTTGTTGTTGCGCCGTCTCCTCGAAGGCGGACTGCTCACGGGCGGTTGCCCGACGGTTACCGGCCGCTCGCTCGCTGAGGAAGTGAAGAACGCGCCCGAGACGCCGGGTCAGCTGGTCATCCGTCCCGTCGCCAAGGCTTTCAAGCCGCACGGCGGCCTCGTCATTCTCCGCGGCAATCTCGCCGAGGAAGGCTGCGTCCTCAAAGTCGCCGGCAGCAGCGTGCAAAAGCACCGCGGTCCGGCGCGCGTTTTCAATTGCGAGGAGGACGCCATGGCTGCGGTCACCGCGCAGAAGATCAAGGCAGGAGACGTAGTCGTCATCCGTTACGAAGGGCCCAAGGGCGGCCCCGGCATGCGCGAGATGCTCGGCGTCACCGCCGCGCTCGCGGGCGCCGGCCTCGCCGACTCGGTGGCGTTGCTCACCGACGGGCGCTTCTCCGGCGCCACGCGCGGCATGTCCATCGGCCACGTCGCGCCCGAGGCGTTCGTGGGCGGCGCGATCGCGTTCGTGCGCGAAGGCGACATCGTCGAAATCGACGTCGCTGCGCGCAAATTGCACGTTGAGGTGAGCGCGGCGGAGTTTTCCGCCCGCCGCCAGGGCTGGACGCCGCCCGCGCCGCGTTACCAGCGCGGCGTGATGGCCAAATACGCCAACACTGTCTCGTCCGCCGCGCTCGGTGCGGTGACTTCCTGAGTCTTTCTCCAACCCCCAAAAAATCTTTCACGCATGAAACTCACTGGCGCAGAAATCATCTGGGAATGCCTCATCCGCGAAGGCGTGGATGTGGTGTTCGGTTACCCGGGCGGCGCGATCCTGCCGACCTACGACGCGATGACGAAGTATCCGCAGATTCATCACGTCCTCACGCGCCACGAACAGGGCGCCACGCACATGGCCGACGGCTATGCGCGCGCCAGCGGCAAGGTCGGCGTCGCCATCGCGACGTCGGGCCCCGGCGCCACGAACATGGTCACGGGCATCGCCACCGCGATGATGGACTCGTCCCCGATCGTGTGCATCACCGGCCAGGTCGGCTCGCGCGCGCTCGGCACCGACGCGTTCCAGGAGACGGACGTCACCGGCGTCACGCTGCCGGTCACGAAGCACAATTACCTCGTGACGAAAACCGCCGACATCGCGCGCGTGATCCGCGAGGCGTTCTACATCGCCAAGAGCGGTCGCCCGGGCCCGGTGCTCGTCGACATCACGAAAGACGCGCAGCAACTCACCGCCGAGTTCGATTGGGATGCGGTGCCGCCGAAGCTTCCGGGCTATCGTCCGAGCCTGCGCGCGTTGCCGAGTGAATACGAGCGCGCGCTCGAGTTGATCAATTCCGCCAAGCGCCCCGTGATCCTTGCCGGCCAGGGCATCAAGCTCTCCGGCGCCACCGCGCAAGTGCTCGAACTCGCCGACACCGCGCGCATCCCGATCGCCGTCACGCTGCTTGGTCTCGGTGTGATCCCGGCGTCCTGCCAATACAACCTCGGCATGATGGGCATGCACGGCGAGGCGTGGGTCAACCAAGCCATTCAGCAAGCCGATTTGCTCATCGCGCTCGGCATGCGCTTCGACGACCGCGTCACCGGCAACCTCAAGACCTACGCGCCGCACGCGAAGAAAATCCACGTCGAGATCGACCCTTCCGAGGTGAACAAGAACGTCCACGTCGACGTGCCGCTGATCGGTGATCTCCGCGAAGTGCTCGAGGAATTGCTCCCGAAGGTTCGCACGTCGGACCGCGGTGAATGGTGGGCGAAGATCGCCGAGATGAAGGGCGACTCCGCCGTGCGCGACATCCAAGCCTTGCCTGACAACGGCCATCTCTACGCCGCGCACGTGATCAACGATCTCTGGCGCGCCACGAAGGACCGCGAGACGATCGTCGTCACCGACGTCGGCCAGCACCAGATGTGGGAAGCGCAGTATTACCGCCACGAGAAGCCGCGCTCGCTCATCACCTCCGGCGGCCTCGGCACGATGGGCTTCGCGCTCCCCGCGGCCATCGGCGCCAAGTTCGCCTGCCCGGAGAAAGACGTGTGGGTGGTCGTCGGCGACGGCGGCTTTCAGATGACCTCGTGCGAGCTCGCCACCGCCGAGCAGGAAGGCATCAAGGTCAACGTCGCGATCATCAACAACGCCTTCCTCGGCATGGTGCGCCAGTGGCAGGAGTTTTTCTACGACAAGCGCTACGCCGCCACGCCGATGACGGGTCCGGACTTCGTCAAACTCGCCGAAGCCTACCGCCTCAACGGCCTGCGTTGCGACAAGCGCGCGGACGTCAACTCGACCGTCAAAGCGACGCTCGCCGACAAGCGCACGACGGTGGTCGACTTCGTCGTCGAACAGGAGGACGCCGTGTTCCCCATGGTGCCCGCCGGCGCCGACCTCGACGCGATGATCCGCCGCCCGAAGCGCGACGTCCTCGTCGAAACCGGCGCGGACAAAGAGTGGCAGATGCCGAACGGCGAAACCGCCGCCGTCTCCGAACTCGCGCTCACTGGCGGCCCATCCAAAGCCGCCACCGTGCCGCCCGCGCAGCGCAAGCCGGCGCCGTCGTTGAAGAAGAAAACCGCTGCGCCGGCGAAGAAATCGAGCCGCGCCGTCGCGACGAAAGTCACCAAACCCGGCAAGCGCCGCTAACCCGAGGAGAACCCAACCATGCCGAAACACACTCTCATCGCCTACGTCGAGGACGTGCCCGGTGTGCTGAACCGCGTCGCCTCGCTGTTCCGCCGCCGCAACTTCAACATCGACTCGCTCACCGTCGGCCGCACCGAGCAGGCCGGCGTCTCGCGCCTCACCGTCGTGGTCGACGCCACCGACGCCGGCGCGCGCATCGTCGAGGCCAACCTCTACAAACTCGTCAACGTCATCCGTGTCGACGACCTCACGCACAAGCCCGCGCTCAACCGCGAACTCGGCCTCGTGAAGGTCAAGGTCACGCCCGACACGCGCTCGCAGGTGCTCGAACTCGTCGACGTGTTCCGCGCGCGCGTGGTCGACGTCGACGAGGAATCCGTGGTCATCGAGGTCACCGGCACGCCGGAAAAGATCGGCAAGTTCGAGATGGTGATGCGCCCCTACGGCATCCTCGAACTCGTCCGCACCGGCTCCGTCTCGATGGCCCGCGGCCACGACAAGCTTTCGGCCAACCCGCCGCTCGTCCGCGCCGAAGTGCGCAACGGCGCCGCTGCGGCCGACGACTACAGTCACGCCGGCATCTCGATGTCCGTATGATGACGAGCAATCAGCTGCCAGCTTTCAGCGATCAGCGCACGGATGTCCGCGCGCCATCGCTCAGCGAATTTTTCGATGAGTCGTCCGCTGAGCCTGCACCGGGCGCGGCGGACTACGATTTCTTCGGCGACTCGCATTTCACGCCCGCGCACGACTGACCGAGTTTTTCTTCACACAACACCAACCCACATCCCTCGTTTTCAATCATGGCTAAAATCTATTACGACAAGCAGGCGGACCTCTCGCTGATCCGCGCCCGCAAAGTTGCGATCGTCGGCTACGGCTCCCAAGGCCACGCCCACGCGCTCAATCTCCGCGACAGCGGCGTCGACGTCCGCGTCGGCCTGGCGAAGGACTCGAAGTCGCGCCCGAAGGCCAAGAAGGCCGGCTTGAAGGTCGACACCGTCGAAGCCGTCGCGAAATGGGCCGACGTCATCATGATGCTCGTGCCCGACCACGTCGCCGCGCGCGTCTACCGCGAGTCCGTCGCCCCGCACCTGACCAAGGGCAAGGCGCTGTTCTTCGCCCACGGCTTCAACATCCGCTTCGGCGGCATCAAGCCGCCGACCGATGTCGACGTGTGCATGGTCGCGCCGAAGAGCCCCGGCCACCGCGTGCGCGAAGTGTTCCAGGAGGGCGGCGGCGTCCCCGGACTCTACGCCGTGCACCAGGACGCCTCCGGCAAGGCCAAGGCCCTCGCGCTGTCCTACGCGCGCGGCATCGGCTGCACCCGCGCCGGCGTGCTCGAGACGACGTTCACCGAGGAAACCGAGACCGACTTATTCGGCGAACAGGCCGTGTTGTGCGGCGGCTGCTCCGAGCTGGTGAAGGCCGGCTTCAAGACGCTCGTCGATGCCGGTTATCAGCCCGAGATCGCCTACTTCGAGTGTCTCCACGAGCTGAAGCTCATCGTCGACCTCATGTATCGCGGCGGTCTGAACTACATGCGCTATTCCGTCTCCGACACGGCGGAGTGGGGCGACTACCAGAGCGGCCCGCGCGTCATCACGAAGGAGACGCAGAAGGAGATGAAGCGCATCCTCGCCGACATCCAGAGCGGCAAGTTCGCCAAGCGCTTCATGGCCGAGAACGAAAAGCACGGTCGCAAGACGATGAACGCCTTCCGCAAGAAGGAGCGCAGCCAGCCGATCGAGAAGGTCGGCGTGCAGCTCCGCGCGATGATGCCGTTCCTCAACCCGGTCGTCATCTCCAAGTAACCTCTTTGGTGTTGTGTTACCCCGGCGGGCGGTCGCTCGCGGCCGCCCGCCTTTCTCCTCTGATTCTTGAACAACGAATCGCCATGAACAAACCAGCCTCCTCAACCCGCAGCGAAGAATCCTTCCGTGTGACGGACTTGTTCTCACCGAGCGACGCCCATGCGGATCCGCGCAGCCAGCGCGCGGCCGCCGAGCCCGCGACGCGTCCCTCCGTCGCCGGCGTCCCGGATTCATTCGTCTTCGTTAATCCGTTGTTCTCTTCTCCGCGCGACCCGCGCCCCCACACGCAGCGATAACCGCTGCGTTTTTTGTCTCTCCCAACTCCCTCCAGCCATGTCCTCGAATTACGTCCGCATTTTCGACACCAGCCTGCGCGACGGTGAGCAAGCTCCCGGCGCCTCCATGACCTCCAGCGAAAAGCTCGAGGTTGCCCGCACGCTGGCGCGACTTGGCGTCGATGTGATCGAGGCGGGTTTCCCCGCGGCGTCGCCCGACGACCTCGCCGCGGTCCAGGCCATCGCTGCCGAAGTCGGCCAGACGCCGATCGAAGGTCGTCCGCAAGCCGAGCCGCCGATCATCTGCGGCCTCGCGCGCTGCACGCGCAACGACATCGCGACCGCGTGGGAAGGCGTCAAGGGCGCCAAGCGCCCGCGCATCCACACGTTCCTCGCGACCAGCGACATTCATCTCCAGCACAAGCTCCGCATGACGCGCCCCGAGGTCGTGGCGCGCGCGGTGGAGATGGTGACGTTCGCACGCTCGCTCTGCCCCGACGTTGAGTTCTCGCCCGAGGACGCCGGCCGCAGCGACCCGAAATTTCTCTACGAGGTGCTCGAAGCCGTCATCAAGGCCGGCGCCACCACGCTCAACATCCCCGACACCGTCGGCTACACCATGCCCGACGAATACGGCGCGATGATCGCCGGCGTCATCGCGAACACGCCCGGCGCGAAGGACGTGATCATTTCCACGCACTGCCACGACGACCTCGGCCTCGCCGTCGCCAACACGCTCGCGGGCCTGCGCGCCGGCGCACGCCAGGCGGAAGTCACGCTCAACGGCATCGGCGAGCGCGCGGGCAACGCCTCGCTCGAGGAACTCGTCATGGCGATCAAGACGCGCGGCGAGAAGGTCGGTTTGCAAACCGGCATCGACTCGAAGCAGCTCTGCCGCGCCTCGAAGCTCATCTCGCGCGTCACCAGTTATCCCGTCCCGCCGAACAAGGCCGTCGTTGGCGCCAACGCCTTCGCGCACGAGTCCGGCATCCACCAGGACGGCATGATCAAGAACGCGCAGACCTACGAGATCATGCGCCCCGAGGACGTCGGCGCGACGCAGACGACGCTCGTGCTCGGCAAGCATTCCGGCCGCAACGCCGTCTCGAAGCGCCTCGCCGAACTCGGCTACCCGCTCGACGGCGAGGCGCTCGCGCGCGCCTTCGCCGAGTTCAAGAAGCTCGCCGATCGCAAGAAGTCGGTGCAAGACGCCGACCTCATCGCGCTCGCCAGCGACGAGCGCACGCAGGCGCCCGAACTCTGGACGCTCGAGGATCTCCAGGTTGCCTGCGGCACGACGGGTCTCCCGACTGCGACGGTCCGCCTCAAGGGCCCCGACGGCAAACTGCACGTGCATGCCGCGGTCGGCACCGGCCCAGTCGACGCTTCTTACAAGGCGATCGCCACGATTGTCGGCACGCCGGTCGAGCTCGTTGAGTTCGTCGTCAACGCCGTCACCGAAGGCATCGACGCACTCGGCGAAGTTTCCGTCCGCGTGAAGCACGACGACCAGCGCTCCGCGCACGGCCACGGCGCCGACACCGACATCATCGTCGCGAGCGCGAAAGCCTATCTCGCCGCCGTGAATCTCGTGCTCTCGCGCCAGAACGCCGCGCCGGTGCACGCGCAGAAGTCGAGCGTTCCCGCCGAGGCCCCTGTTTCATGAGCCGCCGACTTCGACTTCCTTCCCGGGTAGGGCGAAGCGTCCCGCTGAGCCGGCGCGTTGCTCGCGGCTCGTCGGAGACGACTCGCCCTACCAGCTCCACGTTTTCCACACCATGAGCCGCGATCCGAATCTTCCCGCGACCGTCGAGGTCTTCGACACCACCCTGCGCGACGGCGCGCAGACCGAGGGCATCTCGTATTCCCTCGAGGACAAGCTGCGCATCGCGCAGAAACTCGACGAACTCGGCGTGACGTTCATCGAGGGCGGCTGGCCGGGCTCAAACCCGAAGGACGCCGCGTTCTTCGACGCCGCGCGCACGCGGACGTGGAAGCACGCCAAGATCGTCGCGTTCGGCGCCACGCGCCGCGCCAACATCGCGCCTGCTGACGATCCAAGCGTCCAGGCACTCGTCGCCGCCGGCACGGAAGTCTGCTGCATCTTCGGCAAATCGTCCGTCATGCAAGTCGAGGAAGTGCTGCGCACGACGCTCGACGAGAACCTGCGCATGATCGAGGACACCGTCGCCTACCTGCGCGGGCAGGGGAAGCGCGTGATCTACGACGCCGAGCATTTCTTCGACGCGTTCGACGCGAACTCGGACTACGCGCTGAAAACCCTCGCCGCCGCGCAGAAGGGCGGGGCGGAGACGCTGACGCTCTGCGACACCAACGGCGGCCATCTGCCGTGGCAAGTCGAGGAGATCGTCCGCGCCGTCCGCGCGCGCTTCGGCCCGACGCAGCGCATCGGCATGCACACGCACGACGACACCGGTTGCGGCGTGGCGAACACGATCGCCGGCGTCCGCGCCGGCGCCGCGCATGTGCAGGGCACGATCAACGGTTACGGCGAACGCTGCGGCAACGCGAACCTCTGCATCGTCATCCCGAATCTCGAATTGAAGCTCGGCGCCCGCGCGCTGCCCGAGGGCGCGCTCGCTCGCTTGCACGACGTCGCGCGGTTCGTCGCCGAGGTCGCCAATGTCTCTCCAAACGAGCACATGGCCTACGTCGGTCGCAGCGCGTTCGCCCACAAGGCCGGCGTGCACGTCTCCGCGATGCTGCGGCACCCGGATGCGTATCAGCACATCGACCCGACGAAGGTGGGTAACGAAATGCGCGTCGTCGTCAGCGAGCTCTCCGGTCGCGCGAATCTCGTTTCCAAAGCTGAGAACTTTGGCCTCACCGCACTCGACGCGCAAACCGGCGCCAAGGTTGTCGAGGACATCAAGGCGCTCGAAAACGAGGGCTTCTCGTTCGAGGCTGCCGAGGCCAGCGTCGCGTTGCTCGTGCGGCGTCGCTCGGCGGATTACGCGGCGCCGTTCAAGCTGATCGACTACCGCGTGATGGTTTCCCGGCATGACGAGAAGCGCTTCGCCGACGCGACGATCAAGCTCCAGGTCGAAGCCGACGAGGTGCACACCGCCGCCAGCGGCGACGGTCCAGTGCACGCCTTCGACCGCGCGCTGCGCAAGGCGCTCGAGCCGCATTTTCCGATCGTGCGCGGCATTCACTTGGCCGACTACAAGGTCCGCATCCTGAACACCGGCGCCGGCACCGCGGCGATCACGCGCGTGCTGATCGACTGGCACAACGGCGACGCCCGCTGGAGCACGGTGGGCGCGGGCACGAACATTCTCGAAGCCACCTGGCTCGCACTGGCCGACGGTTACGAGTTCGCCGTCAGTCCCATTTCCACGAAAACGCCGGCCGCCGTGTAAAAAACGGCTGCTCAGCAATTCCCAATCCACGCGGCGCACGGCCGTTATTTCCCGTGCA
Organism: Candidatus Didemnitutus sp.; assembly: GCA_041906465.1. Classification (GTDB taxonomy): domain Bacteria; phylum Verrucomicrobiota; class Verrucomicrobiia; order Opitutales; family Opitutaceae; genus Didemnitutus. The sequence continues at coordinate 28,119 of JAYRJE010000021.1, read as the reverse complement.
AAATACTCAGCATCAATGAAGGCAACCATCGCACTCACCCCCGGGGACGGCATCGGCCCCGAAGTCGTCCACGAGGCACGACTTCTGCTTTCCGATGTGGCGAGTCACTATGGTCACCAATTTCAATTCACCGAGCACCTTTTGGGCGGCTGTGCGATCGATCGCCACGGCACTGCACTTCCGGACGAAACGCTTCAGGGCTGTCGTCGCGCGGATGCTGTGCTGCTCGGCGCCGTTGGTGGACCTAAATGGGACGATCCACAGGCCAAAGTTCGCCCCGAACAAGGCCTCCTCGCGATCCGCAAGGCGCTCGGACTTTACGCCAATCTCCGGCCCATCAGCCCGCATCCCGCGCTCGCCAAACTTTCTCCGCTCAAGCCCGAACGTGTGGCCGGAGTCGACTTCATCGTCGTTCGCGAGCTCACCGGTGGACTCTATTTCGGAACTCCTAAGGGACGCGAGCAGACGCCCGCCGGCGAGCGCGCCATCGACACGCTCGTCTACACCGAGGCCGAGATTCGACGTATCGTGAAACTCGCCTTCCAACTTGCGCAACAGCGCCGGAAGCTCGTCACCTCGGTCGACAAGGCCAACGTGCTCGAATCCTCCCGGCTCTGGCGCAAGGTGGCGATCGAGGTCGGCCAGGAGTTCCCCGACGTGAAGCTGGAACACCAGCTCGTCGACTCCTGCGCCATGCGCCTCATCACGCACGCGCCGTCGTTCGATGTGATCGTCACCGAAAACATGTTCGGCGACATCCTGACCGACGAAGCCGCCGTGCTCGCCGGCTCGCTCGGCATGTGCCCCAGCGCCTCGCTCGGCGAAGGCCGCATCGGCCTCTACGAGCCGATTCACGGCTCGGCGCCCGACATCGCCGGCAAGGGCATCGCCAATCCCACCGGCACGATTCTTTCCGCCGCCCTGTTGCTCCGCCACTCGCTCGGTCTCGAAGCCGAGGCGAAGGCCGTTGAGGCCGCCGTCTCCGCGACGATCGACGCCGGCCAGCTCACGGGCGACCTCGGCGCCGCCAAGCCGCTCAGCACCGCGCAAATGGGCGCGGCCATCCGCGAGCGTCTCGCCGCCGCGCGGAACTGATTTCTGCTCTCCTGTTTCCCATGATCGCTACAACCAACCGCTACAGCTCCGAGGTCGGTGCCGCTCCCAGCGGCACGATGGAAGCTCCGCGCGACGCCATTCGTCGCTCGGTCGCCGCCGTCGATCCCTCGCTCGCGTTCCCGCGCACTTCGGTGCGCGTGCGCGAGTCGAATCCGAACCACCACCTCTGGAACAACAACGGAACGTGGTATGTGCACTACACCGTGCACCCGACGCCGCTCACCAAGTCGCGCGTCCGGATGTCCCTCGAGACGAAAGATCTCGATACCGCTCGTCAGCGTCGCGACGAAATCCTCGTTCGCGCCGGCGCCGGCCTCTAAAAAATACCGCGCTTCCGAATCGGCGCACCGTTAACGCGGTGCGCCGCGGCCAGAAAATCTTCCACCCACTTAATCACCGCAACCGGGCGGAGGGCCCGGTTTTTTTGTGTCCGGAAGAGGCGTGCCGGAGCCGGCATGCCAGGAGTTCGTAGCTTCCAGGTCCTTGTCATCACGAGAAGCACATGACGGAGTCACTGGCGATTTTCGTTCGCTTCGCCGTCGTCGTGGTAGGGCGGCGAGTCCCTTCGCCGCTGCAAACTCGTGGCGCGGAGCGGAGTCCCCGCCCTGCCTTGCACTCTGTCACGCTTGCTAGGGTGGCTGAAATATCTGGACTGGCGGGGGAATTTGCGTCGCGCGCCGTTCGGGATAAAAACGTGCTTGCCAGTGAGCGGGCCGCTCCGCGAAATCGGCCCCTCGTTCTTTCGCCAACATAGCTCAGTTGGTAGAGCAGCGCTTTCGTAATTTGAACCGGGCATTTTTGCCCATTTTCGCCTGAATTATCCGGAGTGGTAATCGGCTGATATAGAGAGCAAATACACAGAAATGAAGTTGTCCTGAGTTTGCCGTTGTCGTCCCATTTTTTGAAACAGGGTGACAACTCGGGTGACAACTTTTTCGAAGGGTAGAGCCGCGCTTTCGCATCGGGGCGCTTCATCAGTTGTCGGCAAACTTGTCACCCGAGTTGTCACCCATGGCTAAGATGACCAAGCGCGAGGCGATGCGGTTGTCGAACGCGTTGGCTGCGCAACTGGAGCGGCGATTGCCGTTCATGAAGTGTGAAGCACTTCTCGCGCACGGGCTGATTCCATCGCTTCCGCCGACGATCCCGACGCCTCCCGCGTGGGTGCTCGCGGCCTGCCGGATCGCGGAAAAGTCTTATAGGAAAGAGGTCGTTCCGGATGCCGGTTCCGAAATCGGCGTGCGCCAAGTTGGGGCTTTGGTTGGAATGGGGGGCACATGGAAGGCGTTCTTATCGCAGCCGAATGACGAGGCGCTCGAAAAGAAGTTTCCTGAACTTGCGGCATTCAGGGCGCGCTTCGCCAAAATCTCCGACTCGTCGTTCAAGATCGCTGATGCGATTGAGACGAATGTCCCGAAGGCTCCGTTGACGGCGGGCGAACTCGCCGCATTCAACAAAGGTAGAGCCATTGGCTCGGAGGTCATCGTTGATGATAGCGGAGAACTGCGAGACGCCGGCAGCATCAAGGAGGAAGTGAGTTACTTTCTGTGGCTCTACTGGGAGCAGATTCAATCACTTCAGTCGCTGGCCGATCTGATGAAATTTCTACGGGAGTTCTACGTTGAAGGACTCACACAGCAGAACCTTGAAAAAATCTGCCGCGAACTAGGTTTGCGTCTGAAAGCGCGCGGTCGTCCGAAAAACCTACTTCTGAAAAAACGAAGTAGGTAATCGAAAATCGCGGCTGCGGCTACTCTGGCGGCATGACAACGCCAGAGCACACCAAGCAGCACGCGCCCAAGTTGGCCCTCACGCGAGAAGAAGCGGCAGAGGCCCTCGGCGTCAGTGCAATCACCGTTGACCGTCTCGCGAAGCGCGGTCTCCTGCGCCCGTCGCGAGCCACTCGTCGGCCGCTCTATCCTCTTTTCGAGATCGAGCGCTTCCTTCGCGAAACGTCCGCTGCGATTACGCTATGAAAGCCGGGCTTTCTGAATGGCGGAGCGAGCACGAGGTCTGCGCCGCCAACGGCGGCGACGGCGCGCACGCCGCCTCGAGCGCAGCGGGAGGGTTCCCCGCCCTCGGGGGCGGGGGAAGGGGCGTGGGGGCGGACGCCGTGATAGGCGTCCTCTCCGCCTATTGCCCGGCATCGTGGTTCCACTCGCGCGGAATCTTCAAGGTGATGGCGAAACTCCTGCCGCGTCTGCCCGACGTTTCGCGCTGCCTATTTCTCACGTTCACGGTCGATCCGTCGTTGTTCGGTTCGCCGGATGCCGCGTTCGACGCTGCACGCGACAAATTGCGCCGCGTGTTCTTCAAACTGCGTCGCGGCGTCGAGTGGGAAGGGAAAGCCCACCGCATCGATGCGCCTTACTGCATCAAGCTGGAGTTTCATCGAAGCGGGTGGGCTCACTTTCACGCCGTATTTCTGACGCGCCGATTCCTGCCCGGAGCTCTGCTCAACGCGCTTTGGGGGCTCGGGCGCACCAACGTTCGCCGCATCTCGAATAAGGATTTTCATTACTTGCTGAAGTATGTGGTGAAGGGCGGGGACGTCCCCGCGTGGGCGCTCGGCCGCAAACGGCTTCGCGTCTTTCAAGCCTCGCGCGGATTCCTTGTCCCCGCGGAGGACAAGCCGCAGCGCAGCAAGACCGGCCGCCGCACCAAGCGCCGCGTTACCACGCTCGGCCAACGGCTCCACGAGTGGGAGCACTCCGCCATCCTGAGAGACGACCAGCGCGTTGCGCGCGTCGAACTCGACCAACCCTTTCGTGCGCTATTCGACGCGCACGTTTTCGCCGCCGCCTCGGAAGGTCGTTACCTGGGCAACGGGCGAATCGCGATCAACGACACAAGCCACCTCATACCATGGCTACCGAAGCAAAACCGGCCGATCTGAAGCTGCCGCGAAACGGCTTCTATGTCCAAGGTGTGGTCATCTCCAACGCCGCCCGTCTGTTCAAACGGAAGGACGGCTCCGGATTCGGAATCAGAGTCACTACGGAACTCGCGCTGCAACCCGGCGTCGCGGTTTACGAGCGATTCTTCGACCCGGCAAAAGACACGGAAGTAAAGGTGCAGGGTGAGCAAATCGTCAGCTTCCCGAAGCTGCCCGATTTCTCGACCATCACCCTCCGTGTGGAGAAATACCGCATCTTCGACGAGAAGCTCATCATCAACGCTGCGGAGAAGATCGGCTAAACGGGGGCGGAAGGTGGCCGCAAGCGCGCGGAGCGCGCGCCGGCCACCGCCGCCCCTTTTCCTTGTTGTCTATTATTAATATCTGTCCGACGAAATCACGGGCCACCTTAAGAAGTCTAGACACCGAATGGATGTTCGGTGCAACAATTTCGCGACATGAAACCAGATGGCACCCCGACGACTCACTCCGAGCGGTTCAGCAAAGAGTTCGATGCTTTCAGATCGTTGTGGAAGGGGCGTCCTTGGGTTGCGCTCCTCTTCACTATTTTTGGTCTGTGTGTCGTCTCCTACTTTGTTGTTCAAGTGATGCCGAAAGATGTGAAACCGGTAGGGCCGCCCAATCATCCAACTCCCCCAATAATATCCTCTATGAAGAACAATACCCCTGATGCTGCATCTATCTCAGCCGCCTCATCCGTCGTCAAAAGTTCGTGGGCAAAGCACGGCGTGAGGCATCCGCTGAAATTTCTCGGATTTTGTCTGAGCATGCTTCCGATTCCAGTGATTCAGCAGTCGGGGCAGGCATTGGACCGACATTTGGCCGACAAGGAAACCGAAGCGGAGATGAATAGGATTTGGGCGTCGCTGACGGCGGCCAACAAGGAACTCGATCGAATTGAGAGCCTCGAAGAGAGTATAAAGGCGATTGCTCGCACTCTTGAGGCTAACCCGGCGCTGCTCGAATCGGCGAAAACCTTTACGGCACGTTTGGGTCGCCAGCAGGTAGAATTCAAAATGCTGACGGAGGATCGTAGCTATCAGGAGTTAGTTCGCTGTGTCGTCGTTGCTGATCTCGCGCAAATCGTAGCAAAACAGGACAGCACGAACGTTATCGAAGATTCGTCAATAAAAGCATCGAGCACCCTTTTGCAGGCGACAGGAAACAGCAAAAATTTCGTGAGAGGCACCACGTTTTCAGGCACCGAGGGATCGGTTCGAATGGACGGAATAACAACGAAAGGAAATATCCACGTCACTGAGAGTTCGGTTGGCTTCGGTCCTGGCTCAGCGCTGATTTTTGGCGGCGACCCTAATCTCGTGTCCGGCAGATGTCCCAAATGCAACGGGGTCGTGGAAGTGGACCGCCGCAAGCTGGTCGGATATAGCGCCATCCAGTGCCCCAATTGTAAGGCAATTTTGCCGTTCAACGTAAATTGAGGTGGCTCAGCGAGACGGCTAGAACAGGACTAAAGCCGCAGCTTTCGAACTGTGTTCTTGGCGAAGATGGCCGTAAACGCGCATTGCGAGTGCGCCTCCATCTTTGTGGCCCAGCCAGCGACTCACCGTGGGGATGTCGACACCGGCTTCAATGCAGCTTGTGGCGAAGAAGTGCCTGAAATCGTGATGCGTGAATTGCGAATAGCCCAAGCGGCGGCACGCCGTAGCGAGGCATTTCTTTGCGTTCGCCGTCTTCGAAATCGTCCCGTCCGTGCTGGCCGGCTTTTCGGCTTCGTGCAGCGATTTCAAGTGAGCCACAAGAGCCTGAGTCATCGGAATGACGCGGCTCTCGTGGTTCTTGGTGCCGCCTTCGCCTCCGGTGATCGTCAGCGTGTTCTTCTCGAAATCCACGTCGCGCCAACGCAGCGCGGTCGCTTCGCTCAAGCGGCAACCGGAGTAGGCGAGTAGCTCAACGAGGTTGGCTCCGTGGCTCGCCTTCGCCTGGCTGTCCTGGCGGCCGTCGGATTCCCTGATTGCGGCAACAAGTTTCCGGAACTGCTCGCGCGTCGGAATCTGCATCTGTTGGTGAACGACTCGCCGGCGCTCAATGTCCTCGGCGGGGTTTCTGAGTAGCAACCCGAGTTTCACGCCGTAGCCGAAGATCGAGCGCATCAACTCGAGTTCGCGGTTCATCGTCATGGCGGCGAGCTTTGGGCCGCGTTCGGTCAGCCAGCGTTCGCAATGCTGCCGCTGGACGTTACGCACCGTAAGACCGGCAAAGAACGGGGAGAGGTTCTTGATGCAGTCCCAGCGACGTTTGACCGAACTCGGCTTCAGGGTGTGCGAAGTTACCTTCATCCAGCGGTCTGCCAGCTCGTCGAAGGTCGTCTTGCCCTCGTCGCCGATGGCGAGGCCGCCAACCCGCTCCCTCAGCTCGGCCAGCCGACGCTCTGCCGGCTTCCGATCCTTAGTGCGCAGAGAGCGACGAAATTGCTTGTCACCCCTTTTGAGCAACGCGTAATACCCACCGCTCGATTCCAAGCGATAGAGGTTCTCTGACACTCTTACGAACACCGGCCCTTTGGGCTTTCCGGCCTGCAAGGTAGCTTCTTCGTTCACAGCCTGAAGCATACGGTGACAACTGAGGGTGACAAACCTCGATTCTGGAAATCGAATGTTCTTCGCAAGTAGCTAATTTCGTTAGGTTTGCCAACATAGCTCAGTTGGTAGAGCAGCGCTTTCGTAAAGCGCGGGTCGCTGGTTCAAGTCCAGTTGTTGGCTCCATTTTCAGACGCCCGGTTTCCGACGAGGGAGCCGGGCGTTTTGCGTATCAGGCCCCGGCTTTTCGTAGACCTGGCCGGGCCTTTGAAAACGGATCTGCCGCTGGCGATAGTCGATGGTGGCCCCCAGTGCGTGCAGCAGATCGGCGCCGAGCAGACCACGCACCAAGGGCTGCCCTTCACGCTGCCAATGCGAATTGCGCCGCTCGATCATGGGGATTTTTCCCACCATCAGCGGCCAATGATCGATGACGGCGAAGCCCAGATCGACGCGGGTCGCCGCAGTTCTCTTAAACACCGTTTTCGAACTGCCCAACCCTTGAACGACCACGTCCTCTGTCGCGACCAGACCCTTGATCAGACACAGCTCTGGTGAGATCCAGGAGCGGCTGGCACCCGTATCGATCACGAAGAGCTCCTCCGTGCCGAGAAACGACAGAAAAACGGCGAGGTCGGTGGGGGCGTCGTCTTCGGTGACGACCCCGAGTGGAAGTGCGACGGTGCTTTGGCTGCTCGTCCACCGCACCACGGGTTGCCCAATCGGGGGATCGGCGGCCGGTGGGCGGCTCACGCAGCCGCTGGCGCAGATCGTCACGAGCAGGACCGACGCCGCGAGGAACTTCATGGTTCAAAAACACTCATCGGCTCGCGCGATCTTCACCCCTTCGCCGGCTCGCCGTTGATCGCGCGGTGCATGGCGCGGGCGAGTTCCTCGTTCGTGAAGGGCTTCGAAAGCAGGGCGACATGGCCGATCTGCGCAAGCTTCTCGGGCGAGATGCGCGAGAAGTAGCCGGACATGATCACGACCGGCAGTTGCGGCGCGAAGGTGCGGATCTCGGCGGCGAGCTCGATGCCCTTCATCACCGGCATGGTCTGGTCGGTGAGCAGCACGGAGTAGTCGGCCGCGTTGCGCCGCACCACTTCGAGGCATTGCGCGGGCGAATCGAAGGAGGCCACGCGATAGCCGTTTTTCTCGAGCGCCATCTGTGCGAAGCTGCGGACGATGTCTTCGTCGTCCACCACGGCGATCAACTCGCCGCTGCCGCGGGGCACGAGATCCATCGGCGCGGTCGATTCGCTCGAGGGTTGATGTGCGATCGGCAGGAACAGCGTGAACGTCGCACCGTTGCCCGGCGCGCTGTCGACGGTGATCGCACCACGGTGGGCCTGGATGATGCCGTGCACGACGGAGAGGCCCAGACCCGTGCCTTGTCCCACTTCCTTGGTCGTGAAGAACGGGTCGAAGATGCGTTTGCGTGTCTCTTCGTCCATGCCGTGTCCGGTGTCGGAGAAGTCGAGGCGCGCGTAGTCGCCGGCAGCGACGTTGCTGAGCGCGCCCGCCGCCTCTTCATCGAGGTAGGTCTGGGTGAGCACGAGTCGCATGGTGCCGCCGGTCGCGCGCATGGCATGCGCCGCGTTCGAGCCGAGGTTGAGCAACACCTGGTGGATTTGCGTGGCGTCGGCGAGGACGCGGCCGCACTCGGCGGAAGTGTCGACCTCGATGCGAATCGTGGCGGGCACGGTGGCGCGGAGGAAACGACGGGCGTCTTCGACGACTTGCGTGAGGCTGACGGGGACTTTCTCGCTGTCGGCCTGGCGGCTGAAGGTGAGGATCTGATCGACCAACTCGCGCGCGCGCAACGAGGCGTCGCGCGCGGCGCCGAGATAATTCCGAGCCGGATCGCTCTCCGGCAGCGTGTCGAGCGCGAGATCCTGGTAGCCGAGAATGCCAGTGAGCAGGTTGTTGAAATCGTGCGCGATGCCGCCGGCGAGGGTGCCGAGCGTCTCCATTTTCTGCGCTTGGAACAACTGGCCTTCGAGTTGCCGGCGCATTTCCTCGGCGTCGCGGCGGCCGGTGATGTCCTGAAACGCACCGTAGAGGCGCGTGGCGCGACCGTCCTTGAGTTGGGCGCGCCCGAGCACGCGGACCCAGAGCTTGTGGCCGCGGGCGTTGATGAAGGGGAGTTCGAGGTCGAACCCGGCGCCGGCGCGCACGGCGTGTTCCATCGCGTCGGTGAGCGTTTGGCGGGCCTCGGGCGGATAGAAGGAAAGCGTCTTCTCCAGCGTGGGCTCGAAGCCGAGCTCGACTTCGTGGATGCGGAACATTTCCGGCGACCACGTGAGCCGCGCGGTGTTGAGATCCCATTCCCACGCGCCGATGTGGGCGAGGCGCGAGAGCTGGAGCGACATTTCCTCGCCGTGGCGGAGGCGTTCCTCGAGCTCCTTGCGCTGCGTGATGTCGGTCTGGGTGCCGACGACGCGCGTCGGGTGACCGTTACTGTCGCGCGCGACCACTTTGCCGCGGCCGAGCACCCAGACCCAGTGCCCGTCCTTGTGGCGCAGGCGATATTCCGCCTGATAAATCGGGGTGCGGCCGGCGAGGTGATCCTCCATCACCCGCTCGACGTGACTGACATCGTCCGCGTGGCCGAGGTCCAACCAGACGTGGCGCGCCGGGAGCTCTTCGACCAGATAGCCGAGCATCGCGGCATAGCGGGTGTCCCGGAAAATTTGATGCGTGGCGAGATCCCAGTCCCACACGCCGTCGTTCGTGCCGGAGAGCGCGAGTTGCCAGCGTTCCTGGGAGATGCGCAGCTCCTCGCGCAATTCCTTCGCCTCGGTGACGTCGCGGTCGAGGCCGACCAGCCGCAGGGCGCGTCCGTCGCGTTCCCGTTGGATGACACCGAGCGCCTCGATGTGGCGAAGCGAGCCGTCGGGTCGGCGAATGCGGAAACTGTTCTGATAGATAGGGGTTTTGCCGGCGATGGCGTCCGCGATGGCCTGGTCGTCCTGCGCGACGTCTTCGGGCAGCACGCGGTCGTGCCATTCGTGAGACTCGCCGCTGAAGGCGGTGCGCTCGATGCCGTAGATTTCGAGCATGCGGTCGTCCCAGATCATCTGGCGTGTCGCGAGGTCCATCTCCCAGACGCCGTAGCCGGTGGCCTTGATCGCGAGTTGGAGGCGGTCGTTGAGCGAGGCGAGTTCGCGGGCGCGCGCGTGTTGCTCGGTGACGTCGCGATCGATGCCGACCACGCGGATGACGCGGTCGTTGGCGTCGCGGCGGAGCACGCCGAGGGTTTGGACGTGGCGTTCGGTGCCGTCGGGCAGGCGCGTGCGGAATTGCGTTTCGAAGCCTTCGTCCGCAGCGAGCGCGCGGCCGATCTCGTCCTGCACCTGTTCGCGGTCGTCGGGATGCATGCGGGCGAGCCACGCTCCCGTGGTGCCGTCGAATTCCTGCGGGGTGTAGCCGTAGAGCGCGCATTGGCGCGGATCCCAGTAAACGCGCTTGTTCACCAAATCCCAGTCCCAGACGCCGAAGCCGCCGGCGTTGAGCGCGAGATCGAGGCGCTCGGTGGTCTTTTGAAGCTCCTGCGTGCGCTCGCCGACGAGCACTTCGAGATTGGCCGCTTGTTGTTGGAGGCGGGCCAGCAGGGCGTCGCGCGAGGCTTCCGCATCGGCGCGGCGCTGGTCGAGCGTGTCCATCCGCCGCAAGGCGTAGGTCAGCACGCCGAAAATCACCACGCTGTAGGCCATGTCCAGCAGCAGTCCCGTGTCGTGCAACTCCGGCAGGACGGGCAGCAGCCACCAGCTCAGCGCCATGAACAGGAGCACCGGCACGAACAGCCCGATGGCCATCAGGACGAGCGAGAAATAGCCGAGCGGATGCGCGCGGGAAAACACGGACATCAATTCACCGCTCAGCCGTGCGCATACGATGCCGATGCCCAGCGCGAGCAGACCCGCCCCGCTCATCACTGAGATCGAAGCGCCGGCGGGGTTCACCGCTGTTCCGCCGAGCGTCAGCAGGGCGAAGCTGGCCACCGCCAGGCCAAGCCAGTTCGAGACGCCAAACCAGTGGCGGCGTTCGTGGGCCAAGGCGAGCAGACCGAGTCCGGCGAAGCAGAGCGGCAGGGCCGTGTTGACGACCGTGGTCGGCATACGTGTGGGGACGGTGGCGGCGGTCGGGCCGGCGAGCGGGCCGAAATCGAATCCCAGCATGATCCCCACGGCCGCGGAGGCGCCGGCGACCGCGATTACCAGCGCCAGCCCCTGGCCGATGAGGCGTCGCACGCCGCTGCCGGGCTGTTGCAGCAGCAGCAGGCTGACCGCCGCAGTGATCAAACCGGCGCCGGTATTCGGATGCATCGGCTTCCAGGTCGGCCACAGCCGGCGCAGGGTGTCGATCTCGGCGGCCCAGCCGATCAAACCGAGCAGGCCGAGGGCGATGGCGAACCAGGCGGCGTTGCGGGCAATCAGGCTGAGCTTCAAATCGCGGGCGGGCACGGCAAGTGCACGTTTGGGGGCCCAGCGGAAGCGGGCAACACTTATGCACGGTGGGGCGGGTTTCTCTCCTTCAGACGGCCCGGCGCGAGCCGATGTTGTTGGGACGGGCCTCATTTCGGGGATTGTTACTCGAAATTAACTAAAGGAATGGGCGCGTTTGTCCGATGTAGCCCGATGCAGTCATGAAAATCCCCTTGCTCCTACTGTTGGCCGTTCTCGCCCTTTCCCTCGGCTCGGTGTCCGTGCGGGCGGAAACGGGTATCGAGGCTCCCGTCCCCGTTCGTATGGTGCCTCCGAAGTTTCCACCTGAGATGCGGCGCGAAGGCACCGGCGGGGTGGTGACCGTCAAATGCATCATCGACGAAAAAGGCAACGTGACCGAGCCGGTCGTCGAGAAAGCCTCCAACGACGCCTTCGTGCAGCCCGCGCTCGACGCGTTGCGGAAGTGGAAGTTCAAGCCCGCCAAGAAAGACGGCAACCCGGTCCCGCTGAAGGTGAGCATCCCGATCCAGTTCAGCATCAGCGAAGAGTAAACCACCTCATCCCTCTCCCTTGTTCACCTCACTGTTCCTGTCATGTCCACTCGCACTCTGACCATCGGGCGCCGCATCGCGCTCGGATTCACTCTTGTGTTCGTTCTGCTCGGCGCGATCGCCGCGGTGGCGTGGATCGCGCTGGGCGCCTCCGGCCGCAAGCTCTCCGAATACGCCGGCAGCGCCAAGGAGACCAACACCGCCGCCGGGCTCGCGGCGGCGATGATCGAGGTCAAACTGCAGGTGAACGAGTATCTCGCCGTTTCCGATGTCGAGCACGCGCAGGCCTACAAGGCCGCCAAGCACAAGCTTGATCTCGAGATGGCCACCGCCGCCAAGATCATCACCGAGCCGACGCGCGCCGCGCAGGTGACCGATGCCGCGAAGCTCTTGGTGCAATACGACGACGCGTTCCAGAAGATCGTCGTCATCACCGGCAAGCTCGACGCCGTCGTCGCCGAGCAACTCACCCCCCGTGGCGACGAGATCGCCGCCGGCCTGCAGAAGGTCCTCGCCGACGCCAAAAACAACGGCGACATGAACGGCGCCTTCAAAGTTTCGAACGCACTCAAGGCCTATTTCGAAAGCTCCAGCCTGGCGAACTCCTTCATGCTCACGTCCCGTCTCGACTACGCGGACGCGGCGAAGAAATCCATCGCCGGTGTCGCCGAGGCGATCGTGAAGATGCAGCAGGATCAGGAGGAACTCGTGAAGCTCGATGCCTCGCTGAAGGACGAAAACAAGGACGCCCTCCTGAAATCTCTCGCTGTCGCCGCCGGCGCCTACGCCAGCGCGTTGAACGACATCATCGCCGCCAAGCAGGAACGCAACGGCCTCATCACCGGCCAGCTTAACCGCATCGCTCCGCAGTTCACCGCCGCCCTCGTGAAAGTGAAGGACTCCGTCGCGGAGTTCCAAGCCTCGCTCGAGGACCGCATGCGCACCGAGCAACGCCGCAACGAGATCCAGGTGCTCACTTTCACCGGCGCCGGTGGCCTCATCGGCATCTTCGCCGCCTGGTTCGTGATCCGCAGCATCACGCGCCCGATTTCCACCATCGCTGACCAGCTCGCCGCGGAGTCCGCGCAAACCCACGCGGCCGCCCTCAAGGTCGCCGAGGTTTCCACCCAGATGTCCGACGGCGCCAGCCGCCAGGCCGCGTCGCTCGAGGAGAGCAGCGCCTCGCTGCACGAGATGGCGAGCATGACCCAGCGCAACTCCGAGGGCGCGCAATCCGCCAAGGGCCTCGCTGCCGAAGCCCGCGCCACCGCCGACGCCGGCGCGCGCGACATGGCTGCCATGCGCAGCGCAATGGGCGCCATCCAGTCGTCCTCCACCGAAATTTCCAAGATCATCAAGACGATCGACGAGATCGCCTTCCAGACGAACATTCTCGCCCTCAACGCTGCCGTCGAGGCCGCGCGCGCCGGCGAAGCCGGTGCAGGCTTCGCCGTCGTCGCCGAGGAAGTCCGCAACCTCGCGCAGCGCTCCGCGCAGGCCGCGAAGGAGACCGCCGCCAAGATCGCCGACGCCTCCGCCAAGAGCGAGCAGGGCGCGCAGATCAGCAGCCAGGTGGCCGCGAGCCTCGACTCGATTGTCCAAAAAATCCGTCAGCTCGACGAGATGGTGGGATCGATTGCCCAGGCTTCGCACGAGCAGAGCGAAGGCATCGGCCAGCTGAACCACGCCGTCGCCGGCATGGATCAAATCACGCAGGCCAATGCCGCGCTCGCGCAGCAATCCGCCACCTCCGCCGAGGAGCTGCAGGGCCAGTCCGCCCAGGTCCGCGCAGCCGTCGAGGAACTCATGCGCATGGTGCACGGTGTCGCGGAGCAAGCCGCCGCCCGTCCCGCCGCCGCGGTCCACGCCAAACCCGCCGCCCGTGCGCACGCACGCACCCACGCCAAACCGGCGACGCCTGCTCCCGCGGCGTCTCCGGCGATCGTCAGCCCGCGCCTGTCTTCCGGCAGCACGAAGGCCGCCGCGGAGCCCTCCGAAGCCCACTTTATCGATCAGTGATCGATATCTGACTGCTGCAGAGCGGAGACGGCAACGTCTCCGCTTTTTTGTTTTCCGTCGGGCCGCGTCGAACGGGTTTCTGCTTTCGAAAGCACGCAGGGTGGGGCGAACCGTCCCAGTGCGCCGCGGCCACCGGGGGATTGAGAACACGATGCGTGCGGCAGAGCGGGACCGCTGGCCCCGTCGGATCAGGTTCACTCCGCGCCCAGCGGCCCGGCCCGGCATCTTTGTTTCGACCTGCCTGCGGCATGCGAGCGGCATGCCACGAAAAAGGCCTCACGCGAGGTGAGGCCCGTCGAGGCGGCGAGTTAGATGGAGAGCCGGAGGTCTCCCCGTCGCGTCGCTCAGTGCCGTGAGCGCTTCAGCGTGGGCGTCGGTGGCTGCGTGCGGAACGGCTGCGGATCGAAGATCGCGTTCGGATTCACCAGTTCGGGCGGTGAAAACAAGAACTTCCCCCAGCGCGAGTCACGACGCGGTCCGACGACGCCCAGCGCGCTGGCATATTGGGCGTGACGGAGGTTGGGGTAAGCCGAGGACATGCCCCCTTTATCGACACAATCGCGGCGCAATTGACGTTATTCTGCCGCGGACGTCGTCACGTTGCGTTGCCATGCGCCGGTGGGGCGCCACCGCCACGGACGCCGAGCCTGCCGCGCCGTGGTCTGTTGAAGGGTTTCGGCGCAGTCCGGTGTTATGGGAGTTGAATTCACTTCCCCATGAAAACGCTCCGCTACCTTCTTTTCCCGTTGTGCGTCGCGCTGCTCGCCGCTGCGCCCATACCTGACCCCGCGGTCGACAGCCTGCGTCTCATCGAGCGCGTCGATCCTGTGTTTCCCTCGGAGGTGACCCTCCTGGGCATCTCCAAAGGCGTGGTGGCGTGCGTCGTCGATGTCGACGCACAAGGCAAGGTCGAGGATGTGCTGATTACCGCGCACACGCATCGGTCGTTTGCCCGCGTGGTGCGCGAGGCGTTGCCGCTCTGGAAGTTCGACCCGGCCAAACTGCATGGTGTGCCGGTCGCGGCGCAGACCAAACTCACCTTCACCATCGAGGCGATCGGCGTCGTGATCACGATGGACAACGGCACCTACCTGCGCAACCGCATCGATAGCGTCCTCGGCACCCAGTGGGACTACCGCACCTACACGCTGCAGGAACTCGATGCGATTCCCGTGCCGCAGAAGACGGTCACGCCCTCCTATTCGCCGGAACTGGCGCAACGCAATCGCGGCACGGTGCGCGTGGATTTCTACATCGATGAGAATGGCAAAGTCCGCGTGCCGCTCGCGCAGTCCGATGCGCCGCAGGAGCTCGCCGCCGTGGCCGTCGCCGCCGTGCGCGAATGGCAATTCTCCCCGCCGATGCGCGGTGGCCGCCCCGTGCTCGCCTTCGCCAGCCAGGAGTTCAATTTTCATCCGTAAGGGAAGACTTTGGTTGCTCTGTCAGGGGTGAGGGCCGGTCGGACGACCGGCCCTTTTCGCGCGTGCATGTCGCGGAGCAGGGTAACGGCTCGGCCCTCGGCGCGATTTACGGCATGATGATCCGGTTTCTCGCCGCGCGTCGCAGACGTGCAAATCCAGGCGTCTGGCCGGCATCACGCCATCGGTGGGCGTCGGCGTCCCTTCCGAGGCCCGTGGCCGGTGGGACAGTGGCGATCACCCAATGGTTGGGATCACGTCAGCCGGGAATTGCGTCCAGCGGCAGGAGTCCGGCTCAGCGTGCCACGGCAAAAGGGCCGATGGCACTGAGCGCCTCGCGCAAAGCCTGGCGGGCGCGATAGAGCCGCGTTTCCACGCCCCGTTCGCTGCACCCGACAATGCCGGCGATCTCCCGGTAGGAGAGCTGTTCGAAATGATGCAGGAGCAGGGTGGTGCGCAGATCAGCCGGCAGCGCGGCGATGGCGGCGTCGAGTGCATCGAGCGTTTCCCGGTGCTCGGCGGTGGCGTCGGGCGCGGCGCGGCCGTCGTCGAGCGCGGCTGACCCTTCGTCGCCCGGCAAGGCATCGAGGCTCACGCTCGGATGCCGGCGCCACCAGCGGTGGCGGTTGCGGCAGAGATTCGTCAGGGTGGTGTAGAGCCAGGCCGAGAGATTCGTGTCGGCGCGCAGCCTGGCCCGGCTGTCGTGCAGCCGGATGAAGGTTTCGAGCGCCACCTCGCGTGCGTCGTCGGCATTGCGCAGCATGCGCCACGCATAGGCGAACAGCGGTTGCTCCCAGCGTGCGACGAGGCGGTCGAACGCCGCGCCGTCGCCCGTTTGGAGGGCTTGCAGGTCGGCGCGATCGGCGGCGAGGTCGGCAGGCACGCGAGCGGGCGCTAGTTGACGGAGCGCGTCGGAGCCGGGGTCAGGCGCGTCAGGTAACGCGCACGTTGGTCGGGCGTGAGTTCGTCCGCGGTGGCGGCGACGAGTTCGCGGGTGACATCGGACCAATCGCGGTCGATGCGGCGCCACGTCTCAAGACAGCGGGCAAAGGCCAGGAAATCGACCCGACCCTCGGTGCGGCGCACGCGCTCAAAAGTCTCGAACTCCGCGCGCATGCGGGCGGCTTCGGCCGCGAACTCACGCAGCTGGGGGCCGGTGCGGTCGTGCAGTTCGCGGATGCGCGCGAGTTGTGCGTCGCTCAGTTCGAGGTCCGACTTCATCCACGCGACGATGTCGTTGCTGGCGGCAGGCGGGAGGCGCCAGTGATACCAGCCGACGTGGGCGGCGATGCCGGCCAGCAGTCCGACGAGCACGATCCAGAGGGAAGTTTTCATGTGTGGCGCTCCGGTTTGGCGTCGGCGGAGGGCGGAACGGCCGTGAGCAGCGGATCGATGAGCCGGCGGTAGCTGTCGAGCAGTTGGGCATCACGATCCTGATGGAGGCGCGAGACCCGCACTTCGGCGAGAAACAGCCCCAGCAGCACGCAGGCCGCGATGAAAACGGCGGCGAACGCGGGACGAAGGAAAATCGTCTCCCCGACGGGGGCGGGAGCCAGGCGCGCGCGCAAATCAGCGGCGAGCGGGCGGAACGCGGGCGGTTCGCCCCAGCGGTCGAGCAAGGGATCGAGAGGGTCAGGAGGGGCAGAGGCCATGGGAGAAAGCGCGGCCGGCGCTCGACTCCATAACACCGTGCCGGCTGAAAGCCCTTCAAATTTTCTGCGATCAGCTCGAACACCGCACGCCGCGGGCGGCGGATCGCGTCCGACGACCCCGTCGCGCGCTCGCACCTCGGCGGTTTCGAGGGGGGGGGCGGTTCAAAAGCGGAGCGTTCGCGTTCATGCGGCGGGATCGAGCACGACTTTGCTGCGTGACCGCCGCGCGCAGCCGGAGCCGTGCGCCTTGAGACCGACGGTGTCGGTGCAGCAATCGGGACCGCGCCCTCCGGTCAGCGCCTTGAGGTGCTCGAGCACGTCGTCGCCATCCTGGATCGTGATCGCGCCGGCTTGCTCAGCGAGGCGGAGGCGCGCGGGCACGTTGTCGATCGCAATGACCTTCACTGCACCGGGGGTGCGAGCGCGAAGCGGTGGAGGGGGCCGTTCCGCGGGCAAGGTAGCGGAGTCGCATGGCGGGAGAGGATGGCGAGTTACGGGTGGACCGCGGACATTTCGCGGCAGCTCTCGGCGCACGCGCGGCAGGCTTCGACGCAATCGCCCATGTCGCCGATGCGTTCGCAATCGTCGGCGCAGGTTTCGCAGATCCGGGCACAGGCCGCGCAAATTTCGGTATGACGCGGCGAACCGCGGAGCATGAAATCCGCCGCTACGTGGCAGATCTGCGCGCAGTCGAGCATGAGCTTGAAGTGATCGGGTTTCGTATGCTCGCCGCCCATTTCGAGGCAGTGTGTCGTGGCGGTGCGCAGGCACACGTCGTGGCAGTTGGCCAAACACATCGCTCTGCGGGTGATCGCGCCGCGCAGAGGAGACTTCGCACATCCGACGACGTTCGAACTCAATCTCAACGGTCTTCCCGTGCACCGCGCGCAGTTGCCCAATCACCCGCACGATGCGCGCGGCGCGCTGACGTTTCTGCACAATCCCCTCGGCGCGCACGGCTACCTCGTGAACCTCGTGATCGAGGACGATTTTCTGAAGCGCCTCGCCGAAGTCGTGGCGCGCGATGGCTGTCTCGATTTCCGGTGCGTCGTCCCGGCGGGCGCCCCGTGTCCGGGCGGGCTCACTATCTACGGCTCAAACTGCGGCCGTTACCCGCTCGGCCCCACCGTCGTCATCGAGTGGGAACAGGACGAGCGGAGGAAGGCGTGAGCCGCGCCATGCGTGGGTTTTGTAGCAGCCGACGTGAGTCGGCTGGGTGCTCACGATGCGCAACGTTCCCGCCGACTTACCTCGGCTACTACGACTTGCATGCGTGACGCCCTCATCATCGGCACTGGCCCGGCCGGCCTCAATGCGGCGCTCATCCTTGGACGCAGCCGGCGCAACGTGCTCGCCCTCGATTCCGGCAAGCCGCGCAACGCCGCCGCGAAACTCCTCCACGGCTATCTCGGTCGCGATGGCACGCCACCGCTCGAGCTCCGGGCGATCGGCCGACGCGAGCTCGCGGACTATCCGAGTGTGGAAATGCGCGACGGCGTCGTGGTCGGCGCCGCGCTGCGGCCCGAAGGCGGCTTCGAGGTGGTGCTCGCCACCGGCGAGCATGAACGCGCTCACGTTCTCCTGGCGGCGACCGGACGCGAGGACTTGCTGCCCGATCTGCGCGGCTTCGCCGAGTTCTACGGCCGCGGCATCTATCACTGCCCGTATTGTGATGGCTGGGAGAATCGCGACTCGCACATCGTGGTGCTTGGCAACGATGACCACGCGGCGTCGCTCGCGTTGACGCTGCTCACCTGGACGAGCAGTCTCACCGTTTGTGCCGGCGCGCCGCCGGCGTGGTCGAGCGCACTCGACGGACAACTCGCGGCAAGCGGCAGCGAAATCATCGCGCACCGCGTGGTCGCCGCGGAAGGCGAGGGCCGGCTCGAGCGCGTCATCTTCGAAGGTCGCGCGCCGCTCGCGTGTGACGCGTTGTTTTTCTGTTCCGAATGCGTGCAGCGCTCCACGCTGCCGGAAAAGCTCGGCTGCCAGCTCGATGCCGGCGGCAGCGTCCTCTGCCAGGGCTACGGCGCGACCGACGTGCCCGGTCTGTTCGTCGCGGGCAACGTTCGCGGCGGCGTGCACCTAGCCATCATGGCCGCGGCGGAGGGCGCCGAAGCTGCGATCGCAATCAACGACTATCTGGCCGATCGAGCGCTCGCGCGATCAGCGCCACCGTCAGCGGGAAGATAACTGATTCCCAGTGCCGGCGCGCGCCTGGCGGAACAGCCGCATGGTCGGATACCACGGCGCCGTCGCGTCCGCCTCCCCATCGCCGATCCGACGGCGTGCGAAGCAGCGTCCACGTCGGCACGCCCAGGGCTCCGGCGAGGTGCGCCGGGAAGCTGTCGACCGACACCACCAGGTCGAACGCGCGCATCAGTGCGGCGGTTGCGAGCACGTCATCGCTTCCGCTGCGTGTCGCAGGCGGTTCGTGCCATTCGCCTGGCGCCCGTCCCCGCTGGAGCAGATGGAGTCCGATGCCGGACACCGCAGCGAGGGGCGTAATTTGCCTGATCGGGATGTTTCGGCGCCGGTCTCATTCGCCAGCCGCCCACGCCAGTCCGACGCGTAGTTGTTTGCCTGACGGTAAACGCGCCGGCGGCACATCGAAATACGGAACTGACCGCAGCAGCGTCGCGGTCGTGCCCGGAAGGCGTGCGGCAGTTCCATCACCTCGAGGTCGTCGTCGCGCTCCGGCGTGCCGTCGTGCAACGGCAGGAGGCGATCGATCCCGCGGGCCGTGCGCAACAGCGGCAGGACCGCGGGCTGGGCCCAAACGATGACCTCGCCGGCGATCGCTTTCAGCAGAGGCGCGTAGCGGATGAACATCGCGGCGTCGCCGAGTCCGCGGTAGCAGCGCACCAGCACGCGTTGTCCGGCAATCGGCCGTCCGTCCCAGGCGTATTGCCGATGGTGCGGTCATTCGTGACACGGCCGGCCCGCGCGTTCCTGCAACACCGCATCCGAGATCGCCCACGCGGCCGCAAAATTTCCCGCGCGCATGCCGTCCTCCCCCGTGCGCGGCGTCGCGGGCGGTGCTGCCAAAAATTCCTGGCGTAATACGCCATAATTGAGGGGATCAGATGCCGTCTCTGGATTATGGCGTATTACGCCAGATTGCGCGGAGAGCCGGGAAGGCGTGCGAGACGGCTGGGGATCCACGTCGTGCTGCTCGAAGGCACGGTGGACAAGTTGCACCGCATGCCGTTGCGCATTCAGCGCAGCGAGGGCGTCGGCGCTTCTTGACGAAACTCGATCGCGGCATCCGCGGATTGATCGGGACGCTGCCGCGCTGCGGTTCAGCACGTTTCCGGCGCTGCTTTATCTCGCGATGGCGGTGTTCGTGGTGGTGACGATGGACTGGCGGCGTGCGGTGATCGTGCGGTTGTTCACGCCGCCGCCGGCGATTGCCGCGGCCCTCGCGACGCCCGAGCAGATGCGGCGCGGGTCGACGTTGATGGAGCGCTGGGCGAGGATCTATTCGCGGTTCAATGAAGTGCTTTCGGGCGTCGTGACCGTGCGGAGCTTCGCGATGGAGGACGCGGAGCGGAAACGTTTCCGCTCCGATGTGGCGGCGGCGAACGACGGCGTGGTGCGGGGCGTGCGGCTCAATAGTGGATTTTCGGCGGCGTGTGGCGGTTCAAGCTGATCTCCGTGCGCCGGCACATCGGTGTGGTGTTGCAGGATCCGCTGCTTTTCAACGACACGCTCCACAACAACCTTGTTTACGGCAAACCGCACGCGACGGCAGCCGAGGTGGAGGCGGCCGCGCGCGCGGCGCGCGCACGAGTTCATCATGCGACTGCCGCAAGGTTGCCAGACGCCGGCCGGCGAACGCGGCGCGTTGCTGTCGGTCGGCGAACGGCAGCGCATCACGATCGCGCGCGCTCATCAAAGATCCGCGTATCGTGATCCTGGACGAGGCGACGGCGTCGCTCGACGCCGAGTCGGAGGGGTTGGTGCAGGAGGCGCTGGAGCGGCTGCTGGCGAGGCGCACGACGTTCGTGATCGCGCATCGGCTCACCACCGTCGTGAACGCCGATCGCATCATCGTGCTCAAGGACGGGCGCATCGATGAGGTGGGGCCGCATCGCGGGTTGGTGCGGCGCGGTGGCTGTCACGCGGAACGCGTGCGTTGGCAGACTGCCGGTTTGATCGAGAACGAGGGCGAGCCGCTGGTGGCGTGAGGTGCGAGGGGGGGGCGAGTCGTCCCCGACGAGCCGTCACGCGCGCACGCGGCGCGGCACTCATGCGGTCCGCGCGCGTGGCTCGTTCGGAGAACTCGCCCCGCCTTTCGAGGCACCGGCGGTGCTGACAGGGGAATGCTTTGCCAGTGGAGTGGTCGCTCCGTAGAGGAAGCGCATGACCCCGAGATTTTTCTTTCCGTTGCTGGCGGGAGTAGTGGCGAGTGCGACGTTGGCTGGCGCGGATGAAGCCGTGCCGGCGCGCGAGATCGCGGTGATCCGCGAGCACGTGCAACGCGATTGGAGTGGCATGTTGCGCGACGAGGGCGGCGCGTTCAAATACCCGTTTCTCACGCCCGGCAGCGCGCAGTATGGCGACATCTTGTGGGATTGGGATTCGTGGCTGAGCGACGTGGCGTTGCGGCAAGTGCTCGCGGAGAAATCCACGCCCGAGGAAAGGGCGAAGGTGTTGAAGCACGAGCAGGGCTGCGTGCTGAACTTCCTCCACTACGGCGGCTACGACGGCTGGGTGCCGTTCCTCATCGGGCGCAAGAATGGTTCGCGCAAGGAGCTGAAGGCGCAGGCGGGCGACACCTACGCGACGAACATGCACAAGCCCTGCCTCGCGCAGCACGCGGCGTTCATCACGCGGCTGAACGGCGGCGATGCGGAGTGGTTGCGCGAAGGGCTGTTTCCGCTGCAGGCGTTCGTGAGCCGCTACAAGGCGCACCAACGACACGCGGCGACCGGTCTGTATTTCTGGAACGACGACACCGCGATCGGCGTCGACAACGATCCCGCGACGTTCATGCGGCCGCCGAAGAGCTCCGGCTCGATTTTCCTGAATTGCCTCATGTATCGCGAACTCCTGGCGCTGGCCTACCTCTGCGAGCGACTCGGACAGGGGGAAATCGCGGTGCAATACCAGCGCGACGCTGATGAGCTGAAGGCCGCGGTGCAGAAACACTGCTGGGACGAGCGCGACGGCTTTTTCTACAGCGTCGATTTGAACCTGCGGCCGTATGAGGGCCGGCCGTTCTCCGCCGACCCGAAGCTGCGGCTGCATTCCGGCTACCCGCGCGACTACGATTGTCTCATCCAGCGCATCGACGTGTGGTCCGGCTTTCTCGCGCTGTGGGCGGAAATCGCGACGCCGGAGCAGGCGAAGCGCGTCGTGGAACGTTACCGCGACCCGCGGACGTTCAACGCGCCCTACGGTGTGCGCACGCTCTCGAAACTGGAGAAGATGTATAACGTCCGCGCATCAGGGAATCCGTCGCTGTGGACCGGGCCGATCTGGGGCGTGTCGAACTATTTGGTTTTTCGCGGCCTCGTGAAATACGGCTTCGAGGCGGAGGCACGCGAGCTGGCCGACAAGACGATCCGGCTCTTCGCGCGGGATTTTGAGCGGTTCGGGGCGCTGCATGAGTATTACCTGCCCGACAGCGGCGAGCCGGTGCTCAACCGGGGCTTTCAGAATTGGAATTTCCTCGTGTTGAACATGGCGGTGTGGCGCGAGGGGGGAGAGCCGGTGGCGGAATTCTGATTTTCCGGGGCGCGGCAACGGCGCGCGAGCCGCCCACGCTGTCGCGCGGGCCGCCTGCTTCGGCCGCCCGCTCGTAATCCCGAAGAGAACGATGGTGAGGTGCGGGAACCCGCTGGCGGGGCGGCATGTCTGCGCTCGACGCCGGCCGCGCATCCGTGCAGCGTCCGGCGTTTTCCATGAAGAAATTCGCTCTGCTTGCTTCCGCCGCCGCGCTCCTCGCGGGCTCGGCTTTCGCCCAGAACAACGCTACGCCCGCTCCGGCCGCTGAGCCGGCGCCCGCCGCTCCGGTCGTCGCACCGAGTGCGGTGGTGATTTCTGCGAGTGGCATTTCCGTCACGCGCGCGGAGTTCGAGGAGGCCGTGAAGGGCCTGCCGCAACAGTATCAGGAATACGCGCTCGGGCCCGGCAAGAAGCAGTTCGCCGAGGACTTTCTCCGTATGAAGCTGCTCTCCGCGGCTGGGCTGAAAGCTGGTCTCGACAAGGATCCGGAGGTCGTTGCGCAGGTGAACGCCGTGCGCGACCAGATCATCGCTGGCGCGCAGTTGAAGAAGATGCAGGACACTGTGCAGGTTTCCGACGAAGAGCTGAAGAAGACCTACGATGCGCGCAAAGGTGAGTTCGAGAAGGCGAAGGCGCGGCACATTTTGATCGCGTTCAAGGGCAGCCCCGCCGCGCAGCCCGGCAAGCCGGAGCTGACCGAGGAGCAGGCCAAGGCGAAGGCCGAAGAGCTGCGCACGAAGGTCGAGACCGGCGCCGCGAAGTTCGAGGAGCTGGCGAAAACGGAGTCCGATGACACCGGCTCGGGTGCGACCGGCGGTTACCTCGGCGAATTCGGCCGCGGCCAGATGGTGCCCGAGTTCGAGGAAGCCGCGTTCACCACGGAGATCGGCAAGCTCAGCCCGGTGATCCGCACGCAATACGGCTACCATTTCATCAAGGTCGATGAGCGCGTCGTGACGCCGTTCGAAGAGGCCAAGGTCCAACTCGACCGCGCCGAGCGCACGGCCAAGTTGCAGGCCGAGACGAAGAAGCTGGTCGACGACGCGAAGCCGACGTTCGACGAAGGTTACTTCGGCAAGTAAGCGGCCGGGGCGGCGCGAGAAGCGCCATTGTGACCGATTCAATTAACAAGCGCGCCGGCGGGCGCGCTTTTTGTTTTTCGAGACATGACGCGTCCGCCGCGAAGTGGAGTGTTGACAACGCCAAAGCCGGACCCCTTTTTGGCCGTTCCTTCGCAAGAAGGAGCCACGTTGCCCGGTAGCTCAGTGGCAGAGCAGGTGACTGTTAATCACTTGGTCGCTGGTTCGATCCCAGCCCGGGCAGCCATTCTAGCGAGGGAGCGAACCCCGTCGCCCAAATGGTAGGCAAGAAAAGGGATGGCTAAGGAGCGACTGAGACGCGAAGCCGGAATAGTTCCAGAAAGAGAAAAATCGCCTGATGGCCGCTCGAAAAGGGTAGCTTCAGACTCAGGAATGGCCTGTGAATTCCAAGCAGGAAGGTCAGAGGAGAAACTTCTCACCATCCTGCACAAGCACTGTGCGAGGATAGAGTTTTTGCCACTCGTGGGGAGCCTTCGTGTGCACTGGAACCAAGAGATTGGGAAGGAGATATCTG
Organism: Candidatus Didemnitutus sp.; assembly: GCA_041906465.1. Taxonomy (GTDB): domain Bacteria; phylum Verrucomicrobiota; class Verrucomicrobiia; order Opitutales; family Opitutaceae; genus Didemnitutus. Next base: position 4,114 of record JAYRJE010000021.1, on the reverse strand, counting down.
ACGAACGACTTCAGATGGGTTGGATGCGCGTGACCGCTAGCGTGTCGCTCGAGGAGCACTCCGTTCTCTCGCAATATCGCGGCTCGTAAGTCCTGCATCCGTTTTTCTTGAAGGTAGCCGGGCCAATAGGAGAAGATGCACGTCGCTTGGTCTGGAATGCGGTCGCTCCATAGCCAACGCTGCATAGAAGCGCGAAAAAGAACGACATACCGTGAGGGAGCCTTAGCAATATCCTCTACGCTGATTGGAAAGCTTTTCTCGGCACTCTCCCACGCTGAATTTCTCAGTAAGCGAGCCGCTCTGCTTTCTTGGAATCGTGGTGGCAGTAACAGCCGCAGATTCTTTCTGGGGGCACTCGGGACCTTCGTCTGACTTCCGACAAGGTGGAGCACGAACGCTTGATAGGGATCGATAACTAAGGTCCGGCCCGACGCACATGCAGCCTTAAAATAGCTGACGAATCGATCAAGATTCAGCGGCGAATACATTCCCAGCACGATCCGAGGTGCTTTTCGGAAGTCGGCTTCAAGCTGCACGCAAATGTCTTGTTCACTGCTATTCGGTTCGCCGCCTCGAGCCCCTAGGCGAGTCCCTTCGATTATGAGAGCGTTGATCGGGCGCCTACGCACCTCACTGACCAATTTCGCAGCCATCCACGGCTTCCTGCCGTGGAAGCGTAAGTCGCCTGTGTAGAGCACACGCTTATCATCGCCTTCGATGAGGAAGGCCATCGAATCGAAAACCGAATGGTCCACTGGGTATGCTGTGACAGCGATATCGCCAATCTGCACAGGGACATTTGGCTCAAAGAGATTTGTGCGTCGCGGCAGCCTAGGCTGTCGCGCAAACAGGTGACCGGCCAGTAGGATTTTCGAGGTGCCCTCGCTGGTCCATATTGGAACGTCGCTACGTGCATGGGGTATCAGGCCGGAGTGGTCAATGTGAGCATGACTGAGAAAGAGTGCGTCGACGGGGCCACCCTGTCGCCGAAAAAGGCCCGGCACCTCAAGACGACGCCCGGGGTCTCCTGCTTGTCCTTCTAAGGGTAGCCCAGCATCAAAAACGACTCTCGTTTTTGTGGTGCGGACCTCAATGCAGCTTCCGCCAATCTGGTGCGCTCCACGGTGGACTATGATTTCCATGGACTCGGAAACTTAACCTATGGCGCTTGTGTTTTAGTTCGCGCCGGACAGCCGGAACGGAAGTTTTCGGAGGCGTAATCGTCAAGCCATTGAATCCTCTGTGGCCGATACTCTCCGCCGTGACAGGAGCGGACATTCTTAAGGGCCTCGGCCCAGCATCCCTTTTTTGTGAATGGAATCACTTGATAGTTCCGGGCCTGCCTTGGTGAGCATTGCTTCCATTTAATCAGTCGCGCCCGCACAACGCGGGCCATCGCGATGCTGGACATCCTCGCGCGTGGAGGCAGCTTTTGCCACTCCCACCTCTCGAAAGTAGGATCATAGCAGAGCGTCTTTCGGCAACTGATCGAAAAGACCACCGCGTAGGCCTTAGGTTGCCGTTTCGAATATCGGGCAGGTTCTTTATGGGCCTCGAAAGACCGGCGAATTCGTAGTCGCATCCCTACTAAGACGTATTTTTCAGAAAACGCTTTTTTTCGGCGAGAACTTTACTACCATAAGTGTCTAAACAGAAAAGGTATGGCGCGTGTTTCGATTTTTCCCTGTGAACCTCTTACGTTCTGAGATTTCTCAATGGCTGGGGCTGGATTTTTCGATTCTGGAGTCCGCGTATTCGCAATCCAACAGCGGGAGGTTTTCCCAGCTTCTCCAGTGGCTCATAACGCTTCGAGACATCAGCTCGCCTCCTTTGGAGCAGTGGTGCACTGCCCTTGAGATTCGCAAGGTAAGTAATCCGAGCAAAACTTTGGGGCTGAGGAGAACTGAGCCCCCTGGACGTAAGCCGGAGGATCGCCTTGAGCGGGCAATAGCTAAACCTGCGCACGGCGACTGGTTCAATCAAGTTCCGCTGGGCAGCGGGTATGCTTCGGCGGCTGTTCCGGGGGAGTTGGAGACCAAAGCCATCGATTTGGCGCTCCGACTGGGAGACGGTCATTTCCGCCTTGTAGAACTCAAAGCGATCTTGGGAACCAACAATCCAGTTTACGCGGCATGTGAGTTAACTCGTTACGGGCTAGTTTACCTCTGGCACCGTCGCCATCTTCACGGGCTTCCAAATTCCGCCGATAAGTTGATCAAAGCACTTCGAATCGAGCTTCAAGTGCTTGCACCACGAGAATACTACACCGTCCCAGCATACCCTCTGGATAAATTGCTGCTCTTGGAAACGCGATTGAATGATGCTTTTGCTGGCGTTGGAGCTGGGAATCCTGAGATGTCCTTCTCTTTTGGCTGGGTCGATTTCCCGGTGGAAACTCAACTCCAGAAGGAGATGATCGAATCGGGCGCGGACCTGAGTAACTTCGCCGCAGGAAAGAGATTGAACGAGCTGCTCCAGCCTTCAATCGGTTAGCCTAATGTTCGGTAGGAAATGGGCCTTTAAGGACTGAAATCGCAGATGCGGGACGTGGCTTACCCCGTTTGATCTGATGAGCTGCGGCTTTGCGGCTGGGCTCAACATCTGGACCGCACCCAAGCGATCAGTTTGCGTAGGCTGGGACGCCGGAGACTCCTCGCCACCTGCCTGAGTTCCTCGGCGGGAATTTGTCCAAGAGGGAGCAACTGGCTGACCCGAGCCACGGAGACCCGGTGGGCTTGGGCGACGTCCGCCAAAGTCTTCCATCGGCCGCGTTTCAGACCCTCAGCCCAGCGATGGGCCAGTTCAACGCCTGCCTCTACCTGATTTAGCGGCGCCCGTCCGGATGGCGATGTGATCGCTGCTACTGGGTATACTACGCTTGGTGCGGATTTGGACCTACCGACCGGAAAAGCGAGGACGGCGATTAGGTCGAAGGTTCGCCCTCCCAGTCGCTGCGGGCAGCCAATTTTCTTTAAGGTCGAACCATCGACCGAATTGGTAAAAGTTGCTGATAGTAAGGTGCTTTCGTAAAGTGTGATTTTAACGAAATAGCGTCTGGTTCCAAGGCAGGGCGCAATTGTGAGTCCGCCATCCAAGAAACCGGTTTTTTCGCCGTTCCACGGTTTAACCACCACCCGCTGAACGAGGGTCTCGAGAAGTTCTTTCCGCTCTTGAGGGGGCAGAACGGCAAAAATTTGCGGCATGCGTTCCAGTGCTCCTGCCACCATCTCCATGTCTGCGCTTCGCTCCTTCGCAAGAGCGAGCTTCGCTTCGAGGATTCGCTTTTCGTTTTTGAGATCCTCGAGCCGGTTGAGCATCTTTTCAGCCTCGTTCCGCATGCGCTCGGCCAAAGCCGGCCGCTTCGAGTCAGAAATGAGTTGCTCGATGCTGGGCAGCCTCGCCTCCACCGCTTCGCAATCCTTGGCAATTTCCCGAAGCCTCGAGGTATTTTTCTCCTGTTCGGGAGATTTTTCGGTCCCCATAAGAGCGCCAAGCTGGGAGCGAGTCGCGACAGCGTCCTCATTGAAGTAAGCGTCGCCCGGAGTGCCTCTTGACGGGGAGGTAAATACGGTAACTCCGAAGCTGAGAGAGCGAACGCCGTAATTACGGTAACTCTGATGCGAGCGCAGTCGTGCTCGGTTTCCAGTGTGCGGGTAGAAGCGGACGCAGATCGTCCTTGGTGGTCATCGCGGGCAGGCGGGTGAGCACGTCGCGAAGATAAGCGTGCGGGTCGTGACCGTGGCGTTGGCAGCTGACGACCAGCGAGTAGATGACGGCGGCGCGATCGCCGGCGTCGGGGTGGCCGACGAAGAGCCAGTTCTTCGCGCCGAGCTTGCTCGGGCGGATGGCGTTCTCGACGGCGTTGGTGTCGAGACGGGTGTGGCTGTGGCGCAGGTGCGCGGTGAGCGGCTGCCAGTGCCCGAGCAAATAGGTGCAGGCCTGGCCGAGTCCGGATTTGGGCAACACACGCTTTTGCAGCGCCGAGACGAGCCGGTGCAACCGCGCCAGTGGGCGCGCGAAGTGTTCCTGCCGGAGCGCGGCGCGAGTAGCACCGACCTCCGCTTCGTCCCATTCGTGCTCGAGTTGGTAGAGTTGACCGATCAAGCGCAGCACG
>JAYRJE010000028.1:0-10598 GCA_041906465.1 Candidatus Didemnitutus sp. | reverse complement strand
TGCCTCTATTGCGTTCGAGATACTGCAGGAACGCGGCCACGGACGTAGCATTGAGATGATCGAGTTGGAGTCGCTCGACCGTGACGTTTTGCTGTTGCTCGACGAACTGGAGAAACAGCTTCAGCGAGCGTCAAAGCGCGCGCGGCCAGATCGTTGCGTCCTTGCGCGTCCAAGTCGGTTCCCAGGTCGGCCAGCAACCCGGCCCGCTCTCCGAAGCGGTCGAGGCGGGCCATGAAGAGGATGATTTCATCGAGCTCGGCCGGATTCGAGGCGGACCATTTCCGAAACCACGGGAGACAATAATCCCGGAGCTGGGTATTGGTGATCTGGCGGTCATCCATCGCCGAACGCAGCCGGTGGATCATGGCCTGCGGAGACGCCGGCTCATCCCAAGGCACCGGCGTGGACGGTGGCTCGGGCTCGCGGGGGAAATGATCCTCGTTGCGTTCGGGATAGCTGACATCCGGCGTGCCCGCCGGCAGCGCACAGCCATGCGCCGTCGCGAATTCCCGCAACAGGGCATAGCCCTCTGCTGGCAGGCGCAGGGCGTCGCCATGCACCGCGGCGGCGAGCAGCTGAAGTTCGGCCTCAGCCGCCGGCTGGTCGGTCGCGAACAGCGGCTCCAGCCGCGTCAGCCGCGAACGGATCGACGCGGTGTCCACGGGGGCCTCGACGATCATCTCCAAGCGGCGCCGCCAGTCTGCCGAGAAATCCGCGGCCTGTTCGACCCAATAGTCCAGCCCTTCCTCCGGCCGATAGTCGTAACTGCCGCCGTCGTCGGTGATGGACCGTCCGAGTAGCCATGCCGCCGCCACGGGATCGGAGTCGGTGAGCTGGCGGAACCAAGTGGCGATGCACTGCCGGGTCTCGCGCCCATCGGTGTGTAACACGACCGCGTAGGTCATCGGCAACAAACGAGCCAATCGATCCGCGACCGCGGATTTGCCGGCGCGATCCAGCGCCGTCACGCTTTCGAGGATGTCGTAGATCGTCGTATCCTTTCGCATCCCGTAGGCGCAAAGGTTGAGACAGGCATCATTCCAGTGCGCCTTGGCGGCGGGTTCGTCGCCGATCGTCGCCAGAAGCGCGGCGAAGGTCATTTCGTCCGACGCCGCCTGCACGAAGTAGTGGCCGCGGTGTTGTGCTTCGACCAATGGTTCGATGCTCCGCCGGATCAGGTCGCGTAACTCCGGGCGCTTCGCAAAGGGCGCCACCAGTTCGAACAGAGCTGAGGGAGTGAGCGGCCCGCCCGGCGAACGGTCGATGGAGGTCGTGGTGCCAGAGCTGATTGCCTTAAGGTAATCGAGGGCCTTTTGCCACTGGGCCGGAGTGCGCAGCAGCCGCAGCGCGGATTCAACCGATTCAGACACGGAGAGGCGGCCGGCATAGAGATCGCACGCCCGTGGATCCCCGACGAATGGGCGCACATCCCGGGCCAAATGCTTGAGCGCCCGCAGCACGTCCTCGGCGGCTTCTTCACGATCCTTGGGCGCGCGACGCGCGATTTCCGCCAGATCAATGACGAAGGCCAGCCAATCTCGATACCAGCCGGCTCCACGAATCCGAATCCGTTCGGCGTCGAGGAGCGCGGGCTTGAGATACGCGGCAATTCGGACGCCGGAGACCCAAGACGCGAGCCGTTCGGTGTCGACGCTGCGCCGCCCACCGACGCCGATGTCGATGGCATCCAGCTTGGTGATGAATCGCCGGAGGCCCCTCGGCGAGGCTCCCAAGTGCAAGGCTTCGAGCGCGGCCACTGCGCTCTGGGTCGTCGCGCCGGCGCGAGCGGCAGCAGCGACCCGTTTTGCTGGGTCGGTGGCAGAGCGGGCGTATTCGAGTTCAATCGCGACTGCGATTTCGCCGCCACATTTGGCTTCACGCCGCAGCTTGAGCAGGTCTTCCGGTCCCGCGAACTCCCGCCACCGACTAAGAACCTCCTTCAGATAACTTTGGACGGGATTTCTCAGCTTGCGCAGCCACTTCACCAATCGGCGCCGCAGTCGGGGAGCGTTACCCGTGCGCACCAGCCCGTGAAAAACAGCGGACGACGCGCGGACATTTTCATCGAGCTTCTCAGCCTGTCTCGCCTTATCGAGATAGGCGTGCCAGGGTGGCGCCGTCCCCGCGTCCTCACAGAGGGAGCAGAGCTTGATGCCCTCCATCGGATTGACGGTGGCCGTCCCGTCGAAGGTCAGGCGCTCCGCCAGACGCGGCGCACCGAAGATCGCGGCGTAGGCCGAACCATATTCGAACTGGTCATGCAGGTTGTCGATGCACGCACCTAACGATCGGAACAGCTCGATCGCGCGAACTAGCATCGGGAAATCCGGGATGCGTGCTGCGAGGTTGGCAAACAGCATGAGGTTCGCCTCGATTGCCGTGGCGGAGTGCCCGGCCGCACAGCTCGCCGCGACGAAATTGATGTCGATCCGGGCCATGACGTCGGCCTGCCGGTCCGCCCGCACCAAATTCGGCAACAAGAAGCGGTAGGCCCGGGAATCGTCCATAAATCCGCGCGACTCGAGCCACGCGATGACGTCCTTCAGCTTTGCGCCGATGCGGTCGCCGCGCTGGTTGGCCCTGTCGAGGATGTGCCGCCGAAAACTCTCGTGGTAGATTCGCAAGCCGCCTTGGCCGCGCGTCTCCTGCAGGATGGGGGCGAGCTGGTGCAGTATGTGCGGCAGGCCGGCCTGATAGGTCGGAAAAATCTGGGCGATTTCCGCCGGGGTAACGCCAAAGTCGATCAGGCCCATGGCGTCGGCGACCATCGCTCCGCCCGCATCGAGGCTCGCGAAGAGAAACTCGTAGTAGGAGGCCAACACTCCTACGCTCGGGGGCAGTTGGGCCAGCGTTGTCAGGGCGTCGGCACCTGGATCATCTTTCAGCCGCTGGACGACTTCGCGGCAAAGGTAGGTGCAATAAAGCGCGTTGCCCTCTGAACGGTTCCGGAGATCGCGCTTGAATCGGGCCAGCGCTTCCGGCTTGAGGCGCCGCTGGTGCAGCAATTCTCCCAAGGGGACACGCCGCAGAAAGTTGGTCACGGCGGCTTCGTCCCATTCGGGCACCGTCAGCACTTGGCCTGCCTTGGCCAAGGCCGTGATGTGGTCACCGGGCTGGGAGCCGACAATGACGCTGACGGACGGCGGCAGGTTGAGCGCGAGCAGGTCCGCCGCGATGGCGGTGTCTTCGGGTGCGACGCCGGGCGCGTCCCGCAATACCCGCGCAATGTGATCCAGTCCGTCAACGATCACCACCAGCCGGCGCGCCGGTTTGAGTTCGGCCGCGGCCGAAAGGAGCGCCTGGAGTTCATTCGGACCGGCCGCGTAACGAGCAATGTTCTTGGCCCGCAGGGTCGGTAGTGCGTCGATGATTTCCGCGATCAGGTTCCCATAAAAGACATTGAGCGTGATCCTCCGCTGCACTGCAGGATCGCCGGGCTCCAGATAACAATAGTGCGAGGCCACGACATCTCCGCGCCGGCGAAGCGCCTTGGCGAGCGACGTAAGCTCCCACGATTTACCGGCACCCGGCTTACCGGCCAGAGCGGTGATGCCGCCGGCCTCGACGCGCTCCAACAACCTGCGGCGGAGATTAGGCACAGGCACGAAGATCCCAGCCCAGAAGGGAAACTGCTGCGAGATGCGGCCGTAGTCGGTGATCAGGCCTACCTCACTCGCGATCTCGGCCGGCGTCAGCCGCATCGGCAATCCACTGGCGCCGGCGATCCGCGCATGCGTAGCCGTTAGGACAAGCTTTTCGGCAGCCACCATCGGCGGCCGGTGTTCATTGGGAAATTGTCCGAAACCAACACGCGCGCCCAAGATATCCGCCACGAGATGCTCCAGCGTCCCCGGATGCCCCAAATCAAACGAGGCGGACGGGCATTCGAGTTCTAGGACGAAGTTGCGCGCGAAGGCGACAAATTCGGCCCGGCTCGTGCTGCGCAGACATGGAAACAAGGGCTTCTGCCGTTTCGGCCAGATTTGATCGACTGCGAGGCGGAACCGACGAGTAGGATATTCGCCAAACGAGCCCGCAACCTCGGCAGGAACAAGTAGCGCCAAGTCATCTGCGTCGGTCGGCGCGGTCCACGTCGTGCAAACGCGATATTCCGTCGCGCGGACCGCGGGCGAATCCTTCCGCCAAGACTGGATGAGTGCATCAAGCCGTAGGCCGCGGGTGTCCGAGGACAGAAACTTCTGGGCAAAAGGGATCGCGCCGTCGGTGTGTTTGAACTGCCTGCGCAACTGTGTCGCGTTAGCAGGCTGCTGAAAAACTCCGCCATCGCTTGAACGTCTGGCACAGGTGGTGCGTCGAAGGAGGCACGATGCGTGGCGAAGTTCCCTCCCAACCCAATTTCGTGAGTCTGATCAACGTGGAGACGATGATCGCGGCGGATCACCCGAACACCGCCGCGGCAATCGTTACCCGTCAGCCGATCGAACTACGCAACTCGGTCGAGAACCTCCGCGCGAACTCGACGGCGTGGTTGTCGGTGTCCACGCCGTATGCGGGGACACTCTCGGTCGAACTCACCGTCGTCAACGGCAACGGCCTCAATGTCTGGCTCGTTCCTGCGGCCGAACTGGAAAATGTGAAGGCTGGGAAATCCTTTCATTTTGTGACCGGATTCGAGGCGGAGAAGACGAAAGCCTATCGACGAGTGCTGCGGGTGCGGTCGGGGTCATATTACCTTGTGCTGCGCGACCCGACGCTCGGCGTCTTGTCGGCGACCAGCAGTGACGTGAAGATACACGTTCGTTTTGAGCCTTAGTCCGTTCATGTGCTCCGCCACGAACGATCAACCGGGCGCGACCGCGCGCGACCGACCGCCCTCGATCCTCAAATATTGGCAGCTGCTCGAATGCTTTGCCTGGCAACCGGCCCCGGCCCTCGACACGGACGAATGTGTCCGATCGTTGCGCGACAAGCTGCCGTGGCCGGAACACGAAGACGCGACGTGCTGCGCCTATATTCAGCGACAACAAGAGCGTGATCCGAAGAAGCGGTTCCGCAGCGTAACGTGGCAACATTCGGTGTTCTTGGGCATCGTCGCTGAACGGAAGATTGTGGAAGAACTTTTCCGACATCGGCCGGAAGAACTGGAGTTGCTGCCCAAGGATTTTCGGGCGCAGGTGCCGATGCTGGCGCTGTGCGTGACCAATGGCGGCGAGACCCAGAAACCAGAGGGGACCGAGTCGGGGGTGCCGGCGCTTGATCCCGAAAGCATCGAGGTCGCGCGGTGGCCCTGGGCCCTAGCGCAGTGGATTAGGACGGACGGCAAGCCCGAGGCATGGGCGAGCGACTTCGAAGCATTCCGCGAACGAGTGATCGAAGTGTGCCGCGAGGGCATATTGCGCACGAAACCCGCGGCCGACGGATTCTTCCGTCTTACCCACGAGGCAATTGCCGCAATCGAAGCCGGCTTGCTCGACGTGCTCAGCGAACGTTGTGCGGTTGCCCGGGAACAACCACTGCCGCCAGTGTTCCGCGATCTCCTCCCGGCGCGGGTTCAATCACGGTTCCGGTCAGACGCGAATGCCGCTTTCGATCCGCCGCTGTTGAATTCGTTCTTTGTGGACGACCTGAGTCGGGCGGTCGAAGACGTGACCAAGGGGAAGCTCGGTGGAGCATTGGATCGATACGTCGAAATGAATACCGGCTTGGAGAAGATCGATGTGGATATCTCCCGGACATTGGACCCCGTCGCGACGCATCGACGTTGGAGCGAACTCTATGCGAGTTTCAACGTGAATTCGTTACCCCGAGGCACTTGGCCGAAGCCGTTTTCCCGGCAACTGTATTTCGCCCAGCAGCTCGCGTGTAACCGGATATTGATGGAGCGTTCACGCGAAGAGATCATCGGGATCAATGGCCCGCCCGGCACGGGCAAGACGACTCTCCTGCGTGACATGATCGCGGAAATTCTCGTCCGGCGGGCGGAAAAATTAGCCGGGCTGACGAAGGCGACGGCGGCATTTGGCAAGGCGGAGGGAACCTATCCCCGGCGTTTTTATCCAGTTTCACCGCAATTGCGTGGTTTTGAGATGATCGTTGCGTCGCAGAATAACGCCGCAGTCGAAAACATCACGCGGGAGCTGCCGAACATCGACGACTTTTGTATCGATCCGACGGAAACGGACGCGATGACGCCCAAGGAGAGGTCCGATCAGCAACAGCGGACAATTGCGGACATCGATCTTTTCGCCGAAGTCTCAGACGCGATATTGCAGGCGAACAGGTCGTCGGCGACCGCGAGTGCAGAGGATTCGGATCAAGAAGTGAATCCGAGCTGGGGGCTAATTTCGGCACCGCTCGGCAACAAAGCGCGGCGCGAGATCGCGGCCAGCGCGATTTTCCCTCATCTGAAAGCGGGGGCCGTGGGCCCACTTCTTGGGGCCATGCTCCAGCGAGCGGCGGCGGCGGTCGGTCGCCCGCTCGATCCGAACGAATTCCGCGCGGTGGACCCAGAAAAAAAGGCGGCGGTGCAGGTCTTGAAGCAGAAGGTCAACACGCTCCTCGAAGAAGCCCAGCCTAGGTTCGAAGCGGAATTTGCCACCGCCCAAGAGGTTTTTCGGCAGGCGTTGGCCGACGTGACCACAGTGCAGGAACAACTGCGGCGTCTCGAAACGATCGAGAGCGAACGCGTGAAATGCCGGAACCGTCTTCAGGAACTCGAACCGGAATTGACGAAATTGACGACAACGTGCGACGCCGCGCGCGCCGAGCTTAGTCGATATGCAGCGATTTTGAAGCAAGTGGAACGCGAACATGCTCACGCTGACTTTCGTTGTCGCGCGGCAAAATCATACGCCGTGTGGCGGCGATGTCGCGATGAGCTTGACCGAATGCAGCGGCAGCAGTGCGACGCAGAGACAAAGCGCTCAGAACTGCGCAAGCAGCTTGTGGATTGGGTGGCACGCGCTGAGAAATTGGCCGCCGAGACCGATACGGCGCAGCAAGAAGCGGATGCCGCGCGGGCGTCACGGCCGCATGCGGCCGTGCGGTGGCTGAAGGGATGGATTGGCTCGATTGGCGCGGCCGAAGAGCGATTCCGTGCCGCCGACGCTCGAGCGCGCTTCCTTCGTCAACGCTCCGATACCTTGCGAACCGGGATGACGGCGCTGCAGGCGCAAATCGATTCCGCCGATGCGACGTGTCGCCGCTGCGCGGCTTCCGTTCTGGCGCTAGAACAGGAGGAGGCCGCCCTTCGCGACGGCGCGGAACAGGCAAGGCGCACCTATGCTGATTTCGTCGCCGGTCACGTGATCGGCGAATTGGTCTCCGCCGCCGAGGCTGCAGTCGAACACGCGAAAGCGTCTCTTCAAGCAGCCAAGCAACATGCGGAAATGCTCGAGAGAGCCGCCCAAGCGGCGGAGTTGAAACGACAGCAATGCGAACAGGAAATCCATGAGCAGAACGTCCAGTGCCGTGGTCTCACTGCGCGCCGAGAAGTGCTGATGACGAGCTTAGGAATCACAGACACGATTTGGTCCGTGTATTCGCAGGGCGACGAAAAGAAGCGGCAGCAAATGAAGCCGCTCATGGGCACAGGCATTCATCGTGCGAGAATGACATTGTTCATCGCCGCAGTCCGGTTGCACCGCGCGTTCGTTCTCGCATCCTGGCCCAAACTCCGGACGAACCTGAGTTTCGTTTGCGACGTGCTGAAGGGAAAAATCGAACACAACGAAGCCGCGTTCATCGCCGACGCGTGGTCTTCGTTGAGTTTCTTGATCCCGGTGGTGTCCACTACGTTTGCGTCCGCTTCGCGGCTGTTTTCCCGACTGCCCCCCGGTTCGCTGGGCTGGGCGATGATTGACGAGGCCGGCCAAGCGCCACCGCAGTATGCGGTCGGGCTCATGCGCTTGGTCCGTCGGTGCGTGGTGGTTGGCGATCCGTTGCAGCTTCCACCAGTGGTGCCCATGCCCCCAGCGATGACCGAGAAACTCCGCATGGCCTGCGCGGTGCGGGACGCCCGCCTCCACGCGCACGACTGCTCGGTGCAGATGCTGGCGGACCGAATGACCATTCTCGGCAGTATGGCGCGCGTGCCAGCAAAAGCGAATCCCGAACGGCGGCTATGGGTGGGGCTTCCGCTTTTTATGCACAATCGGTGCGCCAACCCGATTTTCGCAATCAGCAACCAACTCTCTTACGAAGATCGCATGGTATTGGGGCGCGGCGAGAAACCGAAGCCTCCCTCACCGCCCGTGGTCCGGCCGGCCGGTAGTTTCTGGCTGGATGTCGCGCGGCCCGAGCATACCGATTCGCAGCTCGTGCCCGACGATTTGGCGGCGGTGCAGTGGCTCTTGAATTCGCTTCGCTGGACAAAGCCGAAGCACCTCTACGTCATCTCTCCGTTTCGCGAAGCTCGGGATAAAATTCGCCAGGTGGCCGGGCATACTCCGCAGACGTGGCGCGATCAATCGATCGGCACAGTTCATACCTTTCAGGGCAAGCAGGCGGATTGCGTCATTCTCGTGCTGGGCGGTCGTTCCAGCGGTGCTCGCCAATGGGCGAGCGAACCCGCGAATCTGCTCAATGTTGCGGCGACGCGCGCGAAGGAATCGCTCATCGTTGTCGGTTCGCACGCTCGATGGGAAAAACTCGTGGGGCCGCTCGCCACGCTGCATCGCGTCTCTTGGCGCCCAGAGCTGAAATCGTCCACCCTGCGCGAAGCAGGTATTCCGATGGGATGAGACGTAAGCGTCGCTTCGGGTGCCTCGTAGATACGGTAGTTCCGAGGTGATAAGGTCGGTGGGTGGCAAATACGGTATCTACGGAATTGGTGCACCATGGTGAGAGGCGCGATCGTGCCGGACGCCGGCGCGTGCCGCGGGAGCGGCGGGAGCAGCTGTTGGCAGCGTTTCGCGAGAGCGGCCTGACGGCCGTGGCGTTCGCGGAGCGGGAGGGTGTCTGTTACACGACGTTTTGCCACTGGCTGCAGCGGGCGAAGCACGCGCCGCGCGTGAGCGGTGCCTCGACGGTGAGGTTTGCAGAGGTGGCGTTGCCGTTGCCGAGCGTCAGTGCGAGTGGTCTCGAAGTGCGATTGGCGGATGGCACGGTGGTGCGTGGAGGCGGGGTCGAGGAACTGGCCGCGCTGGTGCGGGCGCTGCGGAGCTGAGCGGCGATGCTGTCGTTCCCGCACTCGGTCCGGATCTTCGTGGCGGTGGAGCCGGTGGACATGAGAAAACAATACGACGGGCTGTGGCTCGCCGCGCAGTCGCAGTTGGGCGAAGAGCCGAAGCAGGGCGCGGTATTTTGCTTCACGAATCGCGAGCGCACGCGCCTGAAGTTGCTGTATTGGGACGGCACGGGAGTGGTGATCGTCGCCAAGCGACTCGAGACCGGCCGGTTCTCCTGGCCGGAGCCGAGCGAGGCGAAGCGCAAACTCTCGCTGACGCCGGAGGCGCTGGCGCTGATCGTCGGCGGAGTGGATTTGAAAACCGCCACGTTGAAGCCGTGGTATGAGAGGGACGAAAAATAATATAACGCGCGCGGAACTTTTGGCGCGCGAGTTGCACTCAACGCGCGCATGTCCACCACCGCCGCGCCGCTCGACGAAGTCGCGCTCCTGAAACAGGAGGTGGCGTTGCTACGCGCGCAGATCGAGTGGTTCAAAAAGCAACTCTTCGGTGCGGGCAAGAGCGAGAAGCTGGATCGCGCGCAACTGCTCTTGCAGATCGACGCGCTGGAAAAAGCTGCGGCGGCCGCCGAGCGTCCGGTCGAGACGATCACCTACGAGCGCGCCGCCGGCCCAGCGCCGAAGCGCACGCTGCCGGCGGAATCCTTCGCGCACTTGCCGGTGAAGGAGACGGTGGTGATCGAGCCGGAGGCTGTGAAAGCGGACCCTGCGCTCTACGAGCAGATCGGCGAAGAGCGCACGTTCGAGGTGGATGTGGTGCCGCCGCAGCTGTTCAAGCGCGAGATCGTGCGCCCGAAGTATCGGCATCTTCTGGACCGGAGCCGGGCGCCGTTGTTGGCGCCGGCGCCGAAGCGCGTGGTCAGTGGCGGCTTCGCGTCGGCGGGATTGATCGCGTGGGCGCTGACCGCGAAATTTTGCGACCACCTGCCTCTGTTCAGGCAAGAGAAGATGCTGGCGCGGTGGGGCGCTCCGATCTCGCGGCAGAACTTGAGCGAGTGGGTCGGGATGGCGAGCGCTCAGCTCGAGCCGCTGGTCAAAGTGATGAAGCAAGACTTGCTGGCCAGTGGTTACGTCCAGGCCGATGAAACTCCCATCCGCTGCAACGACCCGGACCTGCGGGATGGGAAAACTACCACGGGATGGCTGTGGGCGTTGTCGCGCCCCGGAGGCGATGTCGTCTTCGAGTGGCGATTGTCTCGTCGGCACGAAGAGGCCGAGCGGCTGCTCGGCGACTACCGAGGTGTTTTGCACACGGACGGATACGCCGCCTACGGCGCGTTTGTTCGCAGCCATCCGCACGTCGAGTGGGCCGGATGCTGGGCGCATTATGTTGCGAACTAAATATGTGAGCGTGGCGGCGGCGCTACAGCAGGAGCGCCGAGCAAGATTTGTAACATAACTGTTTCGAGAGTTTTTGTCTGACTGCGTCGATATCGGCGTGTGCTTCCAA
>JAYRJE010000030.1:0-1542 GCA_041906465.1 Candidatus Didemnitutus sp. | reverse complement strand
CTCCTGGCGTTCCTCGAAGCCGTTCGATAATCCCGACAAGATTGACGCGACCACGGTCGCCACCCACTCGGAGTTTTGCGTAAGCCTCACCTCTGGACTCGGAGTTATCGGCAGGTCGGGATAACGGATTGTGGAGTGCGGCGCAGTCGCAGTTGGGCGAGGATCCGAAGCAAGGCGCGGTGTTTTGCTTCACGAATCGCGAGCGCACGCGCCTGAAGCTGTTGTATTGGGACGGCTCGGGCGTGTGGGTGCTGGCGAAGCGGCTCGAACAAGGACGCTTCTCGTGGCCGGAACCGGCGGAGGCGAAGCGCAAGCTGGCGCTGACGCCGGAGGCGCTGGCGTTGATCATCGGCGGCGTGGATCTGAAAACGGCGACGTTGAAGCCGTGGTATGAGCGGGACGAAAAATAATGTAACGCGCGCGGAACTTTTGGCGCGCGAGTTGCACTCAACGCGCGCATGTCCGCCGCCGCCGCGCCGCTCGACGAAGTCGCGCTCCTGAAGCAGGAGGTGGCGTTGCTGCGGGCACAGATCGAGTGGCTCAAAAAGCAGCTCTTCGGTGCGGGCAAGAGCGAGAAGCTGGACCGCGCGCAATTGCTCCTGCAACTAAGCGAACTGGAAAAACTCGCCGCATCCGCCGAGGCGCCGAAGACCGCGACGATCAGTTACGAGCGCACGACCTCTCCCGCGGCGAAGCGCACGCTGCCCGCGGAATCCTTCGCGCATCTGCCGGGGAAGGAGACGATCGTCATCGAGCCCGAGGCCGTGCGCGCCGATCCGAGTCTCTACGAAAGAATCGCCGAGGAACGCACGTTCGAGGTGGACGTGATTCCGCCGCAACTGTTCAAGCGCGAGATTGTCCGCCCCAAGTATCGGCACCGCTTGGACCGCAACCGCGCGCCACTGTTGGCGCCGGCGCCGAAGCGGATCGTCGAAGGCGGCTTCGCTTCGGCTGGCCTGATCGCGTGGGCGTTGACGGCGAAGTATGCCGACCACCTGCCGCTCTATCGCCAGGAGAAGATGCTCGCGCGCTGGTCGAACGCCAAGTCCGGCTAGGCGCCGATCTCGCGTCAGAACTTGAGCGACTGGGTCGGCGCCGCCACCGCGCAGCTCGAGCCGTTGGTCAAAGCGATGAAGCGCGACTTGCTCGCCACCGGCTACGTCATCGCCGACGAAACTCCGCTCCGCTGCAACGATCCGGACCAGCGCGACGGGAAAACCACGGACGGCTGGCTGTGGGCGCTCGTGCGTCCCGGAGGCGATGTCGTCTTCGAGTGGCGACTGTCGCGCCGGCACGACGAAGCCGAAAAGCTCCTCGGCGCAAACTACCGCGGCTTGTTGCAGTCGGACGGCTACGAGGCCTATGCCGCCTACGTGCGCACGCGCCCCGAGGTCGAGTGGCTCGGTTGCTGGGCGCATTATGTTGCGAACTAAATATGTGAGCGTGGCGGCGGCGCTACAGCAGGAGCGCCGAGCAAGATTTGTAACATAACTGTTTCGAGAGTTTTTGTCTGACTGCGTCGATATCGGCGTGTGCTTCCAA
>JAYRJE010000020.1:0-80991 GCA_041906465.1 Candidatus Didemnitutus sp. | reverse complement strand
GCTGTCCCGACTCCGGTCGGCCTACGGCCTCCCTCCGTCGGGACAGCTTCAACGACAACCGATAGATCAACCCATAACAACATCCCGGACTAACACCCGGGGTGGCTCGAAAACTTGAGGCCGGTCAATACCGCCAGATGGAGACTATCGTCGAACCAAACGCGGCCGCTTTCGCTTACGTTTTCGATCGCCTGCGCTGCCGCGTATTCCGAGTCGGACAATTTCGCCGAGATGTGCATTTCCCAATGCGGGAACGAGCGATGCACTGCTTCCAGCCACGCCGCGATCCCCGCTTCACCGGTATGAATCTCCTGCCCCCCGCCCACGAGGCAAACAACCGAAGCCCAGTCCTGATGCCGATCCACGTAGCGTAATAGAAACTCGGGCTCCGAATACTCGAACTCCGGGCGCCCCTTTTTTCGTTTCATGAAATCTGCCGTCTTAGCGAGATTCCACGCCCGTTGAGCTTCATCGAAAACGACAACGTGGTCGGCCGGCGGGCCATCGTGCTTGAACGCCTCATCACGAAAATGGTGCACGTTCTGAATAAACTGCTTCACCGGCTGACTGCCCTTCCGACGTGGCTTGCCTTCACGCTTCATTCGATCGCGCTCGTCGCGAGTCAGCGACGCCCGCAGAACCGCAACCAAAGGGCCATTCCCGGAAAGTAGCACCGCGTGGGTTGGCTCATCGGACCGTCGGTGGAGCGTCGCGATGTTTAAACCCACAAGTGTTTTCCCGGCACCCGGCACACCCGTGACGAACGCGATGACCTTCTTCCGATTCGCGCGCGCGTCCGAAATGATTTCTTCAAGCCGCCGCGTCGTTGTCCCGAGATTCTGTCTGCCCGCATCGAAACAGCGAATCGCCTTCACTCCATGCTCAGCATACAGTGCACGAGCCGCCTCGATAATCGTCGGTGTCGGCTTGTAAGGCGCCGCGCACCACGCATCAGCATGCAAAGATGTGCCTGCAATCGTCGAAACCGCCGCATCAATCACCCGGCGCAGGTCCATGGGAGCAATCCGCAGCGGCTGATAGACCCGATCTTCGCAAGCGACTAGCTCCGTCCTTTCGGATTGTGCGGCTCCCAGCGCTATCAATATGGGCACAATTGCGGCAGTGTGACTGGCTTCATGGAAATTTTTCAGATCCAACGCGTAATCCCAGACTTGGTCGACTGCCGTCCAGCTAAAATCAGATTGGCCCGCCTTGAACTCCAGCACGAACACGACTGGACCAATCAGCATCATCACGTCGACGCGGCTTCCCATGCGCGGAATGCCAAACTCGAGGAAGATCGCGCCCGTCAGCTGTGCAACCGCTCCACGCAGAACGGACAGCTGTTCCAGCCATGCGCCCCGTTGCAGCTCGTCCACCGCAAATTCGGATCGGCGCGTCAGCTCTCCGAGAATTTCATTGTCTGACTGTGTCAAAAAATCGCCAAGCGACGCTTGATACCAAGCGCGCGAAACTGACGGCGTCATCTTAGGGGCGACCATCCGCAATACTGCTGCCGCCTTCATTTCTTCTACGCAAGCCATGGCTACGGCTGTTTGCTGGCGGCAGCCTAAGCACGCCACCCAGCCGAAGAACAACGCCGCATTCTGGGCCGCGAAACTCTCCGGCAACAAGGCGCGCGACCGGCGCGTGAATCGCGAACTCCGCGCACGTGTCTGGCGCGTGGTGCGGATTTGGGAGCACGGACTCACGCGCAAGAACGAGCGTCGTCTGATCGCGAAATTGCGACGGAACGGATTAACCAGCGAGAAATAGGCAGTCCCGCACCAGACGTTCGGGAATACGCGCCCGCAGGAGCCCATGCGTCCTCCGCGCTCTCCGTGCCCTCTGTGTTGATTCCGGTGCCCTTTTCCCATCAAGCCGCGCGCCGTTTGCGCCGATAGACTTTCTGTCCGCCGGTTCTTTCAGGAAACTCCTCAGGCATTCTATTCCGATACATGCCGCTGCGACCACGCCTCAGTAGTCCCACTCCCTTCGCGGAGCTTAAACGGTGACGAATGTCGGTCGCTAGGGCTTGGCCACCGAATTGGTCAACTGGCTTGAACGAACCGGCGGACCATTTTCCCCCACCCGCGCGCCGCCCCCCGCCGCTCAAGGTCGCTCTTGCACGCTGAAGACCGCCCCCACGCCGAGGATCCAGCGCTCGAAATGCAGCCGCTCCGGCAGGTCGCCGACATGCTCGGACGACACCGGGAACCACAGGGCCACGCCGTCCGCGGGAGGATCCGGACGGAAGATCCTGCTGTTTCCAGACCACATCGGCAGAAACGCGTCGCAACGTTGCAGACTCTGCCCCACGTCGGCTTCCTCTCCGGGACGCACGAAGGCCGGCAGAAACCACCAATGGCGCCCCTCGGGCCGCTGCAGCGCGAAGAAATAATACACTCCGCCGCCGGCGACCATCACTGCCACGCGCGGTCGGCGGTGGTCGCGTTGTGGCCGGGGCAGCTCAGCCAGAGTCTGCGCCAAGGTGCCGAACATGCGCTGCTCCGGACCAACCAGCCACAAGCGCTGCCCATTCGGCAGCACCCCCAGCGTGCCCTCGGACGCTAGCTCATTGCGCAGATAACCGGTCCAGGCGCGGCCATTGCCCACGGCAATCGCCAGCGCCGCAGCGACCGCCAACACCCGCCCGCTTCGCGGCGCGCCCACCCACGCCAACGGCAACGCCGCCCCGATGAGCCACAGATGCCCCGCCACATGATACCCGGATCGAAAGAGCACTGCCCACGCGACGAGGAAATACAGCGGAAACAGAAGCAACGCCGCTGCCGCGGCATTGGGTTCGCCTCTCGCCGTGCTTCGCACCAGCCGCGAAAAAGCCGCCAGCGCCACGCCCGACGCTACCACCATAGGCAACCACCGCACCAGCGCGTCCCATACGCCCTCGATGCCCGGCAAGCGACTCGTAAACGTCTGCCGATAATGCTCCGTCATGAAGCTCGGCCACAATTGCTCCATTAACGCCGGGCCGGGCAATCGCAGCGCCAGCCACCCCGCATAGCTCGCCAGCACGATCGCATAGGCCGCACCGATGAGGACCAGTTGCGCAACGCGCTCGCGCCAACTGCGTCCCGCCATCGACGCCATCCACAGCACGCCTGCCACCAAACCCGCCACGAGATGCGGGCCGAAGCGGACCATCTGCAGCAGGCCCAACACGAGGCCGACGCCGAGCGCCCGGGCCAATCGCGCGCCGGTCGCGCCAACAGCAGCGCGAGCACTGCAAGCACCATTGCCTCCACCGCCGAGTGCGGGCCGTTGTTGTATCCGCGCAACAGCAGGTGAGTCATCACCGGCAACAGAACCAGCACGCCGCCGAGCCACGCGCGCGCGAATCCGATCACACGACCCGCGAGCTCCACAATCACGCCCCATGCGAAAATCACCGCTGCGCCCAACGCCAGAACGAGCGTCACCGGCGAGTTGCCGAGCACCTAGGCGAACGCGGCGAACCACGCCATCGCCAGCGGACCGTATTGCCACGCGACGTCGCGATAGAGCACCTCGCCGCGCTCCAGACAATCGATCACGTAGAGGAACGAGCCTTGATCGTAGTAGATGAACCGCGTCGCGTTGAGCGTGTGGCCGGGGAACAGCGCGAACTGCGCGATCAGCCAGATCGCACCGGTGAACCCCAGCAACGCCGCACGCCCGACCGGATTCATCGCCCAGCGCGCGAGTCCTGTCCGCGGAGCACCGGCCGCGAATTCCGGCCTGTCACTCCCGCCCATAACGCCGCTCTTCGCCAAGCTTCGGATGCACCGGCGGCTGCAGCCAGCGCGCCGCCGCGCGCACGAAGAGCGGCATCAGCAGCCACGTCAGCGTCGCCACGACGCCCGCCGTCACCACACCGGTGAACAGCACCGCGGGCAGCGTCGCACCGAGCAGCGGATGCAGGCACACGCGCACGACGATCGTCGCCGGCCAGACCGCGAGCCACGTCAACAGCGCCATCTTCCAGCGCGCCGGCGCGCTCTGCGGCGAGCGAAACCACGCCTCCATCCCATGCAGTTGCCGCGACGTCCAATCCTCCTCGGCGAACGGCGCCACCGTCTGGTTCCACTCCTGAAACAGCCGCGACGCATAGAAGGCGTCGCGATCGCGCGCGCTCGCAAACGTCCGCAAGATGCCGAACTCCCGCGAGCCCGAGCCCGGCGGGGGCACGATCATGCTCGCGCCCAGCACGCCCGCGTGCGCGAACGAACTCTGAAAAAACCTCCTCAACGCCTCCTGATACTGTGCCTCGCAGCCGGGCCGCACCCGCCGCGTGATCACCACATGGATCGGCCCATCGCCGACGGGCGCGCGTTCATCAGGGTTCATCGGTTGCCTCCGGCTTGGCGTATGTGCACGGTGCGCTAACTGCCGCAGTTTGCGCGCGTCGCCAAGGCAGAAGCCGCCGCAGAGTTCCCCCGCCCTCCGTTCGTTGACTCCGTCCTCCGTCTTCCGTCCTCAGTCCTCCGTGTCACGGGCTCCGAAATTACAGCGTGCGTTCCGCACACGGCTGGGTTCTCTTCCGCGCACCCCTCCACGCCCCATGAACCGCTCCGCGCCCCTGAGCTCGTTTCGTGTCCGTCCGCGTTTTTCCGAGATTCTGCCCGCATCCCGCGACGAGACGCGCCGCGCCATTCTGGCTTCGTTGGCCTCCGAGTCCACCGGCACGTTCGAGCTGCGCCCGTTTCATGAATTCATCGGCATCCACATCGCCGAGGCGTCGCGACGCTACTATTCACCCCGCGTGATGCTCAGCCTCTACGAATGGCCGGAGGGCGGCACGCTGGTCGAAGGCACCTATGGTCCGGAGATCGAGGTGTGGTCGATCTTCCTCTACGGCTACATCGGCACGGGCATGCTGGGAACGCTCTCCGCGATCTACGGCGGCGCGCAACTGTTCATCGACCAGGAACCCTGGGCGTTCTACGTCACCGGCTGGATGGCGGTGATGGCATGCGGGCTCTACCTCGCTGCACAGCTCGGGCAAAAATTCGCCGCGCACCACACGTATCAACTGCACGAAGCCTGCGAGCGCGCCCTCGCGCCGCTCCGCGGGCCCCACGCGACGAGCGCACCGGCCAGCGCATAGCGCCGCCGGTGCACCACGCGCCGGGCCCGCATCGATGCCGCTCAGGTGGTGACGAAGTCGAGCACCACGGGTTTCACCAACCGGTCAAAGTCGGCGTAACTCATCTTGATGATCTCGGTGTGCGAACCGGCATTGAACGCGATCTCCTTCTCCTCCGCGAGCAGGCTGCTCACGTAGACGCGCATCCCGTAGAGATTGCCGAACGGCGGCATGGCCCCGAGTTCGCAATCCGGGAAGCGATCGCGGAACTCGGCCTCCGTCGCGAGGCGCAGGTGCGTCGTATCGAGCATCTCACGCAGATCGTTCAGCAACACGCGACGACTCGCCGGCAACACGACCATGACCATCTCGTCCTCGATCACGACGATGACGGGCTTCGCGAAATCGCGACCGGACACATGCGCCGATTGCGCGACCTCGGCAGCAGTGAACGCCGGCGAGTGCCGGAGGCTCACGTAACGGACCAGATGCAGGTCCAGGAATTCCCTGACTTTGGCGGCTGGCATGATTCCTCCTCGTTTTGAGTGCAGGTGCGGGACTGGCGCCGCAACAGCGCCGTGGGCCGATTGCCCGGGAGTTTACGCCCGCCGACGATGAAAACAAAGACGCGAAATCGCTCCCGGCAAAAAATCGGCCCGGCGCCCGCCTCCGGGCCGGCCGCGAGCGAAGCGACGCCCCCCAGCGATGGCCGGACGGCCCCGACGCGCATCGGAGAGTTCCCGCCTCCGGGCCGGCGCGCGATTCCCCATTTCCACGACGCCCCAAAACTTTTCGCCGACGCACGCCGTCTCCGTCCGCAGCGCCGGTTCGGCTTACAGCGCAGGGAGCGCGGAGGGCCGGCGAACACTGCACCACACGACCATGAAAAAACATCATCGCCTGATCGTCGCCGCCGCGTCCGCGCTATTTGCCGGCGTGCTGGCGCTCCAAGCGCAATCCACGTCAACCCCGCCTTCCACGCCACCTCCGGCGCTTCCACCGGAAAGCCCGGGCAAGGCCAACCCGGCCGATCCCGAATACGGTCGCACTCCCGCACCCTCGACGCCGACCGACACGCCCAGTGTCGACCGCCGCAGCGCGACCCCGAGTTCCTCCGGCAAAAACTCGACCTCCAGCAACGACAGCCTGCGCGGCGCCTCGAGCGAATACAGCGCGCAAAACGCCGGCGCGGCTCAAACCAGCCTCACCGGCACCGCCTCGGCGCACGCGGAAACGCAAGTGACCACCATCGTGCAGCAGATCGATCAACAAGGCCCGGCCATCGTCGACCGCGCGGCGACACAGTTCGCGACGGCTGCCTGCACCGAGGACAACGCGCGCAAACTCATCGAAGGCCTGCACCGCGGCCATGAAGTGACGCTCACCAGCGACCAAGGCGCGAGCGTGACCTTCAAGCCCACCTCGCAACTGGGCTACGGCGAAGCGTATCTCGCGATGTCGCTCGCCGTCGAAACGCTCCGCCAGAACGGCATCACGGGCTGCGCGACGCCTGAGCAATGGCGCTCCGTCCTGATCGGCGGCCCGCTCTCCGGCACCACGAGCACGAGCGCGGTCAGGTCCTCCAGCGCGAGCGCGAGTTCCACGTCGAACTTCCCGGGCATCCTCGTGCTGCGCCAGCAAGGTCAGGGTTGGGGCCAGATCGCCCGGACCACTCGCGTGCAACTCGGCACGGTGGTCAGCAGCGCGCAATCCTCGCTCAACCTGAGCAACAACACCTCCAGCAGCACGCGCCCGGGACTGTCCTCCCCGACCGGCGAAATGGATCAATCGCAGCCGGCGACCACGACCAGCGGCTCGAAAGCGCAGAGCTCCGACGACGAGCAGACCGACAAGCCGAAGAAAAAGCACTGGTGGCAGCGCGATCACTCGAAGAACGACCAGACCAATCCGGACAAGAAGGACAGCGAGCCGGACAAGGAAGACCCGAACAAATCCTGAGCGATCAAGGCAGGGCGAACCGTCCCGGTGAGCCTCGCCTTGGCGTGCACGCCTCGCCCTACCCTCGAACCGCTCCGCCAAAGTCCAGTTCCCTCCCGGACCGGTCAGACGACCGGTCCTTCTTCAATCCGCGGCGCCGCGGCCGGCCTGCGCGACGAAATACACGTGCGACTCCGGCCACTGATCGAACTCGAAATGTCGCGGCGTCGTTCCCGCTTCCCGCAACGTCCGCAGGATGTTCGGCACGCCCGGTGCCGCATGATACAGGGGCACCCCGTGGCAGGGATTCGTCACCTCGTTGGGCTCATCGAGGCCGCCGCTGGTAAAGATGAACACGCCACCGGACTCGAGGGCCGCACCGAGCTTCGCGATGACGCCGAGCTGCCGACCGAGCGGCACATGCCACAGGCTATCCCACGCCGTGATGAAGTCGTAGCGTCGCGGTGGCATCCATTCGCAAACGTCCGCCTCATAAAATGTCAGCTCCGGCTGGGCGCGACGCGCGAGTTCGAGCATTCGCGGAGAAATGTCGACGCCCTCGACCGCGAAGCCCTGCGCCTGCAGCCAATGCCGAAGCCGCGGATTCGCACCACAACCGACATCCAGCGCCGTGCCGCGCCGCGCCCCGAGGAACGCCAGCGCCCGCGCGTGCGCGGCGAGGCCGTTGGCCGCGGGAAACGACGGCTCGGCCCAATGATGACCAATGCGGTCGTAGACGCGGGCGATCTCACGCGGCTCCATGCGCGCGAGCAAATCCGCCGCCGCATCGACGCCAAGCGCGTTCGTGCCGCCCTTGCGCTTTTTCCGCGGTTTCGTCTGATTCGCTTCGGCCCGCCGGTCGCATGTCGAAACCCCTGCCCTCCTCCCGCCCTCCCCTCGCGCGCATGCTGCGCATCCACGAAATTCTGCAGGACGGCCGCCAGACCAACTGCACCAAGCTCGCCGAGCAGCTGGAGGTGTCCACGAAAACGGTGATGCGCGACCTCGCGTTCATGCGCGACCAGCTCGATCTCCCGTGCGAATACGACGCGCAGACGTTCACCTGGCGCTACGCGTATCCGGTCAAAAACTTCCCGACCGTGCAGATCAGCGAGGGCGAGCTGCTCGCCCTGCTCGTCGCGCGCAAGGCGCTCGAACAATACCAAGGCACCCCCTACCACGATCAGCTCGCGCACGCCTTCGAGAAACTCTCCTCCGGACTGAATGACCGCATCAGTTTTTCACCCAGCGGCACGATGGGGAACATTTCGTTTCACCAGGCCGGCCTCGGCCGCTCCGATCTGAAACTGTTCGAGCGGCTCTCGCGCGCCGTGAACGCCTCTCACGAAGTGGCGTTCGACTACAAGAAGCCCGCGAGCAATGCCGTCGAGCATCGTCGCGTGCAGCCCTTCCACCTCGCGAACCGCGAGAGCGCCTGGTATCTCGTCGGCCACGACCTCGGGCGCGGCGCGCTGCGCACCTTTTCGCTCGCGCGCATGAAATCCCTCGTGGTCACCGGAAAGAAATTCACGCGACCGACGGATTTTTCGCCCGAGAAATTTTTCGGCAAAGCGTTCGGCGCCTTCGTCGGCACGGGCGATTACCGCGTCACGATCCGCTTCGGTGCCGCAGTCGCCGACCAAATCCGCGAGCGCTTCTGGCACGAGTCGCAGGAAACCCGGGACCTGCCGGACGGCAGTCTCGAGTTCACCGTGCAACTCGGCGGCCTCGACGAAATTCTCCGCTGGATTCTCGGCTGGGCCGGCGACGCCGCAGTCGTCGCCCCGCAGGAACTCCGCGAGTTGGTGCGCACGAAAGCCGCCGCGATCGTGGAGCGTTATCCGCCCGCCCAAGGCGCACGCCAGCCCCGGTAGGGCGCAGTCAGCTCACGCCGATCCAAAGAAAAATCCTGGTGGCCAGCCTGCTTCTGTCGCGGCGGTCCATGACCGCCGGGCACGCGCGGCATCACAATCGATCGGCGGTCCCGGACCGCCGCGACCGGACGGTTCAAGCCGCGATTGGACGCAGCGTCGCCGGCACCAGTTCGGAAAAGACCGACGGTTTCCGGCCCGCCGGCAGACGGCGGCGCACGGGCGCGGGCTTCGGCCCCAGCGCGACACTCAGGCGCTGCATCAGCAGCTCAATCCGCTGCGCGGAGATTTTCCAATCCGCACCGGCGGGATGATACCATTCAAACCCGAAGGAGACGCTGCCGTGCCCGGCACCATAGCTAACCACCGGATGCCCTTCCACGGCCATTTCGTGAAACAGTTCGATGCCACTCGCGAGCAAGCGGTCTTCGGCGACCGAGATGAAGCATTTCACCTGCTGGCCGTGAGGACGGCCCGCGAGCGAGAGACGGAATTCGCCCTCGTCGCCCGCGTGGACGAGTTCTTCGTAATCCTCGCGCGTGCGCAGTCCCAGGAGCGCGAGCGCGGAGCGGCATTCGATGAGCGGAGTGCGGAGTGTGGTCGTGGTCATGGCAGTAAGGATGATGCCGCCACTCTATCAGCCAGGGTAGGACATGCGCCGTCCCACCCCCTGCAGGTCCGAAAAATTTCCCGACCCGCCCGGGATAGCGGCGCATCGGAAATTTTCCGGTGGCAGCTTGAGGGTATCCCGCAGGCCTATCCGCTGGCGCAGAGCCGTTGATCGGCAATGCTGCAGGCTCCACGCCCGCGCGGAGGCAATACTCGCCTCCGCGCCGCTTGGGCGTGGCCCTTCATGTCTGCGACATCCCTGCCCTCCAGTCCTTCCAACGACGCCTTCCTCGCGGCGATCGTCAATTCGTCGGGGGACGCGATCCTCAGCAAGAATCTCGACGGCCTGATCACCTTCTGGAATCGCGGCGCCGAGCGCATGTTCGGCTACCCGGCCGCCGAAGTCATCGGCCAGCACGTCAGTATCCTCTTCCCGCCCGACCGTGTCGACGAGGAGCCCGGGATTCTCGAGCGCATTCGCCGCGGCGAACTCGTCGATCACTACAAAACCGTCTGCGTCCGCAAGGACGGCACGCCGCTCGACATTTCGTTGACGATCTCGCCGATCTTCGACGCGAACGGCCGCATTGTCGGCGCGTCCAAGATCGCCCGCGACATCACTGACCTCAAAAACGTGGAGCGCAAACTGGCGAACTATGCCAACGAGCTGGAAGCAAAAGTCCGCGAGCGCACCGCACGTCTGGAGGAGACCGTCGCCGAACTCGAAGCCTTTTCCTACAGTCTCTCGCACGACATGCGCGCACCCGTGCGGGCCATCCAAAGCCTGACCGAGATCGTCGTCACCGACCATGGCGCCCGCATCCCGGAGGCCATGCCCCTGCTCCAGCGCGTCAGCCGCGCCGCCGCGCGCCTCGACCGGCTCATTCGCGACGTGCTGAACTTCGCACGCCTCTCCCGCACCGAAATCCACCTCCGCCGGACCGACACCGAAGAGCTCGTCCGCGAGATCATCCACGAGCGCGCCGAATTCCAGCCCCCTCACGCTGAGATCGTGGTGGATTCGCCGCTGCTGCCGGTCCTCGCGCACGACGCCTCGCTCGCCCAGGCATTGAGCAATCTCCTCGATAACGCCGTGAAGTTCGTCGCCCCCGGCGTGAAGCCGCACATCCGCGTCTTCACCGAGAAAATCGGCGAGCGTGTGCGCGTAGCCGTGCGCGACAACGGCATCGGCATCGACGTCGAGGCCAAGCGCCGGCTCTTCGCCATTTTCCAGCGCCTGACCACCGCGAACCAGTATCCCGGCACCGGCATCGGCCTCGCCATCGTGCGCCGCGCCGCCGAGCGCATGCAGGGCACCGTCGGCGTGGAGTCCGCCCCCGACCTCGGCAGCACGTTCTGGATCGAGCTCGCCGCCGCCCCGTGAAAAGCGCGGACGAAATCATCCTCGCCGAAGACGATGAAACCGACGTCTACCTGTTGCGCCGCGCCTTCAACGACGTCGGCGTCACGCACCCGCTGCACGTCGCCCGCGACGGCGTGCAACTCGCGGAAATTCTCACCGGCTGGCAACAATCGGCTCCAGCCCGGCTGCCCGCGCTGATCCTCCTCGATGTCAAGATGCCGCGACGCGATGGCATCGCCACGCTGGAATGGATTCGCGCGCAACCCGCACTGTTTGCCGTGCCCGTGATCATCTTTTCCTCCTCAGCCAACCGCCTGGAGGTGGAGCGCGCCTACAAATACGGCGCGAACGCCTTTCTGGTGAAACCCGCCTCGCTCGACGAGCGAGCCTCCGTCGCGCGTTTCCTCAAGGAGTGGCTGCGGCTCAATCAAGTGCCGCAGCGCACGAGTTAAAAGGCAGGGCGGACCGTCCCGGCGCGCTGCCGCTCGACCTGACCCTCCGCCCTCCCTGCGCGGTTCGACTCAGAACTCGAACCGCACCCCCAGGGTGACGTCACGACCCGGCAGCGGCGCGATGTCCTTCAGGAAGGACGTGTGCAAGCGCGCGGTGGCATCGGTCAGGTTGGTGCCGCGCGCGAAGAATTCGCCGCGCACGCCGCCCAGCACGAACCGCCGCACGATCGCCGCGTTGAGCAGCCCGTAGCCGGCGGTCGCCGTCTCATTGGCCGCAAGCCGCTCCTGCCGCGCCGCCGTGCGCCACTCGGTTGTGAGCGTCCAGTCGCCGATGCGCCAATCCAGCGCCGTGCCCAGGCGCGCGGGCGGGATGCGCGGCAACGGCGTGCGCGTGTCGAGATTGTCCGCGCGCACCGTGTCCGCGGTAAAGCGCACGTCCACGCGCGAGCGCTTCGTCTCGCGCAGATGTGCCGTCACCTCCAGCTCCGCGCCATAGAACCGCGCCGCGCCCTGATGGAACTCGTAGATCGGCAGACCGGAATCCACGTCCGTCGCTCCCGTCGCCTCCTCGAAAATGAATCCGTCGAAACGGTTCACGAACGCCGTCACCGCACCCGACCAGATGCCCACGCGCTTGCGCAGCGTGAGGTCCGCGCCGCGCACCTTCTCCGCGCGGAGCGTCGGATCGCCGAGTTCGAACGCCCCCGTGCCGGCGTGCGGCCCCGCGACGAACAGCTCCTGCGCATTCGGCGCACGCTCACTCTCGGTCAGCGACAGCGCCAGCGAGTAATCCTGCGGCAGCTTCCACACCGCGCCGCCCGAAAAAGCCGCGAGCGTGTCGCGCCGCGCGGCGAACGTCGCATCCGCGCGCGGCTTCAGCCGCTGCTGCTCGACCCGCGCGCCCAATTCCCACGTGACGGTCGGTCGCACGATTTCCTCGTAAACGAAGATCGCGCGGTTCGTCGTCAGCGACGCCGGCAGAATCGCTTCTTCACCCTCCGTCGCGAAATCGCTGCGCGAGGCCTGCAGGCCCACCGCCCCCGTCACCGGGCCGATCGCCGCGTGCATGAGCTCGAGCCGCCCTTCGTAGCCGCGATTTTTGAACACGGTGCCAATCTGCTCGCCTTCGAATTCGGTGTGCTGGTAACGCGAGAGCCCCAGCTGGAAGCGCACCGCGCGCAACCCGTCGGAGGGCTGCATCGCCTCCCCGTGGAAATCCCAGCGGCGCTGCCGCAAATCGATCGTCACGTCGGGCTCCGCCACCGTCCCGTAGCGCGAACCGACGCCGTTGTAGGAGACGCCGAAATGACCGGCGTCGCCGAAGAAGCGCGTGAGGCCGGCGCCCGCGCCCTGCCCCTCCGCGGCGCTGTTCACCAGCGTGCCGTGCGCCACGGGCTCGCCGGCCGCGAGCAGTTCGACGCGCTTTTCCTCGGTCGCGGCGTAACCGGGAATCGTGACGTCCCCGGAGCGACGCTTGAAACCGTCGAGCCGCCACGCCCACTCACCCGCCGCGCCGGTCAGCACCGCCGCGCCCGCGCGCTCGTCGGCCGCGGAGCCGTCACGCGTCTCGAGACGTCCGGCGAACGCCCGCGCCGGTTTCTCCTCGGGAATGCGGGCATCGACGACGTTCACGATGCCGCCGATCGCCGAACCGCCATAAAGCAGCGCGGCCGGGCCGCGCACGAGCTCGATGCGATCGACGAGCAACGGATCGAGGCTCACGGCATGATCCGGGCTGACCACGGACGCATCCATGGTGCCCACACCGCCGGAGAGCACGCGGATGCGATCGCTGCCCATGCCGCGAATCACCGGCCGCGAGGCACTCGGACCAAAATACGTCGAGGACACGCCCGGCTGCTGCGCGAGCGTTTCCCCCAGTGAGAGTTGTTTCGCCAGATCGAGCCGCGGTCCGCCGATGACGGCGGCCGGCTGCGCGATTTCATCCACGGCGCGACTGAGCGGGCTCGCGGTGACGACAAACTCGTCGAGTTTGACTTTGGGCTCCGTCGCCGGATCGGCGGGAGCGGTTTGGGCGGACGCGACCAGCGCACCGCCGCAGAGAACGGAAAGGGAAAGAAATTTTTTCATGCGGAACGAATGTAGCGCCGCACGCGCGGACACGCCGCGCGACGGCAGGAGAAAACCAACGACGAACAGCGGCACGCTCACCCGAGCGCCCGCGTTACGAGAGCGTGGTTCAGCGCACCGGCGGCCCGCAGGCCGGTCGATGCAGGTAGTGCGGCTGCGTCCACGCGTGCGCGCGTGGCGCCGCCACGCAGCCGATTTCGCGCGCGTCGGCGACGCGTTGCAGCACCGGGGCGGGGTCGAGCGTCTCGACACCGTGCGCAAAGAGCGTCACGGCGCACTGGTGTGCATGCTCGCCGTGGCCTGATCCGTGATCGTCGTCGGGGTGGAGCGCACCATGCAGGGTGGGACTGACCGCCAGCACGCCGAGCGCCCACACCGTCACCGCCAGCCACGCCGCCAGCCAGCGCTGGGTGCGCGGCGGGGAGACAGGAGCAAGCGGGCGGGACATGCGGGCAACGTTGGCGCGGCGGGGATTTCGTCAAGCCCGCCGTAACGCACCGGAGCGAGCCGTGCGTCATTTTTGCCGCGGAAGAATCGGGGAACGACCGGAGGCCGCCCGCGGTTAACCGGTTGAGTTTTCGCCCGGCGCCCGCACTCTGCCCGGATGCTCCAGCGTTCTGTTCTGCCGGCGGTGCTCGCCGGACTCACCCTCGTTCTCGCCAGTTGCGTCACCCCTCCGTCGCGCGCCCCGCAGCGCGGCGACTCCGCACCGACGCCGCCTCCGGCGGCGGCGGCCGTCACACCCGCGGCGGTCGAGCCCGACAATCTCTACCTGCTCAAGCAGGAGATCAAAGCCTACATCGACGACGGTCGCTACGAAGCCGGCCTCGCCGCCGTCGCCGCCGAGGCCAAGGCCTGGGTCGAACAGCGCGCCGCGCAACCGGGCGGGAAACTCGCCATGGTCTTCGATCTCGACGAAACGCTGCTCTCGAATCTGCACCACATGCGCGCGATGGATTTCGGTTACGTGCCGCAACTTTGGGACGAGTGGGTCGCAGCCGCCGACGCGACCATCATCGCCCCCGTGCACGAAGTCTATGTCGCCGCCCGCGCGAAGAACGTCGCCATCATTTTCATCACCGGCCGCAAAACCACCGATCAGCCCGGCACGGAAAGCAATCTGCGCGCCGTCGGTCTCGGGGGCTACACGCGCGTCTTCTACAAGCCGAACGGCTACCCCGGCACGAGCGAACATTTCAAAACCGCGACCCGCAAGAAACTCGTCGAGGAGGATGGCTACACGATCATCGCCAATATCGGCGATCAGGCCAGCGACCTCGCCGGCGGCTACGCCGAGCGCACGTTCAAACTTCCCAATCCGTTCTACATCGCAAAGTGAGGCGGCGCGACGGCCTCTCGTTGTGAAAGCCTCGCCCGCCTTCGTGGCCCCACTTCAGGCCGACAGCTTCACTTTCGAACCTGTCATGGCGCGGAGTGCCGCGACGAAGTCACCGCGGCCGCCGGCCGACCGGCTGACATCCAGCGCTCGCTGGATTGCGCCGCCCGACCGCGTCGGGCGCGCGACGACCAAAGCGGTTGGAAACCTCCCAGGCTAGTCGCCCTCGGTCCTCTGCCATGCCTCTCTACGCTCTCACGATCTTCCTCGGTGCGTTTCTGCTGTTCCTCGTGCAGCCGCTCATCGGCAAATACATCCTGCCCTGGTTCGGCGGCGGTCCCGGGGTGTGGACGACGTGTCTGCTGTTCTTCCAGACCCTGCTGCTCGGCGGTTACGCCTACGCGCATTTCACGTCGACCCGGCTGAAGCCGCGCACGCAGGCGATCACCCATCTCGTGCTGCTCGTGCTCTCGCTCGCGTGGCTGCCGATCATTCCGGATGTGGAGTGGAAACCGGCGGCCGGCGATGAGCCCACGCGTCGCATCCTGCTGCTGCTAACCGCGACGCTCGGCCTGCCGTATCTGTTGCTCTCCGCCACCGGGCCGCTGCTTCAGCGCTGGTTCAGCCTGACGCATCCCAACCGGTCGCCCTACCGCCTCTACGCGCTCTCGAATGTCGGCTCGCTGCTGGCGTTGCTGGGCTACCCGTTCGTGATCGAGCCGCTGCTGCCCCGTTCGGTGCAGGCGTGGAGCTGGTCGGTCGCGCTCGTGATTTTCGCCACGCTGTGCGGTGCGTGCGCCTGGCGGATCCGTCGCGCCGATCCCGCCGTGCCGGCCGAGCCCGCGGCGCCCACGCCGGACGATGCTGCCGCCGCAAGCGACCGGCCCGGCGGTCTCGCGCGATTCTTCTGGCTGGCGCTGCCCGCGGTCGCCTCGGTGCTGCTGGTGGCGACGACGAGCAAGCTCTGCGTCGACGTCGCGGTGATCCCGTTTTTGTGGGTGCTGCCACTCGCGCTGTATTTGCTCTCGTTCATTGTCTGCTTCGACCACCCGCGCTGGTATGCGCGCGGCGTGTTCGCGGCGCTCCTTGTCGTGGCGTGCATCGCGATCGGCTACTTCGTCTCGAGCGGCCTGCATGCGCCGATTGCGCAGCAGATCATCGCCTACAGCGCCGCGCTGTTCATCGCCTGCATGATCTGCCACGGCGAAGTTTACCGTCTGCGCCCAACACCGCGCCACCTCACGAGTTTCTATCTGCATATCGCCATCGGCGGCGCGCTGGGTGGCTTCTTCGTGGCGGTGGTGGCACCGCTCGTCTTCAA
This sequence comes from Candidatus Didemnitutus sp., assembly GCA_041906465.1. Lineage (GTDB taxonomy): Bacteria > Verrucomicrobiota > Verrucomicrobiia > Opitutales > Opitutaceae > Didemnitutus. The sequence goes on along the minus strand of JAYRJE010000020.1, from coordinate 64,924 downwards.
CGACTACTACGAGCTTCACCTCGGCTATTGGGCGCTGGCTTACCTGTTCGCCTCCATCTGCCTGGTCCAGCACAGCCGCTCGATCGCGCTCGGGGTCGGCGCCGGGACGTTGATCGGCGTGGCCCTGCTTCCGCTGTTCTTCCTCGGCCAGGCCGCCGGGAGCGGGCTGCTCGCGCTGCTGAAGAACTACTACGCCACCTACCACGCGTTCTATCTCGAGTATCGCTGGTGGGCGGCGGGCGTGTTGATCGTGCTGGCGTGGTCGCTGCGCGGCGCGCTGCAGGCCCGCCGCGACGAGTGGCGTGTGCGTTTCGCTTTTCTGCCGCTCGGACTCACCGCGATGCTGGGTGCCATCTTCTTCCTCCAGATCACCGGCACGAACACCGGCATGATCGAGTCTTCGCGCAATTTCTACGGCACGCTGAAAGTGCGGCCCTACGGGGAGCCCCAGTCCGTCTCCTACAGTTACCTGCTCAGCCATGGCATCACGACTCACGGCCTGCAGTTCGCCCGTCCGCCCTACAACACGTGGGCCACAACCTACTACGGCCCGCAGAGCGGCATCGGGCTCGTGCTCGCGCACACGCAACCGACGACCGGCGGCCGCAAACTCGGCTTCGTCGGCCTCGGCGCCGGCACGCTCGCGGCCTACGGCATGCCGGGCGACCAGTTGCACATTTACGAGATCAACCCCGCCGTGCTGCGCCTGGCGCGAGAGCGCTTCACCTTTCTGACTCAAACCGCCGCCGAGGTGAAAATCGTCCTGGGCGACGCGCGCCTGTCGATGGAGGACGAACTCGCCCACGACGCGCCGCAGCACTTCGACGTGCTCGCGCTCGACGCGTTCAGCAGCGACGCGATCCCGATCCATCTGCTCACCGAGGAGGCCGTCGGCGTTTACCTGAAGCACCTCAAACCCGACGGCGTGATCGCGGTGCATATCTCGAATCGCTACCTCGACCTTCGCCCCGTCGTCGAAGGGCTCGCCAAACGCTATCGCCTCAACCTCGTCACGATCTCCGAAAACCCCAAGGACGAGGACTGGTGGCTCTACCGCACGACTTGGTGTCTGCTCAGCCGCGACCCGCAGAAGTTCGCCGGCAATGAATTCCAAGACGCGGCGGACGAGCCGTCCGACGAAACCGCCTCAACCATCCTCTGGACCGACGACCGCGCGAGCCTCGCGGGCGTCCTGCGCTAGGATCGAACCGCCAGCCCGGGGCGCGTCCCAGCCGCGCCGCGTCCCGGCAAAATGCCTGGCTAGGTAGAAACACCTATTTCTCGTTGCTAAACGCAATGTCCGCTCCGTAACGTCCCGGCGATTAATGTCGAAGGGCACCTCGACCACCCTGCTGCGCAACCTCCACCTGCTCCCGTTCTTCGCGGTGGCCGTTTTGGGAGCGCTTGCGCTGATCGGTTGGTGGACGGGACAGGTCAATTGGGTCCAACCGCGGGCCTATGACGTCCCCCTGCCGGCGAACGCGGCGTTCTGTTTCCTCGCGCTCGGCCTGACGCCGCTGCTCTGCGCGCTGCTGCCCGGTCGACGCGTCTCGGCCGCCCCCGCCTTTGCGGCAACGGCACTGGCGATCGTGGCCCTGCTCAGTGCGCAACTGCACTGGTGGCCCGGCGTCGCGGATCTGCTGGTGCGCCACGATCAACTGATCGAGGGTGCCGGTATCGGCCGCATCCCCACGCTCATGGCCGGCATGCTGGTCGCCGCCGGCGCCTTGCTGGCTTGGCTGGCCAGCGAACACACGGACCCGCGCCGCCCGCTGTTGCTCGCCCTCGTCGGCTCACTGGCCTGCGCCTACGGCTTCACCGCCGTGCTCTCGAGCCGCATCGGCCTGTCGCGGCTGGATTTCTGGATCAACCACGCGCAAATCGGCCCCCAAGCCTCCATCGCGCTCCAACTCCTCGGCGTTGCCCTCGTGCTGCTCGCCGCGCGCGACGCCGCCGACACCGCCGGTGAGAGCGGTCCACGCTGGCTGTGGCTGCCCGTCGTCACCGTCAGCACGACGATCACGATCCTGTTCTGGGTTTCGTTGCGCGAGCGCGAGATCGCCTACCTCAACAACACCACGCAGCTCACGCTCAACACCGTCGCCTCCGCCTTCAAGGCCGAGACGGAAGTCCAGATCAACAACCTCCGCCGCATGGCCGAGCGCTGGACCGACTCCGGCGGCACGCCGCTCGCCAGCTGGGAAAAGGACGCCCGCGCCCATGCCCAGGACTTTCCCGCCTATCGCTCGATCAGCTGGGTCGACGCCAATTTCCGCACCCGCTGGTTCTGGCCGCGCGAGGGCAATGAAGACGCCGCCTCCTTCGACCACCGTCAGGATCCACTCCGCCTCCAAGCCCTGACCTCCGCCCGCGAGACGCTGGCCTTCGCCTTCGCCGCGCCGATCATCTCGCCGGTGCAGCCGCCGTCGCTCGCGGTCTACGCCACCGTGCACAGCAACGGCAGCTTCGACGGCTTCATCGTCGGCGAGATGGTGCTGCCCAAGCTTTTCAGCGCGATCGACGACCGCCTGAATCTCTCGGCGCGCTACGAATTCGACGCCCGGTTCATCAATTCCCACGCCCGCGACCCGAAAGCGCGCGATGTGGCCGTTTTTCACTCCGGCGATCGCGAGACCGAAGCCAACGAACGCCTCCGCCAATCCGCCACCTTCAACCTTCTCGGCCAGCGCGTCGTGCTCGAGCTCGTGCCGCGCCCGGAATTCATCGCGCCGAACCGCCAGTTCCTGCCCGAAGTCGCCCTCCTCTCCGGCCTCGGCGTCTCCGTGCTGCTCGGCCTCGTCGTCAACCTCGCCCAATCCGCCCGCAACCGCCAGCGCGCGGCCGAGAGCACCTCCGAGCAACTGCGCTCCGAAAACGAGGAACGCCGCCGCATCGAGGCGCGCCTCAAGGTCACCGACGAACGCCTCAACCTCGCCCTCGAGGCCACGCACATCGGCGTCATCGAGTGGAATCTCAACGACGGCCGCGCCATCTACAGCACCGGCTTCTGGACCTCGCTCGGCTACGACGCCGCATTCATGCCCGCGATGCAGGAGACGCTGCTCAAGCTGATCCATCCGGACGATCTGAAGGGCTACCACGCCGCGCTCGACGCGCACCTCGCGAGCAAGGCCGACCTCTTCGAGTGCGAGTTCCGCATCAAGCACCAGAACGGCGACTGGCAATGGCTCGCGCTCCGCGCCAAATGCGTCGGCACCGACCGCATCGGACGCCCCCTGCGCATGGCCGGCACGTGCCAGAACGTCACGTCACGCAAGCACCAGCAGGAAGCCCTCCGCGCCTCGCAAGCCGCCACGCGCAAACTTTCCCTCGTCGCCAGCCGCACGGACAACGCCGTCGTCATCACCCGCGCCGACGGTCGCGTCGAGTGGGTCAACGAGAGCTTCAGCCGCCTCGCCGAGCACACGCTCGAGGACATCGGCGGCCGCCCGTTCGTCGAGTTGCTCTCCAGCCCCGAGGATGACCTCACCGCGGTCGAGCGCGTCACGCGCGCCTTCGCCCGCCGCGAGGCGATGACGACCGACGTCATCCACCACGCGCGCAGCGGCCGGCGCTATCACGTGCACGTGGAACTCCAGCCCGTGCTCAACGACGAGGGCGCCGTGGAGAACTTCATCGTCATCGAAACCGACATCACCTCGCGCGTCGAAGTCGAGCAACAGCTCCGCCGCGCCAAGGCCGAAGCCGACTCCGCCTCGCGCGCGAAGTCCGAGTTCCTCGCCTCGATGTCGCACGAAATCCGCACGCCGATGAACGGCGTCATCGGCATGACCAGCCTGCTGATGGAGACGCCGCTCACGCCCGAGCAGCGCGATTACGTGCAGACGATCCGCACCTCGGGCGACGCGCTGCTCTCGATCATCAACGAGATTCTCGACTTCTCGAAGATCGAGTCCGGCCGCATGGAGCTGGAGCGGCACCCCTTCGAGGTTTCGCAATGCGTCGAGGAAACCATCGACATCTTCGCGCTGCAGGCCGCCGCCAAGGGCATCGAGCTCGCCTACGTCATCGACGCCGCCGTGCCCGCCTGGATCGTCGGCGACATCACGCGCCTGCGGCAGGTTTTGGTGAACCTGGTCAACAACGCCGTGAAGTTCACTCCCAGCGGCTTCATCACCATCGAAGTCACCCTCGGCACGGCGCCGGACGAAGCCAGCGGCGCATGCCTCGTGGACTTTGCCGTCGCCGACACCGGCATCGGCATTCCCGCCGATCGTCAGAGCGCGCTGTTCAAGCCGTTCAGCCAGGTCGACTCCTCCACGACCCGCAAATACGGCGGCACCGGCCTCGGCCTCGCGATCTGCGACCGCCTCGTGCAGCTCATGGGCGGCACGATCGACGTCAGCAGCCTGCTCGGCCACGGCTCGCGCTTCCGTTTCAACATCCAGACCGCCGCCGCCGAAGTGCCCAGCGGCGGACGCGTGCTGAATTTCGGCGGCGTGCCCGTGCTGGCCGTCGACGATCACGCGGTCAACCGCCGCGCGCTCGAAACCTGCCTCACGCAATGGGGCTGCGTGCCGCTCCTCGCCGAAAACAGCACGCGCGCTCTCGAGATCGCCGCCGCCCGGCCGCCCGCGATCGCCATCATCGACCACGATCTCGCCGGCGAACCGGGCGACGCGCTGATCCGCCAGCTCCACGCCAGGTATCCGCACCTGCCCCTCGTCTTGCTCACCGCCGCCTCCGACGGCGTGCGCCAGGGCCAGAGCAGCGAACCGTTCGTGATGCGCCTGCCCAAGCCGATCAAACCGGTCTTCCTCGGCGAATGCATCGGCCGCCTCATGAAAGGCGGCGCGCTGCCGCCGCCCCCCGCCCCCGCGCCCGCCACACCGCACACCGAACTCGCCCGCGAAATCCCGCTCGATATTCTCCTCGTCGAAGACAACCCCGTTAACCAGAAAGTCGCACTCCACCTGCTCACGCGTCTCGGCTACCGCGCCGACGCCGTCAGCAACGGCCTCGAAGCCGTCCGCGCCGCCGAGCAGCGCGATTACGATCTGATTTTCATGGACGTCCAGATGCCCGAAATGGACGGCCTCGCGGCCACGCGCGAAATCCGCACGCGCGTGCCGAAACCGCGTCAGCCCACGATCGTCGCGCTCACCGCCAACGCCGTCCAAGGCGACCGCGAGCGCTGCCTCGCCGCCGGCATGGACGACTATCTGCCCAAACCCGTGAAGCTCGACGAGCTCCACGACATGGTCCGGAAATACTTCGGCCCGCCACGCAGCCCCAGCTGAGCCACCCCGTGGCCAGCGACGCGCGGCCGCGTCGGCGCCGTGGTGTTTACTCTACAGCCACTGCATCAGCTCCCGCAGCTCCGCCGCGTGCGCCGGCTCCTCAGCGAGATTGCGCAGCTCGAGCGGATCGCGCTCCAGATCGAAAAACAACCACGGGACCTCGCGCCCGCCGTCACCGACGCGCCGCACGACCTTGTGCTTCGCACTGCGAAACCCGCGCCACGCATGCGGACACTGGAGGGGAATCTCCGTCGCGCTGGGCATCGAGATCGCGGCGCTGTCGCGCTTGCAGATCCACTCACGTCCCTCCGCCCAGTGCACCGCCATGTGCGGCAAGTCCACCAAACTCACGGGAGCGGCATCGAGCCGTCCCCGGTTTTCCGCCTTCAGCCCTCGGATCAACAGCGGCACGCGCACACTCTCCTCGTGTGGCCACGCCTTCCGAAACAGCCCGTGGCTCCCGTGCATGTCCCCGTGCACCGACGTGAACGCCACGATCGTCTCGCTCAAATCGATCTCGGCGAGCAAGCGCCCGATCGCGCGGTCCGTCGCCTCCACCTGGGCGTAGTAACCGGCGAGTTCGTCACGGGCCTTTTTTTCCGCGTCGCCGCCGAGCGGCACGTTCGCGCGCAGTTTGATTTCTTCCGGCCGCGCCTCGTGCACATGCGGCAGCGGCGCGTGATAGGGCGGATGCGGCGTCTCGAGACTCACCACGCAAAAAACCGGCGCACTGTGCGGTTCGCGCAGCCAATCCGCCGCCCGCTGCGCCAGAATGTCGGCCTGATAGCCTTTGAATTTTTTCGGCTCCGCAATGCGCGTGCCGTGCAGCCACGGATCGTTCAGCAAGAATCCGCCTTCAAATCCCTCCCACACCGCAAAGCCGCCACGTCGCTCCGGGGCCACGATCTGCCGTGCATGCACCTCGCCGACAAAAGGCGCCGTGCGGTCCCGCGGCGCGAGGTGCCACTTGCCGAACCACGCCGTGCGGTAGCCGCGCTCGCCGAGTGCGTGCGCGACGGTGCGCGCGTTCACCGGCAAGGGGTCCCAATACGAACTCACGCCATTCTCCGGGCACAGCCGGCCCGTCAGCAGCGCCGCGCGCGCCTGCGGCCCGAGCGGATGCGGCGTCACCGCCTGCGCGAAATTCACCGCCTCACTCGCCAGCCCGTCGACCCACGGCGTGCGCGCGTTCGCATCGCCCGCATACCCGCACGCCTGCGCCCGCCACTGGGTCGTCACGATCCAAAGGATGTTCGGCTGCTTCGCCACGATTCAGAACTTGGCGACAAAACGCGCAAAAAGCGCACAAAAAAGCCGAACCGCAACCGCTGCGGAGCCACCCGCCCGCCAATCCGCTAGCGTTCCCCCCATGTGGGCACGAGCACTGGCCATCTTCGCACTGATCGCGCTGGCTGAGACGATTCACGGCAGCCTCCGCCTTCGCTTTCTCAACCGTCCGCTGGGCGACCGTCGCGCGCGCCAGCTCGGCGTGTTCACCGGCTCGCTGCTGATTCTGCTCATCGCCTGGCTCACCGCGCCGTGGTTGCGCGCGCCCAGCGCGATCGCCGCGTGGGCCGTCGGCGGCGCGTGGCTCGGATTGATGCTGGCTTTCGAGATCTGGGTCGGGCGCGCGCTCTTTCACGCACCGTGGTCCCGGATTCTGGCCGACTTCGACCTGCGGCGCGGCGGCCTGCTCGGCTTCGGTCTGCTCGTGCTCGCCGCCGCGCCGTGGCTGGCTGGCGTGGCGCGCGGGTTGTTTTAAGCCGGAAGGCGGAGCGGAAAATCTTTGCGGGCGCGCCGGCTTCGCCTTCATCGTCCGCCCATGCGTCTCCGTGTCATCACCGCCGGTGGAACCATCGACAAGGTCTACTTCGACGCCGCCAGCACCTACGAGGTCGGCGAGCCGCAGATCGGCCCGTTGCTGCGCGACTCGAATGTCACGTTCGACTTCATCGTCGAATCCGTCCTGCAGAAGGACAGCCTCGCGATGACCGACGACGATCGCGCGCTCATCCGCACCCGCGTTGAGGCGGCGCCGGAGAATCTGATCCTCATCACACACGGCACCGACACGATGACGGCGACCGCCGCGAAGCTCCAAGGCATCACCGGCAAGACCATCGTCTTCACCGGCGCCATGCAGCCCGCCCGCTTCCGTGACAGCGACGCCGTGTTCAACGTCGGTTGCGCCATCGGTGCCCTGCAAGTGCTCCCGCCAGGCGTCTACATCGCGATGAACGGCGTCGTGTCGCCCGCCGATAAGGTAAAAAAGAACCGTGCCGCCAGCCGCTTTGAGCCACAGGCCTGAACGGCCCTAGTCAGCCAACTCCGCGCGCCCTCAGTGGGGCTGAAGCGAGTCCCCCTAAACCGCCTGGCCCCGGGGAATCCCCTAAAGTTCGCTGCCGTCGCGCCGAACGTCAGGGATGCCGGCGTTATCTCCGGCAACAATGCTTTTTTCCCCGTCCAACGCGCCCGCAAGCCGCCTCTTTCGCGACCTGCCCGCCTGAGCCATGGCTGGTTCGCCCACCATTGCCTCGCTCTTCGCCCAGCGCGTCGTCATCGGCGTCGGTGATCTCGCCGTTTCCAACAACGCGCAGGTCATCCTAAGCACTTACGCACTCGGTTCCTGCATCGGCGTCATCGCCTACGATCCCGTCGTGAAGGCGGCCGGCATCCTCCACCTGATGCTGCCGGAATCGTCCATTTCACCCGACAAAGCGGCGCGCCAGCCAGCCATGTTCGCCGACACGGGCCTGCCGGCATTTTTCAAGGCGCTCACCGGCCTCCGCGCCGAGCGCTCGCGCCTGCGCCTCTTCGTCGCTGGCGGCGCCAGCGTCATAGCGGGCACCGATCCCTTCCGCATCGGCGAACGCAATAGCCGCGTCACGCTGGATTACCTTACCCGCCAAGGCTACACCGTGCGCCGCACCGAAGTCGGCGGTAACATCAACCGCACCATCCACCTCGAGGTGAACACGGGCGCGGTGACGTTGAAGACGCCCGTCGAGACCACGCAGCACTCGCTGACGGTCTGACGCGGCCCCGCTTCTGCTTGGCGCACGCGCGATCCCATTGGTCGAGCGCGCGTCAGCATCCGTCGCGACGTGTTTGCCCGGTGCGCGTCGGCCCGCTTGGTTCACGGCATGCGTTCGTTACCCGTGCTCCTGGCGTGCGCGCTTCTGCCCGCGCTCTCTCTTCCGGCCCAACCCGCCGTCCCCGATCCCATCGTGGGCAAATGGCTCGGCACCGTCGGCGATGCCGGCGTGAACAACGTCTCCGCGCTCGGCCTCGAGTTTCGTCGCGATCCCGCCGGCGCCCTCGCCTTCGCGCTCACGCTCGAACAACTCAACATCTACGGCCAGACGATCCCCGAGACCATCACGTCACACGGTCACCGCTACTCGTGCGGCACCTTCGATCTCGAACTCAAGGACGGACAACTCACCGGCACCTTCGGCGCGAACAAGCATCCGATCACGCTCGCGCGCGTCGCCCAGCTGCCCGCCGACGTCCCGCTGCCCGCCGAGTTGCCCGCCGCGCCCGCCCCGATATGGCAAACGCAACTCGGCGGCTCGCTGCACGCCAGTCCCGCCGTGCATGGTGATCGCGTCTATCTCGGCACCACGAGCGGTGTGTTCGTCGCGGTGAAAACCGCCGACGGCTCCGTCGCGTGGAGCTTCCCCGCCGGCCGCCCGATTTTCGGCGCAGCGCTCGCGACCGACGACGCCGTCTTCTTCGCCTGCGACAACGGCTATCTCTTCAAACTCGCCCGCGCCGACGGCAAGGAACTCTGGCGCTACGACCTCGGCGACGCGCGCGTCGCGCGCATCCTGCCCGATCCGATTCATCAAGCGGAGGACAGCTTTGATCACCGCGCGCCGCGCCCGACGCTCGCCGACGGCGTGCTCTACATCGGCGCCGGCGACGGCGGCTTCCACGCCGTGCGCGCCGACACCGGCGAGCGCGTCTGGCGCGTGCAGTCGAAAGGCGCGATCCGCACCGACGCCGTCGTGCGCGGCCCGCACGTTTTCTACAGCACCACCGGCGGCCTCATCGTCGCCGCCGAACGCTCGAACGGCCAGTCGCTGTGGGAGGTCAAGTCCTCCGCGCCCGTGACCAGTTCGCCGGTATTCATCGGCGACAAACTCGTCATCGGCGGACGCGACAGCGTGCTTCAGGCGCTCGATCCCACCACGGGCGCGCAACTCTGGAAACTCGGCTTCTGGGGTTCCTGGGTCGAGTCGACCGCCGTGCCCGCACCCGAAAACAACGGTGTCGCCTACATCGGCTCGTCCGACCTGCGCCGGGTCACCTGCTTCGACGCCAACTCCGGCCGCATCCTCTGGCGCACTGACGTGTTCGGCAGCTCGTGGGGTCGTCCGCTCGTCACGGAAAAATTCATCTACGTCGCGCTCTGCGCCGAGGAGCCCTATCCGATCCGTCATCAAGGCGGCCTCGCCGCCCTCGACCGCGCGACCGGCAAACTCGTCTGGCGTCTCGCCACGCCGAATCCCGCCGGCACCTACAGCTGGGGCTTCACCGGTTCGCCCGCCCGCGCCGGCAGCCTCCTGCTGATCGGCGGACTCAACGGCACGCTCTCCGCGTTTCCGCTCGAGTGAAGCCGACGCCGGCGCGTCCCGCCGGCGTGTGATGGCGTGCCCCGTCGCAAGGATCGCTGCCAGCAATCACGCACCGGTTGCCCGCCCGCCGCCGGGCAACAATCAGCTTGGCAGCCCCACGACCGCGGGCTTTCGTCGCCGCCATCACGCGCGCTGGGCCCGCGCTTCCCTCCCCATGAGGGTATCTTTCGCCCCCAACCGGCGGCTGAGGCGGACGTTTGGTCCGCTCACCGCTGCCCTCCTGCTGGCGCTCGCCTTTTCCGGCTGCGCCACCACCCAGGTCACCTACAAGACCTTGGGCGACGCTCCGCAACGCGTCGCCGCACTCAAGCCGCAGATCGCTCCGTTACACGTCGAGGTCTTCGAACTCAGCGCCGGCGGCGTTTCCGAGAAACGCGACGACTGGACGCAACAAGTCACCACTCACATTTCGCCCGTGCTCGCCGAGGCGACCGGCTACCGCGCGGCGCCGACGCTCACGGCGGAGCAGAAAGCCGCCTGCGAAGCCGAGATGGCGGAAGTCGTCGGCATGCTGCAAATCATCACGCTGAACCACCTCACGCACCTCATGGGGCCAGCAGAGCTCCAGTCGCAGTCGCGCCCCCTCACCTATAACGTCGGTCGGATCGACAAGCTCCTCGAGGCACTGCAAGCCGACAGCCTGCTCGTGACCTTCGTGCGCGACGAATACTCCACCGGCGGTCGCAAGGCTCTCATGGCCCTCGGGTTTCTCGTCGGCGGCGCCACGGGCGTTTTCATCGTGCCGCGTGGCGGCATCACCGTGAACGCGGCCGCCCTCGTCGAGTGCGACGGCACCGTGGTCTGGTTCAACTATGCCGGCAGCGGCGGCGACATGCGCACGCCCGAAGGCGCGCAGGCCACCGCGAAACTGCTGCTGGCGGGATTGCCCGGCGCGAAGACCACCGGCACACCGACCGCGCGCTGACCCCGATGGTCAGGACGAAAATCGTGGCCCGGCTCGCTGCGCTCACCGCCGCGCCGTGGCTGGTGTTCATCACGGGATGCGAGAGCACGAACATCGCGCCGATCGCCGGCGCGAACACGGCGTTGGAGCAGGACGAACAGCGCCTCTGGCTCCGCGCCTGCGAGGAACAGGCCGCGATCGATCGCAGCGGCCTGCTGCTCGATGCCCCCGCGCTCGACGCTTACCTCAACGGCATCGTGGATCGTCTGCACCCCGACCCGCTGCCGGGCGGCGCTCGGTTTCGCGTGCGCGTGCTCGTCGACCCGACGCTCAACGCCTTCGCCATGCCCACCGGCGCTCTCTACATCCACACGGGTCTGCTGGCGCACATGGAAAACGAGGCCCAGCTCGCCACCGTGCTCGCGCACGAACTGACGCACACCACGCACCGGCACGCGGTGAAGGGCTTCCGCAGCGTGAAGAACAAGAGCGCGTTCTACGCCACGTTCGTGATCGGCACCAGCGGCCTCGGCAGTCTGATCGGCGGCATTGGCGCGCTCGCCGCCGTGTCCGGCTACTCGCAGGATCTCGAGCGCGAAGCCGACCGCGTGGGCTTCAATCATATGGTCGCCGCGGGCTACGATCCGCGCGAGAGCACGAAAGTGTTCCGCGCCATCCTGGCCGAGGCAAAGCGCACGAAGCTCAAGGAGCCGTTCTTCTTCGGCAGCCATCCGCGCTTGCAGGAGCGCATCGACAATTTCACCGAGTTCGTCGCCGCTCTGCCTGCCGCCCAGCTGCAAGGCAAAACCGAAGCGGACGCCTTCAACGCCGCCGTCGATCCCGCCCTCGCACGCAACGTCGCGGCCGATCTGCAAGCAGGCGATTTCGACGGAGCACGCGACGGCGCGCAACGTTACCTGTCCCGCCATCCGCACGCGCCCGAAGTCGAATTCCTCCTCGCCGAGTCGCACCGCAAACGCAACGAACCCGCCGCCACCGCGACCGCGCGCGAACTCTACACGCAACTCATCGAACGCCATCCCGAGTTTCCGGACGCCCACCGCAGCCTCGGTCTCGTGCTGTTGAAAGACGGCAAAAAAGCCGCGGCGGCCGCCGCCTTCCGTCGCTACCTCGAACTTACCCCCCAAGCGCCTGACCGCGCCTACGTCGAAGCCTTCATTTCCCAATGCGAAGCAAAATCCTGATCGTCCTCGCCGCGAGCGCGGCCCTGTTTCTCGGCGGCTGCCAGATCTGGCAACCCGGCGGCACCACCGCAAAAACCGCCGACGGCACCGCCAGCCTCAACGTGCCCGGCGGCTGGATGTTCACGACGGCGCGCGGCGTTGCGCAGGCGGATCTGCTCGCGACCAAGGACGGCGTGTTTCTCCAGCGCGTGACGCTGTCGCATCACGAGCTCAAGGACCCGCTGACACACTCGAAGCGCAAGCTCGAGAGCACGCAGTCGCCCTTCGAAGTCGCCGAGGCGGTGATCGACGACCTGCGCTCGAACCGCGACATGCGCGCGCTGCAAGTGATCGAGAACGTGCCGCAAACCGTCGGCGGTCACCCCGGCTACCGCTTCGTCGTGGAATACGGCGTGGCCGAGCCCGCCGGCGTGAAATTCCGCGAGATCCGCTACGGCGCCATCGTGGGCACGCGGCTCTACGAACTCAACTTCACCGCCCCGGTGCGCCACTACTTCGAGCGCGACCTCGCGACGATCGAAGCCGCCGCCAAGACACTGCAGATCACGGCCAAGTGACCCAGCCGCCAACGGGCGGGGATCCCTGACGGTCCGGCGGTCCCCACCGACAGCTTCCACGCCAGCGTCTCTTCCACGCTGGCGCGGGAAAAATTTCCGGATAGCCTGCCGGCATGCTCGCCCGCCGCTGGCCCGCTCTGCTCGTCTTCATCGTCGTCACGTTTGCCGCCGCCAGCATCGGTGCGCTCGCGACGAACTCCAGCGTCGCGACGTGGTATCCCACGCTCGCCAAGCCGAGTTGGAACCCGCCGGGCTGGGTGTTCGGTCCGGTCTGGTCCGCGCTTTACCTCATGATGGCGACCGCGGCTTGGCGCGTCTCGTTGCACACGGAAAATCCCGAGCGCCGCAGTGCGTTGACGTGGTTCTTCGTGCAACTGGGATTAAATGCGCTGTGGTCCTGCCTGTTTTTCGGTCTGCGCCGCCCGGGCCTCGCGTTCGCGGAGATTCTCGTGCTGTGGTCCACGCTCGTAATCATTCTCATAAAATTCGCCCGCCTTGATCGCCTGGCCGCGGTGCTGTGGCTGCCCTACCTGGCGTGGGTGACCTTCGCGAGCGTGCTGAACGGCACCGTGTGGTGGCTGAATCGCTGAGCCGGACTCACGCTGCGTCGGTGACCACCGCGGGGTTTGCGTCGCGAACGCGAAAGCCCTAAGAGCGGGGACATGAAACGAAGCGCGCTGCTTGCGGGAATTCTGCTATCGCTCCTGAACGCGCTGGGCGCCGTCGACAGCCCGCCGGCCAAATCTGCCCCGAGCCCACTAGAGGCCGGCGCGGCCGCGGCGGCCGCGCGTCTCTCCGGCGGGGGCGGCATCGTGCTGGCCGAGATCGATGCCACCGGCGAACGCTACAGCGCATTCGGCAATCCCGCGCCGCGCGAGGGCGTGCCGACGGAGAAAATCCTCTTCGAGATCGGCTCGGTGACGAAGGTGTTCACCGGCCTGCTGCTCGCGCAAACCGTGCTGGAGCACAAAGCCACGCTGACGGAACCGATCGGTAAATACCTCCCCCCGGAGCTCGCGCTCGATCCGCAACTCGCCGCGATCACGCTCGAGCAACTGGCCACGCACACCTCGGGCCTTCCGCGCATGCCGACGAATTTCCCGTCGAGCAATCCCGACGATCCTTACGCGGACTACTCGCAGGAGCTGCTCTACAACTTTCTCCGTTCGCATCACCCAACGCACGCGGCGCCGCAACCATCGGAGTATTCGAACCTCGGCGTTGCCTTGCTGGGCCATGTGCTCGAGCGCATCCACGGTCGCTCCTACGAAGAACTGCTACGCGAGCGCATTACCGCTCCGCTCGGGATGGATGACACCGTCATCGTGCTCTCGGAGGAACAGCAGGCGCGCTTCGCGCGACCATTTGCGAACGGCGCGCCCGCCTCCCCCTGGCACCTCGCGTCGATGGCCCCGGCCGGCGCGATTCGCTCCACGCTGACGGACATGACGAAATTTGCCCGCGCCCTGATGAATCCGCGCAGCGCGATCGCGCCGGCCTGGCAACTCGCGCGCGAGCCCCGCGCGGCGCAAGGCATGAGCCGCGTCGGCCTGAACATCATGGTGCGGCGCCGCGGCGACGAGACGGTTTACTGGCACAACGGCGGCACCGGCGGATTTCTCACCCATTTCGAAGTCGTGCCCGAGACCGGCCGCGCGGTCGTGATGTTCATCAATCACTCCGGCGTCGTCGACCCGCGCACGATCGTCGACACCGCACTCATGCCGAAGTCGACCATCGGCGCGCGCGAGGAACAGCCGATCCGCGCCGAGCAGCTCGCGGGTTACACGGGCGTCTACGACATCGACGGACGCAGCAAGTTCACCGTCGTGATCGATGCCGAGAACCGGTTGAACGTCCGGCTCACCGGCCAGACCTTTAATCCGGTGTCATTCGGCGGCGGCGACGTATTCTTCTCCAAGGCGCACAGCGCGGAGTTTCACTTCCAACGCGAAGCGGACGGCAAAGGGGCGACGCTTGAGCTGCGCCAGCGTGGCAATGTCATCCCCGCACGCCGGACGAGCGACGCGCCGACCGTGATGTTTCTCACGCCCGAGAAGGCAGCGGAATACACCGGTCTGTTTGAATTCAGCGACACCGCGAATTTTGTCGTGACGAACCGCGGTCGCTGGGTGTTCGCCAAGCTCGGCCTTCAGCCGGCGCTGCCCGTTTTCTGCGACGCGCCGGATCACTTCGTCTACGAGACCGTGGACGCCGCGCTGACGTTCGAGCGCGATGCCAGGGGTGCGGTCACGGCGCTCGTGCTGCATCAAAACGGCGTCGACACGCGCGCGCCGAAAAGGCTGACCGCCGAGGGCTCGACCGCGAAGTGAGGGCGGCTGGCTCCGGCCCTCTGGCTACGCGGCGCGCGGAATCACATAGCCAAAGACAGCGACCCAGTGGCACACGCTGCCGGCGAGCACCCAGACGTGCCAGACGGCGTGGTTAAACGGCAATTTTTCCCAGAGATAGAAGATCGTGCCGAACGAGTAGCAGAGACCGCCTGCCAGCAGGAGCCAGATGCCCCCCATCGGCAGCGACGCGAAAAGCGGCTTGGCCGCGATCACGACCAGCCAGCCCATCGCGAGGTAGATGATCGTCGAGAGAACGTCGAAGCGGCCGGCAAAGAAAAACTTCAGGATCACGCCCGCGACCGCGCAGCCCCAGACGACGCCAAAGAGACTCCAGCCCCAGCCGCCGCGCAGCGGTCCGAGCACGAACGGCGTGTAGGTGCCCGCGATAAGCAGGAAAATCGCCGCGTGATCGAAGCGCTGGCAGAGGCGGCGCCACTTCTCGCTCTTCACGCTGTGGTAGAGTGTCGACGCGCTGTAGAGCAGCACGAGGGTCGCGCCATAGATGGCCGTGCTCGTGATGTGCCACGCGTTGCCGTAGAGCGACGCATTGACGACCAGCAACACGAGCCCGGCGACACTGAGGACGGCACCAAAGCCGTGCGTGAGGCGGTTCGCCAGCTCTTCCAGCGGTGGATAGGTCTCCGGGGTGTGTTCCTGCGGCTCGGAACGCATGGGAGCATCGACCTCAGTCTGGGGTGAAGGTGTCATGGTTCAGGCGGAAATTTTTTCAGCTTTGCCCCGCGCGGCAAACTCGTGCGCGAGATGATCGACGAAGTTCATCACGAGCGGACCGGCCTCGGCCTTGGGCCAGGTGACGGCGTGCCAGGTGCGGTGCCAGCCTTTGCGCGTGATGCGCTTGGCAACGAGCTGTCCGTCGGCGAGCGCGGGCTTCACCGCCCACTCGGCGAGCGCGGCGACGCCCATGCCGGCTTTCACGAGTTCGAGAATCGCTTCGGTCAACTGCACCGAGGTGAAACGGCGCGGCCATTCGCCGGCGGGACGCAAGATGTCGACACAGAGCGACGATTCTTCGGGGCGCGACGCATACATGAGCAGGTGCTCGCGGGCGATTTCGGCGGGATCGAGCCAGGGCTTCCCGGCGAGCGGATGATCGTGTGGCACGAGCAGGCGCACCTCGTCGCGCAGCACGGAGCGAGCGAGCATGCCGGCGCGCTCGGGCTTGTCGGTGGTGATCGAGACGTCGATCTCGCGGTTGTAGAGCGCGTCGAGCGAACGGTGCGTCACCTCGCCCACGACGCGCACGTCGGCTTCGGGATGTTCGGTGCGGAAGGAACGGATCACGGCCGGCAGCCAGTGGTAGCCGGTGTAGCAATGCGTGCTGAGGCGCACAGTGCCGGCGCGGCCTTGTTTCAGTTTGGCCAGGCGATCCTCGGCGTCCGCCACGGTGCCGAGCACGCGGATGGCGGCGTCGAGCAGGACGTCGCCGGCGGGCGTCAGGCGCATCGTCTTGCCCTCGCGGTGAAAAATCGGGCCGCCCACGACCTCCTCAAGCACGCGCAACTGGTGGCTGAGCGCGGACGGCGTGAGGCGCAGGCGCTCGCTGGCGCGGGTGAGGCTGCGCTCCTCAGCGACCGTCCACACGAGGCGCAGGTGCCGCAGCTCCACCCCGGTGTAGCGGGTGAAGGGGTCGCTGGCGGCAGGTTGAACAGGTTTCACGCGAGCCAGAGGTAACGTTAATTTGATTCACGTCGAGTCTGGGTTGCGGGCCAGTGGCATCGTGGGCCAGCGCGCTGGCGCGCGCCCGAACGGCGCCCGCCAGCGGGCTGCCCACAAAGCCGATCGAGGTGGTCGTCGCTGTCCCAACGCGAACGTTGCCTGAGGTGCGCGCGTCCATGGCGCCGCTGGGGACAGCGACGCCCACCGCGGAAAAGAAAAAGCCGCTCCGATGACGGAGCGGCCTTCGAATTCGATCGTGCGCGAAATGCTTACTGCGCTTTCAGCAGTTCCTCGACCGTCCACGGGCCGCGGGCACCAAATTCGGCTCGGAGGGCGGCGACTTGCTCCGGCGTGATCGCGGAGGCGTTGTTGCCCCACTCCGAGCGGATGTAGGTAAGGACGTTCGCAATCTGGTCATCCTTCAGGACGCCGCCGAAGGGCGTCATCGCGTTGTTGTAGGTGTTGCCCTTGACTGTGATCGGCCCATTCAAGCCGAAGAGCACGATCTTGATGATGTGCTTTTCGTGCTCGGGGTTGAGAACCCATTCGGAGCCGGCGAGCGGCGGATAGACGCCGGGGACGCCTTGACCGGTGGCCTGATGGCAGGTCATGCAGTTGGCCGTAAACACGCGCTTGCCGAGCATGGCGGGCGTGATGACCGGGCCGGTGGCGGCCTGCTTGGTCGGCTTCTGGTTTTCGTTGTAGATCGTCGGGTCGAAGTGCCCGGAGTAGTGCGCGAGGTAGACGGAGCCGAAGAAGATGGCGGCGCACATGATGCCGAGCAGCACGAGCGGGAAGCGCGGGTTGCCCTCCGCCTTCTCGGGCTTGTTCGACTGCAGGCGGGCATGGACTTGCTGGATCGACTCGTCGGACGCGCCGGACTGCTCGAGGTGTGAGTGGTTTTCGTCGCTCATCTTATTTGCCCTCCTGCTTCGCGGCTGCGGGGACGAAGGGCTTGGCTTCGGGATACTCGTAGGCGTCGTTCAAGCTGCGCAGGTAGGCGACGAGCGCGCGGGCGCGGTGCGTCGGGACGACCTCGTAGCCCGCGGCCGCGGCGGCTTTGCCGGAGAGCTTCAGCGCGTGCGGCGAAGCCTGGCCGGGGCGAACCGGATGCACGTCGAAGAGGAAGTCGTAGCTCGGCATGTTCGTGCCGGGCGCGACCGCGTGCGGCGCATAGAGGATCGTATAGAGGTAAGCCTCGTCGGCGTAGGCGCGCGCGGCGACGTTGCGCAGATCGGGACCGAGGCGGCTGGAGCCGAGGAACACGGTCTTCTCGCGAATATAGTCGCGGGCGACGCTTTGGCGCGTGCCCCATTGGCGCGTGGTATCGCCGCCGAAACCATCGCGGCGCACCTGTTGCGTGTGGCAGGAGACGCAGCCGAGGTCTTGGTAAACGGCGCGGCCCTGGTCGGCGAGGCCGGTGAGGGGCGCGGGATGGAGCGTTTCCTCGACCGGGTCCTTGTATTGCGTCAGCGAGCCGAGCTGCTTGTGCGCGGAATAGAGGACGGCGCCGGTTGAAAGCGCGAGGACGGCGAAGGCGCCGAAGAAGAGGGCGAGACCGTTTTTCATGCGTGCTGCCCCTCCGAGGCGGTCGTGGCCATGGCGGGCGGATTGGCGAACTCAGCCTTCGGGCCCGTCGCGATGACGGAGTTGAAGGCGGTCCAGAAGAAGTTGATCGCGAAAGCGACGTGACCGACGAGCAACACCATCAGCGCGACGGTGCGGAATGCGAGCCAAGGCTTCAGCATCTCGGTGATCTCAGCGAACGGCGCGTTGCTGTTGAGCAAGTGGCCTTGTTCCGAGCCGGCGTAACCGACGCCGACCACGATGCAGAGGATGCCGGCAACCGTCAGCCAGTAGTGGATGGCGACGAGTGCGGACGAGTGCCACGGACGGCCCGTGAGGCGCGGGACGATGAAGTAGGCGGCGCCGAACATGGCGGTCGAGAAGCACGCGTAGGACACGACCCAGTCGCGCAGCTCGGGGATGAGCGTGAACTGCACCCCGACCGCAAAACTGGGGATCGAGAGCGCGAAGTTCAGGAACGCGACGAAGAAGAAGGCGACGATGCTCAGGAAGGTGAACTTGAAGGTCACGCTGCCCTTGGCGCTGCCGAAGCCGCTCGCGAGGGTCTTGAAGAAGTTCGTGAAGATGATCACGACCGCGGGCACGAGCAGGTAGTTGGCGACGGTGCCGAGCGTCGAGACCCACGCGGGAACCGGGCTGCCGATGAGGCGCGCGCCGCCGGCGAAGGCGGTGCAGATCACGAGCCACCAGAAACCGATGCCGGCGAGGTAGTAGTTGTGGATCGGTTTGCCGGTGATCTTCGGGAGGAAATAGTAGGCACAGGCGAGCGCGAGCGGCGTGAACCACAGGCCGTAGATGCCGTTCACATACCAGGCATCGACGATGGCCTGCACGACGCCGCGAGTCGGAATGCCGAAGAGCATCGTCTGCGCGACGGCGAAGAGCCACGGGAACCAGAGGACGGCGCCGAAGATATACCACTGCGAGGCGAACACGTTGTCGGTGTTGCGCACGCTGAAGGTCGTGATGGCCCACACGCCCATCGCGGCGTAGGAGACGAGCATCATGAGCGTGACGGCGCGGGGCATCTCGAGCAGGTCGAATGACGTCGTGCCGCCGAGGAGGATGCCGAGCATGCCGAGGCCGAGCGTGATGTTCCAGGCCTTGCAGGCGACGATCAGCCAGCCGCCATGACGGAGCGCGGCGGCGGAGAGACGGGCCATGAGCCAGAGCGCGACGCCGAGGCCGGCGTTGAAGCCCCAGCCGTAGGTGAGAACGACGTTCGCCGCGGCGCTGATGCGGCCGTGGGTGAACCACTCGTAGCTGCTCAGAAAACCGAGGAAGCCCGGCGTGTGCAGCTGCGTGGCGGCGACGATTTGGAGCGCGCCGCCGATGATCAACCAGGCGATGGCCTGGCTGAAGAACACGAGAACGGGCCACTTGGCGGAGGCATCGATCTCCTGCTGCTCGGCGCGAGCGTTGGGGACGGTGGAATTCATCGGCAAATTACTTCCGGGCGTGCTCTTGAACAGTGAGCTGAATCGCGCGCTCGATCGGGAGGCGGACGACGCCCTTCGGCTGGTCGACCCAGCCGTAGGTGGTGGCATCGGTCTTCGCCTTTTGCTGGAGATCGGCGAGCGCCTTGGCGCGGCCTTCGGCGGTCATTTTCCAGCGTGTGGCTTCGTCGAAGTCGGCGGGGTTGGCGGTGCCGCGATTGTCGAACGCGGGCGCGGGCGAGTAATAGCGGTTGATGAGCCAGCCGCAGAGGACGGCGACGAGAATCACCACGACGGCGGTGAACACCGGCGTGCGCTGCGGAAAAGCGTAGGCTTGCGGGTTGTCGCTCATGTTAGTGCGAAGAGGAAGGCGCGGGCGCGGCTTCGGGAGCCGTGGCCTCGTGATACGTGAGCGACTCGACGATGCGCGGGTCGCGGATCGGGATGAGTTTCGCGTCGGCGGTGGCGAAGCTGCGCAGGTAGGCCCAGACGCAGAATCCGCCGACACCGGCCACGGAGGCGAGCGTCCAAACGAGGTTCAGCGAGAGGAACGGCAGCGGGTCACCGTGTGCGTCCTTGAGCGCCGGGAGGATGTTGTAGCAGAGGTCGATCAGGATCGTGGTGAGGATCGCGACGCTGATGAACCGCAGGCCGCGCGGCGTGCTCTTCAGACGGTAGCTGAGGAGATAAAGGAACGGCAGGAAGAAGTGACCGAAGAGGATGACCATGCCGACCCACTTCCACTGGTTGGGCTGGCCGTCGCTGTTGTTCATCTCGCGAAGGTTATACCAGAAGGTTTCCTCGGGGACGTTGGCGTTCCAGATCAGGAAGTATTGAGAGAACGTGACATAGGCCCAGAAGATCGTAAACGCGTGCGAGAGCGTGCCGACGGCGTGCCAGTGGTTGGTGTTCACGACACCCTTGAAGTCACCGCGGGCGTAGAGCCAGATCATGATGAACACGAGGACGGCGAGCGCGCCGCGCATGCAGTTCGCGAAGAACCACACGCCATACATCGTCGAGAACCAGTGATACTCGAGGCTCTTGAACCAGTAGATGGCGGCGAAGGTCAGCGCGAGAGCCACGAGCGGGATGCCCATGGCGGCGGTGACGCGGTTCTTCAGCGTCCACTTCACGTCGCCGTCCTTGTCCTGCGAGAACGAGGCCTTGCGGAGACGGGAGGAGAGCCAGATCCAGATCACGAAGAACGCGACGGACATGCCGGTGAACATGTTCAGGCTGAGGAACCCGGACTTCTTCACGTAGAGCACGTCTTCGCCGACGGTGCCGTGGCCGCCATGCAGCGGGTGGCTGGCGTCCATCCACGACCAGATCAGGCCGGGCTTCACCCAGGCGGAAATCAGGAGCGGGAGGAACAGAATCGCCAGCGGGAGGAAGGCCGCGAGACCGTGCTCGAGCTGGCGGCGCGGAACAACGGACCAGCCGGCATCAAAGATGTGGTGGATGAGCACCCACAGCAGCATGCCGATGACGATGGCCGTGCAGAACGAGAAGCCCACGAGGTAAGACAGGGCGACGTGTTGCGCAGGCGAGACGGCGAAGCCGAGCGCGGCGACCGCGAGGCCCGCGACACCGACGATGAGGGCGGTGCCGGTCTTGGGGGCGATGGGAGTGGACGAAGTGGCCATGTTATTTCAGCTCCCCTCGTTTCTCGAGCGGAACGTCATCGAGCTTGGCGTTGTGCGCACGCTGGAGCGCGCGGACGTAGGCGATGACGGCCCAGCGTTCGTCCGGCGAGAGTTTGTCGCCGTAGGGCATCATCGTGTTCTTGCCGTGAGTGATCGTGTTGAAGAGCTCGCCTTCG
The DNA here is from genome assembly GCA_041906465.1 of Candidatus Didemnitutus sp. Taxonomy (GTDB): domain Bacteria; phylum Verrucomicrobiota; class Verrucomicrobiia; order Opitutales; family Opitutaceae; genus Didemnitutus. The sequence goes on along the minus strand of JAYRJE010000020.1, from coordinate 43,478 downwards.
GCCATGTTGCGGAGGCGGTCGTCGTGATAGGTCGGCGTGGCGACCATGCCGTAGGCCTTGGTGATGCCTTGGCCGTCACCGTTCATGCCGTGGCACGGCGCGCAGTAGATCTCGTAGCGATTTTGCCCGCGGCGGATCATCGTTTCGGTGACCTCGATCGGGAAACCCTTCACGAAGGAACCGTCGGCTGCCTTGCCCGCGTAATGGGCGTCGTCGGCGCGGAGGAAGTCCGGATCGGCGACGGTGCCGCGACCGCGCGGCACGGTGCCGGCGGGGGTCGGGCGATCCGCGCGGCCGTCAGCGAAGAACTTCGAGGCGGCCTGCGGCTTGTATTTCGCCTGAAAATCCATGTCCGGGAAGACAATCAGCGGCGGTTGCGTCGAGCGCATGCCACGGAAGCCCGCGATCGAGATCGTCAGGGCGACGGCGAAGAGGAGCGTGTAGTAGGCGTAACGCATGGGTTATTCCTCCAGCTCCGCGATGTCCTTGCCGCCGATCTTCGCGAGCAGGTCGCGCGTGGCGGTGGCGTTGAATTTCGGGTCGTTGGCCTCGATCACGATGAAGAAGCGGTCGTCGAGCGCGCGCACGAATTGCGGCGCTTTCATCACCGGGTGGTAGTGCATCGGCAGGCCGTTCAGCAGGAACATGCCGATGATGGTCGCGAACGCGGTGAAGAGAATCGTCAGCTCGTAGCTCACCGGGAAGGCGAACATCGGCGAGAAGTAGGGCTTGCCGCCGACGATGAGCGGATAGTCGAACGCGCCGGTGAACCAGATGAGGCTCATGCCGGTGCAGAAGCCGGTGATGCCGCCGGCGAGCGAGAAGCGCGGCACACGCGAACGGCGCATGCCCATGGCGGCATCGAGGCCGTGCACGGGGAACGACGTCAGAGCGTCCCACTGGGAGTAGCCGGCGTCGCGCACTTGCTCGCACGCGTGGTAGAGCTCGGGCGTGGTGTCGAAGGCGGCGATGAGTCCGTAAGTCTTTTTCATGGTCGTGGCCTCCGATTAGTGGCCCGAGCCGTGCGGGTCGGCTTGCGGGATGACCGCCTTCACTTCCGACATCGGCATGATGGGCACAAAGCGGATGAAGAGGAGGAACAGGAACGAGAAGACGCCGAAGGTGCCGAAGAACGTGAAGATCTCGACGATCGACGGCGAGTAGTAGCCCCACGAGGAGGGCAGGAAGTCGCGGGCGAGCGACGTGACGATGATCACGAAGCGCTCGAACCACATGCCGACGTTGACGAAGATCGAGAGGATCCAGACGAGCGTCGTGTTGTTGCGGATCGACTTGAACCAGAAGAACTGCGGCGTGACGACGTTGCAGCCGATCATGATCCAGTAAGCCCAGGCGTAGTGGCCGAACGCGCGATTGATGAACGCGAAGCCTTCATACGGATTCGCGCCATACCACGCGATGAAGAACTCCATCGAGTAGGCGTAGCCGACCATCGTGCCCGTCGCCAAGGTGATCTTGCACATGCAGTCGATGTGATACTGCGTGATCAGATCCTCGAGGCGGTAGATCGCACGGAGCGGCAGCATGAGCGTGAGCACCATGCCGAAGCCCGAGAAGATCGCGCCCGCGACGAAGTAAGGCGGGAAGATCGTCGTGTGCCAGCCGGGGAGCAACGAGACGGCGAAGTCGAACGAGACGATCGTGTGCACCGAGAGAACGAGCGGCGTGGCGATACCCGCGAGGATGAGGTAGGCCATTTCGTAGTTGCTCCAGTGGCGGTTGGAACCGCGCCAGCCCATCGCGAAGAAACCGTAGATGCGGGCCTTCAGCAGATTGCCCGCCGCGGTGAAGCGGTCGCGCAGCGTGCCGAGGTCGGGGATGAGGCCGATATACCAGAACAGCACCGAAACCGTGCCGTAGGTCGAGACCGCGAACACGTCCCACTCGAGCGGCGAACGGAAGTTCTGCCAGATGTAATTGGCGTTCGGGATCGGGAAGAGATACCACGCCATCCACACGCGACCGACGTGGAACACGGGGAAGATCGCGGCGCAGACGACGGCGAAGATCGTCATCGCCTCGGCGGCGCGGTTGACCGACGTGCGCCATTTCTGGCGCAGCAAGCACAAGATCGCGGAGATGAGCGTGCCGGCGTGGCCGATACCGATCCAGAAGACGAAGTTGACGATGTCCCACGCCCAGTTGACCGGATTGGCGTGACCCCAGACACCGACGCCGGTGCCGACGAGGTAGATCAGGCCGGCGACGGTGAACGACGCGACAAAGGCCGCGATGCCGAAGCACCACCACCACCAGGTGGGAGTCGTGCCTTCGACCATGCCGCAGATCTTGTCGGTGATCCACTTGAAGTCGCGGTGATGCTCGACGAGCTCGGCGCGCGGGAGGACCGCGGGCTTGACCTCGGCGAGGATCGGGTGAGCAGCGTGCTCAGCGGAGTGCGCAGCCATTAGTGCTTCCCTCCGTGGTTCTGCTCACCGTGCGCCGCACCGTGACCATGGTCATCGCCATGCGCGGGGTGGTTCTTGCTGTTGTATTCCACCCGGCTGAGCGGGAGGGCCTGATAGTCCGGCATGTGGGGGTTCGGATTGCGAATCTTGCCGAGGTAGGTGAGACGCGGGCGGACGTTGAGGTAGCCGAGCACCGCGTAGTCGCGCTCCTGCGCCTTGAGTTTCGAAACCTGGCTGTTCGGGTCCTTGATGTTGCCGAACACGATGGCGTCGACGGCGCAGACCTGCTGGCAGGCGGTGCGGATCGTGCCGTCCGGCACTTCGACATCGCCGCTGGCGCCGGCTTTGCGCTTCTGGGCGATCTTGCCCTGGTTGATGCGCTGGATGCAGAAGGTGCACTTCTCCATGACGCCGCGCATGCGGATCGAGACGTCCGGATTCTTCACCATCTTGACCAGCTCCGGCATCTCCTTCTGGTGGCCGAGCGGGCCCATGTAGAGGGCGTCGGTCGCGCGCTTGTTGAAATCGAAATAATTAAAGCGGCGAACCTTGTAGGGACAGTTGTTGGCGCAGTAACGCGTGCCGATGCAGCGGTTGTAGGCCATCGTGTTGATGCCTTCTTCGTCGTGCACGGTGGCGTTGACGGGGCACACGGTTTCGCACGGCGCGGTTTCGCAGTGCTGGCAGGTCATGGGCTGCACGACCGCCTGCGGGTCCTCCGGAATCTCCTTGTTGCCCTCGCCGCCGAACGCCGCGGCGTCGGCCTTGCCGTCGCTGTAGTAGCGGTCGAGGCGGATCCAGTGCATCTCGCGGCCGCGCATGACCTGGTCCTTGCCGACGATCGGAATGTTGTTTTCCGCCTGGCAGGCGATGACGCAGGCGTTGCAGCCGATGCAGGTGTTGAGGTCGATCGACATGCCCCACTGGTGGATGCCGTCGAAATTCGGGTGCTCGTAGAGCGACTGGCCGCGCTGCGTCTCGACCGATTTGACGGCGAGCGGAGCGTTCTTGTCCTTGCCGTAAACGGGCGGCGTGTGGGACTCCATGCCGATGCCGGCGACGAACGCGGGATTCGAATTGAACTCGTCGAGGTTGGCCTCGCGCACGATGTCGCGGCCTTCCATCGACCAGTGCTCCTGCGTGTTGGCGAGCTTCTGCTTGGTGCCGGTCACCGTGAGCTTGGCGCCGGTGGCGAAGGCCATCGTGGCGGTCGTGCGGACGGTGTAGGCGTTGAAGCCGCCGCCGGTGCCGACGCGGCCCGAGTGGGTGCGGCCATAGCCGAGCGGGAGGACGATCGTGTAGTTCGCCAGACCGGGCTGGATGTGGATCGGGCCGGTGACCTTGCGGCCGCCGATTTCCACTTCACCGATGAAGGCGAGCTCCTTGCCTTGCTGGAACTCGGCGTTTTCGACGCGCGCGACCTGCGGGTTGCTGCCGTGCGGGTAAACCTTCAGCTCCTTCGCGAGACGCGGGGAGATGAGGATGGCGTTGTCCCAGGAAATCTTGGTGATCGGGTCCGGGCACTCCTGCAGCCAGCCGTTGTTGGCGAAGCGGCCGTCGTCGACCTTGTGATCGGTGGCGAAACGAACTTCGAGGTTGCCCGAAGCGGGCGCCGTGGTGGCGGAGGCCTTCGCGACGAGCGCGCCAGCGGTGGCGGCGTTGAACGTGACCGACACCGGCTTGTAAGCCGAGTTGGCGAGCACGCCGTCGTGGAGGAATTTCTCGAAGGCCTTCTTGTCGCCGCCGGTCATGCCACCGATGGTCGTGAAAACCTGCGCATAGGCCTCGGGGCTCTGCTCGCCGGCGAGGCGGGCGAGCAGCTCGACTTCCATCAGGCCGCCGAACAGCGGGAGGATCATCGGCTGGATCGGCACGATCGTGCCGTCGAGCGTGCGTCCGTCGGACCACGACTCGAGGTAATGCGTCGCGGCGAGCGTCGTGCCCGCAAGCGCCGCGGTCTCGTCGGCGTAGTAACCGAAACGGATGACGTCCGGCACCGACTTCAACAGCGCACCGAACTCGAGATCGGCGGGCGCGTTGTAGGCCGGGTTGCCGTTCAGGACGAAGAGCGTTTTGACCGAGCCGGCCTTGATCGCGGCGGCAAGCGCCTGAATCGTGGAGGCCGTGCGCGGCTCAGCGGCGACGAATTCCACCGTCTTGCCGATGTTGCCGAGCGCATGGTTGATCGAATTGACGAGAACGTGGACGGCGGCGGGCTGGTGCGCGCCGGCGACGACGATCGACTCGCCGCGGTGTTCGGCGAGATCCTTGGCGCACTCCTCGATCCACTTCGGGTTAACGTCGCCGAGGCCTTGCGCGAGCGCGGCGTGGGCGTTGCTGCCCGTAACGTGGCCGGCGAGCGCGGCGGCGAACGCGAGAATCTGCGAGCTGGCGAGGCGGAGGCGGTGGTCCGCCATCGAGCCGGTCAGCGTGAACGCACTCTCCACGACGTAGAGGCGGTTCATCGGGTCGTCCTTCTTCGCGACGCGGCGGCCCTTCGAGAACGCGCGAGCGTATTCGAGCGCGCCGCCCTCGGCGTGGAAGAAATCGGCGTCGAGCGAGAGGATGCGCTTGGCCTGCGCGAAGCGGTAGATCGGCTTCACGTTCTGGCCGAAGGAAGCGACCGCGGCGTCGGCCGGCGCTTCGTCGGCGACGGGCTCGTATTCGGCCCAGATGGCGCGCGGGAACTTGGTCTTCAGCGCGGCGACAAGGCGCGCGCGAGTCGGCGAGGCGGACTCGTCGGCGAGGAACGCGAGGCCTTCGCCGTTGCCGGTATATTGCTTCGCGATGGAGGCGAGCAGGTCGTTGACCGCGGCCGTGTCGATCGCGCTGCCCTTGCGAATGTGCTGCGTGGCACGGTCGGGATCGTAGAGATCGAGGACGGAGGCCTGCGCGATGAGCGTCGTGGCGCCGCCACACGGATCGTAGCTCGGGTTGCCCTCGAGCTTGGTCGGGCGGCCCTGGTGCGTCTCGGCGAGCAGCGGCTGCGCGTGACGGCGCAGCGGCATCGCGGTGGCGTAGTAGAGCGGGAGGCCGGGGACGATGTATTCGGACGACTTGCCGTAGGGCAGGATGTTCGTCTCGGGGCGACGGCAGCCGGCGAGGCCGATGCCGCCGAGCGCGAATGACGCCGCCATGATCTTCATGAACTGGCGACGGTCGACGCCCTCGATCGAGGAAGCGCCTTCCGGGAATTCGCGGGCGACTTGCTCGCGGAAGCCGGGTGAGTCGGCGAGTTCGTCGAGGCTGCGCCAGTAGCGGGGACCGCTCGCGGGAGCGGCGGGATGGTCAAATTTGCGTTTCATCAGCGGTGGCAGCCGGAGCAGCTTTGCGGGGGCTTAACCTTCCAATCGGCGATCATCTTGTGGGCCTCCTCGAGGCGGCCTTGTTCGGCCAGCGTCTTCGAGTTGAGGTTGAAAACGTCCTTCGGGTCGCGGACGAATTTTTCGGGATTGCGGTGGCAATCGAGGCAGAAGCCCATCGAGTGGGACTTGTCGTGCCAAACGGTCGACATCTCGTTCACCTTGCCGTGGCACTCGACGCAGCTCATGCCGCGGTTCACGTGCACGGAATGGTTGAAGTAGACGTAGTCGGGCGCCTGGTGAATCTTCACCCACGGCACGGGTTCGCCCGTCTCGAAGCTCTTGCGCACCGGCTCGAGGAGCGGGCTCGTCGGCTTGATGATCGAATGGCAGTTCATGCACGTCTGCGCCGCGGGGACGCTGGACGTGCCGGACTTTTCGACGGCGGTGTGGCAGTAGCGACAGTCGATCGCGAGGTTGCCCGCGTGGAGCGAGTGGTCAAAGGGGACCGGCTGGATCGGCTGGTAACCGACGCGGAGGTATTTCGGCGTCGAGTAGTAGGTGACGGCGGCGGTCGCGACGCTGCCGAGCACGAACAAAAAGATCACGATCTGCAGCGGCAGAGCGTTCGCGGATTTCGGGAAGATCTTCGACATGGGTCGAGGGGAAGGAACGCGGAGCGGTTAAAACGTGCCTTCCTGACGGGGCACGGCGCGCTGCTCGGGGCGCAGCGCAAGTTCGGTCGGCACCGTGGGCGCGACCGCGCGCGTCTCGGGCTTGGCGAGGACCTTGGGAAGGATGCCAACGGCAGCAACTAAGGCTCCCATTTTGGCAAAAAAGGATTTGCGCGAACAGTTTGGGTTCACGGTGTGTGTGGTTCGGAGCGGTCAGAAAAGGAAGCTGCTACTGCGAAGTAAAACAAAATTTCCATAACCCTCGGAGCACTCGGCAGTATTAGGACGCGGGAGATTTCGCGTGCCGGCGGCTAATCGATCACGGGGTGCGCCGCGGCGCGAACTCGCACCGCATTTCTCCGAGTGAAAACCGGGGAAATTTCCGCTGCCCCACCCGACCGTTCCGTGGCACGCACGCGGCGTGTGCCGCCGCGCAACGATGACACACTTTGCAGAGATCAGATGGGCCAAACGAGAGCGCGCACGTTCAACCTGACGATCGATTTTCGACCCGTTCGGCATTGGCGAACAAGCGACCGGTGGAGGGCCGAACTCCTGACGACCGTTCACCGATCGCGGCCGGCGCAGGCTGCCGCTGCCACCCGCACGCTTATTTCACGAACTCGCCATCACGCATCGGACGAATCTCGTCGCAGCGGTTGGCGATGTCGGGGTTGTGCGTGACGAGCACGACGGCCTGGCCGTTTTCCTTCGCGAGGCGCGTGAGGAGGTCGAACACCATGGCCGAGTTTTTCTGGTCGAGATTGCCGGTCGGCTCGTCGGCCAGAATGATCGCAGGCTGATTCGCCAGCGCGCGGGCGATGGCGACGCGCTGCTGTTCACCACCGGAGAGCTGCGTGGCGAGACGGTGCGTTTTCTCTCCCAGACCGACGTCACCGAGCAGCGATTGGGCGCGAGCGACCATCTCGTCTTCACTGAGTTTGCCGAGTTTGCGCATCGGCATCATGACGTTCTCCAGCGCGGAAAACTCCTGCATGAGGAAGTGAAATTGGAAGACGAAGCCGATGTGCTCGCCGCGCGCCGCCGTGCGCGCGAGGTCGCCGCTGTTCGACATCAGGTGATCGCGAATCCAGATCGAACCGTCGTCGGGCTGGTCGAGGAGGCCGAGCAAGTAAAGCAGCGTGGACTTGCCGCAGCCGGACGGGCCGACGATCGCCGTCACGCGTCCGGGATGCGCTTCGAAAGAGACGCCCCGCAAGACGTGCACGCGGCCTTCCCCCTGACCGAGGTAGCGGTGGAGGTTTTCGCAGCGCAGCGCGACGGTGGCAGCGGTGTTCATGGCGCTCATTGCGAGGTGCCGCGGATGATGTCACCCGGCTCGAGGCGCGCGGCGCGGCGCGCGGGAATGATCGCCGCGGTCATCACGACCACCGCGGCGGTGACGGTAGCGGCGACGTAATGCCAGATCGACCAGGCGACCACGAAGCTGTCGGTGGTGAAGATGCCACGGATGCGGATGGGCAGTTGCGAGACACCGTAGGTCACGGCGGCGCCGAAGGCCCAGCCCAGCGCGGTGCCGATGACGAGCACGATCGTGCCGAGCCAGATGAAGATGTGCGAGATGTCGCGCCGCGTGTAGCCCATCGAGCGCAGGATCGCGATCTCCTTGGTCTTCTCGATGACGATCATCGCGAGCGTATTGAACATGCCAAGGCCGGAGATGAGGATGATCGTCGAAACGGTGAGCGCGGACGACACGCGGAGCGCGCGGAAGACTTCGAGCCAGATTTTTTCGCGTTCCTGCCAGCTCTGCACCCCGTGACGGAAAACCGCCTCCATCTGCAAGGCGTCCTGCGGCGCGCGGTCCTTTTCGAACAGCGCGACTTGGATGAACGAGGCGCCCATCGCCTTCTTCAGGAGCGAACGGGCTTCGCCGAGGTGCATGAAGATGCGCACCTGGTCGATATCGCGCACACCGGTTTCGTAGATGGCGCTCACCCGGTAGCGCCGCTGCTGGTCGCCCGCGCGGAGGATGAGCGAGTCGCCGACGTTGATTTGCAGGCGCTGGGCCAGCACCGAACCGACGAGCAAGCCGGTCGGCCGGCCGCGATAGTCCTCCAGCGAGCCGCGAATGATCTGCTGCTCGAGATCGGAGACTGCGAGGTGGTCCTCGAGCTTCATGCCGTAAACCTGCGCGGTGTCATTCTTGAACGAGCTGTCCGCCACGACCGAGCCGCGCAACACGGCGGACGCGCCGGAAACGTTCTGAAACTCCTTCAGCGCCTGCATCAGCAGTTCCGGGTTCTCCACGCCCTCGATGTAGCGGCGGCCTTCGCGCGCCGAGACGAGGAATGAACTGGCGCCGATGTCGTGACCGGCGGCGTTCATCGCGTAGATGGTGTCCTGAAATTTGTCCTCGATGCGCAGCGCGCCGTTGGTGCCGAGGATCGTCTTGATGAAGAAGTCCTCGAAGCCGCTCGTCTGCGCCTGCGTGACGATGAAAAAGCCGACGCCGAACACGATGCCGGCGAGGCTCATGAGCATCGAGCGCTTCTTGGCGGTCAGGAAGCGGACGGCGATGCGGAAGTTCGTCGAGACGGCGGCCACGCGAGACGATTACTGCTGCGCCTTGGCGAGCTGCGTGCGCACGCGATCGCCGTCGCGGAAGCGGTCCAGTTCCTCGACCACGACCAGTTCGTCGACCTTGAGGCCCTTGATGACCTCGAGTTGATTGAGGCCTTCGAAGCCCTTCTCGACTTTGCGGCGCTCGAGCGTGCTGCCGTTCACGGCGTAAATGTAATCGCCGATCAGCGCACGCCGCGGGATCAGGACGGCGTCCTTGCGCTCGGAGATGATGATGCTCACCTCGCCGGTCAGACCGGGGACGAGCACACGGCCTTCCGGCAGCGAGACGTCCAGAAACACGGTGTAACGCTGGGTGGCCGCGTCGGCCGAAGGCAGAATTTTTGAGACGACGGCATTATACTGATCAGCGCCGTAGGTGAGGAAGCGGACCGAGGCCTTCTGGCCGATCTTGACGGTCGCAAATTTTTCTTCGCTCAGCTTCGCCTCGACGGTGCGGGTGGTGGCCATGACGGTGGCGATCGGCGAGTTGCCGCCAATGAGATCCCCGATGCGGGCGAAAACCGCAGTGACGACACCATCCGCCGGAGCGATGATGGTCATCTTGGTGCGCTCGCGCTCTTTCGCGCGCAGCGTGTTTTCAAGCGTCTGGAGCGCGAGCTTGAGATTCACTTCGTCGAGCTCCATGCGCTGTTCGAGCTGCTGGAGGGAGCGGCGCTGCTTTTCGAGTTCGGCCTGCGGATAGACACCGGCCTCGGCCTGGCGTGCGTAGTTCGCGACGGTGTCGCGCATGTTGAGCACGTCGGCGCGGAGAGTGGAACCGACCTCGACCTTGCGCTTGGCGGCGACGAGGTCGTTCTTGATACGTTCAATTTCGATGTCGATGTCGCCCGTGTCGAGTTGCACGAGCACATCGCCACGGAAGACGCGTTTGCCGATGTCGAGGCTGCTGTCGAGGACGCGACCGCCCACTTCGCTCTTCAGCTCGTTGGCGAACTCCGCCTTCACCTCGACGGTGCCTTGCACCGTGTTGACCGCGGTGCCGCGCAGAGCCGGCGTGACCACCGCGACGGGACGCATCAGGAAACCCACCGTCCAGACCACTGCGGCGAGGACGACGACCGCGATGCCGATGCGCAACGGCCACCGGCTGCCAGAAGACTTTTCGTTCATTTAACGGGAAGAGCTGCGACCACCGGATCCTGGTTCAGGGTTCCGAGGAATTCGCCGATTTTCGCGAGAAAATCGAGGCGCGAGACGTAGGAATAGTAACGTTGATCGTAGAGCGCGAGTTCGGCGAGCGAGACGTCCGATTCGGAAGCGACGCCGCGTTTGAAGTCAGCTTCCTTGCCGCGAAGGTTTGCCTCGGCGGCAACCAGAGCCCGGTCGGAAATCGCCATCGTGCGGGCCGCGAAGTTGACGTAGCGCGCCTGGGCCTGCGCCTGCTGTGCGATGCGATCGTTGGCCTCTGCGAGGTCATTTTCCACCTGCCGGCGACGCGCGATGGCATTGCGCACGGCGGATCGGGAGGCGAAGCCGTCAAAGATCGTCCACGAGACGGAAATACCGACGTAATTCGAGGTCACGCGGTATTTGGCGGCGTTGTTGATGGAGAAGCTCTGTTCGTCCTGATTCGTGCCGACGACGGCGCTCATCTTCGGACGGAGACGAGTTTTGGCGTTCTTGTATTGCAGCTCCTGGATATCCACCTGGCGGCGCAGATTCACCACTTCCGTGTTGGGCAATTCCTTGGTCGAGAGGAAGCCGGAGAGCAGCTCGTTGATCGCGGTGGCATCATATTTCACGACCGGCACCTCGTCCGGGATCTGGTCGTCGGTGATCGCCGGCATGCCGGCGAGGCGGGCGAAGACATGCTTCGCGCTCTCGTAGTCGAACTCGGTGCGCTCGAGATTGATCTGCCCTTGCTCGGCGTTGAGGCGGATCGGGTAGATCTCGAGGTCGGAGATGACTTTTTTCGCCAGGCGCTCTTCGGCGATCTTCACCTGCTGCTGCGCATACGCGAGGCCGCGGCGCGCGCGGGCGAGCTGGGATTTCATCACGATCAGCGAACCGAACCGGCTGCGAAGCTCCTGCGCCAAAGTGCGGTAAGCTTCACGATAGTTGCCCTCCGCAATCTGCTTCGAAATCTGGCTGCTGCGGTAGTTGTTGCGGCGCTCGCCCCAGTAGAAAACCGGCTGAGTCAGCGAGAAATCGTAGTAGATCTTGTTGACGCGAATGGTCTCGGAGAGATCGGCGCGATCGTCGCGCGACTCGACCTGGCGATAATTGCCACCGACATACGGGAGCAAGTTGGAGCGTGACTCGATGCGGCCGTTTTCGGCGATCTCGAGATCCAGCGCGCGATTCAACATGCGCGGAGACTGCTGCAATGCCTGCTCGAGAATCGGACCGAGGCCAGGCATCGCGCGTTCCGGCAAGGCGAGGTTGTCCACCGGCGCGGCCCAGAGCGCACGGACAGCCAGCACAGCCACGAACAGAAACGAAGGGCGGAATTTCATGAGTCTCGTGAAAGCGCCGGAAAGAGGGAAGATTGGCAACCTCGAATTGATTAGCCGCTCGGCCGCCGCTCCGGCGCCGAAAACTTTCCTTGCGCGACTCTCGTCACTTGAAACAGTGATCCCTCCATGTTGCGCCGTCTCGCTCCATTCGCCGCCGACCTTGTCCAGCACCGCGAGCTGCTGTGGCAATTCACGGCGCGCAATGTCGAGTTGCGACACAAGGGAAGCCATCTCGGCTTGCTCTGGTCGATCCTCAACCCGCTGTTGATGCTCGCCCTCTACGTGCTGGTTTTCGGTTACATTTTCGACGGCACGTTCGGGCGGCCCGGCGAGACACGGATCGACTACGGTTTGACCATTTTTCTCGGCCTCACGCTCTTTCACTTCGCATCGGAAGCGCTCGTCACCTCGCCTGCCGTGATTGTTTCCAACCCCAACTTCGTGAAAAAGGTCGTTTTCCCCCTCGAAGTTCTGCCGGCCGCGAACGTGGGCGCCGCAACGGTGCACTTGGTCATTGGTCTCGTCTTGGTGCTCGCAGGAGCGTTCTTCCTAGGGGAAGGCCTTACGCTGTCGGCACTCTGGCTGCCGGCAATCCTGTTGCCGCTGGTGCTCACCTGCCTGGGGTTGAACTGGCTGTTTTCCGCTCTCGGCGTGTTCCTCCGCGACATCGGCCAGCTGATCCAGTTCGTGGCGCTGGCGTTGATGTTCGCCAGCGCGGTCTTCTACCCGATCTCTCGCATTCCGGAAAACGCGTGGCTGTTCATGCGCTACAATCCCGTGCTCATCGCGATCGAACTCGCGCGGAACACCGTGCTTTGGCACGAGCCGCTGCGAGTCGCTCATTTGGTGTATCTCTACCTGTTCGGAATCCTCGCGTGCTACGGAGGCTACACGATCTTTCGCCGCCTCAAACCCGCATTTGCCGATGTCCTCTGAGGTGAATTCTCAGGTGCCGTCGCCGGAGATGATTTCACGCCAACGTGGCGACTCGACTGGCTCCCGCCCTGCCGTTGGCTGGACGCGCGCTTGCGCGCTTCAGGACGATGGCTCGGGGACATTTAAACTCGATACCCATCCACTTCGCGAAATGTCGCACGGCGATCCCGCACGCGCCGAATGCGCCGGCAATAGACGGGTTCGCTCCGAGCGCTTCGGCGCCGCATGACTCTGCGATGAACTCCTCTCTCGTGATCGAAGCGCACGGACTGTCGAAGTCCTACCGCATCTGGAAAAGCGCCCCCGACCGACTGTTCGGCCCGCTCGCGGCCGAACTATCCGCCTGGATGCCAGGCCGTGTGGGCGCCAAGCTCCGGGAACGAGGTCACGCCGCCTACCAAGACTTCTATGCGTTGAAGGATATCTCTTTCGAGCTCCGTCGCGGCGAATCGCTCGGAATCCTGGGACGGAACGGCGCCGGGAAAAGCACGCTGCTGCAATTGCTGGCCGGGACATTGCAACCCACGAGCGGGAGCGTTCGCGTGCACGGCCGGGTCGCTGCGCTGCTGGAACTCGGAAGCGGCTTCAATCCCGAGTTCACCGGACGCGAGAACGTGTATTTGAACGGACACGTCCTTGGCCTAACGAAGAGGCAAATCGACGAGAAGTTCGCCGAAATCACCGCGTTCGCTGAAATCGGCGATTTCATCAATCAACCCGTAAAGACATATTCGAGCGGCATGCTGATCCGCCTGGCCTTTGCCGTGGGAATCTCGGTCGAGCCGGATGTCCTGATTGTCGACGAGGCGCTGAGCGTCGGTGACGTTTTCTTTCAACAGAAATGCTTTGCGCGCGTGCATGAGATGCTCGCGAAAGGCGTGTCGCTTCTGTTTGTCTCCCACGACACCGCCGCCGTCCAAAACCTCTGCGATCAAGCACTCCTCCTCTCCGGCGGCACGGCGATCTACCAAGGCCTCCCCGAGGAGGCGGTGGGGCGCTATTTTGCTTTGGGTGCCGCGCGCCGCGATGGTGCCGGCCTGAGCGCGCGCGGAAGTCTGCCACCTGCCGCAGCGGACAATCGCGACGCCATCTTGCGCGACAATATCCTACCGCGCGCACGCGCCAGACTCGGTCAGCGCGAGCTTGAGATCGTGGCTGCATCCGTCACGAACGAACGCGAGTTGTCCACACTCTCGGTGCCCATGCGCGGCAAACTTCGATTCAAACTGCTCCTGCGGGCGCACCGGAACATCTGCGAACCTAACGTGGGAATCCACATTTTTGACCGGATGAACAACCTCGTATTCGCAGCGGGCACGACGCAGCTCCGGAAGCGTCTCAACGACTTTGTCGCCGGAGAGGAGCGGATTGTGACCCTCGAGGTCGGCATGTCGGTCCAACCAGGAGCATACACTTTCTCTCTGGGCTGCTCGGAACCCTCGCAAGACGGCCCGAACTCCGGCTACGCCCAAGACCGACATGAGGGGCTGGGGCCGCTCGAAGTCTATCACGACGCGCACGACGTCTGGCCGTTTTACGGCATCGCGCAGCTCCCGATGGAGGCATACGAATGCTCCGCAAAATAGCATTTCTCACCACGCTCCAAACGAATGTGGGAGACGACTTCATTCGGTGCGGCATCCGCCACGTGCTTGATCTCACCGGCGTCGCCTATGCCCCGCTCTTCATCAACAAACACGATGAGCGCAGCCTCGGCCTGCCGGCGGAAGACGAACCGCTCCTGAGCGAACACAAGTATCGCGAGTGTGACTTGATCGTGCAGTCGGGCGCCCCGGTTTATTGGAACTTACCGCCGCACAGCAGCGTCACGAGCGAGTGGCACGAATGGTTTTGGGAACGACTGGTGCTGTCGTCGGACCGCCCCGCCAAGCCGATCCTGCTCAACCTCGGTGCCGGCTCCTGTCAGCCGATGGGGCAGGATGCGGACGCATATCTCGCCAATCCCGCCTGCGCCGATTTCGCCCGACGCGCGGGCCAACGCGCGTCGCTCACAACTGTTCGCGACCCGTTGGCGAGCGAGATCCTGCAGCGGCTGGCGGTCCCGCACCATGCGCTCCCGTGCCCAGCGTTCTTCGCCGCCGCGCGGCTGAGTCCCCGACCTGCCCTGAGCGGCATTTTTGGTCTGAACCTCATGCCACTGGCCGGACACTGGGATCTGAGCGGAAACTTCGACACCAGCGCGTGGGCCGCCAACATTTCCGCGTTGCTGGGCTGGATCCGCTCGCGGGGCCAACCGCTGTTCGTGTGCCACGATCCGACCGAAGTGGAGTTTTGCCGGCGCTTTGCTGCTCCCGGCGAGCGCATTTTCCACAGCAGCTCATGGCGGGAATACATGGATGTGTATTCGCAATGCAGCGCCATCGTGGCCAACCGCGTGCACGGCGCCGTTTGCGGTTCAGGCTTCGGCGTGCCCGCCGTCATCATCGGAAACGACTCACGCACGACAATCGCGGACTATATCGGTTTGTCTCGTTATCATCCCAATGCGCTCAACATCGACGAGCTCATCGCCCAGTTGGAAGCGACCGAACGCTCGCGCGCCGACAAGTCGCATCAACTCATCGAACTGCGCGACCGGTCGATCGCAGAATACGTCCGACTGATCACCCCGTTGCTGCACGGGGCCGCCACAACCTAAGCGCTCGGAACAACCCATGGGTGTGATACTTTTCTCCAAAACGGACGCCTTGGGTGATCAACTGCTCGCCACGGGACCGCTGCTTACACTGCTGGAGCGCGATCCGGCGGCCCGCCTGCTTTGGATCGTCCGCGAACCGAACGCCGCGATCGGGACCTTGCTCCCCGGCGCTGGGCGGGTGCACGTGGATCTTTCACGCCCACCGGTCGAAGAAGCCGGTCGCGTGCGGGAAGCCCTGCTGTCAACCCACTCCGAGCGCGTCGCCTCGCGGATAAACTTCCTCGCACTTCCGCTGAATCCCTACGCACTTGGTGAGCTCGACGAGGCCTTCATCAGAAACATTCTCTGGTGGCGCGACTTCGTCCGCGCACTTGCTCCGGACGTCGCGATTGCAGGGACGGTGTCCCTCAACTGGCTCGATCGCCTTCTGGTCTCTCAGTCCGGAGCTCCTCAACGAATCGCCTATGTCGGTAGCCCGGACGAGCAAGCCCTGCCACCGGCGGTGGCTGCTGCCACGGCGGACGTTGACCAGCGGGCGCACCCGGCGTTCACTCATTCTGCCGTGATCGAGGAAGGATGTCGCGAAGCAGATCATCTAGCCCGATTGATCGCAGCGGCAGGATGCGAATGTCCCCAAGTGGGACCGGCCATGACCTTGACGCTCCCTGCCAGTGCGCGAACCGACGTCGTCGTCGCGCCCGGCGCCGGAGACCCGCAAAAAATTTATCCGCTCCCGAACATCGCTGCAGCTCTTCGCGAACTCTCAACCGAAGAGCCTCTCGGGACCATCACCATACTTTGCGGGCCGCTTGACGAAGCGCCGACACAGGAACTCGCCGGCGCCCTCGAAGCGGTCGGTCTCCCGACCACGATCGCTCGGATGCCGGTCGACGATCTGGGGCCGGCCGCATCCCTGCTAAACCGGACCCGCCTGCTCATTTGCAACGATACTTTTTGGGTCCACCTCGCCGGCGTCCTACGCACGCCGACGGTCGTGCTGTGGGGACAGGGTCATGCTTTCCGTTTTCTGCCGCGAGAAGGCAACATACACGTGCTGCATATGGACATGGCCTGCCGGGAATGCAGCTGGAACTGCTGCTTTCCCACGCGGCGATGCATCACGGATATCCCCACCGAGACGATCGTTCGCTCTGCCCGTCAGCTCCTGACCGGGACGCCGAACAACACCGTGGCGCTGTTCGGCCACAAGTCTCCTCTCAGTTTTTCCACCATCCGGGGCGCGCTGCTTCGTCAAGCGAAGCGGTCGGAGGTTCTGCAGCACCAACTGAACCTCCTCAGCGCGCAACTCGCCGATCTTCACGGCAACTTCGAAGCGGTGCAAAAGGACCGAGACGAACGCGGCGAGGTAATCGAAGCACAAGGCAAGCGGATCGCTTCCCTCGAGAAGGAGGTCGACCTCAGATTGAAGACGCTCACTGAGCTCTACCAGCAGATCGAAGAGCAGAAGAACCAGCGCAACCTGCTAGAATCACAACTCGTCGACCTCGGGCGCAATTTCGATGCGGTCGAGCGCGACCGCATCGCACGCGGGGCTGTCATCGACAGACAAGGACAGGAATTGTCTGCTCTGGAGCAGGAATTCGACCGGCGCCTTACCGAACTGCGCAACCTCTATGATTCGGCGGAACTGATCAAGAACGAGCGCAACCTCTTGAGCGCACAGCTCGCCGACCTCCGACGGAACTTCAATGCGGTCGAATCGGATCGCGTCGCCCGCGGCGCAGTCATCGAACAGCAAGGTCGCCGCATTGCTGAACTCGAGAAACTCGTTCACGAAACCATCGCAGATCGAGACGCCTGGAAACAGCGAACAACCGGTCCTCAGCTCTGATGGCGTCCGCGGATTCAGGTTGATGCGCGCTGAGCCGTTTTTTTAGCTGCTCGTTTCATGGCAAAAATACTCGTGCTCACAACGGACCTTCCCTTCTTTCCGGGGAAGAACGGGCACGATTTTTTCAATGCCCGCTACTTGGCAACGCGCCACTACGTGGGCGTCGTTGCGCCGCGCTATCCCCATTGTCCCGCCGCCGGCGTGGAGAACTTGGAGCGGGCGGTTCAAGCGACGTTTTTTTGGCCGGAGCCCGCTCCGCCCACCCCGTTGTTTATTCGACGCTCGCGCTCGGAGGTGCTCGCGCGCTGGGTGATGCGTTTACCCGGATTCGTGCGTCGGAGTCTGCTGAAACGGCTGCTCGGAATCCATCGTGACCCGGAGGACGCGCACGAGAAGCTCGCGATGCTCGCCAACTGTGCCCCGCAGCTGCTCCATGCGTTGGAAAGCGGGCACTGGGACGCATGGTTGGTCATCCAGTCAAGTTTGCGGCCTTGGCTAGATTTTCTCCCGCGGGGAGGCGCAAAGATCGTGTATTTCCACGATGTCCGCGCCGATTATCTCAGCCGCGCGAAACCGCCCCCTCCGCCTGAGACGTTGAGACGCATCGATAATCAAGAGCATGCGGCGTGCGAACAAGCCGATGCGGTCGCGTTCGTCTCCGACGACGATCTACGAAAGGCCAAACGTCGCTACCCGCTCCCCACCACCGCGGGCGTCGCCTCTATTCCGGTGGACACGGGCTATTTTCAGCCCGCGCGATCGCCACGCGGCTCGAAGACGGTGCTGTTTACGGGGCATCTGAGCCACCCGCCCAACGTCGACGCGATCGAATACTTTGCGGACCAGATTTGGCCCCGAATCATCGCCGCGTGCCCCGACGCCAAATGGGTGGTCGCGGGCCTGCTACCGGCCCCGCGTGTCGTGCAAGCCGTGAGCCGCATTACTCGGGCGGAGCTTCACGCCAACGTGCCGGACATCCGCCCGTTCTTTCATGCTGCGGGGGTTTATGTCGTGCCCATGCGATTCGGAGGAGGCGTGCGGCAGAAAATATTCGAAGCTTGGAGCATGCGGTTGCCGGTCGTTGCCACCGTGATGGGTGCCGAGGGCACGAACGCGGAGACGGGGAAGCACTGCTGGCTCGAAGACGAACCGGCTGGATTCGCCGCCCGCGTCGTGGCTCTGCTCAACGAGCCTTCGGCCGAAGCGATGCTGGATGCTGCCGAGGAAAAAGTGCAACGCGAACACTCCATCCCCGTCGCGGGTGCGCAGCTCGAGACGATTTGCACGCAGGCGATTGCCGCCCGGCGAGGACGGCCATTCCGGCTGCTTTTCGACCTTCGCTGGATGGAAATCGGTCGCTCCGGCGGGACCGAGCAGATGACGCACGAGCTGCTCTCCGCCGTCGGCCGGATCGACCATCGCAATCACTACACCGCCTTCGTTCCGCGCAGCACCTATCACGAATGGGAATTCGATCCGCGCTTCAAAATCCGGCCGCTCTTTTCCGATGACTCCGTAACCCGCCGCGAAGAAACCTCTGCACAGATCGCGAACCGACTCGCCGAACTCGAAGGGCTGCCGGCTGTGCTAACGCCGGAAATGAGAACCCTTCGCGCCTACAAGAACTTGGACTTCGACCTCGTTCATTCGACGTGCGGCTACGTCCACCCTGACTTGGCGCGCTTTCCGCAGGTTCTGACCATACATGACCTGCAGCACCTCACCTACCCTGAGTTTTTCGGCCGCGATGAGTGGAACGAGCGCGAGCGACTCTACAAGCAGTCCGTGGAGCGAGCGGTGCATGTGGTGGCGATTTCAGAATTCACGCGACAGGACGTGCATCGCCGTTACGGCATACCGCTGGAGAAGATCACGACGATTTGGAACATCCCGAGTCGGCACGTGTGGACCGCACTCGAGCCGGGGCGCCAACAGCGCGTCTTGGCGCAACTCCAACTCACCGGCCCGTTCCTGCTGTTTCCTGCTCACTGTTGGCCGCACAAGAATCATCTCCGACTGCTCCAGGCTTTTCAGGCTGTTTTGTCCGAACTCCCTCCGGGATTGAAGCTCGTGTTTACCGGTCGCCCGTTCCCCAAGGACCATCCAGCCTGCGGTTTGTTCGACGAGGTCGCGCGCACCGGGCAAGTCGTGCATTTGGGATATCGATCTCCGCTCGAGATGAAGGCGCTTTTTCAAGGCTGTGAGCTGCTCGTTTTCCCGTCACTTTTCGAAGGCTTCGGCATGCCGGTGGCCGAGGCCATCATCGCCGGCAAACCCGTCCTTTGCTCGAACACTACCTCGCTTCCCGAAATTGCCGGCGAAGCGGCACTGACTTTTGATCCGGAAAACGTCGAGAGTATCGGCCGCACCTTGCTCGAATGCGTGGGAAGCCCGGATATCCCAAAGCACCTCCAGCAGGCCGCCCTCCGCCGGCGAGGGCTATTTTCGGCCCGCCTTTCAGCAGTGAAGACAGTCTCCCTCTATCAACGGGTCTACGATTGTGTCTACGGATGAACACCTCGCCCAAAATTTCCATCATCGTGCCCTCCTTCAATCAGGGCAAATTCATTGGAGAAACGCTCCAAAGCCTCGTTGATCAGAGCTATCCCGCTCTCGAAGTGATCGTTCAGGACGGAGGATCAACCGATGGATCCATCGCGATCGCGAAGCGTTTCGCCGATGCTTACCCACACGTATTTCAGGTGTTCGCCGAAAAGGACCGAGGCCAAGCCGACGCCCTGAACCGCGGATTCGCGCGCGCCACCGGCGAGATCCTGGGGTTCCTCAACTCCGACGACACTCTCTACCCCGGGTGCCTCCGCCGAGTGGCGCAGGAGATTGACCCTCTCCGACGCCGATACGTCGTATTCGGCCGCTGCCTATTCACTGGCGAAGGGTCGCCCTACGTAGGGGTCGAGCATCCCGCGGTCTTCCACTCTCATTTCGAGCAACTGGCGATCTGGAAGCGCGGCTACAATACCATCCCCCAACCGTCCGTTTTCTGGCACCGTCGCGTGTGGCAAGACCTCGGGGGCTTCGATCCCGCCGAGACTCACGTGCTCGACTACGATCTTTTTTGCCGGTTCAGCGCGAGGTATCCGTTCCATTTCGTCGACGAGCTTTGGAGCACCTATCGCATGCACGCCGCCTCCAAATCTTCGCAAAAGACGGAAGCGGAAGTTCTCGACCTGAGCATAGCGGTCAGCCGCCGCCATTGGGGTCCCTGGTGGCGTCCGCTCCGGTGGCGTTGCGAGATTTCCCACTGGTTGCATCGACGCGACCTGCATGAGCATGCCAGACACCACGCACGCCGGGCGGAGGACGCGGTCCGGCAGCGGCAACTGATACGCGCTGCCAGCGAGTTCGTGCGAACCGCCCTGTGGTCGCCGCGCGTGGCGCGGGAGCGGCTGCTGCGCGCATGGCTAGCCAGCTGGAAGCTGCGTTTTTTGGAAAGTCTGCTCGCGGGCGATGGCGGCTTTACCGGCAAACACGCCGACGGCTGGATCGGTCCGCGGTTTCTCGATGCGTTCCCTGTGCCTCCCGGAGCCAAACGCATTGCGATCTCGCTGAAACACATTCCCCAAGGGCATCATCGCCAGCTGCGCTGCACACTCTTCGTAAACGGCCGGCGGAGGGCGGAACAGACCGTGGAAACGGAAACAGAGTTTACGCTTCAAGCGGACGTCTCTCCCGCGCGCTCGCCTTGTCGCTTGGAATTGCGCTGTGATGCATTTTTCATCCCGCGCGAGATCCATAACACCCCCGACGACCGGGAGCTATCGCTGCAACTCCGCTCCATCTCTTTCCACTGACCATGTCCCATCACGATTTCAACCGGACCAATGAGGCTGCACAGCGCTTCGCCCCGCCCGGACATTTCTATAGCCCGCACCCCAAGCTCGAAGACTTGGAATCCAACTTTCCCGCGATCGTGCAGACTGCGCGAAACGGCGCCGGCATCGATCTGAACGCAGAGGAACAGCTGCGGCACCTGACTGCGGCCTGCCAATCGCGACCGCTGGGGCCATGGCAGGACTCGCCCGGCGCGCACCGCTTCTACTACGACAACCATTTCTTCCGCTTCGGAGACAGCAACGCGGTCTGGCAAATCGCGAAAACCTTCCGTCCGAAACGCATCATTGAAGTGGGAAGCGGCTTTTCCACCGCGTGCTGGCTGGACACGTTCGATCACCTTGGCCTTCCGGCTACGCTCACTTCCATTGAACCGTATCCCGACCGCGTCCATCAACTCTGCAGTCCGACCGACCTCGCGGACCGGGTGCGGCTTGAACAGACTCCGGTTCAGCAGATCCCTCTCTCTCGTTTCCGTGAACTCGAGGCGAACGATGTCCTGTTCATCGATTCGACTCACGTCATGAAGAGCGGAAGCGACGTCAACTATCTGTTCTTCCACGTGCTGCCGCTTCTTGCCCCATCGGTGCTGATCCACATCCACGACATCTTCTGGCCATTTGAGTATCCGCTCCAATGGTATCAAGAAGGGCGAGCGTGGAATGAGACCTTCGTCCTGCGTGCCTTTCTCCAATACAACGCAGCGTTCCGCATCATTCGGTTCAATTCCTACCTCGCGCAAAACCATGCCGGCATCCTGAACACTGTGAATACCCGCCTGACCTCCGACGCAGGTGGCAGCATCTGGCTGATGCGGAATGGGTGAGCGCATGGTCGGTGCTCGTCCGCCGTTCGATCCGTGGGCGGCGTGGTGCCATCGAACCACCTGCGAGGAGAGGTTTGCCTCGCTGGCGAAAAAACCCTGCCCGGTTTGGGCAGGGGTCTGATTTTCAATTGGCGATCTGCCAGGCGGGATCGTAAGCGTCGCCTGGGGTGCCTGTTGACAGGTGCGATAAATACACGCGAGTCTGACAGCATTCATATGATGCCCGCTTCAATCCAGCGTCCCTCTTTTGCCCAAACGGCAACCGCGAGACGCGCACGGTCGACGCCATCGTGCCGCGGCACGAGGATGGCTGGAGTCTCTCCTAGATGATCGACTTGAAACCCTCGGCTTCGCAGCCGACGAACATCTGGCTCAAGCATTCCGTGCGGGTCTTCCGCACCGCGCTGGGCAATTTGCCGAGCGCGATCTTGATCGTATTGGCCGGATTGTCGGTGGCCGTCCGACTCTGGCTGGCCACAAGATGAGCGCGGCGGCAAGCGACCGGCTCGACCCGCTCGGTCAGATCAGCCGGGCGGCGAGTCTTGCGGCACTGACCTATTGGGCGCTTTTCGCGCTACTGGCTCCCGTGACCGTTTGGGATGCCCACGTCTACAACTTGGGCCGGTTACCGATCGCTCGTTTTGGCGGCCTTTGGCAGAATCCTTTCTGGAACTCGGAGCGACAGATCGTCTTCCCGCTTACGTTTGACGCGATTCACCAGCCGTTTCTTGCGTTGGGATGGGGATATGGCCTGCCGAGCTACGCCTGCTTCGTGGGCCTTTGCGCGATCGTGTGGCATTGGCTGCGCCGCTGGCGGGGCATCGATGTTGCCTGGCTTGGCGTCCTCGCACTCGTGGCCATGCCGACCATCGCGTTCCAATCGGTGGGCGCCAAAAATGATATCGCCGTGGTGTTCGGAATCGCTGTTTGGGGCCACCTGCTGCTGCGGTGGACAGAGGAGCGAAAGCGCCGCTACCTCTGGATCTCTGCGGTTGCGCTCGGTTTCGCGGCGGGAGCCAAGACCAGCGGCGTGCTCCTCGCGGCCTCCGCGGGACTGTTCACGCTGGTGCATCTCTGGCGCAACGGCAGAGCGGGGCTCCGACCTTTCCTCGCCGCGACTGTGTTGTCCGTTTTTCTCCTCGGAAGCACCGAGACGTATTGGCTGAGCTATGCGCGCTATGGGCATTCGTTCGGGTCTGCTTCATTCCGCCGCAGCCACCAGAACAACGACGGTATCCGCGGGACCGCCGCCAATGCCATTCGCTATTCCGTTGCCAACCTGTCGAGCGGACTGGAGCCCTTTTTTAAAGACGGCGATTCCGCTCCGACACTCGAGCGTGCGTGCCGGGCCGCTCTTCGCCGGCTGGGCTTGGCCAATGTTGGCTATCGCGCCGATTTCAACGATGACCGGATGCATTTCAGCCGCGCCGGTTGGGACGCTGCGTCGGACTTCGGTCCGATCGGCACCTTGGCGCTGATGGTGTCGGCAATCTCGATTGTTTACTGGCGTCGGCGTGAGTTGTGGTGGCGATTTGCTGTCTGCGGTGTTCTCGCCGCGCTGCTGGTCTGTGCGACGGTCGCATGGATGCCTTGGAACAACCGATTTCTGATTCTGCCGTTCGTTCTTTGGGCGGTCGCGCTGCTGCTCGCCGTCCGATCTCCCGCATTGCGCTGGGCCGTGCTCGTGCTCGCCGTGTTTTCCACGGTCAGCTACCCACTCTTGTCATTCAACAAGCGCCCGGTCGACCTCTCGAGGGCAATCACGGACCGGGATTCACAACAATTCAGCGAGCGCCCGGAGTTGCTGCCCCTCTGGCAAAGGACGGTGAGCTGGCGAGAACAACACCCTGCCGGCCGAGTGCTCCTGCTCGCAGGCGGCGACTCGTGGGTGCTGCCGTTCTTGGACTCACCTTTGGTGTCTGCGGAGCCCACCACCGCCACGCGACTAACCGACCGCATGTCCGCGCTCGCAGCGGAGGGCCGGCCGGCTCTGCTTGTGGTGCTGAACCTTCAGGCTTTCCGCCCGGACGCTTCCACCGCGTTGCGCCTTCTCCAGCGTTACCCCGAGCAAGGGTCGGCCTTGTGGCACACTCCGCCTCGCGGAACCACGGAGGTCGTTTTCGAAAGCGGACGATTCGCGGACGGATGGTGCGCGCTCGAGACCGAGCTGGCGATCCACGAGTGGAAGCGCACGGACTTGATCCTCGAGCTGTGGAACCCTTCGCCATTGCTTCGCACGGTAGAATTGTCCTCGAGTTCCGGTTCCATCCATACCGAGCTTCCGCCCGGCGAAAAGCGCGAGCTCCGACTCCGGATCGACCAACGCTTTGACCGCGTGAAAATCAAGACAGCGCCCCCCTTCGAACCGGAAGGCGATGGCCGCAAGCTTGGCTTGCGTATTCAGGTGCTGGATGAGTAACTGCCGTTTTTGGCAGGTTTCGTGCGCCCCCTATGTTTCGTATTTCCGTCGCCTTCGAATCTGATGACGTGCAGCGCAAATTCAGCACGCCCGTCCAACGCCCGAGGAACTCCGCGCTCGTCTTCGGCTCGTTCGCGGTGCTGTGTGCGTTTTTGACGTGGCGCCTGCTCATGATCGGAACCGTCGCGACCCACGTCGACGATCTCGTTCCGCTCGCAGAATACATGCGCCAACATGGCGGAAACGGCACTTTCAGCCAGATCATCGAGTTGTCTCGTTTTTATACCTATCCCCCGGGGCAATTTTTGATTTCGCTGCCACTCACGCGTTTGGCGGCAACGCCTGAGGACATGATCTTTTGGTTTCGCTTGCCGTCTTTCCTCTTTTGGCTGGCCGGCCTGCTCGGAGGCTACTGCTTGCTGCGTTCGTTGCTCGGTGAAGCGAATGAGCGGCTCGCCGCGCTTGCGATCCTACCGGTGATCTTCTCTTGGCGCGGCATCATCGAGAGCACCCAAGGCTACAACTATGCGGCTACGCTGCCCCTTTGCGTGCTCATGGCAGCGCTCTGCCTCACAGAACGCGGTCAGCGCTTACATCGACACCCCGCGGGAGCGATCATCACCGGTCTGCTCATGGGGATTTGCTGTTGGTTTACCTACCAGGCGATCTTCATTGCCGCCGCCAGCCTCGGCTATCTCGGACTTCGCAGCATCCAGCGCCGCTCGTTCCGCGAACTCCTCGCCACCCTTGTTGCCGGCATTGCCTGCGCCGGTCCGGTCTGGCTCGTTTATCATTTCTGCCTTCGGCACGTATTGGCATTCGCATCTGGAACTCCACGCTGGGCCGGGGGTGTGCCGGGCTCCACGCTGGGACAAAAACTCACCTTCCCCTTCCGCGCTTGGTTTGAGGTGGCCCAAAACAACTTCACCTTCTTGCCCTGGGGCTGGCCCACAGTAGTGCTGACGAGCGTCATCCTGGCCGTGATCGCCATCGGTCTCACCTGCTTGATCTACCGCCGTGAAAAATCCGGCTCCCTGTTGCCGGTTCTTGGCTGGGTGGCCTGCGTTATGGTGGTGTTCTTGGTCGGCCCCTACTTGGGGAAATTCCCGTTGGGTGCGACGCGGCACAGTTTCGTCCTCCAGTGGCCCTTGGTGCTGTTGTGGGCGGCAGCGCTTTCCGCGCTTCCGCTCTCTGTCCGCACCTATCGGTCGATCATCGTCCTCGCATGCATCGTTTTCGTCGCCGCGCTCCCGCAGCTCGTCGAACGGATCCGCGGGCGGGTGGATCTGCGACTCATCGAGCACTACCTGCGACGGCATCCCGAATCTCGCATTGTCGACAGTCCTGGTGGCTTCACCTGGGACTTCATGCTTATCGCGGCAAACGATCCGGAGCGCTGGCTGCCACGGATGCGTTGGCACAATCAGTTTTCCGACATCGATGAAGCAGCGAAATTCCTCGCCGGAACCGAAACGAGTTTCATGGTCTCCCATCGCGGCCCGCTGGGGCCCGAAACGAAGGACGCATTGCGGCGGGCGGGCTTCCGCCAGATTCTATCGCTAAGCGAGATCAAGCCAACGGGCTCGAACGAGCTCTCTGGAAACATCAACGGCGGAAACGGTTTCTATTTCTACGAACTGCGTCGCTGACGTCCGGCATGATCGCGCCTTTCTTTTTTGCATTCTCAATCGTAAGTGCGGGCCTGCCGGCCGCCCGCAGTCCGAATCGTGTCCGGCGTGCCTGGATTTTCGGCGCAGCCAAGCAATCTCGCCCACGGACCCCTGCCGCTTTCCGATGAAAGAAGTCCTCGACTCGACCTTCTACGCGTCCCTTCGGTTTCGTTTTTACCGATACCGGTTTCTCGCCGTCTATATCGTGATCGGGTTCGCGTCGATCTGGGTTGAGGTCCTTCTCTTGCGCGGGCTCAACTACCTCGGCCTCCACCTCGCCGTCGCGTGGATCCTCGGTGTGACAAGCGGCGTGCTTTTCGCGTTCTGGATGAACGTTCGGTTCAACTTCAAGGTCCCGATCGCGAAACGCAACCGAGCCTTGGTGTATTTCGCGCTCATCTCCGCCTTTTCAGTCAGTCTCAATCTGGCCTTCAAGTCGCAGTTGCTTGAGTTGGGCTGGAGCTACGAGGCATCACGATTCAGCAGCTCCGCCGTGCTCTTCGCCTTCGGCTACCTGCTGCACCGACGCTTCTCCTTCGCCGATCGCAAGCAGGTTGGCGTCGCTGTCTACGCAAACGGCGTGGAAGACATTCGCGGTATCCGGGAGAAGATCGGCGAGTTTCCCGACTTCGTCCACGTCGACTTGATCGACTCGACCTACGGCACCTCTGGCGCTGACGTGCGATCCTATCGACTGGAGACGATCCGCGCCTATTGGCCACGTCGCAAGATCCACGTGCACTTGATGACGCGCCATCCGTTAGGTTGGCTGCCCGATGTCCTGCCGCACGCCGACGTCGTGATCGTGCATCATGAGATCGACGACCCGATCGACGAAGTATTGGCCGCCATCCATGCCGCTCACCGGCAGGCTGGTCTCGCAATCCTGCTCCCCACCCCGCCGGAGGTGATCCGACCGTGGCTCGCAAAAATCCAAATGGCAATGCTACTGACGATTCCGCGCCCCGGCAGTTCGGGTCAGAGTTTCCAACATGAAGCGGCACTCGCCAAGATCGCAATCCTCAACTCTTGGCCCGAACGCAGGTCGTTTTCACTCTGCATCGACGGCGGTGTGAGCGAGCAGAATATCCACCTGCTCAATGTCGAACTGGTCGTTTCCGGCTCCTCCGTGCTCCGCGCTCCCGACCCGGTGCGTCAAATCATGCGACTACAGACCTCCAGCAACTACGAAGCTACATGAAGCTGCTCCGCCTCAAAATGACCTCCGCGCTTTCGCAAGCGCCGTGGATCGTGGCTTTTGTTTGGACGCTCTATCTGGCAGTCGCCTGGCTCAGCGATTGGAGAATTCCGACCACGCTGTGGCAACGTGTGAGCTGGGACGAATACCAATTTCTTCCCCATATCCACAGCCTGCAACAATGCCTCCTCCGCGGTGATTTAGTCGGATTCTTCTCCCGACCCGAACCTTTCGGCTACGGTGATCTGTTTTGGCAAATCTACAGCGTCGCTGCCCTTCCTTGGGCCGGCTACATGGAAACCGACAATCCCTCCCCGCTGTTAGCACTTCGCTTTGTGACCTTAGGCTTCCATCTAGCATCATTGCGGCTGGGCATAATGTTGGTTCATGCGCTCGGCCAAGGACGCACTGCGCCAGCCTCCGCGGCTTTTTGCATGCTCTTGTGTTTCATGCCGGGCCTCATGCTTTTATATAAGCCATTTTCACCGGACTATCTAGCTACATTCCTCGTGCTACTCGCCTTGCTTTTAGCCACGCGCGCAGCAGCGAGTCAGGGTTCACATCCTTTGGTGCTTACAATCTTCGCCAGTCTGACCATGGGCGTGGCACTTGCGACGAAGGCCTACAACGTATTTCTCCTACCGCTTTTCGTCGTTGCCCTATTCGGCTTTAAGCTCCCTGAACCTCGCCGCTGGCCAGTTGCTCTAATTGCGGGCATCTTTGGAGCCGCGGGGCTAGTCCTCGCCAATTCCAGCATCATATCGACCGGCTTAGGTTCATGGCTGGCAAAATATCAGCGACTCTCCGACTTGATGAACTCAGACAATCACCCGCACGTGATTCGCCCTCCGGGTTTCATCAATCGACTCGCCGCATGGTGGAACAACCCGAATTCGACCGATCTTATTGGAATCAACACCACCGGCATATCCCGAGAGTTCTTCAGCCCGATCGGATCGGGCTTATTGGTCTTGATATGTCTGT
The DNA here is from genome assembly GCA_041906465.1 of Candidatus Didemnitutus sp. Lineage (GTDB taxonomy): Bacteria > Verrucomicrobiota > Verrucomicrobiia > Opitutales > Opitutaceae > Didemnitutus. The sequence goes on along the minus strand of JAYRJE010000020.1, from coordinate 15,614 downwards.
TTTTCCTTATTCGTCGGCTACGATCTCGTGCGCAACAAACGGAATGGTTGCCAGCAACAGCATTCGTCGTTGTCGGCGCCGTGGCTATCCTTTTGACTATGGCGACGACGAATCGCGTTTGGACCTGGTATTTGCTCTGTCCCGTGTTTGTGGTCACTGTGGGGCTGTCGCTCCTTTTGTCGATGGAACTACAATCACGGCTAGGAAAGATATTATATGTGACTGCCCTCACAGCACACTTGCTTGTGCTCGCGCCTGAGTGCGGTGCCAAAATCCGCAGCTTCTTGCGCGCGCGAGAAAGCCAGATTCAGGAGTTTCAGAATTACTACACGAATGTGGTGAAGCTCTATCGTCCGCTCGTGCAACGTTTGCCACCGAGGGCAGTGCTGGCGCAGTTTCGCGCACCGATCGAACCTGTAAGCACACGTTTGATGTGGAGCGCAGAGTTGCGCGGCTTCGTCACGCCGGAAACTCGCTTCATTTCCGTGCGCGCCGTGTCTTCCTCGGATCGCGAGCACTTTCTCGGCCTTGGCTTTACCGAACGGACCTACCCCGAAGACTATAGCGTTTTTCTTGGGCCGGGATTGGAGCACCCGTCCAGATGAACCAGTTCGCCGCGACCCTTAAAGCAGAGCCGGCAAAGCAGGCCTTCGCGGCCTCCATCGTGCAGGCCATCAATTCCGTGCCTGCGGTTCGCTCGGTTACCTTCACCGGCTCCTTCGTGGAGCGTCCCGGCCTCGACGGCATCAGTGATATCGATGTGGTTGTCGTCTTGGATGTGCTCACGGCCGAGACATTCGCCGCGTGCCGCGCCGCAGTTGCAGCGGTGCCCGCCGCGCTACTCGGCCTTCCCGACCACCGCGTCCTCATAAATGACACCTTCGGTCCACTAAAATTCGATGTGACCGGCACCGTGGTCGTGCATCTGATGATCTATGACCTGGCCGGCCACCGCGAGCATGTGCTGCAAAGTCCGTTCACCTGCCTCGATTGGGAACGCAGCCCGCACCACGCTGGCCCGTCGCTGCGGCAGATTTATCCAGTCCTTGCTCTTCAACCGCAGCACTTTCTCAGCGCGCGGCGCAGCCTTGCCAATTACCTTGAGGACATTGCCGCGGGTTGCATCAGCTATCGCCGACACGAGTTTACCGCGACCGGTCGCACCGAGCGCACCGAACGGCTCCCGCTCGATGCTCGGCACCAAGGCGAATACGCCTACCACATTGTTCGCAACCTCGTCGCCAATTACGCCAAGCTTCTGCTCCACCAAAACGTTCAACTCACCGGTGATGCTCTCCTGGACTTCTGGCGCACCCATTTGCCTGCTTGCGGAGAATTCATCGATTGGTTCTGCGCTCTTACGGTGATCAAACGCGCCCGCCGCCACGACTTTCCTCCCGATACGGTAACGCGCACGCGGGCGTTTATTGCAGCGTTCGCTGGCACGCTTCACGATACTTGGGAAAAGCGTGCCACGCGCCATACGTTCGTTCGCCACGCGCGCACCGCTCTCAACGACGGGACTTTTCTCGGCCAAGGTCGCGATCCAGGCATTCTCGAAGCACCACCTCCGCTCACCACACCACTCACGCAGGTGTTTTCCAGCCCGGCATTGCGTTGCCGACTGACCGCCACCGCCTTGGCCCCGACCGCGCGCCTCACGCTCGACCCGCTTCTACTCGAAATCGACTATGGCACCGCCGAAGGCGTGCGTTTCGCGGAATTCGCCGCTCGGTATCCCGAGATTGCCGCCGAATGGAAGCGCGGCGGTGACCCTCGATTTCCGGGTGGAGAAAACACGTCCGACGTGGCCGCCCGTCTCCAGTCTTTCCTTGCCCGTCTCGATTCCGCCCAGCCCAGCCTTGTCGTCACCCATAACGTCGTCCTCCGCTGCCTGCTCGGAGCCGGTTTAGGTGTGCCGCACTCCCGCTGGCACCTCATTCCCGTGGCCCACAGCGAAGCCATCACCGTTCGCCGGCTCGGAGGTTGCACCTATCTCGATCTCACGCGCGAGCAGACCGCGCGCATCACCGACGCTCTGGTCGGCTGGTCCCCTCCCGTCGCTTAGCTTTCCAATGATCCCGGCCCCCCGCCCGCTGTTGGCAATCTTCGTCGAACCGGAAGGATCGCTCCGATCCGCGCTGCTTGCCCGCAAGGCATTGCTCGAAGCGCGCATGCCCGCGCAGGCCTACACTGCGCACCCGCCTCATTGCACACTGCTGTTCGGCGATTTCGGCCCCCCCGAGCCGGCGGTCTCCGCTCTGCGGGTGGCGCTCGCCGATTTGACACCGTTTGTCCTGCGCTCGACGAGTTGGCGGCAGTTCCCCGGCGACACTCTCGCCGGGGGCGGACACACGATCGCGTTCGGCTTGGAGCTAACAGAGGAACTCCAGCGACTTCAACGGCGCGTTGCCGAGGCGATCGGTCCTCGGCATGATCACAAGACGGCGGCGGCCCATCCGTTGGCAGGTCGCGAACCCTTCGCGTCGAGCCTCGAGCGTTACGGCTATCCTTTCGTTGGCGCGCATTGGCTGCCTCACTGCACGATCGGTTCTCCGCGGGTGGCTGCCACCGACCCGCTCATCGCCGACCTCATGTCGGGTTCACCCGAACACACGTTCGAAGTCCGAAGCGTCTCTCTCTGGCTGGTGCAAGGCGATCAACACACGCGCTATGCCAGCGTGCCGCTGATTGGAAGCCGGCCTTGACCGTTCCTCCCAGCGCTCTGATCCTGCAACTTTTCCAATTGAGTTCGATTGCCTCATGTCGCGCCGCGTAAATCTCATCCCCATGGCTGGAGCTGGCCAGCGGTTTGTCGATGCGGGTTTCACCGTGCCCAAGCCGCTGATCAATGTCGGCGGACAGCCCATGATTGTTCACGCCGCGCGCAGTCTTCCCGCTTGCGACGAGTGGATATTTGTCTGCCGGGCCGAACATCTGCGCGACAGCGACATCGGATCGCAATTGGAAGAGATGTTTCGCCCGGCCACCGTGATTTCCGTCGACCATCTGACCGAAGGTCAGGCGTGCACCTGCCTGCTCGCGCGTGATTCGCTCCGGCCCGATGACGTCCTCACGATCGGGGCGTGCGACAATGCCATGACCTGGCCCGCCGCTCTGTATCAACGCACCTTTCTCGCCGGTGACGCGGATTTCGCCGTTTGGACCTTCCGTCACAATCCCGCCGTCCTGCAGAACCCGAAAATGTATGGTTGGGTGAAAACGGAATCCGACAGCTCGATCGCAGGCGTGTCTGTGAAGGTCCCTATCAGCGATCAACCGATGGAGGATCACGCCGTCATCGGCGCCTTCACCTTCCGCCGTGCCGCCGACTTCATCGCCGCCTGCGATGACATGATTCGAGCCAACGCCCGCGTGAAAAACGAGTTCTACGTCGATCAGGCCATCAACTTCGCGCTCGCGCGCGGCCTGCGCGGAATGCCGCTCGAAGTGAACCGCTACATCTGCTGGGGCACCCCGCAGGACCTCGCGATCTACGACTACTGGCGCGGCTACTTCCAGCAAGCCGGTCTCGGCACGCCGGTCGAGCCGGCGGCCTCCACCTGAGCACGGCAAGCCCGCCTCCGTCGATGGCTTTCCGCTCCCAGCTGCTCCGCTATCTCCTCGTCGGTTTGTTCGCCATCGCGATCGATGCCGGGACCTACTACGGCATCACTGCCTTGGGGTGGCTCGATGCGGCGTGGGCAAAGCGAGTAAGCTTCGCCGCAGGGGCACTCTGGGGGTTCTTTGCCAACAAATTCTTCACGTTCGGCCGGCGCCGGCTGACCCTGCACGAACCCGTCCTCTTCACGCTCGTCTACCTTGCAGGCTGGTTCCTCAACTCAGTCATCCACGACCTCGTGCTCGCCACCGTCGGTATCCGGGAACTCGCCTTCCTCATCGCTACAGGGATATCCACGTGCACCAACTTCGTCGGCCAGAAGTGGATCGTGTTCCGCGCGACGCATCGCTCCGCAACATCCGAGCAGCCGTGCCGCTCCGACATTGGATGAATACCCAGCCACACCAGACGATCGCTGCGCCGCGTCCGGCTATCTCCGAAAGCGAACGAGACCAAGGACTCGATGCTTTGCGCGGGTTTCTCATCCTTTGCGTCGTTGTTGGCCACCTACCGCTGGGCATTTTTCTCGGATTCCAGCCGTGGTGGTGGGGCTGGCTCAACGAAAGTATCTACCTCTTTCATATCCCTCTATTCTTCGCGCTCAGCTGCTGCTTTGCCCGGCCGGATTGGCGATCGCTGGTGAAAAGCGTCGGCACGATCTTGGTTCCGTATGCGCTTTGGTTCGGTTTTCAGCAGTTTCAGGTCCTCTATCAGAAGCCTAGCGTATGGCTCGCTTGGCTCGCGCGCGGAAACTTCGATGCCCTTCAGAGCACCCTATGGTTTCTTCCGGCCCTCGCCAGCGTGCGGGTATTGGCGGCGCTGGTAGAGGCCACCTCGCCTCGGCCGGTGCACGCAATCGGTTGGCTCGGGCTCTGGTTCGCCGCATTCGCCGCTTTGCCGTGGATTATCACGCATCACCAAATCATCCCCTTTGGTCTGGATGTCGCGCTCCTGTGCCTGCCTTACATTTGGTTTGTATTGTTTGTCGAGCGCACGCGTCTGCGAATCGCCTCCGTTTCTCCAATTGGTTGGTGGCTGTTGGCACTAGGTGTGGGCATGTTGCTTTACACAATCGAGCCGCTCAAAACCCACAGTCCTTGGCATAAGCGCGTCGATCTCGCTCAGCTTTCGCTTCCTCAATCATTGGACCACTACCTAATCTGGATGGGACTCGGCGCCGCGTGGTGGATGGCCGTGCGCCGCTCTACATCACGTTTTCTGGCTCTCCTTGGGCGGCATTCGTTGCCGATTTTCTTACTGCATTACGAGGTATTCAAATGGTTCATGGTCAATCCCGGGCGGCTGGCTGGGGGACCGGGTTACATCAGCTTGACGTATGTCATCATGCTGGCAGTTCTCGGACCTGTTGCGCTGAGCTGGGTAGCTCGACGCATCTGGACGGGTTCCCGCTGGATTGGACTCTAAAAACCAATGCCGCGTCTATCCATCGTCCTTCCTTGCTACAATGAAGCCGAGACCTTGCCGTCGCTCTTCGCCCGCCTTGCCGAAGCTTTGGGCGACCGCACCGATCTCGAAGTGATCTTCGTCAATAACGGCAGCACGGATGACTCGGCGGCCGTGCTTGCCCGCGAACTCGAAAAACCCGGACGTGCCTTCGCGCGAGTGGTAGACGTTGAGAAGAATCAGGGCTACGGCTTTGGCATCCTGGCGGGACTGCGCGCCGCGCGCGGTGAATTCATCGGCTGGACTCATGCCGACTCCCAATACGACCCGAAAATCGTGATCGAGGGCTTCGCCCGCCTGCTCGACGCTCCGGAGCCAACCCGGTCGTTTCTACAAGGCCAGCGTGTGCAACGTCCTCTCTTCGATGCCTTCTTCACGACCGGAATGTCCGTGGTCGCTTCCCTGATGCTGGGCACTCGCGTGGACGACGTTAACGCGCAGCCCAAGCTTTTTCCGCGTGCGCTCCTCGCGCAGATGACGCAGCCGCCCCACGACTTTTCGCTCGATCTCTATGCTCTCTTCATCGCTCGTCAGTGCGGCTATGCCCTCGTGCGCCTACCGGTGGTTTTCGGCGCGCGCCACTTCGGTGAGGCTAAAGGCGGCGGCTCTTTTAGGCTGAAATGGAAACTCACCAAGCGCACGTGGACGTTCATCCGTCAACTTCGACGCGATATCCGGTCAGGTCGCATTTGATTCTCGTTTAGTATGGAAATCGTCATTCATCGCCTTAACCGCCGGGATCAGCTTCGGGACCTGCCCGAGCATTTCGGAGCCGAGATCGATATCCGCGCCGACGGAAGCACTTTGATCCTCAATCACGATCCGTTCAAAGGCGGAGAGCGTTTCGTCGACTGGCTGGAAGAATACCACCACGGACTGCTCGTCCTGAACATTAAGGAGGCCGGCATCGAATCCGAAGTAATTCGTCTGGTTGAAGCTCGAGGAACCAAACGCTTCTTTCTGCTCGATGTGGAGTTTCCCTACCTCTACCGCGCCGCGCGCCTCGGTGAGCGCCGGATTGCCGCGCGCTACTCCGAGGACGAGTCCCTCGAGACCGCACTCCACTACCGCGGAGTGATCGATTGGGTCTGGATTGACACCAACACCCGTCTGCCGCTCACCCCCGAGGTCACGCGCGAACTCGCCGGTTTTCAAACCTGCCTGGTCTGCCCTGAACGTTGGGGACGCCCCGGCGACATCCCTCTCTATCGAGAGCGGATGCGGCAACTCAGCTTCACCCCGACCGCGGTGATGACGGCGCGGGAACACGCGGCGAGCTGGGCAACCTGAGTCTCATGTATCCTGCAATGAAACTTTCCATAGTCATTCCCTGCTATAATGAACGAAAGACGATCCACGAAATCGTCGCCGCCGTGCAGGCTGCGCCGGTAGCCGACAAGGAGATTATCATCGTGGACGATTGCTCCAGCGATGGCACACGCGACCGACTTCGCGCCGAGATCGCCCCCTTGGTGGACAAGGTCATCTACCATGAGGTCAACCGTGGAAAGGGTGCCGCCCTCCGCTCCGGCTTCGCTGCCGCCACCGGTGACATCGTGATCGTCCAAGACGCCGACCTCGAATATGATCCCCAAGAATATCCCGTGCTGATAAAACCGATTCTGGACGGGAAAGCCGACGTGGTCTTCGGATCGCGCTTCATGGGTGGGCAAGCTCACCGGGTCGTCTATTTTTGGCACATGGTGGGCAATCGAATTCTCACCCTCGTTTCAAACATGCTCACCAACATCAACCTCACGGACATGGAGACATGCTACAAGGTCTTCCGCCGCGAGATTCTTGGCCAAATCAAGCTGGAGGAAGATCGATTCGGGTTTGAACCGGAGATAACCGCGAAAATCGCGGCCCTGCCCAAATGCCGCATCTATGAAGTGGGAGTGAGCTACTACGGCCGGACTTACGCCGAAGGGAAGAAGATCGGTTGGCGCGACGGATTCCGCGCCATGTATGCCATTCTGAAATACAACCTGTTTCGCTAGGTTCTGAGCACTATTTCCCAGAAATCGTGATTCCCTCTCCAACGTGCCACGCTGCGTTCCGCCCCACTTGAGCTTAGGGATCCACTACGCCTGCCGAGACCCCCAATGGAATCCTGTGCTCAACCCGACATCCTGTTCCACGTTGATGCGCCGGATTTCGCAGCGTCGCTGTCTCGGAACTTCTCTGCCCGGGGGTGGATATACTCGCCTCAATCGCCCGTCAGAGCGCTTCAGCTCCATGCCGGTGCATTGAAGGTTTCGGCGGTGATCGGTCTGCCTCGTCCGGACGTTATGTCGGCGCTGACGACGGTCTCATCTCCGAACACCGGTTGGGAATTGCGAGCGATCCTGCCGAGCGGGACGCAGCGGCTATCGTTTGTTGCTTCGCTCGAGGACGGTCGCACCGTCCCTGTGCGCGCCTTCACTGCCACGATCAAACGCCGCTGGCCCGCCTGGCTCGTGTCTCCACCGCCGGACGAACTGCTCGCCTTCCAACTCGGACTGCATGAGGCGCACCCACCGCGGCCCGTGACCGACCGACACCAGCAAACGCCTCCCCAGAAAGCTCCGCGTTTCAGCATCGTCACCCCTTCTTTCAATCAAGCCCGCTGGCTCGAGGAGACCATCTCGAGCGTCGTCACCCAGGAACACGTTGCCTGCGACTACATCGTGCAGGACGGCGGCTCGCGCGACCAGAGCGTCGCCATCCTCCAACGCCACTCGGCCCGCCTCGCCAGTTGGGAATCCCGACCGGACGCGGGCCAATCCGACGCCATCGCCCGCGCGTTCGCGCGCACCTCGGGAAGACCCGACGACGTGATGGCTTGGATCAACTCCGACGATCTCTATCTTCCGGGGGCCCTCGCAATCGTCGCACGGTATTTCGCGCGACACCCCGACGTGGACGTGGTCTACGGACACCGCATCGTCGTCGACAGCGCCTCGCGCGAGATCAATCGCTGGTATCTTCCGCCACACGACGACGAAATCCTGCGCCTAAACGATTTCGTCCCCCAAGAGACGCTGTTCTGGCGGCGCCGCATCTGGGATCGCGCAGGCGGTCTAGACCCGTCCTTTCAGTTCGCCATGGACTGGGATCTGTTGCTGCGCTTCCAAGCCGCCGGCGCCCGCATCGTGCGCCTGCCGGCGTTCCTCGCGTGCTTCCGCGTCCACGCGGAGCAGAAATCGTCCGCGCAAATCCGCGACATCGGCCAGCGCGAGATCGACGCGCTGCGCTGCCGCACCTTCGGTCGACCGGTTTCGCCCGAAGAACTGCTGCACCACCCGCGCCTGCTTGCCTACCTGCAACGCAGCGCGCGCACCGAACTCCTGTGGAGGCTCGGCTGGCGCCGCTGAGCCACGGCTCGCGCTCCCGACAATTGGCTTCACATAGGGCAAACCGGCGGGTTGATTCCCCTCCGATGTCCTCCCCGACCGGCGAACGCGACGATCTCCTCTCTCGCCTCCGCCAACAGCTCATCCTCGCTCAGGTCCGCGTCATGGAAATCGAGGACGAGCGCGACGCCACCGCGGCGCGGCTCGTGGAAGCGGAACGTCTCCTCGCCGACGCGCAGCGCCTCGCGGACGCCAAGCTCGACGAGGCGGCGCACCTCGAACGCGTGCGCGCCGACCTCCAGACCCAGTTCGACCACCAGCGCCATCAGCAGCACCTCGCGCACCAAGCTCTCGAACAGGTCCGGGCCCAACTCGCGCACACCGAGACCTCGTGGCGTCACGAGCAGGAAGTCACCACCGGTCTCCAATTGCAGTTGGTCGCGCAAAACGCCGCGCTTCGCGAGGCCGAACAACGCGCCGCCGCCCTTGAAACCGAATCCACCGCTCGCGCCGCACGCATCGCCGAACTCGATCGCGAGCAGCGGACCATGAAAGCCTCCCGCAGCTGGCGCTGGACGGCGTGGCTGCGCTCCCTCGAGCGCGCCTTCGGCGCGAAACGATGAATGCGTCGGTCCAAGCCGGTTTGCGCGGCGAGATCGAAACGCCGCGCCCGCTGCACGCCCGCGACGGGAAAATCGAGATTGTGGGCTGGTGCCTTGACGGCGAGCGCGCGCCGGCGGTCCGCCTCGCGTGCGACGCTGGAGAAATCGTCGCGGTCGAACACCACACCCGCGCCGACCTGGGCGGCGCCACGTGCGGCTTCACGCTCCGCGGCACGCTCCCGCCCGGTGTCCACGCGATTCGTTTCGAAGCCCGGGGCGCCGACGGCGCTTGGACAACTTTTCGCCGCTACACGCTGCGCGTCGACGCGCCGCCTTTCGCCGCGCAAATCGAATGGCCGCTGCAATCCGGCACCGTCACCGAACGCACGCGAATCGCCGGCTGGGCCGCCCACGCAGGCGAGGAAATCGCCGGCGTGACGCTCCGCTTCGGCCACCAGGACGTTCCCTGCGAGTTCGGCCAGGAGCGCACAGACGTCGCCGCCCTTTTTCCCGCGGCACCGCACGCCCGGCGCTCCGGTTTCATTTCCGAAAAAATGCTGCCCGCCGGTCATGGTCCGCTGCGCGTCCGTGCTCGACTCGCCAGCGGTCGGCTCGCCGTCGCCGCCACGAACGTGAGCGTCTCGATCGCGAACGACGAGAACATCGATGCCGCCCTCAACCTCGCCGCCCCGCGCATCGCGCTGCCAGGCTACGGCCCCGCGCGGATTCCCGTCGCGCCCGCCGTCGTCACGGCGCGTCCGCTGAACATCCTGTTTCTCCTCCCCGGCAGCTTCGCGTCGAACAACGCCCTGCACGCCGCCGGCCTCGCCAACGAACTCGCCGCCGCCGGCCACCGTTGCGCCATCGCAGTCGCGCACGATCTCGCGACCATCGCCCACCACGCCGCGCCCGCGTTCGTCGCGCTCACCCACACCGACGCGCCCGCGTTCCGCTTCTCCAACGGTCGTGGTGCGGACATCATGCACGCGTGGACGACCTGCGAATCGGTCCGCCATCTCGCGGAACAACTCCAACTCCGCTCCGGCGCGCGCCTCGTCGTCCATCTCGAAGACAACGAGCGCGAGATTCTCGCCCAGCGTCTCGGTCGCGATTCTGCGGCGCTCGAGGCGCTGCCTGACGCCGAACTCGACGCGCTCGTTCCACCCGACCTCGCGCACCCGCGCCGCAGCCGCGAGTTCCTCGCCCGCGCCGACGGCATCACGCTCATCACCGCACGCCTGCGCGAGTTCGCGCCGGTCGCTGCCCGCTGCCTCACGCTGTGGCCGGCGGCCGACGCGCGCTTCTTTTATCCGCGGCCACGGCCCGAAGAGTTCCGCCGCGCCCTCGGTATCGCACCGGACACGACCGTGCTCTTCTACCCCGGCAACGTGCACGCCGCGAACGCCGCCGAGATGCGCGAGCTCTACGCCGCCGTGGCGCGCCTCAACGGCAGCGGCGCACCGACGCTCCTGCTCCGCACCGGCCTCGACACCGTGAACTTTCTCGGTGCTCACGCCGTCCGCGCGCGCGAGCACGTGCTCGAACTCGGCCAGATTCTCCACCATCGCCACCTGCCACCGTTGATGGCGCTGGCCGACATCTTCGTCCAACCCGGCGTGTCCGACACGTTCAACGACTATCGTTTCCCTTCGAAACTCCCGGAGTTTTTTGCCCTCGGTCGCCCGGTCGTGCTCCCGCGCACCAACCTCGGCCAACAAGTCCGCCACGGCGTCGACGCCTATGTGCTCGATCGCGCCGACGCCACCGGCATCGCTCACGCCGTGCGCGAGCTGCGCGCGAATCCCGCCCTCACGGCCCGCCTCACCGAAGGCGCGGTGCGCTTTGCCGACGGGCACTTCAGCTGGCGCCGGAGCGCGGAGGCGCTTGCCAAGTTCTACGGCGCGCTGGCACCGTCGTGAGCATGTCCGATCAGCCGCAACGCGTGTTCGTCACCGGCGGGCGAGGCCGCCTGGCCTCGCTCATCGCGGACCATTTTCGCGCGCCGGCTCATCGCGTGGAGCTCTTCTCCCGCGTCGCGGGGCCCGGGTTCCGCGCCAACGCAGATCTGCTCCACCCTGGCGCGTTTGCCGATTGCAGCGTGCTGTTGCACCTGGCGTGGAGCACGCTGCCCGCCTCGTCGGAAGCGAGCCCCGGCAGCGAAGAGCGCCACGATCTCCCGCAGCTCGTGCAGCTGCTCGACGCGCTCGCCGCCACGCCCGCGGCCCAGCGCGCCCATTTCATTTTTTTCTCCACGGGCGGCGCCGTCTACGGCAACGCCCCGGGCCGCCCCAACCGCGAGGACGACACCTGCGCGCCCATCGGACGCTACGGCCGCGCCAAGCTCGCCGCCGAGCAACTCGTGCGCGCCCGCGCCGAGCGCGACGGACTCGCGTGCACCATTCTGCGCATTTCCAATCCCTACGGCTACCCGGTGCCCAAGAACCGCCAGCAAGGCCTCATCGCCCACGCCTTGCGTTGCGCGATGGAAGGCCAGCCGCTCACCCTCTGGGGCGACGGCAGCGCGCAAAAGGATTTTCTCTATCACACCGATTTTCTCAGCGGCCTGGAGCAGGTCGTCGCACGCCGCCTCTGTGGCACGTTCAACCTCGCGGCGGGCGAGTCCCACTCGGTGAACGAGGTCATTGCGCTCGTCGAGGCCGCCACCGAGCGGAAGATCGCGCTCGTCCAAACTCCCGCGCCCCCGTGGGACGTGCAGGACAGCCGGCTCGCCAACACCCGGCTCGCCGCCGCCACCGGCTGGCAACCTCAGGTGCTGCTCGCGGAAGGCATCCGCCGCGCCGCCGCCGGTTACGCCGTGCATTGAGATGAGCACCTCCGCCGCCGCTCCGCGCTCGACTCGCGCGCTGTATTTCGTTTTCGCGGCCATGCTCGCCGCCGCGCTGTGGTTCACCACGCGCGCCTGGCACGAGACGATTCTCGACCGCCACGAATTCCGGCAACTGCAGACCGCCGTGTCCGCGTATTGGATCAAGGAGGCCGGCTACCAACTCGACTACGAGACGCCGATCTTCGGGCCCCCTTGGTCGGTGCCGATGGAGTTTCCCGTTTATCAATGGCTCGTCGCGCGCACGAGTCAGCTGCTCGGCACGGGACTTGAGCCGACGGCGCGCGGCGTGAGTTTGTTTTTCTTCCTCGCCACGCTGCCGGCCGTCGCCGGCTTCGCCGGGCTGCTCGGGCTCGATCGGCCGCGCCGTCTGTTGGTCGTGAGCGCCGTTCTCGCGTCGCCGACCTACCTGTTCTACGCGCGAACGTTCATGATCGAAACGACGGCGCTCTGCGGCGCCGCCTGGTTCGCCTACGCCACCGCCCGGGCGGTGCGCGACGCAAGCGCGCGCTGGACCGCCATCGCCGCGATCGCCGCCACCGGCGCCGCGCTCGCCAAGGTCACGACGTTTCTCATTTTCTGCCCGCCGGCTGCTCTGCTCGCCGGGTGGATGTGGCGCCGCTTGCCGGCCGGCCGCGCTCGAGGGAAAGGGCTCGCGCTCGCGGCAACACCGGTGGCGATGGCGATCGCGCTCGGCTGGTGGTGGGTGAAACACTCCGACGCGGTCAAGGACTCGAACCCCTACACCGGCTTCCTCACCTCGCGAGAGCTGGCCAAATGGAACTGGGGCACGCTGGAACAGCGCCTGTCGGCCGAGTTCTGGGAACGCTGCTGGAGCAACATCTCCGGCTTCGTCCTCGGCGAAGCCGCGCTCGTCGTGCTCCTCGTCGGACTCGCCCTCGCCGCCCCGACCTTGCGGCGCGCCGCGCTGTGGTGCGCGGCGTTCTTCCTCGGCGGCGTGCTGCTGTTCTCGAATCTGTTTTTCTTCCACGACTACTACTACAACGCCAACGCGCTGCTCCTGCTCGCGGGCGCCGGCTTGCTGCTCGTGGCCATCTGGGACGACACGCGCCTGCCGCCCGGCGCACGATTCGTGCTGCTGACCGCGTTCCTCGGCGGACAACTGCTCATCTACTACCGCGGCTACGCCGACTACGCCCGCCGCGAGCTGCCGCAGCCGCCCGGCATCGCCGACGTGATTCGCGAAACCGTCCCCACCGACGACGTCGTGCTCATCTACGGCTGGGACTGGAACTCCCTCGTGCCCTACTACGCGCAACGCCGCGTGCTGATGGTCCCGAGCGGTCGCGAAGACGACCTCGCCGTGCTCGAAATGGTCGTGAACCGCCTCGGCCCGCGCCGCCTCTCGGCGCTGCTCGTGCGGAGCGAAGCGCTGCGCCGTTCGCCGACGTTCGTGCAGTGGCGCACCAATCGTTTCGGTCTCAACGCGGCGCCCGTGGCGACAAGCGAGGCGGGTGATCTTTACCTCGCCGACGACCTGCTCACGGCCGCGCTGCCTCGGCTCGCGGGAAAGAATTTCCGGGGCGTCGAACTCAGCCTCGCCGCCCCGACCAGCGCGGCCGACGAAAAAATGGACACCGTGCCGGGCCCCGCGCTCGCGCTCCCCATCTTCGCTCCGCACCCGCGCGAGGGTCGCACGCGCTACGGCATGAGCGCCGGCACGCTCGACGGACAACCGGTGCTGAACGCCCACGCCCCCTCCGAACTGCACTTCGCCGCGCCCGCCGGTGCCCAGTCGATCACCGCCGAATTCGGCCTGCCCGACGCCGCCTTCGCCGGCAGCGGCCCCGTCACCGATGGCATCGGTGTGGTTGTGCTCGAACGTCAGCCGAACGGCCTCACGCGCGTGCTGGCCCGCCGGGGTCTCGATCCGCTGCATCAAGCCGCCGATCGCGGCCGGCAAAAGATCGAACTCAAGGACATCGGCCCGCTGCGCGGCACGATCATTTTCCGCTTCACCGCCGGCCCGCGCAACAGCGTCACCAACGACTGGGCCTACTGGAGCCGGATCGAAATCCGCTGAGCCGTCAGCGCCGCTCGTCCGCACGCGCAATGCGCACGGACGCAAACGCCGACCAGTCGCGCGCCTTGTTCCCGTGCGGCCCCGGACCGGACGAGACGACAATCAGGCCCGGTTGAGTCCGCTCGACCGTCACTTCCATCGCGTGGATGCTCCGATCCTCCGGCCGCCGGTTCGGGTCGAGGAAAACCGACTTCAACCGCGTCCGTGCGCCGTCCGCCTTTTCTTCCTCGATCACGAACTCCACGCCATCCGACCGATCGCGCTCCGGGCCTTCGTAGGCGCCTGGCATCACGCAAAACTCCACGCGCACCACGCTGCGCCCCGCGGGCACGGCAAACCAGAACCGCGTCTCCGCGTGCGCGAACAACAGCGACCGCCCGTCGTGCTCCATGGGGCTGAGGCCGAACTCCGTAAACAACTTCACCGGATGATCCCGCCCGAGCACCGCAAGCAGCAAGCGGTCCGCCTCGAGCAGCTCCGCATAACGCATCTCCCGCCCCATCATCGACCAGTTCTCGTTCGCCGTGGAGGGATCGAGCTGCACCTCGGGAATCGCCGGCGTGCGACGCACCGCGTCCACCATGATCGCCCGCCGGTCCTTCCGCCCGAACACCGTCTCGTCCCGCCACCGCAGAATCGGTCGCGGATCGATGTCGAAATGCTGCTCCACCAAACGAAGCAGTCTCGGATCCGCACCTCGCTCGCCCTTCGCCACGAAGATCGCCACCGGCTGCCCGGCCTGATCGCGAAAAGCCTGCTCGAGATACGCCAAGTCGCTCTCGCGACCAGATCGAATCATCAATGCCCGTCGCTGCGCATAGAACGGCAGGCTCGAGTCCCAATCGAAGCCCGCAGTCACCAGCACCTCTTTCGGGTTCGTCATCGCCCGCACCGTCTTCGTCAGCTCGCTGCCCCCGGGACTCCAGCGTTCCTGCAGCTCGAAATACGTCTGGCGATAAGCCCACAGCTGGCTGGCGTGCACGACCGCCAGCGCGAGCCAGACCAACGCCCGCGGGCGCACTTCCCACAAAGCCGCGATCGCGAGCCCACCCGCCACGAGCAGGAACAGCGCGTTGGCCACTCCGTAGTAATCGTGGCGCGAATAGAGCACCGGGAAAATCACGAGCGGCGCCACATAGCAGGCCGCGCAAAGCACCACCGCACGCCAACGCGCCCGCGCCACGCTCGCCGTCACCAGCACGGCCACGACGAGAAACAGCGGCGCCGCGATGCCGTGGGAAAGATTCTGCCAATGCTGCACCCACGTCTGCGGCGAGAAGCGCTCCTCCATCGTGCCGAAGTTGAAGCCGATGAGATTGACCGACTCGAGGAACTGCGTGCTGGCGCTGCCCCGCTTCACCGCATCGGCAAAACGCGTCCACCACGCGCCGGCCGCGATTGGCACCGCGATCGCGGCCAACGCCGCGCCCCCCACGCGCACCGCGCCGCCCAGTCCCGCCGCACGCCCCCGCCCCATCAGCCCCGCCGTCACCAACCCGGCGGGGATAAGGAAGACCATGAACGTCGTGATCTTCACCAGCGCCGCCCCTGCGCCGTATGTCGCGCGCGACATACGGCGCATTATGTTGCGAACTAAATATGTGAGCGCGATGACGACTTCTCCCCTGCGCTGTAGCGACCGCGCGCAGCATAATTTTCAGAGGGATGACAGGTAAGTGAGCAGCGATTTGGTCGGCCGCCA
>JAYRJE010000019.1:0-86988 GCA_041906465.1 Candidatus Didemnitutus sp. | reverse complement strand
AAAGCCCCCTCCCTTAAGCCCTCCCCCGCTTTGCTCAGCGAAACCGATCCCAAAAGTGTCAGCGATTAATTGGCAGAAAGTGTCAGCGATTTATGGCAGAGTGCCAGGGCAAGCGCCCCTACCTCATTCGCGGCGCCATTCGCGTGATTCGCGGGTGATCTTCTTTCGTGTGTTTGGTGTGTTTCGTGGGTCCTTCGATTGGATCCGCTCTGGTTTCGGCTCTCTGTGCTCTCCGCGTTCTCTGTGTTTCACCTCCAAGTTCGTTGCTCGCATTCCGAGGGCGCTTGAGGGCAAGCGCCCCTACCGATCGTGCCGTGCGATTCCATGGGTGGCGCGCGTTGGCGTGATCCGCGTCGATTCGCGTGATTCGCGGGCGGGGTCTCTTCTTTCGTGTGTTCCGTGTGTTTAGTGGTTACCTCCTCTGCTATCCCCATGCCCGACTTCACCCATTTCATCTTCGTCGATTTCGAAAACGTGCAGGATGTCGACTTGGCGTTGGCCAAAGACAAACCGGTGCACGTGACGCTCCTGATCGGCGCGAAGCAGACCAAGGTGCCGACGAAACTCGCCACGCAGCTTCATACCTTCGCCGCGCAGGTCGCCCCCATCGAGGTCGGCGGCTCCGGACGCAACGCCCTTGATCTGACGCTGGCCATGTATCTCGGACGCGAGATCGAGCGGCACCCGCAGGCGGCCTTTGTCATCGTATCGCGCGACCAGGATTTCGATCCGATGATCGCCCACCTGAAGGCCGCCGGCGCGCGCGTCGAGCGCGTCCCGAGCTTTGCGGCCGTGTCGGCATTCGTGTCCGGCCGGAAGGCGGTGCGACCCGTGAAGACGACGCGGACGCCCGCGTCGAAGCTGCACGCGCGCCCCACGCCGCCTCCTGCGCCCGCCAAGCCTGCAGCCCAGCCGCCGCCGTCCGCCGTGGCGGCGAAACCGACCGACACGCCGCTCCCGCCGCGCATCGGCATGGAGACCATCTCCGACCTCGCGCGGCGCCAGAACGCCATTTTCGCCCGACTGTCCAACCCCACGAACAAGAACCGGCCCTCGACGCAGAAAGCGCTCGCGGCCCATCTGCGCGCGACGCTGGGTAAGGACGTCACCGAGGCTGACGTGACCGCGACACTGGCGCAGCTCGCCGAGCGGTGCGTGCTATCGATCGACGCGCAGAAGCGGGTCGTTTACGCGCACCGCTAGCGCGAAGCGTTCCGGCAGGCGTTCCGGAAATTCGCGGCTCGGCGCGTGGATCGCGCGCGGTGTTTCCTCTTTCGTGCCGTGCGTGGCTTCGTGGGCTGAACGCCGAGGGCGCTTGAGGTAGGAGCGCTTGTCCCAAGCGCCCTTCGCACCCGTGGCGAGCCAGGGACAGGGCTCGCATCCCAAGGGCGGTTGAGGGCAACCGCCCCTACCCGGCGGGCGCGGTGTGCGTTAAGGAAAGGGCGCTTGAGGAGCGCCCCTACCGCAGCGACTCTCCCATTCCGCTCTTTCGTGTGTTTAGTGGTTTCTCCACCTTCCGTGCATTTCGTGGGCCCACCTCGCTTCTTTCTCCGTGTCCTCCACGGGCTCTGTGTTAAATCCTTCCGGCCCTGATCTTCGACCCACGACATGCCCTCCCTGCCCGCTGACTACGCCCGCATTCGCCTCGTTCGCAGCTTTGACGAACTCGTCGGCACGCCGCTCGTTGACGGCGTCAATGCGCTGTGCTGGCCGCGCGCGCTGCCGGGGGATTTCGGCGAAGTCGCGGCGCAGCTCGCACGCGATGAGGAAGGCATTCACGCGCTCGAAGAGGAGCAATTGCGCGCGCTGCCGGTGAGCGCCTCCGGGCGCGTCGCGATCGAGGCAATGTCAGCCGACTTCCGGCTGTTGCGCGATCGGCAGCTCGACCCGGTGATCAACTACATCAACGGCGGCGAGCACGACGATCCGCACGCGGTCGTGGCGACGGACGTGTTTTCCTGGCACGCCGACCGCGCGCCGGTGCCGGCGGACACTTACCTGTGCACCTATTTCGGCCCGACGAGCGAGGGCTTGCGCAACGACGACGCGCGCCGGCGCGTCGACGATCCGGCCAAGCGTGCGGAGTTGCGGCAGCTCTACGGCGGCGCGGACGACGAAGGTTTTTGCGAGTTCCTCGCGGATCACTGCTACGATCTGCACTATGCGGCGGCACCGGGTGCGCAGCCGTTTTCGTTCGGGCATTTCAACCTCTGGCGCATCGCGCTGGCATATCCGGGCAATCCGGTGCCGCCGTGCATCCACCGCGCGCCGACGACGCAGCCCGGCGAGGTGCGGTTGCTGCTGATCAGTTGAGGCGACGGAGCCGAAAGGGCGCTTGGGAGCAAGCGCCCCTACCTCGATCCACGGTTCTCCGCGTGATTCGCGGCCATTCGCGGGTTTCACGCGCGGCTCCCGCCGGCTCCGCCTACTCGCTACTCACCACTCTTTTCGTGTGTTTCGTGTGTTTAGTGGTCACCTTTCTCCGCCGTTCCCATGCCTGAATTCAAATCCAACGACCCACTGCACGGCGTCACGCTCGAGAAATTGCTGACGGAACTCGTCGCGGAGTTCGGCTGGGCGGAACTCGGGCGGCGCGTGCCGGTGCGGTGCTTCCTGTTCGACCCGAGCATCAAATCCTCGCTCACCTTCCTGCGCAAAACGCCGTGGGCCCGCGCGAAGGTCGAGGAGATCTACATCGCGTGGAAGACACGGTAGGGGCGCTGTCCCAACGCCCCGCGTCCCGTGCAACCAACACGTTCATTTCGGCAGGGACGCTGGGGGACAAGCGCCCCACCAGAACCTGCCCTTGCGCTGAACGCTGATCGCTGAACGCTTATCGCTTACAGCTTACCGCGTATCGCTCCTCCGTCTCATGTTCCGCCTCACCCGCTCCCGCCGTCTCTCCCGCCGCTCACGCGCGGTGTCGGCGGTAATCGGCATCGCGGCGGTGCTGTGGATGGTATGGATCGCATTTTTCGAAAGCAGTCTGCCCCCGCGCGAAAAGGTGATCGCAGCGCAACCCGCAGAGCACCTGTCGTTCACTCGCCTCGAAGCCGACGACGAGATCGTCGTGGTTGCCACGCATCATCGGCGCGAGCCCGTCGAACTGCGTTTCCGTCGCGACGGCGCCGAGACCAAGGTGATCGTCTCCGCCCTGGTGTGGTCGGAGACCGACCGCGCGTGGAAGATGGCGCGCGTGCTCACGGTGCGACCATTGAACGCGAGCGAAGCGGCGGGCCTCGACGACGTCGTCGCGCACCTGCGCACCAGTGGCGTGCCGGCGGCGGCGCATTTCGCGACCTATGAGATCGATTACCGTCGTGCGGAATCGTCCATCGGCCGCGAGAAGCTTTTCGGAAGCGAGCTGGTGACGCGCCGCAACGAGGTCCATTTCGTTCCGCGCGACGACCCTGAAGCGCGTCCCGAACCCGAGCAAGAAGCCGCACGCGCCGGCATCGCGCCGGAGGAATTTCAGGAATGGGTGACGTTCGAGATGCTCACGCCGCGCGACGACGCGGAAGACGCGCGGTAGGGCACGCTCGCGCGGGCTGGCGGTCGGGGCGCTTGTCCCGAGCGCCCTTGGGATGCAATTCGCAACGCGCGTGAAGGGCGCTTGAGGGGCAAGCGCCCCGACCGATTCGCGAGCATCCGCTTGATTCGCAGACCCACTACTTCGTGGCGTTCGTGTGCGTCGTGGTTTTTCGGCTGGGAAGCGGCGTCGCGGCACGCCGTGTCATCGATGAAATTTCAGTTGGTCTCCGCTTGCGACGACGCGGCGTCGCGGGAGAAATCGTGGCCATGCGTTCGCTGTTCGTGTGGGGGAGTTGCCTCGCAATTGCAGGGTCGGCTGCGGCTGCACCTCGCGTCTTTGAAGTCGGGCCCGGGCGCCCGCTCGCGACTTTGGAAGCCGCACGTGACGCCGTGCGGAGCACGTGTGCCGCGGGCGAGTTGCCCGACGGCGCGATCGTCCGCGTGGCGCCGGGGCACTACGTCCTCGCGCAGACGTTCGCACTCGGCGCGGCGGATTCCGGAACGGCGAACGCGCCGGTGCGCTGGGAGGCGCAACCGGGCGCGGTGATTTCGGGCGGACGCACGGTCACCGCGGCTCCGTTGAAGGACGAGGCGTTGCTCGCGCGGTTGCCGGCCGAGGTGCGCGAGCGCGTGCGCGTGATCGATCTGCGCGCGCAGGGCGTGGCGGATTTCGGCGCGATCGCGCAGCGCGGCAACCCGGGGCTGGAACTCTTCTTCCGCGGCCGGCGCCAGCCGCTCGCGGCATTTCCGAACGAGGGCTGGCTGCTCGTCGCCGATGTGCCGCAGACCGGCGCGAAGCGCTTCAACGAAGGGCTCGCGCGCGAGAAGCGTTTCGACGGCGTGCCGGCGGGCCGGCACTACGGTCGCATCACCTACGCCGGCGACCGGCCGGCGCAGTGGTCGGCGGACAACGAGATCTACGCGCACGGTTACTGGACGTGGGATTGGAGCGACGCGTTTCAGCGCATCGCGTCGATCGACACGAAGAAACGCGAGATCACATTCGCCGAGCCGCATCACCACTACGGCTACACGAAGAACCAGCGCTACCGCTTCCTGAATGTGCTCGAAGAGCTCGACGCGCCCGGCGAGTGGGTGATCGATCGCGCGCGGGGACGGATCGTCTTCCTGCCGCCCGAAGAACCGCGCGAGGGCGACCTCGTCGTGTCGGTGCTCGAGACGCCACTCGTGCACCTCGACGGTGCGAGCCACGTCGCGCTCGCCGGCTTCACGCTCGAAGCGGGCCGCGGCACGGGCGTGCTCGTGACCGGCGGCGACGGCTGCGTGCTCGGCGGGCTGACGCTGCGCAATCTCGGCGGCGAAGCGGTGACGATCGACGGCGGGCAGGCGCACACGGTGCAGGGTTGCGATTTCTTCGAACTCGCGAACGGCGCGGTGCGCGTGGTGGGCGGCGATCGCCGCACGCTGACGCCGTCGGGACATCGTGTGCTCAACAATCACATCCACCACGCGAGCCAGTGGCTGCGCACCGGCCAATACGGCGTGATGATCGACGGCGTCGGGCACCAAGTGGCGCACAATCTCGTGCACGACCTGCCGTTCGAGGCGTTCTATCTGCGCGGCAATGACCACGTGCTCGAGTTCAACGAGGTTCATCGCGTGTGTCTCGAAACGGGCGACGCCGGCGGCATCCACACGGGCCGCGACTACACGTGGCGCGGCAACGTGATTCGCTACAACTACTGGCACGACCTGAAGGGCCCGGGGCTGCACGGCGTGACGGCGGTGTATCTCGACGATTTCTCGAGCGGGTTCACGGTGCACGGAAACATTTTCTATCGCGCGGGCCGGGGCGTGCAGATCGGCGGCGGGCGTGACAATGCCGTGACGAACAACCTGTTCATCGACTGCGAGCCGGCGGTGCATCTCGACGCGCGCGGACTCGGCTGGGCGAGCAACTACTTCAACGGCGAATATCCGTGGCTGTTCGATCGGTTCCGCGAGATCGGCGGCGATCAACCGCCCTACTCGACGCGTTATCCGCGGCTCGTGACGCTGCTGGGCGATCAGCCCGCGGTGCCGAAGGGCAACGTGATTCGCGCGAACGTGTCGTGGGGCGGGCGCTGGATGGACGTCTACGACTACTGGGCGTTCGACTTCCACGGCGTCACCGAGCTGCGCGACAACTGGATTGCCGATGAGGCGTTCGTGCGGCGGCGCGCGGTGAAGGAGGATTTCTGGGATCCGTATTACCTCAACATCGACGGCGCACAGGGCTACCGCACATGGCGGCGCGACGAGGAGGAGACACGGCGCGAGTTCGTGGGCAACCGCCTGACGGCGGAGGCGCCCGGAAGTTTTGACCCGGTTACGCTGAAGTTCGCGGCGCGCGACGAAGCGGCGCTGCGCGCGCTCGGTTTCGCGCCGATCCCGGTGGAAAAGATCGGCCTGCAGATCGACGCGTGGCGGAAGATGGTGCCGGCGCGGGCACGATAGAGAGAAGCGGACGCGGCAACGCGATCGGTAGGGGGCGTTGTCCCCAACGCCCCCGATCTACGTTTCGTAAAGGAACTCCCGAGGGCCGCTTGGACAACGGCCCCTAAGCGGATCGGCGTCTCACTTCAGCGCCTGATAGATCACCGGCTTGTAGCGGTGATTCAGGTTTCCGCCGTCGGTGGGACGGAGTTGCATCATGAGAAGCATCACGAGGCGCTCCTTGGGATCGACGGCGTATTCCGGATAATACGCGCTGCCCCAGCCATAGGCGCCCTGGCCGATGTTTTCGCCGAGGTTGCCCGGGTCTTCGTTGACCCAGAATCCGAGACCGAAGGCGCGCGTGTTCCACTTAAAGAGATCACGCGTGTGGTTGAGGTGCATCAGCGCGACCGTGCGCGGGCTGAGGATGCGCGCGCCGTCGAGTTCGCCGCCGTTGAGCAGCATCTGGAGGAAGCGCCCGTAGTCGCTCGCGGTCGAGACGAGGCCGGCGCCGCCGGAGAAAAGCTTGCGCGGGCCGTCGATGAAGTCGGTGCGCGTGGAGTCTTCCTTGCGCACGAGTTGGCCCTTCTCGATGCCATAGACGACGGCAAGCCGGTCGGCTTTTTCCTTCGGCAGATAGAAGCCGGTGTCCTTCATGCCGAGCGGACGGCAGATGCGCTCCTCGACGAATTGGTCGAGCGGCTGACCGGAGATGACTTCGACGAGGTAGCCGAGCACGTCGGTGCCGTAGCCGTAGTCGAAGCCTTCGCCGGGCTGCGTGGCGAGCGGAAGCGTGGCGAGGCGCTTCACGAAATCGCCGATCGTCTCGTCGTGATCGAGGAGATACCAGCCGTAGGCCTTCGCTTTTTGGTAATCCTCTTTCGCGAGGAAGTCGCCGTAGGTGAGGCCGGCGGTGTGCGTCATGAGGTCGTGGATCGTGATGCCGCGCTTGGCGGGGACGGTAACGTATTTGACATCACCCGGCGAACCGGCGGGCGGCGGCACGGCCACGACCGAGCGCGAGAACTCGGGAATCCATTTGCTGATCGGATCGCTGAGGAGGAAGTGACCTTCCTCGTAGAGCATGAGCGCGGCGACGGTGGTGACGGCTTTGCTCATCGACGCGATGCGGAAGATGGCGTCGGTGCGCATCGGGATGCGGTTCTCGACGTCGAGATGACCGTAGGCTTTCAGCACGGCGTCCTGTCCGTCGCGCTTCACGATGGCGACGGCGCCGGCGAGTTTGCCGGCCGCAATCTCGCGCTGGATCATCGCGTCGAGGCGCTGCAAGCGTTGCGGATCGAAGCCGAGCGCGGCGGGATCAGCGGCGCGGAGCACCGTCGTGAGGAGAACGAGCGTCGCGGTCATTGCCGCGAACCAGCGAGAGAGCTTGAGGCACAGCATACGCGCGCGAGCCAACCGCATTCGCGGACGCTTGGTAAGCGCGAAGTGTGTGCAGTGCGTCTGGTCCGTCGTCGCGGACAAGGCACGGGAAGCACCCGCTGCTCCATTTTGCGCCTTGCTGCAAAGGGCTGAAAAGCCAGCGTCCTGCCCGGGCACGCCGGGCCACGCGTGTTCCCGCCTCTCGTTCGGAATCTCGCTTTCCACGATGACCAACCTCCCCGCACCTCCTCCCGCGGCCAACTTGCCGCCGGCTGGCGCGCCCCCGCCATCCCCCGTCGCCGTCGCCGGACGGCTGCGCTTCCTCACCGTGATTGTCGGCATGCTGTTTTTGGCCGGCATGGCGGGCTTGGGCGTCGTGCTGTTCTGGGTGACGGGCGGAGATTTTCTGCCGGCGCATTGGACGGCGTTCTTCGTCCTCGTGGCGCTGGTGACGGGCTTGGGATTCTGGCTCTTCACCGGCTCAACGGGAGATTTCCGCTGGAAGGAGTTCGGCGTGACCCTCGGTGGCGGCGCGGCGATCGGCGCGTCGTTCATGATGCTGGCGCACTGGATCACTCCGGCGCGACCGCCGAACTTGAACGTTCTCGAGGTGCTTCTGCCCGATGACAGCACGCCGTCGTCCCCGCGTTTCGATTCGGGCATCGCCCGCGTCACGGCGATCCCGAACGAATCCCGCTACATCGTCGAGTTCCGCGAAAACGCGATGACCGGCAACGTGCATTTCCGCTACCTCGCCCGGGACGGCAAACGGATGAAGCGCACATACGTCGTCCCGCGCGTCGGAACACCCGAGCAGCCGGTCGACCAGGAGGAAAACTAACCATGAATCGCTCACTCCGTCTGATTCTTTTTCTGGTGTGGTTGCCGCTGCTCGCGCGTGCGGCGGAGTCATCGCTCGTGCTGATTCCACCGGAGCTCACGCTCATCCGCGCCGTGTTGGAGCGCGACCCCGCCGGCAGTGGTTTGGACAAACTATCCGACGTGGGCAAAAAGGTCCTCCGCAATCCCGCCAACGCCGCAGTCGTGCTGCAGCAAAATGCGCAATGGGGCTACCGGCTTGTCGGCAACAACCGGCAGTTGTTCTTCGAGCAGGGCGACGGCGGCGATTTCGCCTGCATCGAGTCAGCGCTCGACAGCAAACCCTTTCGCTTCCTGTCCTACAACGGCAAGGGGCTGGAGCCACTGACCGCCGCGAATCTGCAGCTCGCGCTCGCCAACCCGCTCACGCGCGACGCCACGGCTGCGCATCTGCGCGCCCTCGCGATCGACGACACCGTCGCCGCTCCCATCAAAAGCTACGTGCTGAGCGAAATCGGCACCGCGCTGGCCGCATTGCCGAAGGCGGACTTGACGGCCCTGACGTCCGCCGGCGACAGCTCGATTTTTGCCGAGGCCATCGCGCAGCACCGTGCGGAAGACGCCGCGCTCGACCAGTTGCGCCGGACGGCAAAAGCCACTTCCGCAGCCGAACTCCGTGAGCTGCTTGCCCAGCTGCAAAAGCAATCGTCCGCTGATGCCCCGCTCGCCTCCAGTCTGGTCTGGAAGACGCAGATTTTTAAGAACGGGAAAGTGCACCAGGCCCAGCTCGGGGATGGTGACGTCGTTTTGCTGCTCACCACCGGATCGGACAAGGAAACGCCCTGGTCGTATTTCGAATCCGCCAAGGGCCTCGAAAAACTCCGCAGCGGTGAAGCGAAACTCTATCTCCAAAAAGAGCCCGAGAAGAACGCGCCGCTGTTCACGTGGGACGGCAAAGCCGTGCCTCTCAGACCCGCGGGCTGAGGGCGCCCTTCACCTGCCCGGACAAAGGAGAAGCCCGCGCCGAAGCGCGGGCTTCGTTTACCCCCGGACCTAGCAAATGGATCGATGGCGGCGCCTCACGGATGCGTGTGCGTGAGCGCGAGGAACGTCGCCTGCACGTAGTCGCCCGGCTCGCCCGTGTTGTTCTGGTTGTAGACGCCGGCCTTGAAGTAGAGCGCGCGGCCATCGTAGCCCGCGTGGATCGGGTGCGTGACCGTCGTCGTGGCACGACCCTGCGGTGTAACTTTTACCGAGAGCACGCGACCCACGACTTGGATCTCGTAGCTCCATGGTTCGCCGAGCGCGATGCCGTCGGGCGGGTTCAGGTGCTTCGGGCTGCCGAGGACGGGGATGAAGACGGAGTCACCCGACTGCGGATCGTCGTGTGCAAAGTAGATCGCGCCGCGCGCGTCGGCGGGACGCTTGTGGTAGTAGAGGCGGATCACTTCAGTAGACGGGCCGTGGATCTGGCCGACGATCACGCGACCAACCTTGGACGCGTCGCCGGTCGTGGAGACGTGATCGACGATCAGCGTGGCGCGCATCGTGCCGTCGACACCGCCGGCGGCGCGCTTCGCGGCGTCCGGCGAGGTCGAGATGACCCAGTTGTTGGCAGTGGCCTTGGCGGAGCCGCGCGGAGCCAGCATCTCGCGCAACTCGGACCGCGGGAAACGGGAGCCGCTGGTTGTGTCGCCGCGGTTGCGCGCTCGGAAGGTCAGTCCGCCCGTGGCCGGATCAGTGAAGAACGCCTCCGGGTGTTGAAAGCCGGTGCCTAGTTCGGCCGCGCTGCGCTCCTCGGCGCCGTTGACCGGGAGCGTGAGTTTCCAGTGCGCGAGATCGAAGTTCCGGCCTGGCGGGACGCGCGGATCGAGATCGCCACGTGCACCGGGCGTGGCCAAGGCAGCACCGGCGCCGAGGAGCATGCCCACGAGCGGGAGGAGTGAGAATTTCATGCGAGGCGGCGGCGCGGGCGATTCATTTCGCGGTCGTCACCGGCACGAGCCGCTGCTCGCGCAGGAATTTCTCGATCAGCTCCGGCTGTTTCTTTTTCCACTCCGGCAGCGTCGTGCCGTGACCGCAGCCAGGCATCGGGATGAACTCGCACGCGTTGCCTGACTGCGTGAGCGTGCGGTGCAAGACGACCGAGGACTCGAATGGCACGGTGGGATCCTGGTCGCCGTGCAGGAGCAACGATGGCGGCATCACCGCATCGAGGTTCTGCGTAGCGGAGCAGGCCATGCCGTGGCCGCCGAAGCGGTCCTTGGCGCCCTTGAAGAAGGAAAAGTCGGCCGCGGGCCACAGGAGAATGAGCGCCACGGGTTTCTCGCGCGGCGCTTCGGTGGGATCGCTGCCCGGAGGCGACTTCGTGATCGCGGTCCACAGCGCGAGATGGCCGCCGGCGGAAGAACCGCTGACGACGATGCGTTTCGGATCGAGACCGAGTTCGGCGGCGTGGTCCTGCAGCCAGCGCACGGCGGCGCGGGCGTCGGAGATGCTGGCGGTGCCGTCGGTGCCGTGGCGGTCACGCACGCGATAATCCACGGCCACGCCGACGAGTCCGAGCTTGGCCGCGCGCGCGGCGATGCCGGCGGATTGCGTGGGCAGTCCGCGTTGCCAGCCGCCGCCGAAAAAATGGACCAGCGCCGGACGCGAGTCCCTGGCCAACCAACCGTGGGGTTTGAAGACATGGAGTCGCATCGGCTCGGGTTTCACGTCGTGGTAGATGAAAGTCTCGGCCCCCGGCAACGTGAGAGGCGTCACGGCTTGGCCGGTCGGCCGCGGCTCGGCCATCTCGGGCTCCGCGTGGAGCGAGAGGGATGAGAGTAGGCTGGCCAGAACGAGGGAGACTGCTGCGAAGGAATGGAGAAATTTCATGTTGGTGTGGACCTGTCAGCTTTCGTTTCAGCGCGAATCGGTAGGAGTGTAGCCGCGCTTGAGCCAAAGGCGAAAGCGTGGTTCGAGTGACCTTCGAACGGCCACGTTGTCGCTGCGCTCCAACGCGGCTACTTGTGTTTGCGCCGTCAGAACGTGACGTCGTAGGTGACGGAGAAGCTGCGGCGCTCGCCTTGGCCGGCGGAGCCGAAGGTGTAGCGGCGGTCGAGGACGTTGCCGGCGTTCAGCTGGATCTTCTGGCGATAGCCGCCGCGCTTGAACTTGTAGCCGATGCCGGCGTCGACGACAGCGTAGGGCGCGTTGGTGACGCTCTCGCGTCCATCGTCGACGCGGACGGAACCGCTGGTGACGAGCGCGCCTTCGGCGACGCTCGGGAAGAGCAGCTGGCCGTTCGGCATGCGGGCGTTCACGATCGGATTGGAGGCCGACGCGGTGAGGTTGCGGCCGGTGGAAGGATTCACGAGCGAGCGCGAGGCGTAGCGAACGCCGGCGGTGGCGAAGAGGCCCTTCGCCCTGCCCTGCTTGATTTCGTATTTGGCGCCGAGCCCGAGCGTGTCGCGCGGGGCGCGGCGCGGCGTGGTGCCGATGAGGTGGCGGGCGACGTCGTTGCGCACGATGCTGGCGTCGGTGTAGCCGTATCCGCCGAAGAACTGGAGCGAGGGCGTGGCGACCCAGTTGAAATCGAGTTCGAATCCCTTCGAGCGCTGTTCGCCGGTGACGTAAGTGATGTTGGTTGTCGAATCAGTTGTCGCGACGTTCTCGAGCGTGATGTCGTAGTAGCCGAGCGTGAAGGTCAGGCGATCGTCGAGCAGGCCGGCCTTGATGCCGCCTTCCCAACCGCGGCCGCTTTCGTTCGGGAGCGGGAAGCTGGTGCCGTTGGCGTCCTTGCCGACGCCGAACTGCGGGACGAACGACGTGCTCTTGTTCGCGTAGAGCGTGATCGCCGGGAGCACGCGGTAGTTCACGCCGAGCTGGTGCGTGTAGGCGTCGGCGCTGAAGTCGGTGTGCGTCGGTGTGGCGGTCGTGAGGTCGTCGTTGACGCTCTTCGAGCTGTCGTAGCGCAGGCCGGCGAGGACGATGAGTTTGCCGTCGAGCATCGTCGCGCGCTCGCTGAGGAACGCGCCGTAGATGTCGATGTAACTGTCGTCCTTCTGGATCGTGCTGTAGAGCGACGGATTATCGAGGTAGCTGACGAAGCCGTAATCGGGGTTGCTCACGCTGAGGCCGCTCGCGACGGCGGCGGGGAAGGCGGCGTTGTTGGCAGCGTCGTATTGCTCGGGCGTCTGCGTCTGGCGCTGATAGTCGAGCGTGAAGAGCAGCTTGTGCTTGATCGCACCGGTCTCGAAGGACGCGAGCAGGTCGTTCTGCCAGCTCTGGCCGCCCTCGGCGAAGGGCCGGTAGCGCGCGGTGCCGCGCTGCACGCGATCGGTGGTGGCGTTGTATTGGTCGCGACCGCCGACCTCCTGGCGCACGAGGCCGCGATCGAACCAGTTCGCGCTGCTGCGGAGCGAGAAGGTTTCGTTGAGGCGGCGCTCGTAGGTCGCAGTGAGGTTCTTCACGTAGCGGTTCGAGTAGTTGTGCGGTCCCTGCGGGTTGAAATCCATCAGCTCGGTGGCGAGGCGGACGTAGCGGTTGTAGGTGCGGTTCTGCGAGGCGACGCGATACGGATCGCTCACGGTCTGCACGAGGAACGGCACGTTGGCCGACGAAATGGCCTGCTCGCGGCGTTCGAGAAACTCGGCTTCGACGAGGAGGCTCGACTCCGCGGACGGGCGCCAGAGCACCTGGCCGGAGATCGTGCCCTGGTAACGGAACTTGAAGGGCTGGTCGTAGCGGCGCTCATCGAGCGCGCCGTCGACGCGATAGAAGAGCTTGCCGCTGCTGCCGAGCGGACCGGTGGTCGAGCCTTGGACGCGGTGCAGGTCGTTCGTGCCGGCGGTGACGGTGACGCGATCCTCGTGTTTCACGCGCGGCTTGCGCGTGACGAAATTGATCGTGCCGCCGGGGAAGACGGCGCCGTAGATCGAGGCGGCCGGGCCTTTGATGACCTCGGCGCGCTCGATGTTGACCTTGTCGATGAGGCCGATGCGGCGAAAGCCGTTGCGCAGCTGCACGTCGGCATCGAAGCCGCGGAGCATGTAGCCGGTGGAGATCGTCTCGTAGCCGACGACGCCGGACGTGTAGCCCATCTGCTCGCGGAACTCGAGGGCGTTGAAATCGTCCATGAACTCGCCGGTGACGACGCTGACCTTGAATGGCAGGTCGCGGATGCTCGAGGCGATGCGCGTGCCTGTCGTGGACTCGGACGAAGTGTATTCGGAGGCCGCTTTCGCCGTGACAGAAAATTCCTGGAGCATGACGACTTCGTCGTTACGCGCGGGAGGTTCGGCCGGGGCGGGCGACTGAGTCTGTCCGACGAGGACGGAGGTCGCGAGCGGCAGGGAGAGCGCGAGGATGCGGAGGAAGGCTGAGGGAGGTTTCATGAGACGGGAGATAAACAGCGGAGAGAGCGGTGAGCGTGGTTCGCAGCCGACCCACGTCGGCTGCTACGGGACGGAGATCAGAAGCGGGTGCCGACGGTGAGGACGAACTGTCGCGGCTTGCCGCGAGACTGATTCGCAGGGAAGTAGGTCTCGTCGGTGAGGTTCTTCACGTTGAGCGTGACGTCCCACGATTGCTTGTCGTGTTTCCACGCGTAACCGACCGCGGCGTCGTAGAGGTAATACTCGGGCAGGAAGAGCGCCGGATTCGCGGTGCGTTGCGCTTTTTGCGAAGTGTAGTTGCCGCCCGCGCCGAGCCACAGGCCCTTGAGCGAACCTTCGTTGAAGGTGTAGCGCGTCCACAGGCTCGCGATGCGCTCGGCGGAGCCCTCGGGCGTGGCTCCGAGGAGCAGACGCACGGCTTCGTTGAAGCCGGCGAGATACGCGGCGTAGTCGCCGGAAACCTTCGGGTCGGTCGCGAGGCGCGGCGTCGGCAGCGTGATCTTCGTGGTGCGGATGTCCATCGACGCGTAGGTCGCGTAGATCTGCCAATTGTCGAGGGGCGAGAAGGTGAACTCGAGTTCGACGCCTTCGCTCTCATCGACGGTGCCCTGCTTGCTGAAGGTGACTTCGGTCGTCGAGAGCACGCCGTTGGCGTTGAGGCCCACGACGGGCTGGCGCACGGTCACGATGCGATCGGCGCGCTCGAGGTGGAACCACGTCGCGGTGCCGGAGATGCGGCCGTTGAAGAAATCGGTCTTGTAGCCGACCTCGTAGCCGAGGCCGCGCGTCGGCGACGCGGGTGTGCGGATCGACTGCGGGTTGGTCGCGGTGTTGAGCGGGATGTTCGGGTTGTAGTCCGGGTTCTCGATCGTGAGCGAAGTTCCGTCGACGAGGAACGAGCGGCTGTAGTTCGCGAAGAGCAGAGAGTCGCGCGTGACGCGCCAGCCGGCACCGAATTGCGGCGTGGTCTTGTTGACGTCGTAAGTGTAACCGGCCGCGCCGCCGGCGCGGTAGCGATCGTAGCGCGCGCCGCCGATGACGACGAGGCGGTCGTCGAAGGCCTTCGCGGTGAGCACGCCGTAGTAGGCGTCCTCGCGACCGCGCGTGAAGCCGCCCGCGCTGCTCACGGGCAGGCTGAACTCGTCGTAGTCGGCCGACCGGTCCCACGTCGATTGATCGAAGTAGTTCCACGGCGTAAACGGCAGCGCGCCGTCGGTGGCGCTGTAGTTGCCGTAGGCGGAACTGGAGCTGAGCGTGAAACCGCCGCCGCTGCGGCTGTATTGGCGGTAAGCACCGAAGAGCGGCGAGAGCTTGAGGCCGGCGAACTCGTATTTGCCGGAGAGATCGAACTGGTAGGTGTTGAAGCCGTCGGCGCTGGTCTGGATGCGCTTGCGGCGATTGAGCAGCACGCTCGCGGTTTTCGTCGGGTCGTTGAGGACCGCGGTCGGGTTCGCGAGGTAGTCGCGCAGGTAATCGAAATACGAGAGGCTCGACGTGCGGTAGGCCGCGGTGGGCGTGACGTCCCATTGCGCGAGCCCGGTGAGCTTGTAGGCGACGCTGCGGGCGTTCCAACTGTAGTTGCCGCGCGCGACCCAGTGGTCGCCGATCTGGAGATTCAGCTCGGCGTTGAAGTTCTCGTAGTCGGCTTTCTTGTAGTCGTGGTCGCCCTGATAATTGAAATCGCTCGCGATGGGCGGCATGCCGAGGAAACCGAGGTTGATCGAACCGGCGTCGAAAAGACCTTGTTGGAAACTGCGGTCGGAGACCTTGACGAACGTGCTCGCGCTCGGGGCTCCGCTGAAGCCCGCGATCTGGACGTTCGGCTGCATGCCGACGGGCGGATCCTCGCGACGGCTGAGCTTCTCGTAGTCGACGACGAGCGACATTTTTTTCGTGAGCTGGATCGCCAGCGAAGGCGCAAAGAGCCACGTGTGCGTATCGCCGGTGACGGCCCACTTCGCGTCCTGATTCCACGAGCCGACAACGCGCAGGCCGATGCGGTCCGTGATCGGCTGATTGACGTCGGCGACGACGCGGTAATCGCCCTGGTCGCCGATGGACGTTTTCAGCGCCATGAACTGCCGCTTCACGGGCCGCTTCGTGATGTAGTTCACCGTGCCGCCGGGCACAATCTGGCCGTAGAGGAGAGACGACGGGCCTTTCATGACCTCGACGCGCGCGACGTTCGCGCTGTCAGTGTTGCGGTTGCCGGTGAAGCCGTTGCGCTGCGGCGGCACATCGCCGTCGAAGCCGCGGATCGAAAAGCGATTGTTGCCCGCGACGAAGCTCTTGTCACCGCTCGTCACGCCCGGCGCGTAACGCAGCACGTCCTGCAGATCGAGCGCGCCGAGATCGTTGATAAATTGTTCGGTGAACGCGCTGACCGTGAACGGCAGCTCCTTGATCGGGGTGTCGATGCGGGTGGCCGACACGGAGTTCGCGGCGCGGTAACCGACGTCCTTGTCGGTCGAGACGGTGAACGTCGGCAACGTGACGAGGGCTTCATCACGCATCGGTGCCGGTGTCGTTTGCGCCAGTGCAACGATTGACAAACCGGACAAAAAAAAGAGTCCGGCACCGAACGAGGAACGCGCGGACAACAACGCCGAGCGGTGGAGGCGGAGGGAGACGTGGGGGGTAGTCATGGGGTAGGAAATCGGGAGAGCGGTGCGCGAGAGATTGCGGCGGCCGGCAACCGCGCGTGCCCCGGGCACAGCGAGCCCGAGGCACGGAAACGCGTGCCGCGCTACAGCATCATTTGGCCGCCGTTCAGCTGGATGACCTCGCCGACGAGGTAGGCGGACTGATCGGAAGCGAGGAAGTAGACGAGATCGGCGGCTTCGGAGGGTTTGCCGAGGCGCTTGGCGGGGATGTCTTGAATCCACTTTTCCATGAGCGCGGGGTTGTTTTTGCGCGTCTCGTCGTGGAACGGCGTGTCGATGGTGCCGGGCGAGATCGCGTTCACGCGAATGCCGAACGGAATGAGCTCCTTCGCGTGCGCGCGTGTGAGAGCGAGCACGCCCGCTTTCGCGACGGCGTAGGCGCTGGCGCCGGGGCCGCCGCCGTTGTAGGCCGCGATGGAGGTGACGTTGATGACGGCCGCATCCCCGCTCTTCTTGAGGTGCGGAATGCACGCGCGCGTGACGAAGAACGCGCTGGTGAGGTTGAGGTCGACGACGCGATCCCAGAACTCGAGCGACATCTCTTCCGCACTCGCGCGGCCGCCGAGGCCGCCGGCGTTGTTGAACAGCACATCGAGGCGACCGAAGTGCGCGATAACCTGCGCGACGAGCGCGTTGACCGAGGCTTCCTTCGTCACGTCGCCGACGAACAGCGCGGCTTCTATGCCGAGGTCGCGGAGTTCCTGCAGGGCCTTGTCGCCGTTTTCCTTCCGATAGTCGTTCAAGGCGATTGCGTAGCCTTGCGCGCCGAATTTCTTGGCCGTGCAAAGACCGATGCCGCCGGCGCCGCCGGTGATGAAGATTACGCGTTTGTTGGTCATGGTGGTGTAAGTTGAAAAACGAAAGGTGCGGATCAAAGCCGCCGAATCTGGCGGCAGAGCACGAAGACGGCCGCAATGCCGAGCGGGACGAGCGCCGTGCCCATCAGAAACACCGGCACGTAGCTGATCTTGCTCAACGCCGGCACGAGCCAGGTGCTGAATACGAGCACGCCGAGCACCGCGCTCATGCCGCCGACACCCGCGACCGTGCCAACCGACGAGCCGGCGAAGAGATCGCTCGGGAGCGTCTGAATGTTGTTAATCATCACCTGGAATCCGCAGAGCACGACCGCGATCGCGAGCACGGCCACGACCGGCGACGAGGCAAACGCCGCCGCGAGGAATCCAGGCAGCGTCAGTGCGCCACCGAGGAGAATGACGCGCTTGCGCGCCAGATCCACCGACCAGCCTCGGCCGATGAGATGACCGGACAGCCAGCCGCCGCTCAAGCTGCCGATGACGGCGCCGACGTAGGGCACCCACGCGAAGAGCCCGATCGTTTTCACGTCGAAGCCGAAACGATCCGCGAGGTAGATCGGCAGCCAGTTGACGAAGAGCCACCAGATCGGATCGAGAAAGAAGCGCGAGATGATCACGGCCCAAGATTCGCGATGCGACAGCAACGAGCCGAGTGAAGCGGCAGGCGTGGCCGCGACGACGGACGTCGTCGCCACGTTCGCGGCCTCGCCGTCGACGCGCTCACCGAGGATATGCGCGCGTTCCTCCGGAGAAACCCACGGATGCTGATCGGGCGTCGAGCGCGCGAGAATCCACCACGGCACGAGCCAGATGAACCCGAGCGCACCCACGACGATGAACGTCGCCCGCCAGCCGAAATGCGCAAACAACAGCGCAATCAGCGGCGCGGACACGACCGCACCGAGCGACGCTCCGGCGTTGAAGATGCCCTGCGCGAGCGCGCGCTCGTGGCGCGGAAACCATTCCGCGACGGCCTTGGTCGCGCCAGGCCAGTTGCCCGCCTCGCTGAAACCCAGGATGCCGCGCGCCAGCGACAGCGTGGCAAGGCTGCGCGCGAGCGCGTGCCCCGCACAGGCCAGCGACCACACTGTTACCGAAAGCACGAATCCGAAGCGCGTGCCGACGCGATCGAAGATGCGCCCTGACACCGCCTGGCCGAGCGCGTAACAAATCATGAACGCGGACACGATGTTCGCGTAGTCGCCCTTCGTGAGACCGGTATCAGCCGAGATGCTCGGCCACATCACCGCCAGCGACGTGCGATCGACGTAATTGATCACGGTCGCGACCGCGATCAGACCGATGATCCACCAGCGGAGATGAGAGCGACGAGACATGGGAATGGCCTATTTCTTCGGCAGGAACTCGGCGCGCATCGGCGCGAACACATCGACGAGCACGCCCGCCTCGATTGCCGTGGCGCCGTGCACGACGTTGGACGGAATGTAGAAGAAATCGCCGGCGCGCAGCACGCGCTCCTCGCCGTCGATGTGCACGCGGAACGCGCCATCCTTCACGAAGGTCACCTGCACGTGCGGGTGCTTGTGCAACGCGCCGACGGCACCGATCGCAAACTCGACGTAGGCGGCCATGATCTGGTCACCGTAAGCCATCACCTTGCGGCGCACTCCCCCGCCCTGGTCTTCCCAGGCGATCGAATCGAAGGCGATGAAGAGCTGTTCCTTTTGCACGAATAGGGATGAAGTCATGGGAAAAGAGTCGGAGAATCAGTGACGGCGCAGCGCCGCGTTGCCAGTCCAAGTGTAGGTTTGGCCGTCGGCCTCGATGCGATGCTCGGCCTGCGGATCGGCGGCACGGTTCGTCACCATGAACGTCCACGCGAGCCCGTTCGCGCCGTCGATGGCGACCACGGTGCCCTCGTCCGTGGCGGCGAGCACACGCACCGACGTGATGCTCGGGAAGCCGCCCGTCGTGAACTCCTTCGTGCCGTCCCAGATGCCGTGCGGCTCGAGCACGCTGGCGAAGACCTTGTTCGCGCCGCGCGTGCGGAGCATGAACGCGGCTTCGTTGCGCAGGTTGAAATCCGGGTCGTTCGCGCCGATGCGCGTCAGCACGAGTTTCGTCGCGGCGTCGGCGGACGCAGTGACCGTGTAGTAGCGGCTGCCGTTCATCCACGTGAACTGCACCGGACCGTTCGCCATCCCCTCGCCCTCGAACCAGAGGTGCTGATAACCGTGCGCCTGGCCGAGCGGCTTGCGCTCGGTGGTTGCGACTTTCACCGGGACATTGGTCTTCAGATAATGGCCCTGATAGTAGAACGGCAGATCGTAATCGTGCTCCGTGGCCGACGTGGCGCGGAGCACGTCGATGAGCACCGGGAACGGCAACTTCGGATCGCGCACCAGCGCGAGCGTGCGCTGCATCGCGACGCCTTTCACGGCGGTGGTGTCGCGCGCGCTGACGACCTGGAAGTTCGCGTCGCTCGCGTCGAAGAAATGCGCGTCGGAGTGCTGGTGCTCGGCCGCGTCGTAATCGCCGCCGTATTGCGTGGTCTGATCGACCACGAGGGCGTTGTGCGCGACGGTCTGCTTCGCGTAGGTCTTGTTCTCCTTCAGGTAGCGACCGCCCCACTTCTGCTCCACGTTCACCCAGCGCGACGAGCCGTAGTCGGAAAGGATTTCGCGGTCCTGATCGTAGAAGATGACGCTCAGCTTGTCGTAGTGACCGTGCTCCATGCCGAAGGCGGTGTATTTCAACACGGCGAGCGCCTGGCCGTCGCCGGACTTCGCGCGCAGCAGCGCGACGCCGCCTTGGTTGCCTTGCGGGCCGTCGCCATACGCCACGCTGTGGTAATCGAACGCGGGAGGCGTCGGGTTGGCGACCAGCGCCTGGGCGACCGCGAGGCCGGCGGCGTTAAGCGCGACGGCGCCCTGGCGCTTCGCGACATCGAGCAAGCGCGCGTCACGGCCATAGCGCGTGTAAGCCCAGTCGACCGCGAGCACGACCTCGGGCGAGCGGAAGGTCTTTTCCTTCATCGCGTCGTTGAACGGAATGAACTCGCCGTTCGCGTAGCTCAGCTGGATCAGCGAATCGACCGCTTTGCGCAACACGCTGTCGCGACGCTCGAAAACTTTCAGCTCGGGCTGATTGTTCTCGATGACCTGCGCGAACACGTAGAACGGCATGATCACGTAGCGTGCGTAGTAGGGACCTTCGCAGTAGTAGCCGTCGGGAGCGTAGAGTTCGTCGAGCTGCTTGAACCAGCCGCCGGTCTTGCCGTCCATCTTCGAGCCGTAGAGCGCCTTCTTCACCAGCTCATCGTCGCCCATCACGTAGCCGGCCATGCCGACCGCGGTGGCGGCCCAGGTGCCGTGATTGTGAATGCGGTCGAACTCGTGCGCGCGCACATCGGCGAGGAAATGCGCCATCGGCCTAAAAATGCGCTCCTCGAAATTTTTCCGCTCGTCCGGCGTGAGCGTGTCGTAGATGCAGTCGTAGGCCTGCGAGGTGTGCACGAGCCAGACGCACTCGTTGAGGCTCTGGTGAAACAAGCGGCCCGGCGACGAACTGGCGGCGGCCGGGTGATTGCCGAGCGTCGGGTAGAGCGCGGCGTATTTCTCCAGCATCGCCTTCACGAAGGCCGCGTAGCGCGCCTCGCCGGTGATTTGGTAGAGGAAGCCGGCCAACTGCATCTCGGCGTAGTTGGCCTTGTGACGCTCGTGCGTGAAACCCGCTGCGTCCTTCGGCTGTGGCACGACGATTGGCGCGTCGAGCGCGCGCTCGACGCGCGCGGTTGCCTCGGCCAGAGCCGCGTCAAACAAAGGCGCCTGCCCGCGCGCCGCGCGGATCGCCTGGACCTCGGCGGGCGTAAGCAACAGCCGTGGATGCGCCCCGGCCGCCATCAAGCGGTTCGCGGCTAGAAACGACAGACCAATGGTCAACGCGAGCGCGACGCGGAGCGCGGATTGGCGGAGAGATTCCAACATGGGGACGGCGGGATGATGGGGTTGACACGCCAAACAGCAGCGGCGCGATGACGGGGAAACTGCACAGATTTGTGCGTCAGTCAATCGTTTTAGTGCAACGATTGACTTTCGTGGCTGGGGAACACGTAATATCGCGTTTTACGTTGTAAGTTAGCTACTTGAGAAAGACCACGCATTACTCGCCGGTCAAAGCCGCCGTCGACTCTCTGAGAATCAACTCTGGGGTGAGAGTAACGTGTTCCCGCGCCCCACCGCCCTGCTCCTCCATACGCGTAATCAGCAAATCGACCGCCGCTTTCATGAGCGCGCCAAGCGGCTGGCGGACCGTCGTCAGCGGCGGGTTCACGATCCGACAGAGATGAATGTCGTCGAAGCCAACGACCGAGATATCGCGCGGAATGCTGCGTCCAAGTTCGCGGCAACCGGCATAAACGCCGACCGCAGTCATGTCGTTGATCGCGAAGAAGGCCGTCGGCGGATCCGGCAGCTTCAACAGCGCGACCGCCGCCGCACGTCCGATCTCCGTGACGATTTCCTCGGCGTCGCCGACCGCGACGTTCTCGGTCCATTCGAGGCGCGAGTCGGCTTCGATTCCTGCTTCGCGCAACGTAGCCCGATAACCATCGAGACGATCGCGCCGATTCGCCGACGTGATCGGGCCCGATACGAACGCGATGCGCCGATGGCCGAGCGACAGGAGGTGGTCGATCGCGAGCTTGGCGCCGAGCGCGTTGTCGACGCGCACACTGTCGAGTTCGAGACCGGCATCGTTGAGCGTCAGGCGGTCGAAGGCGACGACTTGCAACCCGCGCGCGGTCACGCCCGCCATGTGGCGCAACGAGAGCGGGGACGAGCCGAGGATCACGCCGCGAATGCCACGCGCGAGCATCGACTCCACGTAGCGCTGTTCGCGCTCCGGCGCGCCCTCCGCGTTGCAGAGGAGCACCTGATAATTCTTCGCCATCGCCGCGTGTTCGACGCAGCGCGCAAACTCGCCCCAAAACGGATTCGCGACCGTCGGCACCACCAAGCCGATCGTGGGCACGTAACCGGTCTTCAGCGCCCGAGCCATCTCGTTGGTCGAGTAGCCGAGATCGGCCACCGCTTTCAGCACGCGCTCCGAGGTATCAGGCCGCATGCGATCGAGTTTGCCGTTCAGCACGAGCGACACCGTGGACGTCGAGACGCCCGCCGCTTTCGCGACATCGTGAATCGTGACTCGCCCCACCGGCTCGTGCGCCATGTGAGAGGTCAATATAGGAAGCCGCGTGGACGGCAAGCGGCGCGTGCGGAGGGTTCCACACGCTCTTTCCTGTCATTCTGAGCGAAGCCCCTCGCCCACCAAAAAGCCCGCGTCACGCGGGCCTTGATAGTTGCTCCTAACAGGCTGCTGAAAAACTCCGCCATCGCTTGAACGTCTGGCACAGGTGGTGCGTCGAAGGAGGCACGATGCGTGGCGAAGTTCCCTCCCAACCCAATTTCGTGAGTCTGATCAACGTGGAGACGATGATCGCGGCGGATCACCCGATCCGCTCGATCAAGCGGATGTGCGACGAGGTGTTGCGCGGGATGAGCGCGCACTTTGACGAGATCTACGCGGTGAAGGGCGCGCCTTCGATTCCACCGGAAACACTGCTCAAGGCGAAGGTGCTGCAGGCGCTCTACACCGTGCGCTCCGACCGCCAGCTCTGCGCGCGGATGCAGACTGACCTGATGTTCCGCTGGTTCGTAGACCTGCCGTTGGACGAGGCGGTGTTCGACGCCTCGACGTTCAGCAAGAACCAGCAGCGACTGCTCGGCCACGAAGTGGCGGACCTGTTCTTCTGCGAGGTGGTGGAGCTGGCGCGTCGCCACGGTTGGGTCTCGGACGATCACTTCTCGGTCGACGGCACGCTGATCGAGGCCTGGGCCTCGGTGAAGAGCTTCCAGCCGAAGGGCACCGACCAAGGGCCCGGCTCCGGCAACGGCTGGACCGACTTCAAGGGCCAGAAGCGCACCAACGACACGCACGCCTCCACGACCGATCCCGAGGCGAAGCTCGTGCGCAAGGGCGACGGCAAGGAGGCGCGCCTGTGCTTCGGCGGCCACGCCACGATGGAGAACCGCCACGGGCTGTGCGTGCTCTTCGAGGTCAAGCCCGCGGTCGGCGCGCCCGAGTCCGCCGTCGCCGTCGAGCAAATGATCGAGCTGCACAACCGCGGCTTCACCCCCAAGACCGTCGGCGCCGACAAGGGCTATCACACCCGCGAGTTCGTCGCGGGACTGCGCGAGCAAAGCATCGTGCCGCACTGCGCCCGCAAGGAGCGCCAGAAGACGCTCCACGTGCTGCTCACCGCCGCGCACGCCGTCAGCCAGCGCATCCGCAAGCGCATCGAGGAGATCTTCGGCTGGGCCAAGACCACGGGTGGCTTCCGCAAGAGCCGCTACCGCGGTGTCGAGCGCACGCACGCCCAGGGCCAATACGTCGTCGCCGCCTGGAACCTCGTGCGCATGGCCAAACTGCTGGTCACCGCGCCACCGAACCTGGCGCGGGCGTGACGCCCGCGGCGGCCGCAGTGTGCCCGCACACTGTGAACAACCCGCCCAACGATGCGGGCCGCGCCGAAAGCGGCGCGAAAACTCCCTCGCGGGAGCACACCCCAATGCAAAAATGACTCACACCCTGATGCACTATATCAAAACAGGGCGTTTTTCAGCGGCCTGCTAATTACCTGCCTTTTGCGGGCCGTCGCACCGCGGCGGTCCCGCCCTTACGCTTCGACCGGCTTCGGCTTGGCGTTGCGCACGGCGTCCGCGACGGTCGTCGGCAAGGCCTCCGCTTCGCCGCTGACCTTGTCGAACTTCATCGAGAGCGTGCGTGAGACACCGCGCTCCTGCATCGTGACGCCGTAAATCGCGTCCGCAGCGGCGATGGTGCTCTTGTTGTGCGTGATGATGATGAACTGCGAGCTGTCGACGAAGCGCTTCAGCAGGTTCGTGAACCGGTGAATGTTCGACTCGTCGAGCGGCGCATCGAGTTCGTCCAGCAAGCAGAACGGCGACGGCTTCACCATGTAGAGCGCGAAGAGCAGCGCGACCGCCGTCAGCGTCTTCTGACCGCCCGAAAGCAGCGTGATGCCCTTGAGTTTCGTGCCCGGCGGCTGCGCCACGATCTCGATGCCGCTCTCGAGCGGATCTTCGGCGGTGACGAGTTCGATTTCCGCGCGCCCACCGCCGAACAGGATGTTGAACGTGTAGGCGAAGTTCTTCCGAATCTGCTCGAAGGTGACCTTGAACTGCTCGAGCGACGTGTGGTTGATGTCGTCGATGGCCTTGAGCAGCGCGGCCTTCGCGTTGGTGAGATCATCGACCTGCGTTTTGAGGAATTCGTAGCGCTGTTTCAGCTCCGAATACTCCTCGATGGCGACGAGGTTCACCGCGCCCATTGAGCCGAGGCGCTGACGCAGCGCGTCGACCTCGGTCTTGATCGCGGTCCAGTCGGTTTTCTCCATCGCCTCGAAATCGGCTTCGGTCGGCTCGCCCTTTTCCTTCTTCTTTTTGCGACGCGGTTTCGCGGGCTCAGCGGCGGCCGCAAGCGCGGCACCTTCAGGGCCGTTGGGGGCAACGGCCCCTACCTCACCGGCAACCGCAGGCTCGGCGGGAGCAGCCGCCGGCAGTGCCGCTGGCTGACTGCTGACCGCTGAAGGCTGACCGCTTCCCTCGTCCTCTTCATCGAGGTCGAGATCCTTCATCCCTTCGGGCTCGTCGTCGGCGTGCCAGAGCAAGTGTTTCCAATCGAGCGTGGAGATGTCCGTTTGAAACTCGTGCGTGACCTCGTCGATGAGGAACTGCAGGCGTGCGCGGTTTTCGGCCACCTTCACTTCGGTGCGCGACAGCTCGGACATTGAGGCTTCCGCCTCGGTGCGGATCGAGCTCATGCCGGCTTCGACGGAATTGATCTCGGACTCGATCGACGTGAGCTCGTTGCGAACGGACTCCACGTTCTGTTGCGCGACGGCGAGCGTCGTGGCGATTTCCTCGGCGCGGGCGCGCTGGCCGGCGGACTCGCTTTCGAGCTGCGAAATCTGTTCGGTCCACGACTCGATCTCGATCTGGCGTTCGTCGTGCAAGTCGGCGAGCTGCGCGCGGCGACGCTCCATTTCGGTCAGGCCGCGGTCGAGCACTTCGACCTTCTGGCGGCGTTCAGCGAGTTCGAGACGGGCCTGCGCGAGCGATTCCTTCTTCTGGTCGCGGTCGGCACGTTTGCCGGAAATTTCCGCTTCGGTCTGGGCAATTTTCTGCTTTTGCGCTTCGACCTCGGCCTGGGCCTCGGCGAGCTGCGCCTGCGCCTTCGCGTGACGCGCGAGCGCTTCCTGGTGGTCGCGCTGGAGATTGCCGAGCTCGTTTTGCATGCGCCCGAGGCGGTTCGCCGCTTCGTCATGCGCCCGCTGCGCGTTTTTCTCTTCGGTGTGGAGCGAGGCAGCGTGCTGTGACGCGGCGAGGACATCCTTGCGTTTTTGCTCGAGCGTCTGCTCCGCGGCGACGAGCGCGGCGTTGATCTGCTCGATCAGCGCCTTCTGTTCGTCATGCGCGGCCTGCTCGGCCACGACCGCCTTGCCGGTCTCGCGCAAGTCCACCTCGCGCTGCACGATCGAGTTCGCCGGCTTCTTGTGGTGACCTCCGTAAATGAGACCGCGACGATCGACGAGGTCGCCCTTCGGTGTGGCGACCATGAGGAAGCTGAACGCCGGATTCGCCTTCCAGAACTCGAGAAACGCTGCGAGGTCGTCGGCCACGTAGCAGGCGGACAAGAGTGCCGCCGCTGGATGCGAAGGCTCGAGATTGGCGACCGCATCGGTCGCCGGCTTCATGCCCGCCGGCAACTCGCCGTTCGCCGCGCCATTGGCGACGCCGGGCACCTGCAGGCACACACTGCCGATCTGTTCGGTCTCCAGCTGCGCGAGAATCTTCTTCGCCGTGTCGACGTCCGCGACCGAGATCGCCTCGACCGAGGAGCCGAGCAGTGCTTCGACGGCCTTGGCGTATTCGGCCCGGACCTCGAGCCCCTGCGTGATCGGCACGAACTTTTGCTCACCGAGGAGCGCTGTGAAACGGCCTTGGAGGATCGCCTTGGCGCCTTCACCGAAGCCTTCCCACTTTTCGTGAAGTTGTTGGAG
The DNA here is from genome assembly GCA_041906465.1 of Candidatus Didemnitutus sp. Taxonomy (GTDB): domain Bacteria; phylum Verrucomicrobiota; class Verrucomicrobiia; order Opitutales; family Opitutaceae; genus Didemnitutus. The sequence goes on along the minus strand of JAYRJE010000019.1, from coordinate 60,857 downwards.
CAGCTTCAGGCGCGCCGTCTTCTGCGCGAGGTTGCGGTCGATCTCCTGGAGCCGGCGCTGACCTTCGCGAAAATTCTTCGTGGCGTCCTGCAACGCCACCTGCGCGGCCTGCGCCTCGTTGTTCTGACGGCTCTGCTCGACCCGGGCTTCTTCGACGCGCTGGCGCGCGTCATTGAGCGCTTGCGCCGCGGCGGCGACCGACTGGCGAACCTCTTCAATATCCGCCGCAACTTGGTCGTAGCGGTGCTGGCTCGTGCGCGCATCGACTTCGAGCGACGAGCTCTCCGTCACGTGGCGGGCGACCGCACTCTCGAGCTGCAACAGGTGAAACTTGTCCTGGCCGAGCGCTTGCTCGATGCGCGTGAGCTCACCTTCGAGGACCGCGAGCTCGCGGTTGCGCTCCTGGAACACGGCATCCGAGCTGCCGAGCAACGAGAGCTGCGTCTGCTTGTCCTGCGCGCCGGTGTCGACCTGCGAGGCCAGCTCGCGAATTTGCATCTCGAGTTCGCCGAGATCGTCGTTGGCCGAGGCAAGGCGCTCGGCCAGCCCCTGGCGCTTCACGTGCGCCATGTTGGCAGCGTTCTCCGCCTGTTCGCGTTGCGAGCGCAGATCAAAGACCGCCTGCTGCGCGTCCTGCACGCGCTGCATGAGCGCCGAGCGGTGCGCTTTGCGCTCATCGAGCGCGCGCGTGCGCTCGTCGAGCGTTTCGCGCCGCGTGTCGGCCTCGCCGCGGAGACCGCTGACGCGTCCCTCGAGATCGGCGAGCGCCGTCGAAAGCTGGCGCCAGTGATAGTTGCCGTGCGCGAGCGCGAGATGGCGGAGGCGGAAACTCAGGCGCTTGTAGCGCATCGCCTTCGCGGCCTGGCGACGGAGCGAGCCGATCTGACGGGCGACTTCGTTGATGACGTCGGACACGCGCGCGAGATTCTGCTCGGTGAGCGCGAGCTTGTTCATGGCCTCGCGGCGCTGTGCCTTGTATTTCGTGATGCCCGCGGCCTCTTCGAACACCACGCGGCGCTCTTCCGGCTTCGAGGACAGGATCTGGTCGATCTGGCCCTGCGCCATAATCGAGTAACTCGTCCGGCCAATGCCGGTGTCCATGAAAAGCTTGTGGATGTCCTTCAGGCGGCACGGCTGGCCGTTGAAGAAATACTCGCTCTGCCCGTCGCGGTGGACGCGGCGCGTGATCTCGATTTCGTGAAACTCGCTGCCGAGCGCCTTTTCGCACTCGGTGAGGAGCAGCGACACTTCGCAGATTTGCGACGGCTTGCGGGTGTCCGCACCCTCGAAAATGACGTCCTGCATCTTGCCGCCGCGGAGGGCCTTTGCGCTCTGCTCGCCGAGCACCCAGCGGATAGAGTCCGCGATGTTGGATTTTCCGCAGCCGTTGGGACCGACGATGGCGGTGACGCCGGGCTGGAAGTTCAGAGTCGTCTGGTCGGCAAAACTTTTGAATCCGTGGAGCTTGAGCGCGCGGAGATGCATTGAGGCGTAAACCGAAAAAGTGAGGCGGCGCCGTTTGACTGGGCAACGGAAAAAACGCCGCCGACCGGAGAAGATATTCACAGCAGAAAAGCCTCGCGTTTTCGCGACGCGTGGGTTCGGCGCAGTGGCGTCACTGGCGCCGCAGTGGAGAGCGGCGCTCCGTCGCCGCCGCGCTCGCGGCACCTCAGTCGTCTCCGGCGGCGGCGGCGCGCGTCGCCCTTCGTTCGCTGACACCGCGCTGTGTTCGAGATTTTGCGTCAGCGATGCAACCGCACCCCGCCGCGCGCGTCAGAGTGAGCGAACGTTTTTCCCTCCCTTGGCCACCTCCCGCGCCTTCGCCCCTTCGTCCCGCAATTTCGAGCGCTCCTCCCAGCTCCTTCTCGCGAGTCTGTGCGCTGCCGCGATCGCGGCGCGCGCCTGGCTGCAATTCGGCACGCCGCTCACGCCCGGAATGAACGGCGCCTACTACTTCGTTCAAGCCCGTGCGCTGCTCGAGCATGGCCGGCTGGCGATTCCCGATCTGCCGCTGACATTCTGGCTGCAAGCCGGACTCGCGCGCTTCGTGGCAGCGCTAACCGGCTGGCCCCAGGACGACGCGATCGTGTTCGCGGTGAAACTCGCCGACGCGGTGCTGCCACCGCTCGTCGCCTGGCCAGTCGCATGGCTCGGAGCGCGCTGGCAGTTCGCCGATGATCGCTCACCCTCGCGCCTCGCAATGCTCGCACCCGCCGCGATCGTCTGCGCCAGCGCCGCGCCGCTGTCGATGACGGGCGATTTCCAAAAAAACTCCCTCGCCCTCGTCTGGCTCGCCGCGACCGCGTGGACCGCGCACCGCTTCCTGACCGCCCCTGACCGTCCCCGCGCCGCCGCGATTGTCCCCTGCCTGGTCCTGCTCGGCTTGACGCACATCGGGGTGCTCGGCGCGGCGATCGTGTTTCTCTTCGGGCTGACCGGCGCGGCAGTGGCCACCGCGACACCTGTCGTCCGTGGACGTGTGCTGCGGGTCCTTGCGGCGGGTGTCGTCGCGCTCGGAGCCGCCGCGCTCATCACCTATCGGCATGATCCCGCGCGCGTGCAGCGACTCGCGCGTGTGTTTTCGGAGCCGTCATCCGTGCTGGCGGACGCCGCGCGACCGGACCGCCCGCCGGGATTCGACGGCCAACCGCCCCTCGACCAACCGCCGGACTTTCCCCCGGGCGCGCCAGCCGACGGCGCCCCCAGACTCGATTCCGCCGGCCCGCTCCGGCCTCCGGGAGGCCCCGGCGCCGATCCCTTCATGCCCGGAGTGCCGGGCTCGCTGGGTGGCGTTCCACGGTGGCTTTTCCTCAGCGTCGGTCTTGGCGCTCTCGCACTCGCGCTCTGGCGCCGGCCGCGACTGCCTGCCGCCGACTTCGTGCTCGCGATCGCCGCCGGAATCACCGCAGCCGGGCTGGGCGGCGGTTTTTTTGAGCCGCAGAAAGCGCAACGCCTGATGCTCATTGCCGTGGTGCCCGCGGCGATGGCGGCCTCGTTTCTGCTGGCGCAAATCCCGCGACGTTTTCCCCGCGGCCTGATCGGCTCCGTTGTCTTGTTCAGCGCCGTCGCCAGCGGTGCCCTCTACGCCGCAGGCGGAGGCCGGCCGATTATCACGGTGGCGCACCGCGATGAATTGCGCTCGCTCGCCCCACTCATTGCCGCGCCCGAAAGGACGCTGATCGTCGCACCGCATGGGCTTGAGTGGTGGACCGCCTGGACGCTCCGCACGCACATCGCGCAGCCGAGCGCCGTGAGTCGCGAGGACTGGGCGCGCTACGACCAAGTTCTCTACCTCAGCGAAAAGGGCGGGACGCCACGACACGGTGGCCCCGGCCTGCCGCCTCGCTTCGGGCCACCGGGCGCAAGACCGAATGCCACGCCGGAAGACGCGGTGCGGCTGCATGACGGAGCGCTCTTCACGCTGTCGCGCGTGGACCGCGCGCCGGCGGACCAGCCCACCGACGCCGAAGTAGCAGCGCATCGGCGAGCCCGCCGATGAGGCCGCGTCACCCGCGAAAGCCAGCCTGCTAAATTTTCGCGGGCCCGATTAAAATCTCTGCGACCTGCCAGGATGCCAGCCGGGGACGTTGCGAGCGGGAGATTCCGGCATATTCGGTTCTGCCATGTCCGTCGCCGTTCCGGCTCCTGACGCCGCGACTCGCCTCGCGCGCACCAAACGCATCCTGCCCTGGATCGTCGCGACGGCGTTGTTCATGGAGAACCTCGATGCGACGATCCTGAACACCGCGGTGCCCACGATGGCCGCGAGCCTGGAGGTCGCTCCGCTCAGCCTCAAAGCCGTGCTCACGAGCTACACGCTGTGCCTCGCAGTGTTCATTCCGATCAGCGGCTGGATGGCGGATCGTTTCGGCACGCGACGGGTTTTTCTGTGGGCGATCCTCTGCTTCACGCTCGGCTCGGCGTTGTGCGGCCTCGCGGTCAATATCCCGATGCTCGTCGCCGCGCGCGTGCTCCAGGGCATCGGCGGATCGATGATGACTCCGGTCGGGCGCCTCGCGCTCGTGCGCACGTTTCCGAAAAACGAGATGCTCGCCGCGATGAACTTCGTCATCATTCCGGCGCTCATCGGGCCGCTGCTCGGTCCGGTGACCGGCGGCCTCATCGTCAACTGGCTGCCGTGGCGCACGATCTTCTTCCTCAATCTGCCGTTCGGCCTGCTCGGGTTCTGGCTCGTGCGGCGACACATGCCCGACTACCGCGATCCCGAAGTGGCGCCGCTCGACCGCCGCGGATTCCTGCTCTTCGGCAGCGGCATCGCGCTGCTGTCGTATGCGCTCGAAGTGTTCGGCGAACACCGCCTGCCCGCCGGACCGCTCACGGCATTGTTCGCCGTCGCGGCGCTGCTGTTGCTGCTCTACGTGTGGCACGAACGCCACACCGCGCACCCGGTGATCGAGATCGCGCTGTTTCGCATCCGCACGTTCAAGATCGCGGTGATCGGCGGGACGGTCACCCGCCTCGGCGTGGGTGGCATGCCGTTCCTCCTTCCCCTGCTCTATCAAATCGGCCTCGGCTATCCCGCATGGCAAGCGGGTCTGCTCACGATGCCGCAAGCGATCGCCGCCATCACGATGAAGGCGATCAGCGGCCGCGTGCTCGAGCGTCTCGGCCATCGCCAGGTGCTCATCGCCAACACCGTGCTTTTCGGCGCCACGCTCGCGACGTTCTCGCTCGTCGGCCCCGGCACGCCGCTGTGGTGCATTCTTCCGCTCAGCTTCGCGCAAGGCCTGTTCTCCGCGCTGCAATTCACGAGCATGAACTCGCTCGTCTACGCCGACACCTCGGATCGCGACGCGAGCATGGCCAACAGCATCGCGCTCACCGCGCAAATGATGTCGTGGTCCTTCGGCGTCGCGCTCGCCTCGCTCACCACCGCCGCCTACCTGCAAGGTGCGCCGCAGACGGAACACGGTCATTTTCTCAGCGCGCTGCACAAATCCTTCCTTACGCTTGGCGCGCTCACGATCCTCTCGTCGCTCACGTTTTGGCGGCTGCGTGCGGACGACGGCAACAACGTCAGCGGCCGCCCGCGCAGCGACGAAGGCGAATCGGCCGCGGTCTGAACGCGCTCGCGCTCAGTCCTTCTCCAGCCGTTTCCCAAGACTGACGGTGCCCTCAACCGCGAAGCCGATGCGCTCGTAGAACGCGATCGCCGCGCGATTATCCGGTCGCACCTGCAAATTGATCTTCGGGCAACCGGCCGCGCGCAAGCGCCTCTCCGCTTCGTTCATCAGCCGCCGCCCGAGACCGCCGCGCTGCAGCGCCGGCGCGACGCCGAGATAATTGATCCAGCCACGGTGGCCTTCGTAGCCCACCATCACGGTGCCGACAATCTCACTGCCGCGCTCGGCGACGAGAAACCATTCCGGATTCACCTTCAGTTTCCGCGCGATGTCCTTGCGCGGATCGTTCTGCGGCCGGGTCAGTCCGCACGCACGCCAAAGCGCAACGACCGCTTCGGCGTCATCGGTGGCAAAGGGACGAATCTGGATCGCGCGTAAGTCGGACATCTTCTTTGACCACGGATGACACGGATGAACACGGATGAAGGCAAGCGGCGGGATGTCTTCATCCGTGCGCTGTTTCTCGCCCTTCTGTCACTTGTGATCCCACGGAAACGCGACCTGCAGCTTCTCGTATTTCCAGATGCGCACGGGCTCGAACATTTTCCCGGGGTTACAGATGCCTTTCGGATCGAGCGCGCGCTTCACCGCCTGCATCGCCCTCACCTGCGCGGGCGAATGCTGGATGCGCAGAAACGGCGTCTTCGCCAAACCAATGCCGTGCTCACCCGAGATCGCGCCACCGAGTGCGACCACCGTCTCCATCAATTCCTGCACCGCGTCCTCGGCGCGCTTCGCCTGCGCGGCGTCGGCGCGGTAATACATGATGTTCACGTGCAGATTGCCGTCGGCCAGGTGGCCGAACGTCGGAATCGCGAGCTTCGTGCGGCGCTTCAAGCCGGCGAGGAAGCGCGCAAATTTCTCGTAGCTGCGCATCGGCACGACGATGTCCTCGTTCAATTTCGCGTCGCCGAGTTCGAACATCGCACCCGAGCACTTGCGCCGCACCGCCCACAGCTGCTCGGCCTCTTCGCGGCTCTGCGCCTCGCGGAAACCGAGCGAGTGTTCCTGCGCCCACGCGAGCACCGTCGCCTTGACGTCTGCGATTTCCGCCGCGCCGCCGGCGAACTCGAGCAGGATCACCGGACGCCCCGCCTGCCCCGGGAAAATCGTGGTCTTCATCGCGCGCTCGGCGCACACGACGCTCTCGCGATCGAGAAACTCGCAGATCGCCGGCATCACGCGCTGGCGAAAAAGGGCCTTCGCCGACTTGAGCGCGCTCACTTCGTCCGCGAACGACGTCAGCAGCGTCCAGCGCGCCGCCGGCTGCGGCAGAAGCTTCAGCACGGCGCCAGTCACGATGCCGAGCATGCCTTCGCTGCCGATCCAGAGATCGCGCAGGTTGAAACCTGCGGAAAACTTCTTCGTCGCCGTGCCCCACTCCACGAACTCGCCCGTCGGCAGAAATCCGCGGAGCGCCACGACGAAATCGCGCGTGACGCCGTATTTGCCGCCATGCATGCCGCCGGCGTTGCACGCGATGTTGCCGCCGATCGTGCAATACGCCTTCGACGACGGATCGAGCGGGAAAAACCAGCCGAGCTTCGCCGCCGCGTCCTGGATCGCCTGCGTCGTCGCGCCCGCCTGCGCCGTGGCCAGGCCTGCGTCGGCATCGACGGTCACTTTTTTCAGAGCGAGCATGTCCACCACCCAGCCGCCCCGCACCGGCGCCGCCGAGCCCATCAGCGTCGTCCCGCGCCCGCGCACGGTCACGGGCACGCGATGCTGGTTCGCCAGTTCAAGCACGACACCAATTTCCTTCTCGGCGCGCGGTTGGATGACCGCCGCCGGCATGAAAGAAACCTTGCTGCTGTCGAACGACGCCGCGAAACGCCCCTTTTCGGAAACATCGACGCGCGCGCCCAAACGACGCTTCAACTCCCGGGTGGCGGCAGCATGTTTTTCACTCATGGGAAGCGTGAATTAGCCCGCCCCCGACGCCCGCGCAAGCGCCGCGAGGCCTTTCTGTGCGTCAACGCCCCGCGGTGTTCTGGTCCACATCGACGTCAACGATGTGACCGAGAACCGTGTCACGCCCGCCACAATCGCTTTGAACCGCGCCGCCCGACGTATTCTCTCGCGGGCTTCCCCATGACCCGAGTCCTTCTCTCCACGACCTCGTTTCAGGACACCCCTGGCATTCACCACGACATGCTCGCCGCGACGGGCTTTGAAATCGTCCGCGAGCGCGGTCCGCTCCCCGAAAGCCGCATGCTCGAACTCGCCGGGCAATTCGACGCCTACCTCTGTGGCGACGATGCCATGACGCGCGCCGTCATGCAAAAGTCGCTCCCGCGTCTGAAGGTCATCAGCAAATACGGCATCGGCCTCGACAAAATCGACCTCGCCGCCGCCAAGGACCTCGGTCTGCCCGTGCTCTTCACGCCCGGCGTGAATCACACCACGGTGGCCGAGCACACGTTCGCGCTCCTCCTCGCCACCGTCCGCAACCTCGTCGTCGAGGCCAACCACGTCGCTGCCGGCCGCTGGACGCGCATCACGGGCAACGAGCTCTGCGGCAAAACGCTCACGCTCGTCGGCCTCGGCCGCATCGCAAAGGAAGTTGCGATCCGCGCCCGCGCCTTCGGCCTGCGGGTGCTGGTTTACGCGAACTACTGGGAAGAAGACTTCGCCCGCTGGCACGGCCTCGAGCGCGTCGAGAGTCTCGACGATGCCCTGCGCCAAGCCGACTTCGTCTCGCTCCACACCAAGCTCACCGAGAAAACGAAAGGCCTGATCGACGCCCGCCGCCTGGCGCTGCTCAAGCCCGGTTGCGTGATCGTCAACACCGGCCGCGGCGAACTCCTCGAACTCGCTCCGCTCGTCGAAGCGATCAAAGCCGGCAAGATTCGCTACGCCGCCGATGTGCTCGACCAGGAGCCCCCGCCCGCCGATCACCCCTTGCTTGGCCTGCCCGGAACGGTGCTCACGCCGCACATCGGCTCGCGCACGCACGAGAGCGTGCAACGCCAGGCCAGCTGCGCCGTGGAAAACCTCACCCGCTTCCTCGCCGGCAAGGAGCCGATCGCAAGAGCGGTGTGACCGCTCTCGCAGTCGCGAATAGTGGGTGGCGAGTAGCGAGCATCTTGCCGCGAAAACAATCCCCCATTCGCTGCCTCACCTACTCGCTACCCGCGCCTCACTACTCGCTACTTTTCTTCCACGCCCATGCCCGAAACCTTCCACGTCGTTCCCGAAGCCCAGCACAACGCCCTGATCGCCGCCGCCTATCGCCACCGCGGCTTCCTGCCCGATGAAGCCGATGAAGGCGCGCGCTTCTGCGCCGAGGCCACGCGCCACGGCATCCGCACGCACAACGGCATCAAGGCGCTCCACCTCGATCATCTTTTCGGCTCCGGCTCGAAAGGCTGCGTGCCCGGCGCGCAGATCGAGGAGCGCCCCTCGAAGTTCAAGGCCGCGAAAATCTGGAATGCCAACCGCAAGCTGGGCCAATCCACCGCCTACCGCGCCATGGCCGAGGCGATGCGCCTCGCCGACGAATACGGCGTCGGCACGGTCTCGGTCGACAACGCGTTCCACTACCTCTGGGGCGGCGGCTACGTCATGGACGCCGCGCGGAAAGGTTACATCGCCTACACGAACTGCACCGCCGCCCTCGCGGAAGTCGTGCCCTTCGGCGGCAAGTTCCCCACGCTCGGCACGAACCCGCACTCGTGGGGCTTTCCCACGACCGACGCCGTCGGCTACCCGATCGTGATCGACTGGGCGACCAGCGTCGTCGCCATGGGCCGCGTGCAACAGCTCGCGCGCGAGGGCAAAAACCTCCCGCCCGACGCCGCCGTCGACGAGAACGGCGTCCCGACCACCGATCCGAAAAAGGCGAAATTCCTCCTGCCCTTCGGCGCCCACAAAGGCTACGGCCTCTCGCTCATCAACGAGATCGTCGCCGGCTTCATCGGCGGCGCGCTGCCGACAGTGCGCAATCGCTGGTCGCAAGCCGAAGCCGCCGGCGAGAAAGGCACGTGCTGCTTCTTCTTCCAGGTCATCCATCCCGACGCGATCAGCGGCGGCGCGTTCGCAAAAGACCGCAGCCAAGCGCAGAACGTCAAGGCCGTCATCCAAGACGTGCTCGGCCACGGCAACGAGAAGTGCATGCTCCCGGGTCAACTCGAGGCGACCTGGGCGCGGCACACCGCGAAAGCAGGCGGCCTGCTCTTCAGCACCGCGGAAATCGCCGCGCTCAACGAGCTCGCCGCGGAAGCCAGGCAGCCGCTGTGGGATGTCGCGGCGTTCAAGACCGTGGCCATCTGACGCGACGCGCCCGCCTTTCGGACCACTCAGCGCCGGCTTTCCGCCGGCGCTTTTTGTTTTGTCGGAACCCTGGAGACGAGACCATCAGTCCCGTGGATTTCAGGCAGCGAAGCCCCGCCTCCACCAAACCAAGCGGCACGACGGAGGTTCAGCTCTCGCCTCCGCCCTTCGTCAGTTCGATCGCGAGCGTGCGGCATCCTTTGAGATCGGTCTTCCCGGTGCCGAGCATCGGAATCTTGTCCACGCGGCGGATGATGCGCGGCACCCAGAGATTCGGCAGACCGGCCTCGAGCAGCTTTGACCGCACTTGCTCCGCACTGACCTCTTGCGTGGTGAGCAGCACCAGCGCCTCACCTTTGGCGGGATCGGGCACGCCGGTGACGACCGCGGTCGGTCCCTCGTTCTGATCCCAGCCGAACAACTCCGCGACGCGCGCTTCGATCGTGCCGTGCGGCACCATTTCGCCGCCAATCTTGGAAAAGCGCGACAGACGTCCCTCGATGTAGAGGAAACCGTCTTCGTCCATGCGGCCGAGATCGCCGGTAACGAACCAACCGCCCGTCCTGATCGCACTCGAGGTTTTCTCGGGATCTTTGAGGTAACCCGGGAAAACATTCGGGCCTTTCAGCCAAAGCATGCCCGTCGACTCCACCGGCAGCTCCGCTCCGGTGTCAGGATCGACGATGCGTGCCGTCATGCCGGGCATCAGCCGACCGACCGAGCCCGTGCGCTTTCCGTCCTGATGCTCGGCCGTGGACGTCGTGACCGGCGGATGGTGCTGATTCACGCTCGCGACAGGCGTGGTCTCGGTCAACCCGTAGCCCTGCAAAACCTCGATGCCGAACTGCTCGAGGAAGGCGTCGTAGAGATCCATCGGCAACTTCTCCGCGCCCGTGACGACGAGATCGAGCGAGGCGAGTTCCTCCTTCGCCGCCTTTTTCAGGAACGGCCGCACGAACGTCGGCGCGCCCACCATGACCGTCGCCTTCTCCTGATGGATCGCTTCGACGATCTTGCGCGTATCGAGCGGGCTCGGCAGCGTCACGACGCGGCAGCCGCGCAGGATCGGATACCAGACCGTCACGGTGAAACCGAAGGAGTGGAACACCGGCAGGCAGCCGACGATGATCGCGCTATCGGGCAGAATCGACAGCGAGGAAATCTGCGCACAATTCGACAGGATATTGCGGTGCGTGAGCACCACGCCCTTCGGCTCGCCCGCGCTGCCGCTGGTGAACAGCAAGCCCGCCTCGTCGTTGTCACCCGTGCGCGGCAGACCGAGCAGGTCGGCGATCCACTGGTTCGGCAGCAGGTGCGCGGCGAGCAACCACGGCAGGATCGCCTTCTTGCCGCCCATGGCTTCGACGGTCTGCTTGAAGTCCAAAGTCTTCTCGGGAAACGGGAAATTGGGAATCTTCGCCCGCATCGCGTCGGCCGAGATCACCGTTTTGATTTCGCCGATGCGCAGCGCCGCCTCGACCGCGGCGCGGCCGACGGTGAAGTTGAGGTTCACCGGCGTCTTGCCCGCGCACGCCACCGCGAGATTCGCGATGTGCGCGCCCGCGCCCGGCGGGAGCACGATGCCGACGCGTTGCTCGGGCACGTTTTTCCGGATGTAGCGCGACATCGCCGCCGCGACCGCGAGCAATTGCGCCGCCTTCACGGGTCGCCGATCGCCCGTGCGATCGATCAACTCGATGTGTCGCGGACGCTTGGCGAGGGCGCGCACGCATTCGCGCGCGACGTGGCGCTTGAGCGAGGGACGCTCCTGAAACGCGGCCTCGCCCAGATCGAGCAACGCGCGCCGCGCCGTGCCGACACTGATCTCCGCCGGGGAGATCGTCTGGCCGAAGATCACGCAAACGTGCGTCGGCATCAGGCGTGGTGATTTCCAAAGGTATTTGTTCCCGGCGAAAGAGAACACCGAGCCCCACAAGCCGTCGATCACCGCGGGCACCACCGGCGCGTGCGCCTGGCGCGCGATGCTCTCGAAGCCGCGCTTGAGCAGCATCAACTGGCCGGTGCGCGAGATGGCCCCCTCGGGAAAAACGCAGACGAGTTCACCATCCTTGATCGCATCAACGGCGAGGCGAATGCCCTTCATCGGCTTGTCCGGCGCCACCGGGATGACGCCCGCGGCGCGGAACAGGTAACGGAGCACGCGCCCCTTCGCCAGTCCCGCGAACGCGACGAAGCGGATCGGCCGCGGCGACGCGATCTGCAAGACCACCGCGTCGACGTAGCTCAGGTGATTGCACACCAGCAGCGCCCCGCTTGCCGGAATATTTTCCCGGCCCCGCGCCTTCACGTGGTAGAAAAACGGCCCGAAGAACCGCATCACTGTGCACACGGTCTGATGCGGCAGGTGGTAGATCGCGTAGACGGTCATCGCCGCGGCGACCAGGGCCAGCGCGAAGAACTGTGCGCCCGTCCCCATCGCGAGCCGGCCGGCCGCGCCGAACACCGCGTAAAGTCCCGCGGCCAGCATCACCGCGAGACCCGCCACGGCGCCGACAGTCGCGAGCACCCGGCCACGCCGCGCGTCGCTGGCGCGCTGTTGCACGAAGGCGTAAAGCGGAACGATCGCGAGTCCGAGCGAGAAGCCCGTGCCGACCAGCAGAATCGCGAACGGACTTTTCAGCAACGCGAGCGGGGCAAACGACGGGGGCGGCGTCGCAATGCTCAACGAAGCGAGGCAGCCGCACATCAGCAAGCCCCCGATCGACGCCAGTCCCATTTCCACCCCGCGGCGCGAAAAGAGCCCGGCCGAAACGGTGCCGACGAAGCCACCGAGTCCGGCGAGCAGCAGCATCGCTCCCGGCAAGGCAAAGGCCAGACCGCCCTCCGGTTGTTCGCGCACGACCTGCCCCAACGCCAGCATGACGTAGGTGCCCACGGCGGCCGCGAAACCGATGCCGAGCGCGGAGCGCGCCGCGGGCTTGTCGCCCCAGACTTCGGCAAGATCCCTGAGATGTCGCACGGCCACCGGCGCGCTGAACGCCTCGGTCGACTGCGCCGGCGTCGACGCCCCGAAGCGCCACAGCAGCCACGCCAGCACCGCCAGGCCCCCGAGCATCAGCGACACGCTCGACACCGCAGACCACGGACTGCTGCCCGCGCCCAAGGCGCGGGAAAACAAGTAACCGCCCGCCCAGGCCCCCGCGGCGAGCGCCGCGACGTTGGCTCCTTCGAGATAGCCGACGTAGCGCGAGAGCTTTTCCGGCGCCACGTATTCCAGCAGGATGCCGCGCTTCGCCGGCGCGATCATCGCGGTCTGCACCGAGAGGAGGAAAAAGCCAACCAGCGCGCCCCCGAACGACTGCGACCAGGCCGCAGCCACCAGCAGCGCGATCGTCGCAATTTGGAACACCAGCGTCGCGTCGATCACGGCACGTTTGGCCCGCCGGTCAGAAAGCCACCCGCACACCGGGGCGAACGCGATGTAAGGCACGACGAGCAGGAGGCCCACGAGAAGGACGACCACCTGCGGGTCCCAACCGATCGACGGTGCCAGCTGCCGCGCCAGCGCGATCAGCATGAACTTCGCCGCACAATCGATGAAGGTGACAAAAGCCTGGACGGTGACCAGCGCCGCAAGCGAAACACGGGGTGATTTCATTCTGGGGGACGCCGAGAGCTGAGCGGTTGCCCGGGCCCGCCGCAAGCCTGCGCTCACGGGGATGGTCGGCCGGGCCGGGAGCGGCCTTGCTGATTGCGTGAAAGCCTGCCGTTGCCAGTCTGCACCGTCCCCATGCCCACCTCTCCCGAAAGCCGCGAGCGTCAGTCACACCCGCTACAGTGGTTTGCGCTGAGCCTCGCCGGCGGATTCCTGGTGAGCTTCTTCGTCTACGGGGTGTTCGCCGCGTTGCTCGCGCTCTCGCTTGGAGCCGTGGCGACTGCTTTCGCCCGAGCGCGACAGGGCGAGCGGATATCGCTGTGGCTGGCGCTGCCAGCGACCGCCGTATTTGCGTTCGCGGCCGGTTCGTTTCTCCACGGTTTCAGCTTCCAGCCGAACGTCGATTTTCGAGGGCGGGTGGTTAGGGGAGCAACGGAGGTGTTGCTCATGACATTCACCGGTGGCGATCTTCCGCTCGAGGGCGTCGCACGCATTTCGCCCTGGCGGCATATCGCCGGGTCGTGGGTCGCCTTGACCGCTCTCGTCCTCTTGCTCGGCTGGTGGAGGGAACACCGTCGCGATCGCGGCTAGGCGGTGGTCGCAAGCCACGCCCGCAAATCCCGCGCGAGCACCCCGAAGCCGTTGGGAAAATCGTTTTCCAGCCGGCGCACGTCGCCCCGGTGCCGCGCCACCTCCTCGATGGCGCGCTGGATCTCCCACGACAGCGACGGACGCGTCGTGCCGTAGACTCGCGCTTTCAGATCGCGGCGCGTGTAAGGCAGCATGCCGCTCGCCTGCCCCGCCATCCACGCCGCCTCGGTCACCCCACTCTCGCGACCGCACAGCAACCACGCCTCGATCGCCGGCACGGCCACGCCGATCGCGCGCAGCGGCGCACGTCGGCCGCGAGCCGGCGGGAGATTTTTCATCGTGCGCCGAAATAGCGACCGCAAACGGCAGACGCGACAGAGCGAATGATGATAGCCCGGAGCTTCGTGCTCGACGGTGTGGACGGGCGAGTCGTCCGAATCGCACACGACCACCAGCCCGTGCGCGTCCGTGTTGAAATGCAGGTGCCGCAAGATCGGCGGCAGCACCTGCTCGACGGACGGCCAGCCTCGCGCACGCAACGACGGCGTGATGACCGTGAAATCGCGCCCGAGCACGTAACCGACGAGCACCTTCAAGGCGGCCTCGTCACCGGGCGACTCGCTGAGAATCGCTAGTTTCATGAGGCCGGAGAAGCAGAGAAACCACGAAAAACACGAAACACACGAAAAGTTGCCGGTGCGCTGCCCCTCAGCCGAGATGAAGCATCGGAAAACCAAAGGCCGCCTGCGAATGGATGCAAATGAACGCGAACGAGGAGGCGGACGAAACACGCATCCCAATTCGCGACAATTCGCGTGATTCGCGGGCGGTAATCCTCAGGGGTTCGGTCCCCTTTCGTGTGTTTCGTGTCTTTCGTGGTAGTCATCCGTTGACTCACGCCTCGTCCGGCGTGCCGCCGAGGATGCCGCTATACCAGAGGTCGCCCAGATTCGATTCGCCGAGCAGTTCGCGCAAGTCCGCGCGCTCCGACAACCGCTCGAACGTCGCGGACCGCTCATGCTTGTTCGCCAGCACGACTTCCTCCGGATGATCCTTGAACAGATCAAGCAGGTAGGGCGAATGCGTCGTCGTGATCACCTGCACGGGCGCGCGCTTCTCTCCGAAATCCTGGGGGTAGCTCAACCGGTAGAGCGCATCGCGGATTTCGCGCAGCATCCGCGGATGCACGCCGCGATCCGCTTCCTCCAGGCAAACCACCGCCGGCGGTTCCGGGGCAAAGGCGAGCGCCAGCACCGCGAGCAGGTAGAGCGTCCCCTGCGACAACGAATCCGCCGGCACCGACTCGCCGTTCACACGCGCGAGCAACTCGACGCGCTCGACCCCCACCTCGCGAAACTCGAGCCCCTTGAACTCCGGCACGATGCGCCGGAACTCCGCTTCGAGTTTCGCCAGCGCCTCCGGCGCGCGTTCGTGCCACTCGGAGAGCACCGCAGCGATATTGCCGGCGTTCGAAGCCAGCTCTCGCCGCTCATCGCGTTTCGCGGGCATCGCCATCGCGTAGTGATCGAACAGAAAACCACGGATCGTGAGCAACCGCGCGCGCAGCTCATCCCAGAGCTTCTCATCCGGTCCGTCCGGACCGTGCAGCACGGCGAGCGTGTCGCAAACGAGCTCGTCGTGCGTGCAGCCACAGACGACGCGCACGCGATCGAACGGCGGCCGAAAGCGAAACTCGATTTCCGGTCCGCCGTGGCGAATGTGCTTCGTCTCGCGCGTGTGCGCCGCGGGCAGCGCCGCGAGCGTGCGCAACCGCAACAGCGCCTGGATCAGACTCGTTTTGCCGGAGCCGTTGGGGCCGATGACGAGGTTGAACGGCTCGATCTTCACCGCGGCCGAGCGCAGCGCTTTGAAATTCTTGAAATGGACGGACGCGAGCACGCCGGCAACGTAGTCTCGCCACGGCGGTTCGCCAGCTCCGAGTGGTCGCCGCACGGGCCCTCCACCTTCGCTACTCGGAATGCACGACGACGAGGTCGCTGGCGTGCAGCGCACACCAGACGCGGTCGCCGCGACCGATGGATTCGTTCAGCGCGCTCTCGTTGGCTAAAATGGCATTGAGCTGCAAGCCGCCCTCCGCGGCGAGTTCGAGGTAGTCGGTCGGTCCCTGGAAGACTTCCTCTTCGACGACGGCCGCGAACACGTTGGGCACATTCGGCCGCGTCTTTGACACGGCGACCTTTTCGGGACGCACGGCGATCAACAGGCGCGTCGTTCCGGCGGGCACGCCCGCGGCATCGATCTGCAACTCGGCGCCACAAGTCAGGCGCACCTGCACGACCGAGCCGAGCAAATCACGGCCCGCAACCGTGGCCTCCAGGAGATTAGACTGGCCGAGAAAATCTGCGACGAACGCCGATGCCGGCCGGTGATAAACATCCACCACGCGTCCGACCTGTTCGATCCGACCGGCGTTCACGACCACGACGCGATCGCTGAGGGTCAACGCCTCCTCCTGATCGTGCGTCACGAAGATGAACGTCATGCCGAGCTGGCGCTGGAGGCGCTTGAGCTCGAGTTGCATCGCGCGGCGGAGCTTCGCGTCGAGCGCGGAGAGCGGCTCGTCGAGCAACAGCACTTTGGGTTGCGGCGCGATGGCGCGCGCCAGCGCCACGCGCTGCCGCTGGCCGCCGGAGAGCTGGTCCGGGCGGCGGGAACCGAGGCCGTCGAGATCGACGAGTTCGATGGCCGCGGCGACACGTCGCGCGATTTCGTCCGCCGGTTTGCGCTCCATGCGCAGGCCGAAGGCGATGTTCTCCGCCACCGTCAGGTGCGGAAACAGCGCGTAACTCTGGAAGACCTGATTCGCCGGCCGCCGATACGGCGGCAACGCCGTGACGTCCGCGCCGTCGATCAACACGCGCCCGGCGTCGGGCGTCTCGAAGCCCGCGATCATGCGTAGCAGCGTCGTTTTGCCGCAACCGGACGGTCCGAGCAGCGTGAGAAACTCCCCCGGCTCGATCCGCAGGCTGATGTCGTTGACGACAGTATTGCCGCCGAAACGCTTGGTCACGCCACAGAGCTCAACGCTGGTGCTCATCCGCCGCCCTCCGTGCGGCGTCCGCGCAACAGGAGCCAGTAAGCGAGCGCGAACAACAGCATGAAAACCACGCCCAGCGCCGCGCCGAACGGCCAGTCGCGCGCCTGCATGAACTGATTTTGGATGACGTTGCCGATCAGCGGTGTTTTCGCCCCGCCCATGAGATCGGTGATCGCGAACATGCCGATCGCGGGCACAAACACCAACAGCGTGCCGGCGGCGATGCCCGGCAGCGTCAGCGGCACGATCACGCTGGAAAACACGCGCAACGGCCCGGCGCCGAGATCGTGCGCGGCCTCGATGACGTCGTTCGGCAGTCGCTCGGCGCTGGTGTAGATGGGCAGGATCATGAACGGCAAATAGGCGTAAACGAGTCCGATCACGACAGCGGTCGGCGTGTAGAGCAAGTTCAGCGGTCCCCAGCCGAACGGCAGCAGCTGCAGCAGCCCGTTGAGCATGCCTTCCTGTTTCAGAATCGTGATCCACGCGTAGGTCCGCACGAGGAAACTCGTCCAGAACGGAATCATCACCAGCAACAGCAGTTTCGCGCGCCACGCTTCCCGCGCGCGCGCGATCGTCCATGCGACCGGGAAGCCGATGCCCACGCACAGCGCCGTCGTCAACGCCGCGTAGCCAATCGATCGCGCGAAGACGCGCAGGTAGGTCGGCTCGAACACGCGACGGTAGTTTTCCCACGTGAATGAATACACGAGGCGACCGAGTTCATCGCGCTGGCAGAAACTGTAGACGAGGAGAATGACGGTCGGCACCACGACGAACACAACCAGCCAGACCAACATCGGCGACAGCAACAACCACGCCCGCCAGCCGGGCGTGCGGCGGCCGAAGCCGGGCGAAGCGGAAGTGGCAGGCAGCGTGGACACGGTTACCGGAACTCGCGAAACGCCCGGACTAGGTGGCACGCGTTGACCTCAACGCGCTCCACCCAAGTCGGCCAACCGTCGCTCGAACGCAGCGGAAGGTGGTCGCCGCCATCCCGACATCGACGAGGCGCGTGCGGCAAATCTGGCGCCGCTGAGGACAGCGGCGCCCACCTTTGCCGGTGCGCCAGGTGCAGGAAACCGAACTCGCTCACTGGCTCTTGAGGTCCGTCATCAGACGATCGATCGCGCTCGCGGCCTTGCCGATGTCGCGGAACGCCTCGAGCTTGTTCGCACCCGCCGGGTAGCTCGCGAAGTTGGCGAGTTGTTCCGGCGCGAGCAGCGTGCGCGCCGCCGCGTTCGGGTTCGTGTAGGGAAATTTTTCCGAGATGAGTTTCGAGACCTCGGGGCGCAGGATGTAGTCGATGAACTGATGCGCGGCCGCCTGGTGCGGCGCGGCGGCGGGGATAGCGAGCACGTCGAGCCATTGATGCGCGCCTTCCGCGGGCAGGACGTATTTGAATTTCTTGTTTTCGTTCCAGAGCTGCGCCGCCTCGCCGCTCCAGACGATGCCGAGATCGACGTCGCCGTTGAGCAGCGCCGTCTTCGGGCTGTCGGAGTCGTAGAGTTTGATCAGTTTCACCCACTCCGCGAGCAGCGGCCGGGCCTTGGCCAGCGCTTCGGGCGTGATCTCGTTGATCGGCAGGCCAAGCGTGCGCAACGCCCAGCTGACCATCTCACGGTTGTCGTTCGGCACGACGATGCGGTCTTTGAACTGCGGCGTGAAGAGATCCGCAAAGCCCTTCACCGGCGTCTTCACGACCTCGGTGTTCACGACGATGCCAACGGTGCCGCCCATGTAGGGCACGGTGTAGTCGCCGGCCGGATCGTGTGGCCAACCGGTGAACTCGGGCGCGACGTTCTTGAGATTCGGCAACCGCTTCTTGTCGAGCCTGGCCACGAGCTTCTGGCGCACGAGCACCTCGGCCGCATAGTCGGACGGCTGGATGAGATCGTAGTTGCCGCCGCCCGCGATGAGCTTGGCCAGCATCTCCTCGTTCGAAGCGAAGGCTTCGAAGTTCACCTTGATACCGGTCTCGGCGGTGAAACCATCGATGACCTCCTGCGGAACGTATTCGGACCAGCCGAACAGATTGAGTTCCTTGTCCTCGGCCGCATGCAGCACGAGGGCGGACGCGGCAAACGCCGCGACGGCGAATAAGCGGATGGCTTTCATGGAGTGTGTTTCGGGAAATGAGCGGGCGCGCGTCCGGCCCGGCGCAGGTAGTGCGTGAAGGCCACGATCGCAACGGTCGCGACGATGAAGAGTGCGGACAGGGCGTTGAGCATCGGATTCAGGCCAACCTTGGCCATGCCGAAGATGCGCACCGGCAGCGTCGCCGAGGCCGCGCTCGTGGTGAAGAACGTCACGATCAACTCGTCCCATGAGAGCGTGAACGCCATCAACCCACCCGCCACGATCGCCGGCCGCAAGCTCGGCAAGATCACCTGCCAGAACGCCTGGAACGGCGTCGCGCCGAGATCGAGCGCCGCCTCCTCCAGCGCCGGATCGAGGTCGTGCAGCCGCGCCTGCACGGCCACGAGCACGAAGGGAAAACAGAACGTCACGTGCGCGATGATGACAGTCGTGAACCCGAGCGCGACATCCAGCGCCGCGAACAGCACCAGCAGGCTGATGCCCATGAGCACCTCGGGCACGACCATCGGGACCGTGAAGAGCGTCTGGATCAGCTGCGCCCCGCGGA
Source organism: Candidatus Didemnitutus sp. (assembly GCA_041906465.1). Lineage (GTDB taxonomy): Bacteria > Verrucomicrobiota > Verrucomicrobiia > Opitutales > Opitutaceae > Didemnitutus. The sequence goes on along the minus strand of JAYRJE010000019.1, from coordinate 41,529 downwards.
AACGGTAGCGATGCAGCAGCCACGCTCCGAGCGTGCCGAGCACGATCGACAGCGCGGTCGTTACCAGTGCGATGATGCAGCTGTTCCACGCCGCACGCATCAGCGGCGCGTTGGCGAAAAGCTGCTCGAACCAGCGGAAAGTGAAGCCGGTCCACACCACATTCAGCCGCGAGGCGTTGAACGAATACGCAACCAACACGAGGATCGGCACGTAAAGGAACGCAAACACCAGCGCCGTCCAGCCGCGCAGAAACCACGCCATCGCCCGCAGGCCAGTGAAAGAAGAACGCGTTGGTTCCGCTGCCGCCATTTTCGGGCCAGTGTGATGGTCCGGGCGCCACCGACGCAACAGGCGAGTTGCGCCTTGACGCGCGACTCTGACGCGAGAGCCGTAGCGTGATGGAGGGCGCTGCTCCGTCAGCGCCGCGAACGCGGCGGCGACGGAGCGCCGTCCTCCAGCAAAGCCGGAAATGGAACGCGCACGGCGACGCTTACGGCGCGGCAAGAGCCGCGCCCTGCACCGCCGAACCGAGAGAACAAAAGGGCCGTCGCTCGCGGCGACGGCCCTCGTTGCTGGGGGTTGGCAATGGCGGTGAATCAATGGTGCGCGTGCGCGGAGTTACCGGCGGCGCGAGCCTTCTGGTATTCCTCGACGTGCTTCTTCTCCTGCTCGGCGGGCATTTCCTCGTAGTGGCTGAACTTCTCGGCGTGCATGCCGCGTCCGCCGGTGAGCGAGCGCAGCACGGTGCCGTAGTGATAGAGCTGTGCGGCGGGCACCGTGGCTTTCACGATCTGGAGGCGGCCCGCGACGTCCATGCCGAGGATCTTGCCCCGGCGACCCGACAAATCCCCGACCACCCGGCCGACGAACTCCTCGGGCACTTTGATCTCCAACTCGTGGATCGGCTCGAGCAACACCGGACGTGCCTGCGCGAACGCCTCGCGAAACGCGAAGTAGCCCGCGATCTGGAACGCGATGTCCTTGGAGTCGACCGGGTGCATCTTGCCGCCGTAGAAGTCGATCTTCACGTCGGTGACACGGTAGCCCGCGTGAATGCCTTCGGTTGCGGCGGTGCGCAGCCCCTTCTCGACGGAAGGCACGAACACGCGATCGACGTCCTGACCGACGAGCGATTCGCTGAACTGAATACCGCTGTCGCGCGGGCCGGGTTCGATGCGCAGCCACACTTCGGCGAACTGGCCGGCGCCACCCGTCTGCTTCTTGTGGCGGTAGCGCGCCTCGCCTTTCGCACGGATCGTTTCGCGGTAGCGAATCTTCGGCGGCTCGAGCGAGACGTCGACTTTGTAGCGGCGCTTCAGACGCTCGAAGAGCACCTCGAGGTGCAACTCGCCCTGCGCCGAGATGATGAACTGATGCAGCTCGGGATCGGTGTGATACTCGAACGCACGATCCTCCTCGTGCAGCGCCGCGAGACCGGCGGCCAGACGCTCTTCGTCACCGGGCGCGTTGAGCTTCAACGCCGCCTGCGTGTAGGGCGTCGGGTAGGTCACCTTCGGCAACGCCACGGCATGACGGACATCGCACAGCGTGTTGCCGGTGTGCGTGTCCTTCAGTTTTACTGCCGCGCCGATGTCGCCCGCGTGCAGCGCCTCGACTTGCGTGCGCTGCTTGCCGTTGAGCCGGTAGAGCTGCCCGATGCGCTCGGCCACGCGCCGCTCGCTGTTGTGCAGGTCCTGGCCGGGTTTGATCGTGCCGGAGTAGACGCGGAAGATCGACAGGTCCCCGCTCTGCGGATCGGTGAGCGTCTTGAAGACGTAGGCCACGGGCTCGGCACCGTCGAGGCGCACGAGGCACGGCGAACCGGTGTTTGTCGCGACCGCGCCGACCGTCTGGCGGTCATCGGGCGACGAGCCGTATTTCGCGATGAAATCCATCAGGCGGGCGACGCCGACGTTGGTTTCCGCGGAGGTGACGAGCAGCGGAATGAACGCCTGTTTCTGAATCGCCGGGTGAATGCCGTTGCGCAGGACGTCCTCCGAGAGGCCGCCGTCGTTGAAGAATTTCTCCAGGAGCGTGTCGTCGCTCTCGGCGATGTGCTCGATCAGTTCCTTGTGGAGCGTGTCGACTTTGTCCTTCCACGCACCGGTGGCCGGCTCCTCCTTGTATTTGCCGGATTTGTCGGCGGCGTAGCTGCAGACTTCGCTGCGCAGGACGTCGAGCACCTGATGGAAACCGGGGCCGGCATCCATCGGCACCTGCAGCGGAAACACGCCCTGGCCGAAGTGCTCGCGAATCTCCGCGAGGATGGTGTCGAAATCGTATTTCTCCTTGTCGAAACCGTTGACGACGATGAGGCGCGGGATGCCGAACTGGCCGGCGTAATCCCACATGAGATCCGCGCCGACGCCGACGCCGCTGCCGGCGTTCACCACGAGCAGAGCGAAATCAGAGATGTGCAGCGCATGAATCGCCTCGCCGGCGAAGTCGAGGTAGCCGGGCGTGTCGATGAAATTGAAACGCCGCCCCTGCCATTCGCAGTTGAGCGGCGTGCCGTGAATCGAGATGTGCCGCTGTTGTTCGCCCACGTGGTAGTCGGACGTCGTGGTGCCTTGCGCCACGCTGCCGAGCCGTTGAATCGCACCGCCGCAGAGCAGCATGGCTTCGGCAAGAGTAGTCTTGCCGGCTGTAGCATGCCCCACGATGGCGAAGTTCCTGATATCTCCAGGACGAGTGCCATTCATAAGGTTGGGTCTCCTTTTTTTGAGGCCGACCCTGGCGGGTCGCGCCGTTGGGTTTTGGGGAGCTTCAACCTAGCCGGAACTTCCGGAGGGTAAAGCGCCAAGCCGCCGCGGAAATTGGCGGGACGTGCGCGCGGATTTACTCGGCCGCCGGCTTCGGCGTCGGCGCTGCCGCCGGGGCGGCCGCGGGCGCGGGTGCCGTGTCAGAGGCCGGCGCAGGCGGTTTCGGCCCATCGCGCAAGCGGCGCAGAACGATCGGACTCTGCTCGCTCCGGGTCACGCGATCGAAGAAGCCGCGCACCTTGTCGTAGTCCGCCGCCGGGACCTCCACTGTCTTCAGCACCAGGCTGCGCTCGAAAATCACCTTCCGTCCTTCCGCGCGCGACGTGGCGCGGTAGCTGCCGAACTCCGTCTCGAACGCGACCGGCGCGAGCAGCTCGTCGACCACGCAATCCGGCGGCAGCGTGAACTCCGCGCGCTCCTCGTAAGCCTGCGCCTTGAGCGCGATCGGCAACGTGCGCGCCTTCTTCGTCAGTCGCATGGCGTCGCGCCGCGCGATGAGCGCCGGCTTGAACGTGAGCAACTCATCCCGCATCAGCTTCCCGTAACCGGCCGAAAACAGCTCGATGCCGAACTTGAACTCCGGCGCGGGAAACAGGTCCTCCGTCGTGAGCTTGACGGCGCGCAACGCCGGCAACGTGACGCCGAGCGACCGCTCAATGCGTTTCTGAAAATCACCATCGCGCGTGGACACAAACATTCCCCGCATGCCGGACGCCGCGACGCCGTGGTAGTGTTCGTCGATGCGGGCCGCCACATTGCCGAGCCCGTCCAGCTGAGCCTCGACCGTGCGCACGAGTCGATCGCCCTCCGGCGCCGCCGCCGGCAATTCGATCAGGCCGCCCGCCTCGCCCGCGAGGATCAGCGCCTGGTCGGCGAGTCGGCCGCGCGCCAGCCAGCCCACGGGAGTGAACTGGTCCGTCGGATCGAACACCAGCAGACGACCGAGAGTCGGATGCTCGACGATGGCGGAAGACTGCACCCTGTCGTCGACCGCGATGGCGAGGATGCAGTGGTTGAACTGCGCGGCCGCGGGCCAGCTGGCTTCGATCCGCTGACGACCGTTCGCCATCACAATCAGGGGATAAGACTTCACGCCGGCGACGGCGAGCAGCGCACGGAGGAGCGTAGCCTTGTCCTTGCAATCGCCGTAGTTGCACTGGAGCACGCGCGGCGCGGCCCGCGGGATGAGACCACCGGCGTTCGCCGCGTCCAGCGCGACCAAGATGTAATTCACGCGCTGCACGAATTGCGTGATTCGCTGAATGCGCTCCCACGGTGTCGCCGCACCCGCCGCGAGGGTGCTGGCACGGGCTGTGAGTGCCGCATCCGGCTGCGCCGCGGCATCGTAGCGGGGCGTAAAGAAACGCGACATTTCCAGCCAACTGCCCGTCGCCACTCCCGCGCGCGCTTCGGCGCTGTTGGCCGGCGGCAACAAATCGAGTGCGAGCCACGGCGCGGCCGTGCGCGCGGGCGGAGCCATGGGCTCCTCCCGTTGCGCGGGCAGGGCGGTGAGCGTCCAGCTGCGCACCTCGCCGTTGATTGCCGGTGCGAGCGCGGGGCGGTTGAAAACCCGGTCGACCACGCCCCACCCCGCGGCGAGCCGCAGCGCGAACGTCGATCGCTCCACCGGCAGATCGTCGCCGAAGCGCCACGTGAGTTGATTGAGGATGGTGCGTCCGCGCACCGTCGCTTCCGCTCCGAATATGCAGCCGGGCGTCACATCGGCGCTGCCGCTGATCGTCTGCCGACGGTGCTCGCCGTAAAGTTCCAACGCGTTCGCGTGCAGCGCGGTGTCCGCGATGTCCTTTTTTCCGAGCGAGATCACCTGCCCGTCCGGCTTGATGATCCAGGCTTTGAAGGCGACGACCTGCGACGAACCGCTCAGGTAATGCACCGCCGCGCGGGCGTGCTGCCGGCCGTCGGCGTTCAGGACCTTCACGACGAGTCGCGTGCGCTGCGCGCGATCGCCGTCCCGCTCCACGTCGAGAAAGTCCTCGGTGAGCAGCACCACGGCATCGGCATCCTTCGTCGCGACCGTCACCGGCGTCCGCGCGATCGCCGTGAGCCAGTCCGGCGCCGTCGCGGCGCGCGCCAGCCCGCCCAGCCCGAGGATGAGCGCGACCCACCATGCGCCGCGCCGGACGCCAACTCCGCGGCCGCTCATGGTGTTTTTTCCAGCACGGAGTCCTTGACCTCCGCGCCGCCGGCCTCACCACCGAGGCGGAACGTCAGCGTGTGGTCATCGCGCTCCTGCATGATCTCGTAGATTCGTTTCACCGTGGCGTATTTCTCGGGATTGTAGCCAAGAATGTTGAAGGTGAAGCGTCGCTGCAGCTGCACGCGCCGCGCGCTGGCGGACCAGGAAATGTCGACGCCGTATTGGCCGATGACACCGAGATCGAGCCCCGGCGGGGCGCTGCCCGCCTCCAGCGTCGCGCCCTCCGGCAGGACGATCGAGATCTCGTCCAACTCGTGAAAGCGATGCGGAAAGATGATCGTGTTTTCGCGTTTCGGCGCTTCGAACAGTGCCTTCACGCCGCGGCGGAAGATGTTCGGTTGAATGAAGAGACGCGATCCCGTGCGCTCGGCGAACTCCGGCACGCGCACGTGGAAAGTCACCTGGAGCGGCGCCAGCGGATCAGCGGCATGATTGAGCTTCAGGCCGGTGATCTCCACGCCCTTCAAGTGCGGTTCGAGCGCGGCCAGGAAATGCTTCTCGGCTTTGTCGGCACTCGCGGCGTCGAGCTCATTTTTCTCCGTGGCCTCGAAGTGCCCCGAGAACTCGAGCGCTACGTCGCCCTCGAGCGTGCCGTCGTCGCTGAGCGTGAGCTGCGCGACCTGATGCCGGAACGAGCGCTCGGCCGGTGAACCCTTGCTCGGTTCGATCAACGCGCCTTTCTCGTTCGCGATGAGAATCGAAGTGTCGCAGTAGCGCCAGTCGATCATCCCCGCCGGCAGGTAGCGGGCGCCGGGATCGTAGAAGCGCCACTGACCGTCGACGCGCACCGCGGCGACGCGGTGCCGAAACGCGAAGGGCACTGGCAGTTTCGGAAAGTAGACGAACAGCGTGCGGTCGTTGGCGAGGGCCAGCCGCGCGTCGAGACCGAGGCCGCGCGCGAGCGCGACGAAGAGGATGTTGATCTCCTCGGCGTTGCCACTGGCGTTCCTCAGCGTGTCGTCCGCATCGTCGTTGGATTTGAGTTTACGACGCTGTTCCCGCGTCAGGCCGGAGGCATCGCTGCTGCGGTTCTGAATTTGGGTGCGGCAGTAATCGTGCAACTTCCGCAGCTGCTCCTCCACGCTGTCGGATGGAGCGACGAGTTGCTGGGCTCGAGCAATGAGGGCCTTGGTGGCCTTCGCCTTGGACTTCGTGTCGCGAAACTGCCGCTCGGAGAGGCTCGCCCAGTAGAGCTCCGGGCTCTTGGCCGGCTCGAACGTGTAATAGAGCACCACGGTCGAAGCGAGATGCACCGCGGGCACCGACATCGGCTCCTCCTTGAACGCCGGGAGATTCGTTGCGGTGAACTCGTAGAAGCCGTCCCGCCCGGGCTTCAGCGGTTTTTGCGGGTGGTTCAGGTAGAGCACCTGCAAGCTCAATCCCTGGACCATGCCGATCGGCTTGAAACGATATTTCACCGAACGAACCGGCGAATCAGCCTGAAACAGGAGCGGAAACATTCCCGCGCGTGTCTCCGTGACGATTTGGTAGCGGTATTCGACGATGGCGCCGGGTTCGAGTCCGGGCGGCGCGAACGACTTCACGCGCCGGCGGATGTCGCCGGCCTTGACGACCTCGCGTTCGAAGACGTCCGATTTCTTCAGCTCGATGACCGTTCCGTCCGGTTTGATCGTGCGTGCCTCGACGCCGCTCACGCCGGCGTTGTTGCGGTCGAAAACGATCTCGATCTTCGCCAGTCTGTCCACGCCCGCCTTGTTGTAGACCTTGATGCGGAAATAATGATCCGCGACGGTGGCGTAGACATCGGAGTCATCGATCGTGGACTCACGGGCGAGCACTTCGACGCTCGCCTCAGGATCGATCGTCGGCTTCGTCGCCGCGCGCTCCGCGGGATCTACTGCCGGCCACGACGCGGCCCGTAGTGCGGGCGAACAAAGGCTGGCGGCGACCAGCAATAACAACGCGAAACGATGGACCTGACGACGTGCATGCATCCGGCGGACGAGTTATAGAGATTGGCCCGTCGGCAGCCAACCGCAGAGAAACCGACGTGCCAACCGCAAAGCGCGGCATTTTCCCGTGGTGCGCGCGAAACGACTAAGCCAACCGCGCTTTGACCGTGCGACGGTCGAGATCGAGACGCCGCGCGGTCTCTTCGACGTTGCCGCCTGCGTGGCCATGCACGATTCGCGTGTAGCGCGTGAGCAACTCTTCCGCCGTCAACCGCCCGCGCGCGATGATCGCGTTCCAATCGTCGTCCGCCGGTTGCGCCAGGGGTCCCGCGGGCGCGTAGGTGCCGCGCAGGATGAAATTGCGCACGCATTGCTCGAGCTCGCGAACGTTGCCCGGCCACGCGTAATCGGCACCGAGATTGTGCTCGATCCACGTCACGATCGCCGGCGCCACCTCGTCGGCGTGGGCGTCGCCGACCTGGCGGCCGACGATGAACCGCACGAGCGGCGCGAGTTCCTCCGGCGCTTCCTTCAGCTGCTCATGCAGCGACGGCGTGCGAATCTGGTCCGAGCACAGGCGGTAATAGAAATCCTCGCGAAACTCTCCGGCGCGGATCGCTTCGGTGAGGTCGCGATTCGTGGCCGCGATGATCTTGCCGCGGAAGGGACGGACCTTCGTCTCGCCCAACCGCTGGAACGTGCGCACCTGAAGCACGCGGAGTAATTTCACCTGCAGCGCGGGCACGACCTCACCGATCTCGTCGAGAAACACCGTGCCCTCCGCGGGACATGTCTCGAGCCAGCCGGCGTGGTCGGTCAGCGCCCCTGTGAAGGCGCCCTTGCGATGACCGAACAGCTCCGATTCCACCAGCGTCGGCGATAGCGCCGACAAGTTGAGCGGATAAAGCGACTCCGCAAAGTCGCTCGCAAACGCGGAGAGCTTCGCGTCGAACGGGATGTAGCGCGACAGCGAGATCGCGCGCGCGACGAGTTCCTTGCCGGTGCCCGAAGGTCCGGTGACCAGCGTCGTGAAGTCGTGCATCCGCGCCCAGAATACCCGGCGATACATCTCGAGATCGCGCGTAAACACCGACTCCCAGATTGCCGCGCGCAGCCGCGCCGAGGCCGGAGAACCGCCGACCAGGGAGCGGTGGATGTGGTGAAACGCGCGCCGGATCTGAAAGAGGCACGCGAACAGATGCTCCGGCGGGCTCTCGTGCAGCGTCGGAATGCCGGGCAGGCCGAGCAACCGCGCACACTCACGCGCGAAGTCCGCGTAGAACCCGATGCGACGTCCCGCCGCACCGTTGCCCTCCAAGGAGGCGCGAATCACCTCGTCGAAACGCGGACTGAAACGCAGGTAGAGGCCGAACAACACGAGATTCGCGAATAGCCGCGCATCGTCCGGCGCCACGCGCCCGTCCGCCGGCCAGTTCTTCGCCGCGGTCTCGATCAACCGCGTCGCGCGTTGCTCGATGAGCACCACATTCGGGTGCGCTTTCGCGGCCGGTGCGATGCGGTTCCACTCCGCGCCGCTCGCCACGAAATCCGCGCCGAGCGCGCGCCGCTCCCACTCGATGCGCTCCGGCGTGAACGGATTACCGAAACTCAGATTCTGCACCGCGGTGGCGAACTCGCGTTGCGAGGCGCTGAATGGAGGCTTTTCAGACATTTTTTGACTGATGCCTGTCATTTAATGACAAATCAGCCAAGCGCCAAATTGAGAAGTAGGCACTTAAGTAGCTGACAAACAACAACCGCGCCGAGCCGCACCATGCTTGGCACGAACACGGCAATTGGGGCCGGCAACTTCTCCCGGCCATGAAAAACCCACTGCCCGCCTGCTTCGTCCTTGTTCTTCTCGGCTCCGCTTCCGCTGCGATCGCGGCCGAATCCGAAGCACGCCCTGCTGCACCGTGGGGCTTGCGCGACGCCCCACGGCTGCTCACGCCCACTGGGCTCGTGAGTATCGCGCGCGACGAGATCCGAAGCGGAGTCGTCGCCTTCAAGCAGGACGTCCGCGACCTGCACGCCGGCGAACCGAAAGCACTGATCAAAGCCGGCTTCACCGGTGCACGCCTCGCCGGTGTCGATGGCGGCACGATCGCGCTGACGCGTTTCACGTGGCACGTGATCACATCCGATCCGTTCGCCCCGAAACCGCGCTTGGGCGAAGCGATCCCGGCGCAACTCGAAACCGCGCCCGACCGCACTTTCCGTTGCGCCGTCAAAGCCACCGCGCGCCGCGCGATCACCGGCACAAACGTCGCCGACGCCGTGCGCGGCGACTTCAAAAGCCAGGCACTCGATCTCGTGCCCGCGACGTTGCGCTCAATCCGCCACGTCGTGACGCGGCCGTTTGCCGCGACCACCGCCCCCGCGACCGCGCCCGACACCGCGACATCGCACTCCTGAATTTTTCGTTTTCTCCCGCCATGAATACCACCACTCCTCCCGTCCAGTCGCCCGTTCCTGCGAAGAAGCCTGTCAAAGGCTACTTCTCCCCGCGCATCGTGCGGGCCGTCTCGTTCTACATCACGTCGCTGTGCATCGCCGCGAGCGTCGTCACGTGCATCCTCGCGATCTGGGAATTCACGCGCAGCGACGCACTCTGGCGCCTCGTCGCCTCCTTCGTCGTCGTCGCCGCCGGCACGGGCCTGTTCTCCGCCGTGAACGGCATCTTCGGTGAAGAGCATGCGCGCTAAACCTGTAACGCCCATGAAATCCGCATCCCCGCTGCGCCGCGGCGTCTCAGTAGCCCTCATCTGGGCGATCGGCACCCAAATCCAAACGGCGGCCGCGCGCGCTGAAATCGCACCGCGCTCCGACAATTCCACGCCAAAACTCGCCTCCTCGTCCCCGATCCGCAGGGGAGTGATGGAAGATCCGACACTGCGACGACGGATGCCGACCGGCTACAACACTGGCATGCCATTCGGACTGGTCGGACCGCAGGAAATCGAACTCCTCGGACGCTACGCGAAAAAGCTCGGCGTCGATCTCGTTGGTGACACGCGCCTGGCCTACGACGGCGACGAAGCCGCCCTCGCCCGCGTGTTCGTGTTCAGCACGCGTTTCGACCGCCTCGACGCCAACGCCCGCGCCTACGGCCAGATCGTTTACAGCGCGATGCTCAACCTCGGCGAGCGTCGTGGGCTACCGTGGTTCGCAAAGATCGTCGCAGCCCAGCCGCCTGAAGTGCGTCAACGCGTGCGAGATTTCCTTTTCTACGACGCCACGCAAGCGCCCCGAAAGCAACGCGCCGAAGTTCAAGCCGCTACACGCCGCTCGGCGCCTGATCTCTTCCCCGCCGACTACGTGTTCGGCGCGGGCAACCCGATCTTCACACGCCAGTGATCTTTTCTCCCATGAAAACCACCCGCCTCCTCATCGCCCTTTTCGCGGCCGCGTTGCTCCTCGCCGCGCGCGCCTTCGCCGGCGGCACACTCACGCCCGTCGGCTCGCCGCACGCGCCGATTCAAATCCGCAGCCACCAGGTGAACGTCGTCATCAACAACGGGTTTGCCCAGACCGAGGTGCTGCAGACCTTTTTCAACCCGAACGCGCAGGACCTCGAGGCCATCTACGCGTTCCCTGTGCCAAAGAGCGCCTCGCTCTCCGAGGTGACAATCGTCACCGGCGAGCGCACGCTGCAGGGCGAAGTGCTCCCGAAAAAGGAAGCACAAGCCGCCTACGAGGACGAGAAGTCGCAGGGCAAGGACTCCGGCCTCGCCACCAAAAACAGTTACCAAACCTACGAGTTCCGCGTCGCTCCCGTGCGCGCGAACGCCGAGGTGAAGCTGCGCTTCGTCTATTATCAGCCCCTCGAGATCGACACCGGCGTCGGCCGCTTCGTCTACCCGCTCGAAGACGGCGGCACCGACGACGTTGCAAAAAGTTTCTGGACCGCGAACCCGAAGGTCGAAGGCGAACTGCTCGTGAACGTTGAGCTGAAGTCCGCCGTGCCCGTCGCCGACGTGCGCGTGCCCGGCTTCGAGAACGCCGTGCAAACGCAGAAGCTCGGCGACGGCCACTACAAGGTCGCGCTCAGCCGTCAGGGCGCGTCGCTCGATCGCGACTTCGTATTCTACTATCGCCTCGCCACCGACCTGCCCGGCCGCGTCGAGGTCATTCCGTATCGCGCCGCCGCGGACAAGCCCGGCACGTTCATGATGGTCGTCACGCCCGGCGTCGACCTGCAGCCGATCAAGCACGGCGCCGACTACGTCTTCGTGCTCGATCGTTCGGGCTCGATGCAGGGCAAGCTCGGCACGCTCGCCCGCGGCGTCACACAGGCTCTCGGGCAAATGAAGCCCGAGGATCGATTTCGCATCGTCGTCTTCAACAACCGAGCCGAGGAACTCGTCCCCTGGACCGCAGCGACTCGAGAAGCTGCTCAACAAGCTGCCGACAAAGTGGCAGCCGTGGGCTCAACTGGCGGCACCGATCTTTACGCCGGTATTAAGGAGGGTCTTCGCGGACTTGATGCCGACCGAGCCACCAGCCTCCTCCTCGTCACCGACGGCGTGGCCAACCAAGGCATCGTCGAACCCGCCGCCTTCGCCAAACTGGTTTCGCAATACGACATCCGCGTCTTCGGCTTCCTCATGGGCAACAGCGCCAACTGGCCGCTCCTCCGACTCCTCACCGAGGCGACCGGCGGCTTCTACGCCGGCGTCTCCAACGACGACGACATCGTCGGCCAACTCCTTCTGGCAAAATCCAAGATAGCCTTCGAAGCCATGCACGGCGCCAGCGTGAAGTTCTCCGGCGCGCGCGTCTCCGACCTCACCGGCGACGAGCCGAAAAAAATCTACCGCGGCCAGCAACTCGTGCTCTTCGGCCGCTATGGATCGCACGGCCCCGCGACGGTCACCCTCCGCGCCAAGCTCACCGGCGAGGACAAGACCTACACGACCACGTTCAACTTCCCGGAAGTCGACACCGATAATCCCGAAATCGAACGCCTCTGGGCGATGGCGCAGATCGAGCAGATCGAACAAAAGGAAATGCTCGGCGCGACGCCGCCCACCGAAGCGCAGGACGCGATCACGAACCTCGGCGTCAGCTATCAACTCGTCACCGATCACACCGCGATGGTCGTGATGAGCGACGAGAGCTTCGCCGCGCGCGGCATCGAACGCCGCAACCAGCAGCGCACCGCCGTCGAACGCGCCGCGCAGACCGTCCGCGCCAACGCTCCGGTGAAAAGCTACCGCGTCGACACGCAGCAGCCCGCGTTTCCGAACCAGGCGCCGCACGTCAGCCGCGGCGGCAGCGGCGGTGGCGCGATCGACCGCGGCCTGCTCGCGCTCATCATCGCCGTGGGTGCGCTCGCCGCTGTCCGCTACTTCCGCCGCGCACAACGCGATCTCGCGGCGAGCGGCCGCGCGCACACTTGTCATCGCAACGAGACCGCCAAGGCCCAACGCGGCTCGACGTCATGACTTCGACCACGAACGGCGCGGGCCAGTGCCGAACCTTGGCGGGAGAAAACACGCCGCCCGCGCCGTTCGTGGCTCGTTGGCGGAGCCTCGCTCCGCCCTTCGCGTTCCTCCTCACAATCTTCGCGCTCTTTCTCATTCCGCATGCCGCCGCCTCCCTTGAGTTCGACCGCACCGCGCTCGCCCGCCGCGAGCTGTGGCGGCTCCTCACCGGGCATTTCGTGCACTTCGACGCCAGCCACCTCGCTTGGGATGCCGGCGCGTTCGCGTTGCTCGCCGGACTGTTGCCGGCGCAATCGCCGCGGCGCTGGCTCGTGCTCATCATCGGCTCCGCGCTACTCATCTCGGCCGGCGTGTGGCTGCTGCAACCCCGGTGGGAAATCTACCGCGGCCTGAGCGGCATCGACTGCGCGCTCTTTGGTGCGTTGCTGGTGGAGCGACTCGGCACCGCACGACGCGAACGGGACCCACTGGCACGCTCGATCGTGGTCCTCGCTGCGGTTGGCCTCATCGCCAAGTGCGGTATAGAGCTCCTCGGCGGGGCGCCGGTGTTCGCGGCGTCCGGCGACTATTCGCCGGTGCCGCTCGCCCACTTGCTCGGTGCGGTCTGGGGCGCACTCGTCACGTTCGTGGGTGATAATCCGTAGCCGCACTTGAGCCGAAGGCGAAAGTGTGGACCGACGGAGGCCACAGTGATGCGACGTGTCAGCACGTCCGCGCCGCGTCAGCCTTTTTCCTTCATCACGAACACGCCGTCCCAGGCCGCGCCGGGCGGGTGCTCGCGCATGTAGGCGCAACGGTCGATCATGATCAGCGAGGGATTGCTCTCGATCGCGAGCGACTTGCTCGGCTGGTGCAACTCGAGCTTCGCGCTCCGCTCGAAAAACGCGATCGCCCCGTCCCAATCCTGCGCGTGGTAGCGTTCGATGCCTTGCGCGTGCAAGGCGAGGCACAGGTGCGTCTCGGGGCTGACGTCTTCCTTCAGCCCGACGATCTCGTGGACGCCGACCGGCAACGAGCGTCCTTTGACGACGATCTTATCCAGAAAGCGGAAGACGATGCGATCGGCACCGTGCTTCTCGCACTCGGCACGCGTCGTGTCGGTGACCATGGTGTAAACGCCCATCAGTTTCGCCCCCGACTCCATGCGTGCGGCGAGGTTCACATTGTCGCCCATCATCGTGTAGCTGAATCGCGTGCGGCTGCCCATGTTGCCGATGATGGCGGGGCCCGAGTTGAGACCGAGACGCGCGCGGAGGTTGTGCACGACGGGCGGCCATTTTTCGCCTTCGCCGCGCCACTTCTGGCGGAGTTCCTCGATCTTCTTCTGCACGCGCACGCTCGCGACGCAGGCGCGATAAGCGTGATCGGGCAACGGCAGCGGTGCGCCGAACATCGCGACGACGGCATCGCCGATGTATTTGTCGAGGGTGCCGCCCTCCTCCTGCACGATGTCGGTGCAAGCGGTGAGATACTCGTTCATCAACTCGACGAGTCGCGCCGGCGTCATCTTCTCCGAGAAAGTGGAGAACGACTGGATGTCCGAAAAATACGCCGTGATAGTCTCCTCGTGCCCGCCCAGCTCCGGCTCTTTGCCGGATTCGATGAGGCTGTTGACGACGGTCGGCGCGAGGTAGGCGGAGAACATGCCCTTGATGCGGCCCTTCTGTTTCTCCTCGACGACGAGCTGCCACGCAATGCCGGCAAACGCCATGGTGAACGCGCCGCTCAAGGGCGCGGCCATCGGCAACACGAGGTGCGAGGCCTTGAAAACCAAGACCGCCGCGCCGGCGTAACCGCCGAGCACCAGCAGCGCCGCGAGCTTGGACCAGATGCCCTTCGCACCGCCGAGCACCGAAAGCGCGGTGACCACGACGCCGAGCGCGACCGTGATGACGTGGAGCATCCACGGCGGCGGGCGGTGCAGATACTCGCCGCTCACGAGCGTCTTCAGCAGATTGCCGTGCACACTGACCTTTGGCACCGGCTGCTCGTCGAACGGCGTCGTCGCGAGATCCTGGAGCAGCGGATCGACCGGGCCGATCAGGATGACCGCGCCGTGGAACTGCTTGAAAAATTCCTGTGCGGTCGCGCGCGCCTTTTCGTCGGCATCGCTGAGCATCCGCGCGTAGTTGTAGACCACGGAGAAGCTCGTGCGCGGATTTTTATCGGACAACCACCGCGAGAACCAGTTGATCTCGAGAAACTGTTTCTGCGCCAGCGGCACGTGAGCGAGTGTCCGTCCGTCGGGCGCCGTCACATCGAGAAAGTCGTCCTTCACGCGCACGGCGTCCGGCTTCACGTCCCAGTAGAGCAGCGCCAGCGCGAGCGCCATGTGATCGTAGCGTCGCGCGTCCGTCGGGGCGAAGAGCGCCACCCAGCGCGTGCCGCCTTCGAGCGTATCGATCAGGCCGACGTTGGCGGGCGTCCACAGGCGGCCGCCGCCGATGTTGAACTCGGGCAACTCCGGGAGCGACGCCAGTTCCGCCGGCGTCAGTCCGTCCGCAACGATCGGCAGAAAGCGCGCCTCGCGGCCCTTGGCGCCGCGAAAGTCCAACGACGCGTAAGACGCCGCCGTGACCATCTTCGGATCCTTGCGCAGGAAGCGCGCAAGCTCGACGTTGGCCTGCACCCAGCGCGTGCGATCGTAGGATTCCGACACGCCCATTTCGGAAAAAACGATATCGACGCCGATGGCTTTCGCGCCGCCTTCGTTCAGGAGGGCCGAACCGACCTGGGCAAAATAGGAACGTGGCCAAGGGAAATTGCCCAGCTCTTCGATCGCCTGCGAATCGATGTCGACGTAGATGATCGGCACCTTCGCCGCGAGTTCGCCGCGAAAGCGAAATCGCCAGTCGAGCGTGAGATCCTCCGCGACGCGCAGGTAGCCGAGGTGGCCGGCCAGCGCCCAGAGCAACGGAATCGGCAGCAGCAACAGCATCCGCCAGTCGAGTTTCGCCTTGGTCTTGGCCACGAGGCGCAGCGTAGCGCGCCGGCGCGGCGTGGGAAGGGAAAAGACCTGCGGAGGCTTCGTGCTGCGCCCAGTGACGACGCAACGCGCCCAAGAAAAAGCCCGGTCGAAACCGGGCTCGTGAAGTTCACTGGACGCACCGCTTAGCCGCCGGCACCCGTCGTGCGCCGCGGCTGCGTGACGACCGGGACATTGTTACCCGGTGGATTGGTATTCCCCGAAGGCGTGCCGGAATTCGACGTGTCGGAATTGTTCGGGTTCGAGTCGTTGGACGTGCCGGAATTCGTGTTCGAATTGTTCGAGGTCTCGCCGCCCGTGCCCGAGTTGGCGTCGCCGGAAGTCGTGCCGGTATCAGCGCCGCCGGTGCCGCCGGAAGTGCCCGTGCCGGTGTCGGTGCTGGCGGATTGCTGCTGCTCGCTCGTGGTGATCGTCGTCTTCTGTGCGGCCTCGGTGATGGCGCTTACGACTGCCGTGGTGATGGCTTGGGTGGCTTCGGCCGAGATGGGCTGCGGAGTCGCCGGCACGCTGACGGAACTCACTTCGACGGCACCGGTGGTGGCATCGACCGTAGCCTCCGCCGTCACGACGATTTCCTGGTTGGTCGGAACTTCGAGGTTCGCAGGGGCCTGCACCGTGCCCTCGAACGCCACGCGGCCATCCGCGGTCGAAAGCTGGAAAGTGAATGATTTCCCGTCTCCCGAGGGACGGAAGACGATGCGGAAAGTCGTGCCGCGAATGCCAGCCGCGCCGACCGGCGTGTTGATCTTGAACGAAGAACCCTTGTCGCGGTTCAGGTGCTTCACGTCGCCGACCATTTCGCCGAACGCGAGATTCAGCTTCGTCGTCGACACCGACGGCTCCGACTCGAGCTTCGAGACGACGACGTCTTCATCGAGCGGGTCCATTTTGAATTCTTCGATGCGCAGCAACGTTTCGCTGCCCAATTTGACCGATGCACCGTTGGCAAACACGAGCACCACGAGCGCTCCCCTTTCGGTTTTCACGCTGTCGGTCTCGATGACGGTGTCGCCCACTTTCAGCGGCACGCTGCGGGAGTCGGCGGTCAGACGCAGGACCGTCCCTTCCACCTTACCCACTTTGATCGCACCGGCTTTGGTCGGCAACGGAGCAGCCGAGCCCTGCTGCGCGACCGCATGCAGCGTCAAACCAATGGCAAAAAGCCCAACAAAGACAAAACGGAGGACCGAAGATTTCATGGTGGCCAGGGTGAAAAGGCGCTCAGCGAGCCGCCCCGAGGCGGGCCCGCAGAGATTTCGCCTGCCGATTGGGAGGGTCAAGAGCTAAACAGATTTCCAACTCGCGCAGCGCCTCCGCCTTTCGGTCAGGCCGTGAAGCCAGCGCCGATCCGTAAAATAAACGCCAATCGGCGCGATTGGGTGCGAGCGCGATGGCTCTCCGAAAAGCCTCATCTGCCTCCGCGTGCCGGCGCTGCAACGAGAGCGCGGTGCCAAGCCGCACCCAAAATTCCGAACCGCGGGGCGCCAACGCCAGTGCTCGCTGCGCGGCCGCTTCCGCTCGGCGCCCGGCGGTCTCCGGCCGGCCGTTGGTCACGGGAGGCGACAGGGAAATCGCGTAGGCCAGATCACCCCATGCCTGGGCGTTGGCAGGATCGATTGTTGTGGCCCGCTCCAACTGCGCCAGTGCCGCCGGCAAAATCTCGAGCAGCGTGGCGCGGCCTTTCGTAACCTTGGCCAGCGCCTCGTGCGCCGTTTCGCGCGCCGCCTCCGCCGCGTAGAGCCGTTCGGCCTGCGGCACGCCCCAGGCAACGACGGCGATGACCACCGCCGCCGCCGTCGTGCGCGCGAGCAGAGAGGCCGGTGGCGCGCGCTCGTCGCGCGCTCGCAACAGCAGCGCCACCCACAGCGCACTCGCGTAGGCCAGCGCGGGAATCTTGGTGTGGAAATCAACCGTCAGGTGCACGACGAATGCAACCCAGCCGAGCCACAACGCCAGCCGCCACCGCCAGGAATCGTGCATCCCGGCGGGGCGTCCGCCCGCACGTTGCGCTGCGCGCACCCCGCGCCAGCCCAGCACCGTCAACGCCGCACCGGCTCCGAACCACAGCAGAAAGCCGACGCTGCCATAGTCGCTCAACGTGTTGAGGTAGTCGTTGTGCGTCCAATCCGGCTGATACTGATCCTTCGGCGAGCGGTAGCCTTCGTAGACAAAATTGTAGGAACCCGCGCCGGTGCCCAGCCACGGGTGTTCCGCCGCCATTTGCAGGGACGCGCGCCACATCAGCGGCCGGCTGGACTCGAAGTCTCCGCTCAGCATCGGCGCCATGCGTTCGCGGGCTTGGTCACTGAAAAAATAGAGCGCCACGAAACCGGCCCCCACCACAGCAACCACGCCCGCGGCACCCAACAGTCCGCGTCGCACCGTGCGACTCGTCAGCGCCGGCCACAGCGCGAGCGCCACCGCCGCGCCAATCCAGCCGCCGCGACTGCCCGTGAGCACGAGGCCGACGACCAGCAACGCGGCCAGCCAGGCGCCGAGAATTTTCACCGTGACGGCAACCGTGCGCGCACCGAGCCACACGAGACAGAGCGGCAGCACGAGCTCGACGAGCGCCGCCAGGCTGTTGGGGATGCCGAACATGCCCGCTGAGCGCGTCCAGAATTGTTCCGCCTGCGTGCGGCCGAGCATCATCCACTTCGGATCGACGAAGCGCTGATACGCCGCCATCGCCACGCCGGCCACCGCCAGTGCCAGAAGCGTCCCGACGAGCGTCCAGGTCTGCGCGCGCGAGCGACCGAAATGCAGCGCGAGCGCGAACCACAGCCACATCTGGAACCAGAGGAGCCACTCGCGCCACGCCAGCCACTTCGCCGGCGCGATCCAGAACACGCTCGCCAGCGCGAACAACAGAAACGGCACGGGCAACAGCGCACGGCAGTCCAGCGTTCGCGAATGCAGGACAAACAACACCCCGCCGAGCGCAGCGAGCCCCCAGACGGCCCGCGCCGACCACACCATCGTCTCGGCCAAATAACCACCGAGGCACAGCGTGGTCCACGCGAGCGTGAGCGCGAGCCCGAGCGTGAGCAGCCATTCGCCGGTCCAAACGAGGCGCGCGAGCAACATCGGAGGTTCGGGAGCGAGCGATGCAGGGGCGTTGGCGGACGCGTCGGACATCGGAGAGGTTCAACCGCAACCGGCCCCCGCGGGCTACACGAAAGTGCGGTCGCTGGCTCCGGCCGTAGCAGCCGCCGTAAGGCGGCTGAGCATCGCGGCATGTCGTGCGCACGCGGGCCAGCCGCCTTACGGCGGCTGCTACCGGGCATTTGGCGCGAGCACCGGAGCAGCGCGTTGTGCCATGTCCCGCTCGCGATGTGGGTGGCGCGCTTGCCGCGCCACGTGAGCGAATGGCGGAATACGTCGAACGAGTTGCTTCGGACGAGTTGCGCGCGAGCGCGCAACCTACTTGGCGAAGAATACAGCGCACGCGGCGCGCGGGTGGCCCCGCCTTCGCTCTCCCCGCTGCGGCGGGTTGGCATCGGACGGAGCCGATGCAAAAAAAACGCCCGGCGCGCGCGTGGGCGGCCGGGCGTTGTTGGTGTGTGCGTTCTACCCCAAAATCAGCGGATGAAGAGCATCTCTTCGTAGGTCGGCAGCGGCCACGACTCGTCGGGGCACACGGCCTCGAGCGCGTCGACGGCCTTGCGGATCGCGAGCAGCTGCGGAAGCACCTCGTGGCACATGTGCGCGGCCTCGGCTTCGAGACCGGACACGTGGTCGGCGCGGATTTCCTCGAGCTTGGCCATCTCGGCGGAAAGCTTGTCGATCAGACCCGTGACCTTGTCGAGCAGGCCGGTGTCGGCCTTGGCGCCCGCGGCGCGGAGCGCGGCGACGTTCTGCGCGAGCTGCGTCTGGTAGTTGATCGCAGTCGGGATGAACTTCGTGTTCACCATCTCGGTGACAACGTTCGCCTCGACGGCGACGGCCTTGACGTATTGTTCGAACGCAATGTCGCGGCGCGCCTCGAGTTCGCGCTTCGTGAGGATGCCGTAGGCTTCGTAGGCGGCGACCGTGGACTTCGCGGCGAGCACAGGGATGGCGTCGACGGAAGTGCGCAGGTTCGGGAGGCCGCGTTTCTCGGCTTCCTTGTGCCACTCTTCGGAGTAACCGTTGCCGTTGAAGATGACGGTGCTGTGCTCGCGGGCGATCTCGGTGAGGATGTCCTGCACGGCGTCTTCGAACTTCTTCGACTTGGGCGCCTTCTCGAGCTTGGTGGCGATGTAGTCGAGCGACTCGGCCATGATCGTGTTCAACGCGGCCAGCGGGGCGGCGATGGACTGGTTGGCGGCGACGGCGCGGTATTCGAATTTGTTGCCCGTGAAGGCGAACGGCGAGGTGCGGTTGCGGTCACCGGCGTCCTTCATGAGGAGCGGCAGCGTGTCGACGCCGAGGTGCATCGTGCCGGCGCTCTTCGACGACTTGGCCTTGCCCTTCTTGAGCTGTTCGAACACGTCGGCGAGCTGCTCGCCGAGGAAGATCGAGATGATGGCCGGCGGAGCCTCGTTGGCGCCGAGGCGGTGGTCGTTCGACGCGGAGGCAACCATCGCGCGGAGGAGAGCGCCGTGCTTGTGGACGGCACGGACGACGGCGGCGCAGAACACGAGGAACTGCATGTTCTGGTGCGGCGTGTGACCGGGCTCGAGCAGGTTGCCCTGCGCGGCGTTGCCGAGCGACCAGTTGAGGTGCTTGCCGGAGCCGTTGACGCCCGCGAAGGGCTTCTCGTGCAGGAGGCACTCGAGGCCGTATTTGCGCGCGACACGCTTCAGCGTGATCATCACCTGCTGCTGGTGATCGGCGGCGATGTTCGCGTTCTCGTAAATGGGCGCGATCTCGTATTGTGAGGGCGCGACTTCGTTGTGGCGGGTCTTGACCGGCACGCCGAGTTTGTAGAGCTCCGCCTCGCACTCGTGCATGTAGGCGAGCACGCGGTCCGGGATGACGCCGAAGTATTGGTCTTCGAACTCCTGGCCCTTGGGCGGGCGGGCGCCGAACAGGGTGCGGCCGGCCGTGAGCAGGTCGGGGCGGTTCAGGTAGAAATTGCGGTCGATCAGGAAGTATTCCTGTTCCGGGCCGGCGGTCGCGGTGACCATCGGGATGTTCTGGTGACCGAAGAGCTTCAGGATGCGGCGGGCCTGTTGGTCGAGCGCCTTCATCGAGCGGAGCACCGGGGTCTTGAGGTCGAGCGCCTCGCCCGTCCAAGAGACGAACGCGGTGGGGATGCACAGCGTGACACCGTTGGCGTTTTCAACCAAGTAACAGGGGCTCGTGACGTCCCACGCGGTGTAGCCGCGGGCTTCGAAGGTGGCGCGGATGCCGCCGGAGGGGAACGACGAGGCGTCGGGTTCGCCCTGCGCGAGCTGCTTGCCGGAGAACTCGGCGATGGCGCCGCCACGACCGTCGGGCTCGAGGAAGCTGTCGTGCTTTTCCGCGGTGATGCCGGTCAACGGCTGAAAAACGTGCGCGTAGTGCGTGGCGTGGTGTTCGAGCGCCCAGTCCTTGATCGCGGTGGCGACGATATCGAGCACGCCGGCCTCGAGGGTCGCGCCGGTGTCGATGGTCTTCTTCAGCGATTTGAAAGCAGCTTTGGGGAGGCGCTGCTGCATGATTTTGTCGTTGAAGACGTTTTTGCCGAAGAGGCCGGCAGAGTGGCTTTCGTTGAAAGCCACGGTCTTCGTCGTGCGGTAATTGTTGGCCGCAGAGATCGCCGCGAGGCGGGAGGGACTAACGCTCATGATGGGTGTGAGAACGCAGGGTAGTGTTGTTCGGTGAACACCCGCCAAAATGGGGACGAGTGCTCGCGCGCGACTTAAAGCCGGTTCCATGCCAGCAAGCACGGCCGTTTAAGAAAATTCGGCAGGTGACACACCGGGAGCGGCCCGGTGTGGCGCGACTTTGCCGCTCTTGCCAGTGGCGCGCAAGCGCGCCACCTACCACGCAGCGGGACCCCTGGGAGCTGCCGAGACGGCAACTCAGTTCTTCAAGGCCGACCTTGGCACGCGCTTCACGGTAACAAAATTCGCGCGGAACAACTCGTCCATCAGCTGGCGGACGCCCGGCGGCACGCGTTGGACCAAGTCGTCGAGCGGCGGGAGTGATCTTTTGTCGTCCGGCTCGGATTCTGCCGCGACACGACTCGCGGCCGCGACCGGCGCGCTGAAACCTTGTTCGCGCTGCTCGGCCATGAACGACGCCTCTTCGCCCTCGCTGGGACCGACCGGCGCACCGTCGTCGACGGGTGCGCCCGGATTTTCCGTCACCAAGCTGCTCGCGGGCGCATCCTCTTCCCCACCCGACGCGCTGACTGCTGGTCGCTGATCGCTGATCGCCGTCGCGCCGCTAGGCGCGGGCCTCAGTCGTTTTTTTTTACCGGGTCGTCCGGCAGGCTCTCGGCCAGCGTGGCGATTTCCTTGATGAGGCTGTCGATCGCGCGCGCGCGGCTGGCTTCGACGGCTTTCAGGAGGGCGACTTCGAAATTGATCTTCTCGGACAGGCCGTGTTTCACGCCGCCCTCGCCCTCGCGGAGCGCGTCGAGGAGTCGCGTCAGCTGCTCGGTCGACATCGGCGTGCCGAGCGCCTCGCTCTGGCCGCCCTTGGCGATCGCGTCGAGCAGCGCCGTGCGCAGGTGCACCTGCAAGTCGACGAGCATGCGGTAAAGGTCGCGGCCGTTCTCGTCGCACTCGTCGACGATGCGGACAATCTTCTTGTGATCGCCCGCAGCAAGCGCGCTGGCGAGATCCGCGATCGTGGCGGCGGAGACGAGCCCGTAAACATCGAGCACGTCAGCTTCGCCGATTTCGGTGCCGCAAAACGAAATCATCTGGTCGAAAATCGATTGCGCATCGCGCATGCCCCCGTCGGCCATGCGGGCGATGCTGTTGAGCGCCTCGTCGCTCGCTTTGATGCCTTCCGCGCCGGCGATTTTCTTCAGGCGTTGGACGATCAGCTCGGTCGGAATCGGCTTCAGGTCGAAGCGCTGGCAACGCGAGATGATCGTCGGGAGGACTTTTTGCACGTCCGTGGTCGCGAAGATGAATTTCACGTGCTCCGGCGGCTCCTCGAGGGTCTTCAGCAGCGCGTTGAACGCCTGCGCCGAGAGCATGTGCACTTCGTCGATGATGTAGACCTTGAACTTCCCCTGCGCGGGCGCGTAGCGGACGGTATCGCGGAGCTCGCGCACCTGCTCGACGCCGTTGTTCGACGCACCGTCGATCTCGATCACATCGAGGCACGAGCCTTCCGCGATGGACTTGGCAATCGGGTCCTCCGGATCGAAATCCGCCTTCGGGCCGTTGGTGACATTGAGCGCCTTGGCAAAAATGCGCGCGGTGCTCGTCTTGCCCGTGCCGCGCGGCCCGACGAACAGGTAGGCGTGCGCGATGCGCTGGCGGGCGATGGCGTTCTTCAGCGTCCGGACGACGTGCTCCTGGCCGACGACGTCGTCGAAGGTTTGGGGCCGCCACTTGCGGGCGATGACTTGGTAGGCGCCGGACATCTCAGAGGACTGAAGACAGAGGACGGAGGACAAAAAATCCAGCCTGAGTTTGCAGAAAGTCGCGAATCTGCGCCCCCGCGCTCGCTCCTCTGCGCTCTGCGGCTAAATCGGAATCCCCAATCCAAAGTCGAAAATGAAAGTGGCCAGGCACTCCACGGCACTGGGAGAACGTCGTCACCGTTGCTACCTTCCGGTCCTGGCGGGGTTCACGCGCCTGCCCATGCATGGCACCTGGCCAAGGCGGACCGTAGGTCGGACCACCCGTCGCGCAACCAATAAATCTCCGCCCGGCCAAAACGATCGCGCCCGCAAAAAAGCGCGGGCGCAGGCGGAGAGAGCCTTAGTGGACTCCTTCTTCGCCGCCCGGACCTTTTTCCGGCGGTGGCGGCGGCGGCGGACTGTCGCGATCAACCGGCCCGGCCGGGGGCGGACCGCGACGCTCGCCCTTGTCGGATCGGTCGCCTTTTTCCAGACGTTCGTTGCGCCGCATCTCAAAGGCTCGCCGCGCGCGCTCGCGCATCTCGGCGTTCAGTTTCTCAAATTTTTCCTTCTGCTCGGGCGTGAGCACGGCCGCGATATCCTTCTCCATGCGCTCGAGAATGCGGCGCGTATCCTGAAAACCCTGCTGACGAAGTTTGTTCAACTCGTCGACATCCCGCCGGACGATCGGCTTCAAGCGCTCCATTTGCTCGGACGTGAGATTGAGATGTTCCTCGAGCTTCTTCAGGCGCGCGGGACCCCAATTCTCCGGAGCCATGCGTTTCCGCAGCATGCTTTTGCCGACCTCCAGAGTGATGAAGCCGCCCGCCACGCCACCAGCGAGGAAAATGCCGGTGAGCAGCAGGACGAGTTTCCAGGGCTTCGCGGTCATGACTGCGCGAGCACTTCGGTGACAGTGTCACCGGTGGCAACCTCGGTTTCCTGTTCGGACCGGAACGCTGAGTAGCCAAACGCCGCCGCCGCGACGCTCAGCGCGCAGGCGGCGAAAAGCCCGCGCAAGGCGAACTTCTCCAACACCGCCCGCGGCAACGCCGCCGCGGGGGCGCCGAGGCTCAGCGCGGCCACGCGAGTCGCGAAGCCATACGGTGCGGAATCGTCGCGCAGGTCGGGAGTGCTGCGCGCAGCGGCGACGAGGCGCAGCCATTGCTGGTTATGCGGGTTCATGACTTCTCCTGAGTTTTGAGTTCTTGAAAGAGTTTCTGCAACTTCCGACGCGCGCGGAAGGCGCGGACCTTGATCATCGATTGCCCCCAACCGGTCAGCGCCGAAATTTCGGCCACGGACTTCTGCTCGAGATCGAGCATTTGGATCACGGTCCGATCCGCGGGCGCGAGCTGGTCAAGGAGACGGCCAACGAGTTCGCGCGCGGCCATCGAGTCGCTCGGGGTTTCGGCCGTCGTGTCGCTGAGGACATTGTCGAGCACCTCGGCCTCGTTCTCCGACAAATCCGCCCAACGAAACTCCGGGCGGCGTTTCTGCGCGCGGAGCTGGTCGATGCACGTGGTCACGGCGATGCGCGACACCCAATGGGTGAACGGCACGTTGCCCTGATACTGTGCGAGGCGGGTGAACATTTTTAGAAAGACGTCCTGGGCGAGATCCTCTTCCGCCACGCGGCGCGGCAGGTGGGAGCGGATGATGCGAATGACCAGCGGGTAAAGATGCTCGACCAGTTCGCGCGCCGCCGCCTGGTCGCGCGCGCGCACGCGTTCGAGGCAACTGGCCAGATCGAACGTTTCGTCAGCCATGAGGAGCATGGGAGCGGGAAGAGCACGTCGTTGGAGACGCGCCCCCCCTCCCCGCAGTTACGTTTTCGGCCCGGCGCACGGCGCAAAAAATCAGGCCCGATCGACCTTGCGGAACATCCAGATGCCCAACGCCTGGAATCCGAGATTCGGCAACCAAATCAGCAGGTCCGGGCGAAATGCCGGCTGGTTGTCGAACGAGTTGACGACAAAAGTGGCGAAATAATAGCCCAACGCCAGGGCGACCGCGATTCCGAGATTGGCGGTCGTCTCCTTGCGCGAGACTTTGATCCCGAGCGGGATCGCCAGCAACGCGAACGACAGCACCGAGAACGCCGTCGCACACTTCTCGTGAAAGGCGATCTGCACCTTCATGCGCTGGCGCTCGCGCTCGGCCGCGGGCACAACGGGGTCCGGCTGGCCGAGACGCTGCCACTCCTCGAGCAGTTGCGACAATGTCAGCCATTTCGGCTTCGGCTTGGACGAGCGTCCTCCTCCGGTCACCCGATCGAGCGGCAGATAAAACGTCGCGCGCTCCATCGCAGGCGCGCCGCTGATGCTGGCAAAATTCTCCGGATCCTTTTCGTCGCGCACCTCGATCTGCGCCCGCTGGACGGTGAGCACGAGATTGTTGCTTTTCTCGTCATAGGTGATGCGCCCCTCATCGGCCCGCGCGAAGCGCCGGACGCGTCCCTGCGAGTCCACTTCCCACAACCAAAAATCCTTCAGCGTGCTGTCGCCTTTCTTTTCACCGACATAGAGCACGATGCCGCGAAAATCCCGAATGAAGCTCTTGGCGACGATGAAGCTGAGCGGATTCCGCCGAATCGTCTGATCGAACTCCTGTTGGTAGGCCAGCCGCGACGTCGGCATGAAATGGAAGTTCACCGCCAAACTTCCGGCGACCCCCAGCAACGCGAGAAAGAAGATCGGCGCGGAGATACCGGCCACGCTCACGCCCGACGCGCGGATCGCGGTGATCTCGCGATCGGACGACATGCGCCCGAGCACCAGCAACACCCCGGTCAGAATGCTGCCGGGTAGCGCATACGAAACCATCGTCGGAATCAGCAACCCGACCAGACGCAGAAAACTGTCGAACTCCAGTTGCCCCGAAAGCACGTAGCCGAGCAGATCCTTCAGCACATTTCCCAACAGCAGGATGAAGGTGAAGACGCCGACCGCCGCCAAACATGTCGCCGCAACGTTGGCGAAGATGTGGCGGTGCAGGAGTTTCATGCGAGCGGGCGGCGGAGGGTCAGTTGAGAGTTGAGAGTTGAAAGTTCAACCGCAACGTCTGACTTCCGTTCCCGCTTTTCCGCGTCCCACCGTGAAGTTCACGCCCGCCAAACCCGCCATCCATGGCGAAACCCTCGACACGCTCACCGCCGCGCTCACCGCCGCCGGGCAACCGGCGTTCCGCGCGCGCCAGATCCTCGACTGGCTCTACAAGAAACGCGTCGCCACTTGGGACGAGATGACGAACCTGCCCAAGGATCTGCGCGCGTGGCTCGACGCGACTTTCGACATCGCGCCGACCTCGTTCGTGCTCGACCGCCAGTCCGGCGACGAGACCGACAAACTCCTCCTCGAACTCGGCGACCGTTCGCTCATCGAGACCGTCATCATCCGCGCACCGATGACCGGCGTCGGCGTCGACAAATCGCGCAAGACAATCTGCATCTCCACTCAGGTCGGCTGCGCCATGGGCTGCAAGTTCTGCGCCTCCGGCCTTGAAGGCCTGAAACGCAACCTCACCGCCGGCGAAATTGTCCACCAACTCATCCAAGTCTGCCGCCAGGAAGACGCCCACACGCCGCGCGCCCGCGCCGAGCTGGCGTCGTTCGACAACATCGTCGTCATGGGCATGGGCGAGCCGCTGCACAATTACGACGGCATCATCCGCGCGCTCACGATCGTGAACGCCGAGTGGGGCCTCGGCTTCGGCGCGCGTCGCATCACGCTCTCCACGTCCGGCCTCGTGCCAAAGATTCTCCAACTCGCCGACGAACCGCTCGGCATCCGCCTCGCCATTTCCCTCCACGGCGCGACCGACGCCGTGCGCGAACAAATCATGCCGGTGAACAAGCGCTACCCGCTCGCCGAACTGTTGCCCGCCGTGAAGGCGTTCAACGAAAAGCACGGCCGCATGGTCACGCTGGAGTTCATCCTCATCGAGGAGATCAACGACTCCCTCGAGCAGGCCGAAAAACTCCGCGACATCGCGCTCGATCTGCACGCGCACGTGAACCTCATTCCCTACAACACCGTGCAAGGTCTGCCGTGGAAACGACCCTCGCTCACGCGCCAGGAACGCTTCGCCGACATCCTGCGCGCCGCCGACGTCTCCGTGACGCTCCGCCGCGAAAAAGGCCACGACATCGCCGCCGCCTGCGGCCAGCTCCGCCTCCAGACCGAAAAAGAACGCAACGCCGGCGCACCGGTCGCGTGACGCAGGGTGCGGACTCCGCCCCGCGCCGTGAACGGCGAACATCTCTTGTGGGAGCCACGTTCGACGCACATGGCTTTTCCCACGTGCAGTCACGAGCAAGCTCGCTCCCACGGCGAACCAATCACGGCAGCGAAGGAACTCGCCGCCCTACCCATGCGAGCCGACCGGTGACGCGTTCCACTCTCGACACATTCTCAAATTCGGATGCTTTGATGCCACGATGTCCGCCGACCGTCCGATCTCCGACCTCTTTGCCAGCCGCAAGACTGTGCGCTCCCTCGAATTTTTTCCGCCGAAGGACGACGCGCAAATGGAGATGCTGCACAACTCCGCCAGCGCATTGCAGCGCATCGCGCCCGACTTCGTCTCGATCACCTACGGTGCCGGTGGCACGACCCGCGAACGCACCGCGCGCTCAGCCGCGCTGCTGAAAAAAGACTTCGGTTTCACCGTGATGCCGCACCTCACCTGCGTCGGCCACACGCGCGCGGAGCTGAACGACATCGCCGATCGCCTGCATGCGGACGGTTTCCGCAACATCATGACGCTTCGCGGCGACCTGCCGAAGGACCCGACGTTTCAGCACCCCGCGGATGGTCTGCGTTACGCTTCCGAACTGGTCGCGCTGCTGAAGTCGCGGCACGCCGACTTCTGCCTCGGCGTCGCCGGCTATCCGGAAAAACACCCGCAAGCCCCCACGCTCGGCGCCGACCTCGACAACTTGAAACGCAAAGTCGACGCGGGCGCGGATTTCATCACGACGCAGCTGTTCTTCGACAACTCGCTCTATTACCGCTTCGTCGAGCAATGCCGTGAGCGCGACATCAACATCCCGATCATTCCCGGCATCATGCCCGTGCTCTCGCTCAAGCAGATCAAGCGCTTCACCGACATGTGCGGCGCGCACCTGCCGCCGAAGCTCGTCACGCGTCTCGAAGCCGCCCAGGAAAATCCCGACGTCGTGGAAATCATCGGCCTCGACTGGGCCTTCACGCAAATCCGCGGCCTCCTCGCCAACGGCGCCCCCGGTTACCACCTCTACATCATGAACCGCGCGAAAAGCGCGCTGGCGCTCGCCGCAGGCCTGGCGGCGTAGTCACGGAATCTCTTCCGCCAGTTCGGTCCATTCCCCTCGCAGGCCGTGTTGCCGCAAATAGGTCTGCATATCTGTGGGCGCCTCGGCGGCAAAAGGCACACCTTCCGGCCACAGAGCCTCGCATTCAGGACACACAACTACTGCATCCTTGGTGCGAACGACACGCATCTTGACAGGATAATCCTGTCCACAACGCGGGCACGGACTCGAAAGTGCAAACATGCCTCACCCGCCCGCGAACACCGGCCGGAAACCCGCTTCGCTCAGGATGGCCGCGATCTTCTCGCGTTGGTCGCCCTGGATCTCGATGTCGCCGTCCTTCACCGTGCCGCCGCAGCCGCACGCGTTGCGCATTTTCTTCGCGAGCGATTCCTTCTCCGGCAGCCCGATCCCGACGAAACCCGTCACGAGCGTCACCGTCTTGCCGCCGCGGCCCGCGGTCGTGCGCTTGATGTCGACACGCCCGCGGTTCTTCGCCGGCGCCGCCGGCTTAGTTCCGGTAGGGGCGGTTGTCCCTGACCGCCCTTGCCCCACCGCCCCGGCCGCGTTCTGCGGCGCTGACGGCAGTCCCGCTCCACTCAGGGCACCAAACGGATTCTGCCCGAGCGATTGACCGCCATCTGTGGGGACTTTGCCGCCGTTGCTCATGAGAAATCGGGGTTCAGTGCCGATGTCCGCCGCCTCCGCAACCTCCCGGAGGGCTCGCCGGCTTCGCGAAACCGCTCTCGCCGCCGAGCCAGAGCAGCGCCTTGGCGTAGCTGCGTCCTTCGAGAAAATGCACGAGTTGCGGGTGCAGTTCGCTCCGGTGCGCGGCAAGGAGCGCTTCTAATCGCGTCAACGCCGCCGAAATGCCCGCGCCATCCGCCTTTTTCACTGCGGAATCGAAGCTTTCGAGCGCGGTCTTGATTTCTTGAGCGGCCATAACGCGGCGGGAGCGTGTTTAAGTTTTCGTTATGAGCAAGCCCCGGCGCATAAAACCGGATTTTTCCTCGGCCTGCCGGCGCGTAAGCGGTTGAATCGCCGCCTCTCCGGTGTTCCGTTCCACCTTCCGTGCCTTCAGCCGACCCCTCGGCCGGCGGCCGGGCCTCTTCCCCTTCTGACCCATGAATCCCGTCAACTTCTCCGAACGCGCGAACGTCGCCGTCGTTGAGGAACACTATCAGCGCTGGCTCGACAATCCCGAGTCGGTCGACGCCTCCTGGCGCGCCTTCTTCCAAGGCTTCACGCTCGGCGCCGATGGCCGCGCGCTCGCCGGTGGCAGCGCCGCATCGCCCGCCCCCACCACCGCTGCGTCCGCCGGCACGGGCGCCGACTCCTGCATCCCGAAGCAGTCGCAAGTCGACAGCCTCATCTATCACTACCGCGCGATCGGCCACATCGACGCCGATATCAACCCGCTCGCAGGTGCGCCGCGCTCCTCGCCGCGCCTCGCGCTCGCGACGTTCGGCCTCGACGAGTCCGACCTCGATCGCACCTTCGAAGTCGGCCACTACCTCGGCGGCGGCCAGCGCAAACTCCGCGATATCATCGCGTCGCTTCGCGAAACCTACTGCGGCAAGGTCGGCGTCGAATACGTCCACATCCAGGATACCGAAGTGCGCCGCTGGCTGCAGGAACGCATCGAGCCATCGAAGCTCAAACCGGCGTTCACCAAGCAACAGAAGGTCCGCATTCTCCGCCGCGTTCACAAGGCCGAGCTGTTCGAAAAGTTCCTCCACACGAAATACGTCGGCCAGAAACGCTTCTCGCTCGAAGGCGGCGAGACGATCATCGCCGCCCTCGACGCCGTGATCGATTCGTGCCCCGAGCTCGGCGTGAAGGAAATCGTCATGGGCATGGCCCACCGCGGCCGCCTCAACGTCCTCTGCTCCACGCTGCGCAAGTCCTTCGACGAACTCTTCGAAAAGTTTTCCGAAAACTACATCCCCGACACCGTCGCCGGCGACGGCGACGTGAAGTATCACCTCGGCTACGAGGCCATCCTCACCACGACGTCAGGCAAGAAGGTCGAAGTCCGCCTCGCGCCCAACCCCTCGCACCTCGAGATCGTCAACCCCGTCGTCGAAGGCAAGGCCCGCGCCCGCCAACGCATTCGCAACGACCTCGAAGCGCGCACCAGCGTGATGCCGCTGCTCATCCACGGCGACGCCGCCGTCGCCGGCCAGGGCATCGTCGCGGAGACGCTCAATTTTTCCCAGCTGCCCGGCTACACGACCGGTGGCACGCTGCACTTCGTCATCAACAACCAGATCGGCTTCACCACCGATCCGCAGGACTCGCGCTCGACGAAATACTGCACCGACGTCGCGAAGATGATCGAGGCGCCGATCTTTCACGTGAACGGCGACGATCCCGAAGCCGTCTGCATGGTCGCGCAGCTCGCGCTCGAGTTCCGCGTGAAGTGGAAGCGCGACGTGTTCGTCGACATGTATTGCTACCGCAAGCATGGCCACAACGAGACCGATGAACCGTCCTTCACCCAGCCGAAGCTCTATCAGACCATCGCCGCGCACCCGCTCGTTTCCGCGATCTACACGAAGCAGCTCGTCGACGAAGGCAGCGTGACTACCGCCGAGGGCGACAAGATCAAAGCGGAATACACCGCCACCCTTGAGGAAAACCTCGAGAAGGCCAAGGCCCGCGAAGCCTCGCGCGCCGCCAAACGCAAGGAAGACCCGAACGCCGTGTTCAAGGGCTCCACCGCGGAGTTCCAGCCCGGTTACTCGTTCGCCAAAGTTGAGACCAAGGTCAGCGCGAAGCTCATCGATCAAGTCTTCGCCGGCCTCACGCGCATCCCCGACGGCTTCAAGATTCACCCGAAGATCAAGCGCTTCGTCGACGCGCGCGCCGAGGCGCACAAGAACGGCGGACCGTTCGACTGGGGCATGGGCGAGGCGCTGGCGTTCGGCACACTCATGCTCGAAGGCACGCCGATCCGCCTCAGCGGCCAGGATTGCGAGCGCGGCACGTTCAGCCACCGCCACGCAGTGTGGAGCGACATCGAGAGCGGCCAAAAATATTCGCCGCTCAAAAACCTCGACCCGAAACAAGCGCGCTTCTGCGTCTACAACTCCCTCCTCTCGGAAAACGCCGTGCTCGGCTTCGACTACGGCTACTCGCTCGACTACCCGGAACTACTCTGTCTCTGGGAAGCGCAGTTCGGCGACTTCGCCAACGGCGCACAGGTGGTCATCGACCAGTTCCTCGTCTCCGGCGAATCGAAGTGGCAGCGCAACAGCGGCATCGTGCTGCTCCTGCCCCACGGCTACGAAGGCCAGGGCCCCGAGCACTCCAGCGCGCGCCTCGAGCGCTTCCTCCAAGCCTGCGCCGAGGACAACATCCAGGTCGCCAACTGCACGACGCCCGCGCAGTTCTTCCATCTCCTGCGCCGTCAGATGCGCCGCGATTTCCTCAAGCCACTCATCGTGATGTCGCCGAAATCGCTTCTGCGCCACCCGGCCGCCGTGTCGCACCGCGACGATTTCACCAAGGGCGCGTTCGAAGAAATCATCGACGACAACACCGCGAAGGCCGACCGCGTGATCCTCTGCTCCGGCAAGGTCTATTACGACCTCGTCGACTACCGCACGAAAAACAATCTCGCGAACACCGCGATCGTCCGCGTCGAGCAGCTCTACCCGCTCCACACGAAACGCCTCGCTGAGCTCGCCAAGAAATACACCAACGCGAAACTCGTCTGGTGCCAGGAAGAGCCCGAGAACATGGGCGCCGCCCGCTGGATCGCGCCGCAGCTCGAAGCCACGTTCGGCCGCAAGGTCGCCTACGCCGGCCGCCCCGCCGCCGCCTCACCCGCCGTCGGCCTGCTCGCCAAACACCGCACGCAACTCGCCGCCTTCCTCAAGGACGCCTTCACGCTCTGAACATGATCGTTCTCGTTCCTCGTAATCCTAATCTTAATCTCGGTCGAACAACTTGAGAGAACGAGCAAGATTACGATTAAGAGAACGATTCACGCAACGTCGCCCTCATCTCCTTTCCCTCTCACTATCCCTCCCCTCCGCCATGGCTATCGAAGTCAAAATCCCCCCGATGGGTGAATCCATCTCGTCCGGCATCCTCGCCAAATGGCACGTCGCCGACGGCGACGTCGTGAAGAAGGACCAGGTCCTCTTCGAACTCGAGACGGACAAGATCACCTCCGAAGGCACCGCCGAAGCCACCGGCAAAATCTCGCTCGCCGTCACCGCCGGCACCGAAGTGAAGATCGGCGCGGTCGTCGCGACGATCGACACCTCCGTCACCGAGGGCACCGCGCCCGCCGCGGCCCCGACTCCGCCCGCTGTCGCTCCCGCCGCGGCGAAGTCCGATGCCCAATCTCCGGCCGTGCGCCGCCTCGCCGCCGAGACCGGCGTCGATCCCGCCACTGTCGCCGGCACCGGTAAAGCCGGCCGCGTCACCAAAGGCGACATGATCGCCGCCACCGAGCCCAAGCCCGCCGCGTCCGCCCCGGCGCCCGCCGCTTCGGCTGCGCCCGCACCCGCTGCTCCGGCCAACCGCGGCGAAAAGCAGACGCGCGTGAAGATGACCAAGCTCCGCCAGACGATCGCCAACCGCCTCGTCGCCGCGCAGCACAACGCCGCCATGCTCACGACCTTCAACGAGGCCGACATGTCCGCCATCATGGCGCTGCGCACGAAATACCAGGACGACTTCGTGAAGAAGCACGGCGTGAAGCTCGGCTTCATGTCCTTCTTCGTGAAGGCCGTCGTCAACGCGCTTAAGGAAGTCCCCGGCATCAACGCCCAGATCGACGGCGACCACGTCATCCAGAACCACTACTACGACATCGGCGTCGCCGTCTCGACCGACAAAGGCCTCATGGTCCCGGTCATCCGCGACTGCGACAAGAAGTCGATGGCCGACATCGAAAAGGACATCGCCGACGCCGCCAAGCGCGCGCGCGACGGCAAGATCACCCTCGCCGACCTCGAAGGCGGCGTCTTCACGATCACCAACGGTGGCATCTTCGGCTCGCTCCTCGCCACGCCGATCATCAACGCCCCGCAAAGCGCCATCCTCGGCATGCACGCCATCAAGGAGCGCCCGATCGCGTTGAACGGCCAGGTCGTCATCCGCCCGATGATGTATCTCGCGCTCAGCTACGACCACCGCCTCGTCGACGGCAAAGAGTCGGTCACCTTCCTCGTGTCGGTGAAAAACAGCCTCGAAGACCCCGCCCGCCTCGTCCTCGGGGCCTAAACGCTCACAGGAGAAAACGGAGGGAATTGGGTTCTGCTCTCCTCCGTTCTCTCTGTTCCCTCCTGTAACATGTCTACTCAATCTTTCGATCTGGTCGTGATCGGCGCCGGTCCCGGCGGCTACGTGTGCGCGTTCCGCGCCGCGCAGCTCGGCCTCAAGGTCGCACTCGTCGACAAGCGCGCCGCCCTCGGCGGCACCTGCCTCAACGTCGGCTGCATCCCGAGCAAGGCGCTCCTCCACGCCACCGAGCACGTCGCCTGGGCCAAGACGCACGCCGCCGAATCCGGCATCAAATTCGGCAGTGTGGAAGTCGACCTCGCGCAGCTGATGAAGAAGAAGGACGCCGTAGTCACCAAACTCACCGGCGGCGTCGGGATGCTCGCCAAGGGCCGAAAGGTCACCGTCATCACCGGCACCGCCTCCTTCGTCTCGCCGACAGAGATCGAGGTTTCCCCAATCGAAAATCGAGAATCAAAAATCGAAAATCCGACGCGCCTCACGGCGCGCCACTTCGTCATCGCCACCGGTTCCGCGCCCGTCGAGCTGCCGTTCATGAAGTTCGACGGCGAGACGGTCGTCTCGAGCGACCACGCCATCGCCTTCACCTCCGTGCCGAAGAAACTCGTCGTGGTCGGCGGGGGCGCCATCGGCCTTGAACTCGGCTCCGTCTGGGCGCGCCTCGGCAGCGACGTCACCGTCGTCGAGTTCCTCCCGAAGATCGCCGCGACGTTCGACGACGACATCGTCCGCCAATTCACGCGCCTGCTCCAAAAGCAGGGCCTGAAGATCGAGACCGGCGCCAAGGTCACCGGCTTCGCCAAGGGCGTGCTCACCGCCGAACGCGACGGCACGAAGCTCGAGTTTCCCGCCGACAAGGTTCTCGTTTCCGTTGGCCGCCGTCCGTTCACCGACGGCCTCGGCCTCGAAAAAGCCGGCGTCGAACTCGACGAGAAGAAGCGCGTCAAAGTCGACGCCCATCTCCGCACCAACGTCGCCAACATCTGGGCGATCGGTGACGTCGTCGCCGGCCCGATGCTCGCGCACAAGGCCGAGGAAGACGGCGTCGCCGTCGCCGAGTGGATCGCCGGCAAGGCCGGCCACATCAACTGGGACCTCGTCCCCGGCATCGTCTACACGAACCCCGAAGTCGCCTCCGTCGGCCTCGGCGAAGACGAAGCGAAGAAGCGCGGCCTCGCGATCAATGTCGGCAAGTTCAACTTCGCCGCCAACGGCCGCGCCATCGCCGCGGACGCGACGGACGGCTTCGTGAAGATCATCGCCGACGCCAAGACCGACAAAATCCTCGGCGCACAAATCCTCGGCCACAACGCGGGCGAACTCATCAGCGAAGTCGTCACGCACATGGAATACGGCGGCAGCGCCGAAGACCTCGGCCGGACGATCCACGGCCACCCGACGATGAGCGAAGCCGTCAAGGAAGCCGGCCTCGCCGTCAGCAAGAGCGCCATCCACGCGCTGTAAGTCCGCCAAGGAAACGCACGCAGACACGCTTCTTTCCGGCCTAACACGGACTTCCCCCTTGCCGCCGCGCCCTCGGGCGCGGCGTTCTTTTTGTCCACTTCGCCGATGTCCGATCCTCGTCACCGCCGCGCCTTGTTCATCATGCTCGCGTCCGCCGCGTTCTTCGTGGCGAACGTCCTGCTGGTGCGCGCGCTCGGCACGCTCGGCTCCGCCAACGTCTGGCTCATCGCCGTCGCGCGCTTCGTCGTCGGCCTCGGCATGATCGTCGCCGTCTACCACCGCGAATTCCAGCCGACGCATCTGTGGCGCAACCGCAAACTCATCGACCGCGGCGTGGTCGGCGGCGCCGGCGTCTACCTGACCTACCTCACGGTGGTGAAACTCGGCGCCGGCCGGGCGACGTTCATCGGCAACACTTACATCATCTGGGGCGCTTTCCTCGCCGCCTGGTGGCTGAAAGAAAAACTCCGCCCCTCGCTCCTCACCGGCGGCGCAGCCGCGCTCATCGGCCTCGCGCTGCTCACCAACGTATTCTCCTCCGCCAACCCGCCCGGCGTCTACGACGCCCTCGCCGTGCTCGCGTCGCTGATGTCGGCGCACGTGGTCGTCACCATCCGACAGCTCCACGACACCGAGCACACGTCGACGATCTTCGCCGCGCAATGCGCCTACGGCCTGCTGATCTGCACCGTCCCGGCCGTCACCACGTTCGAGCCGCTGACGCCGCTCGCGTGGGTCGTGCTGTTCATCGCGAGCCTCTGCGCCGGCGCCGGGCAGCTCACGATGACGCGCGCCTTCCGCGACCTGCCCGTCGCCGAGGGCTCGCTCATCCAGATTCTCGTCCCGCTCGGCATCGCCGTCGGCGGCGCGGCGTTCTTCCGCGAACATTTCGCGCTGCACGAACTCCTCGGCGCCGCGCTGATCCTCGCCGGCTGCGCCTTCACCGCCCTGCGCCGCGACGCGAAACCGACGCCGCCGGAAAACGAGTAGGTGGCGCGCTCGCCGCGCGACCTGGGCAGATTACGGTTCTGTCGCGCGCAAAGCGCGCAATCCACCTCGCTTCGTAGCAGCCGACGTCAGTCGGCTGAGCAGGTCCACGTCGCTCCCAGCCTCCTCATGTCAGCGGCTACCTGCAGACGTTGCGGACGCGCCCGACCCCAATCGGTGTTCATCTGTGCCCATCTGTGGTTCTGCCTTCTGTTTCCCGCCGCGTTTTTCTTTTCGTGTGTTTCGTGTGTTTCGTGGTCTCCTCTCCGCTCCGATGAAGAAACTCATCCTCTGGGACATCGACGGCACGCTTATCCGCACCAACCGCGCAGGCATCATCGCGCTCGTGCGCGCGTTCACGCAGCTGCACGGCCGCGAGCCCGACATGTCCAAGGTCGAGGTCGCCGGCCGCACCGACCGCTGGATCATCCGCCGCATGCTCGAGGAGCACGGCATGGAGCCGACCGCGGAAAACATCCACGCCATCCTCGAGGGCTATCTGCAACTGCTCGCGGGCGAGATCGCGACCCGCGAGGGCCGGATCCTGCCAGGCATCACGCAACTCCTCGAAACGCTCCACCACCGCACCGACATCGTGCAGGCGCTCCTCACCGGCAACGTCGAGCGCGGCGCCCGCATCAAGCTCGAGCACTATCGCGTGTGGCACTACTTCCAATTCGGTGCGTTCGGCGACGACAGCGCCCTGCGCAACGACCTCGGTCCCCATGCGCTGCGCCGCGCCAAGGAGCGCCACGAGATCGATTTCGCACCGGACCGCACCTTCGTCATCGGCGACACCCCGCACGATATCGAGTGCGGCAAGGCGATCGGCGCGCGCACCATCGGCGTCGCCACCGGCATGTTCTCGGTCGCGGAACTCGCCGCGCACACACCGACCGCGGTGTTCGAGGATTTCGCCGACACCGCCGCATTGCTGTGCGTGCTCGACGCCTGAGGTGGTCGCCGCCGTCCCGGCGGCGACATCGCACGTTTGGGCCGCGCGCTCTCTTCTTAAAGCGGCTTTGTCACTCGACTCTTCGCAGTGGCAAACAAGTCGGGAGCAGAAAAGGCTCACCCTTTCCGGTAATCGATCCGAGTCACGCGGCCCTGCTGCAACTCCACGCGCAGTGCCTCGTCATCGTAGTAGCTGCCCGTAGACGTGCCCACTCCGATGCGGCTCGCCGAGTGCCGCCCGTAACTGCCCACGCCCAAACCAAAGCTGAAGCGCGGCGCACTCTTCCGGTAAACCCACACATCGCTGCGTCCGGTCTGGTCTACACGCTCAAAGCGCCCGGCCGGCTCGCCGAGCGCCATCAGCACCATCTGCTCCGTATAGCCAATGTCGACGCGCCCCGCGCGCAGGTTCTGCTGCACCTCGGGGGAAAACTGCGCGAACGCCGCCTGATTCTCCGCGATCCTCTGATCAGGAGTCGAGGAACAGCCGGCAAGCAACGCGAGAGGAACGATCAACCATAAGACGTGGGTTTTCATGGCGGGAATTTGTTTGCTGGTGGAAAACGTGAACGAAATATCGACACCCACAAACCGCCCCCGTTCACCGTCCTTCGCCTTTCCATGAAGAAATTCTCGATTGCCATCGGTTCCGATCACGCCGGCTTCGCCTATAAGGAGAAGATCAAGGCCATGCTGCTTGCCGACGGCCACACCGTCCGCGACTACGGCACCACCTCCGACGCCCCGTGCGACTACCCGGACTTCATCCGCCCGACCGCTGAGGCCGTCGCCCGCGGTGAATTCGAACGCGGCATCGTGCTCGGCGGCTCGGGCAACGGTGAAGCCATTGTCGCCAACAAGGTGAAAGGCATCCGCTGCGGCCTCTGCTGGAACGAGCAGGTCGCCATCTGGAACCGCTCGCACAACGACGGCAACGTCCTCTCCCTCGGCCAGCGCACCATCACCGAGGAGGAAGCGCTCAAGATCGTCCGCGTTTGGCTCGCCACCGCCTTCGAAGGCGGTCGCCACCAAGCTCGCGTCGCCAAGATCGAGGTCTAACTAGGTCCGGTCTCTCACCGGAACGCACAACGCAGCACAGCCATCCGGCCGCAAAATTGTCGGGCGGGGGCGCCGAACCCCGCCTTTTTCGTGCCCCCGTTTCGAGAGGCATGGTTGCATTCACAACATTTAGTTTGAGATCAAACTATCCCTGGGCACTGTCGCGTCATGGGAACACGCCACCGCGGCACGATCGAAGAAATCAACGCGCTGAACGCCTTCATCAAGCTTCAGCGCGCGTCGGAATCCGTGTCGTCCCGCGTGCATGCTGTCCTTCCGGAGGGCCTGACCGTCACCCAGTTCGGCGTCCTCGAGTCCATTTACCACATCGGCCCTCTCTGCCAGGGCGAGCTCGCCGAGAAGCTCCTCCGCTCGGGCGGCAACCTCACCCTTGTCGTCGACAATCTAGAGAAAGCCGGCCTCGTCGCCCGCGAGCGCGACCCCGCTGACCGCCGCTTCGTCGTCGTGAAGCTGACCGACAAAGGCCAGAAGTTCATCGCCGAACTCTTCCCCAAGGTCGTAGCCAATGTCTCCCGCGAGATGAACCGCCTCTCCTCCACCGAACTCCTCGACCTCGGACGCCTCTGCAAAAAGATCGGCCTGCCTCCGGGTTGATTTTTTATTTTCCTGAATACTTTAACATCAAACGAACATGCAACTCCACGGACTCCACCACATCACCGCCATCGCCGCCGATCCGAAGACCAATCTGGACTTCTACACCCGCGTCCTCGGCCTGCGCTTCGTCAAGAAGTCGGTCAACCAAGACGACCCCGGCACCTATCACCTCTACTACGGCGACAACGTCGGCTCGCCCGGCACCGCACTGACGTTCTTTCCCTGGCAGGGCCTGCGCCGCGGCCGCCCCGGCACCGGTCAGGCCTACGCCACCGCCTTCTCGATCCCCGCCGCCTCCCTCGCCTACTGGCAGAAACGTCTCGCGGATCTGAAGGTCGCTACTGAGTCCGTGGAAACACGCTTCGGTGACCAAGTGATCGCGTTCGCTGATCCGGACGGCATGCGCCTGGAGCTGGTCGCGACCGCCGAAACCGACTCGCGCGCGCCCGCGCCCTCCACCGACGTCCCCGCCGAGCACGGCATCCGCGGCTTCCACAGCAGCACGCTCGCGCTCACCGACGCGCTGCCGACCGCGACCATGCTCACAAAGATCATGGGCTATCGTCTGCACGCGCAAGAAACTCACCGCGCGCGCTACACCGTCGCCGCCGGCGGCCCCGGCACCTACGTCGATCTCTTCACCGACCCGAAGCTCCCGCGCGGCCTCAACGGCGCCGGCACCGTCCATCACATCGCGTTCCGCGTCGCGGACGACGCCCAACACCTCGCCGCACACGAACTCCTCGTGACGGCCGGCGCTCACGTCAGCCCGGTGATCGACCGCGCCTACTTCAAGTCGATCTATTACCGAGAACCCGCCGGCGTGCTCTTCGAGATCGCGACCGATCAACCCGGCTTCGCGATCGACGAGTCCGTCGAAACGCTCGGTCAGAAGCTCTCGCTCCCGCCGCGCCTCGAACCGCACCGCGCCGAAATCGAAGCCGCGCTGCCGAAGCTCAGCTAACCGGCATCGCTGTAGGGCGGGGTCCCCTGACCCCACCGAGCATCGCACGCGCTATCACAATCGCGGCGGAGTCCGGCAACCCCGCCCTACATTTTTCGAGACCACCCCGCCTCGCGCTCTCAGTCCTCGGTTCTCCGTATTCCGTCCTCCGCTCCCCATGTCCACGCTCTCCTACCAACACGTTTTCGAACCCGCCCGCGATCCGTCGGCCGCGCCGCTCCTGCTGCTCCACGGCACGGGCGGCGATGAGCACGACCTGATCCCGGTCGGCCGTCAGCTCGCGCCCGGCGCGGCTCTCCTCAGCCCGCGCGGCGACGTGCTTGAGCGCGGCGCTCCCCGCTTCTTCAAGCGGTTCGCCGAAGGCGTGTTCGACCTCGCCGACGTCGAGCGACGCACGCACGCACTCGCGGACTTCATCACGGCGGCCGCCCAACACTACGGCTTCGACGCCACGCGCCTCACCGCGCTCGGCTTCTCCAACGGCGCCAACATCGCCGCATCGCTCCTGCTGCTCCGTCCCGCGTCGCTCGCCGCCGCCGTCCTCCTTCGCCCGATGGTCGTCCTCGAGCCCG
The DNA here is from genome assembly GCA_041906465.1 of Candidatus Didemnitutus sp. Lineage (GTDB taxonomy): Bacteria > Verrucomicrobiota > Verrucomicrobiia > Opitutales > Opitutaceae > Didemnitutus. Next base: position 1,540 of record JAYRJE010000019.1, on the reverse strand, counting down.
CGACCGACGCCCTGCCCTCGCTCGCCGGCAAACGCGTGCTGATCTCCTCCGGCACCGTCGATCCCATCGTGCCCGCCGATCACCCGCCGCGCCTCGCCGAAATCTTCCGCCGCGCCGGCGCCGAGGTCACGCTACGCACGCACACCGCCAGCCACGGCCTCGTCCCCGCGGACTTCGCCTCCACGCAGGAGTTTCTCCGTTAACCCGACCGTCGCCATCGCGCCTCCGGCGAACCAGACAAAGTCACGTAATACGTGACTTTGTCCTCGGCCCCCACGAACGCGAGAAACCGCGTTAGACAAATCGCCGCGCGCCTCCACAGTCGCAGGCATGGACATGCCTTATCGCCGCGTCGGCACGACCGGTCTCAAAGTCTCCGCGCTCTCCTTCGGCGCGTGGGTCACCTTCGGCAACCAGATCAGCAGCGACACCGCGCGCGATCTCATGCACACGGCCTACGACGCCGGCGTGAACTTCTTCGACAACGCCGAGGGCTACGCCGACGGTCAGGCCGAGATCGTCATGGGCGAGATCCTCAAAAAATCCGGCTGGCGCCGCGGCAGCTACGTCCTCTCCACCAAAATCTACTTCGGCGCCGAGCACGACGGCCCCAACGAAATGGGCCTCTCCCGCAAACACGTTATCGAGGGCTGCGAGGCGTCGCTGCGCCGCCTGCAGCACGACCACGTCGACATTTTCTTCTGCCACCGGCCCGACCCCGAGACGCCGCTGATGGAAACCGTGCGCGCGATGCACGACCTCATCACGCAAGGCAAAGTTCTCTACTGGGGCACCAGCGAGTGGACCGCCGAGCAGATCAACGCGGCCTTCGCGATCTGCGACAAATTTGGCTTCCACGCGCCCGTCGTCGAACAACCGCAATACAACCTCTTCCATCGTTCCCGCTTCGAAAAGGAGCTCACCCCGCTCTGCAAAGCCCGCGGCTACGGCACCACCATCTGGTCACCGCTCGCGAGCGGCCTGCTCACCGGCAAATATAACGAGGGCGTTCCCGCCGACTCGCGCTTGCACATGGAAAGCCTCGAGTGGCTCCGCAAACGACTCACCGGTTTCGGCTCGGAGCGAAAGATCGAGGCCGTGAAAAAATTCGCCGCCATCGCACAACGTATCGACGCGCCCCTCCCGCAAGTCGCCATCGCGTGGTGCCTGAAAAACCCGAACGTCAGCACGGTGATTCTCGGTGCCTCGCGTCCGGAGCAACTCCGCGAAAACTTCGGCGCGCTCTCGATCGTCGAAAAGCTCACCCCGCAAATCATGGCCGAGCTCGACGCCATCTCCCGCACCGTCGCGGAGTGAGGTGGAACGCGTGGGGCTGATCGGAGAACAAACCACGAAACACAGCAAACACACGAAACGCCCTGCGCTTCTCACTCGTGCGTCGATGACGAGCATCTAGTGTAGTGTCCCTCAAATAACTGCCATTATCCTAGCGGGTGAGCGAGCGGGCGCGGGGAGTTGGGCGAGTGCAGCCTGGCCTGATTTGCTCGAGGCGTTGGCGGCAGCGTTCGACCTTGGCGAG
>JAYRJE010000005.1:0-387572 GCA_041906465.1 Candidatus Didemnitutus sp. | reverse complement strand
CGGCGCCGCCGCCCTCGATCCCACCAAAGGAGGTGCCACCACCAAAACCAAGTGACCCGCTTCTCTCTTCCGGGGTGGGTCAATTTTATCTGGTCGAAAGTGGGTCAAATACTCGTGGTCGTTGACAAATGCCTCAACGAACACGAGTTCCTCAACCTCCATCACGCCCGCGAGCTGATCGACGCCTTCCGCGACGACTACAACCTGAACCGTCCGCACAGCGCCCTCGACGGGCTCACGTCCAGCGAGTTTGCCGCCCAAACCGCGCCCCCATGGGACTCCGGGAACCATATCAGCCCTACTACAACCAAGCCGGTTGTCTCATTTTTGACCTCACGGTGCGCGCGGAGCAGGTCAATGGTTAGTTTGAAATGACATTCTGCCCGCTCTTCTAACGAACCGGGACGACCACTCTACTCCCGCCTGGGAATGAGAGCACGTGTTCCTCGCGGTTGTCTTCGAGCAGGGAGCTGATTTCGCTAAGCCTCGACCGGACGTGTGCGACTTCCGATTGCACCAGGGAGGCAGTTAGGCCGCAGCGCCGAAGCATCGCGTCGGTGGGGGACGGTGGCGGCTCTGGAGTGGAGGTAAGCGTCGCTCCGGGTGCCTCGTAGATGCGATAGTTCCGAGTTGGTAAGCTCGTTGGGTGGCAAATACGGCAACTACGGAATTGGTTCACCACGGCGAGCGCCGGGACCGCGCCGGGCGGCGGCGTGTGCCTCGTCAACGGCGCGAGCAACTGCTGGCAGCGTTTCGGGAAAGCGGCCTCACGCAGTTGGCATTTTCGGAGCGAGAAGGGATCCGCTACTCGACGTTTTGCCATTGGGTGCAGCGGGCGGCGAAGGACGAGGAGCGGATGGGCCGATCCTCGACGGTGAGGTTCACGGAAGTGGCGTTGCCGGCCGCGCGTCCCGAGGCGAGCGGGCTCGAGGTGCGCTTGGCGGATGGCACGACCTTGCGCGGCGGAGGCGTCGAGGAACTGGCGGCGTTGGTGCGGGCACTGCGGAGCTGAGCGGCGATGCTGTCCTTCCCTCACTCGGTGCGGATCTTCGTGGCAGTGGAGCCGGTGGACATGCGCAATCAATACGACGGCCTGTGGCGCGCGGCGCAGTCACAGTTGGGCGAGGATCCGAAGCAGGGCGCGGTGTTTTGCTTCACGAATCGCGCGCACACGCGATTGAAGCTGCTGTATTGGGACGGCACGGGGGTGGTGATCGTCGCGAAAAGACTCGAGGTCGGCTGCTTTTCCTGGCCCCAGCCGGGCGAGGCGAAGCGCAAGCTCGCGCTGACGCCGGAGGCGCTGGCGCTGATCATCGGCGGAGTGGAATTGAAGGGCGCAGCGTTGAAGCCGTGGTATGAGCGCTGAGTGAAAAATAATATAGTGCGCGGCGGATTTTGGTGCGCGAGCTGCTCACGTTGTGCTCATTGTGAGCGCGACCATGGACCACCTCGATGAAGTGCAGCTGCTGCGGCGCGAGCTGGGCGAGTTGCGCGAGCTGGTGCCGGTCTTGCGGGCGCAGATTGAGTGGTTGAAGCAGCAGCTCTTCGGAGCGGGCAAGAGCGAGAAGCTGGATCGCACTCAGCTACTCTTGAAGCTTGAGGAACTGGAGCAGTTGCGTGCGGCCGCGGAACGGCCGGTCGAAAAGATCAGCTACGAGCGGACGGCGGGGCCGGCCCCGAAGCGCACCTTGCCGGGCGAATCCTTCGCGCACTTGCCGGTGAAGGAGACGATGGTGATCGAGCCCGAGGCGGTGAAGGCGGACCGCTCTCTCTACGAGCAGATCGGCGAGGAGCGCACCTTCGAGGTGGATGTGGTGCCGCCGCAGCTGTTCAAGCGCGAGATCGTGCGCCCGAAGTATCGGCACCGGCTGGATCGGAATCGGGCCCCGTTGTTGGCGCCGGCGCCGAAGCGGGTGGTGAGCGGAGGCTTCGCCTCCGCCGGATTGATCGCGTGGGCGCTGAGCGCCAAATTTGCAGACCACCTGCCTTTTTTCCGGCAGGAGAAGATGCTGGCGCGCTGGGGCGCACCGATCTCCCGCCAGAATCTGAGTGACTGGGCCGGGATCGCCACGACCTGGTTGGAGCCGCTGGTGAAGCGGATGAAGCAGGACTTGCTGGCCAGTGGTTACGTGCAGGCCGATGAGACTCCGATCCGCTGCAACGACCCGGACCTGCGTGACGGGAAAAGCACCACGGGATGGCTGTGGGCGTTGTCGCGTCCCGGAGGCGATGTCGTCTTCGAGTGGCGATTATCTCGTCGGCACGAGGAGGCCGAGCGTCTGCTCGGCGACTATCACGGCGTCCTGCACAGCGACGGATACGCTGGCTACGCGGCGTATGCGCGCACTCATCCCCAGATTGAATGGGCCGGATGTTGGGCCCACGCTCGCCGAGCGTTCATCGAAGCGGCGGCGGAGCGGCCGCGCACCGTCGAGCGAGTGCTGCGCCTGATCGGTGAACTCTACGCCCTCGAAGCCCAATGGGACGAGCAGCAGGTCGGTGATCGTCGCGCGGCCCTTCGGCAGGAGCACTTTGCCCGGCCGCTCGCCAGGCTGCGGCGACTGGTCATCGCGTTGCAGAAACGCGTGCTCCCGCGCTCCGGTCTCGGACAAGCCTGCACCTATCTGCTCGGGCAGTGGGCTCCGCTCACCGTTCACCTCCGGCACAGCCAGACCAAGCTGGACACCAACGCCGTGGAAAATGCCATCAGGCCGAGCAAGTTGGGCGCGAAAAATTGGCTTTTTGTTGGGCACCCCGATGCCGGAGACCGCGCGGCGGTGATCTACTCGCTGATCGTCAGCTGCCAGCGGCACGGTCACGATCCGCACGCTTACCTTCGCGACGTGCTCACGCGACTGCCGTCGATGACCACCGCCGACGATCTGCTTCCGCTTCTGCCTGCGCACTGGCGCGCGGTCTCATAGTCGCATCGGAAGTGTCGTAGTTACGGCACTTCCGATCTGTAGTGCACGGATACCGTATTTGCCTCGTCAATGAGGCACCCGGAGCGACGCTTACGAGTGGAGGCAGCCTTGCTGATCCATTTTGCCACGGCGAGGAGGGTGGCGAGGTGACCATGCGATGCGGTTGCGCTCGGCAGGTATTGCCAACGAACCGGTTCAGCCATCACCGCGGGAAAGTCCCAGAGTCTCAGCAGAGCCGCGCCGGCCTCTGCATTATGGAATCCAAGCACTTGCCGTTCTTGCTCGATAGTATCGTGCGGAGGAGGACCCGGGACAAATCGAACCGCGGGTGCTACTCGTTGCAGCCACTCGTCAATCGCAACCAGCCCCACTTGGTGCAGCAACCCGACGGTATATGCGATCGCGCGTTCGAGTCCGATTCGGTCGGCGAGACGTTCCGCCGCGACTGCGCAAGCTACAGAATTTTGCCACAGCTCATCAGGCCCAAGCGAGTAGGTGACCAAGGGACGCACGAGGACCTCTGCGGCGACCGCATTGCCTACCAACTCATATACTTGGTTGTAGCCGACGCGATGCACGGCCTCGTCCACGGTATAGCAACGAAGCCCATGACTAAAATATGCGGAATTGCCCATCTGCAGGACCCGCGCGGCGATTCCTGGATCGAGGCGGACCAGATTCACGACTTCATGCAGCGACGAGTTCGCGTCGCTGAGCAGTCGCTTGAGTTTCGGCAGCACGCGCGGGGCCGAAGGCAAATGCGTGAGTCGCCGGACGACGTCTTCCGGATTGGAACGCGGCACGAATGGGCAGCTGCTGGCGGGGCTCACCCGCTCTTCATCGGCAAAAACTTCGTAAACTTTTGCGTGCGGCGTAGAATCAGGAGTGTCGCTGATAGATTTTTTGCAGCATCCCGGCCGGCATCAGCGTGGGGGTGGGGGCCGTAGGCCGATTTCCGGCGAGACTGAAACGAAGCAAAAGCTGTTCGTTTTCTTTCTCCAGTTGGAGCACCTGCAAAATTCTCGCGCGCGTCTTTTCCAGCGCCTGCCGCAGCGCGACTGGGCTGTCTGTTTGTCCGTCCGCCGTGCGCAACGCCAGCAGCGTTTCGTCGAGACGTCCGAGCAAGGCGCGCTTCCTTTCCAGGAGCGAGGTGTCTGGCGGCCGCTGATTTTGCTGGAGGAACCGGTTCTCCTCTAACGCGAGCGCGTGGAGGTCGTCACAGAGTTGGTGGTGTTGCTGCAGGGCTTGCAGGGGGGTCATGAGGCGGAGGAGTTTGGCCAGTCGTGGTCGAAAACGCCGCCGTCAATTTTCGGTCGGCTTGTTGATGCCACTCCATGTTGCTTATGCGCCACGAAGCCATTTTGGCGAGTTCGTTCAGTTCCGCTGATGCGCCGGACAACTTGGCCACGGCGGTGACGATGTTTTGGTAGCTTTCTTTCGCGCGGTCGGTCGCACGAAGCTGCTCCTGGCAGAGAGCGACCTGATAAAGGACCGGCAGCTGCCAGGACGGATCGCTCGAGAGCGCAGCCAAGCCTTGATAGATTGCGAGGGCATTGGCCGTGTCGCCGCTGTGGAAAAATTCGTTCGCGAGCTGGTTGCCCGTTCGCCGCTGCCAGTAGATCCATCGCCGCGGCTCGGCCCCCGACTGGCTTTTTTCGCCGCGGAGCAGCGCAAAGGTTTCCGTCAGGGCTTCGTCGGAGCGCCCCAGCTTGCGGAGCGTGGTGGCGAGGAGAAAGCGCGCTTCGGGCACGTTCTCATCTTCCGGCCATTGTTCCAGGTAGGCACGGAGCGCGGTCACCGCGGCTTCCTCATCGCCGGAGAGTTGCAGGGAATAGGCAGACTTGAAATGCGCTCGTGCGCGATCGACCGGAGCGAGATCCAGCAATCTTAGGCGCGAGAAAAACTTCCCCGCGTCGGCGTAGTTGCCCGCGTCGAAGTGCGTTTCGGCGATCTCGAACTGAGCGGTTTTGGCCAGCAACTGGTAGTGGTCGAAGGCATCGGCGGGCAGCTTCAAGGTCGAGTTCAGGACGCTATAGAAGCGTGCGATGGCCATTTTATGCGCCCCCATCGCCCGCAGCGTGCGGCCGAGATCGAGCAACACGTCGGGAATCCGCCCATCGTCGGGGAATTCCTTGAGAAACTTTTCGTAAACCGCGGCGGCTTTGGTGTAGGCGGCTTGGCGGCGATAGCATCGACCCATGCCGAGCAACGCCTCCTGCTGCTCTGTCTTGCTGAAGGCGTTCGAGTGCAAGATCTGCCGATAGGCAATTTCCGCGGCGGTGTAGTCGCCCCGTTCGGTCAAATTCGTGCCCAGTTTCAACAGACCGCGCGCTTCGGCACCGAGGACGGGCGCGGCGCTCTCGCCTTCGTCCCGCGCGTGCGGAGCGTCCGCCCCGCGGGCGAGCACCACGAACACAGTAGCGAGAAACAGCACCGTGAGAAGGCGTCCACCGGGCAGGATAAGAAGCGGTCGGATCATTGCTGACGATAGGTCGCCGAACTGGCCGGCAGCGGAGCGGCGGTGGAGGCCGAGGACGGCACCGGTGCCACGACGGTCACGTCACCGTTCGCGGATGCGGAGCCGGGGAATTGGAAGAAGGGAAGGAAGTCCTCAGCACGCACTTTCGGTCGGGTATCGTCCGGCAAAATTGCGGGGGGCGGTTTGGAAGGAGTCGATCTGATCGGCTCGGGCGAAGAGATGGCTTCCGGCGCCACTGATGTCGGCGGCATGGCGGTGACATCGCCTCTGATCGGTTCGATCAACGGCGCGCCGTGCTCTTCGATCGGCTGCGGCGGCGCGCCCGCCGCCGGCCGCACGCTGAGATCGGGCGGCGGCACCGCCTCCCCGAAACGTAGCGCAGGAGCACCAACGGCCGCGAGATACGGTCGGGTGATGGAGTGGGAAGATGGTTCCGGGGCGACAGACTGTCCGGAAATTGCCACGGCCGGCAGAAGCGATAGCGCCAGGCGGACTCCCGCCCAACGCACGCCTGCCGCCCGAGGCGGTTGTGCGCTCTGATTCATGTTTTGTGCAACTACGGTCCATGGTGATGGATCGGTCTGATTCGCCGTCTGGTTGCATCGGCCCGGGGCGCGGTGTCTGAAGCCTTTTTGCATGTGGCGGGCCTTTTTGAGGGATTTCCCCTCGCGGTTCAGGAAGTGATTTCGCGGCCATCGAGGACGGCACGCAGCGTCCGCCCCAGCTCTTCGAGTGTGTAAGGCTTTTTCACGAAGTGGCGCAGGCCCATTTTTTCGAACTCGGTGCGCGCGTCGGGCGTGAGATGCCCCGTCAAAACGAGCACCTTCAAGTCGGGTTTCGTGGCGCGGATCACACGGTAAACTTCCACTCCGTTCGCGCCGGGCATGTTCAAGTCGAGCAACACGGCGTCCAGATGCGAGTCGGGACTGGCGATCGCCTCGATGGCTTCGAGCCCGTCGGCGGCGCTGCGCACCTTGTAGCCTTTGCGCGACAGTGCCGCTTCAAGCAACAGCCGCAGCGGCGGCTCGTCGTCGACGACGAGCACGGATTCCGTGCCGCCCGGGAACTCGCTGGCGCGCGTGAACGCCGGCGGCACCACGGCTGCGTCGGCGAGCGGCAGGTAAACCTTGAACGTGCTGCCGACGCCAGGCGTGCTTTCCACTTCGATGGTGCCCTCGTGGCTGGCGACGATGCCGTAAACCACCGCGAGCCCCAGTCCAGTGCCTTTGTTGACGGCTTTAGTGGTGAAGAACGGCTCGAAGATGCGCTCGCGCACCTCTCGCGTCATGCCGGTGCCCGTGTCGGTGACCGCGAGACACGCGCAGGCGCGTCCGCCGATGACGGCGCTCGGCACTGCGACGCCTTCGACTCGGGAGGTCGTGATCGTGATGGTGCCGCCGGACGACATCGCATCGCGGGCGTTGACGCACAGATTCAGCACGATCTGTTGCAGCTGGTTCTGGTCCGCGAGGAGCGGCGGCAAATTGTCCTCGAGCGCAAAGTTGAACGTCAGGTTGCGCGGAAAGGTCTCCGAGAGCAGCGCCACCAGTTCGCGCACCAATTGATTCAGATCGAGCGGCGCGAAACGCACCTCGGCCTTGCGGCTAAACGTGAGAATCTGCCGCACCAGGCCGCTGGCGCGTTGCGAGGCTTTCTTGATCTCGCGCATGCACTTTTGAAGCAGCGCGGCATCGCCGGGATTGAGCAACGCGAACTCCGCGTAGCCGTTCATCACGGCGATGATGTTGTTGAAGTCGTGGGCGATGCCGCCAGCGAGCGTGCCGAGGCTCTCCATTTTCTGCGCCTGCCGGAGCTGTTCTTCGAGCGTTTTTCGGCTCGTGACATCCTCGCGGAGGCAGAGGTATCCCGTGATTTCGCCGGAGGGACTGCGCAGGCAGGAAACCTGCACCGATTCGAAAACCTTTTTGCCGCCCGGTCCTTCGCGCGAAAGCTCTCCGCGCCACTCGTGACCGGCGCTGACCACTTCCCAGAAACTGCGATACGAGGCTTCGTCGGGATGGCCTTCGCGCAACACTTGCACGTCATCGTCCAGGAGCCGCTCCAAGGTGTAGCCCGTCGCCTCGGTGAACTTGGCGTTCACGTATTGGACATTCCCGTCGGCATCGGTGATCGCGATCGCGACCGGCGATTGCTCCACCGCGCGCGACAATTTGAAATACTGTTCCTCCGCGACGCGCTGACGCGTGATGTCGTGACCGACGGAGCGCGCGCCGATCCATTTGCCCGCGTCGCACATCGCTTTTTCCTCCCACGCAATCCAGCGCCAGCCCTGCGGCGTGAGCCACCGCGATTCGCACGAGGCGCGACGCGGCTCTTGGGTAAGTTCTGCGTCGGCGGCCACCAAGGCCGGAGCGTCGTCCTGATGCAGCCACGCCGCGACCGGGCGGCCGGGCAGGTCGCCCATCGGGCAGCCGAACTTTCGCGCGAATGCGTGGTTCGCGGCGAGAATGCGGCCCTCCCAATCTCGGCAATAGACGAGCGCGTCGCTGCCCGCCCACGCGCCGAGCAAAGCCTCTGGCGGCGGGAGCGCGCCTGCGCCCGCGATGGAATCGCTAATCACAACTGACATGCAGTCGTTAAATCGGCGCGGCGCCCCCGAACTTTAAGGCCGTTCGGACGGGCTCAGACCAGCCCGCTGAGCATGGCCGGGAGCCGCTGCAGGGCGTTCTCGATCGCCGCGCGTGCGAGCATCGATTCCGGGCCGTCCGCGCCGTAGAGCACGTGCCAGCCCTCGAGGCGAAGCCAGCTGTCGCGCTCGACCGGGTCCACTTTCTCAAAGCCGCCCGACACGCCGGCGTGTCGCACCAAGTGATCCGCCACCTGCACCGCGGCGGCGAAAAGCCGATGGCGGGGCGCGCGATCGGGCTCGCAGTGGTAGCGCACGGCCATCGCGATTTCTTCGCAGACCTGATGCTTCTGCAGATAATGCGCGCCGATTTGCGCGTGATCCCAACCGATCAACTGCCGCTCCAGCCGACAGACGTCGGCGGGCGTGCGCAGCGGTGTGCTCGCGATCTGCACCAGTTCGTCGGGGAAAGCGTAGGCCATGACGACCTTGCCGACATTGTGCAGCAAGCCCACGAGATAGTCGGTGTCGTCGTCGATCGAGAGCGGCGTGGCGCGCAGGATCTCCCGCGTAAGAATCGCGCAACCGATGCTGTGGGCCCAAAGGTCCTTCCACGGCAGCGGCGTCGAGACATTGCCCTGCAAACGCTCGAGCTCCTCGATGACCGGCGTGGCCACCGAAAGCTCGCGAATCTGGCGCAAGCCCAGGAAAAACACTGCTTCCTCGATGTTGTTCACGCGTGCGCCGAGACCGAAATAGACGGAGTTCACCATCCGCAGCAGGCGGGCTGACAGCGAGGGATCGCGGCGGATGATTTCGGCGATTTGCGAGGTCAGGCTCTGATCCGATTTCACGAGCGCGCTCAATGCGTCGTTATTCGCCTGGAGTGAGGCGAGTTTGGGACAGGCATTGATGCGTCGACGGATTTCTTGATCGTCGAGGGCGACGCGACCATCGACCGGCGGAGTGGAAAGGGACGACATGGGTGTTGTCATGAACGCACCGGCGTGGGCCAGCGCAGCTCACTGGCATTCATCGGCGGCAAGTGCCGACACTTGAATAGATTTCGCTCAACTGCTCGCACGTCGCGCCGATGAGATTGAGGCGAATCATCGGCCCGAAGCTCTTTCGGGCCGGGGCTTCGCGTTCCCGCATGTCCCCGGCCCAACTGCAAAACCTCCTCCAACAGGCGATCGCTCATCACCGCGCGAATCGCCTCGTGGAGGCCGCCGCCATCTACACGCGGATTCGCTCCGTGGCGCCGCGGAATTTCGATGCCGTCCATCTGCTCGGCGTTGTCGCCATCCAACAAGGCCGCTCCGCGGACGCTGTCGAACTGCTCCGCAAGGCGGTCGCGCTCGATCCGCGACAACACGTATGCCGGATGCGTCTCGGCCTCGCGCTCATGGGCACGGGCCGGGGCAGGGAGGCCGAAGCCGAGTTTCGCGAGGCGCTGCGGATGCGCCCGGACTTCATCGAAGCGTGGGATAATCTCGCGTATTGTTACAAGGCGCAGGACCGGTTGAAGGAGGCCGTCGAGTGTCACGAGCGTTCCCTGTCGCTCCATCCGCAGAGCGCGATCGGTTGGTATAATTACGGTCTCACGCTCAGCCTCTACGGCCGGGTGGGGGACGCGCTGCGCTGTCACGACCGTGCGCTCGCCGTCGATCCCAACTACGCGAAGGCGCACTTTGGCCGCGCGCAGGCGTTGCAACAGGCCAATCGGATTCCGGAATCGATCGCGGCCTACGCGACGTATCTTCAGCGGGAACCGCGCAATTTCGAGGCCCAGAGCTATCGCCTGTTCGCGCTCAACAATGTCGACACGCTCTCGCGCGAGGAGGTGTTCGCCGAGCACGTCGCATTCGGCAGGCTGGTCGGCGAGTTTCCGGTGCCGGAATTTCCGAACGAACGAAAGCCCGATCGCCGTTTGCGCGTTGCGTTCCTCTCGCCGGATTTTCGCACGCACTCCTGCGCGTATTTCATCGAGCCGCTCTTGCGTCACCTGGATCCGGCGCATTTCGAGGCTTATCTTTATCACGACCACTTCCGCGAAGACGCGCTTTCGGCACGGTTCAAGGAGCGGGCGGCGGTCTGGCGCAATTTCGTCGGTCAGCCGAATGAGACGGTGGAGAAGGCCATCCGCGCCGATCGGCCCGACATCCTGGTCGATCTCGCGGGCCACACCGGCGTGACGAGCCGTCTGCCGATGCTCGCGCGACACTTGGCGCCCGTGCAGATCAACTACCTCGGCTATCCGAACACCACCGGCGTGTCCGCGATCCACTATCGTTTCACCGATGCCATCGCCGATCCGATCGGTGACGCGGACGCGTTTGCGGTCGAGCGGCTCGTCCGCTTCGCGCCCACCGCCTGGTGTTACCAAGCTCCTGATCGCGCTCCAGATCCCATCGCGCCGCCGTGTCTCGCGGCGCCCGACGTGCCGTTCACGTTCGGCTGCTTCAACAACCTCGGCAAAATCTCCGAGGCTACGCTGCGCATGTGGGGCCGCATCCTGGCCGCCGTGCCTGATGCGCGCTTCCTCTTCAAGGGCCGCGGACTGGGGGAACCCGCCGCGCGCGAACATCTGCTGGCGCATTTTGCGGCCTGCGGCCTGCCGGCGGATCGGATCGAAATGCTCGACCGCACGGACAGCACCGCGGATCACCTCGCGCTTTACCACCGCATGGACGTCTCGCTCGACCCGGCGCATTACTGCGGCACGACGACGACCTGCGAATCGCTCTGGATGGGCGTGCCGGTGGTGACGCTGTGCGGCGATCGCCATTCTGCGCGCGTCAGCGCGAGCCTGCTCACCGCCGTCGGCCACGAAGAGTGGATCGCGCACAGCGAGGACGAGTATGTTGCCAAGGCGGTGGCGCTCGCGCGCGACCGTGCGTCGCTCGCCCCGATCCGCGCGACGCTGCGGGACGACATGAAACGCAGTTCGCTGCTCGACGACGTCGGCCAGTCGCGTCGCTTCGCCGAGGCGTTGCGCGCTTGTTGGGCTGAGTGGTGCGCGCAGTCCGCGCCGGCCGAGCTGGCGGCGCGCTAAGTCAGCCGGAAAATTTTTCCGCGTCCGCCGGCGGATGGCCCCCTTCGGCGTGCCAGTCGCCGCGGTGTTCGATAAAAAAACGACGATAAAACTGTGGGTCAATAGGTTGCGCGGGCTGTCGGGCGCTGGGCCTGAGGTTTGCTCAGGGGTGCCGGATCTATTTACCCGATGAAATCTGCCTCCCGCTCCGGATTCAGCCTCGAGAACGCCAGCATCCTCCTGACCGGCGGCACCGGCTCCTTCGGCAAGGCCTTCGTCCGCACTGTCCTCGCGCGTTACCCGAAACTGACGCGGCTCGTGGTCTACTCGCGCGACGAGCTGAAGCAGTTTGAGATGGCGCAGGAGTTCCCCACCACGAAATACAAGGCGATCCGCTATTTCATCGGCGACGTCCGCGACGAGGCACGCCTGCGCCGCGCGATGGAGGGGGTCGATGTCGTTGTCCACGCCGCCGCCCTCAAGCAGGTGCCGACCGCGGAATACAATCCGTTCGAGTGCATCAAGACGAACGTGCTCGGCGCGCAAAACGTCATCGACGCCTGCCTGTCCGGAAACGTTCGCCGCGTCGTCGCCCTGTCCACCGACAAGGCCGCGGCGCCGACCAATCTCTACGGCGCCACGAAGCTGTGCTCCGACAAACTCTTCGTCGCCGCGAACAACATCCGCGGCGCGCGCGACATCCGCTTCAGTGTGGTGCGCTACGGCAACGTCATGGGCAGCCGCGGGTCGGTGATCCCGTTCTTCCTCGAGCGCCGCAAAACCGGCGTCTTGCCGATCACCGATCCAACGATGACGCGTTTCAACATCAGCCTGCAGGAAGGCGTCGAGATGGTCCTTTGGAGCCTGGCGAACGCGTGGGGCGGTGAAATCATGGTCCCAAAAATTCCGTCGTATCGCATCACCGACGTCGCGCAGGCGATCGGTCCGGAGTGCCGCCATCCCATCGTGGGCGTCCGTCCCGGCGAGAAGATCCACGAGGAGATGATCACACCGAGTGACAGCCTCAACACGGTCGATTGCGGGCCCTATTACGCGATCCTGCCGTCGGGTTTCGAATACAATGTCGAGACCTACTGCCGCACCGCGCACGCGAAGCCGGTGCCGACGGGGTTCTGCTACAACAGCGGCACCAACGAACAATTCCTCACCATCGCCGAACTCCGCCGCATGATCGTGGAGCAGGTTGATCCCCATTTCCACGTCGCCCCCGAATACGAAGCGCGCGACCGGCACGCCCCTTTCCTCAAAGAACTCGCCCCGGTCGCCTAAACCTCCCTGCCAATGAACATGCGCAATGCCTCGCTCGACCTTCAGGATGGCGTCTCTCCGACCGCGCGAGTCGCGCCTCCTGAGGGCGATCTTTTCCTTCATTTGATCCCGTCGGAAACGTCGGTCGCGGAGCGCCGGTTTCTGTTCAAGCTCTTCGCCAACGATTGGAACGGCCGCGGCGCGGTCGTGGAAATCGGACCGTTTCTGGGCGGCACGACGCGCGCCATCGCGACCGGCATGGCGGCCAATCCGCAACTTGCCGCCGATGCCCGGCTGCACACGTTCGACCGCTTCGACGATTACTACTCGGGGCCGCAGCTGCGCGCGATGATCGATCCGATGGTGCAGGGCGGCGTTTTCTCCGCGGCCGAGGCCGACGATCTCTGTCGCGATGCGAATTTCGAACGGCTCTTTCACGCGATCCACCGTCCGCAACGCTACGGGTCGCTGGTGCAGTTGCACAACTCACCGTTGCCCGACCTCCCTGAGGAGGTCGAGCAAGCGAAGTCGCTCGCTTGTCTCGAGGCCGAGCGGGAAATTGGCGCGCTATTCGTGGACGGCTGCAAGTCCTGGGCCTCGACCCTCTACGCGCTGAAGACACTGCTCCCGCGCCTGCCCGTGGGCGCACCGGTGGTGTTCCAGGACTACGGCTGGTATACGTGCTTCTGGATCTCCTCGGCGGTGCATGCCCTGCGCGATTTTCTGCAGCCGGTGGCGTGGGCAGACTCGACGTATTCATTCCGCCTAGCCCGGACTATCACCACCGAGGAAGTGACGGCGCGATTCGCCACGACGCCCGGAGCGATGGGCGAAACTTTCTTCATCGAGGCCGCCGAAGCGCTCTACAAGCGCAGCCACGCCCTCGGAGATCTTCGCGGCGAGTTGATCGCGCAGCTCCATCTCATTGCGGCGTTCGCGACACTCGGTCGCAAAGGCCAGGCCGCGAAACTGCTCCAGCAAATCGAGGTGCGGCGCTACGCCGCTCACGTGAACATGATTCGCGGCTGCCTCCGCAGCCCCACTTATCTGCCGGGCGGAAAAGAGATCGTCTGGAAACAAGCGGCCTGACGCTGTGCGCTGCATGCTGCCCTACGGACGCCAGAGCATTTCCGAGGAAGACATCGCTGCCGTCGCTGCGGTGTTGCGCTCCGATTTCCTGACCCAAGGGCCGCTCGTGGCCGAATTCGAACGCCGGGTGGAGGCGCGCGTGGGCGCAAAACATGCCGTCGCGGTGAATAGTGCCACGGCGGCGCTGCACCTCGCCATGCGCGTTGCGGGCATCAAGGCCGGGGATCGCGTCGTGACTTCGCCGATCACTTTTCTCGCCTCAGCGAATGCCGCGGCCTATGTCGGCGCCACTCCGGATTTCTGCGACATCGATCCGGCGAGCTACACCCTCGATCCGGCCGAGCTGGCACGCTGTTGGCAGGCTGACACGCGCGCCGTCGTGGCGGTCGATTACGCGGGGCAGGCCTGCGATCTGCCGGCCATCGCTGAAATCGCGCACGCACGCGGCGCGATCGTGATCGAGGATGCCTGTCACGGCATCGGGGGCGCGTTTCACGACGCGGCCGGGCGGTCGTGGCATCTCGGCGGCAACCCATGGGCTGATATCGGCGTGTTCAGCTTTCATCCGGTGAAAACCATGACCACCGGTGAGGGCGGCATGCTCGTGACCAATCGCGACGACTGGGCGGCGCTCGCACGACGCCTCCGTTCGCACGGCATCGAGCGCGAGGCCGACGGGTTCCTGACGGCGCCTGACGATGCGGTCATGGGCGAGCGCGGGCCGTGGTTCTACGAGATGCAGGATCTCGGCTTCAATTATCGGCTCACCGATCTGCAGTGCGCCCTGGGGCTGAGCCAACTCGAGCGCCTGTCGTCGTTCCTGTCGCGCCGACGCGAGATTGTGGCCGCCTACAACGCCGCCTTCGCGGACTTGGATTGGTTGTCCACGCCGCGGCTGCGCAACCCGGCGGACGCGGCGACCGCGTCGTGGCACCTCTACACGGTGCAGATCGATTTCGCGGCGCTCGGTCGCAAGCGCACCGAAGTGATGGCGGAATTGCGCGCCGCCGGTGTGGGCACGCAAGTTCTCTACATTCCGGTTCACCTTCAGCCGTGGTATCGCCGCACCTACGGCTACGGTCCCGGCAAATGTCCGCGCGCCGAAAATTTCTATGCGGACGCGCTCAGCCTGCCGTTGTTTCCCACGATGATCGACGCCGACGTCGCGCGGGTGGTGGACGCTGTCCGGCGGCTCGCGCCCGTGGCGGTGGTGTCGTCGCCATGAACGCGCTCTGCATCATTCCCGCTCGTGGCGGCAGCAAACGCATCCCGCGGAAGAATATTCGCCCGTTCGCCGGGCGACCCATCATCGCCTATCCGATCGAGGCGGCGTTGAAATCCGGTTGCTTTGCGGAGGTCATGGTGTCGACCGACGACAACGAGATCGCGGCATTGGCGCGTGATTGCGGAGCCACGGTGCCGTTCCTGCGGTCCGCAGAAAACTCGACCGATCACGCCGGGAGCGACGAAGTGTTTGCGGAGGTGCTGCACCGTTATGCGGCAGCGGGAAGGCGGTTCGAGTTTGCCTGCGGTATTTATCCGACGGCCGCGTTGCTGACGCCGGCGCGGCTGCGCGAGGGGTTCGAGCGTCTGCGGGCCGATCCGACCCTCACCACGGTTCTGCCGGTGCAACGGTTTTCGTTTCCGATTCAGCGCGCGGTCGCGGTGCGCGCGGGGCGCCTGGCGATGTTCCAGCCCGAGCACCTCGACTCCCGGAGTCAGGATCTCGAGCCGGCCTATCACGACGCCGGCCAGTGGTATTGGCTCCGCGTCGACGCATTTCTGCGCACGCGCGAGCTGATGGGACCGAACTGTGCTGCGATCGTGCTCACCGAGCTCGAGGCGCAGGATATCGACAACGACGACGACTGGCTGTTGGCCGAACTGAAATACCAACTCCGCCGTCGCTCCACTGATTCATGAACGCTTCGCTCCTCATCCGTGCTGACGCCAGTGCCACCATCGGCACGGGCCACGTCATGCGCTGCCTCGCGCTGGCGCAGGCCTGGCAGGATGCGGGTGGGCAAGCGGTTTTCGCCTTCGCTGAGCTGCCAGATGCGCTCGAGAAACGACTGGCGCGGGAGCGAATGTCGATGCGTCGTCTCGATGTCGCCGTTGCGAGCGAATCCGATTCCACCGCCACGGTTGCGCTCGCACGTGAATGCGGGGCTGCGTGGGTCGTCGCGGACGGCTATCGTTTCGCGCCCGCGTTTCTCGAGCGCCTGCGAACGGATGGGCGGCGGATTTTGGCCGTGGACGACATGGCGCACTTGGAGCGCTACCCGGTCGATCTCGTGCTGAACCAGAACCTCAGCGCCCGGCGCGACCTCTACCGTGCGAAGCTCGCGCGTGATACGGAGCTGCTCCTTGGGCCGCGCTACAGTCTTCTTCGCCGGGAGTTCCGATCCGGGACGACGACGCGTGCGCCGCTGGCTGATCGCGCTCTTCGCGTTCTCGTCACCTTCGGCGGTTCCGATCCCGAGAATTATACGGACACCATCCTCCAGCGTCTGGCCGCACGCGCAGATGGATGCGAAGTGTGCGTGCTGGCTGGGGCCGCGAACATGCATGTCTCCACTCTGCGCGAACGCGCCGCGCGCGCGTCGTTCCCGTGTGATGTGCGGGTCAATGTCGAAAATGTCGCCGAACTCATGGCGTGGGCCGATGTGGCGATCACCGCGGGCGGCTCGACCGTTTGGGAGCTCGCCGCGATGCGCCTGCCCGCACTGATCGGCGCGATCTCGGAAGATCAGCGCGCGATCGGGCCTGCCCTGCGTCGCATCGGCTCCTTCCGCGCTTGGACGATTGAGGGATTGCTGGAGCAGGACCTCCGGGCCGAGATCGAGCGCTTGCTCGCGGCGCCACGCGACTTCGGTGGCCTGGACGCGGTCGGTGCTCGCCGCGTCGTGGAACAACTCACTCATCACCACTCCTTCTCCGAGGCCCTCGCATGAACTTTCCGCGTGCTCTTCTCGTGGCCGAGATCGGCATCAACCATAACGGCGACATGGCGCTCGCCGAGACGATGATCCGCGCCGCCGCCACAGCCGGCGCCGATGCGGTGAAGTTCCAGAACTATCGCACCGAGGATTTTCTTTCCGACCACGCGCTCACTTACACCTACACCAATGGCGGGCGCGAGATCACCGAATCGCAGTTTGCGATGTTCAAGCGCTGCGAATTGAGCCGCGCCGACCTCACGCGGCTCAAACAGTGCTGTGACGCGTGCGGCGTGTTCTTCTTCAGCACGCCCACGAGCAACGAGGGCGTGGACGACCTTCGCGAGGTCGGCACCTCGTGGCTCAAAAACGGTTCCGACTACCTCGGGCATCTCCCGCTGATCCGGCACATGGCACGCAGCGGCATTCCGACGATTCTCTCGACCGGGATGGCGACTGAGAGCGAAGTGGCGGAAGCGGTCGAGGCTTTCCGAGGTGCGGGTGGTCGCGATCTGGTCTTGCTCGCCTGCACTTCGGCGTATCCGACTCCGCCGGATTGCGTGAATCTCCGCCGTATCACGACCTTGGCGGAGAGGTTCGGCTGTCTGGCAGGCTTCAGCGATCATACGGCCGGATGGGAGGCTGCCGTCGCGGCGGTCTGCCTCGGTGCCCGCGTGGTCGAGAAACATTTCACCACCGATCGCGATTTGCCCGGCCCCGACCAATGGTTCTCGTCCGATCCGGCGGAGTTCGCGGAGTTGGTGCGCCGCGTTCGAGTGGCCGAGCAGATGCTCGGGCGAGGTGAACTCGCGCCGAGCAGCGCCGAGCAGCGCTCGCGCAAGGAGTTTCGCCTGTCTTGCGTGGCGGCGCGAGACCTACCTACCGGCAGTGTGCTCACTGCCGCTGACATCGTTTTCCGTCGTCCCGCAACGGGTTTGCCGCCGAGCCAGAGCGATCGGCTTATCGGTCGGTCGACGGTGGCTGCGATCCGGCGCGGCGAAATCCTTCAACTTCACCACGTGAACTGCGCTGCATGAGCACGGCCGAGCTGGATCCCGTCTGGGAGCAGGAGATCTACTCTCAGGGTCACCACCTGAATCGCTATCCTTTCGATGCGGTGGTGACATTCCTTTTTCGTTGGCGTCCCCGTGAGAAGCGAAAGGAGGAAACCGCGGTCGTTGAAATCGGCTGCGGTGCAGGGAATAATCTTTGGTTCGCCGCCCGCGAAGGGTTTCGGGTGGCGGGCATCGATGGAAGCACGTCGGCGATTGATGCCGCCGTTGCACGATTTGCCGGTGACCAGTTGGCCGGAGATCTCCGCGTGGGCAACTTTCTCTCCCTGCCGTGGGACGATGCCGCGTTCGATCTGGCGATTGATCGCTGTTCGCTCGTGTGCGTGAGTCCGGCGGCGCAGCGCATCGCCGTCGCTGAGGTTCAGCGGGTGCTCCGCCCCGGAGGCAGGTTTTTCTGCAATGGTTACAGCGATCGGCACACCAGTGCACGGTCAGGCCGGAAGCTGGACGACGGCCGCGTGATCGACATTGCGGGCGGCACCTTGGTTGGGGTGGGCGGGCTGACTTTCAGCTCCCGCGAGGATATCCTGGCGCTGTTTGCGGAGGGATGGGAAATACTCAAGCTCGAGCACGTAACCCACGCGGATATGGCCGCGCACGGAACCGGTGAGCACACCGAATGGCGCGTGGTGGCGCAGAAGAAATGATCTCACGCCCCCGAATCGTTTTTCTCGGAAATCACACCGTCGGTGTGCGGACCATGGACGTGCTGGCGCAAGCGGCGGAGCTCACCGGCGTGGTGGCTCATCCGGTCGACCCGGAGGATGGCGTGCGCTACGAGTCCGTGTTCGCGCGGGCGAGCCAGCTTGGCGTTCCGGCCGTCCGGGCGACGGGCAAGAGCGAGGCACTAGGCCGCTTCCTGGCCGACCTCCGGCCGGATCTGCTGTGGGTGACGGATTACCGTTACCTGTTGCCGGCCTCGATTCTCGCCCTGCCGCGGTTTGGCGTCATCAACCTGCACCCAAGCTTGCTTCCGAAGTATCGCGGTCGAGCTCCGGTGAACTGGGCCATTCTTCGCGGCGAAACTCGCCTCGGGCTCACCGCCCATTGGGTCGACGCGGGTATGGATACCGGCGACATCATCGCTCAGCGCGCCTTCGAACTCGCGCCGCAGCAAGACGTGGGAGATGCGCTGGAGATGCTTTATCCGCTTTACGCCGCGATCACGGAGGAGGTTTTGAGCCATCTGATCCGCGGCGACGCGCCGCGTTTCCCGCAGGACACTGCGCAAGCCACGGTCTTTCCCCGCCGGACGCCGGCGGACGGACGGGTGGAGTGGACACGCCCAGCGGCTGAGGTTTGGAATCTGATCCGCGCAGTGACGGCGCCGTATCCAGGGGCGTTCACGCCGTGGCAAGGCGGCGCGGTGCGGATCTGGCGCGCCGCGGGCATTCGCCCGTTCAACCCGGCCGAACAACCCGAGGCGGGCGAAGTTCGCCCGGCGGCGAGTCCCCACGCGTTACTCATCGCCTGCGCCGACGCGTGGCTGGAAATCGAAAAGTGGGAAATCGAGGGCGATGCGCCATCGCTGTTTCCCGGAGCGATCGTGGGAACTGGCGCGTTCGCCTGTGGCACACCATGAGCGTGGCAGACCCGACTTCCGATTATCGCGTCCGTTTGCGGCAACACTATGCCCCGCTTGTCGCCCGGCACGGCGGAAGCTTTCGCGCCGTCGACTGGGGCTCGGAGGCCGGACAACAGAAACGATTTCGGGTGCTGCTTGAATCGTGCGACTTCCGCGCGGCGCGCGTGCTCGATGTCGGGTGCGGCGTCGGGTCGCTGGTGGAGCACTTGCAGCAGGCTGGGTTCACCGGACGTTACCGCGGCATCGATCTGGTGCCCGAGATGGTGGCAGCGGCAGCCCGTCTGCACCCCGACTGGGATTTCAGAGAAGATAACTTGCTCGATTGCGCGCGCGATTTCGCGCCCGATCTGGTGGTGGCGAGCGGGTTGTTTACGTTTGGGGACGAGGCGGAACTCAAAGCGACGGTGCGCGATCTTTTCGCGGCGACGCGACGCGTGGTCGCGTTCAACACGCTCAGCGCCTGGGCTCCCCGGACCGAATCGGGAGAATACTACGCCGATCCGACCGAGGTGCTGCGTTTTTGCCGCGAACTGACGAGTCGCGTTGTCTTGCGACATGATTACATGCCGCACGACTTCACGGTGTATCTCTATCGGGAGGACGTCGCATGATTGTTTCGATCAACCAGCCCGCGTATCTGCCCTGGCTCGGCTACTTCGAGCGCATCGCGCGTTCGGACCTGCACGTCGTGCTGGATCATGTGCAGTTCGAGAAAAACAGCTTCACCAACCGTAACAAGGTGCGCGTGAAGGACGGCACGACGTGGCTCACGATTCCCCTCGCGACCAAGGGCCGGTTCGGCGATCTCGCGATTCAGCACCTCGATTTCGCGCCCGGCGATCCATGGCGCAAAAAACATTGGGCCACGCTGCGCATGAACTACGCGCGGGCGCCGCACTTCGCCGCCTACGCGCCGGCCTACGAGGCGCTCTACGCGCGCGAGTGGTCGGGCTTCATGCCGTTTGTGCGTGCGATGCTGGAGCAGCAGGTGCGCGATCTCGGCATCGCCACGACGCTCGTCTTCAGCTCGGAACTCGGCGTCGGTGGCACCAAGAGCGAACTCGTGCTGAATCTCTGCCGCGCCACGCAGGCGACCACTTACCTGTCCGGCGCGCTGGGCCGCAACTATCTCGACGAACCGGCATTCGCGGCCGCGGGCATCGCCGTGCGTTACCAGGACTACGTGCATCCGATCTACGCGCAGGTCTGGCCCGGTTTCGAGTCGCACCTCGGCGTGCTCGATCTTCTCTTCAACCACGGCCCGGCCAGCCTCGAAATCCTGCTGCAACGTGCAGCGCTCCCCGCATGAACATCCTGGTTATCGCTGCTCATCCTGACGACGAAGTGCTGGGCTGCGGCGGCACGATCGCGCGCTACGCCGCCGAAGGCGCGGCGGTGTCGATTCTCATCCTGGCCAACGGGCTGTCCTCGCGGGCTGATTACGATCCGGTGCGCGACGCGCCCCTGATGAAGCTTCATCACGAGCGCGCCGAGCGGGCGGGCAGGCTCCTCGGCGCACGCGAAGTCGTGCTGGCTGGTTTCCCCGACCAGAAAATGGATACGGTGCCGCTGCTCGACGTCACGCAGCGCATCGAGCGGGAGATCGCGCGCGTCGAGCCGGAGATCGTGTTCACGCATCACGGCGGCGACCTGAATCTCGATCACGTCATTACGTTCCGCGCGACGATGACCGCGACGCGTCCGATGGCTGGCCGGCCGGTGAAGCGCCTCTACAGCTACGAAGTCGGCTCCTCGACCGAGTGGTCCTTCCAACAATTCGCACCGTCGTTTCATCCGACCACGTTCGTGGACATCGCCGCGCACATCGAAGCGAAGATCGCCGCGATGCAGATCTACGAGAGCGAGGCCCGGATGTTCCCTCATCCCCGCTCGCCCGAAGCGCTGCGTGCGCAGGCGCATTTTCGTGGTGCGGCTGCCGGCGTGCTGGCGGCCGAGGCGTTCTGCTGCCTCCGCGAGATCCGCTGAGGGCCGCGCTACGGGGCGGGCAAGATTTGCCAACTCACGCTACTGCTGGGCGACGAAGCTGATAACCGCCTAGCGGGTAAGTGTTAGCGCGAGTGACGGCGTATTTGGCAGACGCATTGCTTTGCAGGGCGGCGTGATCTTTTGCCCAGCAATATTTGCCGCGCTACCGGCGGTCGCCCGCGCATGATTCCCGCTGCGCCTGCCAGCCACACGTCGGTGCCTGAATTGCAGCGGCAGATCACGCCGGCGCTTGGACGTCTGCCTGCACTGGAACCCTTCGAGCGTCGTTGGGGCGAGATCGAGTCCTACGGGGCGAATTGGATGCTGGCTCGGCGGCTCGGCCTGGCGAGGCCGTTGGAGACCTACGCGACAATCAACTGGAACCACGGCGTCTGCGACATCGGTCAGACCGGCAGCGACGTGGCGGTGTTCACGGATGTCCTGAACTACAAGTTCCCGAATTCAGGCCGCGATCGGACAATCCTGGTCGAAACGGAGCGGGCGCAGAATTTCCTCCGCCAAGCGGGCTACACGCGCGCGCATGCCGTCGGGCTGCCGTTCCTTTACGAGGAGCAGGAAACCGATATCCCGCGCATGCCGCGCAGCGTGCTGGCCTTCGCCACGCACTCGACTCCGTGGTTCTCGCTTTTCGATCCGAAGGTCAATCCGGTCGACGGTCGCTCCAGGGACCTCGAGTTTCCGCGCATTGTTGCGGGCCTGCGGGACCGTTTCGACGTGGTGGCCGGTTGCGTGGGCGCGAGCGATGTGCTGCTGGGCAACTGGATCAACGCCTACGAGCACAACGGCGTGCCCTGGATCACCGGCGCGTGGATTCACGACGCGAACGCCCTGCGTCGGATGCAGCGCATCCTGCGTTCGTTCGAATACGTGGTCACGAACACGGCGGGTTCCCACATTTTCTATGCGCTCTACTGCGGCTGCAAAGTCTTCTGGCACGACGGCGACCGCGATGTGAACTGGAACCAGGTCGGTCTGCTCGATCCGACGCTCGCGCGTCGCTCCGAAGCCGAGAATGTCCAGCAGATGCGCGAACGGGACGCCCGGTTGCGCGAACTTTATCCGTTCTTGTTCTGCGCGCCGGAGGACGCCGTCGCGCGCCCGGACGTGGGCGGCGCAGTGATTGGCGAGCCGCACCGACGTGCACCCGAAGAAATCGCCGAGTTGCTGGGTTGGCGGTTGAAGCCGGTCTCGAAGCGGAAATGGGCGCCGAAAAACAGCGCCGATGGCCTGCTCCTGCCCCAACTGATGGCGGAGTTCAACGCGGCGCTCGCGCGCGGCGATATCGCCCGACTCACGCTCGCGCTGGATTCGTTCGTGGCGCGCGGGAAGGTGCCGCTAAACGCCTTCCTCGGTCTCGCCCAGTGCCACGTGAAAGCCGGGAGGCTCGACGACGCGAAGCAAGCGGCCGAACGCGAGCTGGCCTTTCACGCGGATAATGCGAATGCGCGCCAACTCATCGACGCGATCTGCGGGCCGGTGAACTCGGTTCCCGCGCAGCCGGCGACGCCGTCCGCGGGCGAAGCGCAACGCATCCTCTTTCTCGCTCACGGGCCCGGGCAAGTGAACGGGCCCAACATCTGGCTGACGCGGCTGCTGCCCGCGCTGAAGGCGCGCGGCTTTGCACCGCGCGTGCTGATGTTCATGACACAGGCGGGCGCCTGCTCGATCGCGGAGCGCCTGCGCGCCGCGGGCGTGCCGGTCGACGAGGCACCGTTCGCCCACACCGAGGACATGATGCGCACGATCCTGCGTCATGTGCAGGCGCAGCCGTGCGACGTCTTCGTGCCGAATCTCAACGTCCAAGGTTATTTCGCGGCCGAGCACGTGCGTGCGACAGGCATTCCGACGGTCGGTGTGTTGCACTCGGACGACGATTTTCACCGCGATTTGGTCGACGAATTCATCCGTGCGCGGAACGGCCGTTACCTCTCGGGCGTGGTCACGGTTTCGGAATTTCAGGCTGCGGCCCTCCGGGAGGTCGATTGCGGCGCAACTCAGATCATGCTCGCTCCGTGCGGCGCGCCCGTGCCGGCGAAAGCGGCCGAGTATGCAGCACAGCCTTTCCGCTTCGTTTACGTTGGCCGGCTCGTCGAGGAGCAGAAGCGCATTTCCGAAACGGTCGCCGCCATGATCAAAGTGCTGCGGCGCCATCCGGCCGCGGAGTTCACGATCTGCGGCGATGGTTCCGCCCGCCCGGCGGTCGAGAAATTGATCGCGCAAGCCAAGCTCGGAAACCGCATCAAGCTCCTCGGCAATCTACCGTCCGAACAGGTGCAGGCGGTGATGCTCGCGAGTCAGGCGTTCGTGCTGCTCAGCGATTACGAAGGCATTCCGATCGCGCTGATGGAGGCAATGGCGTGCGGACTCGTGCCGCTGTGCACGCGCATTCGCAGTGGAGTGGGGGAGCTTATCCGCCACGGCGAAAACGGCCTTCTGGTCGATAATCGTGACGCCGATTTCGTGGCCGCCGCTTCGAAACTGATCGCCGGCCGCGAATTCTGGACGCGTTGCTCGCGCGCCGCCCGCGCGTCGATCGAGCAGCGTTTCTCCGTCGAGGCGAATGCGGACAATTGGGTGGCGTTCCTCAACGGCCTGATCGTCGCGGCGCCGCGCGAGCGCCGGGCCGTTGAAATCCCCGCCGAATTTAAACTCCCGCCCGTGCGCCCGAATCCGAAAGGCATCGCGCGCGAAGACCGCCGCCTGCCGAAACCTGTCATGAGCCACGCCGCCCCGCACCCGTTCACCAATCCGCCGCTCGAGCTCAACAACGTCGACCTCTACTGGACGCGCGCGTCGATCCTGCGGGCGGTGCAGCAGGCGGCGCCGCAATTTCACGGCGTGTTCCTCGACATCGGTTGCGGCGTGATGCCTTATCGCGACATCATCCGGCAGACTGCGCCGCGCCTCACACGCTACATCGGCCTCGATCTCGAAGGCTCGGCGATCTATCGCGCCGACGTCGACCTGCGCTGGGACGGACGAAAAATTCCGCTCGCAGACGCATCCGTCGACAGCGCGATGCTCACCGAAGTGCTCGAGCACTGTCCCGAGCCGTGGGTGGTGCTCAAGGAAGCGCGCCGCGTGCTCAAGCCCGGTGGCGTGCTGTTCTTCACGGTGCCTTACATCTGGCCGCTGCATGATGCGCCGTGGGACTTCTTCCGCTACACGCCGTTTGCACTCGAGAAACTGCTCGCGGAAGCCGGGTTCGCTGACGTGAAGCTGCAGGCGCTCGGTGGCTGGAACGCGAGTCTCGCGCAGATGATCGGTCTCTGGCTGAAGCGCGCGCCGCTGGCCAACGATGTCCGTCAGAAGATGGCGCGCGAACTCTGGCCGCTCTTTCAGGAGCTCGTCCGCACCGACCAACTCCCGACCGATCCGAAGGCGGGCAACACGATGGCGACCGGTTGGACCGGCCTCGCGCACGTGCCGGCCGCCCAAGCTGCCGCGCCCGAGCGGCGGACGGTCGGCGATTTGCCGGTGGTGCTCGTGCGCTCGCACGAGTTCAACTACTCGGAGACGTTCGTCGAGGATCACGTCAACTTTCTCAGTTCGAACCTCACGCTCGTCTACGGCTACCCGTTCCCGCGCTTCGTGTGCGGCGGCAAATCCGTGCTGCCCGCGGCCACCGAGCAAAAGATCCAGACGACGCTCGCGACCAAAGCGCCGATCACGGCGGAGCTGTGGGCCGAATACACGGTGGGCCTCGCGCAATTCCTCCGCGGCGCCGGCGCAAAAGCGGCGCTGGTCGAGACGGGGCTGATGGGCGCGTTCGTGCACGAGGCGTGCGCGCAGGCGCAATTGCCGTTCGTGGTGCACTTCCACGGTGTCGACGCGTTCGGGCGCGAGCTGCTGGAAAACTGGCTGCCGCACTACCGGAAGTTTTTCGGCTCCGCGGCCAGCGTGCTCGCGGTCTCGCGCGCGATGCACACGCAATTGCTCCAACTCGGCGCGAACGCGGAGAGCACGTGGCTCGCGCCCTACGGCGTCGCCGTCGAGCTGCCCGCTCTCGCGCAGCCAGCCAAGGTGCCGCCACATTTCGTGGCGGTGGGACGATTCGTCGAGAAGAAGGCGCCGCACCTGACTTTGCGGGCTTTCGCCGCCGTGCATCGCGCGGTGCCCGAAGCGCGCCTCGTCATGATCGGCGACGGACCGTTGCTCGGTGCCTGCCAGAAGTGGGCGGCCGAAAACGGTCTCGCTGATGCGGTCACGTTTGCGGGCGTGCAGTCGCGCGAAGAAGTGTCGCGGCGCATGGCGGCGAGTCGCGCGTTTGTGCAGCACAGCATGGTTGCGGCGAACGGCGACAGCGAAGGGCTGCCGCTCGCGATTCTCGAGGCGGGCGCGCATGGCCTGCCGGTCGTCTCGACGCGCCACGCAGGCATTCCTGACGCGGTGCGTGAGGGCGTGGACGGTTTTCTCGTGGCCGAAAAGGACGTGGCGGCGATGGCGGAAGCGATGCTGCGCCTCGCGCAGGACACGGAACTGGCGGCAACGCTCGGCGCATCGTTCCGCGAGCGGGTCGTCGCGCACTATTCGCGCGAGCACTCGCTGACGCGTCTGCACCAGATTCTCGTTGCGGCGGCCGAAGGTCGCTCGGCGCGGGAGTTCGACGCGAGCGCATCGGTCGCTCCGGCGACGGAGCCGGAACCACTCACGCCGCGCCAGCGGGTCGCGGAAGATCGCAATAATCTGAATGCCTACCTCGAACTCGCCGCGACGGCGCTCGACGACGGCAAATTGTCGGCCGCCTACCTCGCGGTCGCGGAAGCGCATCGCTTGAGCGGTGGCACGGAGCAGACGACGGATGCGCTGAGGCAGCTCGAGTCGCACGGCGTGCTCGACGATCCGCAGATCCAGGTTTACCGCGCTCGCGCGGGCTGGACGCCGCGCGATCCGACTGCGACCCCGCGTCGCATCCTGGTCGTGACGAATCTGCTGCCGCCGCAGGAGATGGGCGGTTACGGCCGGACGGTGTGGGAATTCTCTCGCGAGCTGCTGGCCCGCGGCCACGCCGTGCGCGTGCTCACGGCGGACATGCCGCATCTGCTGCGCAAGCCGACACCGGAGCACGAGGCGTTCGAGATGAACGTGCGCCGTTCCTTGAAATTGTTCGGGGACTGGGTCGACGGCACGGTCGTGGCCGAGCCGGACATGGAGCGTCGCAAGGCCATCGCGCGGCAGAATCATCAGACGATCATGCGCGAGATCGAGGAGTTCGGTGCGGACGCGATCATGGCGGGCAACCTGGATTTCGTCGGGCATTTCTTCATCCAGGTCGCGCTCGATCGCGGCATTCCGGTGCTGCATCGCCTCGGCAACGCGTTTCCCGGCTACGAGCCCGCGCAGTCGCCGCAAGGTCCGCTGTTCTGTCTCGCGGGCTGCAGCGCGTGGGTGAACGAGGGGATTCGCGCGAAGAATTATCCCATCTCGCGCTACGAAGTCGTGCCGCCGGGCTCGCCGCTGACGGAATATTTCCGCGCGTGGACGCCGCAGCGCCACCGCCTGCAGATCGCGTTCGCCGGCCTGCTCATGCCTTACAAGGGCGCGCATGTGCTCGTGAATGCCCTCGCGCATCTCGCGCGTGCCGGGATCGATTTCGAGTGCACGCTCGCGGGCGACACGACGCGGCCGGAGTATCTGGAGTCGATGCGCGCGGTCGCGACGGAGCACGGCTTCCTCGACCGGCTGCATTTCCCGGGCTTCCTCGGCAAAGCGGAACTCGCCGCGCTCTACGCGCGCAGCAACGTGCTCGTTTTCCCGAGCGTGTTCGAAGAGCCGTTCGGCAAGACGCAAATCGAGGCAATGGCGGCGGGCCTGCTCGTGATCTCGAGCG
Source organism: Candidatus Didemnitutus sp. (assembly GCA_041906465.1). Lineage (GTDB taxonomy): Bacteria > Verrucomicrobiota > Verrucomicrobiia > Opitutales > Opitutaceae > Didemnitutus. The sequence continues at coordinate 360,756 of JAYRJE010000005.1, read as the reverse complement.
GCAGCGGCGGGGCCAGCGAGATCGTCGAGCACGGCAAAACCGGTCTGCTCTTCAAGGGCGGCGACGCGCTCGCGTTGGCGGAACGTCTCGCCGCGGTGCAGCAGAATCCGGCGGCGGCGGAGCAGATCGCGCTCGCGGGTCAGGCGCGGGCCTTCGAGTTCACGACGGAAGCGTCGGTGGACCGGATCGAGGCGGTGTTCGATGAGTTGTTGGCGGTCGCGCGGAAATCCGCGGTGCCAGCGGTCGCGATGACGTGAGCGTGCCGGACCGACAGACTGGGGCAGCCCTCGTGCAGGAATACGCCGGCGCGACGACCTGCGTCGTGTTCGGTGCCGTGCAGCCGGAATGGCACGCGCGTTTGAGCGGAATGCGCGCGATGCTGTGGTGTGCAACGGAGGGGGAAATCCTGGCGGGAATGCCGCCGGTTGCGCCGGAGCGGATTCAGCTTTTCCGAGCAGAGAGCGGGTCGGACGCGCAATGGACCGAGGCGCTGCTGCGGTTCGCGCGCCTGGATGCTCGGCGGTTGCCCTCGGTGTTTGTCGCGCCGGCCGGGTTGGGCGGGGAAGCGTGCGCTCATCCGTCCTGCGTGGCGCTGACGCTGGCTGAGTTGCGCGAACAGCATCGGGCACGAGTGACGCGTCAGCAGGATGGTTTGGCGTGGCAGCGTCACGTGCTCGCGAATCTGCCGCGCTACGCGCGGCGGCCGTTGCCGCTCGCGTGGAAGAATGCGCTCGCCGGTTTGTCCGCGGCGGTGTGTGGCGCCGGGCCTTCCCTCGATGTCTCGGCGCCGCGGCTGGCGGCGGGGCAGGAGGGATGTGTGGTTTTCGCGGCCGATTCGGCATTGCGCACGCTGGCGCGGCACGGTGTGGCGGTGGATTTTGCGGTGTCGATCGACGTGGCGAAAGTGCCGGAGAAGTGCCTGCCCGAGAGTGGCGAGTTGCCGGGGCGCGTTGTGCTGACGGCGGTGAGTCCGCCGAATTGGAGCACACAGGTGGGGGAGGAGCGGATTCATTTTGTCTCGAGCCGGCAGATCACGACCGACTGGCTCGCATCGCGCGGTGTGCCGGCGCCGGCGCTGGCGGGAGCGGAGAATTGCGGCGTGAGTGCGCTGGAACTGGCGCGCTGGCTCGGGTGCGCGCCGATTTATCTGTTCGGTCTCGACTTGGCGTTGAGCGGCACGCAGCGGCACACGGGTGCCGTGGATGCGACGATCTATGCGCGCTCGGGTTTCGATGCGGCCCAGGCGTGTCCCGAGGTTCCCGGTAACTGGACGGCGACGGTGCCGACGCATGCGCCGGGCGACTGGCGGGCGTTGAATGCGCGGCTGGCGAATTTCCCGGTGGGCACGGTGATCAATGTGAACGATCGCGGCGCGCGCTTTGCGAATGCGCCCGCGGTGCAGCCCGCGGACTGGATCGCGCCGGCGCCGAGTGTGGCGGGCGCGAAGGCGGAGCGGCTGGCTGTGCTCGACAGCGGTGGTCGCATCGACGCGGCTGCTGAGCGAGCGGCGACGATCGCCTTTGCGGAGTTGCGCACGTGCGGTCAGCGAGTGCGGTCGGTGCTGCCGGCGGCGCGTTCAGCGCTGGCGGCGCGTGGGCCAGAGGGCGGGGCCGCGGCGTTGCGGCCGTTGCTGGCGGACGCGGCGGTCGGGCGCGCACTCGGTGGATTTGCGCTGAAGTTGATGCCGCACCTGTTGCCGCCGATCGAGGGCGATGCGGATTTCTGGCGCGGGCTGATCGACGAGTGTGCGCAGATGGGTGCGGCGCTCGAGGCGGTGCGCTAAAACTGATCCGAGTCGATTCGGGATCACGCGGCTCCATCAGCACCTCGGACGTTTGCGGCGGCGACGGAGCGCCGCCCTCCAAGGACGGTTGCGGGTGGGGGCCCGAGGCGGCGATTTCTGAAAACAACAAGACCCCGGAGGGGAACTCCGGGGTCTTTTTGCGGATAGAGGACTGTAGGGGCCCCAGGCCGCCGGATGGTCCCGGTGGTGCTTCGCCCGCCGCCCCTAGCCCGGCCGCTCTTGCGAGCGGCCGGGGGGTTGGGCGAATCAGAACAACCACTAGAACTTAGCCGGTTTAGCCGATGAGGCGCAGAGCGACCTGAGCGCTCTGGTTCGCCTGAGCGAGCATCGCCGTGCCGGACTGGACGAGGATGTTCCAGCGCGCGAGTTGCGTGCTTTCCTCGGCCACGTCGACGTCGGTGATGCGGCTGTTGGCGGCCTCAAGGTTGGCCTTGTTAACCGTCAGAACTTCCGAAGCGAACCCGAGGCGGCTTTGCTCGGCACCGTTGGTGGCGCGCATCGTCGCGACGCGTTGGATCGCATCGGTGATCTCGGACAGCTGGACTGCGCCGAGATTCGCCGAGGACGCGGACGACGTGAGCACACCGACACCAGCGGACGAGCTGGCGAGGTCCTTCGAGGAGAGGGCGACGTCCTGGCCGCCATCTTCCGAGACCAGAACCGTCTGGCTCGCGCCAAACAGGCTCTTGCTGTTGAATTTCTCACCAGCGAGGGACGTGAGCTCCGACTGGAGTTGGGTGAACTCCGCATCGTAGTTCGAGAGGTCGGACGAGTTCTTGGTGGGATCGGAGTAGAGCGTCTTGAGTTCGCTCATGCGGTCCAGCACCTTGCCCGCGACCTTGAGCACGCCGTCCTGCGTCTGCAGGAACGAAACGGCATTGCCGATGTTCGCGGATGCCGCGGCGGAACGCTTGGCGGCAGCCTGGAACTTCATCGACACGGCGAGACCGCCGGCATCATCGGAGGGGTTGACGATTTTCGAACCGCTGGAGAGCCGGTTGAGGCTCTTTTGCAGCATTCCGTTCGAGGCGGCGAGGTTGTTGGAGGCAACGGTGGCCGCGTAGTTGGTATTAATCACGACTGACATGGTATCTATCCTTGATCTTTGCGACCTTCCGTCGTCGCCACGGGTCCGGTTTGAGACGGCTCCGGACCGCGCCGTTTGAGGCTAGTGCTTCAAAGTGACGGCGCGGCTATCAGGCGCGCCGGTGGGAAAGACATATAGACAACCGCTCTGACACACGCGGGGTCGGGGGACTAGTCCGACCGCCGCGGACTACCTAACGGGGGAGGCGATCAGCCCAAGAGCTTGAGCGCGATCTGCGCGCTCTGGTTCGCCTGGCTGAGCATCGCCGTGCCGGACTGGACGAGGATGTTGTAGCGGGCGAGTTGCGTGGACTCGCTGGCGACGTCGACGTCGGTGATGCGGCTGTTGGCGGCCTCGATGTTGGCCTTGTTGACCGTGAGGACTTCGGCGGCGAAACCGAGGCGGCTCTGCTCGGCGCCGTTGGTGGCGCGCATCGTCGCGACGCGTTGGATCGCGTCCGTGATCTCGGAGAGCTGGACCGCACCGAGGTTGGCCGAGGCGGCGGACGAGGTCAGCACGCCGACGCCCGAGGCCGAGCTGGCGAGGTCCTTCGAGGACAGGGCGACCGTCTGGATGCCGTCTTCGGAGACCTGCACCGTCTGCGCGGCGCCGAACAGGCTCTTGCTGTTGAATTTCTCGCTGACCAGCGAGGAAAGTTCGGACTGGAGCTGCGTGAACTCCGCGTCGTAGTTGGCGAGGTCCGAGGAGTTCTTGGTCGGGTCCGAGTAGAGCGTCTTGAGTTCGCCCATGCGCTCGAGGACCTTGCCGGTGACCTTGAGCACGCCGTCCTGCGACTGCAGGAAGGAAATCGAATTACCGATGTTGGTGTTGGCCGCGGCGGAGCGCTTGGCGGCAGCGGACAACTTCATCGAGACGGCGAGACCGCCGGCATCGTCCGCGGGGTTAACGATTTTGGAACCGCTCGACAGACGATTCAGGCTCCGTTGGAGCATATCGTTCGAAGCGGCCAGGTTGTTCGACGCGACGGTCGCGGCGAAGTTGGAGTTGATGACGACTGACATGGTATCTTCCTTGATTTTAGAGTGCGACGTCCGTGTCGCATTCGGCTCCAGGTTAGCGGCCCCGGAGCGGTCCGGCCTTGTTTCTGATTCGCGGCAGGTGAAGTAACGGCGCGGCGTGCGGAAAATTTAGCCGGTTGCGTGCAGGAAAAAATTTCCGGGCACCTTTTGCCGTGCGGCGGCAGGTTGCGCGCTTCACTCGGAAAATCGCGTTTTCGACCGGTCAAAATTTGCCGGGCAAAAATTTTCTGTTTTCCGCAGATTGATTTAACTTTTTGCCGGAACGGCCGATGAAGGATTGGGCAATTATCGCCCGACACCTCGCTATGGCCGGCATATCACTCTCAGGACTCGCTTCGGGCTTCGACTGGAAGTCGCTCGTGGAGCAGCTCATGGATGTCGAGCAGACGCGTGTGACGCGGCTCCAGAAGGAGCAGGCGACCAACACGCAACAGGTCAGTGCGCTGAACACGCTCGGCACCAAGCTCACCGCGCTCTCCGCCTCCGCGACCGCGTTGAAGGACGTCTCCGTTTTCTCCGCTCGCACGGTGAGTTCGTCCACCAGCGGCTCGACATGGACACTCGCCTCGACCGCGGGCTCCGCGACAGGCAGTTATCGCATCGCCGTGAGCCAGCTGGCGACGGCGGCGAAGCTGAACGGCGCGGCCGACATCGCCGGCGGCCTCCACACCAGCGACGACGTCTCGGGCCTCACGCTGGCCAATCTGCGCACCGGTGCCGCGCCCACCGCGGGCACCTTCACCGTCAACGGCAAGCAGGTCACGATCGCCACCACCGACTCGCTCAAGGGCGTTTTCGACGCCATCGCCACCGCGACGGGCAACGACGTCACCGCCAGCTACGATCACACGACGGACAAGATCACGCTCACCAGCGCGAGCAACAGCCCGATCACGCTCGGCGCCGCCAACGACACTTCGAATCTCCTGCGCGTCCTCAAGCTGGCGAACAACGGCAGCGACACCGTCACGAGTTCCGGCGCGCTCGGCGCGCTGAAGACCACGGCCAGTCTCGCCTCCTCCGGCTTGCGCACCGCGGTCACCGCCGTCGACGGCAGCGGGGCAGGGGCATTTTCGATCAACGGCGTCAGCATCAGCTACAACGTCAACACCGACTCGCTCACCACCGTGCTCAAGCGCATCAACGCCTCCACCGCCGGCGTGACCGCGAGCTACGATTCGGCGTCCGACCGGGTCGTGTTGACCAACAACGCGAGCGGCGACCTCGGGGTGACCGTGAGCGAGGGCGCGGGCGGCCTGCTCGGCGCGCTCGGGCTGACTTCCGGGACGCTGGCGCGCGGCAAGAACGCGGAGTTTTCCATCGACGGCGGCCCCACGCTCACCTCGACCGGCAACACGCTCGACGAGGCCGTGACCGGCATCGCCGGATTGACCCTCAAGGTCGACAGCGAGACGACGCAGACGATCACCGTGAATGCGGACACCGAGGGAATGCGGACGAAGATCAAGTCCTTCGTCGACGCGTTCAACGCGGTCCAGAGCTACATCGACGAAAAGACCAAGATCACGACGAGCAACGGCAAGGTCACCGCGTCCGTGCTCACCGCCAATCGCGAGGTCCAGGCGTGGGCCGATCAGTTGCGTTCGAGCGCCTTCGCGGCCGTGAGCGGTGTCACCGGCACGATTCAACGACTCGAGCACCTCGGCATCGATTTCAACGGCACCAGCGGTCAGCTGAAGATCGGCGACGAGACGAAACTCACCGCGGCGCTGCGGGACAAGCCGGCCGACGTCGAAGCGTTTTTCCAGAAAAGTTCGACGGGGTTCGTCGCGAAACTCACGACCCTCCTCGATCGGATGGGCAAGTCGAGCGACGATCAGCAGACCCGCCTCACGACGAGCAACACCCGGCTCGACCGCCAGATCGAGGACGTGCAGCGGCAGATCGATGCCCAGAAGGAGCGCCTCACGGCGAGCTTCATCGCGATGGAAAGCGCCCAAGCCAAGATCCAGCAGCAGAGCAGCGCGATCACCAACGCCTTCAGCTCGTCCTCCTCCAAATGAGCCGTCTCCGCCTTCTCCTGCCGCTCGCGGCGACGTTGTGGCTCGCCGGTTGCGAGCTCACCCCGGATCTCAACGATCCGGTGCGCTACGGTCCGTTCTACACGCCCACGAACTTCGCGGCCGAGAAGCGCCTGCCGGCCGACGTGCGGCGCGTGCTCGTGCTGCCGGTCGCGGTCGGGGCCGTCGCTCCGGAGGAGACGGCCGCCCGGCTCGACGGCGTCATCACGACCGCTTTGCAGGAGCAGCAACGATTCGAGGTGGTGTCGCTGCCGCGTGCGGAGTGCCAGCGTTTGTTTGGGGCGCCGGAATTCACATCCTCGGTAGCCTTGCCGCACGGGATGATCGAGCAACTCGCCGCGCGTTACGCGGTCGATGCGGTGCTCTTCATCGATGTTACCGCCTATCAGCCCTATCGCCCGCAAACGATCGGCCTGCGTGGCAAACTGGCCACGGTGCGCGAGGTGCGTCTGCTTTGGACGTTCGACGAAATCATCTCCGCCAGCGACCCGGCCGTGGCCAACAGCGCACGCCGGTTGCCGGTGGAGAGCGCCCAGGGGCGCGGGCCGGTCGATTTGAGTCCGGGCACGCTGCTCAGCCCGACCCGTTACGCGGCCTTTGCGGCCCGCGAAATGTTCCGCACCTTGCCACCCCGCTAAAGTCGCGGGCCGTTTGCACTTTCACTCTAAAGATTTCGCCCGCCAAGACGATATGACCCTATCAACCAACGGCGTTCCCTGGCCCTTATCAGCGGCTGACCGTTCACTTCAACGCTGAGTCCATGATCCATTCCACTTCTCCCTCCGACCGGACGGCACGAACGGACGCTGTGTCGCTGGTCCCGCAAAAACCCGTCGTGCGCGGTCCTGGCGCCGATCGTTTTTCTGCCGAACAATCCGCCACCTTGCGGGCCGCGCTCGCGGCCCATCCGGAGATCCGTCCGGAAGTCGTGGCCCGCGGCAAAGAACTCGCCGCGGACCCGGATTATCCGTCCAAGGACATTCTCCGCCAGGTCGGCCAGGCACTCTTGAAGTCGCCCGATCTCACCGAAGACGTATCCTGAGCCTCACCACCATGGTTGCCCAAGATTACGCGCGGACCTACCGCTCCAACGCGGTGCTCACCGCCAGCCCCGGCCAGCTCGTGTTGATGCTTTACGATGGCGCCCTGCGCGCCCTCAACGGTGCCCGGGGCGGCTTCGCCCTCGGCGTCGACGATCCCCGCCGCTTCGAAGTGATCAACACCCAGCTCCTCAAGGCGCAGGCGATCATTTCCGAGTTGCAGGGCACGCTCAATCTCGACGCCGGCGACGGCAAGTTCGCCCGCGAGATGCACCGGCTCTACGACTATTACCTCCGTCGCCTCATGGAGGCGAACCTGCGCAAGAGCGAGGAGCCGATCATCGAGGTCGAGCGCCTGCTCGGCGAGGTGCGCAACGCGTGGGCCGAAATGCTCGCGAAGCACGATCGCAGCGCCCCCGAAAGCGTTCGCGGCGTCGCCTGAAGCATGGAAACACCGCTCCAGACCGCCCAGCGCCTGCTCTGCGCCCTCGAGGATTTCGCGAGCCAGGAGGCGGTGCTGTTGCGTTCGCTGGATCTGGTGGAGGCCGTGCAAATTTCCGAACGGGCCGCACCGCTCGTCGAGAAACTGTGTTCGCTGGCGGTCGACCCGGGCGTGGCCTCGCTGCGTCCGCGCGTCGAGGAACTCGTCGCGCAGCGCCGGCGCAATGCCGTGCTGCTCGATGCGCATCTCGCGCGCCTGCAAGGTGAGTTGCGTCGCATCGACGAGGCGCGCGTGCGGCTCTCCCGCGTCGCGCCGGTTTACGGCGGGGCGACGCCCGTCGAATCGCGGCTCAATACCGCGGCGTGAAGCTCGAGGCCGGTTGCGACCGGCCTTTTTTATGGTGGTGCCGTGCGTTCGCGCACCCGGTCGCATTCGGGCGGCGCCGGTCGGAGAAGGGAGCGGGAAGCTCCCGCCACCTTGAGCCATTCTTCCGTCCGAAAACAGAAAAGGCCTCCCGCGGGAGGCCTTCGGTGATCGAGGCAGAATACAGGGCGGCGCGCGGGTGGTTCAGACCACCGCGGCGAGCGCGCCGGTGCCGACGTCCACGTTTTCAGGGATGCCGGCCATCCACTCGGCGGCGACCTTGCGGGCCTCGCTCGTCCAGTTCACGTCGGGCTTCGAGTAGATCGCGCGGGTGAGGTTGTTTTCGGTGCCCACCCACGACAGGGCGGCCTTCAGGCACGGCGTGCCGTCGGCGAGTTGATAGCTCTGGAGCAGCACTTGGCCGCGGCTCACGAAATTGCCGCTGGTGCGCACATTCAAGTTCAGGCGCGCGAGGCCGAGATGATAGTTGACCGTGCGCGTCGTTTCCCAGGAGCCGTCGAGCGGAGCCGGATCGTCGGCGGCCAGGGCGCGTTCGAAATCGGCGAGGAAGGAAAGCAGGCGAGTGTGCATGGGCGGAGGTTCTCCGGGGGATATTTCGGCACATCCGGGGAGGACTTGAGAAAATTTTCCGCGAAAGAAAGCTCGCCGCCGGCGATAGGGCCGATTGGCTGTGAGTCCTGCTGCATGCGCGAAATCTCGTCTCAGTCTTCGCTTCCGTTTGATGGGTCGCCTCGCAACGCGGTCCTCCTGCTGGAAGACAACGAAATCATCGCGAGCATGCTCACCGCGCTGCTCAAATCGCTGTCGCTGCGAGTCATCTGGTGTGCGGACAGCGCGAGTGGCGAGCGGGTGTTCGCCGAGCGCGCCGGGGAGGTTTTGCTCGTGTTGGCGGATTGCCGCCTGCCGGATGGCGATGGTCGCGAGCTGTGCGCCCGCTTCCGGACCCGCGTGCCTCATTTGCCTGTGTTGGTAACGAGCGGGAGCGTCTCCGGGCGCGGCGTCGCTCCGCTCGAGCGCGATCGCTTTGTCGAATACCTGCCGAAACCTTACGCGCCCTCGGAGGTCATCGACCGCGTGCGCCGGCTGATGGAAGTTGCCGCGGCATGACCGCAGGATTGGTTTGAACCGCTGCGCGGGCTTCTTTAGCTGGAAGGTTCTCAACTGAACCCCGGCCCGCGCCCCGCCCTCCATGTCGTTCGAGAAAGTCCTTATCGTCGAAGACGAGCCTGTCGTGCGAAATCTCCAGACGGAGATCTTCACGCGCCGGAAGTTCTCCGTGGCCAGCGCCGAAACCCTCGCGCAGGCCGAGGCGTTGCTCACGAAGGAGTCGTTCGACCTGGTGATGCTCGACATCCGCCTGCCGGACGGCGACGGCCAGCAATTTCTCGAACGCCTCGCCACGCTCCCGGAGCGCCCGCTGGTCGTGATGGTGACCGGTTACGGCTCGATCGAGTCGGCGGTGTCCTGCATGCGCGCCGGGGCGTTTGACTACGTGCTGAAGCCTTTCACGCCCTCGCAGATCGATATCATCATCAAGAAGGGCCAGTCCTACCGCCAGTTGCTCCAGGTCAACAAGCTGCTGAGCGACCAACAGGGCGAGGAGGACGGCAATCTCATCGGCAAGAGCCCGACGATGCTCCGCCTGCGCCAGCTGATCGAACGCGTGGCGCCGACCGACGCCACCGTGCTCATCACCGGCGAGAACGGCACCGGCAAGGAAATGGTCGCCCGCGAGCTTTACCGCCGCAGCCCCCGCCGCCAGAACCCGTTCATCAAGGTCAACTGCGCCGCGATTTCTGAAAACCTGATCGAGAGCGAATTTTTCGGCCACGAGCGCGGCGCGTTCACCGGTGCGACCGACCGGCGCGAGGGCCGTTTCGAGCTCGCCAACCAAGGCACGCTGCTGCTCGACGAAGTCTCCGAAATCCCCGCCAATTTGCAGGCCAAGCTTCTGCGCGTGCTCCAGGAGCGCGAGTTCGAGCGCGTCGGCGGCAATCGCACGATCAAGGTCAACGTCCGCATTCTCGCCACCTCCAACCGCGACCTCCTCAGCTACGTCGAGAAAGGCGCGTTCCGGCAGGACCTTTATTACCGGCTGAACGTCTTTCCCGTGCACGTGCCGCCGCTGCGCGAGCGCGCCGAGGACATCCTGCCGCTCGCGGATCACTTTCTCGCCCGCTTCGCGCGCAAGTTCGGCATCAAGGTGGCCGGTTTTTCCGAGTCCGCGCGCAGTGCGATGCTCGGCTACCGCTGGCCGGGCAATGTCCGCGAACTGCAGAACACGATCGAGCGCTCCGTCATTCTCACCGAGGAAGGCCGGGCGGTGTCGGCCGCCGCTCTCGGCCTGCCGCTGGTCGGCAGTGTCACCTCGTCCGGCGAGGCCTTGTTGAACTCGAGCGTTCCCTTCGACTTCGAGCAGAAGCTCGCAGGTTCAGCCGCTCCGATGGAATCCGCGTCCGCCGTGTCGACCACCGACGCGCAGGGCAAAGTGCTCACGATCGCGGAGCTGGAAAAGCAGGCGATCAAGGCCGCGCTGCAGCAGACCGGTGGCAATCGCACCAAGGCCGCCGAAGCGCTCGGCATCAGCATCCGCACGCTGCGCAACAAGCTGCAGGAATACCGCGACGCCGGCGATCCGATCGAAATCGGCGCCGACGCCGCCGGCGAATAGCCAACGCCTCCCGCGGACGTCTCTCGTAGCAGCCGACGTGAGTCGGCTGGGCTTGGATCGACGATGAGCGCGCATGCCGGCTCTTCTCCTGTGGCGCGGCAAGCGCGCACCGGCGAGAGTGCGAAACGGGGTCGGTGGCGCGCTCGCGCGCCACGCATCCGAGCAATCCGGCTGCCCTTATCCGCGTTTGGTCCGCTGCTCGCACTTCAGCCACGCGTGCCTGTGCCGATAGCACGGCATGCCGCTGCCGTTTGTCCGCACGCACTTCCGCGCATTTTTGCGTAAAGTCCCCCAGCGGATGCGCCGATAGCTCTCACAGCCGCGCCCGGCCTGAGCCCCCATTTTTACCATGCCCGCTACCCAGGAAATCTCCGAGTCCCTCGTCCGCGAGAATATCACCCGAGCGATCGCCGACGTTTTTAAAACGATGCTCGGCAAGACCTCGGAGCTTCTGACGACCGCCACGCAAGGCTCGAATGCCAGCTGGCCGCCGATCCCCGTCGAGGGTGCGCAATGCACTCCGCAAGTCGTCGGCACCGTCGGCTTCATCGGTGACGCCAATGGCCTCATCTATCTCTACCTCCCCGTCGAATTCGCGAAGCTCTGCACCTGCCACCTGCTCGGCATGTCCGAAGCCGAAATCGACGAGGCGGGCGACGAAGTCATCAACGACGCCATCGGCGAACTCACCAACATGAGCGTCGGCTCGTTCAAGAACGGTCTCTGCGACGCCGGTTATCCCTGCATGCTCACGATCCCGTCGATCCTGCGCGGCAGCAATTTCTGTGTGGAGCCGATCAGCTCCGCCCAACGCTACATCTACTCCTTCGAGTGCGGCGGTCACAAGATCGTGACCGACATCCTCATGAAGACCGGCAACTGAACCGCTTTCCGACTCCACCCATGCGCAATAAAGTTCTCACCGTCGACGACTCCAAGACCGTCCGCATCATCGTGCGGAAGGCGTTCAAACCTTACGATTGCGAGATCCTCGAGGCGGCCAACGGCGTCGAAGGACTGGCGATCGCGGCGAAGGAGCAGCCGGACCTCATCCTCCTCGACGTCACGATGCCCGTGATGGATGGCGTCGAAATGCTCACCAAGCTCAAGGCCGACCCGCAACTCAAGGGCATTCCCGTCATGATGCTCACCGCTGAAGGCGGCCGCGACAACGTCCTCAAGATCGCGAAAATCGGCGTGCGCGACTACATCGTGAAGCCCTTCAAGGAGGACGTCCTCGTCGAGAAGGCCGGTCGCATCATCGAGCTCAAGCCGCTCACCGACGGTCCCGCGAAGGCCCGCTCCATTTTTGATCCCGCCAGCATCCTCGTCGTCGAGGACAAGCCGGCCATCGTCCAACAGATCCAGGAAGGCCTGAAGCACACGCCCTGGAAAATTCACGGCGTCAGCACGCAGGGCGAAGCGATCGACTTCTGCACGAAGTCGCCGCCGGACCTGATCATGATCTCGCTCTCGTTGGCGGAGGACGCGGCGTTCACGCTGTTCCGCCTCATCCGCACGAACGTGAAGACGAAATACACGCCCGTGTTCGGCCTTGTCGTGAAGACGGAGACCGCCCCGCAGCAGCAGGCGCAGACCGTCGGCTTCACCACCGTCATCACCAAGCCGATCGATCTGGGCGAACTCGAGTCGAAGATCGCCAAGGCGATGAACCTCGACACGTCCCAGCGCTACTTCGCCATCGAAGGCGAGTGCCTGATGATGAAGGTGCCGGACAACTGCTCGCAGTCCACGATCGCCGAGATCACCACCTACATGAAGCCGAAGATGGCCGAGGCCGTCGACGCCGGCCACAACAAGGCCATCATCGACGTGCATCAGCTCAAGACGCTGCACATGGGCGTGATCAAGCTCCTCGTGCAGGCGATGCAGACCTGCCGCGAACTCGGCATGCAGTTCGCCATCGTCGGCAACAGCGTCATCGCCACCGAGTGCAAGGGCTTCGAAGACACCCGCTCGTGGACGTTCCACGAGAACGTCGACGAAGCGAAGGCGAGCCTCAGCAAGCAGCCCGCGCTCGCGAACGCCTGAGCGCACACGGTCCGCCTGGAACATTCTTTTGCGCATCCGACGCCGCGGCTCCAGCCGCGGCGTTTTGCTTTTCGGCGGCTGCGGTCAAACGCGCGCCGCGAGCGCGCTCGGTGGCACGTTGTTGCCGGGGAGCGGAAGCCGCGAGGCTTTCGCGTTCGCGCCCATTGAGTCGGCGAAATTCTCACGAATTCCGCTGCCACGCGGCGTAGCTTCGCCGCCTTACGGCGTCGTGAGGGCGGTGGCCACGGTGCGCGCCAGTTCCGCCATCTCCGGCGGTTTGCCGAGCACCGCGGCAATGCGCAGGCGCGAGGACTCGGCGCGCTGATCCGCCTCGAGGTGGCCGGAGACGATCACGATCGGCAGGGTGGCGTGAACCTCCCGCAGCTGTCGGGCCAGTTCGAGGCCGGTCATGCCGGGCATGGCGTAATCCGCCAGCAACAGGTCGAAACCCGTCGGCTGGGCGGTGAATTTCAAGAGCGCCTCCGCGGGATGCCCGACGGCGGTAACTTCATACCCGAGATAGCGGAGCATGCCGGCGATCGCGGCGCGGGGGCCGGCATCATCGTCGACGAAGAGGATGCGCTGTTGTCTGCCCCGAGGCACTTCGCTGGCGGCAGGTGAAACGGTTCCCGGCGCCTCTCCGGGCGCGTCGGCGACGGGGAAATAGAGTTCGAACGCCGTGCCGATGTGGGGCGTGCTCCGCACGAGGATCGCGCCACCGTGATCGCGCACGATTCCGTCCACGACGGCGAGGCCGAGACCGGTGCCGCGTCCCGCTTCCTTGGTGGTGAAAAAGGGATCGAAGATCCGGGGCAGCACGTTCGGCTCGATGCCGCAGCCGTTGTCGGTGATGGTGAGGCGCACGACCGGACCGGCCGGCAACTCCGGGTTGTCGCGCTGCAAGTCGGCGGAGACGACCATGCGCTCCAGACGCACCCCGATGCGTCCGCCCTCCGGGGGCAGCGCCTGCCAGGCATTCGTGCACAGGTTCATCAGCACCTGATGAAGCTGCGTGGCGTCACCGCGGATCGGCGGGCTCTCGTGGTCGAGCGCCACCTCGATCTGCACCATCGGCGGGAGGGTGGAGCCGAGCAGACGCATGGCTTCCTCGGCCACGCGCACGAGGTTGACCGAGCCGCGCTGCGCCTCGCTGCGCCGGGAGAACGTGAGGATTTGCTGCACCAGTCGTTTGGCGCGCGCGCCGCCGGCTGCGATGTTCTCGAGCCAGCGCTGCGCGGGGTGCTCCGCGGGCAGTTCGAAGCGGATGAGTTCCGCGGAGCCGAGCATGCCGGTGAGGAGGTTGTTGAAGTCGTGGGCGATGCCGCCGGCCAGCGTGCCGAGCGATTCCATCTTCTGCGCCTGTCGGAGCCGGGTTTCGGCCAGACGTTGGGCCGTGATGTCCTGAATCGAATTCAGCGAGTAGCGCTGCCCGCCGATCTCGATCAGGCTGCCGCTGAACAGCGCGTGGAAAATCTCGCCGTTGCGCCGCCGCATGCGGGCCTCGAAGCCGGCGACGTGTCCTTCGCGCATCAACATGCGCAGATACTGCTCGCGATCCCCGAGGTCCACCCAGGCCATCATCTCGGTCGAGGTGCGTCCGAGCGACTCGGCACGGGGCGTGCCGAAGCCTTTCTCCGCCGCACTGTTCACTTCGGTGATGCGGCCCTCGGGGTAGGAGAGCAGGAGCATCATCACCGGACTTTCCTCGAAGACGGCGTGGAAACGCTGCTCACCTTCGCGCAAGGCGCGCTCCGTGCGTTTGAGCGGGGTGACGTCGATGAAGGTGTTCAGCGAATAAGCCGCGCCGGCGATCTGGACCAGCCGGCTGTGCATCAGCAGCTCCAGCGGCGTGCCATCGCGGTGGCGCATCGAAAGTTCGACGTCCTCCAATCGGCCCGTGTCGCGGAGCTGGATGAGGTGATGCTCACGGATCGCTTCGCTCGGCCACAGACCGGTCTCGAGCACGTGGCGCCCGAGGCACTCTTCACGGGCATAGCCGAAGACCATGGTCACGGCGGCGTTCACATCGGCGATGACGCCTTGGGGGAACGAGGCGAGCACCATCGGCGTCGGACCGTGATCGAAGAGGCCGCGGAACTTCTCCTCGCTCTCGCGCAGCGCGCTGGTCTTCGTCTCGGCCTCGCGCACGGCGTCCTCGTAGATCGTGGCATTGTGCAAGGCCAGCGCGGAGAGCTGGGCGAGCAGTCGGCCTTTCTGCAAATCGTCCGGAGTGAAGGGATGGTCCACCTGGAGGCGGCAGAGCCCGAGCACGCCGATCGCGCGGCCTTCCTGGAGAATGGGGAAGACGGCGACGGCCTGGATGCCCGCCTCACGATAGGCCTGCACTCCGTCGGCCATGGCGGCGTAGTGGTGCACCACCACCGGTTGCCGGGTATCGAGCGCGCGCCACGCGAGCACGGCTTCGCGTCCGGCTGGTTTCAGCCCGGCCTCCGGGATCGGTCCCACCCAGGCGCGCGGCACGAGCAGCCCTTGCTCCAGCAACGAAACTTCCACGGACGGCGCGTCGAGCAGCGCGGCCGCGCGGTCGACCAACCCCTGCAGCACGGCGGCGGTGCCGCGGCGGGCGAGGAGATCGAGCGCGGTCTCGTTGACCGCGGCATACAACTCGGCCTGATGCGCGGCGGCGGACTCCGCGTTTTTGGCGGCGGTGAGATCGACATTGATCCCGATCAGGCGAAGGGCGCGGCCGGCGCTGTCGCGCTCGACGCAGCGGCCGCGGCTGCGCACCCACACGAGCATGCCGTCGTCGCGCCGGAACCGGTGCTCGATGAAGTATTCGTCGGTCTGGCCCGACTCGACGCGCGCCAGCGCTTCGAGCACGCGCGGGCGTTCCTCCTCCGGCACGGCGGCGAGCAGCGATTGGAGCGAGGTGCGGGTGTCTTCGGGCGCCCGGCCGATGAACTGGGCCCAGCGCTCGTCGAGGAACACGGTGCGGTCGCGCAGATCCGCGTCCCACAACGCGCTGCCCGAGGCGGCGAGGGCGAGCCGGAGTTGCTCGTCACGCCGCAGGAGATTCAGTTCGGCGGTTTTTCGGCTGTGGATGTCCGCGTGGGTGCCGGCGACGCGCAGCGGTCGACCGCTTGCATCGCGCTCGACGACCCGGCCGAGCGAACGGATCCACCGCCACTCACCCGCGCGGGTGCGGAAGCGCAGCTCGGTCTCGTAGCGGTCGGTCCGGCCTTCGAGGTGCGCTTGAAGTGCGGCGCTGGCCGGCGGCAGATCCGCCGGGTGGACGAGCGCAATGGCGGCGTCGTGCGAGGCTGGCGCCTCGTCGGGTGGGTAACCGAGAATGTCGGTATAAAGGGCCGAGACATCCAGTTTGCCGTCCAGAATGCGCCACTCCCACGTGCACAGCTGGCTGCCGTCGAGCGCACGGCGCAGTTGGGCGCGGCTCTGCTCGAGATCGCGTTCGCGTTCGTGCACTTCAGCGGTGCGGGCGGTGACCTGGCGCTCGAGTTCCTCGCGGGAAAAGGCGGCGGAGCGGAGCTTGTCGATGACGTCGTTGACCGCGCGCGCCACGGCGCCGAGTTCGTCGGTGTTCGTGTAGGTGAAGCCGACGTGGATGCGTTCACCACGGTTGACGGAGCGCGCTTCGTGTTCGATGCGGTGCAGCGGACGCAGGAAATGCCGGTGGATGCCGTAGAGGCCGCCGGCGAGGACGAGGAGGAGGAGCGCGGAGGATACGAGTTCGCGGCGTTGTTCGCGATCGACGCGCGTCGTCAGGTCCTGGATCGAGCGCAGGCGAATGGTGGCAAGCATCTCCTGCGCGCGTCGGAGCGCAGGAATCAGGTCTTCGGCGACCAACGGCAGCAGCGCGCGGGCGGCCACGCGTTGCGCCTCCTCAGCGGTGGTCAGATTGCGGAAGGAGGACCACTCGCGTTCGAGCGTGTCGGTGGTCTGACTCACCAGCGCCACCGCGCGCGGCAACGGATCTCCTGAGGAAACTGCGCGCACGTGGGGGGCGTCCGCGATTTCCGTCAGCGCGTGCCGGAGGAGTGCGACGGTGCGCTCGCCGGTGGCCTGAAGTTCGGTCCATTCGCGATCGCCGGGCCTGATCGGACGGCGCAGCGCCGCGGCGAGAGCTTCGCCCTGGGCGAGCGTGGCGCGCACGGCGTTGCCTTCGCGGTCGAAAATCCTGTCGTGCACGATCCGCTCTTCGCGCCAGCGTTCCCAGCGAGTGACGTCGACGACCGCATCTCCGACGATCAAAACCGCCGCGCCCGCCGTGAGGAGATAGATCTTGGTGGCGATTTTCACGCAGCCAACGGGAAGAGGGAACGGCGGGAGCGTTGCCGAAGTTCACTCTGAACACTAGGCGAAATTCCCCGTGCGGAAGCGAACCGCAATGGATGCGCCGAGGCGGACACAAGAAGACCCGGCTGGAGGGCCGGGTCCGAGGTGGCGCGCGCGTCGCGACGGTTAGATCGAAGTGGCGATGGACTGCATGGTCTCGGGAGCGACGACGCGGTCGATATCGAGGAGGGTTTTGACCTGGCCTTTGACCTTGGCCATGCCGAGGAGGTAGGTGGTGTCGACGCGGGTGCCGAACTCGGGGGTGGGCTCGATTTCCTCGGAGGGGAGGTGAACGACTTCCTCGACGGAGTCGACGATGAGGCCCATCTGGACGAGGGTGTCGTTGGGGAGCTTGACCTGGACGACGACGATGCAGGTGCGCTCGGCGAACTCGGCCTTGAGGCCGAACTTCACGCGCAGGTCGATGACGGGGATGACGCGGCCGCGCAGGTTGATGACGCCCTTGACGAACTCGGGCATCTGCGGGACCGGCGTGATCTTCTGCATGCGAATGATCTCGCGGACCTTCAGCACCGCGATGCCGTAGGCTTCGTTGTCGAGCACGACGGTCAGGTATTTGCCGGCGTTCTTGGTTTGGGAGGCAGTCGAAGCGGGAGAGCTCATGAGTTTAGGAATCGAGGAAATGTTCGTCGTCGGCCGGAGCGCCCGCCGGCACGAGGGTGCGGGCGTGCCCGGGGACCGAGGCGGCGGGCGAACCTTTCATCGGCACTGCCGCACGGAACTTTTGTGGTTTTTTCCCGGTTCCCGGCGGGGGGTGGGTTCGCGGCGGCTTGGTGCGCGCCGCCGACGAGGCGGAGCAACTCGGCGACGCTTTCCTGGAGGGAGACGGCTTGGGCGTTGAGCTCTTCGGCGGCGGCGGCGGTCTCCTCGGCGTTGCTGAGTGCGCGGATGGCCCGGGACTGTTCGCGATAGGCTTCGAACGTGTGGGCGAGCTTCGCGAAAATGATCCGCTCCGCCGGTTGGACGATGGTTTTTTCGTAGTCCTGGAAGTCTTCGAGCACTTCGGCGGACAGCTGCCGACAGTGTTCGTCGATCCTTTTCATCTCCTCGGCATCGGAACTGGCGATGTGCATGAGGGTGTAGATGCGATACCTCATCGCGTCCTTGAGGAGGGTGTTCGTCGTGTTCAGGCCGGGCACATTGTCCGTCGTGATCGAGACGACCGAGCGACGGATTCCGCCGAGCGACCAAAGAAACACGCTGGCAAGAACGCCGAGAACAAGAACGAGGGTGGTGAATGCAACCGCCAGGCGGCGGCCGATGGTCCAATGCGACATGGTGCGGGTGGTTTACAGGGATGGAGTTGCGCCGGTCGCAACAGGCAGGGTATCCGGGCCGCTGCGAATCCGCACCATCCGCAGCGCCGGGCGCGAAGAGGCACGGCGAGGTGAACAAGGTGCCAACGGCACCTCCGGCCGGCGATTGACCGAAAGAACTCGGGAAAAAGCCGTGGATGGCATGTGCTAAGGTTTTCCGGGGACGCGCCGATGAAGGGGTTGCGCAAGCACTCCCCTGACCATGCCTCTCGCTCCGGAATCCCTCCAAGCGCTTGATGACTCGCTGAGTCGTTTAGCGGCCGAATCCATTCTCGCTCAGCCCGGGCGCGACGACGGTTTGATCCCGTCTTACAGCCTCCTCGGCGAGATGCGTGACACTGCGGCCAGCGAGCCCGCGTTGCGCGACGCCATCGTCGCCGTGCATGCGGTGTTGGACAAGCGGCTCGATGCCGCGCAGCCGTTCGACGAACCGACGTTGGTGGAGTTGCGCCGTTTGATCGCGTGGCTGCCCGATGCGATCGAGGCCGTGAAGGCGGGGCGCGTGCCGGCACCGTTCGTAGGGGGGGCCGGGGCCTCGCAGCCCATCGCGGCGACACCCGCGGCGGCAGCTCGCGATGACCATGGGCCGGTCGACGTGCTGCTCGAGTTGAACATCGGCGAGAATCAGGAACTGCTCACCGAGTTCCACGCGGAGGCGGTCGACCATCTGCAACAAATCGAGGCGGCGCTGCTCATCCTCGACCAGCGTCCTGATGATCCGGAGGCGCTGAATTCCATTTTCCGCTCGTTCCACACGATCAAGGGCTACGCCGGCTTCCTCGGGCTCGTGCCGATGCACACGCTCGCGCACGAAGTCGAGTCGCTCCTCGACCTCGCGCGCAACCGTGAGTTGCGTCTCACACCGGCGATCATCACCGAGATCCTGCGCAGCCGCGACGCGCTGCAACTGCTCACGCAACAGATCGCCGTGGCACTCGAGAAAGGCCACCTGCCGAGCGCAATCGTGCCCGTCGCGCACCTGATTCGTGCCGTAAAGCAGCTCGCCCATCCCGATGCCTCCGCCGTCGCGTCGCCCGCTTCCGTTGCGGACGCGCCCGAGGCCGGCGCCCCGGCGCCGGCGACTCCCGTTGCCGTCGCGACGCCGGCCGCTGAATCCGTCTCCCCTCCGGCTCCCGCCTCCGGCGGACCTTCGGCCAACGCCATCGAAGCCCAGGCCACGACCAAGAGCGCCGCCGGCGGACAGACCGTGCGCGTCAACACCGAGAAACTCGACTCGCTCATGGACGTCGTCGGCGAACTCGTGATCGTGCAGAGCCAGCTCATCGAGTCGGCGCGCGGAGTCACCGAGGAGAATTCCGCGATGCAGCGCAATGTCGCGCAGCTCTCGCGCATCGCCAAGGAACTCCAGCACACTGCGATGTCGCTGCGCATGATTCCCATCAAGCCGACGTTCCAGAAGATGGAGCGCCTCTCGCGCGACCTCGCGCGGAACTTCGGCAAGAAGGTCCACTTCCAAGTCAGCGGTGAAGACACCGAACTCGACCGCACCGTCGTCGAGGAAATCGCCGACCCGATGGTCCACATGGTGCGCAACGCCCTCGACCACGGCCTCGAACAGCCGGAGGTCCGTGTCGCCGCGGGCAAGCCCGAGGCCGGCACGGTGCACCTCAGCGCCTATCACCAAGGCAGCAACATCGTCATCGAGCTGCAGGACGACGGTCGCGGCATCGATCCCGACAAGATTTTCAAGAAGGCGGTGGAGAAGGGCATTCTGCCCGCCAACGCCAGCCTGACGCGCGAAGAGTGCTACGCGCTGATCTTTGCGCCTGGTTTTTCCACGGCGGAGAAAGTCACGGCGGTATCCGGCCGCGGCGTCGGCATGGACGTCGTGAAGCGCAACATCGAGAAGCTCCGCGGCAAGATCGAGATTTCGTCCGAAGTGGGCAAAGGCTCGACCTTCAAGATCAAGCTCCCGCTCACGATGGCGATCATCGACGGCCTCGTCGTGCGCGTCGGCACCGACAAATTCATTCTGCCGAGCACGTCCGTGCAGATGGCCATGCGTCCGCCGAAGGAGGCGATCACGACTGTCCACGGCACCGGCGAGGTGCTCGAGCTGCGCGGCAAGATTCTCCCGCTGCACCGCCTGCATCGCCGCTTCGGCATCCCAGCCGATGCGACGCAGCCGTGGGACGGCATCGTCGTCATCGTCGAGCACTCCGGGAAGGTCTCGGCGCTGCTCGTCGACGAAATGGTCAGCAAGCAGGAAGTCGTCATCAAGAACCTCGGCGCGTTCATGCAAGGCTTGCCCGGCGTGGCCGGCGGCGCGATCCTCGGCGACGGCAACATCGCGCTCATCCTCGACCCCGCCTCCCTGCTGCAAGCTGCGGCCTAACCAAACTCCGTAACCCGGAGTTTCCCTCTGAAAATGTCATCCACTTCCGCGCCCGTTCCTCCGACCCTCGAGCAGGTCTGCGAAAAAGCCCTGCGCCTGCCGTGTTCGCCTTCGCTGCTGCCGCGGCTCGCGCTGGCGCTGCAATCGGATGACAGCTCCGCTTCGGAGATCGAGCGGCTCATCTCCCTCGACGCCTCGCTGGCAGCGGCGACGCTGCGTCTGGCCAACTCGGCGGCGTTCGCCCGCGGCACCGTGGAGACGGTCGAAGAGGCCGTGTTTCGCCTCGGCGCCAAGGAAATCTATCGCCTCGCCGCGCTCGTGCTCGTGAGCCGCTGGGAAGGTGGCCAGCAAGGTCTGCGCTGGGAGCCGGGCGATTTCTCGCGCCACGCGCTCATCACCGCCATTGCGGCGGAAGTGCTCGCGTCGACCACGGAGCGGCTCGACCCGCAGGTCGCCTACACTGGCGGCCTCGTGTGCGACCTCGGCAAGCTCGCGCTGGCGCATTCGTGCAACGAATTCTATCCGGCCGTGCGCGCCTTCCGCGACCGCATGCAGTGCACGTGGGACCAAGCCGAGCGCGCGGTCTTCGGCTATCACCACGCCGACGCGACCAGCAAGCTGCTTGCCGCCTGGAATTTTCCGAAGGTGTTTCAGACGACGGCCGAGTTTCTCACGCACCCGACGGAGGCCCCGCCGGAGGCGCTGCCGCTGCTCGCGCATCTGCACGCCGCGAAATACCTCGCGACTTCCCTCGGGCCCGGCGTGACCGAAGAAGGCTTCCTCACGGCAGTGCACGGTGGCTTCCTGCGCGAATGGGGCTTCACGCCCGAACTGCTCGAAGCGGCGATGCCCGTGGTCCACGAGCGCGCGCTCCAGCGTCTCGGTGACAAGCTCACGGTCGGCGCGGTCGCGATCTGAGGCCACTGACGAGGCCGATCCCGAGTTCACGCGGGAACTCCGTTTGCGAATTCGCCAATCGGTGGGGCGAACCGTCTCGGTGAGCCGCGGCTCGGCGGGGACGCCTCGCCCTACCAGTCGATTGGCGCGGGCCTATTTCGCCGGCAACGCGATCAGCTTCCCGTCGAAGCCGGCGGCGATGACTTTGTCGCCCGCGAGCGCCAGAGTGCCGGCGTAGCCGCCGAAGCCGTTTTCCGGTGCGGGCGCGGCGAGCAGTCGCCATTTCACGGCGCCCGTGGCGCGGTCCAGCGCCACGATGCCGCCGGTGTGGGCGATGAGCGTGCCGGGGATGTTTTGTGCGACGGTGCCGGTGAATACAGCGTCGTCCGTCACGAGCGGCGAGCCCCAGTTCATGCCGTGGACGGGTGTTTGCCAAAGCGCGCGACCGGTCGCGGCATCGATCGCGCTGACGCGGCTGTAGTCGGAGGCGCCGACGTAGATCACGCCGTCGCGCAACACGGGCGTCGATTCGACCCACGAAAACAAATAGGAGAAACGCCACGCCACGGAGCCGTCGGCAAGATGGAAGCCGTAGAGCACGTAGTCGCGACTGCCGGCGATGACCTTGTCGCCGACGACGAGCGGCACTGTCACCACGCCACCGCCGGTTTGCGCGCGGAACGTTTCCTGGCGCGTGTGGCGGTTGAGAAGCACGACGGAGCCGTCCATCGTGCCAAAGGTCAGCGTGTTGGCGCCGTGGCGACCGATACCGGAGAAGACGGGCGCCTGGGCGTCGTGGCGCCAGAGTTTCCGGCCGGTCGCGGCTTCGAGTGCGTAGAGGCCACCATCGCTCGAGCCGCAGTAGATTGTGTTGTCGATGACGAGCGGGAAGGCGGCGCGATGGTTGAAGGTGGGGTTGGGTGCAACCGGTTTGCCGGCGAGTTGCTCGTCGTGCAGCGGCACCGACCAGCGCAGCGTCCCATCGGCGCGATTCAGCGCGATCAGGTTGGTTTTGGTGTCGACGAAATAGACGGTCTCACCGCTGACGACGGCGCGGCCGTCGATCGGGATCGGCGCGCCGAGCCACGTCCAGAGGCCGCGCCCATCGGCGGCGTTCACGGCGTGAAATTGGCCGGCGCTCGTGCCGATGTAGATCGTGCCGTCGGCGACGACCGGCGGCGCCCACGTGCCGGGACCTATGTCGAAGATCCAGAGCGGTGCGGGAGCGGGTGGATGCTGCGGCGCGGGCGGTGGCGGCGTGAACGTGCCGCCGCGTTTGAGCGCGATCGGTAATTGCGCGGGGCCGAACGTGCCGATGAGGCGCTGGCCATCGAGGCGCAGTTTCAGGTCGACGAAGGACCGGATCGAGTAGGTGCCGCCGCCTTGGTTCGCCACCTCGCTTTTGAATTCGGCGTCGTGGACGAACATCGCGGGGAAATTCAGCCGAAAGTGGAGCCAGCCGTGCGCGCTGCGGAAAAAAAGGAACCCGAGTTCTACCGTGCCTCCTTGCGGCAGCGTGATCGTGCCGGTCCACACGCCTTCGATCGGGTCGGGCACGGGTGGAGTGGCCGGCGGCGTGATGAGTTTCCCGGCGTGCGCGAATGTGACCAGCGAGGCGAAAAGCAGCAGGGGCAGGAAGCGCATGGGCGAGACGAAAGGCGGGCGCGGGTAAGCCACGATCCGATTGCGACGCTCGCCCAAGCGCCGCCGTTGAATCGTGGATTCCCGGCGGCGATCTTCAGGTGCGCGAATACTCGGACCAGAGTTGCGCGAGGTGCAGGAGTGTTTCCGCGGCCTTCTCCATATCCTGCAACGTCACCCATTCGCGCTGGCTGTGCACCTCGTGCATGCCGGTGAAAATGTTCGGCGTGGGCAGGCCGCGCTGCGTGAGGTTGGAGCCGTCGGTGCCGCCGCGGATCGGTTGTGCAAAGGGCGTGACGCCGGCGCGACGCGCGGCTTCCTCGGCGAGGCGGACGGGGCGCATGTCGTTTTCGAGCCAGTAGCGCATGTTGCGGTATTGCTCGGTGAATTGGATATCGATGTGCGCCTTCGGCTCAGCGGTGCGGAGTTCGGCGGCGATGCGCTCGAGCGTGGCGCGGTGAGAGGCGAGGCCGGCGAGTTCGAAGTCGCGGAGGATAAAGCGCAGCGTGGCGTGCTCCGCGGAGCCGGTGCAGGCGACGGGATGGATGAAACCTTCGCGGTCGCTGGTGCGTTCGGGGGATTGCGCCATCGGCAACGCGGCGAGGAAGCGACCGGCGAGACGCAGCGCGTTGACCATGACGTCCTTCGCCCAGCCGGGGTGCGCGGCGACGCCGGTGATCTCGATTTTCGCGGCGTCGGCGGAAAAGGTTTCGAAACAAATCTCGCCGCGCTCGGCGCCGTCGAGCGTGTAGGCGAACTGGGCGCCGAGTTGCGCGAGGTCGAGCTTGGCCATGCCGCGGGCGATTTCCTCGTCGGGATTGAAACAGAGGCGGATCTTGCCGTGCGGGATGCCGGGGTTGCGCAGCAAATGGCGCGCGGCGGCCATGACGATCGCGACGCCGGCCTTGTCGTCGGCGCCGAGGAGCGTCGTGCCGCTCGCCGTGATGACGTCCTGGCCGATGGCGTCGCGGAGGAACGGCGTCGTCTCGACCGTGAGCGTTTGCGCCGGGTCGTCGGGCAACACGATGGGGCGTCCATCGTAAGCGCGGTGGACGATCGGTTGGGCGGCGCTGGGGAGATTGGGCGCGGTGTCGACGTGTGCGCACCAGGCGATGACGGGTGCGGCGGCGGCACTGGTGGCCGGGATCGTGGCGAGAACGTAGCCGTGTTCGGTCAACTCGACGTCGGCCGCGCCGAGTTCGCGCAGTTCGCGTTCGAGCAGGCGAAGGAGTTCCCATTGGACCGGCGTGCTCGGGCAGGTCGGCGATGCGGGATCGGGGCGCGTGTCGATTTGCACGTAGCGCAGAAAACGGTCGAGCAGGTCGGCGGCATCGAGGGACATGGCGCGGAGTTTTGCCGAAGCGGCGCGGTGCGCCAATGCGGAATTGGCGCAGCCTGGCGTTCGCGCGAAGACCTACGGCAGCGGTATCGGCGCGGTGCTGCCCTTGCCCGGGTCGAACGCGCCGCCCGTGACGGCGTAGCGCATGGCGTCGCCGGCGGTGACTTTGTCCAACTCGCGGATGCGGTCGCGCGGCACGAGGTAGAGCTGGCCGGCGACGTTGTAGGCTTGTGGCACATAGACGGCGGCGAAATCGGTCCCGAGTTCGAAGGCCGAGATATCCTCGCAGGTGAGAAAGCCGATGACCCAGACGTCGCTTTCGTAGAGCCGCACGAGGACGGTGCGGTTGAAGCGTCGTTCGCGGCCGACGAGCGCGTTGAGGAAATCGCGGACGGGAGCGTAAACCATGCTCACGCCGGGCACGCGTTCGAGCCATTCGTCGAGGACCTCGATGACGCGTTCGATGACCCAGAACTCGCTGAGCCAGCCGACGAACAAAATCAGCAGGAACACCGAAATGAATCCGGCGCCCGGGATCTGGATATAAGGCTCGAGGACGCTATCGACGGCGCGAAAGACCCAGCCGAGCGCGGCGAGCGTGATGGCGATCGGGGCGATGACGAGAACGCCGCGGATGAGGTAGTGCCCGAGGCGGCGAAAATAGAGTCGCGCGAGGCGCTTTTTCGGAATGACGGGCTTGGTGTCGGGGATGGGGTCGGCCATGGGGGACGCGGGCGAGGCGAGATTCTGACCGGCATCCGGACGGCCGGTTGTTCCGGGAAAAACCTGATTCGGACCTCGTGAACTGCGGCACCGCGGGGCGGTCCGAGTGCCCATGAGATTCCTCCTCGCTCTCGTCATCATCGGCCTCGCCGTCTATTTCATCACTGCCCGCGCGCCGTCGCCGATGGCGCGGAGTTCTGGCGAAAGTGATGCGAGCCGCGCCACCGTCACGGCGCCGAGCGAACCCCGTCGGGGCTCGACCGCGGGCGGCCTGCGCGACGATGTCGCCCGCGCCGGCGATACGCTGAAGGAAAAGGCGCGGGCGGCCGGAGATCGCATCGACGACGCGCGGATCATCACGGTCATCAAAAGCAAGTTTGCCCTCGATACGGAAATCTCGGCGAGTGCCGTCCGCGTGAGTTGCCAGGACGGGCGTGTGGTGCTCGACGGCGCCGTGCCGAGGCAGGAGATCGCGGACCGCGCGCTCCAGCAGGCGCAGGCGACCGACGAAGTGCAGACGGTGGTCTCGCACCTGACGATCGAAGCCTCGCCGGCGCGCTAAGAGCGCTGGCGCAGCGGAGTTCGTAAGAATTGCGCCGACTGGTGAACACCAACGCGCGCCTGAGCGAAAGCCTTACGGCTTCCGCTCCGACGAGACTAGCGGCGGAAGCTGATCGGGCCGTGGGCGAAGCGCGGTGAGGGCAGGAGTATGCGGCCGGGAACGAGGTAGTCGTCGCAATAGTAATACGGGGCGCCGTAGCCCCACCAGCCGTCGCCGGAGAATTGGCTGTAGCCTAGGCCGAGCGTGACGCCGGTCTCTTTGTCGTAGATTTCGGTGTAGAGGGAACCGGCGCGCATATCGCGACCGCCGGAGCCCCAGCCGTAGGCGAGGGTGACTTCGCCGTGGATTTCGAGCCGGTCTGCGCGGGCGGCGACGTCGCTGGCTTTCAGGCGTCGGGGCAACGTCGCTGGCGCCGGTCCGGCGGCGATCGCGGTGGCGACGAGGCGGTCGAGTTGCTCGAGTTCGGTCGGAGTGAGGCGGTCGAGGCCGGCCATGGTGCGCTCGGCCGGTTTGCGGCGGCTGCTGAAGGTGCCGGCGAAGGCTTTGACGTTGCCTTGGCGGGCGAGCGAGACCTCGCGGGCGACGAGGGTATTGAGCGTGGTCTGTTCGTCGGCGGAGAGGCGCGTCAGGCCGGCAGCAGTTTGCTCCTCCGTGCTGAGCGTGGCGCTAAAGCCGCCGTTACTGTCGGCAGCGAGCGAGGCAGACGCGAAGACCGCGAGAGCCACGAAAAGAAAACCGAGACGCGAGGGGCGCATGAGGGGTGAGACGCCGCCGAGCGGGAATTGTTTCGCGGTGAAGTGCGGAGTTGTCGCGTAGCAGCCGACGTGAGGAGGCTGGAACTCCACGAATCCCGATCAACCGCCTCGTTACCTCGGCTGCTACCCCGCATCGTGGCTGGCGAGAGACCGCCTTGAAAAAGCCGCCGGCGTTACGGCCGGCGGCTCGAGGAGAATGATGAGTGACTGAGCGCGCCGGGTGGCTCAGGTCGGCTCAGTTGTGGCCGGTGAGGCCGCGGCGCTCGAGGAACGGCTTGATGTCGGGGTCGCTGCCGACCATGGCGCGATAGAGCTCCATGGCGTCGGCGCTCCCGCCGCGGCTGAGCAGGCGGGCGCGGAAGCGGTCGCCGTTCTCGCGCTTCAGGCCGCCGTTGGCCTTGAACCACTGCACGGTGTGCGCATCGAGCACCTCGCTCCAGAAGTAGGAATAGTAGCCGGCGGCGTAGCCGCCCATGATGTGGGAGTAATACGTCGTGCGGTAGCGCGGCGGGACCGGCGGAAAGTTGAGGCCGGCCTTGTCGAGCGCGGCGGTCTCGAACGCGATCACGCCGTCGGCATCCGGCACCTGGTCGGCGCGGAGCTGGTGCCAGGCTTGATCGATGACGTTGGCGGCGACGAGCTCAGTGGTGTCGTGGCCCTGGTTGAATTTTTCCGTGGCTTCGACCTTCGCGAGCAACTCGGCGGGGATGGGCGCGCCGGTTTGGTAGTGTTTGGCGTAGTTTTGGAGAATCTCCGGCCACGTGGCCCACATCTCGTTCACTTGCGAGGGGAACTCGACGAAGTCGCGCGGGACGCTCGTGCCGGCGAAGCGCGGGTATTTGACGTTCGAGAACATGCCGTGCAGCGCGTGACCGAATTCGTGGAAGGCGGTGCTCACTTCGTCGTGCGTGAGCAGCGTGGGCTGACCTTCGGGCGGCTTCGGGACGTTGAGGTGATTCGCGATGACCGGCTTGCGGCCGAGCAGGTGCGACTGGCCGACGTAGGCGTTGGCCCAGGCGCCGCCGTTTTTGTTGGAGCGCGCGTAGGGGTCGAAGAGGAAGATGGCGAGTTGCGAGCCGTCTTCGTTGAACACGTCGAACACGCGCACGGTCGGCTCGTAAACGGGGAGGTCGTGGCGCTCCTTGAAGGTGATGCCGTAGAGCTTTTGCGCGGCGAAAAACACGCCGTCGACGAGCACGCGGTTGAGTTCGTAGTAGGGCTTCAGCGCGGCCTCATCGAAGGCGTATTTCGCCTGGCGGACTTTCTCGGTATAGAGCTGCCAGTCGCCGGCGGCGAGGGTGAAGCCGCCTTTTTCCGCGTCGATGATGGCCTGCATGTCGGCGGCTTCCTTTTTCGCGTTGGCGACGGCGGGTGGCCCGAGCTGGGCCAGGAGTTTGTTCACAACGTCGACGGAACCGGCGGTTTGCTCCTCCAGTGAGTAGGCGGCGAAATTCGGGGCGCCGAGCAACGCGGCGCGCTCGGCGCGTTTTTTCATGATCGCGACGACGATGGCGCGGTTGTCGAACTCGCCGCCGCGACTGCCGCGGGCGAGGGACGCGGCCATGAGCTTCTCGCGCGTCGGGCGATGCGTGAGGTTCGTGAGCGGCGGCTGGCCGGTGGTGTTCTGAAGGCGCAGGGCGAATTTGCCGTCGTGGCCGTTGGTCTTTGCGAGGCTGGCGGCGGCCGTGATCTCGGCGTCGGACAAGCCGGCGAGTTCCTCGCGGGTGTCGACGTAGACGGTGGACGCGGCGACTTCCTTCAGGGTGTTTTGCGTGAACTGCGTGCTGAGGGAAGCGAGTTCGCCGTTGAGTTTCTTCAGCGTGGCCTTGTCCGTCTCGGAGAGTTTGGCGCCGGCGCGAACGAAGTCGCGATGGTAACGCCAGAGGAGGCGAGCGGACTCCGCGTCGAGGCCGAGTGTGTCGCGCGCGGTGTAGAGTGCGTCAATGCGGGCGAAGAGCGCGGGGTTGAGCCGGATGGCGTCGCCGTGCGCGGCGAGCTTGGGCGCGAGAGTGCGCGCGACTTTTTGCATCTCGGGATTCGTGTTCGCGCTGTTGAGCGAGAAGAACACCGTGCTGGCGCGATTGAGGAGTTCTCCGGACCGCTCCATGGCGACGATCGTGTTTTCGAACGTCGGCTTTTCCGGGTTGTTCGCGATGGCCTCGATTTCCTTCAGCTGTTCGGCCATGCCTTGCTCGATGGCGGGCAGGTAGTGCTCGTTCTTGATCTTGTCGAACTGCGGGAACTGCAGCGGCAGCGGGCTGGCGGTCAGCAGCGGATTCTCGTTCATGGCAGGAGCGGCCGGGTCGGCGGCGAATGCGGACAGAGCCGCGCCGAGGGCGACGGCGAGGAGGGTTGGGTGGGGGCGAAGCATGGGTGTGGTGTTGGAACGCCCAAGCTGCGCGCCCGGCCGGCATGGGGCAAGCGTGGTTCGACCAATGAGGCCGTTCATCCGACGAGTGCCGCGGAACGCGATCAATGCGACGCGTGGAGGACGGGCGCGGCGGGGTTGTCGAAGTCGAGCATCGGCGCGCAGCGCCGCTCTCAGCAGGAGAGGCGGGGACCTACGCTGCGGGCGACGGGGCCGTGGCGTAGAGCTCGCGGAGGGAGTTCCGGAGCTGCGTCGGGAAAATCGGTTTCGGCAGGATGCGGTCGACGGCGAGTTGCCGGTATTTTTCCTGCACGACGGGACTGATCTCGGAACTGAACACCATCACCTTGCCCTTGAAGGCTTGCTCGCGGAGGCGGCGGATGAACTCCAGACCGTTCATCTCCGGCATGTGGTGGTCGGTGATGACGAGGTCGTAGTCATTCATCGCTGCAGTCAGGCGGTCCAGCGCGAGGCTGCCGTTTGCCGCCGTCTCGACCGTGTGGCCCTCGCGGCCCAGCACGATCGTGATGAGCTCGCGCAGTTCCTTCATGTCGTCGGCGTAGAGAATGCGCAGCGGTCGGCCGGGTGTCGGAAGCGAAGGGGCTGGCGTGGAAGGGCTCACGAGACTGGTCGTCATGGTAGTTAGGAGACGCAGAAATGCACGGAAAGGTTCTGCGAAAAGGGTGCGAAAATTTGCTCAGTGCGGCGGTGAGTTGTCCGCCCCAGAAAAAGGGCAGCCGGACCTCACCGGGCCCGGCCGCAGAGAGATGATGGCGCGCTTGCCGGGAGGAGCGCGTCACCGCGCAAAATCGGGAGGTTCACCTATCGGCTAAGGCGGCGTTTGCCGGTTTGACCGCAGGCGTCGGCCGCGCATCGTCCGGCGCCGTGAGACGTCTTTTCCCCTGGGGCTGGATGGCCGGGCTGGCGCTGATGCTGCTGACGCGGCTGGCCGGCCAGGTCGTGCTCCATTTCGATGACCTCACGCTGAACAACTACGACGCGGTGCCGGCGCACTATGGCGACGGACTCGATCCGCACATTCCGGACGTGCAATACCGCACGTTCACCGTTTCGAGCGATGTCACGGCGGACAATTTCGTGGAATTCTGGAACGCCGACTATGGCGACCTCGCGAAGGTCGCCTACCCGGCGCGCAACGGTTACGCGGCCGAGATCACGTTCGTGCCGGCGGACGGCTACGGCGTGCGCCTGGTCAGCTTCGACATGGCGGGCTATTCGCACGCGGACCGGCCGAACAGCACGCTGCGCATTCTCGATGCGGCCGGGAACGTGTTGATCGACTACGTCGCGCTCGGGCAAGGCACCGTGCAGGGCGATGCGAATGGGCCACAACATTCGACTTTCGCGCCGGATCTGACGGTCGCGGGTCCGGTGCGTATCCAGTGGGGCAACGATTGGGACATCGGCATCGATAACATTCGCTTCGAAGCGGTGGCGCTCGCGGCGGTGCCCGAGCCGGCAACGTGGGCCTGTTTCGGCGCGGGGTTGGTGGCGTTGCTCGCGTGGCGGAGGCGAAAGACAGCGCGGGATTGACCGCGCGGGCGGTTTGGCGCGGGCTGGAGAGGTGTCCCGCTCCGTCGTCCTCCGCGAAACTCCCCGCTGTCCGCATTGCCAGCTGACGCCGCGCTGGTGCATCTGCGCGGGCGAGCGCGTGGTGGAATCGCCGCTGCGGGTCGACGTGCTGCTGCATTTCATGGAAAGCTACCGGCCGAGCAGCACGGGGCACTTGATCAAGCGCGTGATGCCGGCCTCGGGCCAGCACCTGTTTCGGAAGCAGACGCCGTTGCGCCGCGAGGAGCTGGTGCAGCCGGGGCGCGAACTGTGGATTCTGCATCCGCAGGGCGAGGAGCTGCCCGCCGCGCCGGACCCGGCGCAGCTGCAGGTGCTGCTGCTTGACGGCACCTGGACGCAGGCGACCGACATGGCGCAACACGTCGGCGCGTGGGGGCGCCGCGTGCGGCTGCCGATGCGGGGCGAGAGCCGCTACTGGCTGCGCACGCAGTCGGGCGAGGGACGATTTTCGACGATCGAAGCGCTGTTGTTCCTGATGGAAGCGCTCGGGCTCACCGAGGCGCATGCGGCGTTGCGGGCGCAGTTCGAACTGCATGTTTACGCGACGCTGCGCGCGCGGGGGTTCAAGGAAAAGGCGGCGGCGTATCTCGCCGCCTCGCCGATCCGGGAAGTGTTTGCCGACGTGATCGCGCGGCTCGATGAGCGGCGCCCGAACGTCGATGCGGCGAGGTAGGTCCGGTCTCAAGCGGACCGGAGCCAACCCTCGTTCGCGGCGCTCAAGGGAGAACTGACACCGCTCTCCTCAACGCGGCGGTGCCGCGATCTCGCCGGCCAGCGCGCCGGAGGAAAGGCCCGGTTGCAAAGGCTCGCCGAACGGAAAGCCGGCGCTCTGCGCCGCGAGCGCGCGGGTGTCGGGTGGCGTGACCGCCACGCCCGGCGCGAGGCGCGCCCAGTCGGTGGAGCGGCGTTCGTGGAGCTCGCCCGCCACGGAGTCGGGGCTGAGCAGGCCGAGGCGAATGCCGGAGGCGATGTCGAAGTTCGTGCGCTGCGCCCAGGCGCGGCGCCATTCGAACAGGGCGGGGTGGTTGGGCGTGCGCAGCATCCAGTTGAAAAGCTTGTAGGCCGTCGTGCCCGTTGGGGCGCCTTCCGGCTGGAAATCGAGGATGTCGTAGTCGGTGCCGTGGATCGTCGCAACCACCCACGCGTGCGCGCGGATGCGCGAACCTTCGAGGCGATACTTGATGCCGAGCGAGGTGACCAGGTGCGCGGCGAAGACGGCGCGACCGTCGCAATCATCACGCAAGTAAAGCCAGCCGTGCTCGCGACGGTTCTGGATCATCTCGTCGAGCGTTGCGTGGTATTCGTCGCGGCCGTAAACGCGCCAGTCGTCGTCGAAATCGACGAGCAGGTGCGTGACGTCGTTCACCATCACGAGTTGCTCCAGCGGGTCGGTGGTGACTTGGCGGATGGCGTCCGCCACCGGAAGAATCGCGGGGTGGTCGGCGCGGACGCTGGCGGCGATCTTGCTTTTGAAGCGCGCGATCGTTTGCGGCTCGCGGCTGAGTTCGAGGGCTTGCGCGGAGAACGGAACAATCGCGAAAAGGGACACGAACAGCCCGCGGCGGAGCGCCGAGGCGGCGCGCCAAAACCGGGTCAGGGATCGGGGATTTCTCGGGTGGCGGGACATCGGAGTTTTCTGATGACCCACGAGAAAAATCCCCGAGTGAAACGCCAGCTGAATCGCTCAGTTTTCCGCGTGATTTTATCGTGCATTTTGCATCGCACGAAACCGGATGTGGCCGACCGAGCCGTCGCGCAATTTTCCAAGCCTTTCTCGTTCAAAATGAGGCGCGATGAGGCGCGAGCCGCGGACGGCTGGGTGGCCGGTGGACAAATTGTCGCGTTCAAAATTTTCGTGGGGGCGCAGGCAAAATTTTCTGAGGACCGATGCACGCCGCGCGCCTCCCGGAGGAAGGCGCCACCCGCGGCGGCGAACGTTGACGCGGTGCGCGGTCTCGCGGATTTTTCCCCGATGAGCCGGCTCGTGCATCTCACCTATCTGGTCCGCGACTACGACGAGGCGATCGCGTGGTTTACGCACGCGCTCGGCTTCCGCTTGCACGAAGACACGCCGCTCGGAGCAGGCAAACGCTGGGTCTTGGTCGGCGGCGAGAACGGGCCGACGCTGTTGCTGGCGCGCGCGGCGAACGCCGGGCAAATCGCGACCATCGGCAAACAGGCGGGAGGCCGGGTCTTCCTGTTTTTGGAAACGGATGACTTCGTGCGGGACCACGCGGCGATGCAGACGCGCGGGGTGCGGTTCCTCGAAACACCGCGTCACGAGAGTTACGGGACGGTCGCGGTGTTCGAGGATCTTTACGGACACAAGTGGGACCTAATCCAGCGCGTGTCCGCGCGGTGACGCGCGCGAGCGCCGGATTTGGCGCCACGCGGCAAAGCTTGCGCCCAGCAGCGCGCTCGCGAGCGGCGCGAGAAACGCCGCGTCACCGCTTCCGCCGGCCTCGCCGCACAGCTCTGGCCGCGCGCCAAAGAGCGCGGCGCCGCCCACGGTGTAGGCGGCAGCGCAGAGCAGGCATTTCGGCGCCACCGCGCCGCCGAGCACCAGCGCGAGCACGCGCCAATGCCGCAGCGGGCGAAGCCGCGCGAACCGGTCATGCGTGTGCGACGGCGGGAGCGGGCGCATAGCGATCGTGGTGACGGACCCATTCCATCGGATATTCGAGGCCGGCTTCGTTGCGGCCGTGTGGGACGAGATCGAGGAGGTTGTAGGTGTTCATGAGGTGCTCGAAACCGCGGCTGTAGGCCGAGTAGGTGTGGAAGATCTCGCCGGCGGCGCTGCGCGCGAATACGCTGAAGCCCGGGCCTTCCTCGAAGGGAAAACCGGGCAGCTCGGTGAAGTTGTAGGGGACTTTGCCGGCGGCGAGTTGCTCGGGCGTGAACGACACGTGGAAGTCGTAGTTGAAATCCGTGCCGTGCGAGGAAACCCAGTTGAATTTCCAACCCATGCGGCGCTTGAACGGCAGAAGCTCGCTTAGCGGTGCCCGGGAAACGGCGGTCAGCGTAACGTCGCGCGCGGCGAGATGCGGGAGCATCCCGTCGAAATGATCCGAGACGAATGAGCAACTCTTGCAGCCCTCGCCCCAGCCGGGCGCGAACATGAAGTGATAGACGATCAGCTGGCCGCGACCGGCGAAGAGATCGGCGAGCGTGGCGGCGCCATGGGCAGTTTCGAAGACATAGGGTTTGTCGAGGCGCACCCACGGAAGGGCGCGGCGGCGGGCGGCAAGGGACTCGCGCTGTTTCGTGAGTTCCTTTTCGGCGCGGAGCAGTTCAAGCCGGGCGGCGAGCCACTCGGCGGGTGAAGCGATGCAGGGAGCGGGCGTGGTTTCGGTTTTCATGGCGAAAGTGGACAAAGCGGTAGCTGTCGCGGCGCGCGGGCGCCGACGGGAGATCAAAAGGGAGGCGGGTGCGGCGGGGCTCCCGCTTAGGAGCTTAGCGCGCGATTGAGGGCGTCGGCCATCTTCTGCCAGGAAGCGGCGGCGCGATCAGTGAAGGCGGTGAAGCGCTTGCTGAAGCGGCGATGGCGCGCGCGGACATGGGGAGAGTGATTCGAATGCCGCGGTGGGGCGCGGAATCCGTTCCGCGCCGCGTGAACGGCGGCGAAGGAAATCGCCGCCCCACCTGAGCGGCGTGGGACACGATCAGCGCGGCACGACTTGCTCGTAGTGTTCGGTGAGGCGCGTGTGCATTGCCCAAAGCTTGGGCGTGGGTTTCCCTTCGAGGATGGCGAGGAGGAAGGCCAGGTGGATGTGCCACCCGCCGGCGTAGTTTTTCTGCTCGGGGATGTCCTCCCCGGTGGAGCGGTGGGTGAGCACGAGGAGCACCTGTTTGCCTTGCGGCGTGAGCTCGAAGGTAACCTGCGAATCCTCCGCGCCGAACGTGTAGCTGAGAAGGCGCGGCGGCTCATAACGGAGGACGCGGCCCTCGAACGTCACGCCCGGCTCGTGCACCTGGGCGTATTTCGTCGGCGGAGTCTCGTGCGGCGACAGTTTCGAGTGGTGCATCTCGAACACGATTTTGCCGCCGGCCTTCGGCTCGGTGGCGCCGCCGCAAATCCAGCGGCTGCGCTTTTCGGGGTCAGTGAGGAATTCCCAAACGCGCTCGATGGGACCGGGCAGGAGGCGGACGATGCGGAGTTCGCCGCGCGCGGGGAACTCCGCGTAGGCTTCGTTGTTGATGGGCGTGGTCATTTGGAAGGGCGTTTCTTTTTGCGTTCGTCGTCGGCGCGCAATTCCCGCTCGAGCGCGTCGAGGCGGCGGCTCCAGGCGCTGCGCGTGCGTTCGAGCCAGGCGGCGAGGTCGTCGAGTCCGTCGCCGTTGAGCGATTGGATGCGGGTCTGGCCTTCGGCGCGCGTGGTGATCAGGCCGGCCTCGCGGAGCACGTTCAGGTGCTGCGAAATCGCCGGCGCGCTCATGTCGAACTCCGCGACGATTTCGCCGGTGGTGCGCTCGCGTTGGGCGAGCAGCTCGACAATGCGGCGCCGCGTCGGGTCGGCGATGGCTTCGAGGCTTTGCATGCGGCATATAATTAATCATAGGCTTAATTAAGCAAGCGCAAAAATAAAGCCGAGGCGGCGAAGCCTCGGCTGCCGGGAAGGATTTGGGGGCCGACTCTAGGGGCCGCCCGAAGCAGGTGCGCCGGTGGTGGCGGCCACGTTGAGTTGCGCGACGCGCTGGTTCTCGCGCTCGATCGCGTCGCGCAGGTGCGGCACGAGGCGGCGCGTGAACTCGACCGAGTCCGGCGCGGAGAGGTGCGACCACTCGGGGAGCTTGAACGCGGACAGCTCGGCGTGATCCGCGAAGTTGATCGCAGGCACGCCGTTTTCGGCGACGAGACGGCCCCAGCCGGCGGCGAGCGGCACGATCTGCTCTTCCTTCTCGATGAGGATCGGGTCGACCGGCATGCGCACGAAGACGACGCGCGCGCCGCGGGCGCGGAGCGCGGCGACGTGTTTTTGCGTGTCCTTGAAGCGCTGTTCAATCATCTGGCCCATCATCGCGCCGAACTGTTCGGGCGGAATGAATTTCGGTGGCGGCGGCAGCGTGAAAAGCGGCAGCCAGCCGTGCGCGACGCGTTGCTGGAGCGGCGAGCCCACGATCGCCGCTTCTTCGAACATCCGGCCGCGGCGGTCGCGGTCGACGGTGAAGAAGTAAGGCGGGAGGGCGGGGCCGATGGCGGCGTCGGCGCGGTCGGGGATCGGCAGGCGTTTGAGGAGCTGACCGAGCGTGAGGTCTTCCTGCTTGAGAAACGCGACGCGCTCCTCGAGGAGCATGCCGAGCTGGTGGCTCCAGCGCTGGGCGAGGTTCCAGTCGCGACGACGCGCGAGGGCCTTTTGTGACACCTCCATCGGCGGACCGGCCGGGGCGAGGAACATCGCGGGCACGATGTCGACGATGACGGTGCCGTGGAAACTGGTGTCCTTTGCGAGGTCCTCGAGCACCGGATACGGCGAGCTGCCGGCGAGCGCGAGTTGCACGGGACGCTGGCCGAACGCTTTTTCGAGGATGTCGAGATCGGCGTCGAAGAGCATGCGCGACGTGCCGACGAGCACGAACGAGTTGGGTTGCACCGTCTCACGCGTCTGCGCCCAGAGATCGGGCGTGTCGTTGAGCGAGGGCTTGTAGCCTTGGCTGCGCGCGTAGACTTCCCAGCCGGTCGCCGCGGCGACGGTGAGGGCGACGACAGCCGTGAGCACTCCCTTCCACGGCACAGTTGGGACGACGCGCGCGAAATCATACTCGTCGACTGCGGTGTGAGGCGCGGAGGCCGAGGGGAAGTGAGGGCGACGCGCCGGGTGGGAGCGTCGAACGTGATCAGAATTGGAAGTAGATGAAGGCATTGCCGTTTCCTTGGGTGAGCATGATGGAGCAGAGCATGACCGTCCAAACGCCGGTGATGACCCAGCGGGGGGCGCGGGCGACGACGGTCTCCATCGTCGTGTGGCGCAGGAGCCAGTGCGCGCCGAGCAGGCCGGCGGTCACGAGCGCGACTTGAAGGATGTCGCGCGTGGGGAGAATGGCCTCCCCCGCGATCGGGAGCTGGCCGAACAGGGCGAGGATGATGCCCATCGCGCCGCCGAAGGTTGGTGCGCGGAAAAACACCCACGCAATGCACACGACGAGATACGTCACGGCACCGACGAGGAGTTGCACGCCGAGCGAGCTGGTCCAGGCGGCGTCCTTGACGATCGAGCGCACGATGCGCTCGAGCACGAGGAAGAGGCCGTGGATGACGCCCCAGACGACGAACGTCCACGCGGCGCCGTGCCAGAGGCCGCCGATGAACATCACGATCAGGAGATTCAACGCGGCGCGCACGATGCCAGC
This sequence comes from Candidatus Didemnitutus sp., assembly GCA_041906465.1. Lineage (GTDB taxonomy): Bacteria > Verrucomicrobiota > Verrucomicrobiia > Opitutales > Opitutaceae > Didemnitutus. The sequence continues at coordinate 323,962 of JAYRJE010000005.1, read as the reverse complement.
ACGATTGCCGCCGAGCGGAATGTAGAGGTAGTCGCGCAGGAACGTGGAGAGCGAGATGTGCCAGCGGCGCCAGAAGTCGGAGAAGCCGACGGCGGCGTAGGGGAAGCGGAAGTTGTCGCGCAGGTGGAAACCGAGCGTGAGCGCGCAGCCGATGGCGGTGGTCGAGTAGCCGGCGAAGTCGAAGAAGATCTGGCCGGAAAAGGCCAGCACGCCGGTCCAGGCGTCGAGGCTTTGCAGCGGACCATGGAAGCCGAAGACTTTCTCAGCGGAGTTCGCGAGCAGCGTGTCGGCGAGGACGGTTTTCTCGAAGAGACCGAGCGTCATGAGCAACAGGCCCCAGATGAAGCGCGACGTGTCGGGCTGGGGTGGCTGCGCGGCCTGCGGGAGAAAGTCCGCGGCGCGCACGATGGGACCGGCGACGAGTTGCGGGAAGAACGACACGGCGAGCGTGAAATCGCGCAGCGAACGCGTGGGCTGCGTGGTGCCGCGATAGACGTCGAGCGTGTAGCTCAGCGAGTGAAACGTGTAGAACGAGATGCCGATCGGGAGGAACAGGTCGAGGTGCGGCGGCTGGTAGTCGATGCCGCCGAGCGCGAGCAGCGCCTTGGTGTTCTCGAGGAGGAAGTTTCCGTATTTGAAGAACCCGAGCATGCTCAGGTTCGAGGCGAGACTGGCGACGAGCCAGCCTCGGCGTGCCCGGGACGAGCCGGCGGCGGCGATGCGTGCGCCGAGCCAGAAGTCGAGCGCGGTGGTGGCGAAGAGCAGGGCCGCGAAGGGCGGGTTCCAGGCTCCGTAGAACACATAGCTCGCGAGGAGCAGGAGGTTCTTGCGTGTGTTCCAGTCGCGCAGCGACCAGTAGGCGCTGAGCACGACGGCGTAGAACACGACGAACGTGAGGGAATTGAAGATCATGGCGTGGAAGGGCCGATCCTAGTGATCGTGCGTCTCGATGTCAGCGGGCCGGGCGGCCAAGCGAGCCGGGCCAGACGGCTAGCCGAAATTTCCGAACGCAGGGCCGATAAAACCGCGGCGCATGAGCCGGCCCCCGTGCGTAGGGCCGGGGCGGGTCTGGTGGACCGCGCAACGACTCCGACGGCATCGCGCGTCTCGAGGTCTGGGGGAGTGGCCTCTGGGTAAAGTCACGTAATACGTGACTTTGATCAAAAGGTGGTGGGCCGGCGTTCGAGGAGCTGGAGACCTACACTCGCGGAGAGCTGAGGGTGATGCCGCGGCGCTTCGCTTCGACCCAGACGAGCAGCATCAACGTGCGTTCCGCATCGGGCCCCGCGCTGCGGGCGCGGAGGAACTCATGCACGCGCTGTTTAGGCAGCGCGAGATAGCGACCGAGGTTTGCTTTATCGCCGTGTTTCGTGCACAGGCGCCGTGCTTCGGCCGCGAGTTCGTTCCAGAGCGGTGTGGCGGGACCGGGGCGGAGCGTGCCGCCGCGGCCGGTGCGGGTGGACCGTTTGCGTTTGGCGGGAAACGTTTCCGCCGCGAGCGCTGCAGTTTCGATGAGCGCGTCGGAGAGCGCGAGCATCGCGTTCAACCGTGCCGATGGGATGCGTTCAGTCATGGAAGACGGCCCAGCGTGAGCAAGGCACCGAATGCGTGGACTTCAACCGTCGATTCCGTCGGTCCGAAGCGTGAGGTTGGGTGCGGCGCTCCAGAGAAACGCGCGAAACGGGGAGGACAAGCGGGCGGCAGACGGGGGGCGAAGGGCGTCGCCGCGACCGGGGTGTGCGTGAGTGGGGGGCGAGCCCGGTGCCGTCTAAAAAGTCACGTATTACGTGACTTTGTCGGCGGCGTGGACAGAGGCTTTGAGTGGTAGAACGGTCGGGCGAGGCCTGCTGGCACGGAGACGCGACGTGCGGCGTGCGGTGGGGCGACGTGCAGCGTGCGGTGGGGAGACGTGCGGACCCAGGGGGCTCTGTAGCGCGAGGGAAGGCGCGTATTGCCGGGCGTGGGCGCGAGGGCGAAGCGAGCGCGGGGGCCGAAATCGGACGGGACGTCGACGGGCGGCGGCGCGGTGTCATGCGCGGCCCGCATTTTCTCCGGCTTCGCTTCGTTGAATTTCGGACCTGATTTCTTTTGCCGCCTGTCTCATCGTCCGAGCATGAAGCTCTTCGCCGTGATTGCCTCCGTTGTCGTTCTCTTCGCGCTCACTGCGTGTGGACCGAAGGAGCCGCCTCCGCCCGCGGCGCCGGAGAAGTCCGTCGCGGAGGAGCGACGCGAAAATTGGTTCGGCGCGGCGATCGCGGCGCAGTCGGGTATCGAATGGCGCAGCAGCGGCCTCGGCATCGAAACGCGGCAGGAGGGCAGCGGGCCGTTGGTGCAGCGAATGGACAAAATTCGCATCAACTATGTGGGCCGTCTGCTCGACGGCACGGTGTTCGACCAGAGTCCGGAGGGAAAGCCGGTGGTGTTTTCCGTGCAGAATCTCGTCACGGGTCTCGCGGCGGGCGTGACCACGATGCGCGCGGGGGGCAAGGCGCGCGTCTACATTCCGCCGCATCTCGGCTACGGCGGCATCCGGGCGGGCAAGATCCCGCCGAACTCCTCGCTCGTGTTCGAGGTGGAGGTGCTCGAGATAAATCCGAAGGAGTAAACGCTCCCGGCGACCCCGTCTCGCCTTGAAGGTGCGCGCGGGGGGCTCATCGTGGGGCGCGTTCCGCCCATGCAAGATTTCTCCTCCAACGAGCGGGAGCCGCTGTTTCATCTCGGCGATTATCCCATCCATACCGCGCTCGCGATCGTGCTGCTCTACGTCGCGACCATGGTCGCGACGACGGTGTGCCTGGCGCTGCGCGTGACGGCGCCGTTCGATTGGCTGCCGTTCGAGAGCGCGGCGGTGTGGCAGGGGCAAGTGTGGCGCCTGTTCACTTACGGTTTCGTCAATCCACCGAGCCTCTGGTTTGTCATCGACATGTTCATGCTCGCGTGGTTCGGGCGTGAGCTGGAGCGATTTTTCGGGCGGCGGATTTTTCTGCAGTTTTACGCCGGGCTCTATCTGTTGACGCCGCTTCTGTTCACCGTCCTCGGGCGGTGGTGGCCGACCTCGTTGACGGGACAGACGGGAGCATTGGCGTTGTTCATCGCGTTCGCGACGCTCTATCCGAATGTGGCGTTCTTCTTCAATCTCCTCGCGAAGTGGATCGCGTGGATCCTGGTCGCCCTCTTCACGCTGATCCACCTTGCGTCCCGCAATCTCACCGGGTTGCTCTCGCTGTGGTGCACGGTCGGCTTCGCGTTTGGCTACGTGCGCTACGAGCAAGGCGCGCTCGCGCTGCCGAGTTTCCGCCGCGCGACGCGCTCCGCGAGGGCGAGTGCGCCCGCTCCGCGCGCCGCGGCGAAGACGGCCGAACTCGACGCGTTGCTCGACAAAATCGCGCGCAGCGGACTGCACAGCCTCACGCCGGGCGAACGCGTGCGCTTGGAGCAACTCAGCCAGGAGGCGAATCGCCGCCGCGGCCAGTCGTGAGGTTCGCGCGTCCGACGCCGGGCCGCCGATCCCGCGCTTAGAAACGCACGGTTGCCGTAACCGGAAAATGGTCGCTGGGGGTGCGGCCGTTCTCGGCGTAATCGAGGATTGCGGTCTCCGTCACCGCTTGCGGAGCGCGGGCGAGAATCCAATCGATGCGCTCGCCGGCGCGCTGCGGCGGCTGGTAGCCGTGGAACGTGTTCAGGCCGTCGTTCGTGCGTTGTGCGGCGGTCGGCCACGTGTCAACGAGTCCGGCTTGCTGGGTGAGGATGGTGTAAGGCGTGCTCGCGCCGGCGCGGCAGTTGAAATCGCCGACGAGGAGCAACGGAGTTTGCGGATCGACGCGCGCGATGCGCCCGGCGATCAACGCGGCGGCCTTTTCGCGGGCGGCTTCGATTTCGTGATCGAGGTGCGTGTTCCAGAGTTCGAAGACGCGGCCGCTCGCGCGCTCGCGCAGGCGCACCGCAGTGACCATGCGCCGGTAACGATTGCCCCAGGTCATCGAGCCGATGGTTTCCGGCGTGTCGGAGAGCCAGAAGTGGTCGAATGCGAGCGGCTCGAATTTGTCGCGGCGGAAGAACACGGCGGTGAATTCGCCGCGACTGCCGCCCTCGCGGCCGAGGCCGATCCAGTCGTAGGCGGGCAGGTCGGCGGCGAGATCCCGCAACTGCCCGTAGAGCCCTTCCTGCGTGCCGATCACGTCGGGTGCGGCGCGCTCGATCACGTGCTGCATCACCGGACGCCGGGCGGACCACGCGTGCGGCGGCTGTTCGCTAGCGAAGCGGAGATTGAAAGTCATGACGCGCAACGTGAGCGGCGGCGGCGTGCTCTCCTGCGGGCCGGCCGTGCCGACAGTGCTGCCGAGCGCGAGTGAAACAACGAACGCACGCCAAAGACGGGAGGTCATGTCGGATAGGTTGCGCGCCGCCGGCCGGTGGAGCGATGCGAATTCTCACGCGCTGTGTCGGTGGGCGGCACGCCCTGCTTGAGGAGGCGCTGCGAGCGGTGCAGAAACGCGGGTGATGAACTTTGATCCACGCCCGATCCTCCTCGAAGGCCGCCACGTTCGACTCGAGCCGCTCGAGGAGCGGCACCGCGCGCCGATGCTCGCCACGGCGCAGCAGCCGCCCGACGTGTTTCAGTGGTTCCTCACCGATTCGCTGACGAAGCCCGCGGTGTTTCAGGTCTGGTTTGACGACGCGCTGCGCCACGCTGCGGCGGGCACGGAGGTCACGTGGGCGATTGTCCGTCGCGCCGACGGCAAGGTGGTTGGCTCGACGCGCTACCTCGACCTCCGCCGCGCGAATCGCGGCCTGGAGATCGGCAACACGTGGTATGCAAAAGAAGCGCAGCGCACCGCGATCAACACCGAGGCGAAATACCTGTTGCTGCGCCACGCGTTTGAGGCGCTCGGTGCTGTGCGCGTGCAGTTGAAGACCGACGAGCGCAACGAGCCCTCGCGCCTGGCCATCGCGCGGATCGGCGCGCAATTCGAGGGCATCCTGCGTCGCTACCAAACGCGTTTCGACGGTCACGTGCGCAACACGGCAATGTTCTCCCTCGTGGTGGAAGACTGGCCGGCGGCGCGCGTTCGCCTCGAGGCGATGATGTCCGCGCGGTGATTTCGCTCGGGGCGGACTAGGGTGACAACGCTCTTGCGCCGTGCGGTGCGCTTTGCCTGCATGCGTCGGCCTATCAACCCACCCCACCTATGAACGAACTGCGCGCGCGCATTCTCGCGGCCTTGGCTTTGACTGGTTTCACCGCCTCGGCCTTCGCCCAATCCGCTCCGGCTCCCCGGACGTTTTCGACCTATTATTTCTTCGGCGACAGCCTCACCGACAGCGGCAACACCTTCGCCGTGACCGGTTCGCCCGGAGCACCGTATTATCAGGGGCGCGTCTCGAACGGCATCACCTACGCCGAGTATCTCGCGCCCGGCCTCGCGGCGGCGGCGACGACGTCCGCGAATGGCCCCCGTCTGAACTTTGCCTTCGCGGGCGCCACCGCCGCTCCCGGCAGCGCCGTGCCGAACCTCGCGCAACAGGTCGCGATGTATCAGGCTCGCGGCATCACGGCGCGCAGCGACGGGCTCTATGTGTTGCTCGCCGGCGCCAACGACCTGCTCAACACCGTCTCGAATCCCGCCACGCAAAACGGCCCCGCGCTGATGGCCTCCGGCTCCACGGCCGCCAATGCCGTCACCACCGCCGTGCAGTCGCTCGCGGGCCTAGGCGCAAAGAACATCCTGGTGTTGAACCTGCCGGACATTTCCAAGACGCCGCGCTTCGTCACCGGCTCGGGCGCGCCGGCCGCCTCGCTCATCCAGGCGGGCTCCTACTCGTTCAACAACGACATCAAGGGGCGCCTCGCCGGCCTCAGCGTCGGAGACACGAAGGTCACGCTCTTCGATCTCAACTCGACGCTGCAGACCATCCTCGCGAACCCCGACCGCTTCGGGTTCTCGATCACGAACCGCAACTACGTCGATATCCTCGCGGCCGGCGGCAATCCCGGCGACGCCGGTCAATACGTGTTCTGGGACGGCATCCATCCGACGACGAAGACGCACGCGATCCTGGCCCAGGTTCTCACCGAAGTGGTCAACCCGGAGTTCGTCCTCGGTGCGGCCGCGGTGCAGGGCACCGTCGCCCTCGCGGCCACCGACATGACGGTCGACGCGCTGCACGGTCGCCTCGACACCACGCGTGCGGCGGTCGGACGCCACCCGGCCGATGGCTGGATCAGCTACGGCTACAAGACCGGCGCCTACGGCCGCGACGCTTACCGCAACGACTTCGATTTCTCCGGCAGCGTGATCGCGGCGGGCTTCGATCTCAATTTCACGAAGGAACTGCTCGTCGGTGTCGCCGTGTCCGCCGAAAACATGAAGAACGACCTGAAGGCCGGCGCCGGCTCCGCCCAGATGCGCGGCCAGCTCCTCGCCGTTTACGGTCAATGGAAGGGCTCGAAGTTTTTCGTGGATGCGACGGCGGCGTTCGGTTCGCAGGACTTCAAGGACATCAAGCGCACCACGGCGCTCGGCGGTTTCCAGACCAGCGGCGAAGCCGACGGCGATCGCATCGCGGGCTCTGTGCGCGTGGGGGCGGACTTCTCGTCCGGCGCGGTCCGCTTCACGCCGTTCGCCGGTTTGCGTTACGCGGAGGCCAAGCTCGATGGCTACACGGAGAAGGATGTGGCCGGCCTCAACTTCGTCTTCGACAATCAGGAGGCGAAATCGCTGGAAGGACTGATCGGTGCGACGGCGGATTACGTCATCGACAACCACACGCTGCCGCTCGTGCTCAGCGCCTCCGCGGTCTACCAGAAGGAGATCGCGGATGACCGCCGCGTCGTCACCGGGCGCCTGGCGGACACCATTGCGTCGCGCTCGGCGATCGATGTCGCCGACGGCCTAGGCCAGACGGTGAAGGTCGGGCTCCGGGCCAGCGGTTTGGTGACCAAGAGCTGGGGCTGGTCGGTCGGTTACCTCGCGGATTTCCGCCAGGACGGCAACACGGCCAACCAGTATTCGATCTCGCTGCACACCGGCTTCTGAGCCGGGCACGCGAAAACAACGCGCGACGAAAGCGTCCGCGAAATTAAGAACGAGGGCCGCACCAAGAGTGCGGCCTTTTTTTGTGTGGGGGCTCGTCGCCGTGGCTGGAACGCGCGGCGTTACGGGAGCGGGGTAGGTTGCGCGCTCGCGCGCAACTTGTTCGGGCGCTCAAACGGTTCGCGCCGGGATTGCGCCGCCTGCGAGCGAGTGGCGCGACAAGCGCGCCACCTACCATGGACTACGCGCTCACTCCGGCTGCCACTGCTTTAGGAACGCGATAACCTTCGCGGGATCGTGCGCGGATTTGCCGTCCTCGAGCGCGCCGGTCTCCTGCGTGGTCAGCATGTGACCGTTGCGATCGAGCACGACGAGCACGGGCAGGCCGTGCTGCGTGGGTTTGCCGAAGCGCTCGATGACGGCGTCGTTGCGCTTCTTGCCGTCGCGGTGATTCACGTCGAGGCGGACGACGACCCAATGCGCCTTCAATTCGCGGCGCACGGCGGCGTTGTTCTCGAACAGGTCGTGGAGGCGGCGACACCAGATGCACCAGTTGGCGCCGAAGACGAGCAGCACGTGCTTCTGATCGGCCTTGGCGATGCGGACGGCTTCGGCGACCTGCGCCGAGCCGTCGGCTTGTGTGTCGTAAATATCGGGGCCGGCTTTCGGATATTCCGGCTCCGCGCGGAGCGGGGTGGTGACCAGAACAGAAAGAAGAGCGAGAGCGAGGAATCGACGCATGAGCTCGAACGGTAGCCGCCGCGGTGTCGTCGTCGAGTGCGGGCTGAAGGAGGCACGACACCACGCGCATGTGCTGAAACGAAAGGAGGCCGGATTGCCGTTGGCTGGCGTTTGCGGGCAAGCGAACCGCGCTCGTCTCTGCTTTGTCGATGGTGCGCCAAATTTAGATTCGCCAAGCCCGAGTGACGGGACCATCTCCGACGGCGCGACGGGGCCACGCCGCAAAACTTCAACCGGAGGTTTCTATGTTTGCGGAAAGCTTGGCTCGCTGGTTCGGCAAAGGCACGGCTCCTGTTCGGAAGGAGGAGCACACCCCGACTTGGTTCGACCCGTCGGCGATACGCGCGGTCGACTGGACCGCACGGTTTCTGCTGTTCGGAATCTTCGTTGTTCTGCTCGCGGCCAATGCGAGCCGTCCCGCCGGCGTATTGATCGCGGGCGCGATCGCGGCATCGGCGGCCGTTATTGGGTTTCTGTTTGGCATTCCCCGCAGCGTCGCCGTCGCTGGATCAACGGTTCAGGGCGAAAAAGCGGCGAATGCTGCGACTGCGCCGTCGAGCGCGGGGCTGGAGCAGGTGTCGGATTGGCTGACGAAAGTCATCGTCGGCGCCAGTCTGACCAGCTTGTCCGCGATCAAAGGCTACGTGATGGCGCTGGCCAAATACCTGGCGGCCTGCGTGGCGCCCGCCGATGCTGACGGGCAACCCGCGGCCGTGGCGTTCGTCTTCGGTTTGGGTGTAGTCGGCTATTTTTCGGCCTTTGGTTTTCTCGGGGGCTATCTGTCGACGCGGCTGCTGCTCGCGCGGTTGCTCCGCATGGCTGACAAGAGCGTCGAGCAGATCGCGCGCGAAACCGGCGAAGAGGCCGGCAAAAAGGAGGCGCTGGCGGCCGTAGGAAGTGACCTTACGGCTTTGGTGCGAAACGTCACCCAGCCTCAGGTGGCGGCGGCAACGACCGATGCCGACAAGGAGTTGGCGAAGCGGGCGGAGGCATGGAAGCCGACCGCCGAGCCGAAGGAGCTCGACGATCCGCAAAAGGGACGTTTCGGAGGGCAAGCCGAGGCGGCCAACCGTCGCCTCGAGGCAACGGTGTCCGGCTCGCGCGGCGCGAACAGCGAACTGTTCCGCATTGATCTCCGGGTGGTCAGCACCGACCCGCACAATGCGGCGCTGACCGGTCCGGTGAAGTTCTTCCTGCACGACACCTTCGACCCCGACACTTACGTAGTGATGGCGAATGGCGGCACCGCTGCGCTTTCGGATCTCGTCGCCTGGGGAGCGTTTACCGTCGGGGTGATGTGTGATGGCGGAAAAACGATGCTCGAACTGGACCTTGCGACACTCACGGACGCGCCGAAGAAGTTCCGTGAACGCTGAGTCGGACTCCCGAGTGACGAGGTTCCAACCCTGTGTTGGTCGCGACTAGGCCTTGGCAAAGCGTCGCGGCTGGCGCTCAGGGTTTGCGCGCCAGCCAGAAGCGGCACTCGTCGGAGAAATCCTTCACCGCTTTCGACTCCGGAGCGATGCGGCGGCGCATCTCGTCCCACTCGTGCGTCCAGCCGGTCGCGGCGAGATCGGCGAGAATTTCGGCGCGGTCGGGCAGGTGCATGAAGACGCGGTAGTGGTCGTCGTCGACGAAGTAGCGGTCGCCGAACTCGACGAGAGCGGGGTCCTGTTTGCCTTGCGCCCACAACTCGGCTTGGCGCGCCCAGTGCCGGCGCTCGCCGGGCTCGTCGTCGCGGTCGTGCGTCGTGAAGAGCAGCGGCGCGCCGGGACGCGCGAGGGCGTGCAGGCCGCGCAGAGCGGCGCGGCGGTGCTCGCGCCCGGGGATTTGCATCAGACCATTGAAGAGGAAGAGCACGCCGGTGAAGGAGGCGGCTTTGAGGTCGGGGCCGTCGTCCTCAACGGACCCGACCAACTGTGTGGCGTCGGCGTGGAGGAAGCGGATGCGGCGGGTGAGTTTTTTCTCGCGGGCGAAGTGGCGGGCTTGATCGAGGAGTTCCTCGGCGAAATCGAAGGCGGTGATCTTCGTGTAGCCGAGAGCGGCGAGCGCGAGCGTGACCCGTCCGGTGCCACAGCCGGCTTCGAGGAGCGGGGCGGAGTGGTCCGGGAAATGTTGCTCGATGAGCTGGCGTTCGGAGGCCCAGAGGCCGAGGCGGTCGGCCGCGCGCGAGTAGTGGACGACGGATTCGAGTGCGTTGAAGTCGGCGCGCACGGTCGCGCCGGTGATTTTGCGAACGGGTTCGGAGGCGGGCATCGATGGCGTGGGTAGGGCGGCGAGGGCATTCGCCGCCGCGGCGCGGAGCGGAGTCCGCGCCCTACCTTTTCTTCCAGGCGGCGATGAACATGCCGTTGGCGTTCAACTCGTGCGGCCAGAGGAAACGCGGGAGATGCAACGGCGTGGGCTCGTCGGGGAAGACGGACGTGGGCTCGAACTCGGGGTGCGTGACGTTGAACTGATCGACGACCATCGTGGTCTCGATGCGGGTGAGCGTGCACACGGAGTAGACGAGGCGACCGCCGGACTTGAGCGAGCCGGCGACGTGGTCGAGCAGGCGCTGCTGCACGGCGGCGAGCTCGTGGACGTCGTTGGGCTGTGTGGTCCAACGCGCGTGCGGGTTGCGTTGCCAGGTGCCGATGCCGCTGCACGGCGCGTCGACGAGCACGCCGTCGAATTTGGTTTTCGTCGGGAGCTTGGCGGAGCCGTCCCACGGCGCGGTGCGATAGTTGAACATGCCGGCGCGCGCGGCGCGTTTCTTGAGTTGCTCGAGGCGGCGCAGGGAGCGGTCGCTGGCCCAGATCAGGCCCTTGTTCTGCATCAGGTCGGAGAGATGCAGCGTCTTGCCGCCTTCACCGGCGCAGGCATCCCACCACGTCTGGCCGGGTTGCGGGGCGCAGGCGTGGCCGACGAGTTGCGAGGCGAGGTCCTGGATTTCAAAGCGGCCGTCCCGGAATTCGTCGGTGAGGAAGAGGTCGCGCGAGCCGGTGTAGCGAAAGGCGGTAGGCTGAACGCTGAATGCTGAACGCTGAACGCCGGAGGCGGCCGAAGTGGCCGGCGCGAGCTCGCCGAGGAGAGCGGGGAGGTTCGGCGCTTCGTTTTGCTTCGCGCGGAGCCAGAGGACGGGTTCGCGCTGGAGCTGCGTGAGCCACGCGGGCGGAATTTCCATTTCCGCTTTGAGCCAGTCGGGCACGGCGCGGGCGGCGAGCGCTTCGGCTTTGAAGGCGTCGGGCTTGCGGTCGAAGCGCGCCTGGAGATCGAGGGCGGCTTGGGCCTGTTTTTGCAGCGATTGCTTCGGCTCGAGCCAGCGCCACCAGCGGAAATAGGCGAAGACCGCGCGGCTGACGGCGCGGCGCAGCGCCGGCGCGGAGCCGTGGCGGGTGCGGCCGAGGGTGTCGCGCAGGGCGGCGTCGGCGGGCGTGCCGGCTTGCACGAGTTTCAGGACGCGCGCGGTTTCGTTGAGGATGGCGGAGTCGGCCATGCGCTCACGAAAACTGTTTCGCGACGGAACGGAAGCGAAGATTGGCGCGGCGCTCAGCGCGGCTTGGCGGCGGCGACGACTTCGTTCATCGCGAGGAGGAGATCGCTGGGGAAAAACGGTTTGAGGAGGAGCTTGGGCGCGGGGCCGGGCAGCGCGTCGAAAGCGTTCGGATCGAAAAGCGCGGCGGAGTAGCCGGACATGAGGATCGCGGGGAGTTGCGGACGCTGGCTGCGGATTTCGCGGATGAGGCGCAGGCCGGACATGCCCTTGGGCATGACCATGTCGGTGACGACCAGATCGTAGTCGTCGGGGCGGTTGTGCCAGTAGGTGAGTGCGGTGTGGCCGTCGGTGGCGAGATCGCAGGGAATGGCGGCGCGGGCGAAGACGGCGGAGAGGAGTTCGTAGACAACGGGATCGTCTTCGGCCACGAGCACGCGGCGGATGGGGCGCGGGCAATCGTTGACGGGCGCAGCGCGGACGGCCTCGGGGCGGCCTTCGGTGGGCGGAGTTTCGGCGACGGGATGGTAGAAGGTGAACGTGGTGCCGGTGCCGGCCTGACTCTGCACGGTGATCCAGCCGCCGTGTTGGTGGACGATGGAGTAGACCGTGGAGAGGCCGAGGCCGGTGCCCTTGCCGGCGTCCTTGGTGGTGAAGAACGGCTCGAAAATGCGGGGGAGGACATCCGGCGGGATGCCGGTGCCGGTGTCGGAGATGGCAATCTCGATGAAGTGGCCGGGGCGGGCGTCGATTTGCCGCGCAATGGCGTCCATGCCGAGGATGATGGGGCGGGCGGCGATGTGGATGCGGCCGCCGTTGGGCATGGCGTCGCGCGCATTGACGACGAGGTTGACGATGATCTGCTCGATGCTCGCCGGATCGGCGAAGACGGCTGGCAGCTGCGGGGCGATTTGCCAGTCGAACTCGATGTCGGTGCCGATGAGGCGGCGGAGGAGCGGACGGAGTTCGTCGAGGACGGAGTTGAGGCTGATGAGTTCCGGTTGCGTGACTTGCTTGCGGCTGAAGACGAGCAGCTGGCGCGTGAGCGAGGCCGCGCGCGAGGCGGCGGTCTGCACGGGCTCGAGCATGCGACGGACGTCGCTGCTGGGATTGGAGGCGAGGAGTTCCGAAGTGTAGCCGTGGATGACCGTGAGCAGGTTGTTGAAATCGTGCGCGACGCCGGCGGAGAGCTGGCCGATGGCCTCGAGTTTTTGCGACTGGCGGAGCTGCTGCTCGGTCGCGAGCTGCTGCGTGACGTCGCGGAGCAGCCAGATGGAGCAGCGGCGGCCATCGATCGTCGTGAGACGGGCGGAGCAGCGGAGGTGGCGCTCGATGCCGGAGGCGGGGCGATAGGTGAAGGCGTAATCGTCAACCGACTCGCCGGCGAGGACGCGTGCGAGCAGCGCCTCCCAGCGCGAGGGATCGACGCCGCGGCCGAAGGTCGCGGGCGAGATGTGCGCGAGCTGGTCGAGGGAGAGGTGCAGTTCGCGCGTGAACGCGTCGTTGATCGCGAGAATCTCGAACTCCGGTTCGTGCGCGACGATGGCTTGCGGGATGGGATTGGCGTTGAAGGCCTCGGCAAAACGTTTCTCGGCCGTCGCGAGCTGGTGCGTGCGCTCGTTGACGATGCGGTCGAGGGCGTCGACTTGGGCCCGGTGGGCGCGGGTGAGTTCCCATTTGTGCGCGAGGGCGTGGGCGAGCTGGAGCGCTTCGACGTGATCGAAGGGTTTTTTGAGGATGAGGAGATTGTGCGAGCGGCCGAGGCGTTCGCTGATCGTGGTCCAGCTGTGATCGGAGTAGGCGGTGCAGATGACGACCTGGATGTCGGGGTCGACGGCCCACAACTGGCTGGTGGTCTCCAGACCGTCCCAGCCGGGGGGCATCCGCATATCAACGAAGGCAACGGCGTAAGGACGGCCTTCGGCGGTGGCGCGGCGCACGAGTTCCAGGGCTTCGACGCCCTGATAGGCGGAGTGCACCTCGAAGGTGGGCATCGCGGGGCGACGCGCCGCCTGGCTGCCGCCGAAGACGGCGCTGGTGAGGTCGTCGAGCGCGGCGCGCGGGGTGGCGGGGGAAGCGAGCACCTTGGCGAAGTCCTGATGGATCGATGCGGTGTCGTCGACGATGAGGATGCGGTAAGTGGTAGCGGAGCGCGGTGTCATGGGCGGGCAGGGGTGACGAGAGCGAGTGGCAGCTCGAGGGTGAAGGTGGCACCGCGGTCGAGGCCGTCGCTCGCGACCAGGAGGGCGCCGCCGAGGTTGGCGGCGGCGAGGGCGCCGGAGTGCAGGCCGAAACCGTGCCCGTCCTTGCGCGTGGTGAAGCCGTGTTGGAAGAGCCGCTGGCGATCGGCGGGCGCGATGCCGACGCCGTTGTCGACGACGACGAACTGCACGCGTTGCTCTGTGATGACGAGACGAAGCGTGACGTGCCGGTCGTCGCGCGGACGTGGTTTGACGGCGGTGATGGCGTTCTGGACGAGGTTGACGAGGATTTGGAGGGCGAGGTGGCGGTCGATGTGCAGGAGCGGACGATGGTCGGGGAACTCGCGATGGATCTGGATGCAGTGGTTCTGAATCGACGGGTGGACCACGCGGAGGGCGTCCTGGAACAACTCGGTCGGATCGAAGCTTTGGACGACGCCGCCGGAGCGCGCGTAGTTCTGCTGCACGGCGACGATCTGTTTGATGTGCTCGACGTTCTCGGAGAGCGAAGCGAGTTCGCGGGCGAGGTGAGCGCGGGAGAGGGCAAGGCCTTGGGCGATCTCGATCAGGAGCGCCGGGACGCGCTGGCCGCGGGGATCCTCGGCCAGGAAGCGCGGTGCGTCGGCGCCGTGAGTGCGGAGCAGATCGGCGGTGCGTTGCAGCAAGTCGTGGTGGAGGTTGCTCGCGAGCTCGTCGCGCACGAGGTTGGTGGAGATGTTGACGGAGTTGAGGACGTTGCCGACGTTGTGCAGGATGCCGGTGGCGACCTCGGCCATGCCGGCGAGGCGCGAGGAGTCGACGAGGGCGCGTTCGAGGCGTTTGCGCTCGCCGATCTCGTGACTCAGCGCGGCGTTCGAGGCCTGCAGGTCGCGGTTGGCTTCCTGGAGGCGATCGAGCATCGAGTTGAAGGCGTCGACGAGGCGGCCGACCTCGTCGGCCGGGCCCGGAGTGGCTCGAATCGCGTAGTCGCCGGTGCGGGCGATTTGCGCGACACTGCCGCCGAGGCGGTCCAAACCGGAGAGCAGCACGCCGCCGAGGAACCAGATCGCGGGCACGAGAAACAGGAGCGCCCCGATGGTGACGGCGGCGAGGACCGGGATGAAGTTCTTCAGTGCGTCGTGGAAGCGGGGCTCGAAAGTGAACACGACGACCAAGTCGCCGAGGTGTTCCGCGCCGACGGAGAGTGGCTGGCTGACGAAAAGCTGCCACGACGTGAACTGGCCGGAGTTCGCGGGGGACGGTGCTGCGGGCAGGGTGGCCAGCGGCGTGCCGATGCGGGCGAGCGCGCGGCCACGGGTGTCGCGCAACTCGGCGCCAACCAGCTCGCGGCGACTTTGGAGCACGGCGAGAGCGTCTTCCTGGCCGCGGGTATCGTTGAACGACACCGGCGCGGCACAGTAATCCGCGACGAGGCGGGCGAGGGCGAGATGATCGGCGCGGAATTGCTCGCGCAACCGGAGGACCTGGTGGGCGAACAGCGCGACGCTCACGAGGACGATGGTGAGCAGGCTCGTGCCGACGGCCGCGAGCACGAGTTTGCGGCGGAGGGAGAGCGCGTGCAGACGGGCGGTCCAAGCGGGGCGGTGCGACGGAGTCATGGCGCGTCCTTCACGGTTTCGGCGAGTTGGGCGAGGCGGCCGCTGAGGCGGAGTCCTGCGCGCTCGGCGGCGTCGATGTTGACTTGGAAACGCAGGTTTTCGCCGCGTTGAACGAAGCCGATGATGCCGGTGCGCGCGGCGAAGCCGGGGGATTCGCCGACTACGAGCACATGGGCGACGGCG
Organism: Candidatus Didemnitutus sp.; assembly: GCA_041906465.1. GTDB lineage: Bacteria > Verrucomicrobiota > Verrucomicrobiia > Opitutales > Opitutaceae > Didemnitutus. Next base: position 308,730 of record JAYRJE010000005.1, on the reverse strand, counting down.
AGGCGCGCGCGCAGTTCGGCGGGGATGGGTTCGTTCGCGGCGTGGACGAACAGCAGGTGCGGCATCGGCCCGTCGGCGCTGAACCGGCGGAGCTGGAGGCGGCGCTCGGCGACGGTTTTCTCGCTCAGCGCGGCTGCCATCGTGTCGTAGATGTTTTCCGGGGCCCAGATCGCGATCTCAATGGTGGCGGGCGGCAGCGCCGGCCACGTGACGAACTTCGCGAAGTTGAGCACGAAGGCGGCCTTGAGTTGGTATTCGTTGGGCGGAGACTGGGCTGACGCGATCGACGGCAGGGTGAAGCCGAGACCGAGCAGAGCGAACAGCGATAGGAGGGAGCGGCGCAAAGGTTGGGCGAGAAAACGAGCGTGAGCCGGGAAGTGTTGGGTGCACCGGCGGCGGCCGGTGGCGTGCGGTCAATGTTTCCAGGAGATTTCGAGGCGAACACTGCGCGGGACTTCCTGAGTCACGCCGCCGAGATATGTCGGCGGGAACTCGGGATGGCGCGCGTCGAGCAGGTCCTGGCCGATGAGCTGAAATTCCCAATCCGGCCGCGGGCGCCAGCCGAGGCGCACGTTCACGCCCGTGTAGGCGGGGACATCGATGGCGTGCATCGCGGTGTGGTGCCACGCGAACGCGTCGAGGCTCCACGTCTCCGAGAGATCGAGGCGGGAGAAGAGCTTGAATTCATGCCGCGGGGTGGAGCCCGGAATGCCCGCGAGCGAAGTTACGTCGCGCGAACCCGGTGCCAGCGTGAGGTCATAGTCGATCGTCGCCCACGAGGCCTGGAGGTGCCACACGCTGACCGGGCGCCACGTGAGGAGAACTTCCGCGCCGTGGGTGCGGCCGCGGAGACCGTTGCCGGAAACGCTGGAGTAGAGGACATGCGGCACCGGTGTGAACACGAGGGAAGTGCCCTGCGGTTCGATGCTGCGCAGGCCGTCGTAGTCGTTGCGATAAACCGCGAGATCGAGCGAGAGCGTCGGGTGGAGTTGGAGCCGCAGTCCGCTTTCCCACGCGAGGAGTTCCTCGCGATTAAAGTCGGAGGCGCTGATCCGCACGAGCGTCGGCAGGGGATTGGCGGGCGTGGGCGGAATGGTCTGGGGCGTGATGATCGTGCCGCGCTCGGCGCGGGCGGGGGTGCGCACGGCGCGCGCCACCGAGCTCCACCACGTCCAGCGCTGCTCCTGGCGCCAGGCGAAGCGGAGGCCGGGCTGCACTTCCCAGCCGGTGAAATCGTTGTGCTCGAATTTCGAACCGACGGTGAGGCTCAGGCGTTGCGGCACGAGGGCGATTTCGTCCTGGATGAACGAGGTGAACAGGGCGCGGCTCGTGCGCGGTTCCAGAAAGTTGTAGTTGGCCGTGCCGAGAATCTCGTCGCGCGTGTGACGGGCACCGAGGCCGGCGACGACGTCGTGACGGGCGCCGATGGCGCGGTGCAGCGTCGCTTCGAAGTCGGCGAGAAAGCTCTGCTCGTCCATCGTGCGGCTGTGGGAGTCGACGTAGTCGACGTAGGTTTGGAGCGTCAGCTCGGTGCCGTCGCGGAAAACGTGCCGCGCGCGGCCGAGCAGGTGGCCCGCATCGTGCCGGAGGCGCACGTTGTAGGCGCTGAGGTAAGGCGGGATGATCGTGTAGGCGGTGCCCTGGCGGTGGTTGCGGCTGGTGCTCCAGTTGCCGAGCACGGTGATCGCGGTGTCGGCGCGCGTCCGATGATCGAGGCGAAAGCCGGTGACGGAGGTGTCGAGCGGGTCGCCGGCGGGGGCGCCGGGCTCCGCGAGGTCGGCGCGGCGGAGCGTTTGAGCGTGTCCGTGCGTCCGGCGATGGAGAAGCCGTGGCGCAGCGTGGCGCCGCGCTCGAGTTGGTCGCCCAAGGTGAGCGCGACGAGCGTGCCGATCGTGTCGTGGGCGGATTTGGTGGTGACGTTGATGACGCCGTTCACGGCGTTTGCGCCCCACAGCGTCGCGCCGGGGCCGCGGATGACCTCGATGCGCTCGATGTCCGCCATCACGATGTCGTTTTCTCTCCATTGCACACCGCCGAAGAGCGGCGAGTAGATGGAGCGGCCGTCGATCAACGCCAGGAGCTTGTTCGCCGAGATGTCGTTGAAACCGCGCGGGCTGAGCGCGATGTCGCTCTCGTTGATGCGGCCGACCTGGACGCCCGGGGCGAGCCGGATCGCGTCGGTCAAATCGAGCGCCCCGGAGCGATGGATGTCTTGACCGGAGATGGAGTAGATCGCGGCGGAGGCGCCGAAGAGGGACTCTTCCTTGCGGGAGGCGCTGGTCACGCGGACATGCAACAAGTCCTCCAGCGAGAGTTCGGTGACATCGACGGACTCGGCGGTCAGCGGTTGCGCTTGCAGCCCAACCATCACCAAGCAGCCGATCAGGCACGCGCGCATGCGCTGCCTCGGGAGAGGGGCAGAAACGAAGTCTGACATAGATTGTCCTCCAAATCGGCTGGGGCCGGGGTGGGTTGAGATCAATCCAGGGCGGGGCGTTTTCATGACGCGGTCGCACCGCTCGTGGGACTCGACCGCCGCGATGAGGGCCGAAACTGGGGAGCGGGCCACACAGGGAGCGGTGAAGTGACGAATCGGGGGGCGCACCGATGAGAGCGGAAGATGCGGCGCGCATCAACCGCGTTTCCCCGGAGGTGACGGGCTCGGGGCGGTCGGAGGCATTTCCCGATCGAGGGGAGGCGGGATGCAGCGGCGCGCACGCATGGCGAGCGCGCGGGGGCAGGCGAGAGGTGTTGGCGCGGACGTTGCGGGCGAGGAACCGGAAAGCGTGTGCGAGCCTTTCGGGTTGTGCCGGATGGGGCGGCCGATTTCTCTCCCTCCCCTATGAAAGCACCGCTGAAGTTCGCCGTTCTGTTGCTTGCCGGCCTGTCCTTTATCCGAGTCTTTGCCGCGGCCCCGTCGGCTCTCACCTTGAGCGATCTGCGCCAGAATCCCGAGCGATGGCCGGCCACGGTCACGGTGCCGCGCGATCTCAGCTTCCAAGGCGGTGCGACCGTGAAAAAAGGGCAGCTGGTCAAAGTCACCAACCTGCAGGGCAATCAGGTGGTCGTCGATAGTGGCACGGGCCTGGTGTTCGGCCTGCCGGTGGCGGAGACGGATTTTGTCGCCCGCGCCAATGAGGCTTGGGCGAAGCTGACGCCCGAGCAGCGTGATATCACGGTGGCGAGCCTGATCGCCGACCGCGGCCTTTGGCCGGTGAAGGTGCGGAGCTTTGCGGAGTTCCGGCTGGGCAATGGAGGCGTCATCAAGTCTGGCGGGGAATACGAGTTGATCGCGGTGGCGCGTGACGGCGTGAAGCTGCTGGCACCGGAATTCAATACGACGTTGCGGGTGGAGCCGCAGGCGACGGACCTGATCGAGCGGGCGCGAGCGCTCGTGCTCATGCCTCCGGCAAAACGTCCGTCGCGGATCGCGGCGGTGTTGCGTGGCAATCTGGTCGACGCGTCGGGTCGTGCGACCGATCCCGCGGGACTCGAAGACACGCAGGTGTTCGCGCTTTATTTCGGGGCGAGCTGGTGTCCGCCGTGCCGAGCGTTTTCGCCCGAGCTGGTGAAGTTCATCGATCGCGTCGGACCGGCGAACCCGCGCCTCACCGTGGTGCTCGTGAGCAGCGACAAGACGGATGCCGCGATGCTTGGCTATATGAAGGAGGAGAAAATGCCGTGGACGGCGCTGTCACGGGAGCGATTGACGAAATCGCCGTCGCTCGTCGCCTACACGAAGGGCGGCATTCCGCAGCTGGTGATCGTGGATCGCCAAGGCGCGGTGCTGGCGGATTCCTATCGCGGGTCGAACTATGTCGGTCCGCAGGTGGCGATGGCGGAGCTGGAGAAAATGCTGGCGACGGGCATGGCGAAGTAAGCCGCCGCTCGCGCGTCAGCCGCCGCCTTTGCGTCCCCAGCGGCGGACTTCCTTGAGCTCGGGCGTGCGGGTCTCGATCAGCGCGCCGGCCACGGCGGGATGATTGCGCAGGGCTTGGAATGCGTTGCCGGTGACGCGCCATTTCAGGGCGAAGGACGTTTCGGCGATGGGCGCGACGCGGCCTTCGAAGAGGAAGGCGATCTCGACTTTCGTGTCGCCGTTGGCGGCGTCGATGGCTTTGCGGAGTTTCGGCAAAAAGTCGGTGACGCCGGGATGATCGGGCGTGAGGAGCCAGGTGACCTTGCGGATGTTGTTCGGGACGTAGGCGTCGAGGTGGTAAACCTCTTTGATATTCAGGCGGGCGCCGTCGTTGCCCTTCATCACGGAGCCGAGCAGGGCCACGGGAATATTTTCCGCGAGGATCTTGCCGTAGGCCTCGTAGGCGTCGGCATACATGTTGACCGAGATCGTGGCGCGGCGGCTGGCGAGATTGAAGAAGGCCCACGGGCGATTGTCGCGTTTCGAGAGGCGCTTCGTGACGCCGCTGATGAGGCCGGTGAGGCGGAACTCGACGCGGTCGCCTTCGAGGAGAACGGTTTCTTCGGTGTGCGTGCAGAGCGCTTCGGCGAGGCCGGCGTAGGCGTTGAGCGGGTGGCCGGAGACGTAGAAGCCGAGGAGTTCCTTTTCGAATTGGAGGCGCTCTTGCGCGGTGAAGTCGGCGGACGTTTCGGTGTGGGCGGGGGCGGACGTTTCGGGCGAAGGGCCGTTGGGGGCAACGGCCCCTACCTTGGTGGAGCCTTTTTTCTTCGGCTTCTCGTCGCCGAGCATGTCGAGGAAGCTGTGCTGGCCGGCGGCTTTGTCGCGAGCGTGCGCGGCGGCGCCGGCGAGGGCGGCGTCGATGCCGTCGAAGAGCGGTTTGCGCGGGGCGTGGCTGTAGTCGAACGCGCCGGTCTTCACGAGGTGCTCGAGCACGCGCTTGTTGATCGCGCGGCCGTCGACGCGGCGCACGAAGTCCTCGAAATTTTCGAACGGGCCGTTGGCTTCGCGCTCTTCGATGATCTTCGCCGCGGCGAGTTCGCCGACGCCCTTGATGCCGGCGAGGCCGAAGCGAATCTTGTCGCCGACGGGCGTGAAGTCGCCGCGCGATTCGTTCACGTCGGGGCCGAGGACGGTGATGCCCATGGCCTCGGCTTCGGCGATGAAGTGGGAGACTTTTTCCGCGTTGCCGAGTTCGGCGGTGAGCACGGCGGCCATGAACTGGACCGGGTAATTCGCCTTCAGATACGCGGTCTGGTAGCTGACGAGCGCGTAGGACGCGGAATGCGATTTGTTGAAACCGTAGTTCGCGAACTTGTTGAGCAGGTCGAAGATTTCGTTGGCCTTGCTCTCGCTGATGTCGTTCACGCGCTTGGCGCCCTCGACGAATTTGATGCGCTCCTTGGCCATCGCGTCGGCGTCCTTTTTGCCCATGGCGCGGCGGAGCATGTCGGCGCCGCCGAGCGTGTAGCCGGCGATGATCTTGGCGCACTCCATGACCTGCTCTTGGTAAACGATGATGCCGTAGGTTTCCTTCAGCGACTGCTCGAGGAGCGGGTGCGGGTAGGCGACGGTGGACGGGTCGCGTTTGCCGCGGGCGTAGTCGGGGATGAACTGCATCGGGCCCGGGCGGTAGAGGGCGCAGATGGCGTTGATGTCGTTGATGTCGGTCACGCCGACCTGCTTGCAGGCGTTCTGCATGCCGCCGGATTCGAGCTGGAACACGCCGACCGTTTTGCCGGCGTTGAGAATGGTGTAGGTCTTCGGGTCGTCGAGCGGGATGGTCTCGATGTCGAAGTCGGGCTTCGCGGTGCGGCGGACGTTGGCGACGGCGTCGGAGATCACGGTCAGCGTCTTCAGGCCGAGGAAGTCCATCTTCAGCAGGCCGAGTTTGCCGACGGCGTTCATGTCGTATTGCACGGTCACGTCGCCTTCCTGGAGCGTGAGCGGGACGAAGTCGTCGAGCGGCTGGTCGGTGATGATGATGCCGGCAGCGTGTTTGCCGGTGTTGCGCACCATGCCTTCGAGGACGAGGCCTTGATCGAGAATTTTTTTCGCGACGGGGTTGCGGTCGTATTCGTTCTTCAGCTCGGCGGATTTCTCGAGCGCGTCTTTGAGCGCGATGTTGAGCTCGTCGGGGATCATCTTCGCGAGGCGGTCGGCTTCGGCGAAGGGCAGGTCGTGGACGCGCGAGACGTCGCGCACGACCATTTTCGCGCCGAGCGTGCCGTAGGTGATGATGTTGGCGACGCAGTCGTTGCCGTATTTCTGGCGGACGTAGTCGATGACCTCGCCGCGGCGGCGCATGCAGAAGTCGATATCGAAGTCCGGCGGCGACACGCGCTCGGGGTTGAGGAAGCGTTCGAAGAGGAGCTTGAAACGGATCGGATCGAGGTTGGTGATGCCGAGCACGTAGGCGACGAGGCAGCCGGCGCCGGAGCCGCGGCCGGGGCCGACGGGAATCGCTTTTGATTTTGCCCAGTTGATGAAATCCCAGACGACGAGGAAGTAGTCGATGAAGCCCGTGACGCGAATGATCGAGAGCTCGAACGCGAGGCGCACCACGAGTTCCTCTTCGAGCGGCAGGCCGTTGTAGTCGGGGGCGACGGGTTTCTGGCCGGGCGGGAGGTTGGTGAGTTTCGCGAGGCGCTCGGCGACGGCGGGGCGCGTGGCGACGTCGTCGTAGTTGAAATTATAGCGGCGTTTCAGGCCTTCGTGGCAGAGCTGTTCGAGGTATTCGCCGGGCGTGAGCTGGTCTTTGATCTCGGCGGGGAGGGGATACTTTGGGTAGCGCTCGGAGCCCTTGGGGAACGGGATGATGCCGGTCTCGCACATTTCGGCGACGGCTTGGGTGTTCGTCAGCGACTCGGGCACCTCGCCGAAGATCTTCGCCATCTCGTCGCGCGACTTCAGGTAGAATTGCGTGCCGTCGAACTTCATGCGGTCGGTCTCAGCGACCTTCGCACCGGTCTGGATGCACAGGAGCGAGTCGTGCGGGCCGGCGTCCTCGTGGTTCACGTAATGGACGTCGTTCGTGCAGATGACTTTTAGGCCGAACTCTTCGCCGAGTTTCAGGAGGCCCGGGATGATCTTGCGCTGCTCGGGGATGCCGTGGTCCTGGATTTCGACGAAGAAATTTTCGCGCCCGAAAATTTCCACGAAGCGCCCGCAGGCTTGCCGCGCCTGCTCGTAGCGATCGTGAAGCAGGTGCTGCGGCACGATGGCGGCGAGGCAGCCGGTGAAGCCGATGAGGCCGCCGGAGTGGCGCGCGAGGGTGTCCATGTCGGCGCGCGGCTTGTAGTAAAAGCCCTTGAGGTGCGCGTAGGAGACGAGCTTCAGGAGGTTTTGGTAGCCTTGAAGATTCTTCGCGAGCAGCCCCATGTGGTAGTAGCTCTTGCCGTCCTCGGCGCGGCCGTTTTTTTCCAGCGCGGAGCCTTCGGTCAGATAAATTTCGCAGCCGATGAGCGGCTTGATGCCGTGGGTTTTGGCGGCGTTGTAGAACTCGATCGCGCCATACATGTTGCCGTGATCGGTGAGCGCGAGGGCAGTCATGCCCAGGTCTTTGGCGCGCCCCATCAAGCGGTCGATGCGGCAGGCGCCGTCGAGCAGGCTGTAGTCGGTGTGGACGTGAAGATGGATGAAATTGGTGTCGGAGGCGGCCACGGGAAGGCATCGGAAGCCTGCGGTTACGGGCTCGCAAGTGGAAAGACCCGACAACTTGCCGACAGGCGAAGGCCGTTCATGCGCGCGGGCTTATCGATGTAGGGCGGCGTCTCCCGGCCCGGCCGCGAACAGCACTGCTTCTGCGCGCGACGGCGGGGGCGGGAGACTTCGCCTTACACGGGAAAAAATAGCTGTTGACGCGCCCCGAGGCGCCCGGCTTCTTTCTGGACCTTTCGACACCTCCCAACCTTTCCCTTTCCCATGTCCATCGAGATCAAAATGCGCAAAAACGAGCCGATCGATCGTGCGCTGCGCCGCATGAAGAAGAAGCTCGACCGCGAGAACATCATCAAAGACGTGCGCGCGAAGCGTTACTACGAGAAGCCGTGCGAGAAGCGCCGCCGCAAGGAGAAGGTCGCTGCCTTCACCGCGATGCTCCGCGCCCGCTACGCGAACTGAGTTCCGCGTCGCCCCGTTTTCCGAACCGGCCGCTGCCTAGTGCGCGTGGCCGGTTTTTTATTGGCCGAAAGACGAGCGATTCGTGCGTGCCCTCCGCGCCCGCCGGCTTGCCAGAGGTGCAAAGTCTTGTCCTAGTGCCAGCTCACTCATGAAGCCCATCCTTTCGCTGTCCTCCTGCTGGCTCTCCCAGCGACATCAGGACGGCTACGAGATGCTCAAGGAGATGGCGTCGCTCGGGTTCGAATGGGCCGAACTCAGCCACGGCATCCGCATCACGCTGGTTCCCGGCATTCTCAAGGCGGTCGAGGAGGGCGTGATCAAGATCTCCTCGTGCCACAACTTCTGCCCGCTTCCCACGGGCATCACGCACGCGGCGCCGAATCTCTACGTGCCGAGCGCGAAGGACCGCCGGGAGCGGGAGCAATGGCTTCGCCACAGCAAGCGTTCGGTCGAATTCGCGGCGCAGGTCGGAGCCAAGAAGCTGGTCCTCCACCTCGGCAACCTCGAGTTCTTCTGGATGAACCCCGTGCGCAAGATCGAGCGCTACGTCGATGCGCATCCGGGCGAAGACCTCACGAAGGACGCGGCTTACCAAAAACTGCTCGCGGGTGTCATGGCCAAGCTGCGCGCGCACAAGTCGCTCTATTGGCAATACACGCGGGCCAGCATCGCGGAGCTGTTGCCCTACGCGACGAGCAAGGGCATCGCGCTGGCCCTCGAAAATCGTGAGAAGCTCGAAGAACTCCCGCTCGATGAGGACTACGCGCAATTCGTCGAATCGCTGCCGCCCGAAGTGCTCGCCGGTTATTGGCACGACACCGGCCACGCGCACATCAAGGAAAGTCTCGGCGTTTTCAACCACCGCGAGCATCTCACCAGGAACGCGCCGCGCGCCATCGGCTTTCATTTGCACGATGTCAGTGAAGATGGCCACGACCATCAGGCGATCGGCTCGGGCAAGGTGGACTTTGCGATGATCAGCGAGTTCTGGCGACCGGAGCACACGCTGGTGCTCGAGTTCAGCCCGCGCCTCACGGTGGAGGAAATCATCATTTCGAAGCAGCGCGTCGAAGCGCTGCTCAAGCATCGGTTCGGGGCGTGAGGGAGGACCGGCTTCGAGCGGTCCGGCTCGAGTCGCGTTTGCGGTCGTCGTCCGCGAACGACGCGGTCGATGCTCCGGCCCAAGTCGAACCTACCCCAGCAACTCCGCGATCCAGCGCTTGTGCGGGCCGGAGAGCGTGACGCGGTCGAGTTCGTCGGGTGCGACCCATTCGAGCGTGCCGTCGTCGGCGATGCGTTTGCGGAGCGCGGCATCGGCGGTGATGGCGTAAATTTGCTCCGTGATCTGAAAACGCGTGATCGTGCGGCGCTTCGTGGCGAGCAGCGCGGAGGCGCCGGGTTTCACCCCGAGGTCGTGCGCCTCGGGCAGCTCGTGCACGCCGGCGAGGCGCTTCGCATTGGCGCTGCCGCGGCGGAGGAGCAGGCGGCCGCGATCGACGACGAAAATCCGCGCCACGGACCTTTGCTCGATTTGCTTCGGGGCGAAGCGCGGGAGCGATTCCTGATTGCCGGCGCGGCGCGCGGCGCAGAACTCAGCGACGGGGCACGTGAGGCAGAGCGGCTTGGCGCGGAAGCAGACGGTCGCACCGAGCTCCATCATCGCTTGATTGTGGTCGCCCGCGGGAGCGCCGACGATCAGCGCGTCGGCGAGCGGCGTGAAATGCTTCGCGGCGTCGACGCCGGTGGCGAAGCACTTGGTCTCGCCCGTGAGTCGCGCGAGGATGCGCACGACGTTGCCGTCGACGCACGCGGCGGGTTCGCCGAGGGCGATGCTCGTGATCGCGGCGGACGTGTAAGGGCCGATGCCCGGCAGTTCGCGCCAGTCGGCGGGCGTGCGTGGCGGCGTGGGCATCGCCACGACGGCTTGGGCGAGTTTGTGGAGATTGCGGGCGCGGGAGTAGTAGCCGAGTCCCTCCCAGAGCTTCATCACCTTCGCCTCGGGCGCCGCGGCGAGGGCGGCGAAATCGGGCAACTCGCGCAGCCAGCGGTCGAAGTAGGGCAGCACGGTCGCAACCTGCGTTTGCTGGAGCATGAACTCCGAGACGACCGTCTTGTAGAGCGACGGCGCCCGGCGCCACGGCAGATCGCGCAGGTGCGTGCGATACCAGTCGTGGAGCGCGCGGTGGAAGGCGGCGCGGCGGGCGGTGAGTTGCGCAGAGGGATTGGCCACGAAAAGGCACGAGAAGACACAAAAAGGGCCGGGAGGGAAGGAGGGTTTTGGCCGTCGCGTCCACTCCGCCGGCTCGCTCGGCGCGAGATGAGTGTCTCGGAAAGTTTTTCGTGTATTTTTGTGCCTCTTTGTGGCCACCTCAGCCCCATGCCGAAACGGTTCGACGACGCCGCGGAAGAAAAGCCGAAGGCGCTCACCACTTACACGATCAAGCTCGACGACGCGCAGATGGAGAAACTGCGCGCCGCCGTGGCGAAGAAGTATTGGGAGGAGGTCGAGGTGCCGTATGCGCGGTTTGCCTTCAAAGGTCCGAAGGTCAACGTCACCGCCTACACCAGCGGCAAGGTCGTCGTGGCCGGCAAGGAGACCGAAGACTTCGTGCAGAACGTGATCGAAGCCGAGGTCACCGGCCAGGCGAAGCTCGGCTACGATGACGTGCATCACCCCGAGTGGTTCGAGCCGCATGCGGGCCTCGACGAATCGGGCAAGGGCGATCTCTTCGGGCCGGTCGTGGCGGCGACGGTCATCGCTGAACGCTCGGCGATCGAAGCGTGGCGCAAGGCCGGCGTGCGCGATTCGAAGAGCATCGAGGATTCGCAGATTCTGAAACTCGACGACGTCATCCGCAATGCGCCGGGCGTGGTCGTCGAGGTCGTCTATTGCAGCATGGCGAAATACAACGAGCTGATGGCGAAGCCCACGGCGAATCTGAATCGCCTGCTCGCCTGGCAGCACGCGCGTGCGCTCGAGGCGGCGTTGCAGAAAAAATGGGTGCCGCGCGGCCTGCTCGACCAGTTTTCGAAGGAACCGCTCGTGCAACGTGAGCTGAAGAAGCGCGGCCTCGAGCGTTTCAACCTGGAGATGCGCACGAAAGCGGAAGAAGACCCGGTGGTCGCCGCGGCGTCAGTGATCGCGCGCGCGGAGTTCGTGCGCCAGATGCGCGAGCTGTCGCGTGAGTTCGGCGACAAGCTGCAGTTCGGCGCGGGCGCGCTGGCGAAGGCGCAGGCGGCCGCGATCATCGAAAAATTCGGCGCGCGCGCGCTGCCGCGCTTTGCGAAACTACACTTCCGCACGAGCTACGAGGTGGTGTCGGCGGCGGGCAAACTCGACGAGCTGCCGCTGAAGGAGCCGAAGGAAAAGACGGAGTGGCGGCGGTGAGGAGGCGTTTCTCGATGTCTCTGCGATCGGAGCGAAACTCTGAAAATTGTGGGAGCGAGCTGGCTCGCGACTCATTCGATTCAGCCGCGAGCAAGCTCGCTGCCACCCGTTTGCCGTGCCGGTGAAGCGTCGCCAGCTCCGCGGATTCGACCTGAAGCAGATCTACGGCTTCGAGGGACTCATCGGCGTCGACGAGGCCGGCCGCGGCGCGCTGGCGGGGCCAGTGGTCGCGGGCGCGGTGCTCGTCTCGCGGGAGTTTCTCGAGGGGAAATGGGCGGTCGCCAAAGGTGGGCGGGTGAACGACTCGAAGCAGCTCAGCGCCGAACAGCGCGAGGAACTGTGGACCGAGTTCGACGAACTCGCGCGTGCCGGACAGATTCATGCGACGTTCGGCGTGGCGACGGTCGCCGAGATCGAGACGTTGAACATCCTCGGGGCCACGAAGCTCGCGATGCGCCGCGCGCTCGAGCAGATTTACCCACCGACGGCGTTCGAGCGGAAGACCGAGCCGGATCTTTTTGCGAGTGAGGCGGAGCGATCGGCGTTCCAGCCGACGGTTTCGTGCAAGGTGCTCGTGGACGGTCTGCCGTTGCGGCATTTTCCGTATCCGCACGAGGGACTCGTGAACGGCGACGCGCGGTCGCTGTGCATCGCAATGGCGTCGATCGTCGCCAAGGTCACGCGCGACCGCATGATGGACGCGCTGGATCAGGTGCACATCGGCTATGGTTTCGCGCAGCACAAGGGTTACGGCACCGAGGAGCATCGTGAGGCGGTCTTGCGGCTCGGTCGGTGTGCGGCGCACCGCGACAGCTTCCTGCGCAAACTCTTCGCGCAGCCGCGCGATCTCGAGGGGCAGCTGACGTTTTTCGGCGAGGACGCGGCGCCGGACCACGGGTAGGGCGGCGAGTCTCTTCGCCGCCGTGATGGGTTCGCTGTCCGAGTGAACTGCTCGCGACCTGGCGCCGGGCAGCGGCGGCGTGCGCCAAGCGTTGTGCCCAGGTCGCTCCCACAAGATGTCCGGTTGCTGCGGCGCGGAGCGGAGTCCGCGCCCTCCCTTGACGCATCCGCTCGCTCCGTGCTGAGTAGCGGACACGTTCGCCATGGCAGGCAAGAAGCACAGCTCCCTCGACAAGGTTCTCGGCCGGCTTGACCAGCTCGACCAAGCCAATCTGCAAAACCTCGTGCAGCGTCTGGTGCGCGAGCGCGCGCTGCTGGAGTCGGTGTTCAATACGTTGCAAGAGGGCGTGCTGGTCATCGATGCCGATGGCGAGATCGACTATGCGAACGAAGCGGCGATGCGGCTGATCGGGTTGAGGGACGGTGCGGCCGGTGGTTCGCTGTGGCGCCTCGTGCCGGGATTGCGTGCTTCGTTGGGCGACGGGAGTGCCGATCACGCGCCGAGCACTTCCCCGCTCGTCACGCGCGAGTTCGAACTGAGCTACCCCCAGCCGCGGGTCGTCCGGCTTTATCGCGTGCCGTTTCACGAAGGGCCGGGTGGCGCGATGCGTTACGCGATCATCCTGACGGATATCACGAATGAGAAAAAAAGCACCGAGGAGCTGATCGAGAACGAGCGTGTCTCGTCCATTCTGCTGCTCGCGGCCGGGGTGGCGCACGAACTCGGGAATCCACTCAACTCCCTCACGATTCACCTGCAACTGATCGAACGGCGGCTGCGGAAGCTGCGCGGAACCAAGGATGGCGACGCGCTGGCCGAATCGGTGCGCATCTGCTCGGACGAAGTGTCGCGGCTCGACGGCATCATCAAAAATTTTCTCGAGGCCATTCGCCCGCGCCCGCCGGACCTCGCGGAGGTGAATGTCGTCGAGGTGATCGAGGACGTGTTGCGTTTCCAGGCGCGCGAGCTCGAGGACCGCGGGCTCAACGTCGACGGTGAACTGCCGGCGAGCACGCCGGTGATCATGGCCGATCGCGATCAGTTGAAGCAGGTGTTCTTCAATTTGGTGAAGAACGCGATGGAGGCGATGTCGCCCGGTGGCCGGTTGAGCGTGCGCGTGCGCACGGACGACGATTCGGTCTACGTGGCGTTCGCCGATACGGGCAGCGGCATCAAGGCCGCGGACATGGCCAAACTGTTTTCCCCTTACCACACGACGAAGCCCAGCGGGCATGGGCTCGGCCTGATGATCGTGCAGCGCATTTTGCGCGACCACGGCGGGCACGTCGGCATCGAGAGCAAGGAAGGCTTGGGCACGGTGGTGACGCTGCAGTTTCCGCAGAAGCATCGTCGCGTGCGGATGCTGAAGTAGGCGCGCGCGTCGTGCCGGTCGAAGGGGACCGCCGTTGGGCAATCGATGCTCGCGGCTCCGCAACTCCTGCGGAGGCGGGCGATGTTTTCTGTGGCATAATGTCCGCACTGGGAGCCACGCATCTCGGTGCAGAAAACCCATTCGCTGCACGATGACGATCACCGCACCGGCTCAATCGACGGAAACACGCGGCGCGCTGTCGTGGGCAACCCCGAATCCCATGAAAACTGTGTCCAAGATCGCTCTCGCCGGCTTCGCGCTGGCTTTCACCGCCGGCTTGTCGTTTGCCGCCACCGCTGCGGAAAACTGGGAAGCTTCCTGCGCGTCCTGCCACGGTGCGGATGGCAAGGCTCAGACCAAACAAGGCAAGAAGCTCAAGGTGCGCGACTACACCGACCCGAAGGTGCAAGCCGAGATGAAGGATGACGCGATGCTGAAAGCCATTCTCGAAGGCTATGTGCAGAACGGGAAGACGACGATGAAGGGCTTCAAGGACGAGCTGTCCGAGCAGGACGCGAAGGACCTCGTGGCGTTCATCCGCCAGCTGAAACCCTGAATGAATTTGCCCGTGGTGTCGCGCTGCCCAGCGCGGCGTCACGGGCGAAGCGACTCTTAGTTACCCTAGGTTCATAGGTCAGTGATGCCGGCGCGGACCGCAAGGTCCGCGCCGGGTGTCGTTTTGCCCGCCTGGCGATTCAGCCGGAAACCGGCCGGAGGCGATCATGGCGTAATACGCCACGATTTACAGACACCGAGGCTTCACTCGTGATAATCGCGAATATGGCGTAATACGCCATGAATCCCGGGAAGGGGGGAGGAATTAAGTGTCGGGACGCGGTGCCTGTTTTTCCCAACCTGCGCCCAGATGCAGCCAACCTCTGCGCAGCGCAGCGGGGCGTGAAAGCGCACACTGCTTGTGAGGACAAATGTATGAATGACGGCGATGCAGGTTTTCGTTCGGCGCGCCGGGCGCTGGCGTTCGTTACAATCGTTGCGGGCGCGCTGAGCGCCTTCGGCCAGACCGCGCCCGCGACGCCGGCGGCCAAGCCGCCGCCGGTCGTGCCGAACTCGGAGTGCATGGAATGCCACGAGGCCGAGTTCAAAGCGAGGAAGGCGGGAAAGCCCAAGGAGTGGGTGGGCGTGCGGCCGGAGGAGTTTGCCAAATCGGTTCACGGCCAACTGGCGTGCGTCGAGTGCCACTCCACGATCAAGGAGGCCGAGCACGAGCCCGGTGTGCCGAAGGTCGATTGCCGCAGCTGTCACGACCAAGTGGCGAAGACGCACGCGTTTCACCCGCGTTTGGCGCTCGCGAATCTGCCGGCGGACAAGGACACGTCGTGCGTCGGCTGCCATGGCACGCACGAGACGCTGGGCTTGAAGCACGCCGATTCAGCCTTCGCGCCGGAGAAACAAGTGAAGTCCTGTGGCGCGTGCCACGAAGCCGCGGCGAAGGATTACCTTGCTTCGGCGCATGCGCTCCGTGGCAAGCCTGGCCAGCGCGCCATGCCGGACTGCCTCAGCTGTCACCGTGAGCCGATCGCGCCGGCGAAGGGCGAAGCCATCACCGTCGAGTTGAAGCTCGCGCAGACGGAGCTCTGCGAGTCGTGCCACGTCGAAAAGCCCGAACTCGCCGGCAAGCCCGCGATGGGCGCCAAGTTCGTGTCCTCCTTTGAGCAGTCCGTTCACGGTGCCGCGCTGCACGAGGGCAAGAAGGAGGCGGCGAGCTGCGTCGATTGCCACGGCGCGCACCAGATGAACCGGGCCGCGGTTGCGGGAGCGAACGTCAACCGCACGCACATTTCGGAGACCTGCGCGAAGTGTCACCAAGACCAGGCTTCGGACTACGAGGCCAGTGCGCACGCGATCGCCCTCGAAAAGGGCAACCTCGATTCCGCCACCTGCACGAGCTGTCACGGCGAGCACGACATCAAAGGGCACAAGGATCCGCTCTCGCCCGTGCACAAGGCCAACCTCGCGCAAAAGGTCTGCGCGGACTGCCACTCGTCCGTTCGCCTGACGAAGAAATATGGCCTGTCGAGTGATGCGTTTCGGACTTTCTCGGACAGCTATCACGGTCTCGCCGTGCGCGGCGGCGCGGTCGAAGTGGTGAATTGCGCCAGCTGTCACGGCGCGCACGCGATCAAGTCGCAGGACGACCCGACCTCGACGATTCACCGTGAGAACCTCGCGCGCACCTGCGGCGAGTGCCACCCGGGCGCCAACACGCGCTTCGCGCTCGGGCGCGTGCACGCGAATGAAGCCGACAAGGAGCAGGCGCCGATTCTCTACTGGATCGCGAACATCTACGTGATCCTCATCGTCGTGGTGATCGGCGGCATGACGATCCACAACGGCCTGGATTTCTACCGCAAGACCCGCCGCAAACTCGAAATGCAGAAGGGCACGCTCGAGGAGCCGCACGTCGCGCACCGCCTCTACCTGCGCATGACGGTGAACGAGCGCATCCAGCACGCCGTGCTCGGCATCAGCTTCACGGGGCTCGTTGTGACGGGTTTCATGCTGCGTTACCCCGAGGCGTGGTGGGTCGTCGGGATCCGCAACCTGAGCAGCCAGGCGTTCGAGCTGCGCAGCCTCGGCCACCGCGTATCGGGCATCGTGATCCTGGCGGTGTCGCTCTGGCACATCGGTTATCTCGCGTTCACGGCGCATGGCCGCCAGCTGTTCCTCGATATTCTCCCGCGCTGGCGCGATCTGACGGATCCGTGGAAGGTCCTGAAATTCAATCTCGGTCTGTCGAAGGAAAAACCGCAGTTCCCGCGCTTCTGCTACATCGAGAAAGCCGAATATTGGGCGATGGTCTGGGGCATGATCGTGATGACGCTCACGGGTTTCATCCTGTGGTTCGACAACACCTCGATGGGTCTGATGGGCAAGCTCGGCTTCGACATCTCGCGCAGCATCCACTTCTACGAAGCGGTGCTCGCGACGCTGGCGATCATCGTCTGGCACTTCTACTTCGTGATCTTCAACCCGGATGTCTATCCGATGAACCTTGCCTGGCTCACCGGCCGTATGTCCGAACGCGAAATGATGGACGAGCATCCGTTGCAGCTCGAAGAGATGAAGGCCGCGGAGCAAAAGACGGCGGAGCCAAATCCGCCGACTGAAAAACCGACGACGCCTGACGCGCCGAAGCCGGAGTCGCACTAACCGTGCGCCTGCACGCTGTAGGGCTCGACCTTGTGTCGAGCCTTGCGGCGGTCGCGGCATGGAGCGGCGAGCGTCGCTGAGGCCTGACACGAGGTCAGGCCCTACGGGTGGCGGGTGGGTGCGTGACTGACATGGTGATCGCGTCGCCGCTGGGACAGTGGCGACCACCTCGGGAGAGCGGCCGCTGTTGCGGGACGCGCCTTGACACACCTTGAGCAATGAATGCGCGTTCGCAGTGTGGTTTAAGCGCCGCTGATGCTCATCCGAAGCAGGCCCTGCCTATTGCCGCGCTTATCGAATCCCCAATTTACGCCCCGGCGAGGCCAACGTGTGCGCAGCCGGTTTGCTGCAATTTTTGCATACTGCCGCCGCGCCATGAAAACCGTGCTTCGCTCCCTGTGTCGGCCACTGTGCGTGGCGACAATCGCGCTTTCTCTTTCGCTGACCGTTCGCGCGGCGGACAAGCCGGCGCCGCCCGTGGCCGCAACGGAGCCGGCGAAGACAGACGCTGCGCCGGCGGAGGTCGCGCAGCCCACGATCGTGCCGAACAGCGAGTGCATGGATTGCCACGAGGCCGAGTTCAAGGCGCGCAAGAAGGGGCAACCGAAGGAATGGGTCGGCGTGAAGCCCGAGGTCTTTGCCAAGTCCGTTCACGGGAAACTCAACTGCGTCGATTGCCACGCGGACATCAAGGAGGCGCCGCACGATTCCAAGGTGGCACCGGCGCAATGCGCCTCGTGTCACGAGAACGCGACCAATCAGTTTGCGACGAGCATCCACGGCATGAGCCACAAGATGGGCTCGTCTGATGCCGCTTCGTGCACGAGTTGCCACGGCACGCATGACATGGTGCCCGTGAAGCAGATCGATTCGCCGGTCTTCAAACTCAATCTCACCAAGACCTGCGGCAAGTGCCACGACGACCCGAAGCTCGCGAAGGAATACCGCATGGGGCAGAAGGAAGCCGCGGCCCACTACAACGACAGCATCCACGGCCAGGCGCTGATGCAAAAGGGCCTGATTGTCGCCCCGTCCTGCAACGACTGTCACGGCGTGCACGACATCAAGCGCAGCGTCGACAAGGACTCGCACACCAACCACGCCAACATCGCCAAGTCCTGCGGCAACTGCCACCTCGGCGTCGAAGACACCTACAACGCCAGCGTGCACGGCCAGCTCCTCGCCAAGGGGGACAAGAAGGGCCCGGTCTGCACCGATTGCCACAGCGCCCACGACATCGAGAAGCCGAAGACCGCGCACTTCAAGGAACTGAGCGACCAGAGCTGCGGCAAGTGTCACGAGGATCGCCTCGAACACTACCGCGACACGTATCACGGCAAGGCGATGGCGCTCGGACGCCCGAACGTCGCTCCCGACGTGGCCGCCTGCTACGACTGCCACGGCCACCACGACGTGTTTCCGGTGAGCGATCCGCGCTCGCGCCTGTCCAAGGACAAGATTGTCCAAACGTGCTCGCAGTGCCACGCCGGCGCGAACGAGAACTTTACGCAATTCCAGGCGCACGCGAATCCGATGGACGGGTCGAATTATCCGATCCTGAACAAGGTTTTCCTGTTCATGACGTGCCTGCTGATCGGCACCTTCCTGTTCTTCGGTCTGCACACGGTGCTGTGGCTCGTCCGCTCGGTTTACCTTTACCTCACCGATTCGAAACAATTCCGTGAAGCGGTCCTGAAGGCGGATAACGATGGCGTGCAATACACGCGCTTCACGCCGTTCGAGCGCTTCCTGCACATGCTCGTCGTGACGAGCTTCCTGTTGCTCGTCATCACGGGCATGCCGCTGAAATTCTACTATGCGGACTGGGCCAAGACCATGATGCACTTCATGGGCGGCGCCGAGGTCGCGCGCACGCTCCACCACTTCGGTGCGATCATGACGTTCGGTTACTTCGCGTTGCACCTGAGCGAACTCGCCGTGTCGCTCTGGCAGAATCGCAAGGCCGTGCGCAATCCGGAGACCGGCCGTTTCGAAATCAAGCGTCTCTTCGGCGCTGCGTTCGGACCCGACTCGATGCTGCCGTCCTTCCAGGACTGGCGCGATTTCGTGGCGCACAACAAATGGTTCTTCGGCAAGGGCCCGCGTCCGCAGTTCGACCGGTGGACGTATTGGGAGCGTTTCGACTACCTCGCCGTGTTCTGGGGCGTGGCGATGATCGGCGTCTCCGGAATGATTCTGTGGTTCCCGAAGTTCTTCACGCTCTTCCTGCCCGGTTGGATCATCAATATTGCGCACGTCATCCACTCGGACGAAGCACTGCTCGCGGCCGGCTTCATCTTCACGTTCCACTTCTTCAACACGCACTTCCGCATCGAGAAGTTCCCGATGGACAAGGTCATCTTCTCGGGCCGCATCTCGCACACCGAAATGCTGCACGAGCGGAAGCGCTGGTATGACCGTCTCGTCGCCGCCGGCAAACTCGAGAACTTCAAGGTCAAGGACGAGTGGCAGGGCCGCAAGGCGGTCGCGACGGCCGCCGGCTTCCTGTTCTTCGGCACCGGCCTCGTGCTCCTCGTGCTGATTGTCTACGCCATGGTTTCGCGGTTGTTCCACTAATCGCGAACTCGATTCCCGCCCACGCATGTTTGCCTCCGGCCTCGTCGATTCCGCTCTCATCCGCCTCTTCCGCTTCCGCACCCGCGGTTTCCTGAAAATGCAGGAAACCGACGGGCGCGTGCCACCGGTGCCGAGGGACGGCGGCTGTTACCTCTACGTGCACGTGCCGTTTTGCGAGGTGCTGTGCCCGTTCTGCTCGTTTCACCGCGTGCAGCACTGCCACGAACTCGCGATGCGTTACTTCGCGGCGCTGCGCACGGAGATCCGCCGCTACCACGATGCCGGCTTCAAGTTCTCCGGCGTCTACTTCGGCGGCGGCACGCCCACCGTGGAAGCCGACGAGCTCCTCAAGACCATCGCGCTGGTGAAGGAGCTGTTCGCCGTGAAGGAGGTCTCAGTCGAGACGAACCCCAAGGACCTGCAGGAGCCGCTCCTCTCGAAGCTGCGCGCGGGCGGCGTCACGCGCCTCTCAGTCGGCGTGCAAAGCTTCGACGATCAGTTGCTCCAGGAAATGGATCGCTACGCCAAATACGGCAACGGTGCCGAGACGGCCGAGCGCATCCGCAACGCCGCGGGAATTTTCCCGACGCTGAACGTCGATCTCATCTTCAACCAGCCGCACCAGAGCGTGGCGTCGCTCGAGCGCGATCTGGACATCTTCCTGTCGCTCGGCGCCAACCAGGTGTCGTGCTACCCGCTGATGACCTCGCCCACGACGCTGCGGCGCATGCAGGGCGCGATGGGCCAGCCGGATCGTCGGCGCCTGCGGAAGCTGTTTCACACGATCCTGGGCAAGCTCCGACCGGCGGGCTTTGCGGCTTCGTCGGCGTGGTGCTTCACGCGCCAAGGGCAGGGCACCGATGAATACATCGTCGCCTCGGAAAATTACGTCGGCGTGGGCAGCGGCGCGTTCAGCTATCTCGACGGCACGCTCTACGCGACGACCTTCTCGCTCAACGCCTACGAGCAGCGCGTTCGCGACGGTCTCACGGGCATCGTCACGCGCCACCAGCTCAGCGAAGGCGACACGATGCGCTATGCGCTGCTCACGCGGATGTTTGGCCTCGGCCTCGATCGCGAGTGGGCGCGCCAGCGGCACGGCCGGAAGTTTTTCTGGCGGCTCTGGGGCGAGCTGCGGACGCTCGAATTGCTCCGCGCGGCCAATCGCACCAAGCGCGGCTGGGAGCTGACGCCCGATGGCATGTATTGGCTGATGCTGATGATGTCGGAGTTTTTCGAGTCGGTGAACAGCTACCGCGACGCCATGCGCGCGCACGTGCGCACCGAGCTCGAGGGGCACGGTAAGCGCGCGTTGCAGCCGAAGTCGGAGCGCGCGGTCGTGTGCGGGTGAGGGTGAGTCGGTGACGGGACGGCGCGGACGTTTCGTCGATTGTCGGTTGAGTTCGGCGCGCCGATGGCTTCTGTAGCCATCCTAACGGGCCAAACCTCCTACCCACGACTGTCATGAAAATTCCGTTTGCCGTTAAGATGCTCGGGCTCGTTTGTGCCCTCACGCCGTTGGCTCAAGCGGCTCCCACTGAACTGAAGCGCGGCGATGTCGCGCTCGTATCGAGCCTGGCCGCTGACGAAGCGCTCGGGCGGACGCTGACCGTGGCGATCAGCGACATTGGCAACGACACGCTCGGCCAGCGCATCGCCGACAAGGTGCGCAGCGAAGCCGCCAAGGCGGGCTTTGCCCGGGTGTGCATCGTGCAGGTCGATCGTGACGGCGTGCCGGCTCGTCAGGGCAGCGCCGGTGGCTCGCGGTCCGGGGTCGTCACGATGCCGGACGGCAGCTCGTTCGCGATGCCGTCCGCCGGGCCGGGATTTAAGCTTCATCGCGTCTCCGCCGATCTTGTCGTGCGCGAGGTGATCAAGAAGCCGGCGGGCGCCTGACGCCCTTTTTATTTCGATTCGGAAAACAAACAGGGCGGGACCACTCGGTCCCGCCCGTTTTTGCGAATGGAGCCGGGTGGGAGGACCCGCCCCAAATCAGAGGAAAATCAGGGGGGCGTGACGGCGTTGCTGCCGCGGAAGCTCTTCCATTTTTCCAGCGGGATCGCCGCCAGCGCGATGATCAGCAATTGCGAGGCGACGAACGCGACGAGCCAGTAGAACGCGGCATCCATGAAGCCGTAACTGTGCAGACCGACGCCGAGCATGTTCGTGCCGAACCAGCTCCAACTCGTGACGATGTTGCCGAAGACCGCCATCGCCATGACGCCGCGCGCCTTCACCATGCCGCCCCAGCGGGCGTGCAGGATGATGGCGTTCCAGATGACAATGATGAGCGCGCCGTTTTCCTTGGGGTCCCAGCCCCAGAAGCGGCCCCAGGATTGGTCGGCCCAGATGCCGCCGAGCACGGTGCCGATGAGACTGAACAGCGTGGCGAAGCACACGATGCCGTAGACCATGCGGTAGAGTGCATCGGCCGTGGCCTTGTCGAGGGACTGGGTGAACACGCCGCGGAAGATGTAGACGAGCGCCAGGAAGCCGGCGAGGAATGTGGCGGAGTAACCGATCGTGATCACCACGACGTGCGTCGCCAACCAGAAGTTCGAATCGAGCACGGCGCGCATCATCTCGAGCGTGTCGCCGCCGATCGAGAGGTGGTGTGCGATCAGGAGAGTGGCGAAACCGATCATGCCGCCGGCGACGGCACCGACCGCGTTTTTGTAGACGCGTTCGAGGATCACGCAGAGGAAGACCGCACCCCAGCCGACGCCGAGAGCGGACGAATAGAGGTTCGTGACGGGCGGACGACCTTCGAGCCACATGCGCGTGGCGATGCCGGCCGTGGTCGCGATGAAGGCGAGCGTGAGAAGCCAGAAAGCCGAGCGCTGGAGCGTGTCGGGCCATTTCAGCCAGGAAAACACGGCGAGGAGGAAGGCGAGAACGTAGAGCACCATGCTGCTGTAGAAGGGCGCCGCGGCGTTGAAGCGCGACTCCACGTCGCTCTTGCGCATGGCGTCGGGATAGCGCTTGGCGAGCTGGTCGTGGAGGACGGTTACGATTTCGTTGAACTGCTTCGCGTCGCCTTTGCGCCAGGCGTGGCCGAGTGCGGCGTAGCCGAGCACGGTGGGGTGAACGCGGCCGACGCCGAAGGATTCGATCAGCGCGCCGCCGGCGGTGCGCCAATTGTTCGCGTTGGTGTCGCCGACTTCGGGCGGGACGGTGCGGAGGTTGCCCACGGACTCGATGTAGGAGAAGCGGTCGGCCATTTCCTTCATCGCCTGCACGGCTTCGGCGTTGTGCGGTTGATTGGCCTGTTTGGCGCGAACCGCGGCGATGCCGGCGGGGAGCGCTTTGTCGAAGGTAACGAGCTCGGCGAGGAAGTCGGGCGAGTCGGGCACCTGCACACTGGCTTTCAGCTGCATGTAGGTGATCACGCGCCGTTGCACGGCCATGATCTGTTTTTGGAAGGGCGTGCGCAGCGGGTCCTCCACGCTGTCGACCATGCGGGCCTGGCGCTCGAGTTCGGGGAGTTGCGGACGGAGCTGCTCGTAGGAAAACCGTTTTTTGCCGTCACCGTCCTCGAGGTTGAGCTTCAGGAGGTCGACGACCTCGTGGTTCTCGATGAGGAAGATCTTATAGGTGTCGGCCTTCGCCGGGTTGAACAGCACGTCGGCGAGCCACGCGTCGGGCGTGATGGATTTTCCGTCGGGTGTGGCAATGTATTGGCTGCCGCGGATTGCGAGGATCGACGTGCGGGCGACGGTGTCGAGCGGCTTGATGCGACCGCCGACGAGCACGGGCACGCGACCAAAGTCGGTGAGGTTGAAACCGGCCTTGTCGGTCGGCTCGCGAAGCGTGGACGCGAGATAGAGCGCGCCGAGCGCGAGGACGATCAGGGGAAGGAAGCGTTTCATGGCGTGGAGGCGTGGTTAGGCTTTCGCGGCCGCGGCGGCGTTGGCGGCGGAGCGCTTGCGGATGAAACCGGCGAGGGTGATGCCGAATTGGATGCAGAGGCCGAGGCCCATCGCCACGCAGGCGATGTAGGGCAGGAGCCAGCCCGGGTTGCGCACGACTTGGAGGACGGTCGTGGTGTCGTTGTTATCGAAGCCCGCCTGATAGAACGTATAGCCGCCGTAGCGCAGCGGGTTGTTCATGAAGATCAGGGCTTCGCGGTCTTCCTTGCCGTCGTCGCTCTTCACGCGCACGCGGCTGGAAAAGTTCTTCGGAATTTCGGTGCCAGGATACTTGTCGTGGGTGAACTTGAGCAGCGTGAGCGAGAACGGCTTGTAGGTGCGGGTCTGGCGGAAAGCGATCTCCCACGTCTTGCCGGCGTATTGGAACGTTTGCGGCTGGGCGAGCATCTGCGAGGCCAGCCAGATGCCCTGACTGCCCTCGGGGGCGACGATCTCGATGTAGGCGCTCGGGATGTTCCGCTCCTTGGGTTTGTAGGTGATCTTCTCCGGCACAATGACGATGTTGGTCCCGAAGCCCTGATTGGCGACGGCCTGCAGACCCGAGTGCGGACCGACGCGGGAGAGGTTCGAGTTCGGGTAGTAGTCCTTCACGTCGACGCGGAAGGGGAGGTCTTTGTGCTGGATCGATTTTTTGTCCGCCACGGCGGCCTCGGGAATGGCCACGACGAGGTCGGTCTTGGGGTCACTGTGGTCGATCAGCACGAGTTCGTTGGCGGAGAAACTTTCGGAGTAGTGCTTGGTTTCGCCGGTATCGAGACGCAGGAAGCTTTCCTTCGACAGCAGGCCGGTGAGCAGTTCACCGACGAGGAGCAGGATGAGGCCGGCGTGCGTGAGCTGGATGCCGGATTTTTTCCACGTTAAGGAAAAGCGATAGACGTGCGCGGCCACCAGATTGATGAGCAGCAGTCCGCCGATGAAGTAGCCGCCCGGGAAGACCGGGATCGCGACGTTCGAATCGGGAATTTGCCAGAGGACGGCGAAGCTGCGGAAATATTTCTCCTGCACCGCCCAGATGCCGAGGTTGACCTGATCGAGCGTCGCGACGAACACGAGGATCATCGAGAGGATCAGCAGCCAGACGGTGAGCTGCAGCGAGCAGAAGAAATCGCGGAACGAGCGGAGCGTGGCGTTCATGTTCAGCGGACCTTGATGGTGGTGAGGAAAGTGCGGAAAGCCTCGCGCTGGTTGGCGACAAGCGCGTCAGGTCCCGTGAGTTTGAAGAACCACGTTTCCTTTTGATAAGGCACGATGGCGCCGAGCAAACGCATGGGCGGATTGCCCGTGGTGCCGACGATCTCGACGAAGTCGATGTGCAGGCCGTTTGCGTCGAGGTGTTCGACGGTTTTCTCGACTTCCGCGTCGCTGATGGGCGCGAGGCCGATTTGTCCGCGCCAGCGGTTGATGTTGGCGTGCAGGCCGCCGGTGTCGCCGGGGAATGCGGTGATGGAGAGATCAGCGACGGCTCCAGCTTCGCCGGGCACAGTGTAGCTGCCCTTGCGAATCGAACCGGGAGCGCGCTCCTGCCACGGGGCGGGGGCGGTCCACGTGAGCGCATTGTTCTTGCTTACGGCGCCGTCGGGCAGGCCCGCGGCGGCCATCGCGCCGCCGGGTGCAGGCGTGGCGTTGGAAGCGCCGGCATTGGCGGCGGCGCCACCGATCGGCGGGTGGCCGTCCGGGAGCTGGCCTTGGGAGGCTGCGCCGCCCATGGCCATTTTCGGACGTTCGGCCGTCGGAGCGGCGGAATCGCGCGGAGCGCGGTAGGAAACAACTTCCTTGTCGCGGCAGCCCGCGAGGAGGAGTGCGGCAGCAACCAACGTTTGCGTGGAGAAACGGCGGAATGACATTGTAGGGAGTAGCACCGTAAATGCAGCGTGGCGCAACACCAAGTCCACTCGAACAGAGACGCGGATTAGTAATTGGCAAAATCTGCACGAAACAGAATTTTACTGCGCAATTCCGGACTGAAACATTAGAGGATTCTCATGCGAATTACCCCGCTGGGCGACGCGGCTCTGCGCATCGAACTGGGCGAAGCGATTGCCGACGCCACGCTCCAGCGCGTGCAGGCGGCGTGTGCGGCACTGGACGCGGCAGCGATCCCAGGGCTCGTTGAAGGGGTGCCGTCCTATACCACGGTGACCGTGCACTATGATCCTGCGGCCGTCGCGGCTGCGGGGGCGCCGCCCGAAGATCTCGCCGGGTGGTTCGCGCATCGCGTCGAGCGCGCGATGGTCTCCGCCTCGGCCAAGTCGCTGCGAAGGGGGATCGTGGTGGAAATTCCGGTTTGTTACGGGGGGGAATTTGGCCCGGACCTCGAGCGCGTCGCGGCGCAGGCCCGGTTGACGACGGAGGAAGTCGTGCGGCGCCATGTCGCGGGCAACTATCTCGTGCACCTCGTGGGTTTTTCGCCCGGCTTTCCGTATCTCGGCGGCATGGCCCCGGAGCTGGCGACTCCGCGTTTGGCCCGACCGCGCGCGCAAGTGCCCGCCGGCTCCGTCGGAATCGCGGGCGCGCAGACCGGCGTTTACCCGTTGGCGACGCCCGGCGGTTGGAATCTCATCGGGCGCACGCCCCTGCGGTTGTTCCGCCCCGAGCAGAATCCGCCGGTGCGCTTGCAGCCGGGCGATCGCGTGAAGTTTCGCGCGATCACGCGCGAGGAGTTCGCGCCGCAGGAGGTGGCGGAATGATTTCCGTGCTCCAGCCCGGTTTGCTGACAACGGTGCAGGATCGTGGCCGCTTCGGTTATCAGAAGTTCGGTGTGGTAGTCGGCGGCGCGCTCGATCGTTTCGCGGCGCGGGTGGTGAACGCGATCGTCGGCAACGATGAAAACGCCGCGGTGATCGAGTTCGCGCAACGCGGTCCGACATTGCGTTTCGAACGCGACAGGCTGATCGCGTGGACGGGGGCGGACTTCGGTGCGCAGGTCGCCGGCGAGCCGTTGCCGCCCGATCGTGCGGTGCGAGTGCGCGCAGGCGAGGCGGTGAGCTTCGGGGCCGCGCGCTCGGGCTTGCGAGGATGGCTGGCGGTGGCCGGCGGCATTGACGTGCCGCTCGTGCTGGGCTCGCGGACGACTTACCGGCGCGGCGGCTTTGGCGGATTCGAGGGGCGACCGCTGCGCCCAGGCGATGCGCTGCGTTGCGGTGACGTGTCGGCATGGGCGCAGAGTTACCAGCGCAACGCGCCGCGCGTTTCGAGGTGGAGCGTGCGGGCGCACACTTTGGGAAAACCGGCCCCGGCGGGTGTGGTGCGCGCGATGCGCGGACCGGAGTGGGATTGGTTCGAGGCGGAAGCGCAGCGGGTATTTTTCGCGACGGAATGGATGGCGACCAAGGATGCGGACCGCATGGGCGTGCGCCTCGCCGGTCCGACGCTGCCGCAGCGTGCGCCGCGCGAGATGATTTCCGAAGGCGTGGCGGACGGCGTCGTGCAGGTGCCGGCGGGTGGGGCGCCGATCGTGCTGCTGCCGAGCCGGCAAACGGTCGGTGGTTATCCGCGAATCGCGGTGGTGGCGACGGTCGACGTGGGCCGCTTGGCTCAACTGGCGCCCGGGCGGACGGTGCGGTGCGAAGAAATCACGGTGACGGAGGCGCAGGGCCTTTACTTGGCGCGGGAACGTGACCTCAATCGCGTGCGCACCGGCTTGGCCCGGCTCGCGCTTTGAATCTCGCATGCGCATCGACCTGAACTGCGATCTCGGCGAAGGAGCCGGCCACGATGCCGAGCTGATGCCGTTGGTCACCTCCGCGAACATCGCGTGCGGGGCGCACGCGGGCGACGAGGCGACGATGCGTGCGACGGTCGCGCTGGCGGCGCAGCACGGCGTGGCGATCGGCGCGCATCCGGGTTTCGCGGACCGCGAGCATTTCGGGCGACGCGAACTGCCGGTCACGCCCGAGGACGTTTTTCAGTCGGTCCTCGCCCAGATTCGCGCGTTGCAGGGCATCGCGCACGCCGCCGGCGCGCGGGTGAGGCATGTGAAGCTCCACGGCGCGCTCTACAATCTCGCGGCGCGCGAGGCGGCGATCGCGGAGGCGGCGGCGTATGCGGTGCGCGATGCGGGGCCGGAACTCGTTTGGTTCGCGCTCGCCGGCAGCGCGCACGTGGCGGCCGGACGCGAGTGCGGGCTCACGGTGGCGAACGAGGTGTTCGCCGATCGCACTTACCAGGCGGATGGCTCGCTCACGCCGCGGTCGCGGGCGGACGCGTTGATCGCGGACGAGGATGCGGCGGTGGCGCAGGTGTTGCGCATCGTGCGCGAAGGCAAAGTGCGCGCGACGAATGGCGCGGACGTGGCGATCGCGGCGGACACGGTTTGCCTGCATGGCGACGGCGCGCACGCGGTGGCGTTCGCGCGGCGGCTGCGCGCGGAGCTGGCGACGGCGGGCATCGCGGTGCGGACTTTGGGCGCATGATCAAACTGTGGGGCATTCTTCTCATTGCGATCGGCTTTGCTCTGCGGTGGAACGCGCTCGTGGTGGTCGTCGGCGCGGGAATCGTCACCGGGTTGCTGGCGGGTTTTTCGTGGCGCGAGATCGTGCAGATGACGGGGCAATTTTTCGTCGAGAATCGCGCGCTCACGCTGCCGGTCATCGTGCTCGTGCCGGTGGTAGGGCTGCTCGAAAAGCACGGTTTGCAGCAACACGTTGCCGCGTTGATGCGGCGCGCCAAAGCGGCGACGGCCGGACGGGTGTTGTTCATTTATCAGGTGGTGCGAGGCGGAACGAGCATGTTCGGGATGAGTGTGGGCAATCACGCTTCGATGGTGCGTCCGCTCGTCGTGCCGATGGCGGAGGCCGCGGCGCAGCAGAACGGGCGGCGGAACGATGAGACGTCGCAGACGATTCGCGCGCACGCGGCCGCGGCGGAGAATGTGGGCAATTTTTTCGCGGATGACATCTTTGTGGCGGTCGGTGCGCTGCTGCTCGTGCAAGGTGTCTTGCGGACGGCGGGTGTGGAGGTGCGGTTGCAGGACATCCAATGGTGGAGCGCGCCGACGGCGCTGTGGATCATCGCGGTCGGTTGGTGGCGCTATCGAGTGCTGGATCGGCGGCTTGCCGGCGGCCAGAAACCGGAGGCGAAGCGATGAGCGCGTGGCTGGATCTCGAATTGTTCTTCGTGCTCGCGGGCGTCTTCGTGGTCGCGCTCGGCGTGCGCGTCGCGACGGATGCGTCGCATCCGCGCCGGTGGGGTTCGGCGGCGTTTTGGATTCTACTCGGCCTGTGTCTCGTGGCCGGCAAACGCGTGCCGGCGGAGGCGGTGGGCTACGCGGTGCTCGCGATGACGTTGCTGGCCGCGACGAAGCAGGTCGCGGCGCCGCGGTTTGCGGGCGGCGACGAGGCCGAGCTCGTGGCGAGCGCGGGGCGGCTGCGCGGGCGTTTGCTGTGGCCGCTCATGCTCGTGCCCGTGGTGGCGGTGACCGGCGGATTTTTGCTCGGCAAGATCGAGATCGGCGGTGCGTTGGTGGCGGCGCCGGCGCAGGCCTCGCAAATTTCGCTCGGGCTCGGCGGGCTGCTGGCGCTCGGGTTGGTTTTTGCGTTGTTGCGCGAGCGTCCGCTCGCGGCGGTCGATGAAGGCGGGCGTTTGTTGCAGTTGATCAGCTGGACGCTGATCTTGCCGCAGATGCTGGCGGCGCTCGGCGGGATTTTTGCCAAGGCCGGAGTCGGCGACGAGGTGGCGAAGCTCGTAGCGGCGTGGTTGCCGGTGCAGCATCCGTTCGTGGCCGTGGTCGCCTATTGCGCGGGAATGGCGCTGTTCACGATCATGATGGGGAACGCGTTTGCGGCGTTTCCGGTGATGACGCTGGGCGTGGGCCTGCCGTTTATCGTGCAGGCGCACGGTGGCAATCCGGCGGTGATGGGCGCGCTCGGGATGCTGTCGGGCTATTGCGGCACGCTGCTGACGCCGATGGCGGCGAACTTCAATCTCGTGCCGGTGAAGCTGCTGGAGTTGCGCAGCGACACGGCGGTGATCCGGGCGCAGGCGCCGTTCGCGGTGGCGATCTGGATTTTCAATGTCGTCGTGATGTATTTCTGCGTCTATCGCTTTCCCGTAACTGCCCCATGAGAAACATTCTCCTGACTGGTTTTGAGCCGTTCGACGGACAAGCAATCAACCCTTCGGAGGAAATCGCACGCGAAATCAACGACGCGAAGATCGCGCGCCACCGCATCGTCGGCGCGCTCCTGCCGTGCGTATTCGGGGCGGCGATCAAGGAGCTGAAGCACCAGATCAAGCTGCACGATCCGGACATCGTGATCTGCCTCGGCCAGGCGGGCGGTCGAGCCGAGATCACTCCCGAGCGCATCGCGATCAATATCGACGACGCGCGCATTCCCGACAACGCCGGGCAGCAGCCGATTGACAAGCCGATCGTGAAGGACGGACCGGCGGCGTATTTCAGCACGCTGCCGGTCAAGGCGATCGTGCAGGAACTGCGGAAGCATGACATTCCGGCGGCGGTTTCCCAGACGGCGGGGACGTTCGTCTGCAATCACGTTTTCTATGGTCTCATGCACGAGCTCTCCATGCATCGGGCGGAGGTGCGCGGCGGTTTTGTCCATGTGCCTTTCGTGCCGGAGCAGACGACGGACAAACCAAGCCTGCCGTTCGAAAAAATGACGGAAGCCGTGCGGCTCGTGATTGCGACGTGCGTGGATTACCGCCGGGACATCAAGAGTGCGGGTGGGCAGGTGAGCTGATTCTCCGAGGACGGAGGACTGGTTTGTGGGAGCGAGCTTGCTCGCGACGAACCAGCCAACGAGTCCCGGGCAAGCTTGCTCTCACCGCCGAATACTCGTTTGGCGAACTACGGGTTCTCCGCCACTTCCATGGCGACGATGCAGACGTCGTCGGCGAGCGCACCGGTGCCGCCGGTGTAGTCGCGCACGGTGCGGAGGAGTTGGGTGCAAATGCCCTCGAACTTGCTGCCGGCGCATTGGCCGAGGAGGAAACACAGACGGTCTTCGCCGAAGCAGAGGCCGCTGGAGTTCGTCGCTTCAATGAGTCCGTCGGTGAAGGCGATGAGACGATCGCCCGGCCCGAAGGCGGTGCGTCCTGAAGTGTAGGCGAAGCGTGACAACAGGCCGGCGGCGGGCTCGGGATCGGGGAGGGCGAGGCGCTCGATGTCGCTGCCGTGGCGGATGACGATCGGCGGCGGGTGGCCGGCGTTGGCGTAGTGCAGCGTGCGGGTCTCGAGGTCGACGAGCGCGAAGAAGGCGGAGGCGAACATCGGTTGGCCCGATTGTTCGGCGATGGGGCAGAGGGCCTCGTTGATTTCACTCATCACGTGCGCGGGGTCGGCGGCGCGCGGGCCCATTTCCTGAAACACGCCGCGGATCATCGCGGTGAGCAGTCCGGCGCGAACGCCGTGGCCCATGACGTCGCAGATCAGAAGGCCGCAACGCGTGTCGGAGAGTTGGAGCAGGTCGAAGAAGTCGCCGCCGAGGGTCGTCGCAGGCACGTAACAATGAGCGAAGTGGAGTGCGCTCGTTGGCGGGGCCGCGTCGCGTGGGAATACCGGATAGGGGCGCGAAAGGAGGATTTCCTGGAGTTGGCGCGCCATCAGCACGTCGGCCTCCATTTCCTCCGTGCGGCGGGCGAGTTCCTGTTCGGCGAGTTTCCGCTTGGTGATGTCGTGGCTGATGCCGACGAGGCCGGCGACCTGTCCGCGCACGTCGCGGAAAGGGACTTTCGTGGTGAGCGACCAACGCACGGTGCCGTCGGTCAGCGAGACAGATCGTTCGTCGTTCAGGATCGGCTGGCCGGTCGAGAGCACTTGTTGGTCATCGATCATGGCCGTCTCAGCCCGCTCGCCGGGCAGGATCTGCCGCAGCGTGCGGCCGAGAACATCCTTCTGCGATTTGTCGCCGAGGCTGGCGAGGTGAGCGCCGTTATTGAGGAGATAACGCGATTCGAGGTCCTTGACGTAGATGCGGGCGGGCAGGTGATCGATGATCGTGCGGAGAAGATTGCGCTCCTCGGTGAGTTTCTCCTCGGCGACCTTGGCAGCGGTGATGTCGCGCGTCATGCCGAACGTGCCGATGATGCGGCCGGAGGCATCGTGCCACGGGAGCTTCGTCGTGGAGACCCAGGCGCGTTTGCCGTCGCGCAGGGTGATGTGCTCCTCCTTGCCAATGATGGCGCGGCCGGTGCGGATGATCTCGAGTTCGTCGGCGCGGGCTTTTTCGGCGTGCTCGCGGGAGAAGTAGTCGAAGTCGGATTTGCCGACGCACTCGTCGGGTGACGAGGCGCCGATGAGCTGGGCTTGCGCGATGTTGTTGCGGACGAAGCGGCTCTCGAGGTCCTTGAAGTAGATGCGGTCCGGCGTCGAGTCCATCAGCATGCGCACAATGGACGAGTCGAGGGACTCGGTGGGTGCGAGGGCGGACGGGGGAGTGTCGCTCATGGGGGAGCGGACAAATTGGGCGACACGCGCGTGTGGCGCAACAGGAGAGAAAGGAGAAAGCGGGGAAGCGCGCGGTGAGCGAACCATGCAGCGCCAGCGCGGGCTGTGGGTGCGAGCAAGCTCGCTCCTGCAACGGCAACGGAGACGAAGCCGAGGCCTGACTTAAACGAAGGTGCGCCTGGTTAGTTGTTGAACCGGAAGAGCGCCACGTCGCCGTCCTGAAAAACGTATTCCTTGCCTTCGAGGCGGTATTTGCCGGCATCGCGTGCGGCGGCGGTGGAGCCGAGGCGCACGAGGTCTTCGTAGCTGACGACTTCGGCTTTGATGAAGCCCTTCTCGAAATCGGTGTGGATGACGCCGGCGGCCTGCGGGGCTTTCCAGCCCTTCACGATCGTCCAGCAGCGCACTTCCTTCTCGCCGGCGGTGAAGTAGGTCATCAGGCCGAGCAGGTCGTAGGTGCCCTTGATGAGGGCGGAGACGCCGGAGTCGTCGACGCCGAGATCCTTGAGGAAGGCCTTCGCCTCTTCCGGCGGCAGATCGATCAGTTCGGCTTCGATCTTGGCGCTGATCGGCACGTAGGCGGCGTCGTGATGCGTGCGGACGTATTCGGCGACTTTTTGGACGAACTTGTTCTGCTCCGCGTTGGCGAGGTCGGACTCGGCGACGTTGCAGGCGAAGAGCACGGGCTTGGCGGTGAGGAGCTGAAAAAGTTTCATCTGCGCCTTTTCCTCGGGCGTGGCCTCGAGGACGTTGGCGGTCTTGCCGGAGTTGAGGTGCGGCTCGAGTTTCTGAAGCAGGGCCATTTCGGCGATGGCTTCCTTGTCGCCGGACTTGGCTTTCTTCTGGGTCTTTTCGATGCGCTTGGTGACGGCGTCGAGGTCGGCGAGGACGAGCTCGGTGGTGATCACCTCGATGTCACGCACCGGATCGACACCGCCCATCGTGTGGACGACGTCGCTGTCTTCAAAGCAGCGGACGACTTGGACGATGGCGTCGACTTCGCGAATGTTGGCGAGGAACTGGTTGCCGAGGCCTTCGCCCTTGGATGCGCCGGCGACGAGGCCGGCGATGTCGACGAACTCGATCGCGGCGGGCACGACGACGTTGGTTTTGGCGATGGCTTTGAGAACGTAGGCGCGCTCGTCGGGGACGATGACGACACCGACGTTCGGGTCGATGGTGCAGAACGGATAGTTCGCGGCCTCAGCCTTGCGGGAGCGGGTGAGGGCGTTGAAGAGAGTGGACTTGCCTACGTTGGGCAGACCGACGATGCCGGCTTTGAGCATAAATTGGGACGTTTAAGGGGTCGAAATCAGCGTCACCAATGGGGGCTTGACAAGGCCAAACCGTTTTCGACTCTCTTGGACCTTTTCCAAATCAACCACCGCTGTCCGCACAGCATCTCCGCACTACAATAATGGCACTCACGATCCGTCTTTCCCGCTTCGGCACCAAGAACGAGCCCCACTACCGCGTGGCCGTCGCCGAGGCCCGTTCGCGCCGCGATGGCGACGCGGTTGAATACCTCGGCAGCTACAACCCGAACGCCAAGGGCAACCCGCTGACGATCAAGCTCGACCGCTTCGACTACTGGGTTTCCAAGGGCGCCAAGCCGTCCGATACCGTGCGCTCCCTCGTGAAGCGTTCGAAGAAGGCCGCGGCCGCCACGGCCTGATTAATTAACACAGAGATCACGGAGAACACCGAGTTCTCTGTGCCGCCGAGCCTCGACCGTTGAGTCGGGGCTTTGTTTTTTCTCCGTGTCCTCTGCGGCCCCTGTGTTTAAGCCCAACGCTTCGATGCGCATCGACGTCCTCACACTCTTTCCCGCCATGCTCGACGGTTTCTTGTCCGAGAGCATGCTCGGCCGCGCGCGTGGGGCGAAGTTGCTTGAGATAAATGTCCGCAACACGCGCGACTGGGCGACCGATAAGCACAAGACGACCGACGACCGCCCCTTCGGCGGCGGAGCCGGGATGGTCATGAAGTGCGAACCGATCTTCGCCGCCATTGAGGAGCTGCAGACGCCGGGTTGCCGCCGCATTTACCTGACACCCGACGGCACACCGTTCACCTCCGCGCGCGCCGAGCAGCTCGCGAAGGAGCAACACCTTATCTTCCTCAGCGGACACTACGAAGGCGTGGACCAACGCATCCGCGACACGCTCATCGACGAGGAGATCAGCATCGGCGATTACGTGCTCACGAACGGCACGCTCGCCGCCGCCGTGGTGATCGACGCGCTGGCGCGTTTCATTCCCGGCGTGCTCGGTGAAGAAAAGTCGTTGACCACCGAAAGTTTCACCCGCAACTTGCTCGACTTTCCCAATTACACGCGTCCCGCCGTTTACCGCGGCATGTCCGTGCCCGAAGTGCTCCTCGAGGGGCATCACGGCAAAATCGAGAAGTGGCGGCACGCGCAGCAGTTGGAAAAAACCGCCAAGGTCCGACCCGATTTACTAAAGAAACAGCAGCCATGAATCCCATCGTCCAAGAACTCTCCGCCGCCCAGGTGAAGCACGCTAAGGCCCCTTTCAAGGTCGGCGACGGCGTCCGCGTCCACACGAAGGTGCGCGAAGGTGACAAAGAGCGCGTCCAGATTTTCGCCGGCGTCGTGATCGCCCACAAGGGCACCGGCATCAACGAGACGTTCACCGTCCGCCGCATCAGCTACGGCGAAGGCGTCGAGCGCGTGTTCCCGGTCAACTCGCCCAACGTCGAGAAGATCGAAGTCGAGCGCGACTCCGAGCCCGGCAAGGCCCGCCTCTACTACCTCCGCGACCGGACGGGCAAGGCGGCCATGGCGGTGAAGGAAAAGCGCGTCGAAGAGACCGCGAAGTCCTGATTTCGCCTTCAGTTTTTCTCCCCGAAAGCGAGCCATGTATGGCTCGCTTTTTTGTTTTAGCACAAAAAAGAATTTTGCACGGCGCTCCGCCGGAGTGTTCGCTGAGTGCGACTTTTTACCCACCCCTCCTGCCTTTATTTTCATGAAGCTGAACACCGAAATCCTCGCTCAAGCCAGCGCGCAGGCCCGCGGCCTCGCTATCGACGCCGTGCACAAGTGCTCCTCCGGCCACCTCGGCCTGCCGCTCGGCGCTGCCGAGATCGGCGCCGTGCTCTACGGCCACGCGCTCGTGCACAACCCGGACGAGCCGCGCTGGCTCAATCGCGACCGCTTCGTCCTCTCCGCCGGTCACGGCTCGATGTTCCTCTACTCGTGGCTCCACCTCAGCGGCTACGACCTCTCGCTCGACGAGGTCAAAAACTTCCGCGTCCTCCACAGCAAGACCCCTGGCCACCCCGAGTTCCACGAGACGCCTGGCGTCGAGTGCACGACCGGCCCGCTCGGCCAGGGCATCGGCAACGCCGTCGGCTTCGCGCTTTCCGGCAAGATGGCCGAAGCGCGCTTCAACACCGCCGAGCACGCGATCTTCGACCACCACGTCATCTGCCTCGCCGGCGACGGTTGCATGCAGGAAGGCGTCGCGATGGAGGCGGTCGCCTTCGCCGGCCACCAGGGCCTCGACAACCTGATCCTCATCTACGACGCCAACGACGTCACCCTCGACGCCATGGCGGAGAAGACCCAAAGCGAGAACACCGCGGCGCGCTTCAAGGCGATCGGTTGGGACGTGCAGACGCTCACCGACGGCCACGACCTCGTCGCCATCTCCAAGGCGATCAACAAGGCCAAGAAGACCAAGACCGGCCGTCCGCAGCTCATCATCGCGAAGACCATCATCGGCAAAGGCATTGCCGAAGTGCAGGGCACCTCGAAGGGCCACGGCGAGGGTGGGGCGAAGTTTGCCGACGCCGCCCGCGCCGGCCTCGGCCTCCCGGCCGACCAGCACTTCTTTGTCAGCGAGCCGGTGCGCGAGTATTTCAAGGCGCACAAGAGCCGCCTGAAGCGCGCCTACAACAAGTGGCAAAAAACCTACGCTGCCTGGGCCGCCGCGAATCCTGAAAAGGCGGCGCTCCTCGAATCGCGTTCCGCCGCTCCGATCGCCGCCGACGTGCTCGCGAAGATCCCCGCGTTCCCGACCGACGCCAAGCTCGCCACTCGCGCCGCCGGCAAGGATGTCCTCCAGCCCGTCGCCGCCGCGCTCCCGCTCCTCGTCTCCGGCTCGGCCGACCTCTACGGCTCCACGCTCAACTACATCGCGAGCGACAAGGATTTCGACAAAGCCAACCGCGCCGGCCGCAACATCCGCTACGGCATCCGCGAGCACGGCATGGCCGCGATCAACAACGGCGTCGCCTACGACGGCCTCTTCCGCACCTCGTGCGCGACGTTCCTCGTGTTCGCCGACTACTCGCGCCCCTCGATGCGCATCGCGGCGCTGGCCAAGCTCCCGGTCGTCTACATCTACACGCACGATTCGATCGGCGTCGGCGAGGACGGCCCCACGCACCAGCCGGTCGAAACCGTTTCCGGCCTGCGCGTCATTCCGAATCTCGACGTCATCCGCCCCGCCGATCCCGAGGAAACCGCCGGCGCCTTCGCCGCGGCGCTCGAGAACGTCAACGGTCCCACGCTCCTCTCGCTCACGCGCCAAGCGGTGCCGATGCTCAACGACATCCCCGTCAACGTGCGCCGCGAAGGCGTGCTCAAGGGCGGCTACGTCGCCGTGCAGGAAACCGCACCGCTCACGCACATCCTGCTCTCGTGCGGCAGCGAACTGCAGTGGGCCGTCGCGGCCGCGAAGCAGCTCGGCGCCGGCGTGCGCGTCGTGTCGATGCCGTCGTTCGCGCGCTTCGACGCGCAGTCGCAGGAATACCGCGACTCCGTCCTCCCGCCGTCGTGCCGCAAACGCGTCGCGATCGAGGCGGGCGTCACCGGCCTCTGGCACAAGTATGTCGGCCTCGACGGCAAGGTCGTCGGCATCGATCGCTTCGGCCTCAGCGCGCCGGGCAACATCGCGATGAAGGAACTCGGCATCACCACCGATTCCGTCGTCGCCGCCGCCCAGTCGCTGTAAGCTGGCCCCGCTTAGGCACGGTATTTCGTTGAAGCCCGCACTTTCGTGCGGGCTTTTTCGTGTCCGCTACCGGAGCACGCCGGGCCGAACCATGCGGTTTTCCCCTATGACTTAGCCGTTCGCCTAGATTTCACAAAACTCCCCTTGCGAAAATCATTAGGAGGCTAATCGTCAGCCCCCTTACTTTATTCGCCATGCCGCATCTGATGCTCAAGGATCTGCCCCGCTACGAATGCCTCCTCGAGGCGTCGCGGGAGTTTCCTGAGCTGGACCCGACCGCAGCGGAGGCTTACCTGCATCTGCTCCGCACGGCGGATGATGTTTTTGCACTATCGGAGCTTCGCCTGGCCGCTCATGGGATTTCTCAAGGCCGCTTCGGTGTGCTGATGCTCCTCTGGCGCAGCTCCGAGCCGCGCGCCGGCGATATTCCGATCACTGAGCCGCCGTGCGGCCCTCGCACGCCGGCCGAACTCGCCGATGCGGCCGGGGTCACCCGCGCGACCATGACTGGGCTCATCGATACGCTTGAGCGCGACGGTTACGTGGTTCGTGAGCCTGATCCCTCTGATCGTCGCATGTTGCTCGTCCGCCTCACGAGGAAGGCGGAGAATTTTCTGACGCGTTTTCTGCCCGATCACTTTCGCGGCGCCAGCGAGGTGATGGGGGCGCTGACCGAGTCCGAACGAAAGACTCTCGTTCGTCTACTCGGTAAGATCCAACACCACGTTTCGTCGCTTCCGGCGCATACGCCGGCCTCGAAAACGCCCTGAATCATTTTTCCACGAACCTAACCACGACCTCCCATGTTCAAGAAGTTTGTCATCGCTCTCTCCGGCTTCGCGGCCGTCGTCGCGCTGCTCGTCGTCGTCAAGGCGGCGCAGATCAAAGAAATGTCCTCGCAGGACCACTCGCACCCGCCCGCCGCCGTGGCGACGGTCGAGGCGCAGGCCGTGCAATGGCATCCGACGCTGAGCGCGATCGGCACGCTCGCACCGGTCGAGGGCGTGACGATCAGCGCGGATGCTGACGGCACGATTGTTCGCATCGGTGCGGAGAGCGGCACGGCCGTCAAGGCCGGCGACCTGCTCGTCGAGCTCGATACGTCCGTCGAGGAGGCGCAGCTCAAAGCTACCCAAGCCCGCGCCAGTCTCGCGCAGGTCAACTTGACGCGCGCCAAGGAGCTCTGGGGCCAGCAAGCCACCTCGAAGTCCGAATACGACGCCGCGGACGCCACCGCGCGCCAGGCCCAGGCCGATGTCGCCGCGCTCGAAGCGCAGATCGCCAAGAAGCACGTGCGCGCTCCGTTCGACGGCCGGGTCGGCATCCGCCTCGTGAATCTCGGCCAGTATATCTCCAAGGGCCGCGCGCTGCTGCCGCTGCAGAAGCTCGATCCGATCTACGCCAACTTCAACGTCCCGCAGCGCCAGTTCCCCGATCTCGCGATCGGCCAGACCGTGCGCGTCAGCATCGATGCGTTTCCGCAGCCGTTCGAAGGCAAGATCACGGCGATCAACTCCGAAGTCGATGCCGCGACGCGCAACATCAGCGTTCAGGCCACGCTGGCCAATCCGGACGAGAAGCTCCGCGCCGGCATGTTCGCTCGCGTCGAAGTCGAGCTGCCGCAGTCCAACAGTCTCGTCGTCGTGCCCGCCACCGCCATCTCCTACGCCTCCTACGGCAACTCCGTGTTCGTCGTGGAAAAACAGAAGGGCAAGGACGGGAAGGAATTCCTCGGCGTTCGCCAGCAGTTCGTGCAGCTCGGCGCCACGCGCGGTGACCTCGTCGCCGTCACCGGCATCAAGGCCGGCGACCAGGTCGTTTCCACCGGCGTGTTCAAGCTGCGCAACGGCATGCCCGTGCAGATCAACAACACCGTCCAGCCGACGAACGACGCGAACCCGAAGCCGGCCAACACCTGAGCCGGCTCTCCGGAATTGAGTGCCGCGCGCGCCGTGGCGTCCACGCAACTCCTCCTCCCACATGCTCTCGAAAAGTTTCACCGACCTGTTCGTCCGCAAGCCCGTCATCGCGCTCGTGGTCAACATCGTCATCCTCGTCCTCGGCGTGGTGGCCTATTTCCAGCTGAACACCCGCCAATACCCGCGCAGCGACAGCGCGGTCGTCAACGTCACCACGGTCTACTTCGGCGCCAGCGCCGACACGGTGCGCGGCTACATCACCACGCAGCTCGAGCGCGTCATCGCGCAGGTCGACGGCATCAATTACATGGAGTCGACCTCCTCCGCCGGCGTCAGCACGATCAAGGTCTACCTGCGGCTCAACTACGACACCAACGCCGCGCTCGCCCAGATCAGCTCGAAGATCGAGCAGGTCCGCAACGAGCTCCCGCCCGAGTCCGAGTCTCCCACCGTCAGCGTGGAAACCGCCGACAACCAGTTCGCGTCGGTCTACATGAGTTTCTACTCGGACTCGCTCGATCAAAACCAGATCACCGACTACCTCAGCCGCATGGTGCAGCCGCGCCTCTCCGCCGTGAAAGGCGTGCAGAAGGCCGACATCCTCGGCGGCCGCGTCTTCGCGATGCGCATCTGGCTCAAGCCTGACGAACTCGCCGCGCGCAATCTCAGCCCGGCGCAGGTGCGCTCGGCCCTCGCCGCCAACAACGCCCTCGCCGCCGTCGGTTCCACCAAAGGCACGATGCTCTCCGTCTCGCTCGTCGCCAACACGGATCTCAAGAACGTCGAGGAATTCAAACGCCTCGTCGTGGCCGAGCAGAATGGCTCCATCGTTCGTCTCTCCGACGTCGCCGACGTCGTGCTTGGCGCCGAGAACTACGACTCGGAAGTCCGCTTCGGCGGCAAGACCGCCACGTTCATGGGCATCTGGGTTCTTCCGACCGAGAGCACGGTCGAGGTGATCAAGCGCGTCCGCGAAGCCATGCCCGAGATCGAGCGCGCGCTGCCGGCCGGCCTCAAGGCCTCGATCGCCTACGACGCCACGAAGTATATCGACGACGCGCTGGGCGAGATTCTCAAGACGCTGTCCGAGACCCTGGCGATTGTCGCCATCGTGATCTTCCTCTTCATGGGCTCCTTCCGCTCGGTGCTCATTCCGCTCGTGGCGATGCCGCTGTCGCTCATCGGCGCGTTGTTCATCATGATGGCGCTCGGCTTCACGATCAACCTGCTCACGCTCCTCGCGATCGTGCTCGCGGTCGGTATCGTGGTCGACGACGCCATCGTCGTCGTCGAGAACATCGAGCGCCACATTCGCGAGGGCAAATCGCCCGTGGACGCCGCCATCCTCGGCGCGCGCGAACTCGTTGGCCCCGTCATTTCGATGACGATCACGCTCGCCGCGGTTTACGCGCCGATCGGTTTTCAAGGCGGTCTCACCGGCGCGCTCTTCCGCGAGTTCGCCTTCACGCTCGCCGGCGCGGTGATGGTCTCGGGCTTCGTCGCCCTCACGCTCTCGCCGATGCTCAGCGCCTACCTGCTCCAAGGCCGCGATGCCGAAGAGCGCGGCCTTACCGGCACGATCAATCACCTCTTCGACCGTCTCCGCAACCGCTACGACAAGATCGTCGGCGCCAGCCTCGGCTGGGTGCCAGTGACGCTCACGATCGCCGTGCTGCTCACCGCGCTGCTCCCCGTGTTCTTCATGTTCGCGCAGCGCGAGCTCGCGCCGAAGGAAGACCAGGGCGTCGTGTTCTCGATCCTGCTGCCGTCGCCGACCTCGACCATCGACCACAACGTGAT
Source organism: Candidatus Didemnitutus sp. (assembly GCA_041906465.1). Lineage (GTDB taxonomy): Bacteria > Verrucomicrobiota > Verrucomicrobiia > Opitutales > Opitutaceae > Didemnitutus. The sequence goes on along the minus strand of JAYRJE010000005.1, from coordinate 268,252 downwards.
CTTCGCGAAGGAGGTCCAGAAGATGTTCGAGAGCGTGCCGGAGTATTCGCAGTCGTTCCAGATCACCGGTAACAATTTCGGTTTCGCCGGCATTCTTCTCAAACCTTGGTCCGAGCGTCAGCGCAGCTCCCTTGCCATCGAGGCCTCTCTGCAAGGCCCGGCCGCCGCGATCCCCGGCATGAACGTCGTCATCACGACGCCGGATCCGTTGCCCTCCGGCGGCTCGCTGCCGATCGAGTTCGTCATCCGTTCGACCGCCGACCACAAGGAAATGCTCGAATACGCCAACCAGCTCGTGCTCTACGCGAACACGGAGGCCAACGACCCCAACGCGGCGCCGACGTTCTACTTCGCGGATTCGGACCTGAAGTTCGACCTTCCGCAGGTGGAGATCGTGATCGACAAGGACAAGGTCGCCGCGATGGGCCTCAGCCTCTCCGACGTCGCGCGCGATCTCGGCTCGATGCTCGGTGGCGGCTACGTCAATCGCTTCGTCAACGACGGCCGCAGCTACCGCGTCATTCCGCAAGTCGAGCGCGGCCAGCGCCTCAACGCCGACCAATTGCTCAACTACCACGTGCGCGGCCCGGCGGGTCAGCTCATCCCGCTGTCCACGATCGCGACGCTCGAGCACACGGTGCAGCCGCGCACGCTGAATCGCTTCCAGCAGCTCAACTCCGTCAAGATCACCGGCGTCGGTCCCAGCATCGACAACGCGCTTAAGAAGCTTGAGGCGAAAGCCCAGGAAATCCTGCCGCCGGGCTACTCGATCGACTATGGCGGCCAGTCGCGTCAGTTGCGCACCGAGGGCGAAGCGCTGTGGAAAGCCGCGGTGCTCGCGCTCGTGCTGATCTTCCTCGTGCTCGCGGCGCAGTTTAACAGCTTCCGCGATCCGTTCATCATTCTGCTCGGGTCCGTCCCGCTGGCGTTCTTCGGCGCGATGATCCCGATCTTCCTCTGGCAGACCTCGCTGAACATCTATTCGCAGATCGGCCTTATCACGTTGGTCGGCTTGATCGCGAAGAACGGCATCCTCATCGTCGAGTTCGCGAACACGCTGCAGGAAGAGGGCATCGCGAAAGCCGAAGCCATCCGCCGCGCCGCCGCGACTCGTCTGCGCCCCGTGCTCATGACGTCGGCCGCGACGGTGTTCGGTCACTTGATGCTCATCTTCGTCAAGGGCCCCGGTGCCGCCTCGCGTAACTCCATTGGCTGGGTCCTCGTCGTTGGTATGGCCGTCGGCACGGTGTTCACCCTGTTCGTCGTTCCTGCCTTCTACATGCTCATCGCCAAAGACCACGCCAAGGCCCGCGCCCGCGCTGCCGCTCTGGACACACCGGAAGCTGGCGTTGCGGTTCCAGCCAAGTAAGCTCCTCCATTCCCATGAAACTGGTTCCGTCCTCCCTCGTCGCCCTCGCCACCTTGGCGCTTGCGCAACCGCTCCTCGCGGACATGCCGGCGACGCCCTTCAAGTCCGACGGCAAAGCCGACCCGGGTTACATGGTGCCCGACGAGCTTTCGCTCCACTACGCGCTCTCCTTCGCGCTGGATAATAACTTTGCCATCCGCCAGGCGAAGGAGCGCATCCGGCAGCAGGAAGGCATCGTGCTCGAGGTCCGCGCCCAGCAGATCCCGAACGTGACCAGCAGCGCCGGCTATTCGGGCTATGCGCAGCAGATCTCGTCGACGGGTGATGATCGCTCCTGGTCCATCAATATCACCGCGCGTCAGGTGCTCTTCGCGGGCGGCGGCATCTCCGCTGCCGTGAAGGCCCAGCGCCTCACGCTCGACGCTGCCGTGTTGCAGTTGCAGTCCGTCATCGACGCCGCGCTGCTCGACGTCCGCACGCGCTTCTACAACGTCCTCGTCACCCGCGAGCGCATCAAGGTGCAGGAGCAAAACGTCGAGCTGCTCCGTCGCCAGCTGCAGGACGTGAAGAACCGCTTCGAAGCCGGCACCGTTTCCAACTTCGAGGTGCTCCGCGCCGAGGTTGCCGTCGCCAACGCTCAGCCCGCGCTCATCAGCGCGCGCAACAACTACCGCCTCGCGATCGACGACCTGCGCCAGTCGCTCGGTTTCGTGACCAGCGACAGCTCCAATGTCGCCAAATACCCGGAGTTCGTCGGCAAGCTGGAGTTCACTCCGGTCAGCTACGAGCTTGCCTCCGCGCTCGCGACCGCGAAGGAGCGCCGCCCGGATCTTCAGCGCTTGAAGAAGCTCGAGGAGGTTGCCGATCAGGTCGTCACCGTGCGCCGCTCGAATTACTATCCGGACCTGTCGCTCTACGCCGCCTACGACTGGCGCAAGCGCCCGGGCTATTCCGACTTTGCCGCCTCGCGCGATGGCGTGACAGTCGGCGTGCAGTCCACGTGGGATATCTTCGATGGTCGCGCCACCCGCGGTCGCGTCGTCCAAGCCGAATCCGCGTTGGAGCAGGCGCGTCTCGCTCTCAATGAGGCCGAGCTCTCCGTTTCCGTCGACGTCCGCCGCTCGCTCTCGTCGCTTCAGGAAGCCACCGAACTGGCCGAGGCCTCGAAAAAGGTCGTCGAGCAAGCGGAGGAAGCCGTTCGCCTCGCCGATGCCCGCTACGCGGCCGGCACGGCGACGCAACTCGACGTGCTCACCGCGCGCAACGACCTCACGACCGCGCGCCTCAACCAGCTCCAAGCTTTTTACAGCTTCAATGTCGCTTCGGCCAACGTCCGCCGCGCGATGGGCCTGCCCGACGAACTGGTCGCCGGCCGCTGAGTCTGAAAAAACTTCGTCCTCAGGGCCGCGCGGTTGATCCGCTGCGGCCCTTTTTTGGTCAAAATCTTGCGCAACTTCGTCCCGGTTAATCTGTCGTAACCGCAGGCCCATGAAGCTGGTTCGCCCGCTCCTCATCACTCTCGGTATTCTGTTCGCGCTGGTGGCAATCGCCATCGGTGTCGCGCTTGTCCCCGCTGTGCAGCAGTGGGCGGTGCGGCGTGCCTTGGCGCAGCAGCCCGGCTTGAAGCTGGACTTCGCCTCGTTGTCCGCGGGGCCCTCGAGCGCACGGCTTGCTGGCGTGCGCTTCGAGCAGGATGGACTCGTCGTCACCGCCGAGCGCGCGGAAGCGGAGTTCTCCGCCTGGCAATTCCTCACCCGCGAACACATCCGCATCGACCGCCTCGCGGTCCACGGGATCAACGTGGACGCGACCAAGGTCGCGCCCGCGCGCACGTCCGCGGCAGCCGGTGCTCCTGTTGCCGCCCCGGGCGCGCTCGCCCACGTGCAACTGCCCTACACGGTTCAGCTGGGTGAAGTGCAGATTGACGGCCGCGCCACCATTCCGGGCGGACCGGGCCGTGCGCCACTGGTCGCCGATTTTCAGCTGTCGGGGGGGGGCATCGCTCCCGGCCAGGAAGGCGCGCTGCTCCTCAAGGCGAAGATCCTCGACGCCACGCCGGCCGCCGCCGTGACGGCGTTGCGCGCCGACGGCCGCCTCACGGTGCGCGAAACCTCGGATCGCTCCTTTGATCGCGCCAGCCTCGTGCTGGCGCTCGACGCCGAAGGCCCGCAGCTGTCGAGCGGCCACCAACTCAAGCTGAGCGCCGGAATGGAATCCGCCGCGGGCATGGAAAACCTGACGCTCGCACTCGACACGCAACGCGCCGGCCAGCTCGCGAACGTTCTCAAAATCTCCGCCGCGCTCCCCGCCAACGCGCGGGAAGGCAGCGGCACTTGGGAGCTGCACGCCACCGCGGAGCAAGTCGAACCGTTCTTTCTCGGCCGCCCGTTGCCCAAATTCGATGCGCGGGGTGCCGGCAAATTTTCTTTCAATGCCCAGGCGCATGCGGTGACCCTGCAGGGCCAGCTGGCTGGCAACGTCGGTGCCTTGGAAGCGATCGAGCCGTCCCTGCGCGCCATCGGCGCCGTGCGGGTCCAATCGGAATTCGACCTCGTCGCCGATCGGACCGTTGCACAGGTGAAACAGCTGCGGCTCAAGATCGACAGTGAGCGCCCTGCGCTCGCGGTGGAGACCGTCCAGCCGTTGTCCGTCAATTTCGGCTCCCACTCGCTCCAACTCGCCGCCGCCGGTAGCGGCCCGCTCGCTCGCGTGACGGTGCAGGAGTTGCCGCTGGCGTGGATTCGCCCCTTTGTCGCGGCCGCTGATGTTTCGGGCGGTGCCGTGCGCGGCGAATGGGTGCTCGAAGGTCGGGGCGAAAAAATCGAGTTGCGCTCCACGGCTCCGTTGAAAATCGATGCGCTCACCGTCGTCCAGGACGGTCGGCGCGTGCTCGATCGTGCCGAGCTTTCGCTCCAAACGCGCGCCACACTCTCCCCGGCGAGCATCCAGGCCTTCGTCGAAGACCTGACGCTCCGCACGCCCGCCGGCGACGTCGTGCAGGCCGAGGCCCAGGTCGAACTTCCCGAAGCCAACGCCGACAAAATCATCGCGCGCGGCAAATTCACCGCCAATGCGCCGCGTCTGTTCGAACCGGTCTTCCCGCTGGGCCACGTGCAGGTCAAAGGCGACCTCGATGCGACCCTGACGCCGACGCAGGTCGAGTTGCGCAGCTTCCACGCTGAACTCGCCGACGCCACGGGGCACGCCTTGCTCGGCGCCGCCTCGCTCGGCGCCAGCACGTTCGATCTTCAGACGATGCAGCTGAAAGCGGGCACCGCCGCCGAAACACCGGTCGCTCGCCTCTCGATCGGCGCGATCGACTTTGCGACGACACCCTTCGTGCAGGCGCTGCTGCCGCTGCGCGGGACATTGCAGGCGACCGTCTTCAATCTCACCGTGAGCCAAGGACGCGTGTTCGTGAAGCCGGCGGCGCCGTTGCGCTTTCAGGAGATCACGATCCTCGGCGAAACGAAGCAGCCCACGCTCGATCGCGTGACGATCGAGGCGGCGCCCTCGCTGGAATACGCCGGCTTCGGCGATTGGCGCCTCGCGTCTGGCGACACCACGTTCACCAACCGCGACAAGGCTACGTGGTTCACGGTCGCCGCCGAGGTGAAAGCCACGCCGGCGGAAGGCATCCGTGCCACCTCGACGTTCAACGCCGACATCGCCGCGATGGCCGCGCAGCCGCCGTTCGCCGCCGCGCAGGTGCTCGCCTCGGGGCGCGCCAGTGGTGAAATCCGGGGCGCGCTCGTGGGCAGGACCGTGCAGGTGGAAGGTCGCACGACCCTCAACAATCTTGTCCTGCGCGACGGCAATCAGCCGCTGCCGGTGGCCAATCTTAATTTCCGCGCGGCGCGCACGCCCGATGGCCGCATGTCCTTCGAAGCGCCGATTCTGCTCGATCGTCTGGGCCAGCGCTCGGACATCAAACTGGAGGCCGACGCGGTGCGGCGTTCGGACGGTTTCCTCTTTGACGCCAAAATCACCGGCGAGCACCTCGAGCTCGCCGACGCGCTCGCGCTGCTCGGCCTCGCCGGCGCTCCCGTGCAGGCCGCTGGCGGCACCGAGGCGAAACCCGCGCCCGCCGTCGCCGCCGCTTCATCGCGCCCGGCCGCGCCCGACGCCCGTCCGTTCTGGACCGGCGTGCGCGGCGAACTCGCGCTCGACTTGAAATCCATCACGCGCGGCAAGGATTGGGCGATGACTGGTCTGAGCGGTTTCGTGGTCATCGATCCACAGCGTGTCGCCGTCCAGCAACTCCAAGGTATCATCAACGAAAAGAGCCGCCTCGGAGCGCGCGTTGACTTGCGCTTCAACGGCGGCGCGACGCCGTATCATTTGGGCGGCAATTTCTCGCTGACCGACTTCGATGCGGGGGCGTTCATCAAAGCGTTCGATCCGGGCAAACCGCCGGTGCTGGAAGGCGTGGTCACGATCGCAGGCGGCTTCACCGGCGACGGCACTACTCTCGATCAGACGATCGACCGCACGCGCGGGCAGTTCCAACTCACGAGTCACGCCGGCGTTTTCCGCGGGCTGAAGCGCACGACGGAGAAGGTTTCCGTTGCGACGAAGGCGGTCGACGCGGTCGCTGCGTTGGGCTCGCTCTTCGGCGGCGACAAGGTCAAGGGCGCGGCTGAGAAGGTCGCGGGTGCATCGTATGTCGTCGACCAGATCGCCACGGCGGTGGGGGAGGTGCAGTTCGATCAACTTTCCATCCGGGCGACGCGGGACGATGCGCTCAATCTCCGTCTCGACGAACTCGCGTTGCTCGCGCCCGAATTGCGGCTGATCGGCAAGGGGAGCATCACGCATGTCCCGGGCAAGCCGCTGCTCGAACAGCCGTTGTCCGTGAACTACACGCTGGCGACGCGCGGCAAGATCGAGCAGCTCTTCGGCAAAGTGCGCGCGCTCGACGGCACGAAGGACGATCTCGGTTACTCGAAATTGAAGGACGTCGGCACGATTGGCGGCACGCTGAACCGGCCGGATCCGAGCCAGTTGTTCATCAAGCTCGCGCAGTCGAAGCTGGCGGACTTTTTGAATTAAGCAGCGCCAGCTCCCAGCCGGCCCGTTTCGATCGAAGCCGGTGCTACGCCAGGCGGGAGTCAGCAATGTAGGTGGCGCGCTTGCGCGCCACTGCGTCGAACGAGTTGCGCCCGAGCGCGCAACCTACCCAAAACGAAAAGCCGCGCCTCGCGGCGCGGCTTGAAAAGGTTTGGCGGGTAGGGCGAGTCGTCCTCGACGAGCCGGGCTCGTGGAGCGATCGCTCAGCCGCCCTCGCTCGCGGCTCAGGCACCGAAGTTCTTCGCCGCGGCGTCCCAGTCGACGACGTTCCAGAACGCGGTGACGTAGTCCGGGCGGCGGTTCTGGTAATTCAGGTAGTAGGCGTGTTCCCAGACATCGAGGCCGATGACGGGTTTGCCTTCGACGCCGGCGACGGCCTTGCCCATGAGCGGGCTGTCCTGGTTCGCCGTGGAACCGATGGAGAGTTTCTTGTCCGGGCCGACGAGCAGCCAGGCCCAGCCGGAGCCGAAGCGGCCGGCGGCGGCCTTGGCGAACTCGGCCTTGAAGTTGTCGAACGAGCCCCAGGTCGCGTTGATGGCATCGGCCAGTGCGCCCTTCGGTGCGCCGCCCTTGCCCGGGCCCATGATCGTCCAGAAGAACGAGTGATTGCTGTGACCGCCGGCGTTGTTGCGGATGACGCCGCGGATCGCTTCCGGAACCTTCGAGAGGTCGGCGATGAGCGCGTTGACGTCGAGGGCAGCGAGTTCTGCGTGGTCCTTCAGCGCGTTGTTCGCGTTGGTGATGTAGGCTTGGTGGTGCTTCGTGTGATGGATTTCCATCGTGCGCGCATCGATGTGCGGCTCGAGAGCACTGTAGGCGTAGGGCAGTTTCGGGAGTTCGTAGGCCATGGTTCGTGTGGGTTGAAAAACTCGCTCCCAAGTTGCACGCGGCGCGCGCCGCGTCAACTTTCGCGGCCTAATATGTTTCCCGATTCTGCATTAGCACGGCGCGATGCACTGCAGCAGGGCCGGTGTGTCACCGGCCCGATTGGACTCACGTTCACGGTTTGATGCGCGCACGAATGTCGAGCGGGTCAGGCGACGACTGGTCTTACTCCCGTCGCTTCAGCTGAAAATACGCCTGCAATAATTTAAGACACGGCTCCTCCAGGACTCCGCGCGTGATCGTGAGGTGATGGTTTACCTGAGGGAGTGCGTTCAAATCCGTCGCTCCGCCGAGGCAACCCATTTTCGGATCGGCGACGGCGTAGACGACCCGCTTGACCCGCGACATGAGCGTGGCGCCGGAACACATTGGGCACGGCTCCTTGGTGACGTAGAGCGTGGCGTCGTTCAGCCGCCAGTCGCCGATCGCGCGGGCGGCCTGGCCCAGCGCAAGAATCTCGGCGTGTGCGGTGGGGTCGCGGGTGCTGTCGCGCTGATTGTGGGCGGCGGCGATGACCTCCCCGCCGAGTTCGATCACCGCTCCGATCGGCACTTCGTCCGCGCGCCAAGCGTCGATGGCCTGGTTATAGGACAGCCACATAAAGAACACATCGTCGCGCACGAGTTGCGACGGGTGAACTTTGTCGAACGGGCAGGGCAGCGCGGGACGCGCCTCAGGAAACAGGTCGGCCATCGGAGATTTTCCCGGCGCGAACTCACCCTGGCTCCGAGGGAGCGCAGCAAGTCGGCCGAGGGAAAGCCTTGACTATGGGGCGCTTTTCCCGGTTACAAGGGGCTTTTGTTGCATGATCCAATCCTCTAGCCAGCACCTCCACCATGTCTGACGGCAAAGCGATCGAAGTCGAAGGCAAGGTCGTCGCCGTCCTCCCGGGCACGATGTTCCGCGTCCAACTGACCAACGGCCACGTGGTGCTGGCCCACATCTCCGGCAAGCTGCGCAAGCACTTCATCAAAATCGCCGCGGGCGACACGGTGAAAATGGAGATGAGTCCTTACGATTTGGAGAAGGCGCGCATCACTTATCGCGTGCGCGAGATTAATCCGAATCCGCCCCCGCCAGGAGGCTTCCGCCGCCGCTGAGAGCGGCCCATCTGAGCCGAGCGCGTTGACCTCAACGCGCTCTTTTCGTTTTTGGAGGCATGTCCGCCGCCCGTTCCCGCCGCTCGCAGCCGAAAGAGGCGCCCATGCCGCCGGCGCCCGCGGCGTTCGCGGACGAGATCGACGCATTCATCAGCACGCTCGAACTCGAACGCGGCCTTTCGCGCAACACCTCGCAGTCCTACGAAAAGGATCTCGTGCAGGCGGCCCACTTCCTCGCCCGCAAAGGCGTCGCCGGTTGGCGCGCCGTGACGACGGATCACTTGTCGGCCTGGTTGCATTGGCTGGCCGACGAAAAATTCACGGAATCCAGCCAGGCGCGCAAACTCAGCGCGATGCGCATGTTTTTTCGCAACGGCCTGATTCCCTCCGGCGCACGCGCCGACGATCCGACGGAACTGCTCAGCGGCCCGAAATTCCGCCGCAAGCTTCCGCAAGTGCTCTCGCCCGGCGAAATGGAGAAACTCCTCGTCGCGCCGACCGGCGCCGATGCTTACAGCGTGCGGGATCGCGCGATGCTCGAACTGTTTTACTCGAGCGGGCTGCGCATCTCCGAGCTCTGTGGTCTCACGTTGCAACAAGTCGACCTCGATCACGGTTTCGTCCGTGTCTTCGGCAAAGGCAGCAAGGAGCGCGTCGTTCCGCTGGGCGAAAAGGCCAAGGACGCTGTCATCGCCTACCTCGGCTCCGGCCGTCCACGTCTCGTGAAGCCGCGCACCGGCAGCGAGCTGTTCCTCTCCGAGCGCGGCAAGGCGATCTCGCGCAAAACCGTCTGGTTGATCGTGAAGACCCACGCTCAACGCGCGGGCATCCCGAAGCACGTGAAACCGCACCTGCTGCGTCATTCGTTCGCCACGCACCTGCTCGGCGGCGGTGCCGACCTGCGCGCCATCCAGGAAATGCTCGGCCACGCCAGCATTGGCACCACGCAGATCTACACGGCGGTCGAGTCCTCGCGCCTGCTCGATCAGCACGCGAAGCACCACCCGCGGAACAAACTGGGCAAAGCGTGAGGGCCACTGGCGGCGAAACGCCGCCGCCGGCAGCAGATTCCTGCGTGGGCGTCGCGCTTCCTCAAAATTCCTGTAACTTGCCTCCGCCGTCGCGGGTTGTCTGCTCGTGAGCTCCCCGTTCTCGGCCAATTCCCTGCGTCAAACCCTGCGGCGCCTCGCGCGCGAGCGTGGCTTCACCGCCACCGTCGTCCTCACCCTCGCGCTCTGCATCGGTGCGAACGTGGCGATCTTCGCCATCGTCGATGCGGTGCTGGTCCGGGCCTTGCCGTTTGCGGAGCCGGAGCGCCTCGTCACGGCGGTGAATGCCTATCCCGGAGCCGGCGTCGACCGCGCGGGCGCCTCGCTGCCGAATTACTACGACCGCAAGGAAGCCATCAAGGCCTTCGCCTCCACCGCCCTCATTCAGGGTGGCAGTGCGACAGTCGGCGAGGCCGGCTCGCCGCAGCGCGTCGACCGCGCACGGGTGTCCCCTGAATTTTTCTCCACGCTGGGAGTGCCGCTGGCGATGGGGCGCACGTTCACCGAGGAAGAGATGCTCTACAAAGCCTCCAACGTCGCGATCCTCACCGACGGTTACTGGCGCGCTCACTTTGCCGCCGATCCGAGCGTTCTCGGCAAAACGTTCACGGTCGACAGTCAGCCGGTCACCGTGATCGGTGTGCTGCCGCCGGGTTTCCGCTACCTCTCTGAAAAAGCCCAGTTCTTCATCCCCGCCGCCTCTAATCCCGAGGACCGCAAACCCGACCGCCGTCACTCGAACAATTTCAGCCTCATCGCTCGCCTCGCTCCGGGTGCGACGCTCACCACCGCTCAAGCACAACTCGACGCATTTAACGCCGAGCAAATCAAGGACGACCCCTTCGCGCACCTGATCAAGGGCGCCGGCTTCACGACGAAGGTTTTCTCGCTCCACGCCGACCATGTGCGCGACGTGCGGCCGATCCTGCTGATTCTGCAGGGCGGCGTGCTCTTCCTGCTGCTCATCGGCGGTGTCAACCTCGTCAACCTCCTTCTGATCCGTGCCAGCGGTCGCGCCAAGGAAATCGCCGTGCGTCAGGCGCTCGGCGCCAGTCGCCGCGACATCGCGAACGGCGTCGTGCTCGAGACGGTGCTGCTCGCCGTGATCGGCGGCGTGCTCGGCCTCGCGACCGGGGCGGCCGGGGTGCAACTGCTCGCTTCGCTCGGCACCGATCAGCTCCCGCTCGGTGCGACGGTTGCGCTCGATGCGCGTGTCGCCATCGTGGCCTTCGCGGGGTCCGTCGCCGTCGGTCTCGCGCTGGCGGTGCCGGTGATCTGGTTCAACTCCCACACGCACCTCGCGCCGGTGCTGCACGCGGAGAGTCGCGGCGGCACGGTCACCCGCTCGACGCAGCGGCTGCGGCACGCATTCATCGTCACGCAGGTCGCCTTGGCTTACGTGTTGCTCGCGGGCGCCGGCTTGCTGGGGCTCAGCTTGCAACGCGTCCTGGAGACGAAACCCGGTTTCAATCCCGACCAAGTGCTGACCGGGCAGATTTCGCTGCCGTGGAAAAACTACCCGGACGCGAAGCCGCGTCTCGCTTTCGTGGAGCGACTGCTCACGGAGCTGCGCGCTCAGCCGGGCGTCGTCGCCGTCGGTCTGAGCACCAATCTGCCGATGACCGGCGACACGAGCAACAACGCCACCGCCGTCGAAGGCGTCGAAATCAAGCCGGGCGACACGATTCGCGCGCACTACACCTCCAGCGGCGTCGGTGATTACTGGCGCGCGCTCAACATTCCGCTGATCGAGGGCCGCGTGCTCGAGGACGCCGACAATCACCGCGAGCAACGCGTGTGCGTCGTCGACCAGGATTTCGCGCGTCGCTACTGGCCGGGCCAGAGTGCGCTCGGCCGCCGCCTCGCGAACGGACCGACCTTCGAGGAAAAGGAGGCGTTCACGATTGTCGGCGTCGTGGGCAGCGTGAAGCAGGCGAACCTCGCCGAAACCGCCGCGCAGGGCGCGATCTATTTCCCTTACCAGCATTACGCCGCCATGAGTTTCTCGGTCGTCATCCGCAGCACGCTGCCGGCGGCGACGCTCGCACCGATGCTGCAGAAGACCGTCCTGCAACTCGACTCCGCTTTGCCGGTGAACGACATCAAGCCGATGCAGGCGTGGATCGACGAGTCGGTCGTCGTGCGGCGCTCGCCCGCGGTGATCACCGCGATCTTCGCTGCGGTGGCGCTCATCCTGGCGGCGATCGGCACCTACGGCGTGCTCGCCTACGCGGTAAATCAACGGCGCCGCGAAATCGGCGTGCGCATGGCGCTGGGCGCGCAACCGCGGCAGGTGCTCGGACAATTCCTCGGACTCGGCGCGCGCCTGCTCTTCGCGGGCACGGCGCTCGGTCTCGTGGGCGCATGGGGTGTCGGGCGTGCCATGAAGAGCCAGCTCTTCGGCGTCGACGCGGTGCACTTCGGCGTGCTCGGGGTCACGGCGTCCGTGCTGCTGCTCGTGGTGCTCGCGGCCACGTTTCTGCCCTCGCACCGCGCCTCGCGCGTGTCGCCGATCGACGCCTTGCGCGACGACTGAGCGGTGCCACGTAGTGGGTCAGCGCGCTTGCGCGCGCAGGGGTTGGCGCGCGCGGGCGGGCGGACCCAAGGGCAGGGCGGCGTCCCGGCCGGCACGGCGCGGTTTTTCTTTGAAGCGCGCGCGGGTTTGCGCCGATATCTCCTTGCTGAGCTGTGCATTCGCGCGGCTTGGCTCATTGCCCAAGCCCTCTTCTGTTTCCCATGTTTGAAACTTGTTTCGCCCCAGCGAGCGAGGTGGTCGAACTTCATCTGCCGGACACCCGCGTTCTTCGCGGTGCCCGTGGTGCCACCCTTGAGGAACTTCTCGAACCGTTGCGCGCGGTGTGGCCGTCGCGGATTGTCGGCGCGATCGTCAATGGCGAGTTGCGCGAGCTGACTTATCGCCTCGAACTCGAGGCGCACGTGCGGCCGATCGCGATGACCGATGCCGACGGCGCGCGCATCTACCGGCGCTCGCTGACGTTCCTGCTCTGCACGGCCTTCAGCCGGCGGTTTCCCGACGCGTCACTGTGCGTCGATCATTCGCTGTCGTCCGGCGGCTATTATTGCGAAGTGCACGGTCGCCCGCCGTTGAGTGAGGCCGAGCTTGCACAACTCCGCGACGAGATGCGCCGGCTGGTGGCGCAGGATCTGCCTTTTCAAAAGCGCCGTGTGCCGGTCGCCGAGGCGATCAGCCTCTTCGAGGCGCGTGGCGATGCGGACAAGGTGCGCCTCCTGCGCCATCGCAAGAACCCGACGGTCGGGCTCCGGCAGGTCGATGGCTATGTTGATTACCATCACGGCTACATGGTGCCGTCGACGGGCTATCTGGAGTGGTTCGATCTCGTCGTGGACAATGGCGGCTTTGCGTTGCTTTACCCGCGTCAGCACTCGCCGAAGCAGCCCACCGGGATCGTGCCGACGCCGAAGCTCCTCGCGGCCTTCCGTCAATACGGCGACTGGCTCAACCGGCTCGGCATCGGCGACGTCGGCGCGCTCGTGAGCGCCATCCAAGCCAACCGCGCGCGCGAGGTCATGCTCGTCTCCGAGGCGCTGCACGAACAGCACATCGCCGCCATCGCCCAGCAGATCGCCGAGCGCGGCGACTGCGGCCGCCTGGTCCTGATCTCGGGCCCCTCGTCCTCGGGGAAGACGACCTTCTCGCGTCGCCTCGCCGTGCAACTGCTCGCTCGCGGGCTGTCGCCGTTCGCCCTCGAAATGGACAACTACTTCGTCGAGCGCGAGCGCACGCCCCGCGACGGCGACGGCAAATTCGATTTCGAAACCATCGGTGCGCTCAATCTCGACCTGCTTGCCGAACACCTCGCCGGGCTCCTCGAGGGCCGGGAGGTGCAGTTGCCGCGTTACAACTTCGTGCGCGGCTGTCCGGAAAAAGGCGACCTCGTGCGCCTTCGCCCCGGCCAGATCGTGATCCTCGAGGGCATCCACGGACTCAATCCGAAGCTCGTGCCGCCGGCGCTCGCCGCGCAGGCGTTCCGCATTTTCGCCTCTGCGCTCACGCAGCTCAGCCTCCACCGGCACAACCGCCTCTCGACCACCGATACGCGGCTGATCCGGCGCATCGTCCGCGACGCCCGCGACCGCGGCTACTCCGCCACCGACACGATCTCGCGCTGGGAATCAGTGCGGCGCGGCGAGAAGCTGCACATCTTCCCGCACCAGGAAAATGCCGACGCGATGTTCAACTCCGCGCTCGTCTACGAACTCGCCGCGCTGCGTCCGATCGCCGAGCCGCTGCTCCGCCAGGTTCCGCACGGGACGCCGGAGCACGTCGAGGCGGCGCGCCTGCTCGCGCTGCTGCAATGGTTCGCCCCGATCGAGGCCAGTCAGGTGCCGGAGAATTCGATCCTGCGCGAATTCCTCGGCGGCTCATGCCTGAAGGATTTCAAGGCCTGGGGCGGCTGAACGGGTAGATGTAGGGGCGCGCCTTGTGCGCGCCCGGGCGGGCGAACGCTCGCGCACGCTAGCTCGTAATGTGTGGACGCGCGGGGCGCACGTCCTGAGTTCTGACGTTCGCAACCTGTCATTGCGAGGAGTGGAGCGACGAAGCAATCCAGTGTCGCTGGATCGCCACGCCCGACTGCGTCGGGCTCGCGATGACAAACCGGGCAGGGGTGGGCGTCGCTGTCCCAGCCGCGCTCCGCGCGTTGCCGCGGACGACTTTCGCGTCGTCGCTGGGGCAGCAACGACCACCTGGTGCGATTGAGCGATGCTCGACCGACGAGTGCCTCTCCGCCAAATTCCCTTTGAAACGGCGTGCGAGTCGCACCTCATGGTGGCATGTCGCTTTCCGTCGTTGGCCAACGTTGCCTCAGTGAACGCGAGCCCGAGCTCGGGCTTGGCATCGTCGCGCAGATCGATCGCCCGGCCAAGCGGATCGCGGTGGACTTCCCCGCGGCGGGCGAGCGCCGCCTCTACGCGTTGAACACGCCGGTGCTGAAACGCGTGCAGTTCCGCGTCGGCGAGGTGGTCGCCCCGCGCGCCGGCGCCCGCTTCACGGTCGAGCGGGTGGAGGAAACGGACGGCCTGCTGACCTACGCCGGCGAGGGACGCCGCGTGCGCGAGGACGAGGTGTCGGATGTCACGAGCGTCAGCCGTCCGCCGGAGCGTTTGCTCGCCGGACAAGCGGAGCCGGGCGAAGTGTTCGATCTGCGGTTGCGCACGTTGCGCTGGCAGGCGGCGTGGCGACAGTCGGAAGTGCGCGGGTTTCTCGGGGCGCGCGTCGACCTGATCCCGCATCAGTTCTACATCCTGCAGGAAGTGGCTTCGCGCCGGTTGCCGCGCGTGTTGCTCGCCGACGAAGTCGGCCTCGGCAAAACGATCGAGGCCGGTCTAATTCTCCAGCGTTTGCTCGCCGTCGGGCAGGTCCGGCGCGCGCTGGTGCTCGTGCCGGAGTCGCTGACGCACCAGTGGTTCGTCGAGCTGCTGCGGCGATTCAACCTGTGGTTCAGCATCTACGACGAGCAGCGCTGTGTGGACTGCGAGCAGAGCGAGCCCGGCGCGAATCCCTTCCTCGCTGCGCAGCTCGCGCTCGCGAGCACCGGTTTTCTCGCGGCGAACGGGACGCGGCGCGAGCAGGCCGTGGCGGCGGGATGGGATTTGCTGATCGTCGATGAGGCCCACCACCTCGAGTGGGCGCCCGAGTCGGCGAGCGCGGGCTATCAACTCGTGGAGCAACTCGCCGCGCGCACTCCCGGCCTGCTGCTGCTCACGGCCACGCCGACGCAACTCGGACTCGCCGGGCATTTCGCTCGGCTGCGGCTGCTCGATCCGGCGCGCTACACGGATTTCGCGTCGTTTGCCGCGGAAGCTGACAAGTTCACGGCGGTCGCGGCGATCGCCGACAAGATCGTCGGCCAGCGCGCGCTGACCGCGAAGGATCAGGCGGCCCTGCGGCAGCTCTTCACGCGCGATCCGGCGCGGATCGCGGAGCTGCTGGCCGCCCTCGCGGCCGGGCGACCCGGCGCGCGCGAGGCGCTGTTGCGCACCCTGCTCGATCAGCACGGCACCGGCCGCGTCGTCTTCCGCAACACGCGCGCGAGCATGACCGGTTTTCCGCACCGCCAGTTTTGTCCGGTGCCGCTGGAAGCGGCGGACAATGCGACGCTGCTGGCGCGCATCGCGCGAGAAATCGAGGCGGAGGAAACCGGCAACGAGTCGGCGATTCGCTACTCGTTCCGCGACGACCCGCGCATCGCGTGGCTGGCGGAGTTCCTCTCCGCGCGGAAGCCCGCGAAGGTGCTGCTCATCTGCCGTTCCGCGAGGAAAGTCGCGGCGATCGAAGCGGCGTTGCAGGAAAAGGCGGCGTTCAAGATCGGACAGTTTCACGAAGGCCTGCCGCTGGTGCAGCGCGACCGCCAAGCGGCCTGGTTCGCCGAGCCCGACGGCGCGCAGCTGTTGCTGTGCTCCGAGATCGGCAGCGAGGGGCGAAACTTCCAGTTCGCGCATCATCTCGTGCTCTTCGATCTGCCGCTGAATCCGGGTCTCGTCGAACAGCGCATCGGGCGACTCGACCGCATCGGGCAAACGGAGACGATCCGCGTGCATGTGCCGTTCGTGCGCGGCAGTGCGGAGGAGCCGTTGGTCGAGTGGTATCACGCGGGACTCGATGCGTTCGAAGCGCCGCTGCACGGCGGCACGGATTATCAGGAGAAGTTTCGCGTTCAGCTGCTGACACTCGCGACGGGCTTCGCCACGCGCGGATCGGCGGGGCGGCAGGGCGAGTTGGAAGCGCTCGTCGCGGAGACGCAGGCGTTTCGCCGCGAACGGGCGAAGCGCATTGAGAAAGGGCGCGATCGCCTGTTGGAATTGAACTCCTTCGACGCCACCGCGGCGGCGCGGGTGCTTGACGCAATCCGCACGGCTGAGGCGGATCGTTCCGTGCGCACCTTGCTGCTCGATTTGCTCGATCACTTCGGCGTCGCAGTGAAAGAACACGAGGGCGTCGAGATCACGCTCGATGCGAGCCACGCCTACGTGGAGGGCTTTCCGGCGATTCCGGCGGATGGACTGCTGGCGACCTTTGATCGCCAGCGCGCGCTGTCGCGCGAGGACATCGCCTTTCTGTCGGCCGACCACGCGCTGTTGCGTGACACGTGCGATCTATTGGTGGATTCGCCGGCGGGCACGACGGCCTTTGGCACGGTCGTCGGCGACGTGCCGAATCTTTTCGTCGAGGCTGTCTATGTGCTTGAGCCAGTCGCGGAAGCGCGGTGGAGCGTGGACCGCTTCCTCGCCCCACAGCCGGTGCGCGTGGTCGTGGACGTGCGTGGCACCGATCTGACCGATGCGCGCACGGCAGAGGACATCGCGGATGGGTTCGAGGACGGCGACCTGCACCGGTTCCTCGAGCAACCGGGTTTCAACGCCGCGGTGCTGAAGAAACTGGTCGAGGCCGCCGGTGATGAAGCCGAGGTGCGCGCCGCGCGTTTGCGCACTGTGGCGAGCGAGCGGGCCGATTCCGTGTTGAAGGCGGAGCGGCAGCGTCTGCTCGATTTGCAGAAGCTGAACGATCACGTGCGGCCGGAGGAAATCGTCCTGGTCGCCGCGCAGCTGGAACAGGTGCATGCCGCGATCGCGGCGGCACGGCTACGGCTGGATTCGTTGCGGCTCGTGCTACAGCGCCCGCGCGAGTGACGGAAACCCCGCGAGGCGAAGACGCTCGCGCCCGCCGCGCCACCGGAGGCGGGCCGCGGCAAGGTTGTGTGCGCTGTCCAGTGAGGGCCCGCGGCAAATGCAGGCTTCCGCCGCGTGCGGCGTTCGCGTTAGCTAGCGCGCATGACCGAACAGCAACAGCACGTCGAAAATGTCCGCCTCTCCGCCGAGAAGATCACCGCTGCCTGCGGAAACCTGGCCCCCAAGATCGCAATCATCCTCGGCTCCGGCTTGGGCGGCCTGGCCGCGAAGGTCGAGAATCCCGTCGTGCTGGCATATCGCGATCTGCCTGGGTTTCCGGTGCTCACCGTTGCGGGGCATGCCGGCCAGTTGATCATCGGCAAGCTCGGCGGCGTGCCGGTCATCGTGTTGAACGGCCGCAAGCATTTCTACGAGACGGCCGATGCCTACCCGCTGAAGACGATGATCCGTGCGGTGCGCGCCGCGGGCGTCGAGACGCTGTTCCTCTCCAATGCCGCGGGCAGCCTCCGCGCGCACATCGGCGTCAGCCAGCTGATGCTCATCACCGATCACATCAATTTCCTCGGGCTCAACCCGCTGACGGGTCCGAATGACGAGACGTTCGGTCCGCGCTTCTTCCCGGTGACGGATGCGTGGGACGCCGGTCTGCGTGCGAAGATCAAAGCGGTGGCGCAGCGCGAAGGCGTGACGCTGCATGAGGGCGTTTACGTGGCGTTCCGCGGGCCGTCGTTCGAGACGCCGGCGGAGATTCGCATGGTGCAAGGCTGGGGCGCCGACGCCGTCGGCATGTCGAGCGTGCCGGATTGCCTGATCGCACGCCATTGCGGCCTGAAGGTCGCGGGCGTCTCGTGCATCACGAACATGGGCGCCGGACTGTCGAACGAGCATCTCACGCACGCGCACACGCTCGAAAACGCCGCGAAAGGCGCGGCGGCATTCGAGAAGCTGGTGATCTCGGCAGTGAAGGAGCTCTGAGACGCCGCGTGTGGGCAGCCCGCTGGCGGGCGCTCAAAGGGCGCGCGCCAGCGCGCTGACCTACAACTCCGCAGTCCCCCCTCAGTTGCCCTTCTTCGATTTCGCCAGGTCGTCTTCGAACTTGTCCTGCGTGGCTCGCGCCTTCGCACTCGAGTCGTAGAGCGTGTAGCTCTCGGTCGAGTTGCCGAGGTTGCGCCACTCTTCCTGTGCCTTCATGGCGGCATCGCCGTCCTTCAGCCCCATCTGCTTCAACTGCGATTCGCGACGGGCGATCCACGTGTCGCGGGTCACGCCATCGCGCTGCGATGCCGCGCCGGGGACATTCGCCGGGGCTTCGCAACCGGCGAGCAGGAGAGCGACGACAAGAGCGGGAAGGGCGGCGCAGGCGTGCGTTTTCATGACGCCTTTTTGCCGCGCATTGCCGCACCGCTCAAGTGTGAAGCCGCTTGTCTGCGCCGCCGGCGCGGCGCGTGGTTTGACTTGGCGCGATCGCTCGCGAGAGTAGCCGCTTCCGCGCCGCTCAACCCCTATCGCCATGAGCCCCCGCCTTCGTTGCCTGTCCGCCGTCGCGCTTTGCTCGCTGACGTTTGTCCTTTCCACCCACGCTCAGCGCACCAACAAGCCCATCCTCCACGGCAAGAACTGGGTTGCCGTCACCGGCAAGCCCCTCGCGGCCACGGCCGGCGCGATGATTTTCACGAAGGGGGGCAACGCCGTCGACGCCACCTGCGCGATGCTCGCCGCGACGTGCACCATGTGGGACACGCTCGGCTGGGGCGGCGAAACGCAGGCGTTGATCTACAACCCGCACACGAAGCAGGTCGTCGGCGTCAACGCGCTCGGCGTGGCGCCCACCGGTGCAACCGTGGAGTTTTTCAAAAAAAACGGCTACGCCTACCCGCCCGAATACGGTCCGCTCGCCGCCGTGACACCGGGCACGCCGGGCGGCTTGATGACGATGCTGGCCGAATACGGCACGCTCTCGCTCGCCGACGTGCTCGCGCCGGCCATCGCGATGGCCGACGGCTACCCGATCGAGTCGCAGGCCGCCGACCAGATCGAGCGCTTCCGCGGCGAGATTTCGAAGTGGCCATATGCGAAGAACGTTTTCCTCACACACCTGGACGAAAAGGACCTGGCGAAGCGCGCCGCGCCGCGCGGCGGCGAAATTTTCCACCAACCCGACCTGGCCGCGATGTTGCGCCAGCTCATTGAAGCGGAGAAAGCCGCGCTCGCCGCCGGCAAGGACCGCAAGGCCGCGATCAGGGCTGCTTACGATCGCTTCTACCGCGGCGATATCGCCGACGAACTCGTCCGCAGCACGCGGGAGCAGGGTGGCTTGTTCACGAAAGAAGATCTCGCGCGCTGGCAGGTGAAGATCGAGGCGCCCGTCTCGACGAACTATCGCGGCATCGAGGTCTACAAGCTCACGACATGGACGCAGGGTCCGGCGCTGCTCCAGGCGCTGAACATCCTCGAGAACGCCGATCTCCGCGCGATGGGCTACAACAGCGCGCGCTACATCCATACCGTTTACCAGGCGATGAACCTGGCGTTCGCCGATCGCGATTTCTACTACGGCGATCCCGACTTCCCGCCCGAGGAGCCGGTGCGCGGCCTGCTCTCGAAGGACTACGCCAAGGCGCGCTACCAGACGATCAACTGGACGAAGAACGACGCGACCGCACACCCCGGCGATCCGTATCCCTTCCAAGGCGGCACGAATCCGTTCGCCGAACTGCTGAAGAAATGGACGCCGCAACCGCCCACGAACGCGACGAAGCCGGCTTCGTTCCAAGTCGCCGCGACCACGCCGCCGATCTTCACGGACGACGAATATTTCAAAATGGGCACCACCTCGATTCAGGCCGCGGACGCGGAAGGCTGGGTCGTGTCGGTCACGCCGAGCGGCGGCTGGATTCCCGCGGTGGTTGCGGGCAAAACCGGCGTCGGCCTCTCGCAGCGCATGCAGAGCTGGGTGCTCGATCCGGCGCTGAACCCGTTCAACGTGCTCGAGCCTGGCAAGCGTCCGCGCGTCACGCTCACGCCGTCGCTCGCGTTGAAGGATGGCAAGCCGTTCCTCGCGTTTTCGGTGCAAGGCGGCGACACGCAGGACCAGAACCTTCTCCAGTTTTTTCTCAGCTTCGTGGAGTTCGGTATGAACGTGCAGCAGGCGACCGAGGCCGCCGCGTTCAACAGTTACCAGATGCAGTCGTCCTTCGGCGACCACCGCAGCGAGCCCGGACGCATTCAGGTTCGCGCCGATACGCCGCCCTGGGTGCGCGCCGAGCTGACAAAAATGGGCTACAAGGTCGAAACGGCCGAACGCACGAGCGGTCCGGTGACTGCGATCTACATCGATCAGGCGAACCGCGCGTTCCAAGGCGCGGCGTCGGACTTCGGCGAAGATTACGGGATCGCATGGTGAGTAGCGCCGGCTTCCAGCCGGCACCGGTTCAGGAAAGTAGCCGCGTTGGAGCGAAGCGACAACGTGGCTGCTCGACGAATGCAAAGCACCACAGGGCGGGGCGCGCGCTCTTCTTTCGCCAACCCACGCGCACAGCTTGGGATTGCGCTGGCGTATGACACTGCTTTCCTCGACCGCGCTGTGTCGAAGACCCGCGTCGAGATCGTCCAGGAGGCATTTCTCAACTGGCTGGCGTCCACCCCGGCGCCGACCGCCCGCCTCGACGATGACGAGCCGCTCGGCTCGCACACGTCGCTGACCGCGCGTCGCGCGCGGGAGATTTTTGCCGACCAGCTCGCCAGTCGCCTGCTCGACGTCGCGGCGCGCGAGATGCGGAAGACGAACCAGTCGTTCTACACGATCTCGAGCGCGGGCCATGAAAACAACGCCGTCATCGGCGCGCTGCTGCGGTTGGACGACCCGTGTTTCCTGCATTACCGCTCCGGCGGGTTCATGATGGCGCGCTCGCGTCAGGCGGGCGACGTCGACGGCATTCTCGACACCGTGCGTTCGTTCTGCGCGTCGGCCGATGATCCGATTTCCGGCGGACGCCACAAGGTGTGGGGCAGCAAATCCCTGTGGGTGCCGCCGCAGACGAGCACGATCGCCTCGCATCTGCCCAAGGCCTACGGCATGGCGTATTCGCTCCGGCGCGCGCACCGGCTCGGTCTCGAGAACGGCATCGGCGCCGACGCCGTGGTGCTCTGCTCGTTTGGCGACGCTTCGGCGAATCACGCCACCGCGCTTGCCGGCATCAATTCTGCGCGCTACGCCGTGCGCCGCGGCGGTGAGGTGCCGATCGTTTTTCTCTGCGAGGACAACGGCATCGGCATCTCCGTCGAAACGCCGGCGAACTGGATTCACGACAACTTCAGCGCGCTGCCGCACCTGCATTACGTCGAACTCGACGGCACGATGGATGTCATCTGGGACCGCGCGGCCGCGGCGATCGCCCACTGTCGGCGGACGCGGAAGCCCGTGTTCCTGCACCTGCACACGGTGCGACTCTGGGGCCACGCGGGCACGGACGCGGAAATTTCCTATCGCTCGGTGGCGGAGATCGAGGCGACCGAGGCGCGCGATCCGTTGCTCGCGAACGCGCGGATGTTGGTCGCGACCGGCGCCGCGACGCCGGACGAGTTGCGCGAGATGGTTCGCGGCGTGCAGGCGCGCATCGAGGCCGCCGCGGCGCAGGTCGTCCGCGCGCCGAAGCTCACGAGCGTGGCGGAGATCGTTCGCCCGCTGGCGCCCTATGATGAAACCGTGATCCGCGCCGTGGCGCGCGCGCAGGCTGATGCGGAGGCGCGGCTCGAGCATTTCGGCACGTTGCCGGAAAAGGAAACCGCGCCGCTGAAGCGCACGCTGTGTGCGCACGTGAACGCGGCGCTGGCGGATGAGATGCTGCGCTTTCCCGAGATCAGCTTGTTCGGCGAGGACGTCGGCCGGAAGGGCGGCGTCTACGGCGCGACGCAAGGGTTGCAGAAGGCGTTCGGGCCGCACCGCTGTTTCGACACGCTCCTCGACGAGACGACGATTCTCGGCACGGCGCAGGGGGCGGCGACGGCCGGACTGCTGCCGATTCCCGAGATCCAATACCTCGCCTACCTCCACAACGCGCTCGACCAGCTGCGCGGCGAGGCGTGCTCGCTGCAGTATTTCTCGAACGGCCAGTTCGCGAACCCGATGGTGGTGCGTGTGCAGGGGCTCGCCTACCAGAAGGGCTTCGGCGGTCATTTTCATAACGACAACTCGATCGGTGCGCTGCGGGATATCCCGGGCCTGATCGTCGGCGTGCCGTCGCGCGGCGACGACGCGGCGATGATGCTGCGCGGGCTCGTGGCGACGGCGCGCGCGTGCGGTCGCGTGTCGGTTTTCATCGAGCCGATTGCGCTCTACCACGAGCGCGATTTGCATGCGGACGGCGATGGCGCGTGGCTGTTTGATTACCCGACGCCCGAGCGGATGCTGCTGCCCGGCGAGGTCGGCGTTTATCACCCGAAGGCGAAGGATCTCCTCATCGTGACCTACGGCAACGGCGTGCGCCTCTCGCTGCGCGCCGCGCGGATGCTGGCGGAAAAGAAGATCGCGGCCCGCGTGCTCGATGCACGCTGGTTGAATCCGTTGCCGCTCGATGCGATCAAGAGGCACGCCGCCGCCTGCGGTCGCGTGCTGGTAGCCGACGAGTGTCGCGCCACGGCGGGCGGCATCGCGGACGCCGTGATCGCGGCGTTGGCGGAAGAGGGGTTCGATGGTCCGATGACCTCGGTGCGCGCTGTGGATACCTACGTGCCGCTCGCGGCGGCGGCGAATCTCGTGTTGATCTCTGATCGGCAGATCGCGGAGGCGGCGGAGAAGCTGTGCGGCAGATAGCGGCCGTAGTTGTTGAGCGACCAACCGGGCCGACTCGCATTTCGCAAAGGGGCGGGAGCTTCCAGCTCCCGGCGAGCGATGCGGGAGCAAGATGCTCCCGCTACTTTGGAGACCGAACTCGTTTTGTGCACGCAGGCTCCCACCGACACGCGCGGCGTTGGTTTTTTCGAGGAGGTCTCAGTTCACGCCCGGCGCCTCGCTGGCGCGTTCGACCATGCGGGCGAGGTATTGTTGCTCGGGACCGACGTGAGCGAGTTGCAGCGCGCGGCGGAAGCTCGCGGCGGCGGCACGGTGATCTTTCAAGCGCCAGTGCAGTTCGCCTTCGACGGCGTGAAGCAAATAGAGGTTTTCGAGCCGGTCGCGCTGCGGAGTTTCGGCGATCGCCTCGAGACCGGCTTGCGGACCTTTGAGATGTGCGACGGCGACGGCGCGGTTGAGCGCCACGATGGGCGAGGGTTTGATGCGCAGCAGCTCGTCGTAGTGGCCGAGGATGCGCGCCCAGTCGGTTGAGGCGTAGTCGGGTGCGGTGCAGTGGATGGCGGCAATGCCGGCCTGGAGGTGGTATTCGCTGATGTCGGTGCCCTGCGCGGCGGCGACGAGTTCAAAGAGTCCGCGCCCGATGAGTTGTTGGTCCCACTTGGAGCGATCCTGGTCATCGAGGCGGAGCAGGTCGCCGTGTTCGTCGAGGCGCGATGGGAACCGGGCGGCCGTCAGCAGCATCAGTGCGAGCAACGCGTGGCTGCGCGGCGTGTCGCCCGCGGGGTGGGCGACGAGCAGCGTCATCAGCCGGATCGCTTCCTCGCAGAGATCCTCGCGCAGGAGCCGGTCGCCGGCGGAGGCTTTGTAGCCTTCGTTGAAGAGCAGGTAGAGCGTCGCGAGCACGCCGTCGAGGCGCGCGGCGAGCTCGGCGCCGACGGGGATATCGAAGCCGATGCCCGCGTCCGTGATGCGCTGCTTGGTGCGCGTGAGCTGTTTTTCGATGGCGGCCTCGCTGCTGAGGAAGGCGCGGGCGATCTCGCCGGTGCTGAAGCCGCAGAGCACCTTCAACGCGAGCACGACCTGGGCATCGGCGGCGACGGACGGGTGGCAGCACACGAAGAGCAGGCGCAACGTGTCGTCGCGGATCTCGGGCACGTCGCTCGCGACGTCGGTGTCGGCCGAGGCGGAGCGCGTTTGCTCGAGGAAGGTCACGATCGCGTCCGTCTTTGCGCCCGACATGCGTTTGTGGCGCAGGGCGTCCTTCGCGAGGTTCATGGCCACGCGGGTGATCCAGGCGGATGGATTGGCGGGGACGCCGCCCATCGACCACGAGTGCAGGGCCTTCATCAGGGCTTCCTGCGCGATGTCCTCGGCGAGTGACATGTGATGCACGCCGAGCAGGCGAATCAGCGCGCCGTGAAGGCGGCCGGTTTCATGGCGGAAGAAATGCTCGACCAACTGCGCCGGTTGCGCGGCCGGCGGAGGCGGCGGGACCGGGGCGTAGGCGATGGCGCGCGGATCGACCATGGCTCAGGCTTGGGCGACTTGTGGGGCGGCGTTGGTGTTCACGCCCAGGTGGCAATGAGGCGTGAGCTCGCGGATCTCGATTTTCATGCCGTGTTCGAGCCCGGGGTGCAGTTGCGCGATGGCGGTCGCCTCGGCGAGCGAGCCGACGTGGAGTTTCACGTAGCCGGCGACGGCTTCCTTTGACTCGGCGAACGGGCCGTCGACGACGCGGGCGCCGCCGGGGCCGGAGACGACGCGGATATCCAGCTCGAGCGGCTGCCCTTCGCTGGCCTGGCCGGCGCGGAGAAGGTTTTCGAACCAGTCGTTCCAGCGCGTGATGAGTTGCTGGCGCTGCTCGGGAGAAAGGTGGGCGTAGACTTCCGGTCCGGAGTTGCGGAACAGAAGCAGGTAGGTGGGCGGTAGGGCAGGGGTGCTCATGGCGTGGAGGAAGCGGTTTCATGACTACGACGAACGAGGAGGCGGCGAAAGGACAGAGTGCCGCTGACTCCCTCTTCTGGGAGAATCTCCGGCGTGCGGGCGCATTTTTAGCCGTGCGCGGCGTCACGAATCGTCCCAGCCTGCGGGGCGTTCCGTCCAATCCACGTTACCCTGTCCGGAACGCCGTGGCCCGTTCGTTGAGAGGTCGAACGCGCCACCTCGGCGCGCCGAAAATCCTCCCCATGACCACGCCCGAATCCTCGTTCCGTTTCGCCCGCATCGCTGCGCATGCCGCGCGCATTTTGCTGGGTTTGGTGTTCTTCATCTTCGGCCTCGGCGCCCTGTTGAACTGGTTTCCGCCGCCGCCGCCCGACACGCTCCCGCCGAAGCTGGTGGCGTTCGACGCCGGGTTGCGCAGCTCCGGCTATTTGTTCGAGCTGATTAAAGGCACCGAGACGGCCATGGGCGCGCTGCTGTTGCTGAACCGCTTCGTGCCACTGGCGCTCGTGATCCTCGCGCCGATCGTGCTGAACATCGTGCTGGTTCACCTGCTCCTCGCGCCGTCCGGCCTGCCGATCGCCCTCGTCGTGCTCGCGCTCGAACTCACTCTGGCGTGGGTGCATCGCCGCGCTTTCGCTCCGCTGCTCCGCGCTCGGTTCGTTTGAACCTCCGCCTCTCTTTCCACTGCCATGATCAAGAAAATCCTCCTCGTCCTCGCCGTGCTCGTCGTCGGCATTTGCGTGCTCGCGGCATTCCAGCCGTCCACGTTCCGCATCGAACGTTCGATCACAGTGGCCGCTACTCCGGCGGCTCTGTTCCCGAAACTCAATGACCTGCACCAGACTCACGAGTGGTCCCCGTGGAAGGAAAAGGACCCGAAAGCGACTTATGAGTTCTCCGGCCCGACCGCCGGCGTGGGTGCCGCCCAATCGTGGTCCGGCAACAGCGAGGTCGGTGCGGGCAAGCAGACCATCGTCGAGAGCCGCCCCAACGAACTCGTCCGCGTGAAGCTCGAGTTCCTCAAGCCTTTCGAAGCCGTCTGCGAATCGCTTTACACGCTGCAGCCGAGCGGCCAGCAGACCGTCGTCACCTGGACCATGACCGGTGAGAACGACTTCATCGGAAAGATTTTCTGCCTGTTCATGAACCAGGACAAGATGGTCGGCGGGGAATTTGAGAAAGGCCTCGCCACGCTGAAGCGCACGAGCGAGACGCCCGCCCCCCAGTCTCTTTAACCTCCAACCCACCACGATCCATGCCCACCTACGTTGACGGCTACGTCCTGCCGGTCCCGAAGAAGAACCTCGATAAATACCGCGCGATGGCCGCCAAGGCCGCGAAGATATGGAAGAAGCACGGCGCGCTCAGCTACTGCGAAGCGGTCGCTGAGGACATGACCGCGAAGTTCTGTCCGCCGTTCACGAAGTTCATGAAGCCGAAGCCCGGCGAGACGATCGTGTTCGCCTACGTGACCTTCAAGTCCCGCGCGCACCGCGACAAGGTGAACGCCGCCGTGATGGCGGACCCGGATCTTATGGCGGGTTGCGATCCGAAGGATATGCCCTTCGACTGCAAGCGGATGATCTACAGCGGATTTTCCGCGATCGTGGAGGCGTGAGTCTCTTGGGTAGGGCAAGGCGTCCCGCCGAGCCGCGGCTCACCGAGGACGGTTCGCCCTACCTGTCATCGCGACTACAGGACCACATTACCCAAACATCAGCCGGCAAATCGCGACCGACGCCGCGACACCGACGAAATCCGCGAACAAACCCGCCGCCACCGCATGTCGCGTGCGGCGGATGCCGACGGAGCCGAAGTAAACTGCGATCACGTAGAACGTCGTTTCCGTGCTGCCGTAAATCGTGCCGGCGATGCGCGACACGAGCGAGTCCGCGCCCGTCGTCTGGACCAGCTCCGAAAACATCGCGAGCGAGGCGCTCCCGCTGAGCGGGCGCACGAGCGCGAGCGGCAGCAGGTCCGGCGGGAAACCGAGCGGCACGAGCACGGGCGCAAGCAGGCTCTTCATGGCTTCGATGCCACCGGCGCCGCGGAACATCCCGATGGCGACGAGGATCGCCACGAGGAACGGCACCACGCGCGTCGCCACGCCGAAGCCGTCCTTCGCACCCTCAATGAATTCCTCGTAGATTTTTACGCGCCGCAGCGCGGCGTAGAGGGGGAAAAACAGCAGCATCAGCGGCACAGCCATCAACGACAGCGTGCCGATCGCGCGGAGGAAAACGTTTTGCCCGCCAGAGTTGTCGGCGGCGGGCAGCGCGACGTTCGATGGGAAAATCGCGTGGTGCAGCGCACTCGTGAGGTCGCGGTAACTCTGCGGAGCCGCGACGATCCAGAGAAACAGCGCGGCGAAGGCCAAGCCGAGTAGCGCCAGCGTGGCTTTCCCGCCGCCGGTGAGCGGGGTGGGCTCAGGCAGTGCAACCGCCTCCGGCTCCGCGGCCGCGTTGGCCGCGGGCGCCGCCGGCGTCGTGTCGGGCGCGTCGGCGCGGAATGCGCGCCAGCCTTGCAGCCATTTCACCGCGCTAATGCCGGCGATGGTGGAAAAAGTCGTCGCGATCAACGCGGTGCCGACGATCGCGGTCGGGTCCTTCGATCCTTGCGCGGCGAGGATCGCGATCGCGGTGGCGGGGATCAGCTGGATGCTGCTCGTGTTGATCGCGAGGAACATGACCATCGCGTCCGTCGCGGTGCCGGGAGTCTTGTTCAGCGTCTCGAGATCGCGCATCGCGCGGAGCCCAAGCGGCGTCGCGGCGTTGGACAGGCCGAGCATGTTCGCCGCCATGTTCATGAGCATCGAGCCTTGCGCCGGATGATCCGCGGGCACGTCGGGGAAGAGCCACTTCATCACCGGACGCAGCGCGCGCGCGAGGACTTGGACGAGGCCGCTGCGTTCGGCGAGGCGCATGAGGCCGAGCCACAGCGCCATCACGCCGATGAGCGGCAGCGCGATTTTCATCACGGCGGTTTCCGCCATGTTGAACGCGCCGGAGGTCACTTCCGCGAGCCGGCCGGTCGCGGCGCCGATGAGCACGGCCAGCGTGACGAGGGCGAGCCAGAGGTAGTTCAGCATCGGGCGCGCAGTGTTGGCGGGCGCTTTTGGCCGCGCGAGCGAAAAGACACGGCGTAGCGCAGGCGAGGACGCCTGCGCTACGGACCGGCCAGGTCCACCGGAGAAACACGGCACAGTGCGCCGCGCGTTCTGCCATACGCCGGCTTGGCGCTTTCCTTCGCGTGACGCTCCGCTAAGAAAACCGCGGCATGAAGAACATCGTCGAACTCCAACGCCTCGATTCGCCCTTTCCGAAACCGCAAGCGCTTTACGTCGACGGATCGACGTTGTGGCTGAGCTCGCGCCACACGAAAAAATTCTACGCGGTCGAGCGCGCGACGATGCAAGTGACCTGGGAGTGCGTTGTGCCTGGCGACGACACGATCTGGGGCACGACGAAGCACGGTGACGCGCTCTACGTCGTGTGCGGCGTCGATGCCGTGGACGTGGACGAGCGGCGCATCCGCCGCGTGTGGCCGGGCAAAGGCTTTGATCCGGAGTTCAGCCTGCCCTGTCCGGATGGCCTCGGCTCGCATCTCTCGCACGACGGTGTGTCGCTGGTGCTCAGCCAGTGGTATCCGCAGAAGCTGATTTCGATCGGCGCGAACGGCGCCGCCGGCCGCGTGATCCGGACGCCGCATCAGATCGTCGGTCACTGTTTTGCGCGCGGCGCGTTCTGGCTCGCGACGACGACGGACGAGGAGTCGAACGAATATTTCCTCGAGCGCTGCGACGCGAAGACGTGGAAATGCGAGGACGTTGCCCGCATCGGGTTTTCGGTGCGCGGCCTTTCGTTCGACGGGACGGATTTTTGGACCAATCACCGCGAGGCGAACCAGATCGTCCGCTTCGGATTGCCGGGATAAGTTCCCGCACGGTTCGGTTTGCCTCGGTGGCGCGGCCCGATGTGCTCGGCGCGCCCCAATGCCCCGCACCATCAAATCCACGATCATCAAACTTCCCCGCGTCGGCCGCGTCGGCACGGGCTGGCTCCCCGCCGTGCCCGATGCGCGCGATTTCTTTCCCGCGCACGAGCAGATCGCGCCGATCAATCGGCACCTGAATGCCCGGTTGAAGAAGAAGCGCCGCGGCACGCTCGCCAGCAAACTCCCGCCCGAGGTCGACCTGCGCCCGTGGTGCAGCCCGATCGAACATCAGCTCGAACTGCGCTCATGCACCGCCCACAGTGCGGTGGCGATCGCGGAATATTTTCAGCGCCGCTCCTTCGGCAAGCACATCGATGGCTCGCGTCTCTTCGTCTACAAGATGGCGCGCATCCTCGCGGGCAATGAGGGCGACAGCGGCGCGTGGCTGCGGCACGCGATGGGCGCGCTCGTCACGTTCGGCCTGCCACCGGAGAGGTTCTGGCCCTACACGGATGCGTCGCCCGACTTCGATCGCGAGCCGCCGGCGCACGTGCACGCGCTCGCGCAGCAATTCGAGACAACGAAGTATTTCTGCCACGACCCGCTCGGACTGAAGAGCTCCAAGGCGGAGGTGCTGGCGAGCGTGAAGCGCTACCTGGCGGCCGGCGTGCCCGCGATGTTCGGTTTCTTCGGCTACAACTCGTGCTCGCTCGGCGATGCGCCCGGCGACACGCCGATGCCGACGCCCGCGGAGATTGCGGGACGTCCGGCATTCGGACACGCGGTCGTCGCGGTCGGCTACGACGACACTCGCGTGATCGTCAACCGGCTCAACAATCACAAGTCGACGGGCGCGCTGCTTTACCGCAATCACGCGGGCGAGTTGTTCGGCGAGGCCGGATACGGCTGGATTCCCTACGAATACGTGCTGACGGACGAGGCCGTGGAATTCTGGTCGATGATCTCGATGGAGTGGGTCGATCAGGACAGTTTCTACGGTTTGCCCGGCGGCGTGGGCTGAGACGGCGGCGAACGCCGCCGACTCGTCAACGCCCGAGCCGCACGCGCCACGCCGGGTAGTCGCGTTCAATGAGGGCGACCGGCCACGTGCCATACCAATCGTAGCCGGTGCGCCGCTCGCGTTCGACCTCGGCGAGGGTGGCGACGCGCTGGCCGGAGCGGTTGGCGAGGAACGGTCGACTGGTTTCCAGATCGTAGAAGCGCGCCCAGAGCGGCGGTGCGGCCGGATCGGGCACGGTGCGCCGATCGGTGGTGCTCGTGTGCCACTGGTATTTCACCGGCACGGCCGGAAACGTTTCATAACGCAGGCCGGAGATCGCGGCCTCGCGGAACCACACGACGGCGGACTCGACGGCGTCGATCACCGCGGGGGAGGGCCGCTCAATGCTCATCAGATAACGCACGACGGCGACGCTCTCGCGGCAGACCAACCCGGGTAGCTCGAAGCTGCGCGCGCCGAACGGTGCGAGCGTCGCGGTGTGATATTGGCCGGCCCAGATCGTGCGACGATCGCCCTGGCGAACCTGCAGGCGGAGGATGCAGGCGTTGCCGCGCGCCACGGCCGAGGCGGCTCGCTCGCGGCGGGATGCGTCAACGAAGGTGTAAGGCGGCTGGCCCGCGGCGACTTGATCGAGGAAGCGGAGCACGTCCGGCAACACGTCGTCCGCGAACGTCAGGTGCGGGCGGTAGCCTTCGGTGCTCGGAAACGAATGGGGAAAGCCGCCGCTCGGGTGTTGGGCGGAAAACAGAAAATCCAAGCCGCGCAGCGCGGCGTCGCGGTAGCGCGTGTCGCCGGTCAGCTCGAAGGCGCCGGCGAGATACGCGATTTGCGGCCAGGTGTTGCGGTTGTCGAGGCTGGTGTCGTTTTTGGAGCGATCGGCGAGAATCTCGCGCTGCTCCGTTTCGGGCAGAATGCGGAGCGGATCCTCGTTCTCGCGCCAGCCGCCGTTGGCGCGCTGGTAGAGCAGGATGTTGTCGGCGATGCCGCTCACGTCGTCCTCGGCGAGACGCGGGTAGTCGGTGGTGTGGTGGGAATTCTGCCAGTGGTGAATGCAGTCTGAAAAGCCGTCGAGCGGCAGCGGCGGCGCCGCGCAGGCGGAAGCCGCTGCGGCGGCGAGAACGAGCCAGGGGAAACAGCGCATGACGCGACTACGTTACGCGTCGGTGTGCGCGACGGAAGCCGCGAGTGCGTGCACCGACTTGGAAAATGTCGCCGCTCGGTCGGAGGGCGCTGTGCGCGGAAAAATTTGGCGGGCATGAGCCTTTGCCCTTGTGCGGAGGCCGTCGTCGCCGGCAAAAACGGCGCCCTTTTTCATGCAATCGCAGTCCCAGGAAATTCCTCTCGATAAGATCAACATCTTCGGCGGCACGCAGGCGCGGCTGCGGACGAACGACGACGCCGTCGAAAGCTACGCGGAAGAAATGGCGCGCGGCACCCTGTTCCCGCCGATCGACGTGTATTTCGACGGCAGCGTCTACTGGCTGGCGGACGGATTTCATCGCTTCCTGGCGACGAAGCGCAATGGCACGCCGGCGATCTCCGCCAATGTGCAGCCGGGCGGACGCACCGAGGCGTTGCGCCACGCGCTCGGCGCCAACGCGACCAATGGCATCTATCGCACGAATGGCGACAAGCGCAACGCGGTGGAGATCGCGCTCGAGGAGTGGCCGGAGCTGGCCAACGCGGCGCTCGCGGAAATCTGCAAGGTGTCGGCGGAACTCGTGCGCGGCTGCCGGCAACAGATGGTCAAAGCCGGGCGGATCCCGGAAGTGCTCACGGTGCAGGGCCGCGACGGAAAGATGTATCCGGGCGCGATCGAGCGTCAGCCGCGCGGCAAGGCCGAGGGCGCGTCGAGCGACAAGGACGGTGGCGGTGGAGGCGGCGGAGGTGGTTTTTCGAAAGGCAAGGGCGATGCCGGTGCGCTGGGCGGCTCGACGAATGAGCTCGAGCAGGAGGCGCGGCAGATGATCCGCAACGGCGAGATCAATCCCTTCGAGCTGGCGAAGATGGCGAGTGCGACGCCGCTGGATTACGCGGTCGCGACGATCAAGCTGCTCGAGACGATGCGCCGCGACCACCCGCAGCGCCGCGAGGGCCTGGTGAAGCTGCGCGACTGGATCGAGCGCGAGTTGCGCGGGGAGAATGCGACGAGCGCGGTCGTGCCGTAGCGGGCGATGGGACGTGGTCTTTGGAATCTCGCCGATCGACGGCGAGGGTAGTGGCGGTTGCCCTCTGTAAAGGCCGAAGACAAGGGTAACCGCTCCTACCTCAAGGCCGCGTGCCAGGTGAGCTGGCGGTTGCTTGGGCTCCGCTTCAGTCCGCTGTCTCGTTGTAGAGCTCGCGGCCGATGAGGATGCGACGGATTTCGTTCGTGCCGGCGCCGATGTCGTAGAGCTTCGCGTCGCGCAGCAGGCGGCCGGTGGCGTAGTCGTTGATGTAGCCGTTGCCGCCGAGCGCCTGGATCGCTTCGAGGGCGACCTTCACGCCGCACTCGGACGCATAGAGGATGCACGCCGCGGCGTCCTTGCGCGCGGCGCGTCCGATGCCGGCGTCGAGCGAGCGCGCGACCTGATAGCTGAAAGCGCGGGCGCTTTGCAGCGCGACATACATGTCGGCGATCTTGCCCTGCATGAGGCCGAAGGTGCCGATGGCGGAGCCGAATTGTTTTCGCGTGTGCACGTAGGGCAGCACGATGTCCATCGCGGCCTGCATGATGCCGAGCGGTCCGCCGGAGAGCACGCAGCGCTCAGTGTCGAGGCCCTTCATGAGGACGCGGGAGCCGCCGTTCACCTCGCCGAGCACGTTCTCCTCCGGAATCTCGCAGTCCTCGAAGACGAGTTCGCAGGTGTTCGAGCCGCGCATGCCGAGTTTGTCGAGTTTCTGCGCCGTCTTGAAACCCTTCATGCCGCTTTCGACGAGGAAGGCCGTCATCGCTTTTGAGCCGTGCTCTTTGGACGCAGTGCGCATGTAGACGATGAGCACGTCGGCGTCGGGGCCGTTGGTGATCCACATCTTCGTGCCGTTGGCGATCCAGCGGCCGGCCTTCTTCACGGCGGTGCACGCCATGGAACCGACGACGTCGGAGCCGGCGCCAGCCTCGGACATGGCGAGCGCGCCGACGAATTTGCCCGAGCACAGTTTCGGCAGGAAGCGGGCGCGCTGTTCCGCGTTGCCGTTCAGGAAGAGGTTGTTGACGCAGAGATTCGAGTGCGCGCCGTAGGCGAGGCCGACGGATGCGGAGGCGCGGGAGATTTCCTCCATCGCGACGAGGTGCGCGAGGTAGCCCATGCCGCTGCCGCCGAACTCCTCGGCAACCGTGATGCCGAGCACGCCGAGGTCGCCGAGCTTGCGCCAGAGGTCGTGCGGGAAGTCGTTTTTCTCGTCGATCGCGGCGGCGCGTGGAGCGATTTCCTTGGCGGCGAAGTCGCGCACGGTCTGGCGCAACGCATCGATTTCTTCGGTGAGCGAGGGAGCGAGCTGCATCGTGGGGTATCCTGAACAAAGGCACGCAATTGTCATAAGCAACCGCGCCACGACGAACGACACGCGTTATCAAAAACGCGAATGCCGCGTTATGCGTGGCTCACGTCCCGGGGATTTTCCGGGTGAACGATGTGTGCGGGGGAGGATCGTGCGAGAATGGAGGGCGCGGCTCCTGCCGCGCCGTGGAGGTGCGGGGACGAAGAGAACGTTCGCGGCGCGGCGGGAGCCGCCCCCTCCACGGCGGTGTCTGAAATTCCGGCCCTCAGCCGCTCAATAACGGTCCATCACGCCATACATCGACCAGAGCAGGCCGAAGGTGAACAGCCCCATGCCTCCGATCGCGAAGACGAGACTGGTGAGGCTTTGCATGGCAATGCCGCCACCGAGCAGCAGCGCGTTGCCGACGATGAGCATGATCCAGAAATCCTTCGTGCGGCGCGATACCTTGAAGCGATCCGGTTTCAACTGATCGAGGCCGGCGTTGCGTTCCATCTGCCGCACTTCCTCGAGCATCGTCGTGACGTCGACGCTCTCGCCCGTGCCGGGGGTGTTGTTCACGCGTTCGAACTTCGTCGCGCCGAACCCGAGCGGGTTGCGTGAGCGCGTTGCGGCGGAAGTCGGTTGGCATGTCCGGCCCGGCTTTTCCCAAGCGGCCGGCGCGGTGCGTTCGATGAGTTTGGGAAACAGGCGCGTGCGCAGCGCGGTGGAACGCACGGGCACGAGCGCAGGCTCGTCTTCACGGCGGATCAAGGTCTCGGGCGTGATCTGGCCGAGGTAGACGAGCGACTCGAGGCCTTCGAGGGTGAAGGGACCGCGGGTGAGCTCGCCGTCCTGAATCAGGTAACCGGTTTTGTCTTCGTCAGAGAGTCTTGGGGCCATAGCAAAGCATCCCTCGGCCCAAGGAGGGTCTGGAAAATCAACGGACCGCCGCCGCCGGAAGCAAGCGAGGTTTCGCGCTGATGCTCCCGCAAGAAATCAGCCGACCCACGTGCGCGCGTTGTGGAACAGCTGCATCCATGGCGACTCCTCGCCCCAGCCGGCGGGCGCCCAGCTGTGGTTGAGCGTGCGCGTGGTGCGCTCGGGGTGGGGCATCATGATCGTCACGCGGCCGGTCGTCGTTGTCAGCGCGGTCATGCCGAAGGGCGAGCCGTTCGGGTTGACCGGGTAATGCTCGGTGGGGGCGTGGAAGTTGTCCACGTAGCGCGCGGCGACGAGGCCGGACTCGCTGCACGCGCGCGCCGCGTCGGCGCTCTTGAACTCGGTGAAGCCCTCGCCGTGCGAGACGACGACGGGGATGACCGAGCCTGCCATGCCGCGGAAGAGCACGCTCGGGCTTGGCTCGATTTTGAGCGAAACGTAGCGCGCCTCGAAGCGTTCGGACTTGTTCTGCACGAAGTGCGGCCAGTGGTCGGAGCCCGGGATGAGCGAGTGGAGATTGCTCATCATCTGGCAGCCGTTGCACACGCCGAGGGCGAAGGCGTCTTCGCGCGCGAAGAAGGCGGCGAACTCGGCGCGCGCGCGCTCGTGGAACAGAATGCTCTTGGCCCAGCCTTCGCCGGCGCCGAGGACGTCGCCGTAGCTGAAGCCGCCGCAGGCTGCGACGCCGCGGAAATCGCGCAGCGAGATGCGGCCGCTGAGAATGTCGGTCATGTGCACGTCGACCGCGGTGAAGCCGGCGCGCGTGAACGCCGCGGCCATCTCGACCTGGCCGTTGACACCTTGCTCGCGGAGGATCGCGACCTTCGGGCGGGATTTGTTTGAACAGGAGGTAACGGAGGAAACAGAGGAAGTGGGTTTCTCTGCCGTCTCAGTTCTCTCCGTTTTCTCCTGTAAGAACGGTTTGTTTTGAAACGTGAGCTTCGGGCTGATGCCGGGGTTCTCGCGCTGGAGCTTGAGCTGGAATTCCTGTTCGGCGCACGCGGGGTTGTCGCGGAGGGTCTGGATACGGCGCGTGACGTCCGACCAGAGCGCGCGGAGCGCGAAGAGGTCTTCGTCGTAGAGCACGCGGCCGGCCTGGCGAATGACGACGCGGTGTTGCGCGTTGAGTTTGCCGATGACGGACGTGCAGGCCTTGAAGCCGTGCGAGCGCAGCGCGAGGACGACGTGGTCGAGGTCCGACTGGCGGACTTGAAGCACGGCGCCGAGTTCTTCGGCGAAGAGCTGGCCGAAGACGCTCGGGGCGTTGTCGCTGAGCTTGATCGCGGCGGCGGGCAGATCGAGTTCGATGCCGGTGTGTCCCGCGAACGCCATCTCGACCGCGGTGGCGAGCAGGCCGCCGTCGGAGCGGTCGTGGTAGGCGAGGAGCTTTTGCTCGCGGCCGAGTTGCTGGATGACGTTCCAGAAATTCTTCAGGTCTTCGGCGCGATCAACGTCGGGCGCGTCGGCGCCGGTTTGGTTGAGCACCTGCGCGAGCAGCGAGCCGCCGAGACGGTTTTGGCCGCGGCCGAGATCGACGAGGAGGAGGACCGAATCGGTGTCGCGCTGGAGTTGCGGCGTGAGCGTGAGGCGGACGTCTTCGACGGCGGCGAAGGCGGAGACGATGAGCGAGACGGGCGCGGTCATGCGCTTCTCGGCCGCGCCGTCCTTCCAGACGGTGCTCATGCTCATCGAGTCCTTGCCGACGGGGATCGTGATGCCGAGCGCGGGACAGAGTTCCATGCCGACGGCTTGCACGGCGGCGTAGAGATCGGCGCCGTCGCTGCCGACGGCGGGAGCGGCCATCCAGTTGGCGGAGAGGTTGACTTTGCCGAGCGCGCCGATCTGGGCGGCGGCGAGGTTGGTCAGTGCTTCGCCGACGGCGAGGCGGGCGGAAGCGGCGGCGTTGTTGATCGCGACGGGCGTGCGTTCGCCCATGGCCATCGCTTCACCCGTAGTGACGTCGAATGCGGCGACGCTCACGCCGCAGTCGGCGACGGGAACTTGCCACGGGCCGACGAATTGATCGCGGGCGATCAGACCGCCGACAGAGCGGTCGCCGATTGAAATAAGGAAGGTCTTGTCCGCGACGGTCGGGTGGGAGAGCACGCGGCGGATCGCCTCGGTGAGCGTGACGTCGCCGAGCGTGAGCGGCTTGAGCGCGCGCGGCGCGGACGTGGTTTTCCGGTGCATGCGCGGCGGCTTGCCGAGCAGCACGTCGAGCGGGAGATCGATCGGCTGGTTCTTGAAATGCGGATCCTCGACGACGAGGCGTTTCTCTTCGGTGGCTTCGCCGACGACGGCGAACGGGCAGCGTTCGCGCTCGCAGAGTTTCGCGAACGCGTCGATCCGGTCGGCCGGCACGGCGAGGACGTAGCGCTCCTGCGATTCGTTGCACCAGAGTTCGAGCGGGCTCATGCCGGGCTCGTCGTTGGGGACTTTGCGGAGATCGAAGCGGCCGCCGCGACCGCCGTCGTTCACGAGTTCGGGCAGGGCGTTCGAGAGGCCGCCAGCGCCGACATCGTGGATGAACGAGATTGGATTTGCGTCGCCGAGCGCCCAGCAGCGATCGATGACCTCTTGGCAGCGGCGCTCCATTTCGGCGTTGTCGCGCTGGACGGAGGCGAAATCGAGATCCTCGGCGCCGGCGCCGGTCGCCATCGAACTGGCGGCGCCGCCGCCGAGGCCGATGAGCATCGCGGGGCCGCCGAGCACGACGAGTTTGTCGCCCGGGTTGATCTCGCCCTTCTTCACGTGGTCGGCGCGGATGTTGCCGAGGCCGCCGGCGAGCATGATGGGCTTGTGGTAGCCGCGGAGTTCGGTGCCTTTGGCACCGGGCACTTCGGCTTCGAAGGTGCGGAAGTAGCCGTTGATCGCGGGGCGGCCGAACTCGTTGTTGAACGCGGCGCCGCCGAGCGGGCCTTCGATCATGATGTCGAGGGCGGAGACGATGCGGCCGGGTTTGCCGAAATCTTTTTCCCAGGGCTGCACGGCGCCGGGGAGCTTCAGGTTCGAGACGGTGAAGCCGACGAGGCCGGCCTTGGGTTTCGCGCCGCGGCCGGTGGCACCTTCATCGCGGATTTCGCCGCCCGAGCCGGTGGCGGCGCCGGGGAAGGGCGAGATGGCGGTCGGGTGGTTGTGCGTCTCAACCTTGCAGAGCACGTGGATGTCCTCGGCGTGCGCGGCGTATTCGCCGGTCTGCGGGTCGACGTAGAAGCGGCCGCCTTTCGAGCCGACGAGCACGGCGGCGTTGTCCTTGTAGGCGGACAGGATGCCGTCGCTGTGCAGCTGATAGGTGTTCTTGATCATCTGGAACAGCGAGCGGTCGCGCGGCTGTCCGTCGATTTCCCAGGAGGCGTTGAAGATCTTGTGGCGGCAATGCTCGGAGTTCGCTTGCGCGAACATCATCAACTCCACGTCATGCGGGTCGCGGCCGAGCTTGGTGAAGGCGGCGACGAGGTAATCGATCTCGTCCTCGGCGAGCGCGAGGCCGAGGGATTTGTTCGCTTCAACGAGAGCGGCACGGCCTTGCGCGAGCACCGGGACGCTCGTGAGCGGGCGCGGCGACTCGTGGCGGAAGAGCACGGCGCAGGACGCGAGGTCCGGGAAAACGACCTGCGTCATGCGGTCGTGAATGCGGGCGGCGAGTTGCGTGCGTTGTGCCGCGGAAAATTCCATGCTCCCACAATCGAAGGTGAAGCTCGTGACGCGCTCGATGCGGGCGATCTTCGTCAGGCCGCAAATGTGCGCGATGTCGGTGGCCTTCGATGACCACGGCGAGAGCGTGCCCGGACGCGGGGCGACGACGAACGTGAGACCGCGGACGCTTTCGGCGGCGCGGCTCGGGCCGTAGGTGAGGATTTTTTCGAGGACGTCGCGCTCGGCGGCGGTCAGGTCGGCGTTGGTCTCGACGACGTGCACGAACTCCGTCGCGATCGCGTGCACCGGGAGGCCGGCGGCCGTGAGGTCTTGCAGCAGCTTCTGAAGGCGGAAGTTCGAGAGGGCGGGCGAACCGCGGAGCGTCAGCATGAGTCTAGGCAGGGTTACCGTGCCGCGGGCGGCGTCAAGCGGCGGAACCGGCACAGCACAGTTTGTCGCGTCAAACTGTGCCGGTGGGAGTCGAGCGCTGTAGGGCGGGGTCGCCGAACCCCGCCGCGAGCGCGGCATTGCACCCGATCCAGGTGGGGTTCGGCGACCCCGTCCTACAATGCGACGTGCGTTTGACGCGCGTTGTGGAGAAAGCCGTTGACCAATTCGCGGTCGCACCAACTCTACGCTTTCCCACCCGATGAGCGAATTTCTCTCCCACGAATGTGGCATCGCCCTGATCCGGCTCAAACAGCCGCTCTCCTATTACCAGGAGAAATACGGCTCGCCGCTCTGGGGCCTTTACCAGCTGTTCCTGCTGATGGAGAAGCAGCACAACCGCGGCCAGGACGGCGCGGGCGTCGCGTGCGTGAAGTTCGACGTGCCGCCGGGCGAGCCCTACATGTTCCGCGAGCGCAACGTGGAGTCGAACCCGCTGGACAAGATCTTCCAGCCGATGATCGCGCGCTACAACCAGCTGGTGGGCGAGGGGACGGTGCACCCGGAGTTTCCGGACACGGCGAAGAAGAACTTCGATTTCTGCGGCGAACTCTACCTCGGGCATCTGCGTTACGGCACCTCGGGCGGCTACAATCTCAGCGCGTGCCACCCGTATTTTCGCCGCAGCTCATGGCCGACGCGCAATCTCGTGCTCGCGGGCAATTTCAACATGACCAACACGGCGGTGCTCAACGCCGCCCTGACCGCGACCGGCCAGCATCCGATTTTCGCCACCGACACGCAGGCGTTGCTCGAGATGCTCGGCCACGGACTCGACGAGCACCACGAGGAACTCTACCGCGCGCTGAAGAGTCGCGGCGATCTCGCGGGCACGGAAATTTCGCGCCGCATCAGCGAGGACATGGATCCGGCGCAGGTGCTGCGTGAAGTTTCCGCGCAATGGGACGGTGGTTACACGCTGATTGGCGCGCTGGGCAACGGTGATGCGTTCGTCACGCGCGATCCGTCGGGCATCCGGCCGTGCCACTGGTTCGAGGACGACGAGGTGGTGGCGTTCGCCTCGGAGCGCGCGCCGCTTTGCACCGTGTTCGGCCGCCAGGCGTCCGAAGTGCGCGAACTCGAGCCCGGCACGGCGGTCGTCGTGAAAAAGCGCGGCACGGTGCGCGTCGAGCGCGTGAAAGCCGCGCTGCCGCGTTCGCAGTGCACGTTCGAGCGCATCTATTTTTCGCGCGGCAACGACGCGGACATCTACCGCGAGCGCAAGGCCCTCGGCGCCGAGCTGGCCGGCCCGATTCTCAAGGCCATCGATCGCAATCTCGAGCACACGATCTTCTCGTTCATCCCGAACACCGCGGAAGTCGCGTATCTTGGTTTGATGAGCGAGCTGCGTTTCCGTCGCCGTGCCGAAGTGAAGCAGGACCTGCTCGACCGCGCGAAGGCCGGCACGCTCGACGAAGCGGCGGTGGACGATCTCATCCTGCGCAACTGGCCCCGCGGCGAAAAGATCGTGTCGAAGGACGCGAAGCTGCGCACGTTCATCGGCCAGGAAAAGTGGCGCAACAATCTCGCGTCGCACGTCTACGACGTCACCTACGGCATCGTCGCGCCGGAGGACAATCTCGTGTGCATCGACGACTCGATCGTGCGCGGCACGACGCTGCGCCGCTCGATCCTGCGCATCCTCGGCCGGCTCAATCCGAAGAAAATCGTCATCGCGTCGACCGCGCCGCAGATCCGTTACCCGGATTGCTACGGCATCGACATGTCGGAGGTCGGCAAGTTCATCGCGTTCGAGGCGGCGATTGCGCTGCTCAAGGAGCGCGGCCAGGCCGCGCTGATCGAGGAGGTTTATCGGCTGTGTCGCGCGGAGGTGGAAACGCCGTCCGCCGAGCCGGTCAATCACGTGCGGAAAATCTACGAGCCGTTCACGGCCGAGGAAGTTTCCGAGAAGATCACCGAACTCGTGACGCCGAAGGGCACCGAGTGGAAGGGCGAGGTGGAAATTATCTTCCAATCGATCGAGAGCCTGCACCGCGCGCTGCCGAACCACACGGGCGACTGGTATTTCACCGGAAAGTATCCGACGCCCGGCGGCTACCGCGTCGCGAATCAGGCCTACGTGAACTATTTCGAAAAAGCCGAAGGCCGGGCTTACTAAGAACCACCACGAAAAACACGAAACACACCAAAACCGGATTTCCTCTTTCGTGTATTTTGTGTGTTTCGTGGTGCCCCACTCATGTCTCTGAGCTACGAATCCTCCGGCGTTAACTACGACCAACTCGACGCGTTCAAGCGCGCGTGCCAACGCGCGGCAAAGACCACCGCGGGCGCGCTTGAGGCGCATGGCTACGCCGAGCCGGCGAGCACGCGCGGCGAGAGCGCTTACCTGATGGAGGCAGACGATCACTTTCTCGCGCACGTCGAGGAAGGCCTCGGCACGAAGAATCTCGTCGCCGACGCCGTTTACGCGCAGACCGGGAAGAATTTCTACCGCGAGATTTCCGTCGATACGGTCGCGACGATCGTGAACGACCTGATCACGTGCGGCGCGCTGCCGATCTCGGTGGCGATGCACGCGGCGGTGGGCGAGTCGGCGTGGTTCTCCGATGCGGCGCGCATGCAGGCGCTCGTCGACGGTTGGGCCGAAGGTTGCCGTCAGTCCGGCGCGGTGTGGGGCGGTGGCGAGACGCCGACTTTGCGCGGAGTCGTGGAAAAGAGCGCGATCGTCCTCGCGGGTTCGGCGATTGGCAAAATCGCGCCGAAATCCCTCCGCATCGTCGGCGACGTGCGCGACGGTGACGCGATCGTGTTCCTCGCCAGTTCCGGCGTGCAGACGAACGGTTTGTCCCTCTGCCGGTTGATCGCGGAGAAGTTGCCGCTGGGTTACCAGACGCCGATTGGGCACGGTGATCCACGCACCTACGGCGAGGCGTTGCTGGCGCCGTCGGTGATCTACGTGGATTTTGTGCGCGAATGTCAGCAGCGGGGGCTGAAGCTGAATTACGTTTCCCACGTCACGGGACATGGCTGGCGCAAGCTCATGCGGCTCGACGAACCGTTCGTTTACGAGATCACGACACCGCGCGAGCCGCTCGCGCTCTTCAAGTTTCTCGAGCAGGCCGGTCCGATCTCGCGGCGCGAAATGTATGCGACGTTCAATCAAGGCGTCGGTTTCGCGGCCTACGTTGCACCCGAAACCGCCGAGGCGGTGGTCGCGGCGGCGAAGGCCACGGGTTACGACGCGTGGCAAGCCGGCCGCGTGCGCAAGGAAGGCGCGCGCAAGGCGGTGGTGATTCCGTCGCTCGGTTTGGAATACGACGGCAGCACGCTGCAGGTGCGTTGAAAATGTGCCGGGTTCCAGTCGGCTCTCTGAAGGCCGCTGGTGCGCCGTGCTTTTCGCTGCGCGCGGTTTGTATGTCGCCTGAGTTGCCCGCGAGCGGGCAACCTGCGATTTTGCTGTCCTCTCTGTCGCAGCCGACGCGAGGAGACTGCACCAGACGTCGGCGCGCGAGGCCTTCTTACGTTGGCTGTTACCCAGAAGCCTCAGCCGGAGCCGCTGCGCGTCGTGGTGTCGAGGGGCGTTTGCTGCGTGGTTGGCTGCCGCGTTTGCTGCTGGTTCTGCGCGTCCACTTTCGGCTGTGCGTTGCTCGAGTCGCTCGACGGCGTGGTGGTGTTCGTCTGCTGGGCCGCTTGTTGCTGCTCCGCTTGGGTGAAGGTCGTCGATTGCTGTGCTTGCTGGATCGCTTGGGTGACCGCGGCGGTGATCGCGTCCGTGGCGGCGGGTGAAATGGTCTGGGTGGAAGAAACCTGCACGCCCGTAATCTGGTTGGTCGTGGGGTTCACCGTGGCGATGGCGGTGACTTCCTGCCCTTCGGCGACGGCGACTTCCTGCGCGGTGCCGTCCTGGGTGGTGGAGGCATTGCCGGCGACCTGCACGGTGCCGCTGAACGCGACGGTGCCCTCGGAGGTGCTGAGCGTGAAGGTGACCTGTCCGTTTGCTTCAAAACGCATGACGATACGGAACGTGGTGCCGCGGATGCCGGCCGCGCCGACGGGGGTCGTGATGTTGAATTCAGAGCCGGCGGCTTTGTTTAGCTTCCTGACGTTGCCGACCATATCGCCGTAAGCGAGATTGAGGCGGGTTTTCGAGACGTTGGGCTCACGCTCCAGGTTGGCCACAGCGATGTCATCGGCGAGTGGGTCCATCTTGAATTCTTCGATGGCGAGCCGGCTGTTGGCGCTGAGTTTGATGGAAGCACCGTTGGCGAAGACGAGCACGACGCTCGATTCGGCT
This sequence comes from Candidatus Didemnitutus sp., assembly GCA_041906465.1. Lineage (GTDB taxonomy): Bacteria > Verrucomicrobiota > Verrucomicrobiia > Opitutales > Opitutaceae > Didemnitutus. Next base: position 225,677 of record JAYRJE010000005.1, on the reverse strand, counting down.
CCGGTTGTGACCGTATCGGTCTCGATCAGTGCGGCACCTTCAGTCAAGGGCACGGGGGCGGAGGTGCTGGCGGAGATTTTTGAGACCACGCCGCTCACTCGCACGGCCTTGATCGCACCGGATTGAGTTTGGGCCCACAGCGCGAGCGGCAGAAGTGTCAGAGTCGTGACAACGACGAGCAGGCGGACAAAAAAGCGGCGAGTCATGGTGGGGTGGGATTGAGCGCAGGCTAGCGGAGGCGGTTGTGTTGGCGAGAGTGCTTCTGGAACGGGCGGAGGTTTACAGTTCTTGCGTAAAAGCAGGACCGAACGGCTCAGCTGGTCGCGACGAGATGCGGGGTGGCGGAGTTCGGGGGGACAAATGCCAGAGCGCGACGCCAGTGGCGGGGGAGCGAAGGCAAGTCCGGTGCGAGGTAGTTTGCGCTGTGCTTTCGTGAGCGGTGCGGCCACCCTGTGAGGATGGAAAAACGCCCGTTTAGCGAACTCGGCCTGTCGCCGGAAATTTTGAAAGCAGTCGATAAAATGGGCTTCGAGGAGGCATCGCCGATCCAGACGGCGGTGATTCCGCACGCGCTCACCGGTCGCGACGTCGTGGGTCAATCGGCGACCGGCTCGGGCAAGACCGCCGCATTTGCCATTCCGACGATCGAAAAAGTGGACGCGACGAAGCGTGGCGTGCAGGCGCTGGTGTTGTGCCCGACGCGCGAGCTGGCGGTGCAGGTGGCGGAGGAAGTGGGCAAGCTCGGCTCGTTCAAGAAGGGCTTGCTCGAGCTGCCGATCTACGGCGGCCAGAGTTACGAGCGCCAGTATCGTGGGTTGGCGGCCGGCGCGCAGATCGTCATCGGCACACCGGGGCGCGTGATGGATCACATGGAGCGCGGCTCACTCAAGCTCGACGGCTTGCGGGTCGTCGTGCTCGACGAGGCGGACCGGATGCTCGACATGGGGTTCCGTGACGACATCGAGCGCATTCTCGGCGCGGTGCCGGAGACGCGGCAGCTGCTGTTCTTCTCCGCGACGATGCCGCGGATGATCCAGGACATGATCAAGCGCTACAGCCGCGACCCGGCGTGGGTGCGCATCGAGGCGCACGCGGCCAACGCGCCGCAGGTCGAGCAGGTGTTCTACGAAGTCGACCGCCGCTCGAAGGGCGAGGCGCTCACGCGGCTGATCGACCTGCACGATTTCCGCTACGGCATCATTTTTTGCAGCACCAAGGTGATGGTCGACGAACTCGACGAACAGTTGCACTCGCGCGGTTACGCGGTCGACCGCCTGCACGGCGACCTAAGCCAGATGCAGCGCGATCGCGTGATGGAGAAGTTCCGGCGGCGCGGTTTCGAGTTTCTGATTGCGACCGACGTGGCGGCGCGCGGCCTGGACGTCGACGACCTCGAAGTGGTGTTCAATTACGACCTGCCGAACGATGCCGAGGATTACACGCACCGCATCGGACGCACGGGGCGCGCGGGCAAAAGAGGCGTGGCGATGACCTTCGTGAGCGGGCGGGAGATCTACAAGCTCCAGAGCATGGCCCATTACGCGCGCCTGAAGATCGCGCGCGGCCGCATCCCGTCGCTCGATGAGGTGGAGGAGGCCAAGGAAGAGGCGTTTGTCGAGAAGCTGAAGGGTGTGCTCGAGGCGAAACAGTTCCGCTCGCACGACCGCATTGTCGATGCGTTGCTCGAGCAGGGTTACGCGAGCACGGACATCGCGTCGGCGCTGATTCATCTGCTCAAGGGCGGTTCGGCCGAGCCAGTCCCGCCCGACGAGCCCGCGCCGGCCAAACCGGTCGTAGCCGCGACCGCCGTCAAGCCGCCGCCCGCCTGGGTGGCCGCGGCAAAAGCAGCCAAGGGGGAGCGCGCTGACCCCGCCGCACTCACGACGCCCGCCGCAGTCGCTGCCGCGCCGGTGGCGAAGCCGGCGCCGCGCGCGGACGAAAGCGCGTTGAAGTCAACGCGCTCCACCGCGGAGCCGAGCCAACGGGCGGCGCCGCGTGTGGAGGCGAAACCGAAGAAGCGCGGTTACGAACGCAAGCCGCGCACGGGCCGCGAGCCGGGCTACACGACGCTGTCGTTCAACGTCGGCGCGCAGCACGAAATCACGCCGGCCGATCTGGTCGGCAAGATTGCGGGCGTGACGCGTCTGCCGGCGGCGGTGGTTGGAGCGATCGACATTTACGAGGGGCACTCGCACGTCGATGTCGCCGCGGAAGTGGCGGACACGGTCCTGAAGAAGTTGGAGGGCGTGCGACTGAAGGAGGTCGCACTGCGTCCCGCCACGGTGCCGCCGTCGAACTGACCGCAGCCCGGGTTGGCGCGACCGCTCGTCGTGAAATCTGGTTCGCTCTCACCTGAGACGCACGGGGCCGAAGAGGTGATTCGCCTCTTGGATCTCGTGCCGTTGCCGACCGAGGGCGGCTGGTTTCGTCGCGTGGCGGAGTCGGAGCTGCGTGTGGCGGGCGGCGAGCGGCGCGCGTGTTCCGCGATCTATTTTCTCGTGACGCCGGAGGGTTTCTCGGCGCTGCATCGCGTGGATGCGGTGGAGACGTGGTGCTTCCACGCCGGTGATCCGATCGACTTGCTGGTGCTGGGGAGCAACCGCGGCGCGGCGGGGCGGTTCGTGACGCTCGGAACGGATCTCGCGGCGGGGCACGCGTTGCAGGAAATGGTCCCCGCCGATGCGTGGCAGGGCGCGCGGTTGAAGGCGGGCGGACGCTGGGGACTCGTGTCGTGCATCGTCGCGCCCGAATACGTCGAGCGGGGTTTCGTGTTGGGTGAGCGCGCGGCGCTCACGGCGGCGTATCCGGCATTTGCGGCGGAGATCGCGGCGCTGACGCGCTGAGCAAATCGGCCGGACGTGCCGCTTGACAGAGGTTATTCACAACCGTAACCCAGAAGGCGTCATGCTTACCGCGCTCGATCAGCCGGTGTTGGTGCTCAACCGCCTTTGGCAGGCGGTGAACATCATCGGTGCGCGCCGGGCCTTTGCGCTCCTGGCCCGCGGGCATGCGCAGGTGGTGCATCAGACGGACGATGCGTTCAAGACGTTCTCGTTGATGGATTGGGTCGATTTCTCGGCCTACAACCCGCCGATCGACGCGCTCGAGACGGTGCACACGGTGAGCCGTTCGATCCGCCTGCCGCGCGTGATCCTGCTGACGTTTTTCGACAAGCTGCCTTGCAAGGAGCTGAAGCTGACGCGTAACAACGTCTTCGAGCGCGACGGCGACCGCTGTCAGTATTGTGGGACGGTCTACGACCGCGAGCAACTGAACCTCGATCACGTCATTCCGCGCCACTACGGTGGCAAGACGACGTGGGAGAACATCGTGTGTTCGTGCATCAAGTGTAACACGAAAAAGGCCAACCGCCTCCCGCACGAGGCGCACATGCGCTTGATGCGCAAGCCGGTCCGCCCGAAGTGGCGTCCGGTCATCTCGCTCGTGCTCGGCAACCACGGCCATGACAAGTGGAAGGATTTCCTCGACCTCGCGTATTGGAATGTGGAGCTCGAGGAATAGGCACACCCCGCCATTGCGTTAGCTACCCCAAGCAAACCCGAAAACGGCCGGCCCACGCACCGGCCGTTTTTGCTGGGGGGGGCGTTTTCGGCAAAAGGGAGGGCGGCGACTCTGCTCGGCACCGAAAGCTTACGGCGCGGAGCGGAGTCCGCGCGCTGTCCGATGTGCGCCTCACTTCTCGAATCGTGCGCGCAGCGCCGCGATGCCGGCCACGAGGCAGGCGAGGCCGAGAAATACAAGCAGCACGCGCAGGCGTATCGGCACGCCGCGAAAAAGCAGCAGCAAGCCCAGGCTCGCCACCAGCCACGCGACCATGATGAGCGCGGCGGCGAAGCGTGAGCGACGCGACGATCCGGTGTGGCGTGCGCTCAAACGCGGTAGTCCTCCCGCGTCGGCGCGAACACGTCGATCACACGCACCTTCGTCAGCGTTTTGCCGCCGTGGGGCACGTTGGCGGGGATAATCGCGGCCACACCGGGTTCGAGGACGGTCGTTTCGCCACCGACGGTAAACTCGAAGCGGCCCTCGATCACGTAGGTGAACTGTTCGTGCGGGTGCTGGTGCATCGGCACGACGATCCCGGGTTCCAGATGCACCTCTCCAAACGTGCTGCGGTCGAGGTGCGCGTAGTGGCCTCGAATGGTGCCGTTGAAAATTTCCTTGGCGGGGAGCGAGCTGAGACGGGCGAAGGGCATGGGGGGATGGAAGAGTGATTCCGAGGATTCGCTTGGAGGGCGCCGCGCTGTCGGCGCCGGGCGGCGGCGACAGCGCGGCGCCCTCCCGAAAACGTCGTAGGACTTATGAGCGCAGCGGAAGGGTGACGCGCATGGTCGTGCCTTGCGGGCCGGTGCTGACGAGCGCGAGTTCGCCGTGGTGGTCCTTCACGATGCGTTGGGCGATGCCGAGGCCGAGGCCGGTGCCGTCGGCGCGACCGGAGAGGAACGATTCGAAGATGCGCGTGCGGATGGCCTCGGGAATGCCGGTGCCGCTGTCGACAAAGTCGATTTGCACCACCGGGCCGGTCGAACCGGCGGCCTCCGAGCAGGTGACTCCGAGGGTGCCGCCGTGGGGCATGGCTTGCACCGCGTTCAGCGCGAGATTGAGAAAAACCTGCTGCAGCTGGCCTTTGTTGGCTTCGACGTGCAGGGGGCGCGTGGGGGGCGTGTAGCGGAGTTGCACACCGGCTTGTCCGAGTTTCGCGCGAAGCAGAAGCAGCGTGTCTTCGATGATGCCGGCCAGTTGCCAGCGGGAATGCAGCACGCCGGGCGTGCGTGCGAAAGACAGCACGCGCGCGACGATCGTTTCGAGCTGCTCGATTTTTTCGGTGATGACTTGCAGGTCGCGACGGCGCGGATCCTCGGGCGGGAAATCGGTGCCGAGCGCGCCGTGGAGGAGTTTGATGACCGTGAGCGGATTTCGGATCTCGTGGGCAATCTCGGCGGCGAGCAGACCGAGTGTCGTGAGCGTCTGGGCTTTGCGCAGGGATTCCTCGGATTGGAAAACGCGGGCATAGAGCCGGGCGTTGTGCAGCGCGACGGAGGCAAAGCTGGCGAGAGCGGCCAGCAGGCGCTTCTGTGCATCGGAGAAGCGATGCGGGCGGTTGGTGTAGATGGCGAGCACGCCGGTCGGTGCGCCGTCGACGAGGAGCGGAGCGGCGAGCATCGAGCAAAGTTCCGAGTCGGCGGGCAGATCGACGGCGCCGTGGCCGGTGGTGCCGGTGAGTTCCTGGAATTCGACCACTTTCCCGAGCCGGAGCGCGGTGGCGATGAGCGAGTCTTCCGCGGTGAAGGGTTCGCGGCGCAGCGTGGTATCCGAAAAGGTCAGCTCGCTGCTCCAAGCCTGCAGCTCGAACATGCGTTGCGAGGGATCGCAGGCGTGGAGCGTGCAGAGGCGGGCCTCGAAGAGGCTGCGGCCGGAGCGCGTGAGCGTGGCGAGCAGGTCGCTTTCCTCGAGGCGCGCGACGAGCGAGTGGCCGAGTTCGACGAGCGTCTCGAGTTGGGCGGACTCGCGCTGGAGGCGATCGAGCTGCCAGATGCGGTGGAGGGTGCGGCCGGCTTGCTCGGCAAAGCGCGCGAGGCGTTGCAGGTCGTGCGCGGTGAATGCGTGGGGCCGATCGGAGTCGAGATTGAGGCAACCGACGGCTTGATCGCGGTGGAGGAGGGGAGCGGCCATTTCGCAACGCACCGTGGCGCGCGCGGGGATGTAGCGTGAATCCTGGGTGACGTCGGGGACGAGCAGCGGCTCCTGGTGCAATGTGGCCCAGCCGGTGACGCCTTGGCCGAGTTTCAGGGCGAAATTACCGGTGTCGGTCGGCAGGCCGTGGTGTTTCGAAATCTCCAGGTAACCGGTGTGCGGGTTGAGCAGGCAGAGGGAACCGCTGTCCGCCGGGAAAGCGCGCATGAGCTCGCTGAGCAGCGCATTTTCAGCGGCGGCGACGCTCTCGTCCTCGGACGCGAGCGCAGCGATGCGATACAGCACGGCGAGATCGCGGGAGTCGGCGTCGTTTTCCATCTCAGCGAGAGGAGATGACGAGTTTGCCGGCGCTTGAGGAGCGAATTCTGGGTCAAAGACGCACGGGTCGCGTCGGTGGTCGCAAACCGCGAAGCGCGGTAGCGGTTTCGAGCGCAGCGACAGTCCGCCATTCGGCAGAATTCCGTCGCGTGCGCGCGGGGGCGAAAGCCTGATGGCTTTCGCTACGAAATGAAGCCGTGCTTAACTCAATGCCACACCGGCCGCGGCGACGAGGGCGTCGCGGAGGTGCCGCAGACGTGCGGCGTCGACGGCGCGATTGTCCGCGGGCTCGAGGTGGAACGCGTCGATCGCGAGGCCGCGCTCGGTGTGCACGCGGGCGGAGGCGAGACTGAAGCCTTGTTCGGAGATCACCTGCCCGACGCGATAAAGCAGGCCGAAGCGATCGGCGGCGTGGATCTCCACGATCACGCGCGGCGAAGCGATTTCGAGATAAACCTCCACGACTGGCGCATCGAGCGACGACGGCGGGGCGGCGAACTTGGCGGCCTGCGCGCGGATCGCCGGGGCGAGGTCCTTGTTGCCGACCAGGGCGGACTCGACCGTGCGGCTGAAGACTTCCCGCGCGACTTCGTCCTGCACGGCGCCGTGGGCGGCGTCGGTGACGACGAAGCTGTCGATCGCGATGTGGTCGGTGCGCGTGGTGATGCGCGCGGAAAGGATGTTCAGGCCCGCCACGCTCAGCGCGCCCGCGAGTTTGTAGAACAGGCCGGCGCGGTCCCACGTGACGACGTGCGCCACGCTGCAATCGCGTTCGGGCAGATCGCGCCATTCGATCACCGGTCGCAGCGAACCGAGCGAGTCAGCCGCGGAGATGTTTTGCAGCAGACGGTTGACCATGCCGATGTGCAGGGCGACGTCGGCCTCGTCGGTCTGGGCGAAGTAGCGCTCGGGGAGGAGATTGAAGTGCGCGGCAATCTCCTCGGCGCTGACGCCGGAAACCGTCTGGGCGATGTGCTGTTGGCTGATCAAGTGTCGCTTCATGGATGCCGGAACCGTGCCAAAGATTTTGGGAAAATGCTCTGAAAGCGAGTCCGGGCGAGCGGCATTTTTCGGGCAAAAACCGGAGATGAGCGACAGTTGGAAAATTCTCGTTGACGGCGAAACTTTCGCGCCCTTACCTCGGCCTCTCTCACGCGGGCGTAGCTCAGTTGGTAGAGCACCACCTTGCCAAGGTGGACGTCGAGAGTTCGAGTCTCTTCGCCCGCTCCATTTTCCCTGAGGCGCTTGCCGGTGACGGTAAGCGCCTCTTTGCGTCTAATGGCGACAGCGTGAGCCATTTGCAAGTTTTCGCTGAGCTTGCCCCGGTGCGTCAGCTCGCGACCGCACCCGACCCCTTACGACCCCCGGATGTGCGCAAATTTGTATCCACTCCGGACGGTGACTTACGCAGCGTAATTTTCGGTAGCTTGGAGACAGCAGAGGCGAGGGGAAGCTGAGCCGCGTCAGTGTAGATTTTCATCGTCAGCTTGATGTCACTGTGCCGCATGAGCTCCATGACCACGCGAGGCGCAGCACCACTGTTCGTTAGCATGGTGCCATAGGTGTTTCGAAGCGCGTGCAGATCGACCCGGCGTCCCGAATCATCGACAAACGGAATGCCCGCTCGCTTGAGGTCTCCCCGGAACGCAGGGAGCTTCGGCACACCACGAGGGAATGCCAGGGCGAAGGGCGCAGCATCCGCAGGGATGAAATTGCGCAGTGTCGAAGCAAACTCCGCGTTCAAGTCGAGAACTGCGTCGCGCCGATTCTTGGAAGTCGTCGCACGCACGCGGAAACGGGGACGCTCGCCCGACAGCTCCAAATCGCCGACGCGCAGCTGACGAATCTCGGAGCGGCGCAAGCCCGTGTTGAGAATCGTCAGATAGACCATTGCACGATGCGGAGGCGCGACACTGACGAGACGTTGCGCCTCAGCAGGTGAAAGCGCACGGCGGAATTGCTGGGACGGACGTTTGTCCGGGCTCACATGAGCGAGAGGATTCTCCAACGCCATACGCTGGTGGACGAGCCAGCGAAAGAACGTGCGCGACAGCATCAGCAGGTCATTAACCGTTTTCGGCTTAAGACCCGAGGAGGAGCGCCACTCACAGAAGGAACGCGCAGTTACGCTGCGTAAATCCACCCAGCGGCAGCGAGTGAAAAGCTTCGGCAGTGCGTTGCGATACTTCGACAGAGTGTTGTCGGAGCAGCCGCGCCCCTCAGCGTCCGCGATGAACGACACCAGAAGGCCCGCTAGTGGCGTTTTGGCTGCGTTACGGACGGAAAGAGGAGGGAGTAAGCCTAGATGCTCTTTCTGGCGCTCATCAGCGCGCCGCATGAGTTCCTGCAGGGCAATGCGCTTGTCAGTTGTCTTAAGCGCAATGATGGACGTGCGGCTCTCGTGCTCCAGACGCAGCTTGCCCGAGAAATATTTCCCGCGCTTGAAAACGTAGCAGATCATCGGCGCACCTCCGCACGAAGCTTTTCAAGATAGGAGGCCACATCGCCGTGACTGACACGGGACGAGCGCCCGATTTTCAACGGCCGAGGAAAGCGGCCAGAGGCAATCTCGCGCTCAAGTGTGCGCCGAGAAACAGCGAGCATCTTCGCGGCGTCGGGGATGGAGTAGAGAAGGGGAACCGTGGCGTGCATGGTCCCCGTCAGTCTATCAGCCGCACCAAGCGTTGTCGGGCTAGCGGAGTTGTTATCACACACAGCTCGCCCCGTGCCATTCTCCCGAATACCCGCGCAGAACATAAGCGATTCTGTCACGCGCCGCTCTGAGGCGGTTGCCGGAATACGCGGAAGAAACCGCACACACAGTAGCACGGCTTCTGTCGGCGGAGTTGTTATAGTATAGACAAGGAAAGCGCCCGCCCGGCGCGCCGCGCTGCGCGCGGCGCGTCCGGGCATGGCGCATTGCCCGTGCACCACACCCAGGAGAACGAAAAACCAAGGCAGCTGGAGAAGGGGTGTGTCCCGCTCACCACGAGACGCGCACGCGCCACGAATAGCCCAACCCACCGACCGGCCTCCGGTCGGAAGGCGTGACGAGTGCGACGCCGGGCGGCACGCCGTCCCGGCTAACTGGGGCTCACTTCGCCCCAGACCCCCGAGACCAGTTGCACAAAGAAAGCCCCGGGGCCTTTCGACCCCGGGGCTGTGATGGCGCGCCTCACTGTTCCGCATGGCAACGCACGGACTCATGCGAGAAATCCCGTTAAACCTAGTTTGCGATCGAACTCAGCCATTTCGCGCGCAGCAAGCCGCGCCTGAGCGCGCTGACGCTCGCGAACACGCAGATACAGCGAACGCGTCTTAATCAGCTCGCGACGAAACTCCGCGTTGAGGAGACGCCGCTCAGACGAATGTGCCCCGCGCACGTAACCACCGCGCAACGATGGAAACTCATCACGCAGCTCCGACACCGCCCGCTTAATCGATTGCTCAGTATCCTGAATCTCTTCCGCCAGGGCAGCGTAAGAGCAACCGCTGACGAGATCCGGACGGACTACCAGCAGGAGCGCAACAGCCCGAGCAGACAGATTGCCGATAGACAAACCGTCAGCCAGAAACCGAAGAACTGCGCCGATGGCATCGGCGACATTCTCAGACCGCGCACCCGTTGATTCGCGGGCCGACTCTTCCCAGCGACCAATTGCCGCACGATCATTCTGACGCTCGCGCCAAAGCTCGACGCGCTCACCAAAAGAAAGGTCATTGGCACTCATGGGTCAGCGAAGCTCCTTAAGCAGCGAGTCGCGGAAAGATGGGGACATTGCACGCGAGAGACGATAAGCGACCGAAAAACGGCGTTCATCTCGCGGGGAGTTTGCCGACCAAGGACCATTCGGAAGGCCAGTGATTTTCTTGGCCAACGATTCCGAGTCACGGAACACCGTGCGCTCGGAGGGGCGCAAAAAGCCGGGGCTTTGTGCGCGGGTTTGTGTGCGTTTCTGTGTGCGTTGCGTTTTCATATCTTTCGTTTTCGTTGTGTCACCGGCGGTTGTGCGTAGGGCTTCCGGAGTTCGAGTCTCTTCGCCCGCTCCACTTTCAAAAACCGCTGGTTTCCAGCGGTTTTTTTATTATCCCTCGAAGCGTGAACGCTTCCGAGTTCTTCGCCCTCCCGCCGTCGCTGGCGCGCTTCGCGTCGTTTTTTCCGGCCGATGTGCCGCCGTGGGAATGGCTCAAGCAGATCGGGGCAGCGCTCGGCTCGGTGGAGTTCGGGCATCTGGCGCTCTCCGTGCCGGACGGGGTGCACATCGAGGGCAAGGTCTGGCTCGATCGCTCGGTCAAGCTGCCGCCTTATGCCACAATTCTCGGGCCGACTTGGATCGGCGCGGGCACGGAGATCCGCCCGGGCGCTTTCATCCGCGGCAACGTGATTGCCGGCGCCGGCTGCGTGATGGGCAACGCCAGTGAGTTCAAGAACTGCCTGCTCCTCGATGGCGTGCAGGCGCCGCACTACAATTACGTCGGGGATTCCATTCTCGGCAACCAGGCCCACCTCGGCGCCGGCGTCATTTGCTCAAATCTCCGGCTCGATCAGGGAGAGGTCACGGTCCGCCTGCCGTCCGGCACGGTGGGGACGGGCTTGCGGAAGTTCGGCGCCGTCCTCGGCGACAAAGCCGAGGTCGGCTGCAACGCCGTGCTGAATCCCGGTTCGCTGCTCGGGCCGCGCGCGCTGGTGATGCCGTGCACGCCGTTCAGCGGATACTTGCCGCCGGCGACGATTGCGCACGCGCGGACGACGATTTCGCAGCTCCCGCGGCGCGACTGAGGACGCCCTAAGCCAGAAATCTTTCTCGTTCTCTCCATCGTTCTCGTTCTCTCTGTTTGGTCCCCTCGGAAAATCACCCGAGAGAACGATTAAGATTACGAGAACGAGAAAGATCCCATCACAGCCATGCCTCGCGTTTTAACCGGCATCACGCCCTCCGGCACTCTCCACATCGGCAATTATTTCGGCGCCATGCGCCCCGCCATCGAGCTGCAGGCCGGCGGCGACGCTTTCTATTTCATCGCGGACTACCACTCGATGACCGCGCTGACCGACGCGAAACAGCGCCGCGAGTTCACACATGGCATCGCCCTCGACTGGCTCGCGTGCGGCCTCGATCCGCAAAAGGCCGTGTTCTGGCGCCAGAGCGACATTCCGGAAGTCTGCGAACTCACCTGGTTGATCGGTTCGCTCACGCCGATGGGCCTGCTTGAGCGCGCGCACAGCTACAAGGACAAGACCGCGAAAGGCATCGAGGCCAACTTCGGGCTCTTCGCCTACCCGGTGCTCATGGCCGCCGACATCCTCCTCTTCGACACGAACGTCGTCCCCGTCGGCAAGGACCAGAAGCAGCACCTCGAGATGACGCGCGACATCGCCATCAAGTTCAATAACACCTACGGCGAAACGTTCGTCATCCCGGAGGAGCGCATCAGCGAGAGCCTCGCCGTCATCCCCGGTCTCGACGGCCAGAAGATGTCCAAGAGCTACGGCAACACGATCGAGATCTTCGGCGACGAGAAGGCACTGCGGAAAAAAATCATGGGCATCGTCATGGATTCCCGCACGCCGCAGGAACCAAAGCCCGATGCCGACAAGAACCTCGCCGTCCAGCTGCTGAAGCTCTTCGCGCCGGTGGACGTCGCGACGGATTTCGAAAACCGCCTCCGCGCCGGCGGCCTCGGTTACGGCGACCTGAAGAAGGCGCTCTTCGAGCACTACTGGAATTTCTTCGCGCCCTACCGCGCCCGGCGCGCCGAACTCGTCGCGAATCCGGATTACGTGGAGCAAGTTCTCCGCGACGGTGCCCAACGCGCCCGCGCCGTGGCCGAGCAGACGCTCGCCCGCGCGCGGAAGAACTGCGGTTTGCGGTAACGCGAGCACCGGTTTATGGCGCGGCGACTACACTGACCGCCCATCTAGATTTGGATTCGGTGCAACTCGGGATGGAGTTTTGCCTTGATGATTTGCGTGCGTATCGGCGTGCCGCCGCCACGCATGATCGCGCGCCGAATGTCGGCCTCTGTGAGCGAACATTTCGCGCCGATGATCACTCGCTCAGGTGCTCCGCCTAAATGGCGAAGGAAATAGTGTTGGCCGCGCATCTCGCACATGGGCGGGGACAGCTCCGCGAAAAGGCGACTTTCTTGTTCGTATCTCCAGCTGGGCGCTTTGCTCCGAAACGCCTTTTCGATCACCATGTTGAAAAATGTGTGACCTGACGGATCACTGCTGAGGAGACACTCTGTTTCGCGGTAGTCGATTTGTGGACGACGTTCCTCGTAGTTGACGACATACAGGATCGCGCCCCCTAAATCCGATCGGAAATCGTATCCCAGAGCGAGACCACGGTGCGCATCAGCGTAGTGTGACCAAAGGACTGGATCTTCAAACGTGGCGCTAAAGCATAGCACTCCAATCTCATGTCCGATCCTCTCGAAATAGCGCTCTTCAAAATACTGATCATCGTCGTGGGGGCTGTTGATTAGTCGCGGACGACAGTCTGCTGGGTCATTTAGCTCACTCAGTCTTCCGATCTTCAGCTGCCTCGTCTGAAGCGCTTCCAAGGCGTATTGCTGGTTCAGGTATCGGTAGAGCAACATGGTTCTAGCTAGGCAGAAAATTGCTCCGAGTTCCAATCATAGGTCGCACACCGCTGCCTCAGTTCACTGGCGATGGCATTGCAGCGGCTCGGCGGGTGGCTTGACCCTCGCGAGACGCGGGCTACCTTCCGGCGCATGCAATACCGCGTGACGCTCATCGAGTCGGACGAGGGCTGGGCCGTTTGGTGCGACCAGTTGCCCGGCTGTTGCTCGCAGGGCGCGACACGCGACGAGGCTCTCGCCAACATCCGCGAGGCTATCACGGAATACCGCGAGGCGCAGACGGTGGTGAGCGAGGCGGAGTTCGGGGTTCGATCGGTGCAGCACGAGACGGTCTCCGTCTGAGTTATGCCTCGCTTGCCCGGCATCGGTCAGAAGGACGCGGTGCGGGTGTTGGAAAAGCGCGGCTTTCGAGTCATTCGCCAGGGCAAGCACATCACGATGTCCAACGGCGCGGCGATGGTGCAGGTGCCGCTTCACACCGTCATCAATGCTTTCACGATGGGCTACATCGCCAAGATCGCGGGCCTCACGCCTGACCAGTTTCGCGAGTTGCTCTGAGTCTACGCCCATGAGCGAACCCCACTCGGACATTGGACGATCGCGGCAGCGTGCAATCTATATCGCGGGCGTCGCTGGCAAACGGCCGCGGGTGCCGGTGGCGCCGGCGGAACTGGAGCGCGCGGCGCAAGCGGCGATGACGCCGGAGGCATTTGCCTACATCGCGGGGGGCGCCGGGCGCGAAGCGACGATGGCCAACAACCGCGCGGCGCTCGACCGCTGGCGGATCGTGCCGCGGCGGCTGCGCGACTGCGAGACGCGCGACCTGTCGGTGGAGCTTTTCGGGCGGCGGTTGCCGACGCCGCTCTTGCTAGCGCCGATCGGCGTTGCAGAGATGGCGCATTCGGACGCGGACTTGGCCGTCGCGCGCGCGGCGGCGTCGTTGGGCGTGCCGCACATTTTTTCGAACCAGGCGTCGGTGCCGATGGAGGCGTGCGCGGCGGCGATGGGGAACGCGCCGCGGTGGTTTCAGCTCTATTGGAGCAAGTCGAACGATGTCGTCGCTAGCTTCGTGCGTCGTGCAGAGGCGTGCGGATGCGAGGCGATCGTGCTGACGCTCGACACCACGATGCTCGGCTGGCGGCCGCGCGATCTCGATCTCGGCTACCTGCCGTTTCTCGAGGGCAAGGGTATCGCGCAATACACAAGTGATCCGGTTTTCATGCGCGAGGTGAGGGCGGCGGGTAGGGCGAACCGTCCCGGTGAGCCGCGTTCGGCCGACGGCTCACCGGGGACGGTTCGCCCTACCTTATCGTTTCAGACCATCGCCACGGCGCTGGCGCAGAAGGCGAATTTTCCGGGCGGATTGCTGCGGAATCTCACGTCGTCGGAACCGCGCGCGGCGGTGGCGCGGTTCGTGGCGACTTACTCGCGCTCGAATATCACCTGGGACGATCTGAAATTTCTCCGCGCTCACACGAAGCTCCCGATCGTGCTCAAGGGCATCCTGCATGCGGACGATGCGCGGCTCGCCGTGCAGCACGGTGCGGATGGCATCATTGTCTCGAATCACGGCGGACGACAGATCGACGGCGAGATGGCGTCGATCGATGCGTTGCCGGGCGTCGTGGCGGCGGTCGGTGAAAAGACTCCGGTGCTGTTCGACAGCGGCGTGCACGGCGGCGCGGACGTGTTCAAAGCGCTCGCGCTCGGGGCGCGGGCAGTGTGCCTCGGGCGGCCTTACGTTTACGGACTCGCGCTGGCGGGCGAGGCGGGTGTGCGCGAGGTGATCGTGAACGTGTTGGCGGAATTCGACCTGACGATGGGACTCGCGGGTTGCCGGAGCATATCCGGAATCACGCGCGACGCGATCAGCCGGCCCTCGTGACTGCCGCGAGACCCGCCGACAGCCGCATCGACGGGTCCAGTGAGCTGCGATCCGGGCGCTATTGGTTCAATGCATCGAGTCGGGCGCGTAGCTCGGCGTTCTCCGCTTTGAGCTGTTTGAGCTCGCGAGCGAGTTCCTGGATGGCGGCGAGGGCGACGCCTCCCTGGTCGATTGTCGTGATGTGTCGATCATCCGGGCCCACTTGAAATGCGGCGTAGAAATCCTGCGCGGTCGGACCGATGTGGCGGACTGATGCGTCTTCGGCGCGATAGCTCCACGTATGAATGGGGAGCGAGGCCACCCGCTCGAGCACCGATGCGGTATCGGCGGCGGCGAAGTGGTGCTTGAGATTGATGTCAGACGAATTCGTCCACGTGCCGCCGGCGGAAAGGAATGCACCGGTGCCCGTGGAGATGGCCTGTCCGGAGGCTACGCTGCCCGTGCCGATCGCGACGTAGCCGGTGTCGGCTTGCACGAGGAACGAGCGTGCGGGCTCGCGCACCAAGGTTTTGAACGCCCACGACAATGCGAAGTGACTCGTGGCGGCGGCGGTGTAGGCGGTCGCTGAACGGCAAATCGACGCGCTGACCATGCCGGCTGCTCGGAACGTATACTTGTTGCCCGCTGTAACCGGAATCGGCGTGCTGAACACAACGCGATTTACGGTCCGGTAGATACCGATTGACGGGAAGAAAACTCCCGCGGTGCTGGTCGTGACCGGGCTTGAGCCGAGAACCGTGCCTCCGATGCCTTCGCCGGCGTAAACGGTTACGGTGGCGGAGAGAGGATTGGGCGAATAGAAGTATATTTCGGCCAAGTCGCCGGTCTTTTCTGCGAGAAATCCCTGCCAGAAGTCCGTTGTGCCATTCGCAAGGCCATCGGTAGCGGAATCCTGGTCGGTCACCACAATCGATTCTTTTCCCCTCACCTCAAACAGGCCGGCAGGCGTGGTTGTGCCGACACCGACGTTGCCGGCGGTGTAGACGGCGCTCGTGCCGTTGAGATTGAACGGCGATGCGCCGGCGGGACCCTGCGGACCGGTCGCTCCAACGGCGCCGGTCGCTCCCGTGGCGCCCTGCGGACCGGCGGGGCCCGTCGCTCCCGTTGGCCCCTGTGGTCCCGTCGCACCGGTAGCGCCGGTGGCTCCCGTGGCGCCGGTATCGCCGCGCGGGATGGTGAAGTTGAACACCGCGGCGCTCGCCGTGCCGGAATTGCTGACGCTGGCGTTCGTGCCGGCGGCGCCCGTGGTGGTGGCGCCGATCGCGACCGTGGCGGCGGCGCCGCGCGGCACGGTAAAGTTGAGGACGGCGGCGTTGGTGGTGCCGCTGTTCGTCACCGCGGCATTGGTGCCAGCGGCGCCGGTGGTGGTGGTGCCGACCGTGATCGTGGCGGCCGCGCCGGCGGGACCTTGTGCGCCGGTCGCTCCCGTGTTGCCGATGGGACCTTGAGCGCCCGTATTGCCCGTCGCTCCTTGCGGACCCTGCGCGCCGGGATCGCCTTTGGGGCCTTGCGGGCCGGCCGGTCCGGTGAGACCCGTGGCTCCGGCCACACCTTGCGCACCTGCCGGACCTTGGGGGCCGGCGGGCCCTTGCGCGCCTTGTGCGCCGCCGGCGGCGAAGAGTTCCCAGTTTGCCGGCGCAATGTCGGGGGCGGTGGTGCCGTGATTGTCGACCGTCGCAACGTAGGCCGAGCCTTGATAGGTTACGACGTCATGGGCCTGATAATTTCCGCCGGATTGCCACGGCCCCATGAACGCGTATCCGGCTCCTGCGGCGCCTTCCGGCCCGGGGATGCCTTGCGGGCCGGTGGCGCCGGTATCGCCCTTGGGGCCTTGGGCACCGGCGGGGCCGGTGAGGCCTTGTTCGCCTTGTGGGCCCATGGCGCCCGTTGCACCGACCGCGCCATCGGCTCCGTTGCTGCCGGGGAGGCCCTGCGGACCGGTGTCACCTTTATCACCTTTTTCGCCCTGAGCCCCCGCGGGCCCCTGCGGGCCAGTGGCGCCGGGGTCACCCTTGTCGCCTTTTTCGCCCTGCGCGCCTTGGGCGCCGGTGTCGCCCTTCGGGCCGGTGACGCCCGGCAGGCCGGGGAGCCCTTGCGGCCCCTGCGCGCCGGTCGCGCCGACTGCGCCATCGGCACCGTTGAGGCCTGGCAAGCCCTGTTCGCCTTGGTCACCTTTGTCTCCCTTTTCGCCTTTCGCGCCCGTCGCTCCCGTGACACCGGGGAGACCTTGAATGCCCTGCGGGCCTTGCGCGCCAGTGTCGCCTTTTGGGCCGGTTGGACCGGTCAGGCCGGGATCGCCTTGCGGGCCCGCGGCGCCCGTTGCACCCGTATCGCCTTTAGGGCCCTGCGGACCTTGCTGGCCGGCCGGGCCAGCCGGGCCGGCCGCACCAATGGTGAGGTCCAAGGAAGTCCAGTCTGCGTTCGAGTGGCCCACGCTCAGCACATAGGTGCCCGGCGGTGGATTGGTCGGCAGCGTGGCAAGAATTTTTCCCGTCGTGGCATTGTAGACTGCGGGCACGGTCGCGCCATTGAAGCCGACCACCGGTGTGCGGCGGGTCAGCGAGGACAAGGTGCCGCCGATCGTGACGACCTTGGTGACGGGATTGTAGGTGGCGTTGAGGAATCGATCGTCGTGGTCGTTGTTGTTGCCGCTCGCCTTGGCGAGGGAGCCGGCGGAGAGCGACAGGACGATCGCCAACAGCCACGATGAGAGGGCGCCAGGCAGCGAGAGACTGCCGGCTGATCGCGGACGGAACGCAAGAAATCGGGCGTGGACCCGGGAGCGGAGGACGGCGGTGAACGATCTCATGGATGAACGGTGGATGCCGTTTGAGGTGCGGGATGACCGGAGAAAGTCCGGACGAACAAAATGGCTTGCTCGCAGCACGCTTCTGCTCGGCAAGGCCAGCGCTGGCGATGCGGTGGTGACCGGCGACGCAGTTTTGTGACGAGCTACGCTTCGCCGTGCTGCACGTGGGCTGCGATTGCGGGGTGATCGAACTAACCGTTGACCAAGCGGCGCCTGACGCGGCGGACGATCACACCGCCGAGCGCGGCGAAGCCGGCGAGCAGCGCATAGGTGGAAGGCTCCGGCACGGCGCTCGTGCCGGTGTAGGTGAGCGCAAGGTCATTGCCGCCATTGGCGAGGGCGAGCGCCCAAGTGCCGTCGAACGCGTTCGCGAAGCCGGAGGTGTCGAGGTAGAATTTGTCGGTCGAAAATCCGCTGATGCCGGTCGTTGTGCTGACGAGCGTGAACGAGTAGCTGGCGTTCGTGGAGAATCCGGTCGCGAGGCCGGCGACGTTGCCGGACGTGAGCGAGGTGAGGTCGATCGTGAACGGATCGGCGTTGGTGGCGGTGATCGTGAGGCCGCCCGTGATGCTGAGGAGATCCCAGCCCGGGTCGGCACCGGCGGTGCCGTTGACGTTGTTGATCTCCCAGAGGTAGGTGCCGCCGCTCGCGAAGGTGGTCGCGCCGGCGTGCAGCGTGCCCGGCGAGTTGCCCGGCGCGAGTGTGCCGCCGTCGTCGACGATGAGCGCGCCGAGTGTGCCGGCGCCGGTGAGTGTGCCGCCGGCAACGGTGAACGCGCTGTTGGCGGCCGAGCCGCTGAGTTTGAGGGTGCCGGCGGAAATGGTGGTGGCGCCGCTGAAAGTGTTGGTGCCGGACAAGGTCAGTGTGCCGGCGCCGGATTTGGTGACGGCGCCGGAGCCGGAGATGACGCCGCTGTAGGTCGAGGCGTCGGAGCGGTTGAACACGACGGTGGCGTTGTTGGTGATGTTGCCGCCGAGGCTGCCGCTGGTGCCGCCGTTGCCGATCTGCAGCGTGCCGGCCGAGACGGTGGTGGTGCCGCTGGCGGTGTTCGTGCCGGAGAGCGTGAGCGTGCCCGTGCCGCTTTTGGTGAGTCCGCCGGTGCCGCTGAGCGCGCCGGAGAGTTCGGAGTTGGTGGACTGGTTTACGGTGAGCGTGGCGCTGCCGAGGGTGACGTTGCCGGCGCCGGAGAGCTGGCCGATGGTGCGATTGGTGTTGATCAGATCGAGCGTCGCGCCCGACGAAATCGCCACGGTGCCGCCGGAGGAAAATGTGTCCGCGACCTTCAACGTGCCGGCCTGCACGTTGATGCCGCCGGTGAAGCCTGCGCTGTTCAGCGTCAGCGTGCCACTGCCGGTTTTGTTGAGCGCGCCGGAGCCGCTGAACGAGCCGACCAGTGACACATTGAAGCCGTTGGTATCGATCGTGGAATCGGCGCCGTAGAGGCCGAAGCTGCCCGTCGCGCTGGTGAACGCCGCGCTCGCGCGAAAAGTGCCGCCGGAATTGAGGGAGAAACCTCCACTGATGATGGCGGCGGCGGTCGCGACGGCGTTGGTGACGTTGAGCGATCCGTCCAGCGCCGTCATGGTGACCGCACCTTGGTTGATCGTAAGGGAGCCCGCATTTTTTCCGCTGAGGGCAAGAGTGCCGGCGCCGGTTTTGACGATGCTGGCGGTATTGGTCTTGAGGGAGTTGTTGCTGGGATCGATGCCGACGGAGATCGTGTAGCCGTTGGTGTCGATGTTGAGTGTGGCGTTGCTCGCGACCGAGATGTTGCCGCCCAGGCTGAGATTGCCGGTGGCCCGAAGGGTGGCTGTCCCGCCAAACTGGGAGACCGAGGTTTGGATAAAGCTCCCGCCGATGGTGCCGCTGGTCGCGAGCGTTTGCCCGTCGGTCAGAGTGACTTGGCAGTAGAGCGAGAGAGGGAGAACCAAGATCGCGAATAAGCAGGGCAGGCCGCGAGCGAGCCGAGCGAGGAGGGAGGAGCGGAAGGCGCCGGAGTGCATGGCGCCGAGAAACACGCGGGGAGCGCCGGACGCGATGAGCGGGTGACCAGCGACGCAGCTTTGTGACGAGTTACGACGCGCCGGCGCTGTCGAGGTGCAGCTTGAGCGCGGCCACGAAGCTGCGGCTGACGGGCACGGCTTCCTTCGCTCCGGCGACACTCAATTCGAGCGTCTCGCGGGTGTCGCGACGGTGATTCTCGATCGCGGCGAGGTTCACGATGGCTTGGCGGTGCACGCGGATGAATTGCGCGGAGGGCAGCAGGTCCTCCCAAATTTTCATCGTGCGACGGGTGAGGAGCCGCTCGCCGGTGCGGAGCAGGACGTCGGAGTAATTCTCGTTGGAGAGCACGGCGCTGATCGCGGCGAGCGGGACGAAGCGTTTGCCGTCGTCGGTCTGGATGAGCACGGTGTCGTCGGCGCGGAAAGCCGCGCGCGGTGCCGCGGCGGATTCGCCGGTGGACTTGGCCAGCGCGACGGCGAAGCGCTCGGTGGAGACCGGCTTGAGCAGGTAATCGAGCGCGTTCACCTCGAAGGCGCGGACGGCGAACTTGTCGAACGCCGTCACGAAAATGATCCGCGCCGCGCGGGCGACGTGCGGGACGAGGTCGAAGCCGTTGCCGCCGACCAGCTGCACGTCGAGAAACACGAGATCGTAGTCCTGGATCGCGAGGCGGTCGCGCGCGCGGGCGAACGTTGCGGCTTCGCCGACAACCGTGTGGCCTGCGTAAGGCGAGAGCAGCCAGCGCAACTCGGCGCGGGCGGCGGCTTCGTCGTCGATGAGCAGAACGCGTCGCATGGGCGAGCGAGAGTGGGCGAAGGTCGTGGAAGAAGGAAAGCGCACGGTGACGGACGACGCAGACGAAGTGACGAGCTACGCGTTGGTGGCAGCGCGACCGCCGCCGAGCGGCCGGTGCAGGCGGAGGCGCATCACGACCCACGGGCCCGCGGTCTCGGTGGTGAACTCGTGGGCGCCGGGAAAATAACGGTCGAGTCGCTGGCGGAGATTTTCCAATCCGATGCCGGTCGAGGGCGCGGAGTGCGCGCCGGGCTCGAGCCATTCCCCGGTGTTGGCGACGGTGATTTCGATGCCGCGCTCTCCGTCGCGCCGCACCGTCAGTTTGATCCCGAGGCGCTCGGCGCTGGTGGCGGCGCCGTATTTCACCGCATTCTCCACCAAGGGCAGCAGCAGGAAGGGCGGCAGCGCGAAAGCGTCCAGGGCGACGTCGGATTGAACCTCGACGTCCATCAACTCGCCGAGGCGCGCCTGTTCGATTTCGAGGTAGGCGCGGAGCAGGCGCAGTTCCTCGCCCAGCGTCATGGCGGCCTCGGCGTCGCCCGGACGATGCAGCGTGAGGCGGCAGAAATCCGCGAGGCGCACGACCATGCTGCGCGCGGCGACGGGATCCTGGATGATTTGCGCGCAGACGGAATTGAGCGCGTTGAAGAGGAAATGCGGATTGAGCTGGTAACGCAGCACCTCGAGCCGGGCTTTTTCCTCCGCGAGGCGCGCGGAGGTTTTCTCGTCGAGCTCGAGGCGGTGGAGGCGCGCGAGCTCGCGGTTTTGCTCGTGCAGTTCGCGGGTGCGGAGCGCGACGGCGGCCTCGAGCTGGGTGTTGCGACGGCGCAGGGTTGCGGTGCGCACCCGGAAAATCGCCAGCACGCCCCAGAGCAACAGCACGCCATAACCGGCGAACGCAGTCGGCGTGAGCCACCACGGCGGCGCGATGCGGAAGGCAAATGTGGCCGGCGCGCTGACCCGGCCGTTCAAATCGCGGGCTTCGACCTGGAAGCGCAGGTTGCGATACGGGAGGTTGGTGAAATCCCGTTGCGTCGCCTCGGTCCACTCGGTCCAGGCGGTTTCGTAGCCTTCGAGGCGCGTGCGGTATTGGGTGATGGTGCGGCCGCGGTAGTCGGGCTGAAAGGTCGGTGCCGCGAACGCGATCGTGAGCGAATCCTGCGCGGCGGTGAGTTCGCGCGGGGCGCCCACGACGCTCGGGTCCACGCGCAGTGTGCCGTCGTGCGAGCGGACCTCGCGCACGACGACGCGAAGCGGCGGCGGGGGACGCACTGCGCGCCAATCAAGGGCGATGGACACGAGCACGCCCTGACCCGCGAGCCAGACGGTGCGCGCGGCAAGGTCCGGATAAAGGCCGTTGGCGACGAGGCCGGCGAGCGCATTGGCCGGCAGGGGTTCGAGCCGCCATCCGTTCGCTCCGTCGGGAGCGACGCGGGCGATGGCGCGCGTCGGCGGACCGATCCGCAGCCAGAGATTTCCCGCCGCGTCGTGCTCGGCTTCGGTGACGCCCAGTTGATTGCCGTCGAGAGTGGCGATCCGCATTTCGGGCACGAATCGATCCGAGGCGGCGTCGTAGCGACGAAGCGCCTGAGCGTTGCCGACGACGAGGTCGCCGCCGAGTTCGAACAGCAGCGGCTCGTCGCGCCGGCGGGCGAGGGCGAGGCCGTCGTTGACGCGATAGGCGCGCGCCGGCGCCTCGAGGTTCAAGCCGGTGCGGAAGTCGACGCGCCACACGGTGCCGTCGGGGTTGGTGGCCCACACGATGCCGTCGCCGCGATCGAGGAGATGCGTGATCGCGCCGCGAACGGATTTGACGGAGCCGATGGGTGTCAGCCTCTCGCCTTCCCAGCGGAAAAGCCACAGCCCGGTCGTCGAGCCGCCGATCATCATGTTCGGATCGCGGCGGGATTCGATCAGCGGCTGCAACACCTGACGCGCGAGAAGGCGAGTCGACCCGTCGGGCAACACTTGGCGGATCGCGCCGGAGGTCACGAGCAGTCGGCCGGCCGAGGTGACAAAACGGTTTGCGCCCGTGCGCACTCCGGGGACTTCGCGGAAGCGCCCGTCGTCGTCCATCGCAGCGAGCCCTTCGGAGTGGGCGAGGTAGAGGCGGCCGTCGTGACGGCGCAACGCGCGCGGTCCGCCTTGCAGGCCTTGCGCGAGACCGTGGATGGCGAAGGGACTGTCGAGCTGGATGCGCGTGATGCCGCTGCGTTGCGCGAGCCACAGGCCGCCTTCGGTGTCCTCCATCAGGTGATCGATGCGATTGCCCGGAAGGCCGGCGTTACGATCGACGTGCTGACGCAGCTGGCCGGAGGCATCGAACACCAGCAGGCCCTCACGCGCCGTCGAGCAGGCGTAGCCACCGTTCGCGAGGAGAACCGCGGCGGTGATCTGGCCTTCGCCCGCGATATCCGCGGGCGCCAGAAACGTGGCCGTCGCTTGCGCGGCGCCGGGTGCGGACGTGAGCACTCCGCGATTGGTGGCGAACCGCCAACGGCCATCGGCACCGGGGAGGGCGTGATAGACGATGCGGTTGGCGCCGAGGTGCGCGCCGGCGACGGTCAGCGGCAGATCACCCGGCTGCAGCTGGCGATCGTGGAGGCGCAGGACTTCTCCGCCACTCAGCGCGAGATAAACGGCGTCGCCGGCGGTCCAAAGGCTGGTGATTGCGGCCGCCGGCTCGAGTGCGAACGCGTCGCCGGTCGTGGGAAAAACAAACAGCGCGCGCGGACTTGCGAACGCGACCAGTTCGCGATTGGCCGCAGCGAAACCGATGCTGCCGATTTCGCGTGCGCTGGGCGGCAGCCGCGCGATTTGGGAGCGCGCCTTGAGCAGGCCTTGCGCGTCCGGTTCCAGTCGCACGATGTCGTCGCCCGCCGCCCAGACGTGGCCGGCGGCGTCGAGGACGAGGGTGCGCGCGCGGCCCTCGTTTGGCAGCTCGATCAGGCGCCACGAGGCGGAGTCGAATTCGAGCACGCCGTAGTTATTGGCGACGTAAATGAAGCCGGTCTGCGGTCGCTGGAGGATGTGCCAGTTGACCGGTGCGGCGCGGTAGTCCTCGCCGGTCCACGTGCGGAGAAAGGGCGTGCCGGTGCGGTGCGGATCGGGCGGCGGCGCGGGGGCGGCCGACAAACGGACGACGAACGCGAGCAGCGACAGGCAGACCAGGCGTGGAGCGGCGAGTCTCAAGGGGGGCGGGCCGAACAAGAACGCAAAGGCTGCGCCCGGCGAGTGCGTAATCAGCTTGGTCCGCTGTGGTTCGGCGCCGCGTGGCTCCGCGTTGCGCCGCTGGTTAAGCTGGCTTGTCAGATCACCGCGTAGCGCGGACGGGGCAGGGCGGCGACGCGGGCGAAGATGCGGTCGCTGGCGATTTGGTAGCGCTCTTTGCCGGCGCTCGGGTCGTCGTATTCGGCGGCGGTGATCGGGGGGCCGAAGACGACGTCGACGCGTGTGCCGAAGCGCGGAATCTTCGCGCCTTTGCCGAAGGCTTCATAGGAACCGAAAATCCGCGCCGGCACGACGGGCGCGCCGGTCTTGCAGGCCATCAGGCCGACGCCGGCTTTGGGTTTTTGCAGGTGACCATCGGGGGATCGCGTGCCTTCCGGGAAGAGGATGATGCCGCGGTTCTCTTGCAGCGCGTGGAGCACCTTGCGAATGGCGCCGACGTCGCCGCTGTCGCGGTCCACCGGGATGCATTCCACGTGGTCGAGCCACCAACTGAAAATTTTCCCGCTCCACAGCGTCTTGCGGGCGAAGGGGCGCATCTGCCGCGGCACCTGGCAACCGACGAACGGCGGATCGAGGTGGCTGGCGTGATTGGACGCGATCAGGAATGGCCCTGTCGCGGGAATGTTTTCCGTGCCGGCCACTTCACCGCGGAACCACATCGAGTGCCATTGCGCGACCCAGTAGTGGAAAAACGCGTAGAAGGGCCGCATCGCGAGGTGGTCGGCGGTGTGAGGCATGGGGCGTCAGGCTCCGAGTTTTTCGCCGATGAGCTTGGCCATCGTGTCGACGACCTGCTCGAGCGTGAGGTAAGTGCTGTCGATCGCGATCGCGCCCTGCGCGCTCTGGTTAAGACGCACGCTGTCGATCGTGTCGCGTTTGCCGATCACATCCTGACGACCCTCGGCGGCGCGGCGTTTCGCTCGCTCGGCGGGATCGGCGAAAAGGAAAAAGCGGCAGTCGGCATCCGGGAAAATCTTCGAGCCGATGTCGCGGCCCTCCATCACCAGGCCGCGAAAGCCGTGCTGCTGCGCGACGTCGGCCTGGCCGCGCTGGTAGCCGATGAGAATCTCGCGCACCTCGGGCACGGCGGCGTAGTGCGCGACGTGTTCGTTGACGCCGGCGCTGCGGATCTCGTCGCCGGCGGGTTGGCCGCCGATGAGCATGCGGGCGGAGCGGCCTTCGAGGCGCGTGTCGAACTTCAGTTCGGGCAACACGGCGCGGAGGCTCGCCAGGTCGGTGTGCGGCACGTTGCGCCGGAGCAGTTCGCTCGTGATGTGGCGGTAGAACGAACCGGTGTCGACGTGGAGCAGATTGAACCGCTCGGCGAGGATGCGGGACGAGCTGGATTTGCCGGAGGCGGCGCCGCCGTCGATCGCGACGATGATGAAAGGAAGGCCCATGCGCGCCTCAATGTGAGGCAGCGTGCAGGCGGGCCAGCAAGTCAAAGAATTCCGGGAAGGTCTTGGCGCAGCAGGCCGGATCCTGAATGGTGAGCCACGGGCGGCCGTCGCCATGGAGGTCGTGGCAGCCAAGAATCCCGAAGCTCATTGCGAAACGGTGGTCGTGATAGGTCTCAATCGCCACGCCGGAGACGAGCGGGCGCGGGTGGATTTCGAGCGAATCCTCCGTCTCGATCACCTGCTGGCCGAGCTTGCGCAACTCGCGCGCCATGCCGGCGACACGGTCGGTCTCCTGCTTGCGCGTGTGGGCGATTCCGCTGATGTGCGTCGGGCCGTCGAGGAGCGGTGCGATCGCGGCGAGTGTGAGGAACGTGTCCGAGAATTCGCGGAAATTGCGGGTGACGCCGCGGTGGCGCGCACCGCGGGGCGCGGAGCAGGTGAACGAACCGCCGCCGGTCGCGGTCTGCAGACCGACGTCGGCGAGCACGTCGCGGAATTTGAAATCGCCCTGCAGCGTGCCGCGGTAGTTCGGCAGCGCGAGTTCACCGCCGGTGACCAGCGGCAGGGCGAGAAAGTAACTCGCGGCGGATGCGTCGCCCTCGATGTCGTAGACGGCGGGCGCCGGCGAAAATTGCTTCACCATCGCCTCGGTCATCACCACGAACGGTTTCGAGCCCGCTTCGCTCGTCAGCCGCACGTGCAGCGGCGTGCGGGCGTGCGACGCCACCATCAGGAGCGCGGAGAGCATCTGGCTGCTCTCTGACGCGTCGAGTTCGACCGTGCCGCCGGGGAGTCCGGCGGTGCGGAGCGTGAACGGAAAACTGCGCGAGTCGGCCTGCGCGCCTTGCATCGCGAGCGCGTCGAGCAGCGCGCCGATCGGGCGGCGGCGCATGGCTTCGTCGCCGTCGAAATGATAGACGCCATCGGGGCGCAGGCAGACGAACGCCGTGAGAAAACGCGCGGCGGTGCCGGCGTTGCCGACCTCGATGCGGGCTTCGCGGTTCGGGATCAGGCCACCGCGGCCGGTGATCGTGATCGTCAGGGCGCGTTCGTCGAACTCGACCGCGAAACCGAGTGCGCGCAGCGCGGCGATCATGATGCGTGTGTCGCGGCTGAACAGCGCGCCGCGCAGCGTGACGGTGCGCTCCGAAAGTGCTGCGAGGATGAGCGCGCGATTCGTGATGCTCTTGGAGCCGGGCAACGTGACGCTGCCGCGCACCGGACGCGTGAAAGGTTGGATCGGGAGAGTGGGCGGCAGAGGCGGCATGTTTCACGGTGGGAGCGACCTTGGTCGCGACAGTCGCGGGCCAGCACGCTCCCACAAGCGGAGTCAGGGCGGCGGACGGAACTGATCGCGGTAGGCGCGGCCGCGTTCGAGGATGGCCTGAACTTCGAACCAGTCGCGGTTGGCCAGGGCGCGCTCCATGCCGTGCAACTCGTCCTGGTAGGCGCGGAGGGCGCGGAGCACCTCGTCGCGGTTTTGCTCCAGGATGGTTTTCCAGAGCTTCGGGTCGCTGCCGGCGATGCGCGTGGTGTCGCGCAGACCGCCGCCGGAGAAGTTGCGCCAGCCGTGTTCGCGCTTCGCCAGCGATGCGCAGAGCGTGGACGCGAGCACCTGCGGCAGATGACTGATGTGCGCGACGATTTCGTCGTGCGCGTCGGGCGCGACCGTTGCGACTTCGGCGTCGAGCGCCTGCCAAAAGGCGGCGACGCGCTCCGCGGCCGCCGCGTCGGTCTCGGGTAACGGCGTGACGAACACCACGCGGCGCACGAAGAGGTCGGGGCGCGCGTGTTCCCAGCCGGTTTTCTCCGAGCCGGCCATGGGATGCGAGCCGACGAAGGTCGCACGGCCGGCGAGCACGGTGGCGGCGTGGCGGCAGATTTCGCCTTTCACGCTGCCGACGTCGGTGACGATCGCGTGCGGCGCGAGTGCGGGTGCGATCTCCTGCGCGAGCGGCACGATGCGATCGACGGGTGCGCAAATGATGACGAGGTCGGCGTCGCGGGCGGCGGCGGCGGGCGTGTCGGCGACGGCGTTGCACCACGGCTGGTCGCGGAGGGCGAGGCGCGCTTCGGGTTTACGCGCCCAGAGAGTGACGTGTGACGCGGCGCCAAAATGCCTCGCGGCCTGCGCGACGGAACCGCCGAGCAGGCCGGGCGCGAGGATGGCGAGCCGCGGATGCATCCGGCGCACGTAACCGGCTCGCCGCGCAGTTGTCCAGCGCGCGGGCGGCAATCGCGTTGCCATGACGCGAAAAGCCCGCTGCGCTGGTGCCGTGCGTTTCGACAAGGAAGCGGAGTTCGTGGAGGAGACCGCAGCGCAACGCTGGCGGCGGCGGCTCGCCCTGGCAGGCAGTCTGGTGCTGCTGAGCGGCGGAGCTGCCGGTTGGTGGCTCTGGGCGGAACAGCGGGCCACCGCGCGCGACAAGGTGGAACAGGCCACGGCAGTGGCGGCGACCGAGGCCCAATTGACGGCGGCGGAGGCGGCGCTGAAGGAGCCCAATCTCGCGGCAGACGAAGAGATTCGCCGGCTTGAAGCACTGGCGACCGGGCAGCGGCGAATGGCGGCGTTGCGGCCGGAACAATTTGAGGAGCAACTCGAGGCGGTGCGGCGAACCGAGCAGCGCGTCGCGGAGGCGCGCGCCGCGCTCGCCCGGCGCCGGAGCGACGAGGCGGAAGCGCAGGCTCACGCGCGGCGGGCGGCCGGCGACGCGGCGGGCGGCGCCGAGCAGTTGCGCGAGGCGCTGCGGTTGCAGCGTGAGGTGAACGCGGGAGCGCCGGACTCGGCTCGCAATTTCGATCGCGAACTGCGTCTGCAGCGCGAGTTGGCGGAAATCGTCGCGGAGCCGCTGCGGCAAACGGTCGCGCTGAAAACCGACCAGGCGAGGGCGGCAGTGGCCGGCGAACGTTGGGAGGAGGCCCTCGGGCTGTTTCGCGAGGCGCGGGAAATCCAGGAGCGGCTTAACCGCGAGTTTCCCCGCACGCGCTATTCCGATTTGCCGGCGATCGCGCGGCTGGAGGCGGAGATCGCGGCGTTGACCGCAGATGGTCTCGATGCGCAGGTGAGCGACCGGGTGCAGCGCGCGCGGCAGCTGGCGACCGGCGGTAGAACGGAGGAGGCCGTGAAGGAACTGGTGGCCGCCGCGGCGGCGCAGCGGCAGCTCAACGAGCATTTTGGCAGGAGCCGCTTCGTTTCGATGGAGCGCCTGGAGGAGATCGAGGTGGAGCGGCAGACGCTCCTGGTGGAGGAACCGCTGCGGGGGGCGCGGGCCAAGGCGGAGGAAGGGCGGCGGTTTTTGCGCAAGCGGCAGATTTTTCAATTCCAGCAGAGCGTCCGGGAAGCACTGGAGGCGATGGAGGACCTGAAGGTGCGCTTTCCCAAGGCGCGGTTGCGCGACGAGGAACTACGGATGGCTTTGGCGTTTCTGACCCTGCGATCGGCGGACATCGCGGCACTGCAGGATCGGATTTATGATCAGCTCGCGCCGCTCGGTGACGGCCCGCGGGCGATGCTCCGGACGGAGGTGTTGCAGGCGGATTTTGCCAAGGTGGTGAGTCTGAATCCGAGTCGGAATCCCGGGCGCGCGCTGCCGGTGGACTCCCTCACGTATGCGGAAGCGGAGGAGTTTTGCCGGCGGCTCGGCTGGGTGCTCGGCTGGCGGGTGCGGTTGCCGACCAACGAAGAGATGCGCAGCGCGCAGGCGGCAGACACGGATTTTCAGAACGTGAAGGGAGGTCTCGCGGAGTGGATCGAAAGTGCGGGCGGACGGGAAAATCCTGACGCGACGGTGTGGCTGAACACGGGAGAAATCGCGCGCGCGCCGCGAAACGAGCGCGTGCGCACGCGGGGATTTCGCGTGGTGGTGGAAGTCGACCTCGCGCGGCTGGGCGAGGAGTGACCGGCCTGCGGCTACTTCGCGCCCGCGAGTTTGAGAATCCGGGCGAACTCGGTCGGCTGCACCGGTTGCACGGAGAGGCGGCTGATGCGAACGAGCGCGATGTCTTTCAGGGCGCCGTCGGCTTTCACTTGGGCGAGCGTGACCGGCTGCGGCAGCGGCTTCACGGCCGCGAGTTCCACCGCGACCCAGCCCTCGTCCGGGGAATCGGCGGTCGGGTCGGGGAATGCGGGGCGCTTCACGCGGGCGAGGCCGACGATGCATTTGTCGTCTCCGCTGTGATAATAAAAGACCTCGTCGCCGGCGCGCATGGCCTTGAGGTGATTACGCGCGGCGTAGTTGCGCACCCCGGTCCAGGCGGTCGTGCCGTCGCGCACGAAGTCGTCCCACGAGTAGTCCTCGGGTTCCTGTTTCACGAGCCAGTATTGCGTTGTCATGCGGGGAGGAGCGGGGTTTCTTGCGGCTCATGGAGGAGCACGATCCGGAGTTGATGAAGAAAGCGCAGCGAGCGCAATGGATCCTTTATGGGGTGATGCTCCTGTTCCTGGTGATCCCGTTCGTGGTGCTGTGGTATTTGCGGCGCGGGACGCCCTGAGCCATGAAGAAGACCCTGCTCACGATCCGCCTTTGTTTTCTCGTGCTGTGCGTGCTCGGGTCGTGGCTGCTGTGCTACACGATTCCCGAGTGGGATCACTATCGCGGCGTAGCGATGACGGTCGGCGGGCTGATTGGCATCCTCGTGGTTTTGGTCGACGTGCTGCTGAAGGGTTTTTCGCTGCGCGGGCTGTCGGCGCTCACCTTCGGACTGGCGATTGGCGCATTGATCGCGTGGTTGCTCGGCACCTCGCCGCTGCTGAAACGCGCAGACGAGCAGATGATTTACCTGAGTCAACTCGCGCTGTTCCTCATCTGCAGCTACCTGGGCGCGGTCATCGCGCTGCGCGGCAAGGACGAGTTCAACCTGGTGATTCCCTACGTGCGCTTCGTGCCGCACGAGGTGGATGTGCCGCTGGTGGTCGTGGACACGAGCGCGCTGATCGATGGGCGCATCGCGCGGATTTGCGAGACGCAGTTTCTCGGCGCGGCGCTGGTGATCCCGTCCTTCGTGCTCAGTGAGCTGCAACATGTCGCCGACTCGCCCGATCCCGTGAAACAGGCCCGCGGACGCCGTGGCCTCGAAGTGCTCAACGAGCTGCGCCGCATCAAGCACCTCGACATTCGCATCCACCAGAGCGACGTCACGCGCCGGCAGGATCTCGAGGCGAAGCTCGTGTTCCTCGCGCAATCGATGCGAGCGAAGCTGCTCACGACCGACTACAACCTCGCGAAGATGGCGCAGTTTCACGGCGTGGCCTGGCTGAACCTGCATGCGCTGGACAAGGCGCTGCGTCCGGAAATCGTCATCGGCGAAAGTGTCGAGCTCGAGCTGAGCAAGCCCGGCAAGGACGAAGGGCAGGCGGTGGGTTACCTTAGCGATGGCTCGATGGTCGTCGTGAACAACGGACGCGCCTATCTCGGCAAGCGCGTTGCGGCGGAAATCACCGGCGTGCTGCCCACGAGCGGCGGGAAGATGATCTTCGCGAACCTCCTGGGCGAGGCGGACGCGACCTGAAGAGTGGTGCGGTTTTGACGACCGCACAGTTTCGGCTTGCTGTTCCAGCTGTCCTAGTGCTGATAGAACGGTGTGAACCCGGCCCATGGTTTGTTTCTGCTCGGTATCCTGATCTGCGCTTACTCCGCCCAAGCGTGGGCGAAGAAGTGCCACGACGAGCTCAAGGCGATTCGCGAGGAGTTGCAGCGCCGGAACGCGGGGTGAGTGAGCGATGCTGCCGTTCTCCATCGAGCTGAAGCCCGGCCTGCCCATCACGGAGCAGGTGCTGTTCGCCGTGAAGAAGGCAGTGGTCGCGGGACAGTTGAAGCCCGGTGAGCCGTTCCCCTCGGTGCGCGTGCTGAGCCAGGAACTGCAGATCAATCCGAACACCGCGCACAAAATCATCGCGACGCTGGTGGCCGAAGGCGTGCTCGTGACGACGCCGGCGGTAGGAAGCATTGTAGCGGAGCGCGGCATCGTTGACCGGGTCGCGAAGGCGGAACTGCTGGGCGACGAGCTGGAGCGCGTCGTCGTGGAGGCCAAGAAACTCGGCCTGACGCTCGATGAAGTGCAGAACGGTCTGGCGGCGCACTGGAAGCGCCTGGGCCGAAAATGATTTTCCCATGAACCCCATCGAGACCGAAGGCCTGACGCGCCGCTACTGGCGCCACGAGGCGGTGCACGACCTGAGCTTTCACGTGCCGGAGGGCAGTGTCAGCGCGCTGCTCGGGCCCAACGGCTCCGGCAAGACGACGACGCTGAAGATGCTCATGAACCTCCTTGCGCCCACGGCGGGCGCGGCGCGCGTGCTTGGCGTCGAGGCCGGGCGGTTGGGCGAGCGCGAACTGCAGCAGATCGGCTACGTCTCGGAAAACCAGCAGCAGCCACTGTGGATGACCGTGCGGCAGCTGCTCGATTACTGCCGGCCGTTTTATCCGACGTGGGATCGGGAGTTGGAAGCCAAACTGCTCGTCGATTTCGATCTACCGTGGGATCGCAAGCTCTCCCAG
Source organism: Candidatus Didemnitutus sp. (assembly GCA_041906465.1). Lineage (GTDB taxonomy): Bacteria > Verrucomicrobiota > Verrucomicrobiia > Opitutales > Opitutaceae > Didemnitutus. The sequence goes on along the minus strand of JAYRJE010000005.1, from coordinate 194,417 downwards.
CTCTCGCGCGGCATGCTCATGAAGGCCGTGTTGCTCTCGTCGCTCGCTTACCGACCGAAACTGCTGCTGCTCGACGAGCCGTTCAGCGGGCTCGATCCGTTGGCACGGCATGAGTTTGTCGCGGGCCTGATCGAAGCCGCCCGACTGGGGGATTGGACGATGCTGGTCTCGTCGCACGATATCGACGACGTGGAAAAGCTCGTCGATCGCGCGGTGATGATCGATGCCGGCCGTCTCGTGTTGCAGGAAACGACGGACGAGTTGGCGGCGCGATTCCGCCGCGTGGAGGTGCAACTCGACGGCGCGCTCGCGCCCGCCGCGGCGAGCGCGCCGCTGCCGACGTGGTGGGAGTGGGCGCACGAAGGGACGCGCGCGCAGTTCGTCGACAGTGCGTTCGACGCAGTGCGCACCGAGGCGGCGTGCCGCGAGCGCTTCCCGGCGGCGCAGGTGCGGGCGCGGCCGATGACGCTGCGGGAAATTTTCATCAGCTTGGCGCGGGCCGGCCGGCGGAGCGTGAAAGGAGCGGCGGCATGAAACTCGTGTGGCACATCATTGCGAAAGATCTGCGGCGGCATCGGCTGCCGTATGGGTTGTGGCTCTGCCTGCTGCTCGCGAAGCAGGCGATGCTCGTGCTCGGGTTTTCCGATTGGTCGGTCGATGCGCAGTGGTTCGAACGTCTGCAAATCGGCGACGTGGCGCTGAGCATGATGAAGAGTGCGGTGGCCTTTCTGCTCGTGGGCAGTTGGGTGCTCGAAGATCCGGTGGTCGGCTCGACGCAGTTCTGGGTCACGCGTCCGCTGAGCGGGCGGCGCTTGCTCGGAGCGAAGGTGCTCGGCGTCACGCTGCTGTTCGTGGTGGTGCCGCTCGTTGTAGCGGCCCCGAGCTGGCTCGCGTGCGGACTGGCGGGAAGAGAACTGGGACAGCAGACGATCATTTTTCTCAGCGTGCAGATTCCGCTGGTGGTGGCGGCCCTCGCGCTCGGTGTCCTATCCAATCGCGGCAGTCGGTTTCTGATGGTGCTGTTGGGCAGCGTCGTGGCCGCGGTGGTGCTGACACCGGTGGTGCCCAAACTGTTCACGGCCTATCCGGAAACACGTGCGCTGGCGGTAACGCGTGGGGGTGTTGCTCTGACGGTCGTTGGAATCGCCGTGATCGGTGCGATCTGGCTGCAATACACGCGGCGACGCGTTTGGCTCGGCGCGACGTGGTTGATCACCGGCGTCGTGCTCGGTGTGGGGGCCTGGAATCAATTTCCCTTCGAGATTGGCTCTGGCTGGCGGAGCGCGCCGGAGGAACTGGCCGAGGCGCAGGCGGTGGAGCTGACCATTGCACGCGTGCAGCCGGACCAGCCGACAAGCTACCAAAGAACGCAGAAGACGCCGGTCGGAAAACGTTGGATCGAGGTGGTGTGCAACGTGCGAAACCTGCCGCCGCACCTGCGGCTGAGCGTTTCGTATGGGCGCTTCATCTTCACTGCGGCAGACGGCCAACGCCATGAGGCAGAACGCCTGCTGACGGCTGCGCAGGGCGGGTTCGAAGAAGATGTCCGCGCGGCGCTCGGTGTGCGCCCCTTCACGTTTGCCGGCGACGCAGAGACCCGCGCGACGATCGCCAAAAAAGTCAGAGCGGGAATGCAGCTGTCCCTGGATGAAATTCAGCAGCGGCGCATCGAGGGCAAGCTCACCGCCGCGCAAGTCGAGGCGCAAATGAGCGGCCTCGTGGAGGACGGTCCCGAGGTGCCCACGCTGACCGCGCGGCTGCTCGTGCCCGATTGGCTCGCGACACAACTGATGACGGGCGCCGCTAGCGTGGATGTGCTGGCAGACGTCAAATTTTCGCGGCTGAACCCGCGGGGTGAGTTTCTGTTGACTGAACCCGGTTCCGGGCGAGTCGACGGATTCCGCGCGCGCGTGATCGATCACGCCGTCGAACATCGTCCGGATCGGAGCACGCTTGAGGTGACGATTGCCTCGTCGATGACCGCGCCGCGCCGCCAGCCGCACTATTGCGTAGTGAATCGGGCGATCGGCTATGTGAGCACGTTGTCGACGAAGCGCTCAAGAATGCCGATTCTACCGCTGTTGTTCGGCACGGCGCAGTTTGGCATTAGTGATCGCTTGCCGCGGATTTTGCGCGACGGTCGATGGGTGGCCATCCCGGGCATCGAGGACGGCTTGACGCTGGCCGCGCTCACGATCGATGAGGCCGGGTTAGTGCGACGCAGGGCGCAGCGCGATAATGTGCCGTGGGGTGCGGCGGCGAAGTGACAAGAATGGCTTTCGAGTTGTTGCCGGTGCGCTCGGCTTGTCGCCGCTGGGACAGCGGCGACCACCTACTCAGCGGCAGGACCGGTGCGGCTTTCCGATCTTGGATGATGCAGCGCTCAACGCACATCCTCGTGTAGAGGGTGGGTCGGGCTCATTGGGTGGGCCCGGCCCACTTGCGCCGACTCAGCGATTCGCCAGCCACGCTTCGAGGTCGGCGGCGGTGAAGAGTTCGCGATACAGCTGGCACTCCGGATCGAGCAGTGCGGCGTAGCTGGGCTCGGCGAAGCGTTTGCAGTGCAGCAGCACTTTCGCGCGGTGGCCAGGGCCGCGCACGAGGCGGCCGAGCGCCTGGTTCACTTTCTGCAGGCCGGGAATCTGGTAGACGCGACGAAACGCCGCATCGCGGCCGAGCGCGCTGAAGGCATCGAGGCGCGCGCGTTGCACGGCGTTCACTTCCGGCAACGCCGGGCCGACGACCATCGCGTGCGACACGCGTCCGCCGAGCAGGTCGATGCTCTCCGCAAAGCTGCTGCCGAGCACGAGGAAGAGCGCGTCGGCGAAGGCGAGGTTTTCCTCGACCCAGGCGGCTTGCGCGGCGAGGTCGGGCAGCTTGGGTTGCAACGACACGCGCACCACGGAGCCGATTTGCTCGAGCGTGCGCTGGATCGCTTCGGCGTAGGCGTAGGACGGGAAAAACACGACCACGGCGCGACCGGCGGCGCCGAAGAGCTGCTCGATCGTCGCAGCGGTGGTGCGGTAGTTGGCGGTGCGTTCGCGCAGTGTCGTGGCCACGCGCAAATCGACGGCGACGTCGTAGGCGCCGTGGCGCCACGGTGCGGGCGCGCGGAGTGCGGCGAAGCCGTCGGCCGGCAGGCCGCATGACGCCGCAAATTGGTCGAACGGCGCGAGCGTGGCGGACATCAGCAGCGCGCCGCCGAAGGCGCCGAGCGATTCGCCGATCGCGGCACTGGCGTCGACGCAGGTGAATTCCAGTTCACCCTCGCGGCGCGACCAGAGCAGGCGATGCAGGCGCGTGTCGTCGAGGAAGTCGTGGAGCTTGGCGAACTGCCACAGTGTTTCACTGTGGTGCGGCCCTAACGCGGCGTAGTCGAGCGGCAGCGTGGTGACGAGTTCGGCGAGGCGGGCGAGCGCGTCGCGCACGTCGGCTTCAAGAGCGCCGTCGAGGATTTCGCAGGGCGAGATGCTCGCAAGCGTGCGCGCCCAGGTTTCGACGGCGAGCACGAGTGGCGTGGGGGCGCGCTGGTGATCGAGTTCGGCGAGGAGCGCGCGGACGTCGCCGTCGTGCGCGGTGTGCGAGTAGGCGTCGGCGACGCGCGAGGGCAGGTTGTGCGCCTCGTCGATGACGAGGAGCGTGCGCGCGGCGTTGAAGCCGGGTTGATCGAAGAAGAGCCCGCGATTGTCCGGCGCGAAGACGTAGTTGTAGTCACCGATCCAGACGTCGTTAAACGCGAGGGCGGTGCGCGTGATCTCGTAGGGGCAGATCAGCGCCTCGCGGCCGGCGGTGCGGAGCGCGGGCAGGTCGTGCGTCTGCGTGGGATCGCGGTAGAAGCGCGCCAGTCCGCTGGCCGGCCAGCGCTCCTCGGCGCCGGCGAGGAAGGTGCAGTTATCGCGCACACAGTGAAACTCGACGTTGACGCAATGCTCGCCCTTGTTGCGCACCTGCCAGAAGGCGAGGTCGCCAGCCGCGGCGGTCATACGGCGCAGTGTTTCGATGACCTGCAGCTGGCCGGTGGACTTGCCGGTGAGCCAGATGAGGCGGTCGTAGCGGCCGGCTTTCAACTTGCCCAAGGCAAACTCCAGCGCGCAGCCGGTCTTGCCGTAGCCCGTCGGCGCTTCGAGCAGGACGACGGGGGCGCGAGTGAACGAGGCGCCAAGGTCGGCGTGAATTGTCTCCTGGCCGGGGCGGAGCGACGGGAACGGCGAGTGAAACTGGAGGCGATGGCGGCGCTCGGCGGCGCGGAGTTGCAGCTCGAGGAATTCGACAACGGCGTCGAGCTGATGATGAACGAGCGCTTCGTCGAACGCGGTGAGCGTGAGCGTTTGCGAGAGTCCGGAGGCGGCTTCGACGAAGATGAGTTCGGCACGGAGTGCGGCGGGATTTTCGGCGACGACGGAGCGCCGCCCGCCAAGCAGGTTGGTGTTGCGGGCCAGGACGACGTAGGTGGCCAGCTGAAGAAAATACGGGCCGTAGTCGGCGCGCAGTTCGGTTTCGTCGGCGGGGAGCGGGCGCGTGACGGTTTTGATTTCGCGCAGCGTGGAGCCGACGAGTTGGTCGATGCGGCCACCGAGCGAGAGGGTCCAGCCGCGATGGACGAGGCGACCTTCGATGGGAAGCTCGAATCCAACGTCGGGGCGCAAAGCCCCTTCCACCTGATTGGCGCGTTCGGTTTGGGCGCGGAGTTCGTCGTGCCAGTGTTGGCCGAGTTGCGCGCGCCAGAGGCCGGCGGAGCCGCCGCCGGATTCGCGCGGGCCGAGGGAAAAGTCGGAAAATTCTCCCACGCTCAGGCTGGCGGTCCGGTTGGCGAGGGAGAATTGCATCGAGGAACGAGATGAATTCTCCGCTTCGCGATGCGGGGCAAGCGAGGAGTGCGGCGCACACGCGGCGGCTCGGCGGGGACGCCTCGCCCTACCGGCCAGGAGCCTAACTCATTTGAGGCGAATCTCGGTTTCGGCGGCGAGCCAGTCCTGCAGGCGCTGGGTGAGGCGCGCGACATCGTCGTCGGCGGGGTCTTGGCCGGCGATCGGATGATTGAGAATTTGCGCGGCGGCGTCGCGCTCGACCGAGCCGAGCTGTTGCCACCACTGCTGTTTCACCGGATAGCCTTCGTTGCGGAGAAAGATAAAGAGCGATTTCAGCCAGACGAGATCGGGGCGTGCGCCGGATTCGAGGGCTCCGAGACTCTGGCGCAAAAGCGCGACGACGGGAGTGCGCGACTCGTCGGGAATCGGATTGCGGCTCACGAGGCTGGCGAGGGCGGCGGCGGCGCGGAGGGCTTCGTAGCTGCGGCCAATGCCCGGGAAGCGGTGAAGATGGCGGTGCTCCTTGATGAACCATGTGCGGCCTTGAGAAGACGACTCGAGGGTGAGTTCCGCTTCGTCGAAGAGGTCGAGGCGGCTCTCGCTCGATGTCGGGGAGCTGCGGCGGGCCGCGGGGGCAGTCTTCGGCAGGCGGGCGAGACAGAGGAGGGCGCCGTGTTCGTCGCTGAACGCGGAGAGTTGCTCGAAGTTGTCCGAGCCCGACGTCTGTCGGCCCAGAATAAAGGCGACGGTCGTGAGTTGCTGGCCGGGCATTTCGGAGGACGGTGAGCGGAGGGCTGAGGACGGAGCGGCGGGGCGTGGGGGCCCCGAGAGCTAACGCGCGGAAGGCGCGATGGCGGGAAGATCAGGTGCCGGCGGCCCAGGTTTTCAGCGCGGCTTTGGCGGCGGCGGGGTCGCTCCAGTTCGGGAGGACGGCGCCGCAGGAGATCACGATTTTCATGCCGTCGCCGACGGACATATCGAGTTCGATGAGCTCGGCGGCCGGGAGATACATGAAGAAACCATTCACGGGACTCGGGCAGGTCGGCACGAAGACGGCCCAGTGATCGCCTTGCAGGTGGTGATGGGGTTCGCCGCGGTTGGTGTTCGTGACGAAGCCGATCGTGTAGGCGCCGGCGCGGGGAAATTGCACGAGGACGACCTTGCTGAACTGTGCGCGATCCTTGGCGCCGAAGGTGTCGATGAATTGTTTGACGCTGTTGTAGAAGCTGCCGATGCCGGGGATGCTTTGGATGAAGCGTTCGGTCATCGCGCCGACCCATTGGCCGAGCAGGAGTCGCGACAGATAACCGAGGGCCGCGATCAGGCTGAGCACGATGATCGTGGTCGCGACGTCCCAGACGACGGCGGGGAGGTGATTGAGCGCGTCGGGGAGATAGGGCTGAAACAGCGGCGTGATCGAACCGCCAACGAAGCTGATGATGAGGCGCAGCGCCCAGACGGTCACCACGAACGGCGCGACGAGCACGAGGCCCGTGAGGAAGGCGTTGCGGAGTGAAGTGAGGCGGGTTTCGGCCATGAGGTGACGCCTCATTCCTCACGCAAACCGCGGCGGAGGCAAAGGGAAATCAGCGCGGAGGAGGAGTCGCCGGACGCATCCCGCAGCGCCCGCGTCATGGGGGAGGGGCTTTGGGCGTATTACGCAAACGTGACTCGTGCGAAGCAGCGCAGGGGAGTTCGCGGTTGGTTCGACGGCGACCGCTTGGGGGCATCCCGCCGGGACACGGAGTCGGTCAACGGAGGACGAAGGCGGGGATCGCGGCGTGGGCGCGGAGCAGTTTCAGCGCGCGGGCTTCGGCGGCGCGCATGCGGCGCTTTTTGGCGGGTTGCAGGTCGTCGTAGCCGGCGAGGTGCAGCCAGCCGTGGACGACGTAGAGGGTGAGCTCGGTCGCAAAATCGCGGCCGTGTTCCCGGGCATAGGTGCGCGCGGTGTCGGCGGACACGCAGATCTCGCCCGCGAGGCCGGCGGTGGTGTCACCCTCGAAGGTGATCACGTCGGTCGTGCTCGGGTCGTCCATGAAATCCGCGTGGAGCTGAGCAAGGGCGGCGTCGGTGAGGAAGACGAGGGATAGCTCGCCGGGCGGGCAGCCGCCGCGGGGGATTTCCGATTTTGGATTTCGGATTTTGGATTGCCCCACGCGGAGGCGAGTGCGCGCGACTTGCGAGAATGTGGGGATATCTGGGGCGAGGATCTGGAAATGCTCGTCGAGAAGCGCGATCACGCGGCGGACCTGCGTGGCAGGGGCGCGGAGGCGCGGGTGGCGGTTTTGGATTTCGACCGGGCGGGGCATGCAGTCAGTCTTTGAAGTCATACCGGAAGGAGAGTGTTCCACTCGAGACGGTGCCGGCGAAATACCGGACTTCGGCTTGGTCGGAATACCAGTCTCCTTGCCAGTCGAAGCGCACGGGGCCTTGAACCGTCTCTCTCCGGTAAGGTTTTCCATCCAAGAGGAGCTGCACCTCGCCGCGGCCGGACACTGAGCCCTCAGCCGCAATCGAGAGGGTGTGGATATGTCCCTGACGGCCCCGCTTGTGGAGCAGGAGCGTTTCGTCGCGGCTGACGTCGCGCACGCTCATCTCGCGAGTGCACGAGCTGCAGAGCGCCAGGGTGACAAGCCCGAAAGCCAGCAGCGAAAGCGGTGGTTTCATTCGCTTCGCTTGGACTACGACCCGCTCGGATGACCGGGGCGTTGGGCGTCTTCGCCGGAGGCCTTGGCGTGCTCGTAGGCGTCGATGATCTTTTGCACGAGCGGATGACGCACGACGTCGGTGGCGGTGAAGTGGTGGATCTCGATGCCCGCAATGTTGCGGAGGATGCGCGGGGCTTGGAGCAGGCCGGAGGGTTTGGTGCGCGGGAGGTCGATCTGCGTCACGTCGCCGGTGATGACCATGCGCGACTCGTCGCCGAGGCGCGTGAGGAACATCATCATCTGCTCGGGCGTGGTGTTTTGCGCCTCGTCGAGAATGATGAAGGAGTTGGCGAGCGTGCGGCCGCGCATGTAGGCGAGCGGGGCGATCTCGATGATGCCTTTTTCGGCGAGCGTCGTCGCGTCTTCGGGCGAGAGCAGGTCGTGCATCGCGTCGTAGAGCGGTCGCAGGTAGGGGAGAATTTTTTCGCGGAGGTCGCCGGGCAGGAAGCCGAGCGTCTCACCCGCCTCGACGGCGGGGCGGGTGAGCACGACGCGCTGCACCTGGTTTTTCATGAGCGCCGTGATCGCGGCGGCCATCGCGAGATAAGTCTTTCCCGTGCCGGCGGGCCCGATGCCGAAGACGACCGGGTTCTTTTGGATGGCCTGCAGGTAGAGTTTTTGGCCGATCGTCTTCGGCACGATGGTTCGCTTCGCCGTGCCGATCTGGAGCGGCTCGGAGAACAGCGCGCGCAGGCGCTCGGGGCCGCCGTCGGCGATGAAGGTTTCGAGGAGGCGCCGGAAGTCGGCGGAGCGCATCGCCATGCCCTGTCCGCGGCCTTCGTTGAGGCGCGCGAAAAATTCCTCGGTGCGCGCGACGGCGGCTTCGGGGCCGTCGATCTTCAGCCAATCGTCGCGAGTGACGAGGCGGACGCCGAGTTTGTGCTCGGCAAGCGTGAGGTTTTTCTCGTCGTTGCAATAGAGCTGGGCGAGCTGACGCGCGTTGGGAAACGGGACGGTTTTGGAAGCGGAAGGCACTGCGGTGACGGAGGACGGAAACTGAGGACGGGGGAAGGGAGTCAGAGGCGCGCGGGTAGCGTGGGGAGCGTTTCGGTGAGGCGGCGATACATGGCTTCGAGCGACTGCGGGAGCACGCGCGTCTCGCCGATCACGGGCATGAAGTTGGTGTCGCCCTGCCAGCGCGGGACGATGTGCGCGTGCAGGTGCGGGATGCTGCCGCCCGAGGCGGAACCGAGGTTGAAGCCGATGTTGAACGCCTGCGGACTCAGCGCCGCCTTGAGCAGCTCCTGCCCGAAAACGATTTCGTCCATCAGGTCGGCGCGTTCGGCGGCGGTGAGTTCGGTGAGGTCGGTGGCGGCGCGAAACGGCACGGCGAGAAGATGGCCGGCGTTGTAGGGAAAACGGTTGAGCACGAGGTAGCTCAAGGGACTGCGGTGCACGATCAACGCCTGCGCGTCGTCGCCGAGCGCGGGGAGCGCGGTGAAAATATCGCCTGTCTCGGGAAGCCGCGGCGCTTCGATGTATTCCATGCGCCAGTAGGCGTGCAGGTGTTGCATGATTCGCGGCAAGGTGGGACAGCGGCGCCGGCTTGTCAAAGCTGGCGGGACGGGCAAACGCGTCCGACTGAAACGCACCGGGTGGGTGAGCTTGACAGGGAGCGGGCTGACTTAATATGACGAACGTCATACTAATCCCATGCGCTATTCCGCCGGGCACAAACTCGCGACCCGTCGCCGCATCCTCGAAGCGGCGAGCGCGGCGTTTCGCGAGCGCGGCGTGGCCGGCACGGGCGTCGATGACGTGATGCGGCGAGCGGGTCTGACGCACGGGGGGTTCTACGCGCATTTTCGCGACAAGAACGAGCTGATCGCCGAGGCGTGCGCGACGGGCTTCGATATGGGGCAGGAAAATCTGGCCCGCATTGCGGCGCTGCCGACGCGCCGCCAGCGTGTGCGCGCGCTCGTGGCGAGTTATCTCAGCGTGCATCACCGCGATGATCGCGCGGGCGGTTGCCTCGTGGCGGCGTTGGGCGCGGAAGCCTCGCGGCCGAAGGGCCGGGCGCAACGCGGCTATGCGGAGGCGTTGCAGCGTCATCGCAGCCGGCTCGCGGCGGCGTTGCGGCTGGCCGACGACCCGGCGGAGAACGACCGGCTCACGACGTCGCTGCTGAGCATGTTGATCGGCGCGTTGATTCTCGCGCGCTCACTGGTCGACGAGGCGGCGAGCCGCCAGATGCTCGCGCAGACCCGCGAGACGGCCATCACCTGTTTCGGTTAACACCCCGCATTTTTCCTCCTTTCTCATGAACAACCCGCTCCAACCGCCGCGCCGTCGCGTGGTCATCACCGGCCTCGGTGCCGCAACTCCCGTCGGTCTCACCGCGCCCGATTCCTGGCGCGCGCTCGTTGCCGGCGAGTCCGGCATCGGATCGATCACGCGCTTCGACACGGCGAATTGTCCAGTGACGATCGCGGGCGAAGTGAAAAATTTCGATCCGCTGCGTCCGCTGGCGCAGCCGGTCTTCCCGCGCGGCGCCGGCACGGAGCCGTTGACTGCGGCGTTCACGCCGAAGGATCCGAAGAAGTTCGGTCGCTTCACGCACCTGGGTTGCGTGGCGGCGCTCGAGGCTTACGTCGATAGCGGGCTCGACGCGCATCGCGCCACGCTGTCGGCGGATCGGATGGGCGTGAATCTCGGCGTCGGCCTCGGCGGCTTGCCTGAGATCGAGAGCACGCACGAAACATGGCGCAAGGACGGCTACCGGAAAATTTCGCCGTTCTTCATCATTCAAATCGCCCCCAACCTCCTCGCGGGGCAGGTGAGCCTGATGCTCGATGCGCGCGGTCCGAACATGTGCGTCGCGTCCGCTTGTGCCACCAGCGGTCACGCGCTCGGCGAGGCGGCGGCGGCGATCGCGCGCGGCGATGCCGATGTGATGTTTGCGGGCGGCGCGGAATCGACGATCACGCCGCTGGCGATCGGCGCCTTTGCGCAGATGCGCGCGCTGTCGAAGCGCAACGACGATCCGAAAAAGGCCTCGCGGCCCTACGACGCGGATCGCGACGGCTTCGTGCTGAGCGAAGGCGCGGTCGTTTTCGTGCTCGAGGAATACGAGCAGGCGAAGAAGCGGGGCGCGAAGATCTACGCGGAACTGCGCGGCTACGGCGCGACGGCGGACGCGCACCATCTGTCCTCGCTCGCGCCCGGCGGCGAGGGTTCGCAGCGTTCGATGCGCGCGGCGCTCGCGACGGCGGGACTGCGGCCGGACGAGATCGATTACGTGTCGGCACACGCGACGTCGACGCCCGGCGGCGACGGCGAGGAAGGCGCGGCGATCGCGGCGGTGTTTGCCGCGAGCAAGGCGAACCTCAATGTCAGCGGAGTGAAGTCGATGACGGGGCATTTGCTCGGTGCGGCCGGCGCAATGGGCGCGTTCGCCGCGGTGATGGCGATTCGCGATGGCGTGGTGCCGCCGACGATCAATCTCGAGAACGTCGAGCCGGCTTGTGCGGCCCTCGGCCTGAACTTCACGCCCAACACGGCGGTGCGCCGCCCGGTGCGCGCGGCGCTATCGAACTGCTTCGGCTTCGGCGGCACGAACGCGTCGCTGGTGTTCGCGGCGGTGTGAGTGGGCGCTTCCGATGAGTTCGCGTGCGCTGGCTTCCGTGGTGGGGCGGGGTCTCCTGACCCCGCCGCAGACGTGGCGCGGCACGGAAAGGCGGGGTTCGGCGACCCCGCCCTGCATCAATCGGCGATGAGCGCGATTCTTCTCGCGGCAGCGGCGAAGCGCGGCATTGCGGTGCCGCCGGAACCGCACGACGCCGCGGTGCTGGCCGAACTGGCGGCGGCCGTTTTCGTGCGGCCGATGCGCGGTGTGCGCAGGATGCCGCGCGAGCTCGGTTACCTCGAAACGGCACGGCGGCGGACGCTGCCCACGCGCTTCGGCGCAATCGCGGTGTGGGAGTGGAACCCGCCAAACTCCGTCAGACAGAGTTCACCCGGCGCGGACGAAGCGCCGCTCGTCGGGCTCGCGCACGGGTGGGAAGGGCACGGCGCGCAGCTCGGGGCGTTCGTTGGACCACTGCTCGCGGCGGGATTTCGCGTCATGACGTTCGACGCGCCTGGTCATGGCGAATCGACGGGCGATGAGGCGCACGTGCCGTTGCTGGCGCGGGTGATCGCGGAGATCGAGCACGAGGTGGGGAATTTTTTTGCGGTGATCGGGCATTCGATGGGTGCGGCGGGTGCGGCGATGAGCACGACGCTTGGCGTGGCGCCGCGCGGGTTGGTGTTGTTGGCGCCGCCGCAGAGCCAGCTGGAGCGGCTGACGCGTGTGGCGAACCGGCTGCAATTGGATGGACTGGTGCGAGAAGAATTTTTTGCCGCCGTGGAGCGGCGGACGGAGTCGCGTATCGCGGAGGTGGACATGCGCGTGGTGGCGCGGACTGCGCCGTGCGCGTTGCTGGTGTTTCACGATCCGGCGGATGAAGACGCGAGTTTCGCGGCGACGGAGGAGATCGTCGCCTTGTGGCGCGGGGCGCGGCTTGTGCCGGCGCCGGGGCGGGGGCACCATCGCATTTTGGCGACGCCGGAGATTGTGCGGCAGGCGGTGGAATTTATCCGCGGCTTGCGGTGATGCGCGCCGCCGCCAAGCTCGTGACGTGCTCGCGGAGTTCAAACAGGTAAAACAGGAGACCGGCGGGGGCCGCCGGCGCTGGTTTGAGGACGAGGCGATGGAGTTGATCGTGTGGTATCGCGGCGAAGAGACGCTGGACGGGTTTCAGCTGTGTTATCCGGGCGAGGATCGGCGCGAGCGGGCACTGACTTGGCGGCTGGGCCGCGGTTTCTCGCATGCCGTCGTGGATGCGGGAGACACACGGCCGGACAAGAATCTCACGCCGGTGCTGATGCCGGACGGCGCGGTGCCGTGGGCGAAGCTCGCGGCGGAGTTCGCGCTGCGGGCGGCGGGGATTGAGCCAACGCTGCGGGATTTCGTGATCGAACGGATGCGGGAGCGCGACGAGTGATGGACCGACGACTGACGTGCTTCCTGGTGTTGTTGCTGCCGATCCTGGGATGGTCGGCGGTGCGTCCCCACGATTTTTTCACGTGGTTTCTCGAGGTGGTGCCCGTGCTGATCGGCGTGCCGCTGATGCTCGCGGTGCGCCGGCGGTTCCCGTTGTCGACGCTGTTGCTCGTGCTGCTGTGGCTGCACTGCGTAATTCTGATCGTCGGTGGGCACTACACCTATGCGCGGGTGCCGATGGGGGAGTGGTGGATGGAGTGGTTCGGGTGGACGCGGAATAATTACGACAAGCTGGGGCATCTGGCGCAGGGCTTCGTGCCGGCGATTTTGACGCGGGAAATTTTACTGCGGACCTCGCCGTTGGGGAGATTGCGCCGCGAGCGTGTCGCCGCTGGGGACAGCGGCGACCACCTCGGAGGAGCGCCGTCGCGGTGGCTGCCGTTTCTCGTGGGGAGCGTGTGTCTGGCCTTCAGTGCGTTTTATGAGCTGATCGAGTGGGGGGCGGCGGTGCTCAGCGGAGCGGCGGCCGAGGACTTTCTGGGAACGCAGGGTTACGCGTGGGACACCCAGTCGGATATGGCGCTGGCCCTCCTGGGGGCGATGGCCGCTTTGGCATTGCTGAGTGGCTGGCACGACCGTTCGATGGCGCGCGTCACGCATGGAAGCATCCAGTCCCCCCGTTGAACCCAAGCCGGTTGATGCGCCTGGCGCGAGCGCGCCGGTGCCCGGGATTTTTCTCGCTGCGCTTGCGTTGTCCGGTGGGTTCGTGGCGTTTGTGGCGTGGGATCAATCGCATTGGTGGCAGCGCAAAGAGGATTACTCGTTCGGCTGGCTCGTGCCGTTGTTCACGGCGTATGCGGTCTATGACCGCTGGCCGCAAATCCGGGTGCGGATCGCGGAGGCGGCGCAGAGCGATCCGGCGGCCGGGTGGGTGCGTTGGACTTTGAACGTGGCGGCGGCGCTCGGGTTGGTTTGCGGCGCGCTTTTCTTTTTGCTCGGGGCGTTTTACCGCGCCGGTGCCGGCACCTCGCAGCCCGGGACGTTTGCGCTGACGTGTGGCATGGTGGCGATCGTGCTGTCGCTGCTGTTTTTCAATGTGCCGACGCGCGCGAGTGGTGCAGACGCGGGGGCGACTTCGCCAGGGCCGGTTGGGGAAAACCGCCCCTACCGGGGCATCGGGGCGCTTTTTGTCGAGGCACGGTTTCGTGTCGCGTGCCTGTTTATTTTTCCGGTGTGCGTCTGGCTGATTTCGGCGCCCCTGGTTTCGGCGGTGGAACAGCAGGTGAGTTTGTTCCTGCTGCGGAAGGTCGTGACGGTGGTTGCATTCGTTTTCGATGTGCTTGGCTATCCGGTCGAACAGCAGGGCAATGTGCTGATGTTGCCGAAGGGGCCGGTGGGCGTGGCTGAGGCGTGCTCTGGGATCCGCTCGCTCACGGCGTGTTTGTTCGCGGGTTCGTTTCTGGGGGCGATGTTCTTCACGCGTTTCTGGAAGAAGGTTTTTCTCGTCGCTGCGGCGATGGGGTTCGCCTTCGTGATGAATCTCGCGCGGAGCCTTTTTCTCACGGCGTGGGCCTACGCGTATGGGCCGGCGGCGATCGACGGTTTCGTGCACGACGCGGCGGGCTATGCGGTGCTCGGGGTGACGTGCCTCGGCTTGCTCGCGCTGGTGTGGCTGCTGAATTTGAAGCTGGAAAAATTCTTCGCCGTGCCGGCGACGGAGGCTGGGACACCTGACCGCGGCGCGAATTGAGCCTGATAGCTCGCGGGTAGAGAGCGGCTGTTGCGGTGGGGGAGGCGCAGTGCTCGCGGGCTTGGCTCGGATCAAAAAAAATCCGCGGCCGGGCGGCCGCGGACGAGAGTGATTTGCGTGGATGGCCGCGCGCTCGAGGGGAGAGCGCATTGAGGTCAATGCGCTCCACCTCGGACTGGCTTAGTTGGCCTTCTTCGGCTCGGGGAGCGAGATGAACTCGCTGGCTTTCGCCGGGTCGAGGAAGCGGTGCGCGAATTCCGTCAGCTCGGCGGACGTGATCGACTCGAGGTCGGCGAGGCGATTGCGCGCCCACTCGAGGCGCTCGGGCTGCTCCTGCGCGGCGCCGAGGACGCTGCCGATCCAGTAGGGGTTCGTGCGGACGGACTGGCGCGCGGCCGTGAGCGCGGGCTGTTTGGCACGGACGAGCTCTTCTTCGGTCACGCCTTTTTCGAAGAGGCTCGCGGCGGCGGCTTTCATCGCATCGGCGACGGCGCGGGCCTTGTCGGGAGCCACGGTGGCCTGCGCGACGATATGGCCATAACCCTTATAGGTGTCGCTGAGGCTGGCGCCCGCGTCGGGTGAGTAGGTGTCGCCCATTTCCTCGCGGATTTTAACGCGGAGGCGGTCGTTGAAGACAGACGCGAGCAGGCCGACGCGGCGCGAGACCTTGGCGTCGAGCGAGTCGGTGGCCGGCCAGAACATCTGCACGATGCCTTTCGGGATTTCGGTGACGACGAAGTATTGCTGTGCGGTCGGAGCGCCGAAGGTGACCTGGCGTTCGGCCTCGTAGGCGGGCTTCGTCTCGCGGGCAGCGAGCGCGCCGAAGGTGGCGGCGACCGCTGCGGTGGCGTCCTTGGGCTCGAAGTCGCCGACGATCGCGACCTCGATCGGGCCGTGGGCAAATTGGGAGGTCAGCCACGCCTTTGCCTCGGTGAGGGTGCGTGCGGTGGCGGCTTCCTTGGGCGGGACGCCGAAGCGAGGATCTCCGTTGGCGAGGAGGCGCGGGACTTCGGTTTGCAGCGGGCCTTCGACGGTGTTGCCGAGGCGCGTGTAGAACACTTCGACGCCTTTGGCATATTGACGCATCGCCTCGGGGCGGAAACCCGGGTCGACGAGATAGGCGGCGAGGAGTTGAAGTTGAAGCGCAAGGTCGGCGCGATTCGTGGAGCCCTGGAACACGAACGCATCGCCGGCGATGGCGAAGTTGGTGCCGACGGTCTTGCCGGCGAGGACGCGCTGGAGGTCGTCGGCGCTGTGTTGACCGAGGCCGCCGAGGAGGAAGGTGTTGCCGGCGAAGAAGGCGAGGCCGGGAAGCTCTTTCGGTTCCGTCAGGCGGCCGCCTCCGACGCGCACGGTGATGCGGACGCGGTCGGCTTCGAAGTCGGTGGGCTTGAGGTTGAGGCGGACACCGTTGGCGAACTGGAGCAGGGTGGTGCCGAGATCGTCGACTTTTTGTTCCTGTTTGACGGTGCCGGCGGTGCCGAAGTTCGTGTAAGCGAACTGAGCCTCCTCGATTTTCGCGGGCGGTTGCACGGCGACGGCGCGGCTGCCTTCGTAGGCGGCAGCGATCTGCTGTTCGGCTTGGTCGAGCGTCAGGTTGCCCGTGATCCAGATGCGGCGACCGGTTTTTTCGTCCCACGTTTCGCGCAGGGCGGCGAGGCAGTCCTCGACCGTGATCTTGTCGAGGGCGGGAGCGAAGAGTTCGAGTTCGGTTTTCGGGTGGGTGAAAACGTTGTGGTCGACGAAGCTGTTGACGAGGGACATGGCGAGGCCCTCGGAACGACGGGTGGAGGCGCCGCGGAGGGCTTGTTCGAGAGCGTTGCGGAGGCCGGCGACGGCTTCCTTCAACTCCGCGGGCTGGAACCCGAATTGGAGGGCGCGGCGGAGTTCCTGTTCGCCGACGCCGAGGGCGGCGCGCCATTGGTCGGGCTTGCAGGTGAGTTCGACCGAGGCGTTGCGGAAGAAATCGAACTGCTCGGTGGCGCCGACCTGGCCGCCGATGAAGGGGGCGCCTTCCTGCTTGGCGAGGATGGAGAGGCGGCGGTTGAGGATGCGGAGGGCGAGTTGGCGCGGGAGGTATTTGAGGCGGTTCGCGGCGGTGTCCGGCTCGTAGCTGTAGGGCGTGATGGTCTGGATCGAAACCTGCACGGCGGCGGCCTCGGGCTCGGAGAGGAGTTTGGCGACGACGCCGTTCACGGGCGTGATCGTGCCGAGCGAGGGCTGGAGGGCGGCGGGCGCGCGCGGGGCGAGGGGGGCGAATTTCTCGCGGATGACGGCTTCGATCGCGGCGGGATCGAAATCACCGACGGCGACGATGCTGATGAGATCGGGGCGATACCACGTGTTGTAGAAATCCACGAAACGCTGGCGGGGGGCCTTGGCAATGACCTCCTCGGTGCCGATCGGGATGCGCTGGATGAAGCGGGCGTCGGGGAGCAGAAACTCAAACTCGCCGACGAACTGGCGGAATTCGATCGAGTCGCGGGCGCGCTTTTCGCTGAGGATGATGCCGCGCTCCTTGTTGATTTCATCTTCGAGCAGGAGGAGGCCGCCGGCGTAGTCCGTGAAGAGCGTGACGGCCTTGTCGACGGTGTCGGGCTTGGTGTCGGGCAGCTCGAGCAGGTAGACGGTGCGGTCGAAGCTGGTGAAGGCGTTCGTGTCGCCGCCGAAGCTCATGCCGAGGCGCTGGAAGAACTCGACGAGCGTGCCGGGCGCGTAGTGCGTCGAGCCATTGAAGGCCATGTGCTCGAGGAAGTGCGCGAGGCCGCGTTGGTCGTCGCTTTCGTTGAGCGAGCCGGCGCGCACGACGAAGCGGAGGCTGGCGCGGCCCTTGGGTTCGTGATTTGGCAGGACGGCGTAGCGGATGCCGTTGTCGAGCCGGCCCCATTTCACCGTGGGATCGACGGGAAGGTCGGAGGTTTCGTGGGGCAGCTGGGAGGTGATCGGCGCCGCGAACAGCGACGCGATCGCGAGGCAGGAGAGAAGCGCGATGCGGGACAACATGGCGGGAAAGCTTCTACACGACCGGCTGGCTGGCAAGCGCCCGGCCTTAGTTATTTCGGGTGGTTTTTCGACTTGAGTCTGCGGATGGCGGCTGACCCCGGGACAAAATTTTTCGTGACCCCGCCGCGCGTGAGCCTTCTACTTTCGCGAAAATGAAGAAAGCCAAACGCCAGACGAAACGCCCGGAAGACATCAATGCCGCCCTCGCGTCGAAGAAGGGGCCGGTCTCGCAGTTCATCGCGCACAACTACCGCCACTTCAATGCGGCCGCGCTGCTCGACACCGCGAAGGGCTACGAGGCGCACCTCCAGGCCGGCGGCAAGATGCTCGTGACGCTCGCCGGCGCCATGTCGACCGCCGAACTCGGCATCACGCTCGCCGAGATGATCCGCCAGGACAAGGTCCACGCGATCGTCTGCACCGGCGCCAATCTCGAGGAGGACATCTTCAATCTCGTCGCGCACGACTACTACGAGCGCGTGCCGCACTATCGCCACCTCACCGCGGCCGACGAGCAGGCGCTGCTCGACCGCCACATGAACCGCGTGACCGACACGTGCATCCCCGAGGGCGAGGCCATGCGCCGCATCGAGGCCGCCGTCGCGGAGGAGTGGGTTGCGGCCGACCAGTCCGGCCAGCGCTTCTTCCCGCACGAGTTCATGTATAAAATTCTCCGTTCGGGTAAGCTGAAGAAGTATTACCAGATCGATCCGAAGAACTCGTGGATGCTCGCCGCGTGCGAGAAGAACCTCCCGATCGTCGTCCCTGGCTGGGAAGACGCGACGCTGGGCAACATGTATGCCGGCCGCTGCGTCACGGGTGAAATCAAGAACGTCCACACCGTCCGCACCGGCATCGAATACATGGTCTGGCTGGCCGAGTGGTATACGAAGACCTCGAAGAAACTCCGCAACGGCGAGGGCTCGATCGGCTTCTTCCAGATCGGTGGCGGCATCGCGGGCGACTTCCCGATCTGCGTCGTGCCGATGCTGCACCAGGATCTCGGCCGCACTGGCGTGCCGCTGTGGGGCTACTTCGCCCAGATCAGCGACTCGACCACGAGCTACGGCAGCTACTCCGGCGCCGTGCCGAACGAGAAAATCACCTGGGGCAAGCTCGGCGAGAAGACGCCGAAGTTCATCGTCGAATCCGACGCCACGATCGTCGCCCCGCTGATCTTCTCCTGGGTCCTCGGCAAGTAACCCGGTTTCAACACGGAGCACACGGAGGACACAGAGAGCTTTCCTCGGAATTTCTCTGTGAACTCCGCGACCCCTGTGTTTAAGGAGACTTGCCCTCCTTGATCTGGATCTACCGCTTTCTGTTTCTGCCGGCGCTGCTCCTTGCCTCGCCGTATTATTTATGGCGGATGCGGAAGCGCGGGGGCTACGCGGAGGGATTTGGCGGACGCTTTGGCGAGGTGCCCGAGCTGCCAGCGAAGACTCCTGCGCGGAAACGCGTGTGGCTCCAGGCGGTGAGCGTTGGCGAGATGCTCGCCATCGGCCCGCTGCTCGAGGGGCTCAAGCGCGACGGCTGCGAAACCTATCTGACGACGACCACCAGCACCGGCTACGCGCTGGCCAGGGAGAAATACGCGCTACTCACGATCGGCATCGGCTACTTCCCGTTGGATTTCTGGGCGTTCAACGCCCGGGCGTGGCGCCAGGTGCAACCGGACCTCTGCATCCTGATGGAAGGCGAGCGCTGGCCCGAACACGTTCGTTCCGCCCGCGGGCGCGGCGTGCCGGTGGTGTGCGTGAATGCGCGACTGTCGGACCGCAGTTTCCGCCGCTCGGCGCGTTTCAAGTGGGCGGTGCAGTCGGCCGGGCGCGGGATTACCAGGATTCTCGCCGCAGCGAAACGCGACGAACAGCGCTTCCGCGCGCTCGGGTTTCCGGCGGAGCAACTCGCCACGACCGGCAATCTCAAGCTCGACGTGAGCATCCCGCTGCTCGACGAGGTGGCGCGCGCTGCGCTGCGCCGCGAGGTCGGGCTGCCGGCCGGCGGGCTCGTGTTGCTCGGCTCCTCGACGTGGCCGGGCGAGGAGGAGGCGTTGCTCGCCGCGCTGAAGCAGGCGCGGGCGGATGGGCACCGCGTCTCTCTGCTGATCGTGCCGCGGCACGCCGAGCGCCGCGAGGAACTGCGCGCGCTGCTCGAGCGCAGCGGATTCTCGTTTCATTTTCGCTCGGAGGGCGCGGCGCCGCAAACGGTCGACGTTGCGGTGGGCGACACGACCGGAGAGTTGCGCAAGCTCACGCAGCTCGCCGACCTCGTCTTCGTCGGGAAAAGTCTGCCGCCGCACGATGGCGGCCAGACCCCGGTGGAAGCCGCAATTCTCGGCAAGCCCGTGTTGCACGGCCCGATGATGACGAATTTTCGCGATATCATCCGCTCGCTCACCGACGCGAGCGCGGTGCGGCGCGTCGAGACGCACACGGCGCTGGTGAGGGTCGCGGTTGAGTTGCTGGAAAATGCGACGGCGCGCGAGCAACTCGCCGCGGCGGCACGCGCGTGGAGCGAAGCCAACCGCGGCGCGACCGAGCGCACGCTGGCGGCGATCCGGGCGGAGATGGCGGCACGAAGCGCCTGAGGGGGGACAGCGCGGGCGATCTCGCCTTGCCCGCACTCAGATTGCGCCGGTTCGGTTGCGCGGATCTGAGGCGATCGTCGGAACGCGTGCCAGCACATGCGAGGCAATGTCGCGGGCGGCGCTGGGCCGCGCGATGCGGCGGAGGCCGGCGCGCATCTCGTGCCAGCGCGCGCCCTCGTGGGCGAAGATGGAATGCAGCGCCTGCGAAATCTCGTGCGGTGTCTCGGCCAAGGCGCCGGCGCCGTGCGTGCGCAGCAGTTGCCAGTTGCCCTCTTCCTGGCCGGGCACGACTTGGTTCACGATCATCGGGCAGAGGGCGTTGATCGACTCCTGCGTGGTCGCGCCGCCGGCTTTGCTGATGACGACGTGATGCGTCATCAGCAGTTCGGGGATGCGGTCGGTCCAACCGAGGATTTCACAGCGCGCGGGCGTGCCGTGGATGAGATACGCGAGTTGCTGCCGAAGCACCTCGTCGCGGCCGACCGTGAACGTCACGTGCCAGTTCGACCACATCGTCAGCACGCGTGCGGTCTCGAGGGCGCGGGTGCGGCCGGAGTTGATCATGTAGAGAATGCGGCGCTGGCGGGTGCGCGCGGGATCGGGCGGCTGCAGCGTCGGGTCGCGATCGGCGAAGGCGGCGGCCACGGGGAAACCCGAGACGTGAACCTGCGCGGCGGGCACGCGGGCGCGGTGAAGATAAGCGGCCGACGCCGTGTCGGTGACGAACCAGCCGGCGGACGGCGCGCGATACCACAGCGAGTTGATCGTCAGCGCGTCGGTGACGACAGTGTAGAGCGGCGGCAGCACGTAGCCGCTGGCGCGGAGCTGCTGCAACAGCCACGCGTAGACCGGGTAGGTGCTGACGACCGCGTCGGGGCGGCGGGCGTGCAGGATGCGTGCGAGCGCTTGGGCGTGACCGCGCAAGGCGCGGAGGAGGAGCGGCGCGCGCGGGGAGCGATCGAGCCACTGGTAGAACGTGCTCCAGAGGCGCGGGGCGTGGTTGATGACGCGGAGATAGGTGCGACGGGAGAGACGGTCGAGCCGCGGCGCTTGGTGGGCGAAGAGGTCGAAGACCTCGACGGAGACGCCAGGGTGCTCGGCGAAAGCGGAGCGGAGCGCACGGGCGGCGCTGTTGTGGCCTTCGCCGTAGCTGGCGCTGAGGATCAGGATGCGGCGCATCGGACGGAGTGAGAGGGAAAGTGAGGGTGAGCGGGGATGTGCCGGGAGTTACGCGGTAAACGCCGCGAGTGCGGCGGGCGGGGAAAATTCGGCGGCGAGGCTGGCGTCGTCCTCGGTGGCGTCGGCCTGCGGCATCGGGAACTGGGCGAGGAAATCCTTGAAGTAGATCAGTTCGAAGCGGCCGTCTTCGTGCTCGACGATCGCGCTCATCGTTTCGACCCAGTCGCCGGAGTTCAGGTAGTGGACACCGTCGATCTGCTTGTCGGCGGGCGTGTGGATGTGACCGCAGATGACGCCGACGCAGTTGCGTTCGCGGGCGAGGGAGGAGATCTGCGTTTCGAAGTTGCCGATGAAGGAGACCGCTTGCTTCACGCGGGCTTTGATGGCGGCGCTGAGCGAGAAGTATTCCTTGCCGCGGAGGCGGCGCCACGCGTTGTAGGCGCGGTTCAGGCGGAGGAGGAGCGAGTAGCCCATGTCGCCGAGGTGGGCGAGGAACACCATGTTCTTCACCACGCCGTCGAAGACGTCGCCGTGCAGCACGAGATAGCGCCCGCGCGCCGTCTCGAGCACGCAATCCTCGACGAGTTGGATGCGTTCGAACGTCATCGGCAGCAGGCGGGCGAGGAAGTCGTCGTGGTTGCCGCGGAGGTAAACGACCTCGGTGTCCTTCTTCTGCACGAGCGTGAGCACGCGCCGGATGAAGCGGGTGTGGGCTTTGGTCCAGCGGCCGTCGCGGCGGAGGCGCCAGCCGTCGATGATGTCGCCGTTGAGGATGAGGCGGTCGCAGCGAATGTGTTTGAGGAAGTGCGTCGCTTCGTCGGCCTTGGAGTGCGGCGTGCCGAGGTGCACGTCGGAGAGGATGGCGGTGCGGACGCGGAGGAGTGGCTTGCTCATGGGCGTGAGGGAGCGGGAGAGGACGATTGGGGATTTGGCTGAGGCGCTCCGTGCTGGACGATTTTGGATTTTGGATTGGCCGGAGCAGCGGCGGAGGCGTGGTGATCGTCGATGGCCTCGGCGAGGTCGCGGGCGAAGCCGTCGATGACGGCGTCCCAGGAGAGGCGGGCGGTGGTGGCGCGGGCGGCGCGGGCGAGACGGGCGCGGAGCGCGGCGTCGTTGGCCAGACGCGCGGCGTGGGCGATGAAGGCGCTCTCATCGCCCGGATGAGCCACGAGACCGTTTTGCTCGTGGCGGATGAACTCGTGCGCGGCGGCGTAATCGAAGGCGCTGACGGCCAGCCCGCTGGCGAGCGCTTCCGTGACGACATTGCCGAACGTTTCGGTGTAGCTCGCGTGCAGGTAGAGATCGCCGCTGGCGTAGTGGCGCGCGAGATTCACGCCCGTGTAGAAGCCCGTGAACACGGCGTCGGGGCGTTGCCGCTGATAAGTGGCGAGCATCGGGCCGTCGCCCACGAGGATGAGGCGGGCGCGGGGGTGGGCGGCCTTGATGGCGTCGTAGGCGCGGAAAAGCAGCGGGTAGTTTTTCTCCGCCGCCATGCGGCCGACGTGGACGATCGCGAGGTCGCCGGGTTCGACGCCCCACGAAGCGCGCAACGCGGGATCGCGACGTTCGGGCGTGAAGAGCGCGGTGTCGACGCCGCGCGAGAGCAGCCGGAGATTGGCGTAGCCATCGCGGTCGAGTCGGGTGCGGAGGTCGTGCGTCGGGACGAAGGTGCGGAGCGTGCGGTTGTGCACGCGGCGCAGCCACGCGGTGACGGCGGGCTTGAGAAAGCCGAGCCGGTAGTCGCGGGCGTATTGGTCGAAGTTGGTGTGGAAGCTCGATGTGACGGGGAGGCCGAGATCGAGCGCCGCGGTGATCGCGGACGATCCGAGCGGACCTTCGGTCGCGACGTGCACGAGATCGGGCGCGTTGAGCGACCAGAGCTGACTCAACCGGCGGCGGGCGGGGAAGCCGACGCGCAGTTGCGGATAACCGGGGAGCGGGAAGCCCGGGAGGCGCACTTGGCGACAGGCGAGACGCTGCGTGGTGGTGCAGCGGGGAGACTCGTGTCGTTGGCGCGGCCGAATGACGGTCAGGCGGTGGCCGCGGGCGGCGAGGCCGTCGACGAGGCGGCCGAGCGTCATGGCGACGCCGTTGATTTCGGGAGCGTAGGTTTCGGTGACGAGCGCGAGGTGCAAAATGTTTTGGCCCGGGCAGCGGCGCGGCCGGCCGCCGAGCGGGGGAAAGTTCCCATGTCTGCGTGAAGATTCCGCGGCGATGGGGTGACGAATACGTGAACAAAACCGCCGCACGGGTGACGAACGTAACAATCAGGTGACGCCGCTGCTTGCCTCTGGCCGTGCCGGCGGTGTGCCGTTAGCTGCGGGTCCGTGCCCATGAGTTCTGCCGTCAAACGTCCGAAACGCTCCTCCAAGATCACCGCCGCGGTCGGCCACGCGATGTCCGCCGGCGCCGGCGGAGGGCGGCTCTATTTCAATCGCGAGTTGAGTTACCTGGCCTTCAACCGCCGCGTGCTCGAGCAGGCGCAGAGCCCGGCGAATCCGTTGCTCGAGCGGGTGAAGTTCCTCGCGATCGTGAGTTCGAACCTCGACGAGTTTTTCGAAATCCGCGTGGCCGGCCTGCAGCAACAGCAGGACTCCCCGGGCGGGGAGCCGAGCATCGACGGCCTCACCCCGAAAGAGCAGCTCCAGCAGATCCGCGCGGCGGTGGCGAAGCTCGTGCGCGATCAATACCGCTGCTGGCACGAATTGCTGATGCCGGCCCTGGCGAAAGAGGGCATCGCCTTCGTGACGCCGGCGCAGCTCGAGGCGAAGCACCTCGCGTGGGCGCAAAACTATTTCGCGACCAACGTCCTGCCGGTGCTCACGCCCCTCGCGATCGATCAGGCGCATCCATTTCCGCAGCTCGGCAACAAGACGATGAACGTGCTGCTGACGCTCGATAATCCCGAGACCCCGGAGAACGAGGCGCACCTCGCGATCCTCCCTGTGCCGCGCAGCCTGCCGCGTCTGATCCTGATCGACGGCGACGCCAAGGCCCAGCGCTTCGTGTTTCTGAGCGACATCATCAAGCTGTGCGCGGGCGCACTCTTTCCCGGCTACACGATCCGCAGCGCGCACGCGTTCCGCGTCACGCGCAACAGCGATCTCTACATCGACGAGGAGGAGGTCGAAAACCTGCTCAAAAAAATCGAAGAGGAGCTGCGCAACCTGCGCCGCGGCGCGGCGGTGCGGCTGGAGATCGAGGACGGCGTGGACGAGGAGTCGTTTCGCGAGCTCTGCCGTCACGTCACGCTGCCGCCCGAGAATGTCTTTCGCACCCGCGGCCCGCTGAATCTGCTCCGCCTGATGAGTCTGTGCGAGCGCACCGACCGGCCCGATTTGAAATACGCGCCGTTCGTGCCGATCGAGATGCCGGCGCTGCGCGCGAAACCGCTGCTGTTCGACGTCATCCGCGAGCGCGACGTGCTGTTGCACCATCCCTATGAATCGTTCCTGCCCGTGGTGGATTTCATCGAGCAATCCGCCACCGATCCGCAGGTCCTCGCGATCAAGCAGACGCTTTACCGCACCAGCGGCGATTCGCCGATCGTGCGCTCGCTGATCGAGGCATCGCGCCTTGGCAAGCAAGTCACCGCGCTGGTGGAGCTGAAGGCGCGGTTCGACGAGGCGAACAACATCAAGTGGGCGCGCGAACTCGAGGAGGCGGGCGTGCACGTGGTGTTCGGGCTCGTCGGACACAAGACCCATTGCAAGTGCAGCCTGGTGGTCCGGCAGGAGGCGGACGGGTTGCGCCGCTACGTGCACCTCGGCACGGGGAATTACAATCCGAAGACGGCGCGCCTCTACACCGATCTCAGCCTGCTCACCGCGCGGCCGGAGCTGACCGCCGAAGTCGCGCAGCTCTTCAATGCGCTCACCGGCTTCGGCCGGACGCCGGAGTTCAAGCACCTGCTGGTCGCGCCGTTCAACCTGCATGCGCGCATTCAGGAGCTGATCGCCGCCGAAGCCGCCCACGCGGTCGCGGGGCGGCCCGCGCGCATCATCGCGAAGATGAACAAACTCGTCGACCCGGTGACGATCGACAACCTCTACGCCGCCTCGCAGGCCGGAGTGCAAATCGATCTGATCGTGCGCGCGACGTGTTGTCTGGCGCCCGGCATCAAGGGACAGAGCGAAAATATCCGAGTGCGCAATCTCGTGGGGCGCTACCTCGAACACGCGCGGATCTACTATTTCGAAAACGGCGGCCAGCCGCAGGTCTTCGCCGGCAGCGCCGACTGGATGACGCGAAACTTCTTCCGCCGGGTCGAGGCGCTTTTCCCCATCTACGATCCCGAGCTCCGCCGGCGCATCAGCGGCGACATCCTGCCCGCCGAACTGCGCGACAACGTCGATGCGCGCCGCCTCCAGCCCGACGCGACCTACGCGCCGGTGCCGTGCGGCGAAGGCGAAATGGCCTTCTCCGCGCAGAGCTATTTTATGATGGAGGCCACGGCGCGCGCCGAAGCCGCCGTCGAAGTCGTCTCGCCCCAATAGCGCCCATGCCCGGACGCCTCATCGCCATCGGCGACATCCACGGCTGTGCGGACGAGTTCGAGGAACTGATCGAGCGGCTCGCGTTGCGCGCGGACGACCGCGTGGTGTTGCTCGGCGATCTGATCAATCGCGGGCCCGACAGCGCCCGGGTGCTGCAATTGGCGCGCAAGCACGCGACCATCGCGCTGCTGGGCAATCACGAGCTGAGGTTGCTCAACTACCGCAAGACCGACGATCCGAGCCACCTCAAGAGATACGATTATGCCACGCTCGAGCAGTTGAACGGCAAAAACTGGGACTACCTCGAGGCGATGCCGCTGACCTACGAGAGCGCGGAACACGAGGTCGTGCTCGTGCACGGCGGCTTTTTGCCCGGCGTGCCGTGGAAAAAACAACCGGCGCGCGTGGTCACACGCATTCAGGTGGTCGACAAGGGCGGCGAACCACGCAAACGCGCGGAGGCGCCCGCCGCGCCGCATTGGTCGGAGTTGTGGAAAGGGCCACCGTTCGTCATCTACGGTCACACGCCGCGCGACAAAGTTGCCGGAACGAAATGGACGCTCGGGATCGACACGGGCTGCGTGCTCGGCGGTGCGTTGACGGCGGTTGTCCTGCCCGAGAGGAAGCTCGTGCAGGTGCGCGCGCGGAAGAAATATTACGCCGGAAACTGAAGCGACGTTTCACCGCTGTCGGGCGGCGCCTCGCTCGCTGTCACCGGGAGGCCGATTCCTGTGCGACTAGGGTATTTTCCGCTGCCGCAGAAACTGGAAAATAAGGGTTGCCGGTGGCTCCGGCGGCTTTTTAACGGAGAGCTTTTATCCGCATGAGTTCCCACGGGCCGAAGCGCGTCTACACTCCCCAGTCCTTGGAGTTCTGGTTCGAGAAGCTTGCGATCGAGTGGGAGCAGTTTTTCGGCACTGAGCCGGTCGAGCGCGGCCACCAGATGTATCGCGACAGTGAGATTCGCGAAATCGAACTCGGCGCGAAAGATGCCATCATCCACCGCAAGGTCGACAAGAAGGAGGAATACGCGGTCATCGAGTGGGAAGGAAACGAGTTGCGCGTGCGCTCCTCCACCACCGACGAGACGCTGGCTCACGCGATTGCGGTCGCCGGCTTGCATGAGATCGAGGAACTTGTGGCGGACGAGATGTCCGGCAAGCTCGCGATTGGCAGCACACCGCCGATGCCGATGGTGCGGAACGGTCGCGCCGCGGCCGCGGTCGGTGGCGAGTCCGACGGCCACGCGGCGAAAGCGGAGCCCGCGGGCAACGGCAAGGACCGCGACCTGCTGCTGAGTTTCACCGCGACGGGCGAGGGATTGGTGTTCCTCGCGTTCTGGAAACAAGGCAAGAACCGCATCCCTGCGCTCGGCAACACCGCCATCCATCCGACCGCGACGGAGCGGGCGAAGCTGATCGCGCTCGCGACCTACGCGCGCAAGGCGCACTTCCGCTACAATCAGGTCACGCACGCCTACGCGATGGAGGCGCTGGCGGACATCCCGGGCTTTCTCAAGGACGTGCTGCCGCACTGGAAGAAGCAGTTCGGCGTCGAAGTCGACGCGAAGGTCGACTCGCTGAAGCTCGGCGCGCGCACGATCGAGATCGAAGCCGTGGCGGAGCGCAAATCCGCGCGCGGAGCCGCCGCGGCAGGCGAGGGCGGCGGGTTGAACCTCCGCTGGATTTTCCGTGCCGGTGAAAAGCTGCTCACGGACGAACAGGCCGCCGCGTTGCTCAAGCACGGACGCACGCCGTTCCTCGTCCCCGACCTCGGCATCGTCACGATGGCGCAGGAAAAGTGGGACAGCCTTCATCAATGGCAGAAGAACCTCGAGGAAACCGAGGCCGCCGGCGAAGTGCCGCCGTATCTGATTTTCTCCCTCTTCAACGACAGCCGCATCAGCGTGACGCTCGGACCCGAACTCGAGGCGTGGCGCAAAAAGGTGCTCACGCCGCCTGTCGCGCCACCGGCGTTGCCGGACTATTTGCGCAACTACCAGCGCCGCGGCGTCGAGTGGATGCACCACCTCTGCGAGACCGGCTGCCATGGCTTGCTCGCGGATGAAATGGGCCTCGGCAAGACGGCGCAGGTGATCGCACTGCTGAAAGCGCGTTCGATGGCGGAACACCGCCATATCGTCGTGTGTCCGGCGAGCGTCGTCCCCGTGTGGCGTGAGGAGATCGCGCGCTTCTTCCCGGAAGCGAAGGTCGAGACGCTGAAGGCCGGGCACGATTTCGCGAACACCACCAAGGAGCCCTGCATCTGGCTCGCGAGCTACACGCAACTGCGCAAGCACCGCGCGTTGCTCGACAGCGCGCAGTTCGGCTACGCGGTGCTCGACGAGGGCCAGTTCATCAAAAACCCGGACGCGAAGGTCACCCAGGCCTGTTTCGCGCTGAAGGCGCAACACCGCCTCGTGCTCACCGGCACGCCGCTGGAGAACCGCCAACTCGATCTCTGGTCGATCTTCCGTTACCTGCTGCCCGGGTTGCTGGGTTCGCGCGCGGCGTTCGAGAGTGCGCTCGCGACCGATCGCGACGGCACCATCCGCCGCCTGCGCGCGCAGATCGAGCCGTTCAAGCTTCGCCGCACCAAGAACGAGGTCGCCACCGAGTTGCCGCCGAAGGTCGAGATGGACCTCCTTTGCCCGCTGACCGAAGTGCAACGTGCCGAGTATGCGCGCATCTGCACCGAGGGCCTGCAACGCCTCGGCGAGGACATCACGGTCGCGCTGCGCGAGAAGTCGTTCGGCTTCCTCGCGCTGCTCACGCGCCTGCGCCAGGTGTGCTGCGATCCGGATTTGCTGCCGTGGCTCAACGCCCCGCTCAGCGACTCGGGCAAGCTCCAGCTGCTGGTCGAGAAGCTCCAGGAAGTCGTCGGCAGCGGCCACAAGGTCGTCATCTTCTCGCAGTTCGTCACGCTGCTTGACCGCGTGCGCAGCGCGCTCGCGGCGCATTACCCGGATCTGCCGCGCTACGAGATCACGGGCATGACCGTGGACCGCCAGAAACCCGTGAAGGATTTCCAGTCGGCCCAAGGCGCGGCGGTGATGCTCGTCTCGCTCAAGGCGGCCGGCACCGGCATCACGCTGCACGCGGCGGACTACGTGTTCCTGCTCGATCCGTGGTGGAACCCGGCGGTCGAGGACCAGGCCATCGATCGCGTGCACCGCATTGGCCAGACCAACACCGTGTTCGTCTATCGCATGGTCACGGCCGGCACGATCGAGGAACGCATTCAGGCGCTGAAGGCCGACAAGAAGGCGCTCTTCGACCAGATCGTCGGCGGGCACGCGGGCGACTTCGAATGGACGAAGCATTTCTCGTCGCTGAACAACTTGATCCAACTCGGTGCCGTCGCCGCCGAGTCGGCGGAGACGAGCGGGTGACGGCCTGAAGCGGGCGTCGCCGTCCCAGCGACGCCGGGATGCTCGCTCGCGGCACGGGGCACGTGCCTTGTCGCCGCTGGGACAGCGGCGACCACCCCGTCTCACTCAGCGCGCTCCGGCGCGCTGTTTTGTTTTCCGCTTTCGTCACACGGCCGTCACGAAGCCGTAACATTCGGGGCTTATTCTCCGCGGACGCGTCGGCTTTTTCCGACGCGACCAACCGGAAAAACCAGCACCATGTTCCAACTGAAATCGAAACTGCTCGCGACGGCGGCCGCCCTGTTCGCCGCGTCTGTCGCGCTCGCCCAAGACAGCGGCGCCCTCATCGACTTGCTCGTGAAGAAGGGCGTGCTCAACGACCAGGAGGCCGAGGAGCTCCGCTCCGAGCTGACGAAGGACTTCGCCGCCAACACCTCGGCCGGCAAGCTCAACCTCGGCGGCCATGTCGCCGAGTTCAAATTGGGCGGTGACGTGCGCCTGCGTCATCAGATCGAAACCCAGGCGCCGCAAAACGGCGTCGTTTCGAACGAGCGCACGCGCGAGCGCTTCCGCTTCCGCTTCAACGGCGACGTCCTCATGCAGAAAGGCTGGGGCGCCGGCTTCGCGCTCGAGACGGCCTCCGCGGCCGACTCCGGCAATCAGACTTTCCAGGACGGCAACAACGACTACTCGATCTACCTCGCCCGCGCCTACGTCTCATATCGCCCGAACCTGAATTGGAATTTCGTCGGCGGTAAGCAGAAGAATCCGTTCTACACCACCGACATGGTCTGGGACGGCGACATCAACCCGCAGGGTTTCGCGGAAATCTACACGCACGCCCTCGGCGGCAAGGACACGCTCGAACTCCGTGCCGGCCAGATCCTCATGGACGATCGCAGCGAGTCCACCGCCGGCCGCAACGGCCGCGACGCGTGGCTCTTCGCCCAGCAGGCCGTTTACACGCACTGGTTCGGCAAGGATTCGATCGGCAACGTCGTGAACAGCGTGGTGGTCGCCCCGGGCTTCATGATCTACAACGACTCCACGCTCGACGGTCTCGACAACGAGACGCCGTTCAACGGCAGCACCGATGGCCTCGCGGTCTTCACGATGCCTGGCGAGGTCAATTGGATGAACGTCGCCGGCGCCGGCACGTCGTTCAAAGCCTACTGGGATCTCGCCTACAACTTCGAGGCCGAGCGCCGTGTCCGCAAAGTCTACGGCCTGCCCAACGAGCCGAAGGACGCCACCTCGTGGCTCGTCGGCGTCGGTTACGCGTTCGGCTCCGGCAAGGTCCAGGGCGACTACAGCATCCGCCTCGACTACCGCAGCCTCGGCACCGGCTCGATCGACCCGAACCTCAGCGACTCCGACTTCGCCTTCGGCCGCGTGAACCAGGAAGGCTGGAAGCTCGGCCTCGCCTACAACCTCACCGACTTCGCCAACGTCAACGCGACCTACTTCTACACCACCGACAAGCGCACCACGCAAAGCGGCCCGGTCAGCAACCTCGACCACTCGCAAATCCTCCAGCTCGACCTGGTCGTGAAGTTCTAAGCGCCCATCACCCAATCCACCCAAGTCATGAAACAACTCCTCACTCTCGCTCTCGCCGCCACGGTCGCCACCAGCGCTCTCGCCGCCGAGAAAATCGTCATCAAGGGCTCCGATACGCTCGGCGCCAAACTCGTCCCGATGCTCGCCGAAGACTACAAGGCGCGCAACTCGGGCGTAGCGTTCGAGATCGCCGCCGAAGGTTCGACCACCGGCATCACCGCGATCATCGACAGCACTGCGCAAATCGGCATGTCGTCCCGTCGCGCGAAGCCGACCGAGTCCTCCGCGGCGCTCGCCAAGGGCGTCTCGCTCAAGCCCACGATCGTCGCTTTCGACGGCATCGGCGTGATCGTGAACGGCGGCAACAGCGTCACCTCGCTGACCAAGCGCCAGGTCGAGCAGATCTTCACCGGCGACATCACCGACTGGTCGCAGGTCGGCGGCGCCCCGGGCAAGATCTCGATCTACACGCGCAACACCTCGTCCGGCACGTATTCGGACTTCAAGGAACTCGCGATGAAGAAGCGCGATTACGCCGGCTCCTCCCAGAAGATGGCCGGCAATGAGCAGATCGCCGCCGAAGTCGCCAAGAATCCGAATGGTATCGGCTACGTCGGTCTCGCCTACCTCCACGACCCGGGCATCAAGACCGTCGCCATCGACGGGGCGCTGCCGACCGAGGAGAGCGTGATCGCGAAGAAGTATCCTTACGCCCGCCCGACGTTCTACTACACGAACGGCGATCCGAGCGGCGAGGCGGCCAAGTTCGTCGAGTTCACCCTCAGCGACGAAGGCCAGCGCGTCGTGCGCAAGGTCGGCTTCGTGCCGGTCCGCCTCCTCAACTGAGTTTGGCGAGCCCGTCCGTGCTCACCACGATGCCCGCAGCTGAAAACCGGCTGCGGGCGTCTTCGTAGGGCCAGTCTTCGACTGGCCCGGTCCGGTCGAAGACCGGACCGGCTTCGCTTTTGTCACAAAACCGTAACCCAGCCCGGTTGCACGGCGCTGGGCCGCTGCCCGACGATTTTCCCGTCTTTTCATGGCCGAATCCGCTACCGAACTCCGACCCACTCGCCTCCCGACGCGCGAAGCGCTCGTGCGCCGCAAGCGCAGCTGGTTCTTCGGCTTGAGCGGCGACCGCATCGCCAAGACCGTTTTCCAGGGCAACGCGGCGATCTCGATTCTGGTGCTCGCGCTGATCACGTTCACGATTTTCCGCGATGCCGTCGGTTTCGTGCCGCTGAACCGGCACAATCTCGAAAGCTACCGCCTCGCCGGGCTCGAGTTCACCGATCACCTCCGGCGCGAGGTGCAGGACTACTCGGCTTTCAATCGCTACCTCGGCGCGATTCGCTCCGACCGTCTGGCGCAATTGACGAAGTCCGGCCTCCCGATCGCGGCGGCCCAGGCGCAGCTCGCCGATTTCGACGGCTACGCGAATCGCGTGGCCGACGCCATCGCTGCGCACGAAACGATCCTCGGCACGCTGACCGAGACCGCCACGTCATTGAAGGAACGGCAAAAGGTCGCGCAGGACACCGCCCATGCCCGTGCGGACCTCGAGCGGGCGCTGCCAACCGCCACGCCTGAACACGCCGCCGAGTTGCGGGCCCAGATTGCCCGCCTCACGCCGGAGAAAATCAACTTCATCGCCGAAGTGCAGACGATGAAGGATCAGCTGCCGGAGCTGAAGAACGCCAATGTCGCGCTCGCCGCCACGATCGCTGGACTGGCCGCGCAAGCGCCGCGATTCAACGACGCCGCGCTCGATCGCCGCCTCGCGCGTTTCACCGAACTCCTGCGGGCATTTCCCGCGCAGCTCGACGCCGCGACGCAGCGCATGGAAGCGTGGGATCAGTTGAAGCCGGTCTCGTTCTGGGAATCGATCACGGCCTTCGCGTTCGGACGCGACTGGGTCACGGCCAGTTTCTGGCAGGACTGGTATGGCATCCTGCCGCTGTTCTTCGGTTCGTTGCTCATCTCCGCCATCGCGCTCGTGATCGCCATCCCGCTCGGCATCGCCGCGGCGATCTACGTCAACCAGGTGGCGCGACCCGTGGAGCAGAAGTTCATCAAGCCCACCATCGAGTTTGTGTCAGCCATCCCCAGCGTCGTCCTCGGATTTTTTGGCATCGCGGTGCTCGGTGAGTCGTTGCGCAAGCTGTCGCAGCTCCCGGCGCTCGATTGGGTGCCGGGCTTCCCCTTTGCCGAGCGGCTCAACGCCACCACGGCGGCGTGCCTGCTCGCGCTGATGGCGGTGCCGACGATTTTCTCCCTCGCGGAGGACGCGATCAACAACGTGCCGCGCTCGTTCAAAGAGGCCTCCCTCGCGCTCGGCTCCACGCGGCTCCAGACGATCGTGCACATCATCATTCCGTCGGCACTCTCCGGCATCATGGCCGCCATCCTCCTCGGTCTCGGTCGCGTGATCGGCGAGACGATGGTCGTGCTGCTCTGCGCGGGGAATCGTATCGAGATCCCCGATTTCGCCGCTGGACTCGGCACGGTCTTCCAGCCTGTGCACACGATGACGGGCATCATCGCGCAGGAAATGGGCGAGGTCGTGCGCGGCAGCCTCCATTACCGTGCGCTCTTCATGGTCGGCGTCGTGCTCTTCCTGATTTCCCTCCTGATCAACTGGCTCGCACAGAAAATCGTGCGCCGTTACCGCATCGCCGGCGCCTGACATGAGCACGAATTCCAATCGCCTTTTCACGCAGCCGACCTTCGCCAAGCGCGCCGAACGCGCGGTGTTCTGGGCGCTGCGCGCTGCGACCTACTTTGTCCTCGCCTGCGCCGCGGTTATCTTCCTCGACATCGGCGTCAAGGGTGGGGCGGTGCTCTTCAAGACGCAGGCGCCGTTCATCAACACGACCTTCCTCACCGAGGCGCCCGAGACGTTGAACGTGTTCGAACTGGACGGCACGAAGCACCAGATGGGCGACCGCGAGTTCCGCGCCTTCAAGGCGCAGCACGAGGCCGCGCTTAAAGGCGTGCGGGTCGAGACCTACGTCTATTCGGCCGGCGGCATTCTGCCGAACATCGTGGGCACCGTCCTGCTCGTCGTCGGCTCGATGGTGATCGCCCTCGTGCTCGGCGTGATCAGTGCAATTTACCTGAGCGAATATGCCGTCGACGGCCCGTTCATCCGCTTCCTGCGCCTCGCGATCGTCAACCTCGCGGGCGTGCCGTCGATCGTCTACGGCCTGTTCGGCTTCGGTCTGTTCGTCGTCGGTCTGAACATGGGCGTCTCGCTCCTCGCCGGCTGGCTGACGCTGGCGTTCATGGTGCTGCCAATCATCATTACGGCGTCCGAGGAGGCGCTGCGCGCCGTGCCGAAAGGCTATCGCGAGGGTTCGCTCGCGCTCGGCGCGACGAAGCTCCAGACGATCTTCACCAACGTCCTGCCTTACGCGTTGCCCGGCATCCTCACGTCCTCGGTGCTCTCGATCGCGCGCGTGGCCGGTGAGACGGCGCCGATCATGTTCACCGCCGCGTTCGTCGTGCGCGACGAGATGCCGTGGCAGGTGCAGCGGGCGATGGACTTCGTGTTTCAGGGCGTGATGGCGCTGCCGTATCACATCTACGTCGTCGCCTCGAAGATCCCGCAAAACGACTACACGCGCGATGTCCAATACGGCACGGCTTTCGTTTTCCTCTTCACCGTGGCCGCGATTGCCGCGACGTCCGTCGTGCTCCGCGTCCGCTTGCGCAAGAAATACAAATGGTAATCGCCAATCTCATGTCCGACCCCGCTTCTTCGTCCCCTTCGCTCCGGTCGATCAGCGTGACGGCCCCAATGGCGGCCGCCGCCGCGCCGAACGGCATTGCGCCGGCGCCGCGTGCGCTGATCGAGATCGACGACGTCGATTTTTGTTACGGCGCGTCGCAGGCGCTCCACGACATCACGCTGAACATCCACGAGCGCGAGGTCACCGCCTTCATCGGCCCGTCCGGCTGCGGCAAGAGCACGCTGCTCCGCTGCCTCAATCGCATGAACGACCTCATCGATGGGGCGCGCGTCACCACCGGCCAGATCCGCATCGACGGCGTCGACATCCATGATCCGCGCGTCGATGCGATCGAGCTGCGCAAGCGCGTGGGCATGGTTTTCCAGAAGTCGAATCCGTTCCCGAAATCCATCTACGAAAACATCACCTATGGCCTCCGCATCCAGGGCGTGAAAAACAAGGCGCGCCTCGACGAGGTGGTGGAGAAGAGCCTGCGCGGTGCCGCGCTGTGGGACGAGGTGAAGGATCGCCTGCACCAGAGCGCGCTGGGCCTCTCCGGCGGTCAGCAGCAGCGCCTCTGCATCGCCCGCGCCATCGCGGTCGAGCCCGAGATCATCCTCATGGACGAGCCGTGCTCCGCGCTCGACCCGATCGCCACGGCCAAGGTCGAGGAACTGATTCATGAGCTGAAGTCGCGATTCACGATCGTCATCGTGACGCACAACATGCAGCAGGCCGCCCGCTGCTCGGACCGCACGGCGTTTTTCTACCTCGGCCGCCTGATCGAATACGCCGAGACGCGCACGATCTTCATGAACCCGTCGAATCCGCAAACCGAGGCCTATGTCTCGGGGCGCTTCGGCTGACCGAGAATTTTGAAACCACGAAAGGCACGAAAGACACGAAACTTCGCGGAAGAGAACATTTCTTTTTCGTGTGTTTCGTGGTGATTACACCCCATGAAACGTTTCTTTGACGCCGAACTCGAGGCGCTCCGCACGCATCTCCTGCAGATGGGCGACCGCGCCATTGACCAGACTCGCCGCGCGATCCGCGCGCTGGCCGAGGGAGATCTCGCGCTGGCCGACAAGGTCATCGCGGCCGACGACGAGATCGACAAGTTCGAGGTGCAGATCGACGAGGAGGCAATCCGCTACATGACGCTGCGGGGGCCGGTCGCGTCCGAGTTGCGCCTCGTGATCGTCGGCATGAAGGCCTCGCACGACCTCGAGCGCGTCGGCGACGAGGCGACGAGCATCGCCCGCCGCGCGCGGAAGCTCGCGATCGAGCCGAAAGTCGAGCTTTACGCCGACATCCCGCGCATGGCGAACATCGCGCTCGAGATGCTGCGCGACGCGCTCGATTGCTTCGTGAACGAAGACGAACAGAAGGCGCTGGCGGTCATCCGGCGCGATCCCGAGGTCGATAATCTCAACCGCCTCGTCTACCGCCGTCTTACGAGTTACATGCTCGAGAAGCCCGAAACGATCGGTTGGGCGCTGGAGCTGATGTTCGTTTCGAAGTCGATCGAGCGCATCGCCGACCACGCGACGAACATCGCCGAGGAGATGATCTATCTGGCGAAGGGCAAGGACGTGCGCCACTCCGAGGAGCTCAAGCAGGCGGTGCAGCCGAGCCCGCAGGGAAAGTAGAGCCAGTCCTCGACCGGCTGGTTCGATGGAGTTCGCGGTTGTGGGCTGCGTCCCACGTCATTTGGCGCCGGCCGGAGACCGGGATTGCTCACGAATACCCGAGCGCCTTGCAGAATTTCTCGACGAGGTAACCGAGGATGCCGCAGACGGGCAGCGTGAAAATCCACGCCCAGACGATACGCTCGACGACGCCCCACTTGACCGCGCCGAAGCGCTTCACGGCACCGACGCCCATGATCGAGGTCGAGATGGCGTGAGTCGTGGAGAGCGGGATGCCGAGCATCGAGGCGAAATGAATGATGGCGGCCGCGGTGGTTTCGGCGGCGAATCCGTGCACCGGTTGCAGGCGCACCATCTTGTGTCCCATGGTGCGGATGATGCGCCAGCCGCCCGCAGCCGTGCCGGCGCACATGGTGAGCGCGCAGGTGATGACGACCCACTGGTGAATCTCGAAGTTCGGGGTGCGCAGGAATTCCGCCCAACTCGGCAGATCGTTGAACACGCCAGCCTTCGTGCCGGTG
Source organism: Candidatus Didemnitutus sp. (assembly GCA_041906465.1). Taxonomy (GTDB): domain Bacteria; phylum Verrucomicrobiota; class Verrucomicrobiia; order Opitutales; family Opitutaceae; genus Didemnitutus. The sequence goes on along the minus strand of JAYRJE010000005.1, from coordinate 158,068 downwards.
AAAAGTGCGAGGGCAATGATGCCCATCGTCTTTTGCGCGTCGTTCAAGCCGTGGCTGTGGCCCATGAAAGCGGCGCTGGCCAGTTGGAGTTTCCCGAAGATGCTGTTGACCGTGCGCGGGCGGAGATGCTTGAGGAAAATCGTCAGCAGGAACATCAGCAGGGCGCCACCGATGAAGCCGATCACGGGCGACGTGATCATGGGGAGCACGACCTTCGGCCAGAGCCCGGTCGACACCCCTTTCGCATCGACGGCTGCCCAGGTGAGCACGTTCCAGTTGCCGTCCGCGGAAGCGATCGCGGCGCCGCAGAGGCCGCCGATCAGCGCGTGCGAGGAACTCGACGGCAGGCCCAGCCACCAGGTCAGCAAATTCCAGATGATCGCGCCGGTGAGGCCGGCCAGGATGGTGATCATCGTCACGTAGTTCGTGTCGACGAGACCTTTGCCGATGGTGGAAGCGACGGCAGTGCCGGCGAGGGCGCCGGTGAGGTTGAAGAACGCCGCCAGCATGATCGCCTGGCGCGGCGTGAGCACTTTCGTCGAAACGACCGTGGCGATGGCGTTCGCGGCGTCGTGGAAGCCGTTGATGTATTCGAACACCAGCGCGGCGACGAGAACGATCAGGAAGATGGTCATGATCGGCGGTCGCGGGGGCTCAGGAATATTTCAGCATGATCTGGAATACGACCTGGCCGGCATCGCGGGCCCGGTCGATGGCGGTCTCAACGAGGTCGTAGAGCTCCATCAGGATGACGACTTCCTTGGCGTCATAGGGGCCGTTGTAGAGATCCTTCACCAGCGCGAGCATGACCTTGTCGGCCTCGCCTTCGGCGAACTGCAGGCGCGAGTGCGCATCCTGGATGCGCTCGATCTGCGTGCCTTTGCGCAGCTGGGTGACCATGAAATAAACGCTTTCGACCGCCTCTTCGAGGAGGACAACCTGGCGCTGCATGCTCTCGCGCGGCACGCGGGCGGGGCAGATGGTCAGGCGCTCAACGATCTTCTCGACGGTCTTGGGAATGCGGTAGAGCGCGAGCGAAAGGGCCTCGATATCCTCGCGCTCGAGCGGCGTGACGAAGGTTTTGCAGAGCTCCTCGGTGATCTGCTGGGTGATGCGCTTATCCTTGCGGCGCGTCTGGATGATATCGTGGATGCTCGAGGCTTGGGCGGCGCTATCGTTGGCGAGGATCTTCGCCAAGAGTCCGGCGGCTGATTTGGCCTCCTCCGCACTCGCGTCCAACAGGTCGTAGAACTTCTCCTCTTTGCCCAGCAGCTTCTTGAACGAGATCATACCCGCCCACGGTTATCGGGCCCGACCCGACAGGCGAGGGTAATTTCACAAATGTCACGGGTCGGAAAAATCGGGCCCAAATCGGCCGCGGGAAACGCCGAGAGAAGGGTTGACAGCGGGAAGTTCAGTGGGGAACTTCCCGGCTCAACTTTCTACGGCGGCCATAGCTCAGCTGGTTAGAGCACAAGATTGTGGATCTTGGGGTCGCGGGTTCAAATCCCGTTGGTCGCCCCATTTTCGAGCGCGAGGAAATCCCCGTTGCGGGAACGCCCGGAGCGGTGTTCAGTGGCGGGCATGGCGCGGATCCGGCTGTTGACCTACAACATCGCCCACGCTCGGGGCCTCAGTTTGCACCAGACCCTGCGGTCGCGGGCACGCATTCGCGCGCAACTCGTCAATATTGCGCATCTGATCAAACGCCTCGATGCCGATATCGTGGCCTTCCAGGAGATCGACGAGAACTCGCGCTGGAACGGCAGTTTCGACCACCTCGCGTTCCTGGCGGAGCACACGGGCCTGCCGCATTTCGTGCATGGCGTGAATAATCGCCTCGCGCGCCTGGGCGGGCATTTGCACCTCAACTACGGCAACGCGGTGCTCTCGCGGTATCCCATCGCGCATTCCGAGAACGTCCCGTTTGGCCGGCGGCTGCTCGGTGAAAAGGGCGCGCTCTTCGCCGAGATCGAGACCCCGGCCGGTCGCGTGCCGGTCATGAACGTCCATATGCACCACCGCTCGCGCGCCTCGCGCTTGAAGCAGGCGGCGCAGCTCATCGAATTTCTCGACCGGCAGCGCATGAACCGTGGTGCGCAGTGGCGCGCGAAGCCGATCGTCTGCGGCGACATGAACAATCCGTCCCACACGCCGGACGCGACGGCGATGCTGCTGGGCTACTTCGAAGAGTTCGACAACTACACGCTGCTGCCCAAAGGCCTCAAAGGCCGCGCGCTGCACACCTTCCCGTCGTTTTTCCCCAGTCGCGCGCTGGACTACATCTACCTGCCGAGCCAGTGCTGCGATCCGGCCGTCACGGTCGTGCGCAGCTATCTGTCTGACCATCGGCCGGTGTTGGTGGAGTTTCGATTGTGAGGTAGGGCGGCGAGTCCCTTCGCCGCCGAGCATCGCGGCGCGGAGCGGAGTCCGCGCCCTACCTTCGAGAGCGTCGGTTGCGTTCTACGAGCCGCCCCTGACGCACTTCCGCGTTGCTCCGCGCGGCCGGCCTGTGCTCTGTTCGCCCCTCTCATGGATCGCATCGCCGACGCTTTTGCCCGCACCCGTGCCGAGAAACGCGCCGCTTTCGTGGCCTACCTGTGCGCCGGCGATCCGGATTTCGACACCTCGCTCGCGGCCTGCCGCGCGGTCATCGAGGCCGGCGTCGACGTCCTCGAGCTCGGCGTGCCGTTTTCCGATCCGCTGGCCGATGGCCTGACGAACCAGCTGGCTGCGCAGCGCGCGCTCGAGAGCGGCATGACCGTCGCGCGCGTGCTCGAGCTCGTGCGCCGCCTCCGAGAGTTCAGCCCGGTGCCCGTCGTTTTCTACACTTACTACAATCTCGTGTTCGCCAACGGCGTCGATGCGTCGGTCCGTGCGGCCAAGGAGGCAGGCGTGGATGGCATGCTGGTGCTCGATCTGCCGCCGGAGGAGGCCGGCGATTTCGCCGCGGCGTGTCGTGCGCACGATCTGAAGAGCGTGTTCATCGTCGCGCCGACGACGCCCGATGCGCGCCTGGCGAAAATCAGCGGTGCGGCGACCGGTTTCATCTACTACGTTTCGCGCGAGGGTGTGACCGGCGAACGCGGCGAAGTGGCGACCGGCATCGGCGACGCGGTGGCGCGGATCAAGGCGCACACGCAACTGCCCGTTGTCGTCGGCTTTGGCATCTCCAATCGCGAGCAGGTGCGCACGGTGGCGGCGTCGAAGACCGACGGCGTCGTCGTCGGCAGTGCCTTGGTGAACGTCATCCAGGCCAACCTGGCCACGCGCGCCCTGATCGCGCCGCAGATCAAAGCGAAAGCGGCCGACCTCGTCGCCGGCGTCCGCGGCGCGGCCTGACTCATGGGCACGCGGACGCGCAAAATTCTGCTGATCGACGACGATCGTCTGCAGCACCATCTGGTGCAGGGTTTCGTGGGCAAGTTCCGCAGCGGGCCGTGGGAGCTCGAGGTCGCGGCGGACTACGACACGGGATTGAAGAAACTGCTGTCGGGCAAATTTGCGGTGTGCCTGCTCGACTATCGGCTCGGCGAGCGCGATGGATTGGAATTGCTGCGCGCCGCGCGCGCGGCCGACGGCGCAACGCCCGTGGTTTTTCTGACCGCCGATGCGAGCGACGAGATCGATGAAGCGGCCATGGAGGCCGGCGCGATGGACTTCCTGGTGAAGGCCGACCTCAATCCGCGCATCCTCGAGCATGCGATCCGTTACGCCCGCAAGCTCGGCGAGACCATGGGACAGCTCAAGCAGCTCGCGACGCGCGACGCGCTGACCGGCCTGCACAATCGTCGCGAGTTCGACCGCATGGTCGCGGAGGAATGTCAGCGCGCGGCCCGCTTCGGTCATCCCTTCGCGCTGGTGATGGCGGACATCGACTTCTTCAAAAAAATCAACGACACCCACGGCCATCAGGTCGGGGACGAGGTGTTGAAGCACGTCGCCAGTCTGCTGGCCGGGCAGTTGCGCGTTGTGGATCGCATCGCGCGCTACGGGGGCGAGGAGTTCGCGATTTTGATGGTGGAGACGGAGCGCAAAGCGGCCGTCGAGGGTTTGCAGCGGCTCTTTGCGCTGCTCGCCGAGACGCCGTGCCAGCCGGTCGGCACCGATTTGACGCTGAGCGTCACCTTGAGCGCCGGCTTGGCCGTGATGCCGGACGACGCGAGTGCATGCACCGAGTTGGTCGCGCTGGCCGACAAGGCGCTCTACGCCGCGAAACACGCGGGGCGCAACCGCGTGGTGACGGCGCATAGTTTGAAGTAACGCCGGGATGGCCGGCGCAGGGCTGGCGGTGGGGGCCGTTGCCCTCCACAGCCTTGAGCGCGAGCGAGGAAGACGGCGGTGGGGACAATCGTCCCGACCGGGGATTGCCGGTTCGGCAGGATTTCAGGACTCGGTTTCGATCACCGATTCGCGCGGCACCATCACGCGCAGGCTGCGGGGCAGGACGGAAACCTCGATGCGCGAGGTCTCGGCGCGGGGCTCACCGTCGGTGTGCATCCAACCGGGCTTTGCGCGTTCGATCACAAATTGGCTGCCTTGAAAGTGACGGACGTCGGGCACGCGGTTGATCGAACCGTGGAACAGGCGCACGGCGAGCGGCACGGCGCGGAAGGCGTTCACGTGCGGCACGGCGACGACGTCGAGCCTGCCGTCGCTGACGGAGGCGTCGGGCGCGATGTAGGCGTTGTTGCCGTATTGGGAGGAGTTCGCGATCGCCAGGGTGAATGCTTCGACCGGATCGGCGCCGCCGCTGTGGTGGATCGTGTAGCGTTCGGGTCGGTAACTCCACCACGCCTTCGCGCTTTCCTTGAGGTAGCCGGCGAATCCCCGCGAAGTGAGCAGCGCGAACCGCTCGGCGATGAGCGCTTCGAAACCGGTGCCCGCGGCGCAGAAGAAGAGGTGTTGGTTCACCTTGCCGGCGTCGATCGTCATCACTGCGCCTTCGGCCAGCGTGCGAAACGCGCCGCGTCCGGCGCGCGGGATGCCGAGGTGGCGGCCGAGACCGTTGCCGGAACCGCACGGAATCAGGCCGAATGCGGCGGGGGTGTTCACGAGGGCGCTGGCGACCTCGTTCATCGTGCCGTCGCCGCCGATGGCGACGACCAGCGCGCAGCCGTCATCGACGGCTTGGCGGGCGAGCTCCGTGGCGTGGCGCGGGCGCTCGGTGGAGACGACTTTGCCGTCCCAGCCACAATGCGCAATGAACTCAGCCGCTTTGTCGCGCAGGTGCGGATTGCGGCGGTTGGAACCGGAGTGGGGGTTGAAGATGAACCGGACTTTCAAGGCGCGTGACGTCAGAAGAGCCGAAAGGCGCGGGCGGTTGAAGGCAAAAGGAGTTTGGCAACGATTGCGTGACGGCGTTCTGTGGCGCGCGTGAACGGCATCATCCATGTGCTCACGGGCTGCACCGCGGTCGGCAAGACCGAGCTGGCGCTGCGCTGGGCCGAGGCGCGCGGCGCGGAGATCGTGTCGTGCGACTCGCTGCTGTTCTATCGCGGCATGGATATCGGCACGGCGAAACCGACGCGCGCCGAGCTCGCGCGCGTGCCGCATCATCTGATCGATGTCTGCGACGTGCGGGAGTCGGTGGATGTAACGTATTACGTTACCAACGCCCGGCGGGCGGTGGCGGCGATTCTGGGGCGCGGGCGGAGCGTGCTGGTGACGGGCGGGAGCGGTTTTTATCTCGCGGCCTTTTTCGGACCGGTGGCGGATGATGTCGCGGTATCGGCCGAGTTGCGGGCGGACGTGCGCGAGAAGTTGGAGCGCCAGGGCCTCGCGGCGCTCGTGGCCGAGTTGCGGGCGTTGAACCCGGCGGGGCTGGGGGCGCTCGATGTGCAGAATCCGCGACGCGTCACGCGCGCGCTTGAGCGCTGCCGGGCGAGCAGACGGACGCTGGCGGAGTTGCAGGCGGAGTTTGCGGCGCGGCCGGGGCCGTTCGCGGATTTCGAGGTCAGGCTCTGCGAACTCGTGCGCGAGCCGGAGGCGCTGGAACAACGAGTGCAGCAGCGCGTGCGGCAGATGTTGCGCGACGGACTCGTCGAGGAAGTGCGCGGGTTGCTCGAGCGCGGGTTGAAGGAGAATCCGAGTGCGGCGAAGGCGATTGGCTATCGGGAGACGATCGATTTTCTCGAGGGGCGACTCGCCGAGGCGGAACTGCCGTCGGCCATCGTGAAGAACACGCGCGCGTTGGTGAGGAAGCAGCGCACGTGGTTCAAGACGCAGTTGCCGGACCACCGGCGCGTCGCCGCGGGTGTGGCGCGGGTGGAGGAGTTGTTCGGGTAGCGCCGGCTTCGGGCCGATGGGGAGAATGTCAGCTAAGTCGCGAGAGTTCCCGTTGCGCGCCTCGCGATGACATCGTGAGGCAGGGGGAGTCGTCGCCGACGCGCCGCGAATTGCGCTGTGTTCGCGCAGCGGTTCGTTCGGGGAACCTGTCCTACCAATCCAAAGCAGAGCGCGGCGGGGCTACGGTTTCTTCGGAGCGCTGTTGACGAGGTCGAAGAGGCGTTGATCGCTCGCATCTTTGGCGCCGGCGGGAGCATGAGGCGCGGGTAGCGGCGCGCCGGGCATCGCGAGTGGCGCGGGGGCGCCGGTGGCTTGCGCGATGAGCTGCTGGGCGAGCGTGGCGTTGCGACCCGCAGGGAAGCGCGCGAGGTAGGCGTTCCAAGCCTCGATGGCTTTGGCCGGATTCTTCAGGTCTTCGAGGTAGAGGCCGCCTTGGTTGAAGAGGCTGAACTCGTGCTGCGGGTTCATGCGCTGCGCGAGTTCGTATTGCGCGAGGGCGTCCTGCGGGCGGCCGGAGAAGCGGTAGGCGTTGCCGAGATCGGTGCGGATATCGGAGTCGTCGCTGCCCTGCTTGATCGCGGACTCGTAGCGCCGGATGGCTTCGGACCAGTTCTGGTGGTCGTAGTAGAAGTTGCCCAGCGTGCGCTCGGCTTGGGCGGGGGGCATGCCGGCGGTGAGATTGGCCGGCGGGGCGTGGTTGAGGTCCGCGGGCATGGCGGCGTTCGCGGCGATGGGCATCGCGGTGGCGGTGCTCACGCGGGCGGCGCGCTCGAGCTGCGGGCGCAGGGCGAGGTAGGTGATCGTGGAACCGAGCAGGGCGCCGACGATGCCGACCATGAGGAAGGGAAACCAGAACGAGGACTGGGCAGGCGGCGGCGGAGGGGGCGTGGAGCGCGCGGATGACTTGGCCATGGGGACAGGATGGGCGTGCGGCGCGCGGCGTCCAGCGCGGTGGCACGGCGTCTGTTGGCCAAGGGGCGTCGTCGTTTGCCGGCCGGCGCTCGACGGCAAAGTCACGTATTACGTGACTTTGCCGCGGGTGCTGGCGAGGGAGGCGATATGGCGCGCCGGGGCCGGTTGCAGGGCGGCCTGCGGTCAGGCCAGCAGCGCGCCACCGACGGGCGCGAGCTTGGCAGTGAAGTGGCGCAGCAGCGGCGGGGCTTCGACGAGTTTCACGCCGCGGAGGCGCGACTTCAGGCTGTTCACGTAGAGAATGACTTCGAGCAGGTAGTCGACGTGGCTTTGCGTGTAGACGCGGCGTGGGAACGCGAGGCGGACAAGTTCCATCGGCGCGGGTTTTTCGGTGCCGTCGGGCTGGCGGCCGAACATCACCGAGCCGATCTCGACGGAGCGCACGCCGCCTTCGAGGTAGAGCGCGCACGAGAGCGCCCATGCGGGGAACTCGTTTTGCGGGATGTGCGGGAGCATGCCTTTCGCGTCGATGTAGATGGCGTGGCCGCCGGTCGGCTGGACGATGGGCACGCCGGCGGCCGTGAGTTTTTCGCCGAGGTATTCGACCGAGCGGATGCGGTAGCGCAGGTAATCCTCGTCGAGGACTTCGCGCAGGCCGACGGCGAGGGCTTCGAGGTCGTAGCCGGCGAGCCCGCCGTAGGTCGGAAAACCTTCGGTGAGGATGAGATTGTTGCGGCACCTGGCGGCAAGGGCGTCGTCGTTGAGCGCGAGGAAGCCGCCGATGTTCACGAGGCCGTCCTTCTTCGCGGACATGGTGCAGCCGTCGACGTAGCTGAACATCTCGCGCGCGATTTCGAGGGGCGTGCGGTGCGACTGGCCGGGTTCGCGCTGCTTGATGAACCACGCGTTTTCGGCGAAGCGGCAGCAGTCGAGGATCAGCGGCACGCCGTGTTTCCGGCAAATCGCGGCGGCGTCGCGGATGTTGGCGAGCGCGACGGGCTGGCCACCGCCGGAGTTGTTCGTGACGGTGATCATCGCGAACGGCACGCGGCCGGCATTTTCGGTGAGGCAGCGTTCGAGCGCGGCGAGATCGATGTTGCCTTTGAACGGTGCGACGAGCGCGGGCTGCGTGGCTTCGGGACAGCGGAGATCGAGCGCGCGGACGCCAAGCGCTTCGAGGTTGGCGCGCGTGGTGTCGAAGTGCGTGTTGTTCGGCACGACCTGGCCGTTGGTGCAGGCGCTGGAGAACAGGATGCGCTCGGCGGCGCGGCCTTGGTGCGTGGGGATGATGTGCTTGAGGCCGGTGATGTCGCGCACGGCGGACTCGAATTTGAAAAACGAGCGCGCGCCGGCGTAGGACTCGTCGCCTTGCATCATGCCGGCCCATTGCGCGGCGGACATGGCGCCGGTGCCGGAGTCGGTGAGGAGGTCGATGATGACGTCCTCGGCGCGGAGCTTGAAGAGGTTGTAGTCGGCGGTGGTGAGGGCGGCCTCGCGTTGCTCGCGCGTCGTGAAACGGATCGGTTCGACCGCCTTGATGCGAAACGGCTCGATGATGGTCTGGAAGTGCATGCGGGGTTTTTGTCGGCGAGCGTAGCGCCGGGCGAAATGCACTCGCGAACGGAAAGTGGGTAGGCCTTTCGGGCTAGCGGGTGGCGCGAATGACGGAAAAGAAAAAGCCCCGCGAGGGGCGGGGCTTGAAGCCAGATGGATCGCCACGACGCTGCGCGCCGCGCGATGACAAACCCAGTTCACTCGAGCGTGATGCCGTAGCGCTGGAGCGCGCTGCCTTCGAGGCGATAGAGGGCGGTGTAGGAGTTGCGGAGCGCGACCTTGGCCTGGAGCTCGTTGACCTTGGCGGTCTCGAGGTCGTTCTGCACCTGGAGCACGCGGTAAGAGGTCGAAAGGCCGGCGTCGAAGCGGGCGCGCTCGAGTTCGTATTGCTTCTCGCTGAGTTCGCGGGCCTGCGCGGAGATTTTCACGCTTTCGGCGTTGGTCTCGACGGCGCGGACGGCGGCACGGACTTGCACTTCGATGTTTTGTTCGAGGGAGCGGACCGTGATTTCCTGCTGGCTGAGGGAGGCGAGCGCTTGGCGATAGCGGGCGCGGTCGGCTTTCTGGCCCCAGGGGAGTTCGACGCGGAGATCGAGCTGCCAGGCGGTGCTGTCGCGGCCGAGCGCGCTGTCGATTGCGCGGGAATTGCTGGACGACGGGAACGAGTCGAAGCCGACGGCGCCGCCGACGCTGACGTCGGGGAGGCGATTGCTCTTGGCGACACGGGCGTCGAGCTGGAGTTGCTCAAGGGCCATTTTGGCGGCGAGGTAGTCGGGTTGGTGGCGCTTGGCGGCGTCGTAGGACGAGGCGAAGGTCGGGAGTGCAGCGGCAGCGGCGGGGAGTGTCACGCGGCCGATCGGGGCATCGAGTTCGAACTGCCCGATGAGGGCGAGCAAGGCTTCCTCGCTGTCCTTCACGTCCTGTTGGGCGAGGAGGACTCCGCGGCGGGCGTTGGCGACACCGACGTCGGCTTGGAGGACGTCGAGATCGGTGGCGACGCCGGTCTGACGGCGAGTCTGGGCTTCGTCAAGGAGACGCTGCGCCAGCGTGAGGGTGAAGTTGCGGACCTCGAGCTGCTCGCGGGCGTAGGCGAGGGTGTAGTAGGCGTTCTCGGTGCTTTGAATGACGCTGAGGACGCTGGCCTGGTAGGTGAGGTTGGCGCGTTCGAGGCCGATGCGGGCGCGCTGGATCGGAGCGCGGTTCACTTCGAGGCCGGCGCCGGCGAGGAGCGGCTGGCGGAGCGAGACGGTGAGGTCGGCGTTATAGGCCGGGTTGACGGCCGAAGCGTAGGAGGTCTCGGTGCGGTCGAGTTTGGTGCTGACCGACGCGGTGGTGCCGGTCGGGAAAATTTCGCTGACGCTGAGGCGTGTGTCGCCGGTTTCGATCTTGGTGCCGAGGGTGGCGCCGTTCTGCGCGGTGCGGGAGAGGCCGCGCGACGTGCTGAAGGAGAAACTCGGCAGGTAGGCGCTCTGCGCGATGTCGATCTGGTCGGCGGCGATCTGCGGGTTGAAGCGGTTGGCCTCGAGGGTGAAGTTGCGCTTCAGGGCGCGTTGGATGGCGTCCTCAATCGTGAGGCTGCCGGCCGGAGCGGCGGTTTGCGCGACAAGGCTCGCGGCGGCGAGCAGGGCCGAGGTGGCAAGGGCGAGGCGGCGGAGTTTCATTCGAAAATTAAAGGGGGCGGCAAAAGGACACGCGGGCGGTCGGAAAGTTGGGAGATTCTGCGAGTGACGCGTGCTGGCGCACGCGGGCATGGCTCGAGTGGGAGGCAGTATGTTGTCCGCCGCAGCGAGGGCAGGAGGATTGCGGGCGGGCGGTCATGGAACGGGATAGACGGCGGTCGCTGCAGCGAGTTACGCGCATGACGCGCCGGCGGTCGGTCACGCTGGGGAAAAAGAAAGGGCGCAGCAAGTGCGCCCTTGGGGAAAGGAACTGGTGCGGGCGGTTACGGCGCAGCGGTCTTCGCTGGCGCGTGCTTCTTGAGCTCGGCTTCGACCAGCGCGGAGAGGACCGCGCTCTGGTTGGCGGCGGCGGTGTATTGCGCGAGCTGTTTTTGCACCTCGGCGAAGCGCGGGTTGGCGGGGCTCACGTCCGGGAGCTTCTTGTCGGCGACGTAAGTGAAAACGCCCTTGTCGCCGGTGGCGACCATTTCGGAGACGGCGCCCTTTTCGAGCGAGGCTTGGAGGGCACCGTAGGCGGCGTAGGGGAGATCTTGCGGGGGCTGGCGCAGGGAGAAATTCGCGAAGGATTTCACTTCGAGCTTCTCGGCCTTCGCGATTTCTTCGAAGTTTCCGGCTTTGGCGGCCGCTTCGAGTTTCGTGCGGAGCGCCTTGCCGGACTCGACGAAACGCTTGCGCTTCTCGGCGTCCTTGTAGTCGGCGGTGACCTTGTCCTTCACCTCGTTGAGCATGGGCTTGTGGCCGGCGACAGTGTCGTTCCACAGCAGCACGACGTAGCCTTCGGGCGACGGGACCGGGTCGGAGAAGAAGCGGTCCTTGTCGAGGCGGGAAATTTGCTCGGCGTAGTTTGCGAGCCACGGGCGGTCGGCGGGCGGGCTGTCGAAGGTGAAGAGCGGCAATTGCAAGGCGGTGCGATGTTGCGCGGTGAGGAGGGCGGTGAGGTCGGCGGAGTTGGCGGTGGCCTTGCGCTCGTAGATGGCGACGGTGAAGTCGTTGGCGGCCTTGGAGGCGCGGCTGCGGGCGGCGAGATCCTTCATCGTTTGCTCGACCTGCGCGCGGACCTTCGGGAAATCGTCCGTCTTCGCGGCGTCGGCATTGAGGGCGACGGCGGGCTTTTTGTCGTCAGTTTTGGCTTCGGCCGGGGCGGGGAAGCGCTCCTTGTTCGCCTCGTAGAAAGCGCGCATTTCCTGCTCGCTCGGCGGGGTCGGCGGCGCGAACTCGGCGGATTTGAACTCCACGAGGGTCAGCTTCGGGCGCGCCGGAATTTCGTAGCGAAATGCGTTTTCCTCGAAAAATTTCTGAAGCGCGACGTCGTTGACCTGCACGCCGGCGTCGAAGGCGGCATAGTCGCGGGAGGCGGTGACGAGAGACCAGGTGGCGTCGGCGCGCTTGAGCTGCTCGGCGACGTCGGAGGGGAGAACGTAGCCCGGGCCGGCGATGACTTTGCCGAGTGCTTCGAGGCGGGTGTCGTCGCGGAACACGCGGTTGGCGTCGGCGATCGTGAAGTCGCGCGAGGTCTTGAGGCTGTCCTCGAATTGCTTGTAGCGGGTCGAGTTGAAGGCGCCGTTCTCGTCCTTGAAGGCCGGCAGCGTGGCGATGAACGCGCCGACTTCCTTCTCGGTGGGAACCGGGACGTGGAGCTCGTCGGCGAGCGCGAGGCCGGCGATGCGGGTGAGGGAGTATTCCTGGAGCTGCGCGCCGCTGGCTTGATAGGCGCCGCGGAGCTGAGCGGAGAAATTGCCGTCACCGAACACGCGGCGGGCCTCCTGCTCGTTGCCGAGGTTGTGGCCGAAGAAAGGCTGCTCGAGCACCTTGTTGCCTGCGCGGCCGATGCCAGGCGCGGCGCCGATGGTGAACACGAACGAGATGATGACGCCAGCCAGGAGCACCGCGAAAACCGTGCGGAAGTGCTTCTGGAAGTAGGTTTGGATCCAGGAAATCATGGAATGGAAACTGAAGTCGCTAGGCGGCGCGCGCGGGGCTGTCAACCGCGGGTTCCGGTCGGTGTTGCGATGCGGTTTGTCCTTGGGGTAGCTGACGCGGGCGGGCGCGCGCGTCAGGCGCGAGCGGACACGATTTTGATTCAGAATACGGTTGGCCCGCGCGCTCGGGTGACTAGCAAGGAGCCATGGTCTCCTCGGGTCGACCCACGGCAAAAACAGCCACGCGCATCTGGGCGCGGGTGACCGGGTGGACGCTGGAGCGTCTCACAGGGATGCCGAAAAGCGGACGCACGGGCGCGCTGGTTTGGATTGGGCTGTTTCTGGTGGCGATCGGTTTCATCGATTACATGACGGGCACGCGCGTCTCGATGGGCTTCTTCTATCTGGTGCCGGTGGCTTTGTCGGTGGTGTGGTTGGGGCTGGGCGCCGCTTCGCTCACGGCGCTGGCGTGCTGGGCGGTTCGCGTGGTGGCGGACCTGACCGATGCGCCGCAGTCGTTTCAGGAAACATGGCTGTGGTGGAATTCCGCGTCGGCGCTGCTGATCTATTTCTCGGTGATTTGGATTTTGCACGCGCTGATCCAACTGCACCGGCAACTGGAGCAACGCGTGCGGGAGCGCACCGAGGAGCTCGAGCGCGAGACGTTGAAGCGGCAGCAGGTGCAGCGGGAGCTGCTGGAGTTGAGCGAGAGTGAGCGCAGCGCGATGGGGCGGGAGCTGCACGATCAACTGGGACAGCACCTCGTGGGCACGGCGATGGCGGCGCAGGTGCTTGCGCACCGGTTGCATGGTCGCGACGAGAGCGGCGCGCGCGAGGCGCGCAAGATCGCTGATCTGGTGGAGCAGGGCATCGCGCAAACCCGCCAGCTGGCGCGCGGTCTCCTGCTGGAGCGGGTTGAGCCGGAGCGCTTGGAGTCGGAATTGGAGGAACTGTGTGCGGGATTGCGGCAGCAGTTTCCCGCGGTGGAGTGTGTCGCGCGCGTGGAGACGCCGGCGGGATTGCGCGATGCGTCGCGCGCCGCCCAGGTTTTTCGCATCGCGCAGGAGGCGTTGCGCAACGCCTGCCGGCACAGTGGGGCGAAGCGGGTCGCGCTCACGTTGCGGGAGGAAGGAGGCAATTTGCTGGTGATGGTCGAAGATGATGGCCGCGGTTTGCCTCCGGAAGGGGAGCGCAACGAAGGCATGGGACTGCGGATCATGCAGCACCGGGCGGAGCATCTCGGCTCGAACCTGATGATCACCGCGCAACGCGGGCGGGGCACGCGGGTGAGGTGCGTGGTGCCGCTGGGGTCGCCGGTCCGATTTTCCCATGAATCCTGATCCGGTCCGAATCTTTCTGGTGGATGACCATCCGCTCGTGCGCGAGTGGCTGGAGCAGTTGCTGCGGGGCGAACCTGGTTTCGAGGTCGTCGGCCAGGCCGAAGACGCGGCCGGCGCGCTCGCGGCGATGCGCGCGAGTCCACCGCACATTGCCATCGTGGATCTCACGCTGCGCAGCGGCACCGGACTGGATCTGATCAAGGACCTGCGGGCGCAGCTGCCGGCGGTGCAGGTGATCGTGCTTTCGATGCACGAGGAACTCGCGCAAGTGGAGCGCGCGCTGCGCGCCGGCGCGGCGGGTTACGTGATGAAGCGCGAGTCGACGACGCGGATTGTCGAAGCGATCCGCACCGTGCGCAGCGGCAATGTCTACGCGAATCCGGAAGTGCTGGCGCGCCTGGCCGAGCGCATGGTGGGACGGCGGCAGACGACCGGATCAGTTGATGCGCTCAGCGATCGTGAACTCGAGGTGTTTCGCCGCATGGGTGAAGGCCACGCGACCAAGCGCATCGCCACGGATCTCGGCGTGAGCATGAAGACCGTTCAGGAGTATCAGGCGCGCATCAAGGACAAGCTCGGGCTGGCGGACGCAGCGGAACTGATGCGCGCCGCCGTGCGCTGGACCGAAGGCGTGTTGTGAGGCGTCAGAGAAAGCCGGACAGCAGGTTTATCTCCAGTCGGACAGACGGCGCCGCGTTTCTGTGGTAGGGTCTGCCTGCGTGTTGGGTCACCTACACCAAGTGAATTAAGGCTAGTCTAGCAACCTACGTGCCGCTCGTCCGGGTGTTCAGCCGGGCGAGCGGTTTGCTTTCGGCGGCAAAGCAACCAGTCGCGCATGGCGTCGATCATCAGGCGCTGCCGGGTGCGGCGAACGGCGCGCGCGTCACGGTCGATTCGAAGGTCTCCAGCAACTCGTCGATGGTTTTCTGGCCGAGGGCTTCGGGCAACGTGGCGGCGAGGCGGGCGTGATAATGCGCGAGAATCGGGTCGACGCTGTCGAGCATCTCGCCGCTGGGTGATTCACCGTAGTGCGTGAAGAGCTGCTGGAATTGGAGGAGCGTCACCTTGTTCAGCGGGCGCGCGGGCTGGTAACGATAGTCGTTCGGGTCCTTGTCCTCGGCCGAAGGCAGCTGGGCGATGAGCTCGAGGTCGCACAGGCGGTTAAGGCTTTCGTTGAGGACCTGCGAAGGCACGCGGATGCGATGGGCCAGTTGCGTGACGGAGTAGGGTGGCAGGCACTCCTTGAAACGCCGCGCGATCAGCAGGAGCACGAGCAAGGACAAACTCTCGCGAGCGAAGTGATTGAGGCTGTGCCACGCCGTCTGGCTGCTGCGGTAGTGGACGTTTTGCACGGCGTAGGTGATCTGGCCGCCGACGAGCACGAAGAACCAGAAGATGTAAAGGCCGAGCATCAGCACGATCGGCAGGGCGACCGAGCCATAGAGACTCTTCGAGAGCACCACGCGTTTCACATAAAGAAACGCCAGCGTGTTGTTCAGAAACAACAGTGCCGTGACCACGATGGCGCCAATCACGGCGGCGCCCCACCGGACGCGGGTGTTCGGAATCGCACGGTAGAAGAGCGTCAGGACGATGATGAGAAGGACGGCCGACGACGACGGCAGCATCCAGACGAACAGTGCCTTCAGCTGCTCGCCACCCGGTAGTTTTTCCAAAAACACGCCAACGACAGTGCCCGCCGAGAGCAGCGTGAACGAGGTGAAGAACAACAGCGCGCCCAGCGTGATCACGGTCCAGTAGTAAACGATCCGCGTCAGCCAACTGCGGCCGCGGCGCACTCCCCAGATGTCGTTGAAGGCGTTCTCGACCGTCGTGAACAGCTGCACGGCGATGATCAGCAAGGTGAGCAGGCCCACCGCGCCGGCCGTGCCGGAGCGCGAACTCTCGATGAGGCGCGTGATGAACTTGACGAGTTCCGGGTCGGGTTGAGGCGCGTTTGCGACGGGCTGCCCGGGCGGGGGCGCCGCGTGCAGCTCGGGCGGAGTGTGGTGCTGGGCCTCGGCGGCTCCGGTCGCGCGATCGAACTGCGCCACCTGCGGTGCGACGAAGCTGATGATGTTGTTCAGGCTCCGCGCGAGCACGACAGGATCGCGGTCGCCGAGGGCGAAGCCGGCGATCAGCACCGTGAGCGCGACGAGCGGACCGATGCCGAGCAGCGAGCTGTAACTGAGCGCGGCGGCGCGAGCGGCGACCTTGAGTTCCTGCAGGCCCGAGATCGTGATCGAGAGCACGCGGAGCACGGCGTAGCCGCGGCCTTTGAGTGACCGGTCGCGCGCGGTAGCCGCGGCCCAGATATCCGTGTTCCACAGGCGATGCAGGCGCGCGGCCAGTTGTTGCGGTCCGTTCATGCGAGCGCGGCCACGCGGGCCGGGGAGCTTAGAACAAATTCATCGCCGCGAGTGCCCCCATGCCGCCGATGCCGGCGAGGAGTGCGACCCCGAGTGGAACGTAATTCAGGAAAATCGTGCTGAAGTAGAGTCCGGCCGAACCGGCGGCGAGGGCGACGATGGCGGAGGGATTGCCCTGCGTCCAGAGGATGAAACCGAGAAAGCCGAGGCCGAAGACCGCGCGAAAGCGAACGAAGGGGTAAAGGCTGATCACGCCGAGCAGGAGCAACAGTCCGATGAAAAGGTCGAGCACACCGAGAAACACGAGCGGCTTGTCGAGAAGTTTGCCGAAATCCATCGCGGTGAGCGCCTCGAGTCCGGGCAGCATCAGCGCGATCGCGCTGATGAACATGATCACGGCCGCGCCCTTGGTGCCCCACATGGCGGCCTTCATCATGTCGAGGGATTTGTCCTTCTTGCCCTTCGTGTCGTCGGTCTTGCCTTCGGCGGCATCGAGGAACTGCTGGACTGTGATCGCAGGAGCGGCGTCTTCGGCTTTGTTGACCGCCTTGAACTCCTTTTCCTTGAAGCCGAGCTTCTTTTTCTCGGGCCAGATGGCGGCCTTCAGTTCGGCATTGCTCGCCAGGGTGAGCCACTGCTCGGTGTTGGCGTCGTAGTAATAGGTTTCGGGCGTGACCTGGCCGGCCTCGGCGAGGGAAGCGAGTTGGTCGACGGTGAACGGACCGCGCGCTTCCGCGTCGTTGATGCCACGGACGTAATAATCAGGGCCGTTGGAGGAGGAAGCGCCGCTCGACATGGTGGCGCGAATGTTGGGCGCGCGCGAGGGTGTCGCAAGAGTGAATTGGTCCGCGAACGGCCCGGTGCTGGACCGGGAGGGAAACTTGCGTGGATTTCCAAAGCCTGCGCCTGCGGTGAGGCCAAGTCCGAACTCGATCTAGCGCGTGAAAAGGAGATTGGCCGTTGCCAGGATTCCCACCACGCAACCGGTCGCGTATGTCGCCGCCAGCACGTGTAAGTTCACGCCGTGTTTCCATTCGTGGTGTCGCCAGAATTCAGTCCAAAACAAATCTCTCCTGAGCGCTGTGGCTGTGGCGACAAAGAGCACCGGTGCGATGCACATCCAGCCGAACCCAAAAGCCAACAACCAGTAGGAATCCCCGCCGCCGCCGCGGAACCAAGCGAGCAAAGAAATCCAGATGCTGACGATCGCTACAACCTCCGACCACCCTTCGATTTTCGAATATCGGGATTTGAGGTGATCGGATTCGCGGGCGGAAATTTGCCGCGGAGGAGCCAGGTGACCCAGCGCGCGCATCGCGAGCGGCGTGAGCGCGAGACTTGCAAAAACAGCCAGACCGCGACGAACGTCGGGATTGGCGAGCCAGGCGCTTGGCTGCCCACCACTCACATCCGCTCGAGCGTGCGCAGGCCGAGCAGGTGCAGGCCGGTCTCGAGCACGATCAGCGTGCGGTGGCAGAGCAGCAACCGGCGCGCGCGCACGGCGGGATCGTCGACGATGACCTTGTCCGCGGCGTAGAACGCACTGTAGGCGCCGGCGAGCTCGTAGAGATACAAGCAGAGGAAGTGCGGCCGCAGCTGGTTCGTGGCGAGTTGCACGGCGTCGGCGAACTGCACGAGCTTGCGCGCGAGCGCGAGTTCCTGCGGCGTCTCGGGCGCGGAGGCACCGGCGACGGGCGGCTGCGCGGGATCGAGTTCGGCCTTGCGGAAAATGGAGCGGACGCGTGCGACCGCGTAGAGCAGGTAGGGTGCGGTGTTGCCGTCGAGCGCGAGCATCTTGTCCCACGAGAACACGTAATTGCTCGAGCGGTTCTGCGAGAGATCGGCGTATTGCACGGAGCCGATGCCCACGGCGCGCGCGATGTCGCGGCGCTCGGCTTCGGGGAGCTCGGGACTCTTCTCGGTGACGAGCGCGAACGCGCGCTCTTCCGCCTCGTCGAGCAGGGCCTTGAGCTTGATCACGTCGCCGCTGCGGGTCTTGAGCGCTTTGCCGTCCTCGCCGGTGACGGCGCCGAAGGTAACGTGGTGCAGCTCGGGCACGCGATAGTTTTTCGCCGCGAACCATTTTCTCACCGTGAGGTAGAGTTGTTCGAAGTGATCCGCCTGGCGGAAATCGGTGACGACGACGATGCCGTCGGCCTTGAAGTGCTCGGCGCGATACGCCGCGGTGGCGAGATCGGTTGACGCATAGTTCGACGCGCCGTCGGCCTTGCGCACGAGAAACGGCTGCGTCTTGAAGCGCGGATGCTCCGGGTGGAAGACGACGAGCGCGCCTTCGCTTTCCTGCGCGAGGCCGGTTTCGGTGAGCTCGCGGTAAACGCGCTCGACCTTGTCGTTGTAGAACGACTCGCCGAGGTTGTGGTCGAACTTGATGCCGAGGCGGTCGTAGATCTGCTGGAACGCGGCGAGGCTGACCTCGGAGAATTTCCGCCAGAGTGCGACGTTTTCGGGATCGCCGCTCTGGAGCTTCACGAGTTCACGGCGCGCTTCGTCGAGTTCCGGCGAGCCGTCGGGCGTGGCGTTGTTGCCGAGTTTGTAGAGGCGCTCGAGTTCCTCGATGGCGTCGGCGGCGAGCGCGGCGGGATCGGCCCAGCGCTTGTAACCGTAGATGAGTTTGCCGAACTGCGTGCCCCAGTCGCCGAGGTGGTTGTCGCGGATCACGCGCGCGCCGGTGAACGCCAGCAGGCGGCAGATCGCCTCGCCGATCACCGCCGAGCGCAGATGGCCGACGTGCATTTGCTTCGCGGTGTTCGGCGACGAGTAGTCGACGACCCAGGTTTGCTGTGCGTGCGCTGTGGCGGCGCCCGAGTGTAGATGCTCCTCGGAATCGTAGGCACGCAGCCACCCGAGCAGCGTGGCGGGTTTCAGGCGAAAATTGATGAAGCCCGGACCGGCGAGCGTGATGTCGAACGCGGCCTTCGTGTCCGCCTCGAGGGCGTCGACGACTTGCTGCGCGAGCGCGCGCGGGTTTTGCTTCTCGCGTTTGGCAAAAGCGAGCGCGCCGTTGGCCTGGAAATCGCCGTGCGCCGGGTCGGCGACGCGGACCTCGGGCTCGAAACCGCGGTCCGCCAACCCCAAACGGGTGGCGGCAGCCCGCAGGGCCGCATCAACATGGCTGGCGACGTGAAACGGAAGGTCCATCCGAGCATTCAGAAATTGCGCTTGGCGCTGAGCAAGAAGGATTTTTGCGGGGAGACCTGGGATGGAATCAGCACCCGAAAAACTCCTGCAAACTGCGTGCTATCGTGACTTTAGACTTGCTAAAAGCGGCAAAACTCTTTGCCTTTCCGGGCTTTGCGCCGCCCGGCCCGGCCGGGCTTCTTTATACACCGTAACCATTCCATGAGAAAACGTCCCATTCCGACGCGCCGTTTCATCAAGCCGTCGTTCACCTCGTTGATCGAGAAAAAGCGCGACAATGGCGAATTCACCCAAGAGGAGATTCGCTATCTGATCGACTCGACCCTCGACGGGGAGATGCCTCAGCACCAGCTCGCTGCGCTCCTGATGGCGATTTATTTCGCCAACATGTCCGCGCAGGAGACGGCGATTCTCACGGAGGAAATGATGCTCTCCGGCGAAGTGATCGATCTCTCGCACATCACGAAGCCGAAGATCGACAAGTATTCCACCGGCGGCGTCGGCGACAAAACCGCGCTCGTGCTCGCGCCCCTCGCGATGGCCAGCGGCGTCGTCGTCCCGATGATGGTCGGAGTCGAACAGCAATTCGTCATCAGCGCGCTCGACAAGCTCGCGGCCGTGCCCGGCTTCAAAAGCCACCTCTCGATCCAGCAGTTCACCGATCAACTCGCGCGTGTCGGCGGCGCGATCGTCGAGCAGAGCAAGGAACTCGCTCCGGCCGACCAGAAATTCTACGACCTCCGCCTCGACACCGGCACGATCCCGAGTCTCCCGCTCATCACCGGCAGCGTGCTTTCCAAAAAGCTCGCCGAGGGCGCGGAAGGTCTCGTGATTGACGTGAAGTGGGGCAACGGCTCCTTCATCAAGGATCTCGAGCAGGCCAAGCAGCTCGCGCGCTCCATGACCCGCGTCGGCCGTTCCATGAAGCGCCGCTGCGTCGCGCTCGTGACCGACATGAACCAGCCGCTCGGCGACTCCGTCGGCACCGCGCTCGAGATCAAGGAGGCGATCCAGCTCCTCAAGGGCGAAGGCCCGGAGGACATGAAGGAACTCGTCCTCAAGCTCGGCATGGAAATCGTGCGCCTCGCCGGCGTCGCGGGCTCCACTCTCTCGGCCAAGCAGACCGTGCAGCGCCACCTCAGCGACGGCTCCGCGCTCGAGAAGTTCAAGGACATGATCCGCGCGCAAGGCGGCGACACGTCCTTCATCGATCATCCGGAAAAATTCCCGACCGCGAAACACATTCGCAAGCTGCCCGCGCCAAAGCGCGGCTACGTGCACACGATCAACGCCGCGTTCATCGCCAAGGGTGTTTCCATTCTCGGTGCCGGCAAGGACTCGCACGGCAAGGTCGACCACGCGGTCGGCGTTTCCGAGATCAAGAAGGTCGGCACGCAGGTGAAGCAAGGCGAGCCGCTGATGATGATTCACTACAACGACGAATCGAAGCTCGAGCAGGCGCTGGACTACTTCAAGGAAGCCTACCGCCTCGCCCCGAAGCGCCCGATTCCGCCGCCGCTCGTCGTCGAGCGCGTCGCCTGACGCCAGACAAGTTTTGCCGCCGTTGCTTTCGGCGCCCCTGGCCGGTCCTGTGCACACGGGACCGGCCCTTTTTTTGCGCGGTAGGTCCGACGCACGACCGTTTAGTCGCTCGCTGCCGAGACGAGTGGCGTGCGCAGGCGAAACTCGCGCAGCAAGCCGTCGATCTGGCTCACGAGTTCTGCGTGCGCAAAACCTTCGATCTTTTTCCGCACCGTGCCGTCCGGCGCGATGACCACCATCGTCGGAATGCCGTTGATGCCGTAGTCCGGGTTCATGACTTTCTCGCGACTGACCGCAACCGGCCACGTGATGCCGCGAGCCGTGATGAACTCTGGCAGCAGGCCGAGTTCCTTTTCCGGATCGCCGCGGCAGTCGACGGTGCCGCGCCCCGGCAAGCCGAACACTGCGCCTTGCAGGCTCGTCACGCCGAGGACGACCACGTCCGTGCCGCGATAACGTTCCGCCAGTTTCGCGACTTCCGGGAACGACTCGATGCACGCGCCGCACCACGTCGCCCAGAAGTCCAGGACCACCACTTTGCCGCGCAGATCGGCCAGCGATTTCCAATCGCCTGCGTTGCTCCAGACGAAGTGCAACTCGGGCGCCGGGTTGCCTTCGAGTTGCTGGCCGCGCGCCGCCGGGCTGTTCAGCTGCGCGAGCGCGTCGTCGATGCGTTCGCGGCGGCCGGGATCAAAGGTGTTGCCGCCGCGCGCAAGCGCAGCGGTGAGGTAGTCGGCCAGTTGCTGGCGCGCGTTCTGGCGCGCTTCGCCCTCCGGGATGGCCTGTTTGATCTTCGACCAGTATTCCCGCACCGAGCTGCTCGCGGCCACGGATTTTGCGGCATCCAGTTTCCCGGCGAGACTGAGCACGAAGTCGCGATGATCTTCGTCGCGCAGGCCGACGCGACACGCCGCGTCGAGCGCGAGGTCGCCGAATTCGCCGTTCAGCAGCGTCACGTAATCGGGATGCTGCAGCGTCGCGGCGACCAGTTTCTCGCGTGCCTCGCCTTTGATGCCGGCCGGCGCGCTGAGAATGGTGCGCAAAGCCAACGCGAGCGCGCCGTCGATGTCCGGCGCGGCCGCGGCGGTTTCCAACTGTTGCGCGGCCGTCTTCGCGCGCGCCTTGGCCGTGTCGCCGCCGTAATCGAACGCCCGCCAACGGACCAGTTCGGCGATTTCCCGCGGCCCGAGCGATTCCAACGCGATCCGCGCGAAGGCGGCGTCGCTGGCGGCGGTAGCTTTCGCGAGGGTCGAGCCGATCGTCGCCGCGTTGATTCGTTCTCGCTTCAGATCGGCGAGGGCCTCGGCGAAAGCGCTGGGCGGCGGGGTGTCGGCAGCGACTGCTCTCGCTAGAGACAGAATGATGACGGACGCGGCGATGAGGTGTCGGCGAAACATGCGGAGAAAGCGGAACGAAGAGCTTCTACGCCAACTGACCGCGACGAGTGAGGTTACAGGATTTCTCGTCACCATTTTCGCGGGGCCTGCGTCGAGCGATACACGAACGCCAGCGATACGAGCGTGATCGCCGCCGCAGTCGCCAACGCCAGCGGATCGGCGTCCAGGGTCGGCAGCGTCAGGTCTGGCGGCAATTCTTCGAACGTCTGCATTGCCCGTGCCGCGAACGCGACGACGCCACCGTTGGCCACGTAGAACGTGACCAACCCCGCCGCCGCGCCTGCGACGCCAAACCACGCGCGGCGTGTTCTCTCGGCCACGACTTCACGCTCGAGCCGATCGAACTCTGCGGGCCCAAGCGTCGGAGCCGGCGCGGGCAGCGCGTGCAAGACGCGCGTGCTGAAACCATCATCAGCCAGCGGATGAGCGGCAGGGGAAAAGTGCGCGCGCAGCAACGCCTCGAGCCGGTCGTTTTCGGAAGGCGTGTTGCTCAGAGGGTCGGATTCCATGACGCGAGGAGGAGTCGGAGTTTGTCTTTGCCGCGAGCGAGGTGGGTTTTCACCGTGCCGAGCGGCCAATCGAGGATCGCGGCGATTTCGCTGTGCGAGAGGCCTTGCTGGTAGGCGAGGTGGAGCGCCGTCTGCTCGTCCGCGGCGAGTTCGCGCAGCGCGGCCGCGAGATCGTGTTGGAGATCGCTGGTCGTTGCCGCGGCCGGTTGTGGCTCGAGCGTGGCGAGGTGTTCGGATTTGAGGGGCACGCTGCGCTGGCGGCGGCGGGCGTTGCGCCAGTGATTGTGCGCGATGCCGAGGAGCCAGGTCGGGAAGGTCGATTGCGCGCGAAAGGTGCCAAGCTTGCGGTGCGCGTCCACGAACGTGTCCTGTGCGAGATCGTCCGCCGTGGCGGCATCGCCGCGTGTGAGGTGGCGGAGAAAATGCCGGACGGCGGACTGGTGACGGCGCACCAGTTCACCGAAGGCAGCCCGGTCGTCGCTCGCGAGGGCGCGCGCGATCAGCTCGGAGTCGGACGTCACGATTGCGGCGGGCGGGAGGACGAGTTGGGTTTATAGAACAGCGACTCGAACACGGTGTGCAGGAGCAGCGCGACGCCGATGAAACCGGGAATGACGCCGATCCATCCGACACGGGCACGGACCGAGTAGAGGAACACCTGGAGGCCGGCACCCAAGGCGATCAGCACGAGGGCGCCCTTCACGGTCTGCGAACGCGATTCCGCGCGCCGCGCGGCCTGCCAGTCGGCGAGACTGGTGTTCGGTGGCGGAAAATCTTCGGCGTCCTCGCCGAGATTCACCGCCGGCGGCAGTGGTTGACCTTTCTCGAGCGCAACGCGCGCGGTCTGGTGCCACTGTTCACGGCGTTTGTGACTGAAATAGAGCGCCGCGAGCGCCACGGTGGTGGCGATGAGCATGCCGCCGATGGCGAAGATGATGACGATGGGGGACATGGATGTGGGTTGGTAAGAGTGAGTGTCGCGGCGCGGCCGATTGGATTCAACGGCCGCCGATTTCATAGCCCGAGCAGGCGTTTGACTTCAACTTCGAGGCGGGCGCCGCGCACGTCATCGCTCACGAGCCGGCCGTCCCGGCCGAGGAGAAATGCAGCCGGGATCGCGTTGACGCCGAAGCGTCGCGCGAGGGTGTTTTCCCAAGTGCGCCCGTCGAAGTATTGCGGCCAAGGGAGAGCGTTGACGCGGAGAAACTCGGTGAGTTTGGCGCGGTCGGCTTCGCGGTCGAGGGCTACGCCGACGATCTCGAAGCCGCGGTCGTGGTAGCGATCGTAGACTGCCTTCACGTTAGGCAACTCGGCCAGGCAGGGGCCGCACCACGTCGCCCAGAAATCGAGCAACACGACTTTTCCGCGCAGCGCGGCCAGGTCGACCGCTCGCCCGTCGAGGGCGGTGAACGCGAGCTCAAGCGGCTCCGTGCGCGCCTGCTCGAGACGCAGGCGTGACTCCGCGAAACGGCGGACGCCGGGATGCTGGCTCTGTGCTGCACGTTGAAGCCGCGCGGGCACCTCCGCGGGGCGGAGCTTCTCGAGGGTGCGGATGAAGTTCATCTCGATGCCGACCGCGTCGTCGCCATCAGGAAAGTCCCGCGCGAAGGCGTCCACGCGCGCTTCAAGCGCGGGCCAGTCGGTGGTTTTGTCTGGCTGGCCGGCGGTCGAGAATCCGTGGGCGAGCTTCTTTTTTTCGCGGGCACTGCGCACCGATGCCGGCAGGTCGGGTGCTTGCTCGAGTGCGGCCATGAGCGCCGCCACGCGTTGGCGGCTGGCCTTTTTCGCCGCCTCGTCGGTCACGACGTTAGCCGGACTTGGATGCTGATCGTAGTCCGGCAGGATCGCGCGGATGAACGCGGGCTTGACGCGGTCGGCGAGCAGCACCGCGTCCCAACGATACGGGTCCTGCGGATGTGCATCGTAGTAGGTGAGGGCGGCCGTGAGTGCCCGTTGCAGCAGCGCCTCCTTGGCGCGGAGGTGCTGCGACGGCGTCAGCGAATCCCAAGCGACGGACTGTTCGGCGGAGCGCAGTTCGTTTGCGAGCGCCTGCCACTCAAGAGCGGAGGCCGAGGCATGGGCGGCGGGCAGCAGGGCGGCCGCGCAGCAGAGCAGGGTGGCAAGGAGTGATGGTGTTCTCATACGGGAAGGTTCACGGGTAAGTGTCGCGACGCGCCTCCGTGGATTCATCAAAATGACTGACCGGCGGCGCGAAGAAATGAGTGGCGGACCGGGGGCGCGGGCGTTTCCGTGGGGCGATGGCCGAAGAATACGACGACGAACTGGAAAACCAGCCGGCAGCCGCGCCGGAGCCAAACCCGCTCATGCGTGAGAAGGCGCGTCCGGCCACGCCTGAAGAAAAGGCGCAATGGCCGCGGCCGTGGGCGCAACTGAAGTTCGTCACGTTCCAGCCGGCGATCTTCCCGCGCATGCTCGGCGACGTCTCGCCCGGCGCGCGACCGGGCGATTTCGTTTCCGTCTACGACAAGTTCGGCAACCGCATCGGCGCGGGCCTCTACAATCCCCGCGCGAAGATGCCGCTGCGCGTCGTCACGCACACGGCGGAGGCGGTCGGCGAGGATTACTTCGAAACGGCGCTGCGGCGGGCGGTCGCGCTGCGGCGCGACTTGTTCAAGCTCGACGAAGTGACGGACGCGTATCGCGTCGTCGGCTCCGACGGCGATGGCATCAGCGGGCTCACGATCGATCGCTACGGCGACACGCTGTTCTGCGACGTTTACTCGCTCGGCATTTTCCAGCGGCTGCCGAAGTGGCTCCCGCTGCTCCACGAACTGCTCGGCACGAAACACGTGCGCGTGCACGTCGATCACGATCTCGGCAGCCTTGAGGGCATCAAGCCGTCGATGATGAAGGAACTCACCGCGAGCGCGCCCGACAAGGTGCGCATTCGCGAGCACGGCGTGCGCTTCGAGGTGGATTTCGCCGAGGGACACAAGACCGGTTTCTTCTGCGACCAGCGCGACAATCGCCGACGGTTCGGCCAGCTCGCGAAGGGCGCGCGTGTGCTCGATCTGTGCAGTTACACGGGCGGTTTCTCGATCAACGCGGCGATGGGCGGCGCGACTGAAGTCACCGCGGTTGACCTCGACGAAAAGGCCGTCGCGCAGGGCCGCCGCAATGCGAACCTCAACCAGGTGTCGCCGAACAAACTGAAGTGGGTGCACGCCGACGCGTTCGCTTACGCCCGGCAGATGCAGAAAAACGGCGAGCAGTTCGATCTCGTGATGTGCGATCCGCCGAAATTCGTCATGACGCGCGAGCCGGCGGGCGCGGCGGAAGGCATGCGGAAATACGCCGACCTGAACACCATCGCCGCGAGCCTCGTGAAACCGGGTGGTCTGTTCGTGACCTGCTCGTGCTCGGGCCTCGTTTCGCTCGAGGATTTCGAGCAAGTGGTGATCAAGGGCGTGCACCGCCTGAATCGCCGCCTGCAACTCTTCGACCGCACCGGACCAGGCGTGGATCATCCGGTTTACTCGAACTGTCTCGAGAGTCGTTATCTCAAGGTGCTGTGGGCGCGCGTGGTGTGACGGTGACGGACAGGCATCGTGGATGCGCGGGCGCGATCGCCCAAGCGCGACAGCGTTGCGGCGAGTGCATGATCGCGGCGATGAGTCCGGACTCCGTCGAACCATGGGTGCGCGGGAGGGCGGAAGCCGGAGCTTGACGGCGGCGGGGTGGCGCGGCGTAGTTCCCGCACGGGCCGCATCTCTTATGAAGAAGCTGATTGTATTGTTTTGTGTGGCCGCGTGCGCGCTCGGCGCGCAACCGCCGATTTTGAAGCCGGTCAAGAGTGACGCGACCTTCACCGGCACGTTCTTGTATCCGAAGGACGTGAGTGTCCCCCCCGACGCGGTGAAGACTCCGCCGCCGAGCTACCCCGGTGAGTGGCGCGATCGCGATGTGAAGGGCGAGGTTCAGATCGCCTATCTCATCAACGAAAAGGGCCGAACCGAGCAGGTGCAGGTCATCGCCGCGAACGACGAGCAATTTGGCCACGCCGCCGTGGCGGCCGTGAAGCAGTGGCGGTTCCGGCCGGCGAAAAAGGACGGCAAGTCCGTGCGCGTCCTGGTTTCGCACCCGATCATATTCACGCTGTCGCCCTGAGGCGGTCGGTGCACGCCCGGTTGGCGCGGGGCCGGGCGGGTGGCTACGTTACGGTGCGCTCGCTGCGAGCACGGCATGGCTTTTTCGGGCGACGGTCGTGAATTGCGGAGCGAAGTCGCCGATTCGATCGTCGGGGGCGGAGCGCGCTTTTTCCGGACAGGAGTGCAAGGACGGGGACTCGTGCCGGCGATCGGTCGGCCAGCGCCACACCGACGCGGACGAGGATCAGGATCGACCGCTCGAGGAAAGGCATGCCGCGGCGCTGCGGAAAATCGTGATAGCGCGGCACGGTTTGACGACGCGCGGGAGTTTTCTCGGTTGTCGGATGTGAACGGGTTTTCGCTGTTTTCCGATCCCGACGGACTCGCGCGACATTTGCGGGTGCCGCACGGGCTGCAGCCGGGGATCGCTCTGAGATCGTAGGGGCGCGGCTTGACCGCGCCCGAGGACGGCGGGGGCAACGCGTCGGGCGCGCACGCGGCGCGCCCCTACATTACTGGTCGCTCGCGGTGAGGACGACGGCCCACTTGGCGGGAATCGCGACAGTGAGTTGGCCGTCGTGGGCTTCGTAAACGGTGCCGGAGAGCTCGTCGCGGTAGGCGCCGTCGTCGAGGTTGCTCACGAGGTGTGTCGTCGGTTGTTCGGCGTTGTTCAAGATCACGAGCACGCGTTCGTTGCCGAGCGTGCGTTCGAACGCGAAGAGGTCGCGCGTGTCGTCGGCGAGCAGCGTGCGGTAATCGCCGCGCAGCAGGGCGGGGTGCGCGCGGCGGAGCGCGATGAGCTTCCGATAGTGTTCAAGGAGGTCGCGGCGGATTTCGACTTTGTCGGGCTCGTGTTTCGTCTTTGCGTCGGGACCGTAGACTTCGTCGGCGTAGGCGAGGTCGGGCCAGAGCATCGGCTTGCGGCAATCGGGATCGTTGCCGCCCCACAGGCCGACTTCGTCGCCGTAGTAGATCATCGGCGCGCCGGGGTAGGTCATTTGAAAAATCACGAGCAGCTTTTGCAGCGCGTAGTCGGCTTCGCCCGGCTTGCGCGCGTTGTAGGCGGTATTCTCGGCGGTTTTGGAGAGCGAGTAGAACTTGCCCCACTCGCGGTAGCGACCGATGCCGCGATTGCGGATGTAGGAGCTGATGCGGTTCGTGTCGTGGCTGCCGAGGAGATTCATCGCCACGCTGGCAACGCCGGGCGGATAGAGTTCGCGCAGGTGCTTGAGCTTCGCGTCGAACTCACTCGCGCTGATCCGTTGCGACGGCGGATCGATGAAGAACTCCACCGTGGTGAACGCCCAGTTGTAATTCATCTCGGTGTCGAACTCGTCGCCTTGCATGTAGGGCGCGACTTTTTCCGGCACATCGACGATCTCGGCGGTGAGATAGGCGTCGGGGTTGAGGCGCTTCACGTGCGTGCGCCACGCTTTCCAGAATGGGTGCGCAACACAGAACGCGACGTCGAGCCGCCAGCCGTCGATGCCGTGCGCGGCGCCGCGGTCTTTCGGATTCATCCAGCGTTCGGTCGCGGCGAAAATGTAGGCGCGTGGACCGGCGACGATGCCGTTCTCGTCTTCGCGCAATTCGGGCAGCGACTTCGCGCCGAACCAGCCTTCGTAGTCGAACTTCGTGCCGGCGGCCGCGTCGTTCCAGGATTTCACGGTGAACCAGTCGCGATAGGGAGAGCGCTGCTGATTTTTAACCACGTCGCGAAAGGCGAATGAGTTCACGCCCATGTGATTGAAGACGCCGTCGAAGATGATGCGCATCCCGGCCGCATGCGCAGCGTCGATGAGTTGGAGCGCGAGTTCGTCGGCCCTCGTCCAGACCCAGGTGCTCGGGTCAGTCGGGTTCTCGCGTGCCATCAGCGCGCGATCGCCGACGGGATCGGGACCGAAGTTGGGGTCGATGTGGTGGTAGCTGGCGCCGTCGTATTTGTGCAGCGAGGGCGCGTCGAAGATCGGATTCAGGTAGAGCGCGGTGACGCCGAGCTGCTTCAGGTAGGGCAGGCGGTCGAGGATGCCTTGCAGGTCGCCGCCATAGCGTCGGCGCAGGAGGTGCTTCCAGAGTTCGGGCTCGCCGTTTTGTTTTTCCCACGGTTGCAGTTCGAACCAGTCGCTGCCCCACGGAGAAATGTGCCACGCTTTCGGCGGGTCCGTCGGATCGGCGCCGCGGAGGTCCTCGGCGCGAGGATCGTTGGTCGGGTCGCCGTTGCGGAAGCGCTCCGGGAAAATCTGATACCAGATCGCCTCTTTCGCCCAGGCCGGGACGAATTCCTTGGTTCCGTTGGGCGCGGCGATGGCAGCGGCTGCGGGTAGCAACAGCGCAGACAGGAACCGCGTTCTCATACGCCGCATCGTGAGCGTGCGCGGGGTGCGGCACAAGGCTGCGGAGGTGCGGCAAGGCAGGTCTCCGGATAGGGCTTCCCAGCGCGCCGCACTTCTCTCAACGTCGCGGGTGCATGCATCAGCTCCCACACCTGTTTGCACAGAACAAAGCCTGGGCCGCGTCGATCAAGCAGCGCGATCCGGAGTTTTTCGCGAAGCTGTCACGGCAACAAAGCCCGGAGTATCTCTGGATCGGCTGCTCGGACTCGCGCGTGCCGGCGAACGAGATCATCGGGCTGTTGCCCGGCGAGGTGTTCGTTCACCGCAATATCGCCAACGTCGTCGTGCACGCGGACCTGAACGCGCTGTCGGTGATCCAGTTCGCCGTCGAGATGCTGAAGGTGAAGCACATCATGGTCGTGGGCCACTACGGCTGCGGTGGCGTGAATGCCGTGCTGCGCTGCCAGCGCGTGGGCCTGGCCGACAACTGGCTGCGACACGTGCAGGACGTGAAGGTGAAGCACGAGAATTGCCTCTGCCAGTTGCCGGACGACACGGCGCGCAGTGCGCGGCTGTGCGAGCTGAACGTCATCGAGCAGGTCGCCAACGTGTGCGCCACCACGGTGATCCAGGACGCGTGGACGCGCGGGCAAAACCTTACCGTGCACGGCTGGGTTTATGGGCTGCGCGATGGCCTCATTCGCGATCTGAACACCTCGGCCAGCAACCCTGACGAAGCGACGACCGCTTACCGAACCGCGGTGGAGGCGATCTCCCGACGCGATGCGACTTCCGTGCCTTGGTGACCGAGCGCTCGACGCGCCGGTGACGGGCCGGTAATTTCGCGAGCATGATCAAGCAGCTCGCGCATCTCTGTTTCATGTCGAACCGTTTGCCGGAGATGCTCGCGTTTTACCGCGACGTGCTCGGGCTGCCGGTAAAGTTTGCGCTCAAGCACGACGACGGCACGCCATTCGGCTATTACCTCGCGACCGGGCAGACGACGTTCATCGAGATCTTCGATCAGCACGGAGCGGCGAAACAGTGGGGTGGGCAGCCGGCGCAGATGCGCCCGAACGCGGGCACGTGCTACAATCACTTTTGCTTCGAGGTGACGGGAATCGAACAGTTCTGCGCCACACTACACGCGCGCGGCGTCGAGGTAACACCGATCAACGTCGGCATGGATCACTCGAAGCAGGCGTGGCTGAAAGATCCCGACGGCAACGCGATCGAGCTGATGGAATACACGCCGGCGAGCTGGCAGCGCTGAGCAATGTGCAGGTAGGGCGGCGAGTCCCTTCGCCGCCGCGAATCACGGCGCGAACCGGAGTCCGCGCCCTACCTTTTGCAGTCACTTCCAAAAACAAAACCCGCGGCGCATGCCGCGGGTTTTGTTTTCAAAAAGCTGAAAGCTGAGCGCTGAGCGCTGACCGCTGACCGCTTTCTCAGGCGCGGCCCATGTAGGTGCCGTCGAGCGTGCTGACGCGGACCAGTTCGCCTTCCTTGATGAAGAGCGGCACTTGGATCACCAGACCGGTCTCGCAGGTGGCGGGCTTCTGAACGTTGGAGGCGGTGTCGCCCTTGATGCCTTCGGCGCTCTCGGTGATCTTGAGCGTGACGGTGGAGGGCAGGTCGATCGTGACCGGGTTTTCGTTGATGAAGAGCACTTCAGCTTTACCGCCGGCGACGAGGTAGTTCTTCGAGTCGCCGATCATCGTCGCGGTCAGTTCGAAAGTCTCGAAGGTCTCCGGATCCATGAACGAGAACGTGTCGCGATCCGCGTAGCTGAACTCGAGCGTGCGACGGTCGGTCGGGAGGACTTCAACCGGGTCCGGCGAATTGAAGCGCTGTTCGAGCGACTTGCCGTAGCGCAGATTGCGCATCTTCACCTGCACGAAAGCGCGGAGGTTGCCCGGCGTGCGGTGCTGGGTCTCCATGACGAGGTGGGGCTCGCCGTTGAACTTGATGACTTGGCCTTTGCGGAGGTCGTTGGCTGCGGGCATGACGGATGCGGATCGAAGTTGAGTTTGGAAAGGGGACAGAGTTACCCAGTCGCTTTTCCCTCTGTCAACAGCCGTCTCGGCGAATTTCTGGCTGGCGCGTTTGCCCGGGCCAATGGCCCTGCCGCGCGGTCTGTAAACCATCTCCAAGCTTGTCATTTCCAAGGGCCTCCGGACACTCGGCCGGACACTCACATGAAGCAGCGCTCCCTTCTGCGCGAGGTCTCCATCAAGGGCAATGCCCTGCACACCGGAGACGCCGTGCACATGACTTTCAAGCCCGCACCGGCGAATCACGGCATCGTGTTCAAGCGGATGGACCTTCACGGCCATCCCGAGATCAAGCCGCGCGTCGACCTCGTCACCGACCTCGTGCGCGCGACCACGATCCAGCAGGGACACGCGAAAATTCACACGGTCGAACACGTGTTGAGCGCCCTCAGCGGTTGCGGCATCGACAATCTCCTCATCGAAATGGATGCCGGCGAGCCGCCGATCATGGACGGCTCCGCCCGCGAATTCGTGACGATGATTCAGCAGGGCGAACCGGTCGAACAGGACGCCGAGCGCGAATACTTCACGCTCACCGAGCCCATCTCCGTCTCGCGCGGCAACTCGTCCGTGATCGCGCTGCCTTACGACGGCCTGAAAATCTCCTGCACCAGCGCGGACGATCGCGGCATTCACACGCAGCACCTTTCGCTCACGATCGATCCGGACGTCTACGTCACGCAGGTGGCGGCCTCGCGCACGTTCACGGTTTACGAGGACATCGAAGGCCTGCTGAAGATGGGCAAGATCAAGGGCGGCTCGCTCGACTGCGCCGTCGTGATTAAGGGCGACAAGATCATCTCGAAGGAGCCGCTGCGCTTCGCCGACGAGTTCGTCCGCCACAAGATCCTTGATATCGTGGGCGACATCACGCTGCTCGGCGTGCCGCTCAAAGCCCACATCGTCGCCACGCGTCCCGGTCACGCGATCAACGCCGAGCTCACCAAGCTGCTGCTCGAAAAATACGAGGCGTGGAAAAAGGGCGGCAAGAAGCCCGCCAAGCCCGCCGCGCCCAAGGCCGAGATCACCACCGAGACCACGCTCGATATCCGTCGCGTGCTCGACACGATCCCTCACCGCTACCCGTTCGTCATGATCGATCGCGTCGTCGAGCTGACCGACGAAACGCTCACTGCGATCAAGAACGTCACGATCAACGAGCCGTATTTCCAGGGCCATTATCCCGGCAATCCCGTCATGCCGGGCGTCCTCCAGATCGAGGCGATGGCGCAGGCCGCCGGCATCCTCCTGTTGCGCCGCACCAACGGCCTCGACAACAAGACCGCGCTCTTCATGAGCTGCAACGCCGTTAAGTGGCGCAAGCCCGTGCGCCCCGGCGACCAGCTGAGCATCCAGGTCAAGATGACGAAGGTGCGCGGCTCGATCGCGTGCGCCGAAGGCGAATGTTCGGTCGGTGGCCAGGTGGTCTCGTCGGGCGAACTCATGTTCGCGCTCGTCGACACCAACCAGATGGACTGAGCCATGGCGTCGAACATTCATCCCACCGCCATCGTCGAACCGGGCGCGCAGCTCGGCGCCGACGTCACTTTGGGCGCCTATTCCTTCGTCGGTCGCGAAACCACGATCGGGGACGGCACCGTCCTGCACCACCACGCCACCGTCGAGGGTTACACCTTCGTCGGGAAACAGTGCGAAATTTTCCCGTTCACCTGCATCGGCACCAAGACGCAGGATTTGAAATACAAGGGCGGCCGCCCCGGCACGCGCATCGGCGATCGCAACGTCTTTCGCGAATACGTCAGCGTCCACTCCGCGACGAACGACGGCGAGTTCACCACGATCGGCCACGACAACCTGCTGCTCGCCTACTGCCACGTCGCGCACGATTGCCAGATCGGCAACCACCTCATCGCGAGCAATTCCGTCGGCCTGGCCGGCCACGTCATTGTCGACGATCACGTGACGCTCGGTGCGAAGTGTGGCGTGCACCAGTTTTGCCGCATCGGCGCCTACGTGATGGTCGGTGCGATGTCGAAAGTCGTGCAGGACGTGCCGCCATATCTGATCGCCGACGGCAATCCCGCGATCGCGCGCTCGATCAACAAAATCGGGCTCGAACGCCACGGTTTCTCGCCCGAGCGGCTCGAGGCGGTAAAACACGCATTCCGTCTCTTCTACCGCGCCGGTCACAACCGAACCCAGGCCCTCGACGCCCTGAACGCCCACGCTCTCGCCTCGAGCGATGAATTCAAAGCGTTCCTGAAATTCGTGACCTCGAGCGACCGCGGCCTCGTGGCCGGCCGCTGAGCCGACGCGCGGGCTTTCTTCTTTTCTCCACGCGGAGGCGGACCATCAGCCCCGCGAGGTGTGGCGTTCGCCGCAGCGATGCGTGAGGTAGGGGCCGTTGCCCTCAACGGCCCTCGGCATTGCCGCCCGCAGCGAGAGAAGGGCGCTTGGGGCAAGCGCCCCTACCGGTGGCATCCCGCGCGTCCCACGCCTCAGCCCGCTCCCAGCTCCCGCAACAGCGCGTAGCTGTAAAGCCCCGTGCGATGTCCGTCGCTGAAATCGAAACGGATCGCGTAATTGCCGACCTGTTCCCAGCCGACGACCGCCACCCCGGCGTGGCTCTTCTTCGCTTCGCCGCCGTATTGGTTGCCGAAAATATCCTGTTCGCCCTTCACCTCCGCGCTGGGCGAGTTCGCGCGGAGCTTCTCCACTCCGATGTAGCTCTCCGTGCCATCGTTCCAGCGGATGGCGACCTCGGGACCGATGAGTTGCACGTCGAGCGGGCGGAGAGCGTCTTGCATGTCGCGGTGAACTAGATGCGATTTTCGCCCGGAGAAAAGCGCCGAAATCCGACGGTGGAGCGCGTTGGGATCAACACGCTCCCCCTTCGCGGCCTCGCTTCCCAATAGTCATTCTGCTCGGCGCGTGAAGGCGGGCTATTACCCGCCGCGTGAACGGGCGATTTCGCCCTTCGGTCCATGGCCTTGCACGCGATTCGGGGCTAGTTTCGGCGCATGACAGCGTCCACGTCCGCTCGTCTTCCGCATGTGGTGGTCCTCGGCGCCGGCTTCGGCGGCCTCGCCTTCGCGCAGCACTTCCCCTCGCACGTTGCGCGCGTCACCGTCGTGGACCGGCAGAACCACCACCTGTTTCAACCGCTGCTCTATCAGGTCGCCACCGCCGGCCTCGCCGCGCCGGACATCGCGCAGCCGATCCGCCACATCCTGCGCGACAAGCCGAACCTGGTTGTCCAACTCGGCGCCGTGCAACGCATCGATCTCGCCGCGGGCCGCGTGGAACTCGACACTGGCATGCTCGATTTCGACTGGCTCGTGATCGCGCTTGGCGGCCGCACGACCTATTTCGGGCACGACGAGTGGGAGAAATTTGCGCCCGGCCTCAAGACGCTCGACGACGCCACGACACTGCGCCGCCGCATGCTGCTTGCCTATGAGCGCGCCGAACTCGAGTCCGATCCCCAGCGTCGCGCGGAGCTGATGACGACCGTCGTCGTGGGCGGCGGGCCGACGGGTGTGGAACTCGCCGGCACCTTTGCCGAGCTCGCGCGCACCGTGCTCTACCGCGATTTCGATCACATCGACGCCCGGCAAGCGCGCATTCTTCTCGTCGAGGGCGGACCGCGCGTGCTGGGGACGTTTCCGTCGGATCTTTCTGCAAGCGCGCACGAGCAGCTCACGAAACTCGGCGTCGAGGTGCGCGTGAACACGCTCGTGAAATCCATCGGCGACGGCGAAGTGCAGCTCGGCGACCAGATCGTGCGCGCGGGCAACATCGTCTGGGCCGCCGGCGTCGGCGCGGTGCCGATCACGAAGACGCTCGGCGTCGAGACCGATCGCGCCGGTCGCATCAAGGTCCTGCCGGACTTCAGTGTGCCGGGACACTCGCGCGTGTTCGCGATCGGCGACCTCGCGACGCTCGTCGACGCGAACGGCGTCATCGTGCCCGGCGTGGCGCAAGGTGCGATGCAAGCCGGGGCCCACGTGGCGCGCGAGCTTGCGTTCGACATCACGACGCGCGAGCGGCCGGCGCAGGAACGCGCACCGTTCCGCTATCGCGACAAGGGCAACATGGCCACGATCGGTCGCTCAAAAGCCGTGGCGCAGATCGGCCAGCTGCACCTGAGCGGTTTCCCCGCGTGGGCGGCCTGGCTCGCGATCCACCTCGTGTTCCTTATCGGCTTCCGCAACCGCATCGCGGTGTTCGTGCAGTGGGTCTACGCGTATTTCTTCCACCAGCGCGGTGCGCGCATCATCACGGGATTGAGGTAGGCCAGTCTCCGACGGGCGCGACGCGTTCACGTCTCCGCACGCTTTGCACGAAAATCGCGCGCGAAGATTTCGCCCGAACGGACCGTTCGAAGGCCGGTCCTCCTCACCACACCTCCGGCTCCGCCGGCGGGGGCAACTTCTTTGCCGGCTTCTTCAGCCGGCCTTCGTAGCTGCGATCGATCTCCTCGATCTCCGGCTCCGGGATGCGCGTGAACGCGATGCGCATCGGCGCGTCCTTCGTGGCGCCGTGCGCGCCGCCGAGATAGACGGTGTTCTTGCCGAGAACCTTGTTGAGATGGTCGACCGCTTTGAAGAGTTCGCTGCGCGCCTTTTCTGTTTTTTCCTCGAAGAGATCGGGCGTGTGCAGCTTCAGGTCGATGAGATGCGTGAGGTGCACGCCCACGCGCAACGGTTTTAGGCGGGAGAACTTCGACGGTCGCCGCGCCCACAAATCGTTCAGCGCGTGCGTGAGCCGCAGCGTGTCCTGCGTTTCGGTGAGCGTCAGCTCATCTGCCCAGCTCTGCTCGCCGCCGTAGTCGACCGCTATGCTCAGCGCACCGGCGTAGAGCTGCGAGTGGCGCAGGCGCATGGCGGCTTTCTGCAGGAGCCGATGCAGCGCGGCGAGCGCGGCCTCGTGGTTGCGCCGCTCGGGCGGCAGCACGTTGCCGTGGCCGATCGTCTGGCCGGTTTTCTGTTCGAAGTAGGGGAGGTCCTCGCCGTGCAGCAGCCGCCAGATCTGCTCGCCGCGCACTCCACCCCACACGCCGCGAAAGACCTGCGCGTTCGTCGCCCACAGCTGCTCCATCGTCGTGATGCCGTGCTCGGCGAGGCGGCGCTGGATGTTTGGACCGATGCCCGCGATGTCGCCCGGAGCGAGGTGCAGGAGCTTCGCCGGCAGGTCTTCGTCGTCGAGGATGACGAGGCCGTCGGGCTTCTGCATGTCGGAGGCGACCTTTGCGAGCAGCCACGTCGGCGCGATGCCGATCGAGCTGCGCAAAAGCGGACCGACCTCGCGGGTGATCTTCGCTTTGATCGTGTGCGCGAGTTTCCCGGCGTCCGCGCGCGTCGTGATCAAGCCGGCGACACACGCGGTGACTTCGTCGATCGACTGCACGGTCAGCTCCGGCGTGCACGAAGCGATCACGTCGCGGAGTCGGCGGTGGTAATTGATATAGACCTCGGGACGCGCCTCGACGATCTCGATGCCGGGGCAAATCTGCCGCGCTTCGGCGACGCGCGCGTTGCGTTTCAGGCCGGCGGCTTTCGCTTCGAGACTCACGGCGACGCAGCCGGTCGTTTCCGCCAGCACCGGGACGATGCCCACGGCTTTGCCGCGCAACTCCGGTCGCTCCTGTTGCTCGACGGAAGCGAAGAACGAGTTGAAGTCGATGGTGAGGTAGCGCAGCGCCACGTCGGAAAAATTGTCGCGCCGAGCGCCGAGTCAAAGCGGTTAGTCGCAATCACTCCCGATGAAGTGATAACGTGGAGGACCGCGCTCCCGCGAGGCGGTGAACACCCTTTTACCCGCGCAGCGTTCGGCCTTGCAGGAGATCGGTCCTCCAATCGGGCGGGATTACGGAATGATGCGTTGCTCCAGCTTGCCGCCGCGCAGATCGACCACGACCGAGCGCCCGCCGGGCAGGTTCCTCACGAAACGAATGGACGCCACTGGTGGATGTTGATAGCAGAAATCCGATGCCCGCTCCTGATACTATTTTCATCGACACAGGGATATTTGACCGGGAGTGCTTCGATTTTTCATCGTCCAGATTCAGATCGCTGCTGGCCGCGGTCGATGGCCAGCACAAGAAGCTCCTGTTACCCCAACCGACTAAACTGGAAGTCGAAAAACATATTAGCGAGCAGTCCAGACTGGCCGTGGTCGCGCTGAAGGTGGCGCGTGAGCAGCACGCGCTTCTGAGGGGTGTGGCCGGTGTCCCGCAAAGCCGCGCAGAGCGCGACCAGATGATCGAGCAACTCCGCACGCAAGTGCTCGCACATTGGGTGTCCTTTAAGTCTCACTTTGACTGCGTCGAGTTGGACTACTCAGGGGTAAACGTGGCCGAAGTCATGGGCTGGTATTCCAGCGTGCAGCCTCCGTTCGGTCTGGGCGAAAAGCAGAAGGAGTTCCCTGATGCTTTCACCCTCGCGATCCTGCGGGACTACGCCTCGCGGACAGGCCGATCAATCGCCGTCGTCTCGACAGACAACGACTTCAGGAAATTCTGCGACGGGGTATCAACGATGCGCTACTACGCGAATCTCGACACGTTGACGAGCGAGCTTGTGGCCGACGCAGACGAGCGACACCGATTCACTCGGGCTGTCACATTGGCAAGAGCGTCGATTCCTGCGATTATCGCTCAGATCAAACAGAAGTTTCCCGATCGTGGCTTTTGGCATGAGTGCGCGCCGGCGGATGACGACGAGGAGGTCGAGAACGTCGTCCCAATCGACTGTCAACTGACTCCCGAGGATCTCCAAGTCGTAGGTATTAGCGCGACCGGTTTTAGTGTCTCATTCCGGGCGGAAGTGACGTTCACTGCAGACGTGGCTTATGCCGACCCTGATTCTTGGGTTAACATGGGCGAGGGAGATATCATGTATCTTGGACGCTGCGCAGGTAACGTGACTGATACCGCCATAATTCACGGCTCGGCCGAGATAGAAACCGATTGGGATGAAGGAACCGAACCCGGAACTACGGAGATTCGCGCCCTCGCAATTAAGGAAGACTTCGTTTGGATCAGGCAATCTGCTCCGCAGGTGAATGACCACGATTACGACGATCCAGATCGCTGATTTGGGCAATCAGCTACGTGTGAAAAGTATGTTGGTCGCCAAGTATGCGTCGTAGGTGTTGCGCGCGCGTCGCAGTCAATACGACCAAGTCTCATGTGCCAGCGGTTCCGAATTGAGTAGCTGACGGCGAGAGCGCCAGCTTGGGAGATGCTTGTCCATCAGTCCTACAAAACGCTCGTTGTGAGTAGGCTCAACTAGGTGCATCAGCTCGTGGACGATCAGGTATTCAAGGCATTCGACCGGCTTCTTGGCTAACTCGAGATTGAGCCAGATCCGGTGCTCTCTCGAGTTGCACGTGCCCCAGCGAGTTTTCATGCGCTTGATGCCCCAGCCGCTGGGAGCTGAGCCGATTCTTTTGCTCCAGCGTTTCACCAGCGGTTCAGCCTTTGTGCGAAGCTCCTGTCGGTAGAACGCGGCGATCACTTTCTCGCGGCCGGCGAGAGGCATGTCTGGTTTGACGAATAGATGAAGCGAAGAGCGGCCGCGTGTTGCTACGCGGGCAGGGGCCTGTAAAGATTTCTAGGTGCGACACGTAGTCGCGCCCTGCCGAGTTTGGCGGGATAACCGCGGATTGCCGTGATCGCCGGAGACTACTGCGAGAGTGGAGCGCGTCGCTATCGGCTCGAGTTCGCCGGCGTCGGGGCGAGATCCGTTTCCTGACAGAAGCGATTGGCCCTAGTTTCGGTTTGTTAGCTGGTTGTGAATAAGAATCGGGATTTCCCCACGTGTTTTTCCTTGAGTCAGGGGTGTAAAATGGGGACAAATGGGGCGTTCTGGGGCGCGGGACACGACACGCTTCAGGCACCACCCGTTTCATGGCGCAAGCAGGCACAACGATCTATTCCGGCCGTTTTGAGCACACGCTCGACGACAAGAATCGTCTCACGATTCCGTCGCTCTGGCGTTGGGTTCACACGGACGCGGAGACGTTTTTGGCCATGCCGCATCCGGATGGTTACATCGCCGTGCTGCCGCCGGCCCGCGTCGAGAAACTGCTCGCGCAGATCGGCGAGATGAAGCTGTCGGACCGCGACGCGCAGGCTGTGAAGGCGCGCATCTTCTCCACGGCGCAACAGTTCACGTTCGACAAGCAGGGCCGCTTCGGTGCGAACGCCGACCTGCTCGCTCACGCCGGCATCGCGAAGGACGCGGTGCTCGTGGGCATGGGCGACACTTTCAACATCATGAGCCCGTCGCGCTGGCAGGACATGCAGCGCGCCACGGCGGGCGAAAACTTCGGCGACATGATGCGCCGTATCGGCCTCTGAGCCACGAAACCCACGACCATGCACACTCCTCCTGTCCGCCCTCAGCCTTTGCCGAAGCTTGCCATGGTCCGTTGCGCCAACCGGCGCGACGTGCGCGGAGCGTTGCCGCTCCGCCGGAAGAAGACCCATGTGCGTCGCGTCGCTTGAGCTTCCGACCCGGACCATGATCGCGGGGCACCAGCCGGTTCTCCTGCACGAGGTGCTCGACTACCTCGCGCCGGCGAGCGGCCGGACCTATCTCGACTGCACTTTCGGCGGTGGTGGCCATACGCAGGAGATTCTGCGCCGTGGCGCCAGTGTGGTAGCACTGGACCGGGATCCATCCGCCCAACCCCGGGCTGCGCTGGTGCAGGCGCAGTTCCCGGGCGCCTTTACGTTCGTCGATCTGAACTTCGGCGATCTGCCGCTGCTGCCGCAGCAAGGCTTCGCGGGCATCCTGTTCGACCTCGGTGTCTCGTCGTTCCAACTCGACGAAGTCGAACGCGGGTTCGCGTTCCGCCACGACGCGCCGGCCGACATGCGCATGAACCCGCGGGAAGGCCAGCCGGCCGCGCGCTGGCTCGAGGTCGCTTCGCACGACGCGCTCGTCCGTGCCATCCGCGACTTCGGCGAAGAGCAAAATTGGCGCCGCGTCGTCACCGCCATCGAGGCTGCCCGCGGCACCGGCCAGCTCGCACGCACGGCGTCGCTGGCGCAGGTCATCGCCGATGCGATCCCCGCCGCCGTGAAGCGCGACAGCAAGATCCACCCGGCGACGCGCGCGTTCCAAGGCATTCGCATCGCCGTGAACGACGAACTCGGTGCCATCGATCGCGCGCTGCCCGCGGCGTTCGAGCGCCTCGCTGTCGGCGGCGTGCTCGCCGTGATCAGTTTCCATTCGCTCGAAGACCGCCCGGTAAAGCAGTTCTTCCGCCGCCTGTGTGGCCTGCCGGTCGACGCCAACGACTCCACGCCGCAACAGCTCCGCGAGAAACACGCCGAGCTGCTCACGCGCAAGCCGGTCGTGCCGACCGACGCCGAGATTTCCGCCAACCCCCGCAGCCGTTCCGCGAAGCTGCGCGTCCTCCGCAAACTCTAAAGCCCTCGTTTCCCCTCTGCTCCCGATGAAGCCGCCTCCGCCCAACGCGCTCGTCAACAAGCTCGTCCTTCTCTCGCTCGCGCTCCTCATGTTCGCGGGCACCCTCGGCCTCGGCGCCGTCTGGGTCCGCCAGGAAATTTTCGCCACCGCCAACCGCATCCGCGTGCTCGAAGGCGAGACCGCCGACGTCGTGCGCAAGCTCGACGAAGTCGGCGCGCAGATCGCCACCGCCGAGAGCGTGGCCACGTTGCTGCAATCAAACGAGTCCCTGCGTCTCGGCCTCGCGACCGCCAAGGAGATCCAGGTCGTCCGCGTCGAGCGCGATCCGGTGCTCGAACTGAGCCGCAAGCGTGCGACCGAAGCGATCTTCCGCTCGAGCGAAGCCGCGCAAAACGCCAACGCCTTCGCGTTCCGCGTCATTCCCGCCTCGCTGGCCCGCTGAAATGTCGAAGGGCTTCGCCTCCAACCTCCGCATGACGCTCCTCGCCGTGGGCGTGCTCGGCCTGTTCACGGCCGTGGGCGTCCGTCTCGTGTTCCTGCACGTGCTGGATCGCGAGGAGCTGTTGCGGTTCGTGGAGAAGGCCCGCCGCCAGATCGTCGTCGAACACGCGCGTCGCGGCGCCATTCTCGATACCAAGGGCAACGTCCTCGCCACCTCGCGCTCCTACATCGTCCTCGGCGTCGATCCGGAGATGCTCAAGGACACCGACAGCTCCAAGTGGGCTGACCTCGCGCGCCTGCTGGGCGTCAACTATCCCGAGCTCGACAAGACGCTCCGCAAGTCGATCGCCGCCTCGCAACTCGCCCTTGCCTCGACCGACCAGGCCGCGAAGGAGAAGCGCGTCCGCTATGTGAAGCTCGCCGACGAAGTCGACGAGGCCGTCTACGACCAGATCATGGCGCTGCGCATCCGCGGCATCTACGGCTCGCGCGGCTACAAGCGCGTTTATCCGGGCAACCAGCTCGCGGCGCACGTCCTCGGCTACATTAATAAAGAGAACACGCCTGTCACGGGCGCCGAGAAGCACCTCGACCTCTACCTGAAGGGGCAGGACGGCTGGATCGAATCCGAAAAGGACGGCGCGCGCCGCGAGATGGCGCAGTTCCGCACCCGCGAAGTCGAGCCGCAGGACGGCCACGACGTCGTCCTCACGATCGACTCCGTCATCCAGAACATCATCGAGCGCGAACTCGACGCCATCGCGTCGAAATACAACCCGAAGTTCGCCACCATCATTGTCAGCGATCCGCAGACCGGCGCGATCCTCGGCCTGGCCAACTGGCCGAGCTACAACCTCAACGAGTTCTTCAAGGCCCCGCTCGACGTCCAGCGCAACAACGCCGTCACCGACATCATCGAGCCCGGTTCCACGTTCAAGATCGTCGCCGCTGGCGGCGGGCTCAACGACGGCACTGTGGCGCCGGGCACGGCTTTTGATTGCGAGAATCCGACCGTTTTCATCGACGGCAAGGAGCGCAAGCTGCCGAAGGAAGATCACTTCATGGGCACGCTCTCGGTGCGCGAGATCGTGAGCCACTCCAGCAATCGCGGGGCCGCGCACATCGCGATGGCGATGGGCGCCCAACGTTTCTACGAATACGCCAAACTCTACGGCTTCGGTGAGACGACCAAGTTCGGCCTCGGTGGTGAAGTGCGCGGCATCCTCGAGCCGCCCGCGAAGTGGGACGGCCTGACGATCACGCGCATGCCCATGGGCCACGCGGTCGCCGCCACTCCGCTGCAGGTGCACATGGCGATGAGTGTCGTCGCCAACGGCGGCGCGCTCCTTCGCCCGCAAATCATCAA
Source organism: Candidatus Didemnitutus sp. (assembly GCA_041906465.1). GTDB lineage: Bacteria > Verrucomicrobiota > Verrucomicrobiia > Opitutales > Opitutaceae > Didemnitutus. The sequence goes on along the minus strand of JAYRJE010000005.1, from coordinate 115,693 downwards.
GGAAATCCGCGACACCGAAGGCAAAGTCGTGCGCGGCTTCGCGCCCGAAAAGCGCCATCAGGTCCTCAAGCCCAGCACGGCCGCCACGCTCGCGCAGATGCTCCACGGCACCGTCATCGAAGGCACCGCCAAGGGTTTCGACATCGAGGGCTTCGAGATCGCGGGCAAGACCGGCACGACGCAGAAGATCATCGACGGCAAATATTCCACCACGCGCCACGTCGCGTCCTTCGTCGGCTTCTTCCCGGCCAGTCGCCCCGAAGTGGTGCTCTCCGTTATTGTCGACGATGCGAAGGTCCCCGGCGGTTTCGCCTACGGCCGCGCCGTCTCCGCCCCCGCGTTCAAAAACGTCGCGGAACAACTCATCCAATACCTTGACATCAAGCCCGTGCGCGCGCCCTCGCGCATCGCACTGGCCATGACTGGCGCCGCCCCATGATCGGCTATCTCACGCCCAACTATCCGCTCGTCGCGGCCTTCCGTTCGCTGCCGGCCACCCGCCGCCGCCCGGTCGACCGCGTGTCCCAACAAATCTTCAAGATGGCCCCGAAGCTCTCCGACTTCCTCAACGACGACGAAATCGTCGCGAGCAAGGGCGATCTCGATCGCCCGATTTCCGGCCTCGCCATGGACAGCCGCCGCGTGATGCACGGCAATCTGTTCTTCGCGATTCCCGGCCGTCGCGCGGATGGCAATCTCTTCATCGACGAAGCCATCGCGCGCGGCGCCGTCGCGATCATCGCGGAGAAAATTCCTTCGGTGACTTCCGCCCGCGTCACCTACGTGCAGGTCGCCGACGCGCGCCGCGCGCTCGCGCGCGTGTCGCAGCGCTTCTTCAAGTTTCCCGACCGTTCGCTCGACCTCGTCGGCATCACCGGCACGAACGGCAAGACCACCGTCGCCGCGCTCGCCAAGCACCTCCTCTCGACCGACCACCAGCGCGTCGGCCTGATCGGCACCGTCAACTACGACCTCGGTGCGCGCGTTGTTCCTTCCTACCGCACGACGCCGGAGGCGCTCGACCTCTTCGGCATGCTCGCGCAGATGCGCGACGCCGGCTGCCGCCAGGCGGTGATGGAAGTCAGCTCGCACGGCATCGACCAGCATCGCGTGCTCGGCATGCAGTTCGGGGTCGCGGTGTTCACCAACCTCACGCAGGACCACCTCGACTATCACGGCTCGCTCGACGCCTACTTCGCGGTGAAGGCGCGCCTCTTCCGCGGCGAAACCGCGCCGGCTCCGCGCGCGGTCGCGATCAATCTCGACGATCCGCACGGCCGCCGACTCGCCGCCGAAGTCCCCGCGGGCATGAAGCTCGTCACCTTCGGCGAAACACCGGACGCGATGATCCGCGCCGAGAACGTCCGCCTGAATTTCAAGACCACCGCGCTCACGCTCGTCTGGCCCGAAGGCCGCGCCGAGATCGAGAGCCCGCTCATCGGCCGCTACAACGTTTCGAATCTCCTCGCGGCGTTCGCCGCCGCCTACGCGCTCGGCCGCGACCCGCAGATCATCGCGACGCGCCTGAAGAGTTTCGCGGGCGTCTCCGGCCGCATGGAGCGCATCGACGCCGGCCAGGCGTTCAACGTGCTCGTCGACTACGCGCACACCGACGACGCGCTGCGCAACGCGCTCGGCATGCTCAAAGCCATCACGCCCGGCCGCCTGTTCGTCGTTTTCGGTTGTGGCGGCAACCGCGACCGTTCCAAACGCGCGCTCATGACCGCCGCCGTGCAGGAGTTCGCCGACGGCGCGTGGGCCACCGCGGACAACCCCCGCAATGAGCCGCTGCTCCAGATTTTCTCCGACATGAAGCCGGGCGTCGCCGACGCCGCGAAGATCACCTTCGTCGAGGACCGCCGCCGCGCCATCAGCCTCGCGCTCGACGCCGCGCGCGAAGGCGATTGCCTGCTCATCGCGGGCAAGGGCCACGAGACTTTCCAGGAGCTCGCCGACACGGTCGTGCCGTTCGACGACCGCCAGGTCGTCCGCGAACTCATCAGCATCAAGCAGCTCAAATCGCTCTGATCCGTGCCTCGCGCCAACGACAACTCCCCGCGTCCCGACGGCAAGTCCGCTGCCGCCGCCCCCGCACCGGCGGCGACCTGGGTGCGCGCGAAGCGCGCCCCGCGCCGCAAGCGCGTCGACGGCGCGAACGCGCTGCAGCTCGGCGCCATCACCCTCGCCAGCAACCGCCATGCGTGAGTTCGCCCCGCAGTCGCTCGCGTCTTGGACCGGTGGTCGTTGGACAACGATGCCGGTCTCGTCGCTTTCGGGCTTCAATCAGGACACCCGCGCGCTGACCGCCGGCCAAGTTTTCGTCGCGCTCAAGACCGACAAACGCGATGGCCACGATTTTCTCGCCGACGCCGCCGCGAAGGGCGCCGCCGCCGCGCTGGTCGCGCGCGAGGTGCCGGGCGCGCCGCTGCCGCAACTCGTCGTCGCCGATCCGCTGCGCGCTTTCCAGGCGATCGCCGCGGAATACCGCCGTGCATTTCCCGGCCGCGTGATCGGCATCACGGGCAGCGCAGGCAAGACCTCGACCAAGGATCTCGTCACGCTGCTTCTCGGCGGCGCGCCGTCGGTCTTCGCGACGTCGGGCAATCTGAACAACTTCATCGGCGTTCCGCTCACGCTCACGCAGCTCGATTCCGCGGTGCATCGCATCGGTGTGATCGAAGCGGGCATCAACATGCCAGGCGAGATGCGCGAACTCGCGGCGATGATTCAGCCTGATCACGGAATCGTTACGCTGGTCGGCCCGGCACACTTGGAGAAGCTCGGCTCGCTCGAGGGCGTGGCGGCCGAGAAGGCCACGTTGCTGGCGTTCACCGCGCGGGGCGGTCTGCAGGTTTTTCCGGTCTCATGCTGGCAATACGAGCCGTTCCAGATGTTCGCCAACCCGCTCGTGCTCGTCCCGGCCAACGAGGCGATGGTGCGCGTTGACGGTCGCACCGTGCAATTCACCGTGCTGCATCGCCCCGACCGCACGGAAGTCACGCTCGGCGCGAAGCGCACGTTCATCCTGCGTCGCGTCTCGAGCGGCATGGCGCAGAACGCCGCGCTCGCGCTCGCCCTCGCTTCCGAACTCGGCGTCGACGACGCCACGCTCCAGCGGCGTCTCGCGAGCTGGCAGCCCTCGAAGTGGCGCGGCGAGATGCAGCGGGCGGGGGACGCGGAGGTTTATTGCGATTTCTACAACGCGAATCCCGCGTCGATGGCCGACGCCATCGCGGCGTTCGCCAGTCTCGCGCGGCCCGAACTGCCCCGCCTCTACGTGCTGGGCGGCATGGAGGAGCTCGGCGCGCAGGCGGCGGAGTTTCACCAGCAACTCGGTCGCACGATCCTGCTCCGGCCGGGCGACTTTCTCTTCACGATCGGCACGCACGCCGCCGCGCTGCGGGAAGGGTTGCTCGAGAATGGCAACGACCCCGCGCACATCGCGGTCGTGACGGATCTCGCACCCGTGCGCGAACGCCTCGCCGCGTTCAAGGGCGCCGCCTTCCTCAAAGGCAGCCGCCGCTACCGCCTCGAAACCGTCCTCGGTCCGCAGGATGGCCCGCATTGAGCCATGAAACTCGCCGGCCTCACCTCCTTTGTCGGGCCTGACGTCGCGTCAGGCTTGGGCGCGATATCAGGGCGAGCCCCGCACATGGGGGAGGGTAGGCGCTTCGATGATCTCGTCGCCTCTTCGACGACGATCGGTGATGCGCCTGCTGCGTCGGCGTTCTCGCTGACCGAGAACGTGGCCTGGAGCGAGCGCGTCGCGCTGAACCTTTCGTCTATTTCGGAATCTCCGTCGTCCGCCGCTCGCGCCATTCGCGAGACCTACGGACGCTATCTTGCTGCGCGGCCCCGCCGCTTTCACGCCCATGCTTAGCTACCTCGCTGACTACGAGCAGTATTTCGGACCGTTGCGCCTCTTCGCGTCGCAGACGTTCCGCATCATCATGGGCTCGGCCACGGCGCTGGTCATCGGCTTCCTCATCGGCCCGTGGCTCATTCGTCGCTTCCGCGAGCTGAAGTTCGGCCACGGCTACATCGACGAGCGCACAGGCGCGCTCGGCGCCACCTACTTCGATAAAAAGCACACGCCCACGATGGGCGGCTTGATCATCTTTCTCTCGGTGTTCCTCAGCAGCGTGCTCTGGGCGCGGCCGAACGTCTGGGTCTTCGTCGCGCTCTTCGTCTACACCGCGCTGACCGTCCCGGGCTGGCGCGACGACTACCTGAAGGTCGTCCACAAGAACAAGGACGGCATCAAGCCGTGGGAGAAGATCGGCTGGCAGTCGCTCGCGACCGGCGTCGCGCTGCTGGTGTTGCTGAATCACCCGACGAGCACCGAGAAAATTCGCGAGCTGTGGGTGCCGTTCTTCAAGGACGCCGTGATTCCACACATGCATTGGGCACTGCTGCTCGTGCTGATCTATCTCTGGATCGTCGGCTTCTCCAACGCCATCAATCTCACCGACGGCCTCGATGGTCTCGCGGTCGGCTGCACGATCACGGTCGCATTGGTGCTCGGCATCATGGCCTACATCGCGGGCAACTCGATCTTTTCGGAATACCTGTTGCTCAGCCACGTGCCTGGAGCGGGCGAGCTCACGGTCATTTGCGGCGCGCTGATCGGCGCCTGCATGGCGTTCCTGTGGTTCAACTCGCATCCCGCGGAGGTTTTCATGGGCGACACCGGCTCGCTCGCGCTGGGCGGCCTGATCGGTGTGGTGGCGTTCATGATCCACCAGCCGTTCACGCTCGTGATCATCGGCGGCGTGTTCGTGATCGAGCTGCTCTCGGTCGTGTTTCAGGTCGGCTGGTTCAAATACACCAAGCGCCGCTATGGCGAAGGCCGCCGCCTGTTGCGCATGGCGCCGATTCACCACCATTTCCAGAAGCTCGGCTGGCCTGAGACCAAGGTCGTGCTGCGCTTCTGGGTCGTCTCCCTCGGCTTCGCCCTCGTGGGCCTTGCGACGCTGAAACTCCGCTGAACTTCGTCCGCTGAATCCGGGCGGCGCCGCCGCCCCAATCCAAAATCGTCCAGCCCGCAGGGCCTCAGCCAAGTCCAAAATCCAAAAAATCCACCCCCATGCCCGTCGACTTCAGCTCCGATCTCGCCCCCAGTTTTCGTGAAATCTCCCACGCCGGTCTTCTGCTGCTTTCGAAGCCACTCGTGCGCTCGACGGCCAAGCTTCGCCGCCTCCGTCGCGGCGTGACGCTCCCCGAGTTGCCGCTGAAGACCGCCCGCACTTTCGCAGGAGTCCGCTGACAGGTTCTTTCTCCATCACCTTAACCGGAACCAAAACCACCCGCTGTCGTCGGACCCCTGCTTGCTTTCGCCATGATGGCACTCCTCGTTATCGCCCTGCTGCTCTTCCACGCGCTTGTCTCCCTCGACAACACGCCGCGGACCGATCCGTGACGATGACGCTCGGCACGAAAATGGCTGTCACCGCCGTCGCGCTTGGCGCCGGTGTTTTCGCGTGGGCCAACTGGCCCGCGACCCGACTGGATCGCGCCGTGCGCGCAGATCGTGTCGTGGTCGAAAAAGCGGCGCGACGGCTGCGCCTGCTCAGGGATGGTCGCGTGCTGAAAACCTACCGCATTGCGCTCGGCGGTAATCCGCTCGGCCACAAGCAACGGGAGGGCGATCAGCGCACGCCGGAAGGGGAATACCTGATTGATCGCCGCAATCCCGCGTCGTCCTACCATCTCTCGCTCCACGTTTCCTACCCCTCGCCAGCGGACGCCAGTCAGGCCGCCCGCGCGCAGCTGTCGCCGGGAGGGGACATCATGATTCATGGCGCACCGAATGGATTCGGCTGGATCGGCCGACTCCATCGTCTGCGCGATTGGACCGCTGGCTGTGTTGCCGTGACGGATCGCGAGATCGAAGAAATCTGGCACGCGGTGCCTGACGGCACGCCCATTTCGCTCCGGCCGTGAGCGTTTCGTGAATCTCTTTCTCCCTCCCGCCCGCGACCCATTTTGAGATAGCAAACCGCCGAATCACCGAACCATACTTCCGCCATGAAAATCCTGCAGATCTTCGGAGCAGTCGTTGCCGTGCACCTGCTCGCGTTTATCTTCATTTTCGCCAGCCCGGGCTGCCAATCGAGCCCGCGCAACATTCCGACGCCGGACGCCACCGTGCCGACCTCCGGCGGCGACGCCGCCGGAGCTCCGGTCAGCTACAATCCTGCCCCCGCCGATACTGGCGCCACGGCGTATGCGCCGCCCGCGCCATACGGCCGCGCCGAGCCCACGCGCCCGGGTTCGCCGAACGCCGTCGCCATCGCGCCCGCCAAGCAAGCCGAGGAAGTCGCCCCGGTCAGCACTTACACCGTCACACGCGGCGACAGCCTCTGGAGCATCGCGAAGCGAAATCACCTGTCGGTCGCCGAACTCGCGAAAGCCAACAATCTCCCCGTCGGCGCCACCCTTCAGCCCGGCCAGAAGCTGATCGTCCCGGGCAAAGCGCCCGCGCCGAAGGATCTCGCCGCCGCGCCTGCCACGCCGGCGCCGACGACGCCCGCGGCCACTGCGAGCCGCCCCGGCGACGCCGTGCGCCACACCGTGCAACCCGGCGAGAGCCTCGGCACGATCGCGCGCAAGTTTCAGGTGACCGTCGGCGAACTCGCCGCCGCGAACAGCATCACCGATCCCGCGAAGGTGCGCGCCGGCCAGACGCTGATCATCCCCGGCTTCAAGACGGTGTCGCAGAAATCCGCCGCCCCGAAGTCGAGCGCGCCGAAGGCCGCCAACGCGGCGCCGAAATCCGCGCCCGCCAACACCGGCGCGGCCACGCCCGCTGAGCAGCCCGCCGAGCCGACGATCAGCACGGCACCGCATTTCGATATCACGCCGCCTCCTCCCGGCCAGGACCTCGATGCCGGCCTGAAAGATCAACCGGCCGACGTGCCGACGATCAAGGTCGAGGAACCGAAGACGACCCCGCCGCCGAAGGGCTAACGCCGCACCGCCCCTCCCCGGTGAGTTCGAGCGACGCGATACCTTCTCCCCGCCGCCACCTCACGATCACTCCCGCGAGCGTCATCCTCGTGTGTGTGGCCGCGTTGCTGGCCATGGGCCTGACCGTGCTGTTCAGCGCGAGCTCGACGGTCAAAGGTGCCGCGCCGACCTCGTTTCTCTACAAGCAGCTCATCTTTCTGGCGTTTTCGATCGGCGCGGCGTGGATCGTCGCGCGCGCCGATCTCGAGCGGTTGCGCAACTTCGCGTGGATTATCGCGGTGCTCACCATTGTCGGGCTCATTTTGGTGCTGTCGCCCGTCGGCATCAAAGTGAACGGCAGCCGCCGCTGGCTCGGCTTCGGCAGCTTGCGCCTGCAGGTTTCCGAATTCGCCAAGCTCGCGATCGTGTTCGGCCTGTCGCACTACCTCGCGCTGAATCAGAACAAGATGGACGACCTGAAGCGCGGCTTCCTTTACCCGTGCGCGGGCATCGGCGTCTTTGCGGCGCTGATCATTCTCGAACCGGACTTCGGCACCGCGTTCCTCTGCGGCGCCGTCGGCATGATCCTGCTGTTTCTCGCCGGTGGGCGACTGAAGTTCATCCTGCCCTCGATCGCACTCGCGCTGATGGGCTTCGTGCTCCTGGTCCTGAACAATCCGAACCGCCTCCGACGCATCACCGCCTTCATGGACGTCGAAGCCAACCGCGGCGACGGCACCTACCAGCTCTGGCAGGCGATTCTCGCCTTCGCCGCCGGCGGCGTGGAGGGCGTCGGCATCGGCAACGGTCGCCAGCAACAGTCCTTCCTGCCGGAGGCGCATACGGATTTCATCTTCGCGATCATGGGCGAGGAGATGGGGTTGATCTTCACGCTGCTCACGGTGGCGCTGTTCATCACGATCTTCGTCGCGGGTCTCGTGCACGTGCGGCGCGCGCCGAATCTCTTTCAGTTCCTCCTCGTGACCGGCTGCCTGCTGCTCATGTGCCTGCAGGCGATCATCAATCTCGCCGTCGTCACGGGCATGATGCCCACGAAGGGCATGTCGCTGCCGTTCATCTCCTACGGCGGCTCCAACCTGCTGCTGATGGGCCTGCTCGTCGGCGTCATCGTCAACACCGCGCGCACGTGGGAGCGGCCGAAGCCTCTCCAGCGCAAGCGCGCACTCGCGGAAGTCGAAGCGTGAAACGGATGAAGTGTGAAGTAACCATCAACACGGGCCCGGACCGGCGTTCGCGCCCGGCCGGAGGGAGATTCGCGTGAGTCGCTTCCTCATCGCCTGCGGCGGCACCGGCGGACATCTCGCCCCGGGCATCGCGCTCGCCGAAGCTCTCCGCGCGCGTGGTCACGAGGTGCGTCTGTTCATCTCGCACAAAAAGGTCGATTCACGCCTCGCCGAGAAATATCCGCACCTCACGACGGCGGCGGTGCCGGGGGCGCCCTTCGGTCTGCGGCCGGACGTGCTCGCGCGCTGCGTCTTCAAGCAGGCGCACGGGTTCATCTTCTCGCTGCGCTACCTCGCGCAGTTTCGCCCGCATGCGGTCGTCGGCTTTGGCGGCTTCACCAATGCCGGTGTGACGCTCGCCGCGCGCTTCCTCGATATTCCGGTCGCGCTGCACGAGGCCAATCGCGTGCCCGGTCGCGCCGTGCGGATGCTGTCACGTTTCGCGGAACGCCTTTACCTGCCGCCGGGGGTGCGGCTGCCCGGACGCGTCGGTCTGCGGGTGCGACACACGGGTTTGCCGGTGCGGCCGGAAGTCGTGCGTCTCCCGCGGGCGGAGGCCCGCGCTCAACTCGGGGTCGATCCCGGGCAGAAGTTGCTCGTCGTCATCGGCGGCAGCCAGGGTTCCGGCAACCTCAACCAGTGGGTCACGGACAATCTGCCCGCGCTCGCTGCGGAGGGCGTGCAGGTCTGGTGCGTGACCGGTCTCGGCAAAGGCGCCGCCGCCGTCCGTGAGCTCCGCACGAAGACCGGCGAAGTGGTGCGCGTTTGGTTCGAGCCGTTCACCGATCGCGTGGGCGTGCTGCTCTCCGCCGCCGATCTCGTCGTCAGCCGTGCGGGCGCCGGCACGATCGCCGAACTCGTCCGCTGCGAAGCCCCCGCCGTGCTCGTGCCGTATCCGTTTGCGGCCGACAATCACCAGTGGGCCAACGCGCGGTATTTCGAGCAGCAGGGCGGGGGACTGGTCATCGATCAAAACACGCTTTCCCTCCTGCGCCAGGAGGTGTTCGACACGCTCTTCAACGACTGGCTGCTCAACAAATTTCGCGAGAATCTCCACCGCATGGCCCACGAGGATGCGGTGGCCACCATCGTGCAAGACCTCGAGGAGCTCGCGCAGCGCCTCCCGCCGCGCCGGCACCTGCGCCACTCTCCGGCGTCGGCGACGCACTCGTGATGAGACCGCCAGCCACAATTTTTTCCCGTCGCGAGCGGCGCTCCGTCGCCGCCGCGCCAACGATGCGGCGCCGACAGAGCGGCGCCCTCCAGCGCACTTGGGCCGATGAACGTGACCGACGCTGACTCCACTTCTCGCGACGCCATTTGGTCCGCCTTCGTCGCCGCCGTGCGTCCGTCGCTCGGCGCCGCGACGAAGCTCGTCGAACGCGAACCGCTCGGCCCGAAAACCACGATGCGTGTCGGCGGCCCGGCGCGCGTCTACGCGGAACCGGCGAACGCCGCCGACCTTTCCACTCTGCTCGCCACGGCGCACGCGCGCGCCCTGCCGGTCTACATGCTCGGGCGCGGCTCCAATCTCGTGGTGCCCGACGAAGGAGTCGACGGTCTCGTCATCAGCCTCGCGCAGCCGGATTGGCAGGCGTTCGAGCCGCAACCGGACGGCCGGGTCTGGGTCGGCGCCGGTCTGCGCCTGAAAAATCTCTGCGGTCTCGCCGCGAAGGCGGGTCTGTCGGGCTTCGAGTTCATGGAGGGCATTCCTGCGAGCGTAGGCGGCGCGCTGCGCATGAATGCGGGCGCGATGGGTGGCTGGACGTTCGACGTCGTCGACGAGGTGCATCTCATGACGCTCGCCGGCGAGAAGCGCGTGATGAAGAAGGCCGCGATGCACGTCGATTACCGCCATTGCGCGGAACTCGAGACCGCGGTGGCGCTCGGCGCCTTTCTCGTGCCGCGCCAGCACGCGGACGCCGCGGCGATCAAACGGCAGATCGAAGCCTACACCAAGAAGCGCCAGGAATCACAGCCGCGCGAACCGAGCGCCGGCTGCATTTTCAAGAACCCGCCCGGCACGTCCGCCGGCAAGGTCATCGACGAGTGCGGCTTGAAAGGCGAGCGCGTCGGCGGCGCCGAAGTCTCGCGCGTGCACGCCAATTTCATCGTCAATCGCGACCGCGCCACCGCCGCCGACATCCTCGCGCTGGTGCGCGTCATCCGTGCCCGCGTGAAAGCCGCTCGCGGCATCGACCTCGAGCCCGAGGTCATGCTCTTCGGTTCCGACTGGAAAAAATTTCTATGAGCTCTCCGATCATCGCCGTCTTCGCTGGCGGCACTTCTCCCGAACGCGAAGTCTCTCTCGGCTCCGGCAAGGCCGCCGCGTTGGCCATGGCCACTTCGTTGCCCACGCAGCTGTTCAACATCGAGGCCGATGCGCTGCCGGCGGACCTCGATCCGAAGCGCCACGTCGTCTTCTCGACGCTGCACGGCGTGTTCGGCGAAGACGGCGGCATGCAACGCCTGCTCGAGCAGGCGGGCGTCGCCTATGCGGGCTGCGATGCGGTCGGAAGCGAACTCTGTTTCGACAAGTGGCGCACGCGCCAGGCGGTCTCCGCGATGGGCGTGCGCGTCGCGCCGGGGCGGGCTTTCGACGTCACGAGCAAACCGAAGGCCTCAGTGCTCTCCGACGAACTCGGTGAGCAAGTCGTGCTGAAGCCGAACCGGCAGGGCAGCAGCGTCGGCTTGCAGATGATCACTTCGCGCGCCGGTCTGGAAATCGCGATCGCGGGCATCCGCCACGGCGACTGGGTGATCGAGAAGCGCATCGTCGGCCGCGAACTCACCGTCGGCCTCCTGCGCGGTCGCGCCATGGGCGTGGTGGAGATTGCACCGAAGTCGGGCGTGTTCGACTACACGAGCAAATACACCAAAGGCATGACGGAATACACCGCGCCGGCCCCGCTCTCCGCCGAGCAGACCGCCGAAGTGCAGCGCGCGGCGGAAACGGCCTTCGCCGCGTGCGGCTGCCGCGACTACGCGCGCATCGATTTCATCCTCACGCCGGACGGCGAACTTTATCTGCTGGAAATCAACACGCTCCCCGGCATGAAGGAAACGAGCCTCTTGCCGATGAGTGCTCGTTGCGTGGGCCTCGATTTCAACGCGCTGTGCCGCGAATTGGTCGCGCCCGCCCTCGAGCGTTTTGCGGGAGCCACCACGAAGCAATGAGCGAGGAGAAGGACAACGCGGCGACCGAACGTTCCTGGCGCACCATTCGCCAGGACGTGATGCCGCGTGCGATGTCCGCCCGTGGCCGCCGCCGGCGCCAGCTGGCCGCGCTCAAAGCGATCGCCGTCGTCGTCGTCATCGGCGTGGCTGCGTGGGGCATCTACGAGATGGTTCACACCTGGGAAAACGACCGCGCGGCCATCGCCTCGGCGGTGAAAAGCGAGCCGGTGAAGGACATCGTCGTCGTCACCGACGGCGTGCTCGGCAAGGACTGGGCCGCGCGCGTGCTCGCGCTCCCGCGCAACACGACCCTCATGTCGCTCGATCTCGCGGCGCTGCGCGAGAAGCTCATCGCGACCGGGCAGGTCCGCGTCGCCGTGCTGACGCGCAGTTTCCCCGACACGCTCGTGGTCAATCTGCAGGAGCGCACACCGGTGGCGCGTCTGCAGGTCGAGGACGGCCTGGAAAAAAAGCAACTGCTCGTCGCCAAGGATGGCGTCGTTTACGAAGGCGTTGCCTACGACAAGACCCTGCTCGCCACGCTCCCGTGGCTGGATGGTTTCCGTCTGCGCCGCGCCGACGACGGTCGCGGCTACGCGCCGATTGACGGCATGAAGTCCGTCGCCGACCTGCTGACGACGGCGCAACTGCAGGCGCCGCACCTTTATCGCGAGTGGCTTTTCGTCTCGCTCGCCCGGCTCGCCACTCACGACGAGATCACGGTCAAGGCGCAGGAAATCCCGGAGATCGTCTTCAGCGCGAAGCAGGATTTTTTCCGTCAGATCGCTCAGCTCGACTACATCATCGAGGAAACGAAGCGCACGCTCGTCGAGCCGCAGCTCCAGTCGATCAACCTCGCGCTCGGCCCGCAGGTGCCGGTGAAGCTCGCGCAGACGCCCGAGCAACTCGCCCAGCAGGCAAAGACGGGCGGCGCCGTGCCGACGTTCAATTTCAACGCTCCTTCTCCTTCGCAACAGAAACCTTCTCGTGATCTCTAACGGCAGCAGAATCATCGGTGCGGTCGAAATCGGCACCGGCAAGATCGCGGTCCTCGTGGGCGAAATCGCCCGGGGCCGCGCGCTCAACATCATCGGCGTCGGCCTCTCGCAGTCGCGCGGCGTGATGAAGGGCGAAGTCGTCGACTACAAAGCCGCCTCCGAAGCCGCGCACCACGCGCTCGAAATGGCCGAGAAAAAAGCCGGCGCGCGCCTCGACGAAGTCTGGCTCGCCCAGACCGGTCCGCATCTCGACGGCTTCTACAACGAAGCCTCCGTGAACGTGAAGTCGGCCGACAACACCGTCACTCAGCTCGACATCGCGACGGTCTGCGATCTCGCCAAAGAGAAGGAACTGCCGCCCGGCCGCACTCGCATCCACGAGATGCGCCGGCCGTTCCGCCTCGACGGCCGCGTCGTCGCCGATCCCGAGCACCTTTCGGGCAGCCGTCTCGAAGTCGGCTACTGGATCGTCCACGGTCAGGAGGCGAAGGTGAGCGACAACATCCATGTCGTCGGTGGTTATCACCTCGAGGTCCGCGAACTCGTGCTCGCCTCGCTCGCCAGCGGCTCATTGCTCACGACGCAGGAGGAGCGCATTCACGGCGCGCTGGTCCTCGACATCGGCAAGGGCATCACGGACTACGTCCTCTACCGCGACGGCCACGTCGCCGCGACCGGCACGCTGCCCGTCGGCGGCGAGCACGTGACTAACGATCTCGCGCTCGGGCTGCGCGTCACCACGACGCAAGCCGAGATGCTGAAGCTCCGCCACGGTCGCGGCACGGTGCAGACACGCGACAAGTCCGACAAAGTCTGGCTCAACGGCGACATGTCCTTCGGCGATCGCCAGATCGCTCGCGGCGCCATCGAGACGATCGCCTCGGCGCGCGTGCAGGAGATTTTTGAAATCGTGCAGAAGAAACTCGGTGCGAAGCTTTCGCCCGAGCATTGCGGGGCGGGCGTCGTTCTCACGGGCGGCACCGCGAAGATGCCCGGTATCGACGAGGCGGCGAGCCGCGTGTTCGGTCTGCCGGTCCGTCGCGGCGAAGCGCCGTCGTGGGTCAAGGACGAGTTGAAGGACCCGATGTTCAGCACCGTGCTCGGCGTGTTCCAGTTCGGCTTCAAACATGCCTCGGAGCACCACGTGCCCGCGCGGCGCAAGCAGGGCGGATTGCTGTCCGGCCTGACGAAACTTTTCGGCTGAGGACGCGACCATGAACAACGAACTTCCCCTCGAAGCGCTCACGGACCGCGACATCGGCATCAAGCTCATCGGCATCGGTGGCGGCGGCTCGAATGCCGTCGACCGGTTGAAAATGGAGAATCTCGATCGTCTCCAACTCGCCGTCATCAACACCGACTTCAAGGCGCTCAGCTCGTCGCCGGTGCAGGATAAGATTCTCATTGGCACCAGTGTCACGCGCGGCCTCAGTGCCGGCGGTGATCCCGTGCTCGGTTACCAGGCCGCCGACGCCGACCGCGACAAGATCACCGATCTCGTGCGCGGCAACGATCTCGTCTTCCTGCTCGCCGGCCTCGGCGGAGGCACCGGCTCAGGCGCCACGCCCGTCGTGGCAGAGATTGCCCGCGAGTCCGGCGCGCTCGTCATCGCGTTCGTCACGCTGCCGTTCAGCTTCGAAGGCGGACGCCGTCGCAAACAAGCGGAGGAGGCCCTCGATGAACTGCGCAAGCAGTGCCACGCCGTCATCCCGCTCTCGAACGACCTGTTGCTGCAGGAAGGCACGGAGCAGACCAGCGTGCTCGATTCGTTTGCGCGCGCCGACGTTTGGATGGGTCGCGGCGTGAAATCGATCTGGGCGATGCTCTCACAAACGGGTCTGATCAACGTCGACTTCCAAGCGCTGCGCACCGCGTTCCAGACGCGCGGCGGCAAGACGCTCTTCGGCCTCGGCACCGGCGAAGGCGAGAATGCCGCGCAAGCCGCGTTCGAGGACCTCAAGAATTGCCCGCTGCTCGCCACTCCCGAATTCGCGCGCAAGGCCGATCGCCTGATGGTGAACATCACCGGCGGTGCCGACCTCAGCCTGACCAAAGTCAATGAGCTCATGACCGCTGTGACCGAGGAGTTCGGCCGCGAGGCACACGTGATCATGGGCGCGGTCATCGACGAGGCGCTTCAAGGCAAGGTGGAGGTCTGCGTCATTGGCGCGACCGACATCGGCGGTCGCACGTTCACACGCGCGAAGCCAAACACGCCGGCACGCCGCCCCGAGCGCGCGCCGGCCGAGACCGAGAGCGATGAAGTTGCCCCGGCCGCAGCCAAGACGACGGCACCGGCCGAGCGCGAGCGCGCGTCGCGTTCGAGCGGTTCGTCTGCGAAGGCTGCTGCGGCGCACGATCCGAACAAGCCGCAGCAGGAGGAATTCGGTTTCGGCGGCCACGCCGAGCCGGCGGCCAACCGCGGCTCGTTCGACAAGTCCGATCGCAATCTCTTCGAAGGCCAGGACCTCGACGTCCCGACGTATCTGCGGCGCGGCATCAAGGTTACCGTGTGAGCGGGACGTTGGCGGAACGCGCGTCGGTATTGCTGGTGCCGGGCTACTCGGGCGGCGGCCCGAAGCATTGGATGCGCGTCTGGCATGCGGCGAACCCAACTTGGACCCGCATGGCGCTCGCGGACTGGACGTCCACGTCGCCGGAGGTATGGGACCGCGGGCTCCAGCAGGCGCTCGCACCATTTGCCGCGCCCGTGCTCGTCATCGCGCACAGTCTCGGTTGCATCGCCGTCGCGCGCTACGCCGCGCAGAGCGGACGCCAGATCGCGGGTGCCTTTCTCGTCGCGCCGGCTGACGTCGAACGGGCGCCGGACCTGCCGATGCTGCGCGGTTTCGGTCCGATCCCGCGCGAGCGGTTGCCGTTTCCCGCGCTCGTTGTCGCGAGCACGAACGACCCCTACGCGACGGTCGAGCGCACCGGTGAGTTCGCGGCTGCGTGGGGCGCCGATTTCCGAGTGATCGGTGCCGTCGGGCACATCAATTCCGATTCCGATCTTGGCGACTGGCCGGCGGGGCAGGCGCTGTGGCGCGAATTGCAGGCGCGCGTGCCGGGCGCCTAACTCCGCTTGGCAAGCGCGCGGGATTCTGCACCGTAGGCGGCATGTTCATCGACGAATGCACCATCAAAGCCCGCGCCGGCGACGGAGGCCGCGGCTGCGTGAGCTTTCGCCGCGAAAAATACGAGCCCTGGGGCGGGCCTAACGGCGGCGATGGCGGTCGCGGCGGGCACGTCGTGCTGCGCGGCGACGACGACCAAAACAATCTCATCGATTTCAAATACAAGCCGCACTGGAACGCCGAGCGCGGCGAACACGGCCAGGGCAAGGACTGCAACGGCCGCGAAGGCCGCCCCGCCGTCCTGCGCGTGCCGCTCGGCACGATCGTCTACAACCTCGAGACCGGCGAGATGGTCACCGAGATTCTCGAGGACGGACAGGAGTTCATCCTGTGCAAGGGAGGCAAAGGCGGCTTCGGCAACACGCGTTTCAAATCGTCCATCAACCGCGCACCGCGCAACTTCGGGCCCGGCGAGCCGGGCGAGTTCGGCGAATATCGCCTTGAGCTGAAGAGCATCGCGGACGTCGGCTTGGTCGGCTTCCCGAACGCCGGCAAGTCCTCGCTCACCGGCCTCATCACGAAAGCGCACCCGAAGGTCGCCGCGTATCCGTTCACGACGCTCCAGCCGCAGATCGGCATCATCGAATACGTCGAGGAATACGACCGCCTCATTCTCGCCGACATCCCCGGTCTCATCGCCGGCGCGAGCGAGAACAAGGGTCTCGGCCATCGTTTCCTGCGCCACATCGAGCGCTGCGCCGTGCTGCTGGTGATCGTCGACATGGCGGGCACCGACAATCGCGACCCGCGCGACGACTACAAACAGCTCCTGAAGGAGCTCGAGCTCTACGACAAGGAACTGCTCAAGAAGCCCCGTCTCGTCGCCGCGAACAAGATGGACGAGGATGCCGCGGTCGCGAACCTCAAGAAGTTCAAGACGCGCTACAAGACCGTCGATATTGTCCCGATCTCCTGCCTCAGCGAGGAAGGCATTCCGAAGCTTAAAAAAGAACTGCTAAAACGCGTCCGGAAGCTGCGGAAGAAGCAAAAGGCATCGCCAGCACCCGCCGCCTGATTCCATCTTCGTCACTCCCATGACGGAACATCGGCCACTCCTCATGCGCGCCAATCGCCTCCTCGGCTCGGCGCTCGTGGAGCACAACCTCGTGAAGTTCGAGGATCTCGAGGCTGCCAACGAGCGCGTGCTCGAACTGGCGGGGCAGGGCGATTTTCGTCAGGCGACCGTGCTCGGTATTCTCGCGCTCGAGAAGAAAGTCGTGCGCGAAGAGGACGTGCTGCACGCGGTGATGGAAGAGCACCAACTCGGCGTCGTCGATCTCCGCCACTACGACGTGCCGGAAGATATCCGCAAGAACCTCGACCTCGGCATGTGCTGGGCGAGTTGGACCGTCCCTTACGACAAAGAGGAAGACTTCTGGCTCGTGGCGACCGCCTATTACCTCAGCCCGGCAGTGCGCACGGCGTGGGAGAAAAAGCTCGGCGGCACGATCGTGTGGCACGTGACGACGATGGACGTGATCGCCGATTTCCTCGATCGCCAGCAAGCCGAGCGCGACGCGCACGCGAAGGCTCACCCCGCTTCCTGACATGCCTCTCGGACGCGTCCAAACTCAGATCGTCGACAAGCTCGTCGAGCTCGGAAAGCTCACGCCCGAAGCGCGCGCGGCGGTCGTCAACCACGCCGACGATCTCACGGGCGAGCAGCTCGATGCGCTGCTGCAGACCGAGCACAAGGTCACACCGTTTCCGATCCACCTCGCGAAGTGCCGCGCGCTCGGTCTGACGCCCTTCAACGTCGCGCGCTACAAGCTGCACAACGCGACGTTCGAGAAGATCGATTTGGAGTTCTGCCAGAAGAACACCATCCTGCCCGTCGGCCAGGTCGGCGACATGCTGCTGGTGGCGTTTGCGAATCCGTTCGACACCGCCCTGGCCGCCAAGATCGCCGAGAAAACCGGCATGCGCGTCGCGCGCCTGCTCGGCACCGAGAAGGACATCAAGGACAAGCTGAAGAAGGACAACGCGCCGGAGCAGGTGCAGTTTTCCGACGTCGTCGATCAGCTCGGCGCGCAGTTTTCCGACGACGAAGTCGACATCAAGGACGAAGACCTCACGCACGAGGACTCAGCGCCGATCATCCAGCTCGCGAACCGCATCATCGAGGACGCGTATTTTTCCGGCACGTCGGACATCCACATCGAGCCGCAGGAAAAGGATCTCGTCGTCCGCTACCGCATCGACGGTCTCACCCAGGAAAAACTCCGCCTCCCCGCCAAGGTCACCGGAGCGCTCGTCGCGCGCCTGAAGATCATGTGCAACCTCGACATCGCGGAGCGCCGCCTGCCGCAGGACGGACGCATCGTTTTCAAGCAATTCAACAAGAAGGGCGTCGACATCGACCTCCGCGTTTCCACCGCGCCGCTCAATCACGGCGAAGGCGTGGTCATGCGTATCCTCGACAAGCAAAAGTCGACGCTGCCGCTCCCGGCGCTCGGTTTCACGGAGGAGAATCTCGCGAAATACCGCGACTGCATCCGCCAGCCCTACGGCATGATTTTGCACTGCGGACCGACCGGCTCGGGCAAGTCGATGACGCTCTACTCGGCGCTCAACGAGATCAACACGCCCGACATCGTCATCCGCACGGCCGAAGATCCGATCGAATACACGCTGCCCGGCATCAACCAAATGCAGATGCACCGGCAAATCGGCCTGACGTTCGCGACGGCGCTGCGCGCGTTTCTGCGTCAGGACCCGGACATCATTCTCGTCGGCGAAATTCGCGACAAGGAAACCGCCGGCATTGCCGTCGAAGCCGCGCTCACGGGGCACTTGCTCATCTCGACGCTGCACACCAACGACGCGCCGAGCACCGTGGCGCGTCTGACGGACATGGGCATCGAGTCGTTCATGGTGTCGTCATCGCTCGTGTGCGTCTGCGCACAGCGCCTCATGCGCCGCGTGTGCAAGACCTGCCGCGTCGCCTACGAGCCCGAGGGTCGCGAGCGCGACATCCTGGAGCGCGCTATCGGCTGGACCGGCGGTCACATTTTCAAGGCGAATCCGAAGGGCTGCCCGAAATGCGGCGGCACCGGCTACAAGGGCCGCGTCGGTATCCACGAGTTGATGGTCACGAACGAGGAGTTGATCGAGGGCATCAACAAGGAGATGGAAACCGCCGAGCTGAAGAGAATCGCGATGCGCGGCGGCATGAAGACGCTGCACCAGGACAGTTGCATCAAGGTGAAGGAAGGCCTTACGACGCTCGCCGAGGCACTGAGCACCGTGCCGCAGGACATGGAGCTGCGCGGGTGAGGGCAGACCGGTTTAACCACGGATTGCACGGATAACACGGATGGTTTGCGAGCGACGGCGCGGAACTTCATCCGTGCCATCCGTGAAATCCGTGGTTCTACTCCGGACCGCCTTGCATGTCCTATTGGCCTGAGTTCCTGACCATCGTCATCGCCCACGCGCTCGCCGTGGCGAGTCCCGGGCCGGACTTCGCGCTCGTGCTCCGGCAGAGCCTCGCGCATGGCCGGCGCGTCGCCGTGTGGGCGAGCATCGGCATCGGCAGCGGCATCGCGATCCACGTCGGCTACTGTTCGCTCGGGCTTGGTCTGCTGCTGAAGGACTCGCCGGTCGCACTCAACATCGCGAAATATCTCGGCGCCGCCTACCTCGCTTGGGTCGGGGCGCAGGCGTTGCGGGCCAAGCCGCGCGAGGGGGACATGGATTTGTCCGAGGGCGACGCGGCCCCGGCCAACGGCGCGGCGTGGCTGCAAGGCTTCATCGTCAACGTGCTCAACCCGAAGGCCGCGTTGTTCTTTGTTTCCCTCTATGCGCTGCGCGTCAGTCCGCACACGCCGCCGCTGTTCAAACTCGGCTACGGCGTCTGGCTCGTGCTCGCGACGATGGCGTGGTTCTGCCTCGTGTCGGTGCTGTTCACGCAGACGGAAGTGCGCCGCCGCTTCCTGCGCCACGGACACTGGATCGACCGCGCGCTCGGCGTGGTGTTTCTGGCGTTTGCGGCGGCGCTGGTGCTGGCGAAGCTGGGATAGCTTCGCCGAACTTAGTCGACGCGGCGGAAGAAGTCGCGGCTAAGCTCCACCGTCCCATCCGGATTCGTCTGCAGCAATGGCCCGCCCGCGTGAACAAGATCGTCACCGAACGAGGCGATGGCACCGGGGCGAAGACGAAGGCGATAGATGCAGGAATGCGGGATGCCGATCGCGGTCCGATCGAGCAGGTCGATGATTTCGACCTCCGCGCCCCTTGGAACTGTGCCGATGTGCGTGTGGTAACGGTTGGCGATGCCGGCCGTCGCCAGGAAATACCAGGTGATGGTCTTTTCCGGATACTTGCCGTAGGCTCCGTAGAGTTTCAACGGCTGGAGCGTGACGTAGTGGGTGCCGGCTCGCTCGCCCGCCGAGCTCGGCGTCACGTCGAGCATGATGCAGCCGGCCAGCAGCAGGGCGACGACTGACAGGCACAGAGCGGCAGCGCGCATGGACTGCTTCTGGTCCGCCGCGCCGGATCGGTCAACCCCTCACACGAACACCCCGCCGCCCAGCAATTCCTCCCCGCGGTAGAGCGCGAGGATTTGGCCGGAGGCGAGGGCGCGTTGCGGGGTGGGGAAGCGGAGCGTGGCGGTGCCGTCGCCGTGCGGCGTGAACTCCACCGGCACGCGCGGGTCGCGGTAGCGGACGCGACATTCGAGTGTCGTTGGTTCAGTGAGCGGCTCCCCCAGGAAGCTCAGGCTGTGGACGCGGCACTCGTTGGTCCACAAGCCGGGTGCTTCGGGGCCGTCGAAGGCGACCAGCAACGCGTGGTCGCTCGCGCGCTTGCCGACGACGACATAGGCCTGGTTGTCGGTGTTCGAGGGGATGCCGATGCCCTTGCGCTGCCCGATGGTGAAGTAATGCAGCCCGCGGTGTTCGCCGAGCACGACGCCATCGGTGGCGCGCACGATCGGCCCGGGTTGCTCCGGCACGTAGGCGCGGAGAAAGTCCGCCATCTTCACTTCGCCGATGAAGCAGATGCCCTGGCTGTCCTTCTTCGTTGCCGTCGGCAGGCCGGCGCGCGCGGCGAGGGCGCGCAGCTCGGGCTTCGGCAAGTCGCCAATGGGAAAACGCGCGAAGGCGAGCTGCTGCTGATTGAGCAAGGCGAGGAAGTAGGACTGGTCCTTGTTCTTGTCCGCGCCTTCGAGCAGGTGGAATCGCCGAGGGCTGAGCGCTGGCTGAGCGCTTTCGGTGCGGCGCGCGTAGTGCCCCGTCGCGAGTCCGGCAAAACCTTCCGCGCGGGCGTAGGCGGCGAACACCCCGAACTTCACGCGGCTGTTGCACATCACGTCGGGGTTCGGCGTCAGGCCGCGCTGGTAGCCGTCGAGCAGGTAATCGACGACGAGCGAGCGGTATTCACGCATGAGGTTCACCACGCGGAACTCGAGGCCCAGCCGGTTGCAAACGGCGCGCGCGTCGTCGATGTCCTGCATCCACGGGCAATGACCGATGACGTTGTCCTCGTTGATCCAGTTCTTCATGTAGGCGCACACGACGTCGTGGCCCTGTTCCTTGAGGAGCAGGGCGGCGACAGAACTGTCGACTCCGCCGGAGAGGGCGACGAGGAGGCGTTCGCGGGCCATGTTGGCCTAGGGAAACGACGTTCACGTCCGACGGAACTCAAAACTTGCGCGACGAGGCGGGTGAACATTGCCACTGGGTCGGCATGGCTGGTGGCGTGCGCGCGCTCGACAGGGCGACCGACGAGTCTACCGTGTGCCGGATGAAAGGAGTTCTCGGTGCAACGGTGGCGATCGACGTAACGCTCATGAGGCGCGCGGCGGAAATGCGGGGTTTCCGCGGCATGTCACGTGCTCAGGGCGGCGCAGTTTTATTCTGCCGCGGCTAACCTCTGTTGCCGTCGCCACTTTACCGAGACCCTGACGCTTGAACCAACCCGAACATCGCATCCTGCGCGCGTGGCTCACCTCCGCGTCGAGCGGCTTCATCGAGCTCGACGCCGATTGGAACGAGGACCTGCTGCCGCTGCTCGCGCCCGGCGAGAAGGCCTATCAACTCGACTCGCTCGAGCCGGCGGCCCCGGAGATTTACGCGGAGGAAGCAGGTTACTTCGTCGATGCGACCGGACAACTCGTGTTCGTCCTCGATCCGAGCGAGCACGCGGGCATCGACTTCGAACACACGTCGCTCTATGTCGGCGGCGACTTCAACGGCTGGGGCGAGGCCATCGGACGCCCCGAATGGCAGCTGAAGAAATCCCGGTGGCTCGGGCGCGACACGTGGACGCTCACGGTCCCGGCGGCGGACCTGCTGCGTGATCCGCCCTTGCGCTTCAAGTTCGTCACGGGTGATGCGCGCTGGCTCGCGCTCTCGCCGGACGCGACCAACGTCGCGCCGGACGGTGACGGACACGTCAACCAGCTGTTGCTGCGCCACCGCACCGGACGAAATCTCTTCGCGTTCACGACGAAGGCTCCCCTCGAGCCGAGCCGCGCGTATTCCGTCGTGCACCTGCGCGACGGCCAGCAATCGCCGAAAATCCGGCTGCGTCTCGGGAAATTTTTCCACGCGCTGAAGAGCGATCTGCCGCTGGGCGCGATCGTGCGTAAGAACGAGACGACCTTCCGGCTCTTCGCTCCTCGCGCAAAGACGGTGCGCGTGTCGGTCACCGAGCAGCTCGATGCGCCTGGTGGGGCGCATGTCTACGAGTTGGACAAACGACACGAGGACGGGGAGTGGCGCGGGGTGTGGGAAGCGCGACTCGACCAAAACCTGCACGGCTGGTTTTATTGGTATAACGTCAGCGGCCCGCAGAACGTGTTTGGCAATTTCCATCCGAACCAGCGCCTGCTCGATCCCTATGCGCTCGCGGCCGTCGGTCGCGATGGTCCTGGCATCGTGCTCGATCGTGCGTGGGTGGGGCAGGGGGATCGCGGTTTCTGCACGCCGGCGTGGCAGGACCTCGTCGTGGCGGAGGCGCACGTGCGCGACCTCACGGCGCATGCGCCCGTCGAACTCCTGCCGGAAGCGCGACGCGGGTTTGCGGGATTGAAGAAATGGGTCGAGAGCCCGGATTTTTATCTGAAGCGCCTCGGCGTGAACGCGGTCGAGCTGCAGCCGATCCAGGAGCACGACAACGCGACGCCCGACGAATACCAGTGGGGCTACATGACCACGAACTGGTTCGCCCCCGCGAGCGCCTACGGCACCGCGCCGGAACGCGCGACGCAGGTGAAGGAGTTCCAGGAACTCGTCGCGGCGTTCCATCGGCAGGGCATGGCGGTGATCCTCGACGTGGTCTACAACCACTCCGGCGAGCCGGCGCACCTGATGTTCATCGACAAGCTCTACCACTTCGAACTCGGCGACGACGGTGCGCTGACGAATTGGAGCGGCGTCGGCAACGACCTGCGCTGCCGCTCGGCGATGACGAAGCGCCTGATCATCGACAGCCTCGTGCACCTCATCGAGGCCTACGGCGTGGACGGCTTTCGCTTCGATCTCGCCGAGCTGATCGGTGTCGGCGTGCTCACCGAAATCGAAGCCGCGCTGAAAAAGGTGAAGCCCGACGTCATCCTGATCGCCGAGCCGTGGAGCTTCCGTGGGCACATCGCCGACGCGCTGCGTCCCACCGGCTTCGCGTCGTGGAACGATGGCTATCGGAATTTTCTCCGCGACTACGTCCACGCCAACGGCCCCGCGGACAAGCTGGAGTATTTTCTCAAAGGTTCGCCGTGGCACTTCGCGTATTGGCCCGCGCAGACGGTGAACTACACGGAGTCGCACGACGATCGCACCTGGCTCGACGAGATCACGGAGAACGGCGACAAGAACGGCTTCCGTCCCACGCTGAACGACGTGCGCCGCACGCACCTGATGGCGGCCATTCTGTTCGCGTCGATTGGCATTCCCA
Source organism: Candidatus Didemnitutus sp. (assembly GCA_041906465.1). Lineage (GTDB taxonomy): Bacteria > Verrucomicrobiota > Verrucomicrobiia > Opitutales > Opitutaceae > Didemnitutus. The sequence goes on along the minus strand of JAYRJE010000005.1, from coordinate 92,296 downwards.
TGGTGTCGGCCGGGCAGGATTTCCTGCGCTCGAAGCACGGCGTGAACAACACCTACCTGCGCGGCGACCTCAACGCGCTCGATTACCGCCGGTTGCGTCGCCACGCCGGCACGCACGCGTATTTCGCCGAGTGGATCGCGTTTCGCCGCTCGGCGGCCGGGCGGCACCTGCGATTGTGGACGCGGCCGAGCGAGGGATTTTTCCGCGCGTTCGCCGGCGCCGATGGCAAGTCCCTCGTGCTCGTCTACAATGCCGACGGCAGCAGCGGCGCGCAGAGACTTCTCTTCGCGGTCAACCCACAGCAGGACGACGTCACGATCGCGCTCGGCGAGTGGGCCGCGCACGACTGGCGGCTGGTGGCGGACCACGCGCGTTTCTACGATCGCCGCACGGCGCCGTCAGGCCCGGTGGCGCCGGAATTGTTCGTGCCAGCGCTCGGGTGCGGACTCTGGGTCAGCGGAGAGTAAGTTTTCGGCAAGAATTGCGCGAAGATTCCGCCGAAATTTGCGCGTCCGGTTCTTATGTCACTGCAAAGCGCGGAATCCTCCGCGCTGTGCCGGTTCCTCACTTGCCAAAGCGGGGGCGCGGTTGTTCATTTGACGCTCCTAACGTTCGTTCTTCAACCCACTCCTCTTATGGCAGTCAAAGTCGCTATCAATGGTTTCGGCCGCATCGGCCGCCTCGTGTTTCGCGCGCTCGTTGAGCAAGGCTTGCTCGGCACCGAGCTCGATGTCGTCGCCGTCGGCGATATCGTTCCGGCCGACAACCTCGCCTACCTGCTCAAGTATGACTCCACGCAGGGCAAGTTCCAGGGCACCGTCGGTTCGAAGAAATCGTCGGCCGACAAGGCCGAGGACGACGTCCTCGTCGTGAACGGCAAGGACATCGCCGTCGTCAGCGCCAAGACCCCGGCCGAGCTCCCGTGGGCGAAGCTGGGCGTCGACATCGTCATCGAGTCCACCGGCCTCTTCACCGAGTGCAAGAAGGACGACCCGAAGAGCGCCTACGGCCACATCGTTGCCGGCGCCAAGAAGGTCATCATCTCCGCTCCGGCGAAGAACGAAGACATCACGGTCGTCATGGGCGTGAACGACGACAAGCTCGACCTCACGAAGCACACCATGATTTCCAACGCCTCCTGCACCACGAACTGCCTCGCGCCGATCGTGCACGTGCTCCTCAAGGAAGGCTTCGGCGTCGAGGAAGGCCTCATGACGACGATCCACTCCTACACCGCGACCCAGAAGACGGTCGACGGTCCCTCCAAGAAGGATTGGAAGGGTGGCCGCTCCGCCGCGATCAACATTATCCCGTCCTCGACCGGCGCCGCCAAGGCCACCGCGCTCGTGCTCCCCGAGGTCAAGGGCAAGCTCACCGGCATGTCCTTCCGCGTGCCGACGCCGACTGTTTCCGTCGTCGATCTCACGGTCAAGACCACCAAGGCGACCTCCTACAAGGAAATCGCCGCGGCGATGAAGAAGGCCTCCGAGACCTACCTCAAGGGCGTGCTCGCCTACACCGAGGACGAGGTCGCTTCCTCCGACTTCATCCACGACAAGCACTCCTCGATCTTCGACGCCGGCTCCGGCATCGAGCTCAACCCGAAGTTCTTCAAGCTCGTCAGCTGGTATGACAACGAGTGGGGCTATTCCAACCGCGTCGTCGACCTGACGAAGCAGATCGCCGCCAAGCTCTAAAAAGTCCTCGGGCTGATGGCCCGATCTCTCACGTTTCTCACGGAGGCGGGGCCATCAGCCCCGCCTTCATTTTTCTCCTCTTCCTCCCATGGCCAAATTCAAATCGATTCGTGATCTGCAACTCGCCGGCAAGCGCGTCCTCATGCGCGTGGACTTCAACGTCCCGCAGGACAAGGCCACCGGCGCCATCACCAACAACGCCCGCATCGTCGCGGCGCTCCCCACGATCCAATACGCCCTCGAGCAGGGCGCGTCGGTCGTCCTCATGTCGCACCTCGGCCGCCCCGATGGCCAGCGCATCGCCAAGTTCTCCCTCAAGCCCGTCGCGGCTGAGCTCGAGAAACTCCTCGGCAAGCCCGTGAAGTTCCTCGACGACTGCGTTGGCGCCACCGTCGAAGCCGCCTGCGCCAAGCTCGCCCCCGGCGAAGTCGTGCTGCTCGAGAATCTCCGCTTCCACATCGAGGAAGAGACGAAGGTGAAGCTCGAAGACGGCTCCAAGAAAGCCGCCGATAAGACCGCCATCGCCGCGTTCTGCGCCAGCCTCTCGAAGCTCGGCGACGTCTACGTCAACGACGCCTTCGGCACCGCCCACCGCGCCCACAGCTCGATGGTCGGCGTCGCTCTCAAGGAAAAGGCCGCCGGCTTCCTCATGGAAGCCGAGCTCAAGGCCTTCAACAAGGTCCTCGATAATCCCGACCGCCCGCTGCTCGCCATCCTCGGCGGCGCCAAGATCGCGGACAAGATTCCCCTCATCAACAACCTCCTCGACAAGGCCAACAAGGTCATCATCGGCGGCGGCATGGCCTACACCTTCCATCAGGTGAATCGCGGCATGAAGATCGGCGCGTCGCTCTTCGATCCCGAGGGCGCGAAGATCGTTGCCGAACTCGAAGCCAAGGCGAAGGCCAAGGGCGTCGAACTGATCTTCCCCGTCGACTTCATCTGCGCCGACAAGTTCGCGCCCGACGCGGCCACGCAACCGGCCACGCTTGAGAGCGGCATTCCCGACGGTTGGATGGGCCTCGATGCCGGCCCGAAGTCGATCGAGCTCTACCGCCAGGCCATCCTCGCCTCCAAGACGATCGTCTGGAACGGCCCGGCCGGCGTGTTCGAGTTCGACGCCTTTGCCGGCGCCACCAAGGCGATGGCCAACGACATCATCGAGGCCACCGCGAAGGGTGCCACGACGGTCGTCGGCGGCGGCGATACCGCCACCGCAGCGAAGAAATTCGGCGCGGCCAAGAAGGTCACGCACTGCTCCACCGGCGGCGGCGCCAGCCTCGAGTTCCTCGAAGGCAAGGTGCTTCCCGGCGTCGCATTCCTCGAATCGTAATTCTCCGCTTGTCCGAACCGGGCCAGCGCGGCACCGTGCGCGCTGGCCCATTTACTTTCCCTCCCATGTCCACTTCGACCCAGTCCCCGATCCAGATCCGCAAAAAAGTCATCGCCGGCAATTGGAAGATGAACAAGACCGCCGCTGACGGCGCCGCGCTCACGAAGGAAATCGTCGAGCAGGTCGGCCGCGAGACCGCGGTCGATATCGTGCTGTGCCCGCCGTTCACCGCGCTCGAGAGCGTCCGCCATGTGCTCGAAGGCCAGGCGGTGAAACTCGGCGCGCAGAACATGCATGCGGAGAAGAACGGGGCGTTCACCGGCGAGATTTCCGCCGAGATGCTCCGCGCCCACTACGTCACTCACGTCATCCTCGGCCATTCCGAGCGCCGCCAATATTTCGGTGAGACCGACGCCGTGGTGAACAAGAAGGTGGTCGCCGCGCTGGCCAACGAACTGCGCCCGATTCTCTGCGTCGGCGAGACGCTCTCCGAGCGCGAGGGCGGCAAGACGCTCGAAGTCGTAAAGACGCAGACCGAGGCCGCGCTCGCCGGCGTGAAGCCCGAGCAGGCCACGTCCGTGATCATCGCCTACGAGCCCGTCTGGGCCATCGGCACCGGCAAGGTGGCGACGACGGCGCAGGCGCAGGAAGTCCATGCGTTCATTCGCGGCCTCCTCACCTCGCTCTACGGCGCGGCCATCGCGCAGAAGGTCCGGATCCTTTACGGCGGCTCGATGAAGCCCGCCAACGCACCCGAACTGCTCGCGCAGCCCGATATCGACGGCGGCCTGATCGGCGGCGCGTCGCTCGAGGCGAAGTCGTTCCTCGAACTGGTCAAAGCGGCGATGGCGGTCAGCTGAGTCGCGCCGCATCATCGGGTCCTCGTGCGCGCAGATCGCAGTGAGGCTGCGCGCACTCCTTGAGCCCGGCGCTGCAGGCCGGTTCGGCCGGCCCTGAGGGATTTTCCCCGGGCGTCCCCGCGTTTGCGCGCTTGCTCGGTCCGACGCGGACGTTTTCTGTCGCTGCGTGCCCCTCCACGCCCGTGCGCTCCTGCTGGCTTTCGCCGCGTTGGTAACTTTGGCGCGCGCAGATTACACCTGCGCGCCGTCTGGTTGGGCTATCTCGGCGGTGTTCCCGGCCGAGCCCAAGGTGGATGATCAGCGGACGCCGTCGCCGCAAGGAGATCAACTCGCGGAACGCCGCTACCTCGAAGTGGCCGGCGAGCACCTCATGGTGTTACGCGTGACCTACCCGGTCGTGCCGCTCCCGACCGAGCGCGAGCAACTCTACGTCGCGACGATCGAGGCGTTCATGAAATCACGCCGTGGACAGATCAAGCAGGACGAACCGTGGATGCTGGAACAATATGACGGCCAGCGCTTGCTCGTCGCGCAACCCGCACAGAAGACGCACCGTGAAGTGCGGCTCGTGCTGATCGGGGGTTCCCTCTACTTCATCAGCGCAGAGTGGCCGGGCGCCGAACGCCCGAGCAAGACGGCGGCCGCGTTCCTCGCCAGCGTTGACGTAAAACCCGACTTCACCAACTCGCGCCTCGTCGAGGAACGTGAGCGCTGGCGCGAGATCAAGCTGGGGAGTTTCACGCTGCGCTACGATGCCTCGCGCTGGTTCCGCGATCCGCAAATCACCGACCCCAACAGCGTGGCGATGTTGCGGGTGGACGAAAACGCCGAGGCGGAGTTCATCACTTCTTCCGAACGCCACCCGGGCTCCATGGAGGAACTCGTCATCAGCCACGCCAAGGAGCACGCTGAAAGCGTCGTGGTGAAGAAGCGCGGCAAGAAGCTCCGCGGCAGCACGAGCGTGGAAGAGCTGTATTTTACGGCGCGCGTTGACGGAGTCTCCTACGAAAACCACGGCTACTTTTATTCCGGCGCGGAAGGCACGGTGCAGCTCCGCGCTTGGGCGGAGCAGAAGAACTACGCAAACGTGTCGGGCGATATTGACGAATTGCTCAGCGGCCTCGTGATCACGCGAGGCGGTCCGGGCGCCGCGGCGGCAACGCGGTGATGGTGGCCGCCGCGCTTGAGCCGCAGGCGAAAACGTGACCCCAGCGAGGACGATGGCCGCGTTGTCGCTGCGCCCCAATGCGGCTACGAGTTGAAGGCCACCGCCTGCCTCAGGCCTTGTCGTGCTCGAATTCCGCCAGCAGCGCCGCCACGGGCGCGTGCAGCGGCTCGCCGGCGAGGTCGTTGGTGAGCTTCAGCACCAGCTGGCGCGTGGTCTCGCCCGGCGGCTCATCGGCGGCGAGCAGCACGACATGCAGCGCAAGCTGGCGTGCTCCGGCAGCGAGATCGCTGCGCCCGCGCAACTCGTAGAGGAACGCGGCCTCCCGGAGGAGCGCGGCGTAGGATTCGCATTTCTCGCGGCCGGCAGTGGGCGATTCATTTGCACACAACCGCCCGACTTGCTCGTCGGCATCGAGGACGAGAAACTCGGCCGCGGGAATGGGGAAGAGCCGCTCTTGCAGACTCAGCGCGAGTTGCAGGGCCTCGTCGACGCCGGCCGGATTGCGGTCGCGCGCGAGCCGGGCCGCGAACTGCCGGAGCAGTTCGATCTGTTGCAGCAGGTAGTCGCGGCGTTGCTCGGCCATGTCAGTTCCTTCGGTCCGCCATGTGGCGGACGAGTTCCACGAGAAATGAGACGTTGCCCGGCAGGCGTCCGATGGCGGCGAGCGCGGCCTCGGTCTGTTCGGTCGCGTGGCGGCGGGCGGCGTCGAGGCCGTGGAGTTTCACGTAGGTTGTCTTGTCGGCCTTCGCGTCCTTGCCTGCGGTTTTGCCGAGCGTCGCGGTGTCGGCCGTGGCGTCCAGCACGTCGTCGATGATCTGGAACGCCAGGCCCAGGCTGCGGCCGGCATCGCGCAGCGGCTCGAGGTCGGATTCGGTGGCGCCGCCGCACAAGCCGCCGGCGGTGAGCGCGACCGTGATCATGGCGGCGGTCTTGTTCAGGTGGATGAAATCGAGTTCGGCCGCGGTGGCATTGGCTTTCTTCTCCGCCAGCAAATCTTCCATCTGGCCGCCGATCAGTTTCTCGGAACCCGCGGCGGTGGCGATTTCGCGCAGCAATGCCGCACACAGCGCCGGCGTGCCGCTGTAGTGACGGGCGAGCAGTTGGAACGCCAGGGTGAGGAGTGCGTCGCCGGCGAGGAGCGCGGTGGCTTCGTCGAACTGCCTGTGCGCGGTCGGCCGGCCGCGGCGCAGGTCGTCGTTGTCCATGCACGGCAGGTCGTCGTGCACGAGCGAGTAGGTGTGAATGCACTCCAGCGCGACCGCGGCCGGGAGCGCGTTGTGACGGCGACCGAAGAGATCGGTAGTGGCGAGCAACAGGACGGGGCGCAGGCGCTTGCCGCCGGCTTGGAGGCTGTAGCGCATGGCTTCGTGAAGGCGGGCAGGACGCGTGTCGGCGGACGGGATGAGTTTGGCGATACCGCGCTCGGTGCGCTCGACGTAGGATTGAAATTGCGCGTGAAAATCCATGCCCGGCCGCACTGTTCGCCGGGTGGCGGAGGTTGGCAAACGGATAGTGGCATTCCCGCGGGTAAGAAAGGCTCGCCACGATCGTGCGCCGGTCTTTTATCCGAACGACGTTCACGATGCCCACCTACGAATACGTCTGCACCAAGTGCGGTCACGCAATGGAAGCCTTCCAGTCGATGAAGGACGAACCGCTCAAAAAGTGTCCTGCCTGCAAGAAGGCCGGGCTGAAGCGCAAAGTCGGCGGCGGCGCCGGCCTGATTTTCAAAGGTTCCGGCTTCTACATCACCGACTACAAGAAGAAGTCAGGCGGCAAAGCCGAGGGCGGCGAAAAATCTTCCTCCAAAACTGAGTCGAAACCGGCCGCGACCAAGTCTGCGGCGAACTGATTCCCGCCATGGCCAACAAGAAAATCGAGAAGGCGCTCTACGGTCCCAGCACACTCGAAGTCGCGCTCGGCGCGGTGCTCGGCCTCCTGCTCGGCGTGGTGGTCGCGGCCGTCTACCTCGTTTTCAAGCCGGTGCAGACGATCAAGGAGCCCCCGAAGGAAATCGCCAAAGGCGTCGTCTATCACCAGCCGGGCAAGATCGACAGCACCAAGGCGCGCGCGTGGCAGGACAAGGTGACCGCGTTCGTGCAAGGCGGCCAAGTTGTCGCAACCGAAGATGAGTTGAACGCCTGGGCGGCCTCGCTTTCCGGTGGCGCAGGTGCGGCCAAAGCCGATGCGAAGCCAGGCAAGCCGGCGGATAAGCCGAAGCCGGAGGAAAAGAAGGGGGACGGTGCCGCGGCCGCGAGCGACGGTGATTTCCTCAGCGCCAGCGGCCTGAACTTCCGGGTCGAAGGAGACAAGTTGCACATCTCCGAGAAAGTCGTGCTGAATTATTACGGTTTGGCCAGGGAGGTGGTGTTCCAAACCAGCGGCTCGTTCGAGCGCGGGGGCGAGAGTTTTGTTTTCAAACCGGAGTCCGTCTATCTCGGCTCTTGTCCGGTGCACATGCTGCCGGGGGTGAGCGGGGCGTTGACCAAGGCGCTGGCGGCCAAAGCCAAGGTGCCGGACGATTTCCGGGCGGCGTGGGCAAAGATCACCGCGCTGGCAGTGGAGGGCGGGCTCGTGAAGGTCACGACGCAGCCGTAAGCGGCGCCCGTGTCGAAGAGCCTCAAGAACATCAGCGTGGTCGCGCTCGCGACCGTGCTGTCGCGCGTGCTCGGTCTGGTGCGCGAGTCGGCGGCGGCGGCGGTGTTCGGCGCGAGCGCGCTGAACTCGGCGTTCAGCTCCGCCTATACGCTGCCCAATCTGTTTCGACGCATGCTGGGCGAGGGGGCGTTGACGGCGGCGTTCGTGCCGACGCTGACACACGAGCTCGAACGTAACGACCGGCTGGGTGCGTTTCGCCTCGTGAGCAAGGTGGCGAGCTGGGTGGCAGTCGTCACCACGAGCATCGTGGGGCTTGCGATCCTCGTCTTCTGGAATGCCGAAGCGTTTGTGCAGCTTGCGATGCGCGGCGGCCTGGCCGAGGACACGGCGCGGCGGCTGATGCTGGGGGCGGACCTCGCGGTCGTGCTGTTTCCCTACATGATCTTCGTGTGTCTGGCGGCGGCGTTCAGCGCGGCGTGTCAGGTGCTCGGTCGCTTCTCGGAACCGGCGCTTTCTCCGGTCTGGCTGAATCTCACCATCCTCGCGTCGCTCGGTCTCGGTGCTTGGTGGGCGTGGGATGATGTCCGCCGCATGAACCTGCTGTGTGTGGGCGTGCTGGTGGGCGGTTTTTTGCAGATGGCCGTGCCGGCGGCGGTGCTCTGGCGCGAGGGATGGCGGCCGCGGTTCGATCTGCGGCCGGACGAGCGCGTGCGCGAGATTGTGCGCATCATGGGCCCGTCGCTCATCGGTTCGGCCATTTATCTCGTGAATATCTCGCTGGCGCGGTTCCTCGGCCTCTCGCTGAACGACAGCGCCGTGACCGTGTTGAATCTCTCGACGCGTCTCATGGAGCTGCCGATTGGTGTGTTCACGATCGCGATCGCGACGGTGATTTTTCCGCTGATCGCGCGTCATGCGGCGAAGGAAGACTGGACGTCACTCACGGCGGATTACCACAAGGGCCTGCGCTTGGTGCTGGTGATCAACATTCCCGCGGCGGCAGGTCTCATGTTGTTGAGCGAGCCGATCATCCGCCTGCTGTTCGAACACGGCGAGTTCAAGCCGGCGGATACGGCGCTGATGGTGCCCGTGTTGCGGGCCTATGTGCTCGGTCTGCCGCTGATTTCGTTCGCGAGCCTGACGCTGCGGGCGTTTTACGCGTTGCGCGACACGGCGACGCCCGTGCGCGCGGCGGGGTGGAGCTTCGTGGTGAATTTCGGCCTCAGTGTCGGGCTCATGCAGTGGTTTTCGACCGTGGGTTTGGCGCTCGCCAGCACCGGCGCGGTGGTGGTGCAGGCGGTTTTTCTCCAGTCGCGGCTGGTGCGCAAACTGGACGGGTTCACGACGGTGACCCTCTGGCCGAGTGTGGGAAAAATCCTCGCGGCGACCGGTGTGATGTCCGTGGTCGTTTGGTTTGCGGCAAGGGGCCTCGCGGCGCTCGCCTTGCCCGGCAAGCTGGGCGATATCGTGGCGGTGTGCGGTGTCGTGCCGCTGGGGGCGGCCGTTTATGGCGCGCTCCTGTGGTTGCTGCGGATCGAGGGGCGCGAGGACCTCGAGCAAGTGCTCGCAAAGGTGCGCGCGAAGTTTTCCTGAGGAATGCCGTTTGCGCGCACGGTGTGCGCGACTAGCGTTCCGCCCATGAGCACCTCCGTCCCGGTCCGCCACAACGCAGCCGAGCAACGTTATGAGATCGCCATCGACGGACACGTCGCGGTGGCCGATTACCAGTTCGACGGCGACAAGCAGGTATTCACGCACACGTTCGTGCCACCTGAGTTCCGCGGGCGCGGCTATGCCGAGGCGCTGGTGCGCACCGCGCTGAACGACGCCAAGGCGGCGGGGCGCAAGGTCGTGCCGGCGTGCTCCTACGTCGCGGTGTTCATCGAACGGAACAAGGAGTTTGCTTCGCTGCTCGATCGCTGAATAGAGCTTCGCGTGATGGAATTCCTCTACGCGGTGGATGGCGAGGATAAGCTGGTGAACGTGCGGTGTTCCGAGGGCGGTGCTGCGCCCACGACGCTGGCGCGGTGGCACGGGCGTTCGCTGTGGAGCATCATGAGCGGCGACGCGGTCGTGCAGATCTATCGGGGCGTTCTGCGCCGCGCGCGCGAAGGAAAGCCGGTGGCGTTTCGTTACCGGTGCGACACGGCGGACGAGCAGCGCTGCTTCGAGATGCAAGTGCGCCGTGCGTCAGGCGATCAGGTCGAGTTTCATTCGCGCTTGCTGTCGCGGCAGACGCGCGGAGCGATCTCGTGGCTGCAATCGACCGACCTTCAGGGCCCGCCAGTGACGTTGTGCAGCTGGTGCGGTTGCGTGGAGTTCGCAGCGGCGTGGCGCGCTATCGAGGCGACGGTGGAAGTCGTGCCGGACGATGCGCGCGTCGAGCACGGCATTTGTCCGGAGTGTGCACGGCGGTTCATGGATGAGTTTGCCGCCGGCCAAAAATAAAACCCGCAGCTTGCGGCTGCGGGTCGAAACAGGAATGGGAAGGGGAACCGGAACTCAGGCCTTGGTGACGAGGCCGGCCTTGATGGCCTTGACCGCGACCCAGACGCGCTTGGTGCCGCCGTTGGGCATTTTGACGCGGATCTTCTGCAGGTTCGGGCGGAACTTGCGCGGGGTCTTGGAGGTGGTGTGCGTGCCGATACCACCGCTCTTCTTGGACTGACCCTTACGGTTGATGATGCTGCCCTTGACGGGGCGCTTGCCAGTGATTGCGCAAATTCGTGCCATGATGTTTGTCGAGTTAAAGGGTCGTGAGTAAAGGTCCGCGGTTGCGCTACGCAAGGGAAATTTCCTCGGCCGCGCAAATCGTGTCTCACTCGCGCAAAGCGTGCAGCGCCTGAAACTTCTGGCCCATGTTGCCGGGGTGGAGCAGGTGCATGAGGTCGTTCTTGCGCCGACTGAAACGGCCCGCTTCGGCCGTGACGATCGCCTGCATGGCCCGGGCGGCGCGCCGGGTCAGGAACGCCTCCTGCGACTCGACCAGCGCCTCGCCGAAGCCGCCTTGCTGCAGTTCGTCGACCAGCCAGTCCCAGCAGATGTGGCCGGTGAGGTCGATTTCGCCGGGGCGGTCGAGCACGTCTTCGCCCTGTTTCTGGTGCGAGTAGGTGCGGATGCTGCCTTGCGGCAACTCTTCGGCCAGCACGGTCCAGCTGCGGCCGTAGTCGAAGGCCAGGAACAGGCCCGTCCACGGCTGCGCGACCATGTGGCGCATCAGCGGCACCGTGCGCAGCGGCAAATCGATGTGGTAGCCTTCGGGCGCCTCGCGCGGGAGCCGGTCGGCGGCGGCCGCGAGTTCGGCGGTCATCGCCGTCAACTCGACCTCGCGCAACTCGTCGCCCTCGAGCGCCACGCCGAGTTCGCGCCACGCCCCGTCGCGGCGGATGACACGGTGGAACGGCTGCGCGTCGAACAATTCGTTGGAAAAAACGACGCAGCGTCCGCGCATCTCGATCGGCTGCGGATACGAGATCGTGCGGTAGTTTTTAAATGGATGCGCGACGTCGCGAAACGCGCCTGCGCCGGGCTCTGCGCCGACTTCGACGAGTTCGTAGTCGGCGGGGTTCTTTCCGGTGAGCAGCCCGACGGCCGCGTCCACCACCAGTTCGCCGAAGACCGGGCTGAAACTCGTTGCGGTGTAGAAATCCGCGCCCTTGTCGCGGCCGACGCGCCGCCGCGTGGGCGAGGTGTAGTAGCCAACCGTCGGGTGAAAGAGCGCGAGCTCCATGTAGCGCGCGAACGACACGCCGGTGGCGGCGTGTGGCTCGGTGCGGAAGACTTCGCGAAAGGCGACGGAGGAACCCATTTGCCAACCAAGGCATTTCCGCACTCGCTTGGCCATGCTCAAAAGGCTTTCCGCCATTCTCGTCGCCGCCGTGCTGGGCTTTGCGCTCGCGCACTTCGCCGCGCGGCAGTTCGGCGCGCCGAGCTGGTGGCCGAATCGCGAGCGCGACCGGAACGTCCGTTATTTCCGCGACGTGCTCGATACGGTGAAGCAATACTACGTCGACGAAAAGAAGGCCGACTACAACGCCCTCACGCGCGCCGCGCTGCGTGGCATGCTCAGCGAACTCGACCCGCACTCGGAGTTCCTCGATGCCGAGGCCTACAGCGAGACCGAGGAGGAGTTGAACAACGAGTTCAACGGCGTCGGCATCCAAGTCGAGGAGCGCGACCATCACATCGTCGTCATCACCACCATCGCCGACACGCCCGCGGAGCGCGCCGGCATCCGGCGCGGCGATCGCATCGTGAGCATCGACGGAAAGGCCATTGACGATCCCAGCACGGACAAAGTCGTCCGCTTGATCCGGGGCGAACCGGGCACTCCGGTGAAAATGGTCTTCTTCCGCCCGAGCATCGATCGCGAGGTCACTTACACGCTGAAACGCGAGCGCATCCGGCTGCGCAGCGTGCGCAACACCCAGATTTCCACCGACGGCATCGGTTACACGCAGATTACGCAGTTCAGCGAACGCACCGGCGAGGAGTTCGACGCCGCGCTGAAGGAACTCGAGAAGCGCGGCATGCGCGCCCTCGTGCTGGACCTGCGCAACAATCCCGGCGGCCTGCTCGATGCGGCGATGGAGGTGTGCGACCAGTTCTTCGACAAGGGCGAGTTGATCGCCTACACGCAGGGGCGCACGAAGGAGTCGCGGGAAGAGTTCCTGGCCGAGAACAACCATTCGCGCCGCACGTATCCGATCGCCGTGCTCGTGAACGGCGGCACGGCCAGCGCGGCGGAGATCGTGTCCGGCGCACTCAAGGATACGAAGCGCGCCGTGATCATTGGCGAAAAGACCTTCGGCAAAGGCTCCGTGCAAAGCATCATCGAGATGCAGAACGGCGAAGGCATCCGCCTCACCACCGCGCGCTACTACACGCCGAGCGGCATCACGATCCACGAAAAAGGCATCCAGCCGCAGGTCGAACTCGAGATGTCCGCCGACGACGAGGCGCGCCTGCGCATCCAGCAATCGCGCACGGACCTCGTCGAGCCGGCGGAATTCGCCGACCGCTTCGGTTTCCCGCCGGTGGAGGACACGCAGCGCAATGCCGCCGAGGAGATCCTGCGCGGCGTGATGATCGTGCGGCCGAGCGCGACGACGGCGCCCACCAGCAGGAAATAGGGGCCGCTTCCTCCGACGATGATCTTCGCCCTTGAAAGTTCCTGCGACGAGACTGCGGTGGCGGTGTTCGATCCCGCTCGCGGTTTCGTGGGCGAATGGGTGCACAGCCAGATCGCGCTTCACGAGACTTACGGCGGCGTCGTGCCGGACCTCGCGAGCCGCGAGCATCTCCAGCATTTCGCTCCACTCGTGCAGCGCGCGCTGGGGGTCGTGTCGCCCGCGCAGGTGACGCAGATTGCGGTCACGCACGGCCCCGGTCTCGCGGCGTGTCTCGCGATGGGTTTGTCGACCGCGAAGAGCCTTGGCCTCGCTTGGCGCGTGCCGGTCGTCGGCGTGAACCACCTGCGCGCGCATGCGTTCTCGCCGTTCATCGCGCTGCACGAGCAGGCGCCGGCGGAGTTCGACGCGGCGTTCGCGCGCCTGTTGCCGCACCTCGGTCTGCTCGTTTCGGGCGGCAACACTGCGCTCTTCACCATCGACGAGGAGCGGCGGATCAAGCTCATCGCCTCCACGATGGACGACGCCGCCGGCGAGGCACTCGACAAAGGCGCGAAACTTCTCGGCCTTGGCTACCCGGGAGGACCGCAGGTTGAAAAACTCGCGCGTTCAGGCGACGCGAAGGCCTTTCAATTTCCCAAGGCGGTGGCGCAGAAGGCCACGCTCGATTTCAGCTTCTCCGGCCTCAAGACCAGCCTCCGCTACACGCTCGAGAAAATGAGCCCCGAGGAAATCGAACGCCGCAAGGCCGACCTCTGCGCCAGCTACCAGCACGCCGTGATGGACGCGCTCGTGCGCAAGGCGCGACTGGCGTTTGATCGCGGCGATGTAGGGCGGGGTCTCCCGACCCCGCCGGTGGCGGGAGCGGTAGCCGATTCGCGGCGGGGTCCGGAGACCCCGCCCTACATTGAAGGCACACCGTTTCGTAGCGTCGGCCTCTCCGGGGGCGTGGCGAACAATCAGGTGCTGCAGGGCGAGATCGAGAAGCTCGCGACGCAGCGCGGCGTGCCGTTCTTCCGCGCCCGCCCGCAGCACACGGGCGACAACGCCGGCATGATCGCGTTTGCGGCCTGGGCCGAGCGCGAGCCGGGCGGCGTCAGGCGAAACTCGGACGGAACGAGCGGAGCCGGCTTTGACTTGGAGATCGCGCCGAGCTTGGCTCTGGCGCGATGAAGTTCTCTGTTGCTGTTGCGGTCTGCCTCCTCGTCACCGGTGCGAGTTTAGCGTCCTCGATCGATCGCCAAGCGCTCGTCACACGCCACAATCCCGTCGTGCGCAGCGTCGACTACGACTCGCCGCTGACCGTCGGCAACGGCGGGTTCGCATTCAGCGTCGACGTTACCGGGCTCCAGACTTTCCCCGCGGAGTATCACCGCAACGGCATCCCGCTGGAAACGCTGTCGCGCTGGGCGTGGGTGCAGGACGAGAATCCCGCCGGCTACAAGCTGGCCGATGCCGATCGCAACTACACGCACCCGGACGGCACGGTGCATCCGTATCCGACGAGCGGCAGTTCGCCTGCGGGCGAGTGGCTGCGCCGCAATCCGCGCAATCACCCGCTCGGCCAGATCGCGCTCGCTTGGAAAAAGGCGGACGGCACCGAATTTACCTCCGCGGACGTTCGCGACATCGAGCAGACGCTCGATTTGTGGCACGGCGTGATCCGCAGCCGGTTTTCGCTCGGGGACAAACGCGTGGAGGTGACGACGGCGTGCTTGCCCGATGAGGACACGGTTGCGCTGCGCATCGAGTCGGACCTCGTCGCGACGGGGGAGTTGGCGGTAAAACTCGCGTTTCCACGCGGCCACGATCCGAAGGTGAAAAACACGCCTGCGTTCGACTGGTCGCAGCCCGCGACGCACACGTCGACGTTGACGAACGCTCATCAAATCGCGCGGCGCGTGAATGGATTCGAGTATGCTGTGACGCTCAGTCGCGCCGCCGAAGCGGCGTCGACCGCGCCGCACACGTTCTTCGTTCGCAGCGCACGCGGCACGCGGGTGCTGGAGCTGGCGGTGAATTTCGGCACGCAGCCGCGCGCGAACGTCGCCGCGGATTTTGCGCGGGCGGCGGCCTATTGGCCGAAATTCTGGCAGCGCAGCGCGGCAGCCGATTTCTCCGGCAGCACCAACCCGCTCGCGCCGAAGCTCGAGCGCCGCATCGTCCTCTCGCAATACCTGATGGCCGTGCAGATGGCCGGCGAGGTCCCGCCGCAGGAGAGCGGCCTCACGTGCAGCACATGGTTTGGCAAGCACCACACCGAGATGATCTGGTGGCACGCGGCGCACTTTCCGCTCTGGGGCCACGCGGAGATGCTCGCGCGCAACGTCGATTGGTATCGGCAAAAGCTCCCGGTCGCTCGCGAACTGGCGCAGAGCCGCGGCCTGCGCGGCGCTCGCTGGGCGAAGATGGTCGGTCCGGACCTGCGGGAGAGCCCGGGCGGCAATCCGCTGATCGTCTGGAACCAGCCACACATGGTTTACCTGTGTGAGCTGCTCTACCGCGCCGCGCCGACGCGCGAGACGCTCGACCGCTACGGCGAACTCGTGCAGGAAACGGCGGATTGCATGGCGTCGATGCTGTGGCTCGACCCGAAGCGTGACCGCTACGTGCTCGGACCGCCGGTCTGGATCGTGCAGGAAATCTACGATCAATCCAAGGCGCAGAACCCGACCTTCGAGCTGGCCTACTGGCGCTGGGCGCTTGGCCTCGCGCAGCAGTGGCGCGAGCGGCGCGGGCTGCCGCGCGAGAAATCTTGGGACGACGTCATCGCGCGTCTCTCGCCGTTGCCGGTGAAGGACGGAAAATATGTCGGCATCGAATCGACACCCGACACGTGGGACAATCTCGCCAGCCGGCACGATCATCCGTCGATGCTGATGGCGCTCGGCGTGTTGCCGGAGACGCCGGCGGTCGATCGCGCGACGATGGACCGCACCCTCAGTGCCGTGCTTCAGCATTGGGATTGGGCGACGAAGATTTGGGGTTGGGACTATCCGATGGTTGCGATGACGGCGTTTCGACTCGGCCGCGCGACCGAGGGCATCGAGTTCCTGCTGCGCGACGGCCCGAACAACGTTTATTTGCCGAACGGTCACGCGCCCGTGCGTAGTGACGAAGCGCTGCCCGCGAACGCGCCGCCCGGCGCGCGGCGCCGCGAGATCGCGGTTTATTTGCCGGCGAATGGTTCGTTCCTCGCGGCAGTGTCGCTCATGCTCGGAGGGTGGGACGGCGCCCGGAGCGAGAATCCCGGAGTTCCGCACGACGGCACTTGGGTCGTGAAAGCCGAAGGTTGGAAGCCGCTGCCATGAACAACGCTTTTGCGAAATTCGCCGTGGCTGCGCTGTTGCTCGCTGCGGTCTCTGCCACCGCGCGCGATTTTGCCGTGACTGAGTTCGGTGCCATCGCCGACGACGACATGCTCGACACCGCGGCGATCCAGCGCGCGATCGACGAGGCCGCCGCGGCCGGCAGTGGACGCGTGGTGCTGGCGGGCGGCACGTTTCGGAGCGGCGCGCTGTTTCTCCGCCAAGGGGTGGAGTTTCACGTCGCGGCGGACGCGACGCTGCTCGGCTCGAACCGCATCGAGGATTACCCGCGCGCGCTGACGCGCGTCGAAGGCAAGCGCCAGGAATGGCGCGTGGCCTTGCTCAACGGAGTCGAGCTCACGGGCGTGCGCTTGAGCGGTGCGGGCGTGGTCGACGGCAACGGGATCATGTTCTGGGCCGCATTTTGGCAGCGGCGGAAGGAGAACCCGAAGTGCACGAACCTTGAAGTCGAGCGCCCGCGCTTGCTGTTCCTCGACACCTGTCGCGATGTGCGGATCGAAGGGCTGACGTTCCGCGATTCGGGTTTTTGGAACCTGCATCTGTATCGCTGCCGCGATGTCTTGCTGGAAGGTGTGACGGTGAAGGCGCCGGACTCCGGGCCGATCCGCGCGCCGAGCTCGGACGGCTTGGATCTGGACAGTTGCCGCGATGTGATCGTGCGCCGGTGTCATTTTTCAGTCGGCGACGATTGCATCGCGTTGAAGGGGACGAAGGGCCCGCGCGCGGCGGAGGATGCCGACAGTCCGCCGGTGGAGAACATCCTGATCGAGGACTGCGTGTTCGGCGAAGGGCACGGCGTGCTCACGTGCGGCAGCGAGGCGACGACGGTCCGCCAGGTGACATTGCGGCGCTGCGTCGTGAAGGGCGCGAATAATCTGCTCAGCCTTAAGCTCCGGCCGGACACGCCGCAGCGCTACGAGGACATTTTGATTGAGGACATCGAACTTGCGGTCTCGTCGGGCGGGCGGCTGTTGAAAGTGCAGCCGTGGACGCAGTTTTTCGATCTGGGCGGTCAGCCCGCGCCGCAGTCGTTGGTGAAGAACGTCACGCTGCGCAACGTGCGCGGCACGATCGGTGGCGTCGGCACGCTCCTCACGCATGCGACCGCGACGATCGAGGCGTTCACGCTCGAGAACATCGATCTGAAGGCGACCGACGCGAAGCTGGCGATCGGCCAGGACGTCGGCCTTGCGGTGCGCGAGGTGACGGTGAATGGCGCGCCGCTCGAACGAGTCGTGAAGTGAGGGCCGGCGCGCCACTCGTGCAGCCGAAGTAAGTCGGTTGGGAGTGACGGACGGACATCAGCCAGCCGACTTACGTCGGCTGCTGCGTGTCGCGAGTTGCGCGCAAGCGCGCAACCTACCTCGGATCGCGACTGCGCTTTCGCCGGTCGAAGACCGACGCTACTTTTTCAGCTTCTCCCGCAGATACGGCGCCGTCGGGCTGCGTTTCACCTTTTGGATGCCGGCGAGCGGGCCTTGGTAGAGGATCTCGCCGCCGTTCGGGCCGCCGCTGGGTCCGAGTTCGATCAGCCAGTCGGCCTCGGCGAGGAGATCGAGGTGGTGCTCGATCACGACGACGGTGTGCCCTTGCTCGACGAGATTGTGCAGCACGCGGATAAGTTTTTCGCAGTCGCTGAGGTGCAGGCCGATGGTCGGCTCCTCGAGGAGGTAGAGGTTCTTGATCGCGATGCCGCGCGAGCGCTCGGTGTAGCTTTGGAGACCCTTCGTCAGCTCGGTGACGAGCTTGAGGCGCTGGGCCTCGCCGCCGGAAAGCGTCGGGCTGCTCTGGCCGAGGGTGAGGTAGCCGAGTCCGCATGCGACCATGAGCTCGCAGACCTCCTTGAGTTGCGCGTGGAAATCGAAGAACGCCGCAGCTTCCTCGAATGACAGCTGGAGCACTTGGCCGATGCTTTTGCCCTTCCACTGGACGTCGGCGAGTTCGGGGCCGTAGCGGCCGCCGCCGCAGTCCTCGCACGGTTGGTAGGAGTCGGGCATGAATGCCATCTCGAGCTTGATGCGGCCGGCGCCGGAGCAGGTTTCGCAGCGTCCGCCGGCGGTGTTGAACGAGAAGCGGCTGGCGTTGTAGCCGCGCACTTTCGACTCGGGCAGCGAGGCGAAGAACTGGCGGATGAGGTCGAAGATGCCGAGGTAGGTCGCGGGCGTGGAGCGCGGCGTCTTGCCGATGGGCGACTGGTCAACCTCGATGACCGACTTGAAGCCGGCGGCGCCGCGCAGCTCGGTGAACGGCAATTGGCCGGCGTGGGGCTCAAAGCCGGTGATGCGCACGAACTCCTTGCCGGTGAATTTGTTCTTCTCGGCCCTGATCGCGGCGCTGACGGCGGGATGCAGCACGTCGCGGAAGAGCGTGGATTTGCCGGCGCCGCTGGGGCCGCACACCATCACGAGACGACCGAGCGGGAGCGCAAGGGACTGGTCGGCGAGATTGCGGTAGCGGATGTGCTCGAGCTCGAGCCAGGAATTCTTCGCGCCCGTGGCAGGCAGGGCGCGGTATTCGCCGCGCAGCGGGTGGGGGATGCCTTTCGCAAGGAAGAGGCCGGTGAGGGAGCTCTCGTTGGCCTTGATCTCGTCGGGCGTGCCGTTGGCGAGGACGTTGCCGCCGTGCAGGCCGGCGCCGGGACCGAGGTCGATGATGCGGTCGGCGCGCTCCATGAGCACGTCGTCGTGTTCGACGACGAGGAGCGTGTTGCCCTTCGTGCGGAGGGCCTGGAGCGTCTCGATCAGGCGGTCGTTGTCGCGGGCGTGCAGGCCGATCGAGGGTTCGTCGAGCACGTAAAGGACGCCGGTGAGGTTCGAGCCGAGTTGCGCAGCGAGACGGATGCGCTGGGCTTCGCCGCCGGAAAGCGTCTCGGTCGGCCGGTCGAGCGCGAGGTAATCGAGGCCGACGTGCGCGAGGAAGCGCAGGCGCTCCTCGATTTGCGGCACGATGTCCTGCGTGATGAGTTTGCCGCGCGTCTCGAGCTGGAGGTTGCGCAGCTTGGCGATGAGTTGGTCGGGCGTGAGGCGGAGGAGCGCTGGCAGCGAGATCGGTTCGGCGCGCTTCACGGGCAACTTTACGGCGCGGGCGATGCGGTTGAGGCGTTCGCCGTGGCAGGTCGGGCAGACTTTGCCGTCGGAGGTCGGATCGTCAGGGTCGAAGTGGCGGAGCGCGTCGGCTACCTCGTCGGACATTTCCTCGTCCTCATCAGGCTTGAGCATCCAGTCGAAGATGCGGCCGTGGCCGCGGCAGGTCGGGCACCAGCCCTTGGGTGAGTTGAACGAGAAGTGCTTCGGGTCGAGTTCCGGGAAGGACTCGCCCGACTCGATGTCGGTGCGCGTCGTGGAGAACCAAGAGAGGATCTTGCCGTCGGGCGTGAGGAGGAAGCAGGAGCCTTTGCCGAGCTTGAGCGCGAGTTTCAGGAAATCGGACGTGGAACGCGGCGCGCTAGGGACAGCGCGCCCTACCTTCAAATCTGTGACGACGACCTCGATGTCGTGTTCCTTGTAGCGGTCGAGTTTGGTGAACGTGTCGACGCGCAGCAGGCGGCCGTCGGCGCGCATGAGTTCGTAGCCCTGCTTGCCGATCCATTTCGCGATCGGCTCGTGGTGGCCCTTGCGGCCGCGGATGAGCGGGGCGCAGAGGTAGAGGTGTTTCGCTTTGCGCGCGGCGGGCGTGGCGAGGGTCTTTTCGAGCAGGCTGCGCAGCTGCGCCGGCGAGAGCGGCGTGACGGGGCGGTCGGTGTCGGGATGATGTTGGATGCCGAGGCGCGCGTAGAGGAGGCGCAGGTATTGGGCCACCTCAGTGATCGTCGCGACGGTGGACTTGCGCGAGCCGCGCGTGACGCGTTGTTCGATCGCGACCGTGGGCGGGATGCCGGTGAGACGGTCGATGTCGGGACGCGGGAGCTGCTCCACGAACTGGCGCGCGTAGGGCGACATCGATTCCATGAAGCGGCGCTGGCCTTCGGCGAAGATGATGTCGAACGCGAGGGTCGACTTGCCTGAGCCGGAGACGCCGGTGACGACGGACAGCTCGCGGTGCGGAATCGAGAGCGAGATATTTTTGAGGTTGTTCTCGCGGGCGCCGAGCAGCTCGATGGATTTTGGATTTTGGATTGTCGATTTTGGATTGGTCGCGTCGTAAGGGGCGGCGTCTTCGGCGGCGGCGAGCACGGGTTCGTTTCCCGTGAGTGCGGCGCGGAGGAACGGCGAGGTTTCGGTCTCCGCGGCGGCGATCTGCTCGGGTGTGCCTTCGGCGACGATGCGGCCGCCGCCCGCGCCGGCTTCGGGGCCGACTTCGAGGATCCAGTCGGCGGATTTCAGCACGTCGAGGTTGTGCTCGATGACGATGACGCTGTGGCCGGCGTCGACGATGCGCTGCAAAACGGAGAGCAGGCGCTTCACGTCGTGGCGGTGCAGGCCGGTGGTGGGTTCGTCGAGGAGGAGGAGCGCGCCATCGCTGGCGGTGGCTGCGCTCGTGGCGCCGGCATACTCGCTGAGATAACGCACGAGTTTGAGGCGCTGCGATTCGCCGCCCGAGAGCGTGTTGAGCGGCTGACCGAGTGTCAGGTAGCCGAGACCGACCGCGTCGAGCGCGGCGAGGCGTGAGCGGATCGGCGCGTGCTCGGCAAAGAGCGCGAGCGCGTCGGTGATCGTCGTGTTGAGCAGATCGGCGACGGACTTGCCGTTCCACTGGATGGCGAGCACCTCGGGCTTGAAGCGGCGGCCTTCGCAGATCGGGCACGGGACGAAGACGTCGGAGAGGAACTGCATCTCGACGCGCTCGCTGCCGAGGCCCTGGCAATGGTCGCAGCGGCCCTCGCCGCTGTTGAAGGAGAAACTCGAGGCGTTGAAGCCGGCTTCCTGGGCGGCGGGCGTCTGCGCGTAGAGCTCGCGGATAAGGTCCCACGCCTCGCTGTAGAGCGCAGGATTCGAACGCGGCGTGCGCGAGAGCGGCGACTGGTCGACGAGGACGACCTCGGAAAAGGCAACGTCGCGCTCGATGCGTTCGAATCTCGCCGGGTCTTCCGTCATCTGGTTTCGCTGCGTGAGCAGACCTTGGTAGATGACGTTGTCGAGCAGCGTGGATTTGCCCGAGCCGGATACGCCCGAAAGGCAGACGAGACGCTGCAGGGGCAGGCGGAAGCTGAGATCCTTGATGTTGTGCTTCGAGGCGCGGTGGAAATGCAGCCAGCCCTGCTTCGTGACGCCGCGGCGTTTGGTGGGGGCTTCGACTGATTCGCGGCCGGACAGGTAGCGGCCCGTGATGCTGCGCGGCGAACGCAGCAGCGCGGCGACGTTGCCTTGGAAAACCACTTCGCCACCGCGCGCGCCGGGTTCGGGGCCGATCTCAAGCACGTGGTCAGCGGCGCGGATCATCGCTTCGTCGTGCTCGACGACGACGACGGTGTTGCCGGCGTCAGTGAGCGTGCGGATGATGCCGATGAGGCGGTCGATGTCGCGCGGATGCAGGCCGACGGACGGCTCGTCGAGGACGAAGAGCGTGTCGACGAGCGAGGTGCCGAGGCAGGAGGTGAGGTTGACGCGCTCGACTTCGCCGCCGGAGAGCGTGCGCGAGGACCGATCGAGGGTGAGGTAACCGAGGCCGACTTGCTCGAGGTAGCGCAGACGCGTGACGATGGAGTCGTAAGCGAGGTCGCTTTGGTGTCGCTCGGCGGCGTCGCCGTTCTGCTTTTTCGGCGAGCCATGCGCGCGCACGAGCGCGAGGAGTTCGCTGACGGGAAGTTGATAAAGTTGCGGCAGCGTGTAGCCGCGCCATTTCCAGCAGAGCGCCTCGGGTTGGAGGCGCGTGCCGCGGCACTCGGGGCAGGGGTTGTAGGCGCGGTAGCGCGAGAGGAAGACGCGCACGTGCATCTTGTAGGTCGTCTTCTCGAGGTAGCGGAAGAAGCCCTTCAGGCCATACCAGTAGCGCGGCCACGCCTTGTCCTCGCCGTTGTAGCCGGGCGAGCCGTCGATGATGAAGGCCTGGTGCTCGGCGCTGAGGTCGGCGAACGGGACGTCGGTGGGGATGCCGAGTTTTTTGGTGAACTGCAGAAGGTCGCGCTTCGATTCGCCGTAAATTTCACCCTCCCATGGTTTCACGGCGCCCTGTTCGATCGAGAGCGAGTGGTCTGGAATCGCGAGGCGGTAGTCGATGTCGATCACCCGGCCGAAGCCGCGGCAGACCGGACACGCGCCGACGGGCGAGTTGAAGGAAAACAGTGCGGGCGAGGCGGGGCGGAAAGTGCGCCCGGTTTGCGGCGAGTGCAGGCCGCGCGAGAAGTGGCCGGCATCCGTGAACGGCTCGGGCGTGAAGAGAAACACTTCGCCCTGGCCAAAGTGCAGCGCGGTTTCGGTGGCTTCGAGGAAACGCGGCTTGTTCTCCGCGGCGACCCGCAGACGGTCCTGCACGACGTAGAGATGCGGCGCGTGCTTGAGCGCGGTGTCGGGCTTGGCGGCGAGCAGGTCGTCGAGCGTGGCCAAGGCGAGCGCGCCGGATTTTTTGTCGGGCGTGAGCACGCGCGTGTAGCCTTGGTTCTTCAGCGGCGGGAGGATTTCGGCCCACGGGAGGTTGTTGGGCTTCGCGACCTTGAAGGCGACGAGGAGCGTGGCGGCGGGGTGCGCGGCGAAGGTTTTGGCCCAGATCGTCTGCGGGTTGTCGTCCTCGACCTTCTCGCCGGTGGCGGGGTCGAAGCACTCGGCGACGTGGCTGAACCAGACTTTCGCGAAGTCGGTGAGCTCCGTCATCGTGCCGACGGTCGAGCGCGAGGTCTTGACCGTGTTGGTCTGCTCGATGGCGATCGAGGGGCGGATGTTCTCGACGGAGTAGACCTTGGGCTTGTCGAGCAGGTCGAGGAATTGGCGCGTGTAGGCGGAGAACGTTTCGACGTAGCGCCGCTGGCCCTCGGCATGGAGCGTGTCGAACACGAGCGAGGATTTGCCCGCGCCGCTCAGGCCGGTGACGACGATGTATTGCCCGAGCGGGAGATCGAGATCGAAGCCCTTGAGGTTGTTCTGGCGGACGCCGCGCAGACGGATGAATTCAGGAGACGTGGGACGCACTGGTTCCACGGATGCGCGGCGCGCGCGGAAAGGCAACTCGGCGCACGCGGGCGCGCGGGATTGCTGACATAGGGTTGTCAGGAGTCGCAGCGAGCAGACGTGTGGTGGCGAACGGACGAGTGGCGCGCGAGTGCGCCACCTACGATGCGTCGTTCGCCGTGCTGACGGTCGGAGAACAGGCGCCTTACGCGGCTGCTAAGACGGAGACGACGGCCTAAACCTTCACCAGCTCGGTGAACAGGTTCAGGTGCGCTTTGATCTGCTGCTCGGCGGTGAACTCTTCGCGCGCGTGCCGGCGCGCGGTCTCGCTGTAGCGGCGGCGCAGGCCGGGCTCGCGGATGAGTCGGTCGAGCGCGTCGACGAAGCCGGCTTGATCCTCGTTCTTCAGCAGCACGCCCGACTGGCCGGGGACGAAGCACTCGCCGACGCCGACGATGTCGTAAGCGACGGCAGGGAGGCCGTGGAGCTGCGATTCGATGAGAAAGTTCGAAAGCGACTCACTTTGCGAGGCGAGCACGGCGAGGTCCGCGGCGTGATAGAGCGGCGTCGGCTCGGGCTGGTAGCCGAGAAAGCGCACGCGACCGCCCAAACCGAGATCGTGCGCGAGACGTTCGCAGCGTTTGCGCTCCACGCCGTCGCCCGCAAGCCAGAGCTGCCAATCGAGGTAGCCGGGGAGCTTCGAGCAAATCTCGATGAGTTCGCGCTGATTTTTTTCGGGGCGGAACATCGCCACGTTGAGCATCACCACCGTGCTCGGGTTGGCGCCATAGAAGCGGCGGAGTGCGTTGTTGCGCGCGCCGTCGACATCGTGCGAGCGCAGCACGGGGTTGTGGATGACGGTGACCTTGTGCGACTCGAGGTTGTGTTCGTCGGTGAGCACGCGCTTGGCGACGTGGCTGTTCGCGATGACGTGACGGCAACGGCGCAGCGAACGGCGGAAAAGGTAGGGCAGGGACTTGCCCGTGCGCATCGTGCAGACGACCGCGGCGTGCGGCAGGCGGTTTTGGATGAACCCTGCGTAGCAGTTCGCCATGCGGCCCATGCAGAGCACGAGATCGGGTGCCGCATCGGCGGCGGCGCGGAGCAGGCCCGGCGCGAACCAGTCGAGGTGGAGATCGAAAGGCTGGAGCGATTTGAACGCGAACGGTTGGTTGTCCGCATCGTCCCCGAGTGCGCCGCGCGGACGGAAGGTGAGCAGCGTGACCTCGTGCCCGGCTTTGGCGGCCGCAGCGCCGAGGAACACGGCGTGACGTTCGGTGCCGCCGCTGCGCAGGTAGTCTTGGACGATCAGGATTTTCATTGCTCCCGGGTGAATCGGGTTATCGTCATGCAGGCTATGAACAACCCGTTCGTCAACCTGCTCGTGCGGTGGATGGTGCTCGCGCTCGGCGTGGTGCTGAGCGCCACGCTCGTGCCCGGCATCCACTATGATACGGCGGGGACGCTGGCGGTCGTCGTGATTTTGCTGAGCTTCTTCAATGCGGTGCTGAAACCGCTGATGGTGCTCTTCACGCTGCCGTTCATTGTGCTGTCGCTCGGCATCGGCATTTGGCTGATCAATGCGCTGCTGTTCATGTTGGTCGGCTCGCTGGTGAAGGGCTTTCATGTCGCCGGGTTTGGCTCTGCGCTGCTCGGCGCGCTGATCGTCAGTGTTACGAATCTAGTTCTCACGCGCATGCTGCGAAGCGCGGCAGTTCCGCCGCCTCCGCCGCGTGCGCCGCGTCGGGAAGAGAAGCGCGACGACGTGATCGATATCTGAGTGGTGCGGCGGAATCTCCGACTGTCGTCGGGGCGAAATTACGCCTGCGACGGCTCCGGAGATTGCATTTGACGCTACTCGGGGTGGGGGCGACTTTCACCGCTCAAAATCTACGCCTATGTCAGAAGCAATCTACGACTTGGTGGTCATCGGTGGCGGTCCGGCCGGTTACGCGGCGGCCATTCGTGCCGGGCAACTCGGCAAGAAGGTCGCGTGCATCGAACTCGAGCGCGCGGGCGGCACCTGCCTTAACTGGGGCTGCATCCCGACGAAGGCGTTGCTGAAGAGCGCCGAGCTCTTCCGCACGATCCAAAAGGCCGAGAGTTATGGCCTCAGCGTGCAAGGCGCGTCGTTTGATTTCCGCAAGGTCGTGGAGCGTTCGCGCGGCGTGTCCGCCCAGATGGCGAAGGGCATCGAGTTTCTCTTCCGCAAGAACAAGGTCGATTACTTCATCGGCCGCGGTCAGGTGACTGTCCCGGGCATGGTCGAGATCATCGAGGGCGAGAACAAAGGAAAATTCTTCCGCACGAAGAACATCCTCGTCGCCACCGGTCAAAAGCCGCGCGGTCTGCCCGGCCTGCCGGTCGATGGCACGCGCGTGATGACGTCCCGCGAGGCGCTCGCGGCGAAGGAGCTGCCGAAATCGATCGCGATCATCGGCGCCGGCGCGATCGGCGTGGAGTTCGCGTATTTCTTCAATGCCTTCGGTTCGAAGGTCACGCTGGTCGAGATGCTGCCACAGATTCTCCCCGTCGAGGACGAGGAAGTCGCGAAGACCCTCGAGCGCAGCTTCACCAAGCAGGGCATCGCCGTCCACACCGCGACGAAGAGCGAGAACATCCGCGTCGGCGACAAGAGCGTGAAGCTCGACCTCGTGAAGGACGGCGCGAAGACGGAGATCGAGGTCGAGACCGTGCTCGTCGCGATCGGCATCGTGTCCGCGATCGACGGCCTGTTCTCGCCGAAGGTGAAGGTCGAGACCGATCGCGGTTTCGTGAAGGTCGACGCCAACTATCAGACCAGCGTCCCTGGCATCTACGCGGCCGGCGACATTCAGGGCCCGCCGTGGCTCGCGCACGTGGCTACGTTCCGCGCCGTCAACGCCGTCAACGGCATCTTCGGTCACAGCAAGCCCAAGCAGGTCGACAAGTTCCCAGGCTGTACCTACTGCCAGCCGCAGGTCGCGAGCACCGGTCTCACGGAGAAGGCCTGCAAGGAAAAGGGTCTCGCCTACAAGATCGGCAAGTTTCCGTTCACGGCCGTTGGCAAAGCGGTCGCGTCGGGCGATTCCGAAGGCTTCGTGAAGGTCATCAGCGACGCGAAGACCGGCGAGATCCTCGGCGTGCACATCATCGGCAACGAAGCCACGGAGCTGATCGCCGAATACGGCCTTGCGATGAATCTCGAGGCCACGATCGACGAGATTCACCATACGATCCACGCGCATCCGACGCTCTCCGAAGCGCTCGGCGAGGCCGCGGCGGCGACGAACAACGAGGCGATTCACATCTGAGTGTCGGTGCCGCGCGCTGATCGTGTGCGTGCACCGCGGTTGAGTTTCGACCAAAACAAAGGCCGGCTAGTTGCCGGCCTTTTTCATGCGCGCGTGTGGCGGCGCGAGTTCGGTGCGCCTTCGCCCAGGCTTCGGCGGACAGTTTTCAATCGGCCCGCGATTCAAAACTGGTGCGAGTGCCGGGAGTCGAACCCGGATCAATGGCTTCGGAGGCCACTACACTATCCATTGTGCTACACTCGCCAAAAACGATGCGCGCAGCATCCGGGCGCGCGCCGGTGAGTTCAAGCCGTTTTGCGTGAGCGCTGCCACTCGCGGATGAATTCCACGACCATCGGCACGACCGACAGGATGATGATGGCGAGGATCACGAGCTTGAAATTCTTCTGCACGAACGGCTGGTTGCCGAACAGGTAGCCCGCGTAGGTGAAGAAGTAGATCCACGCGAAGCCGCCGATGACGTTGTAGGCGAGGAAGCGTGAGTAGGTCATCTGGCCGACACCGGCGATGAACGGCACGAACGTGCGCACGATCGGGACAAAGCGGGCCAGGATGATCGCGCGGCCGCCGTAGCGCTCGAAGAACTCGTGGGCGCGCTCGAGATGCTTTTTGCGCAGCCAGATCGAGTCCTCGCGCTTGAAGACGGCGGGACCGATTTTCGCGCCGATCCAATAATTGACGGTGTCGCCGAGCACGGCGGCGATGAAGAGCAGCAGTGCCATCGCATGCACGTTAAGGCCGGTCTCGGGCTTGGCGCAGAACGCGCCGGCGGCGAACAGCAGCGAGTCGCCGGGCAGGAACGGCATGATCACGAGGCCGGTCTCCACGAAGATGATCGCGAAGATCACCGCGTAGGTCCACGTGCCGTAGGCGGCGATGATCTCCGCCAGGTGGCGGTCAATGTGGATGATGAAATCGACGAGTTTCTTGGCCAGTTCGATCATGGGTGCGGGGCGGGTAAGAAAAAGGGCAGGTCGCGAACGAGCCTGCCCTTAGGAATAAAGTGAGGTGCCGATCAAACGTCGGGCTTGGTCTTGCGGAGACCCTGCACGCGATCGCCGTCCTTCCACTGGCCGCGCTTCTTGAGGATGGCGACGCGCTCGAAGCGCTTGAGGACATTGCGCTTCACGACGAGGCCGCCGGAAGACTTGAGGCTGTTGTGCTGGGACATGGTAAGTGGGTCGTTTAAGGTGATTTCGACGTTGGAAAGGGGCCATGGCTAGAGTTGGCCATAGCCCATGACAAGTATTTTTCGCTCACGCTTTCCGCGCTGACCTCAATCCACTGTGGTGTGCGATACGGGTGGCGGGCGTGCACCCACGCGCTCAGGGCGGAAGCGTTGGCCGGCAGGCACTTAAACCACAAGCGAAACTCCTCCGCGCGCTCGAGTTTACCTTCGAAGTGATAGAATGACGTGATCGGCCCGTCGATTTGGGCGCACGCGGCCAATCGCGCTTCCACCGCGCCGCGCGCCAGGCGCTCGGCATCTTCGCGTTTCTCGGTGGTGGTCCAAGCGATGATCACGGCGGCGAGTTTCACGGGAACGGCCTCGACCGCAAAACGAAAACGCCTCGTTTGCGCTGGCCTTGGCCGATTGCGCGGCAGAGCCGCGGCGCGAAGATTTCCCCCTTGACGCTGGGAGGGCGTGACGTAGGTCTCTCCCTTCCCAATTTCCAAACCATGAGAGACGAATACATCAAGGACGCCCAAAAGGTTATCCAGGACCCGAATGTGCTGATCAACGTGGTGTCGCGCCGCGTGAAGCAGCTCCGCCGGGGCAGCCGTCCGCTCGTGGAGTCGCTCGAAAAGCTGAGCCCCGAAGACATCGCCCTGCGCGAGATCATCGAAGGCAAAATCAGCTACGAAGTGACGCACGCCTGAGCCACTGACGGCTTGTCGTTCGAGTCGAAGCGCGGCACCCGCCGCGCTTTTTGTTTTTCAACGCCCGTCAGCGACGTCCCGCGAGATGTTCGCAACTGTGGGCACCGTTGTCTGTCATCCATCCCGCCCGCGCGGCTTCGTGTCTCGCCAAGCCGCCGCCGAATCCTTTTCGTAACCCCTCTCCCGTCATGGCCGCCAAAGCCCACGACTCCGTCCGATTCACCGAGCTGCGCAATCCGAAGGCGCTGCGGGATTTTTTCATTCACGACAAGTTCGAGGCGGGCGTGAAATTGGTCGGCACCGAGGTGAAGTCCATCCGTGCCGGCAAAGCCCAGGTCACGGACGCGTTCTGCCGCATCGAAAAGGGTGAGGTCTGGCTCTACGGCGCCTACATCGAGGAGTATTCGCACGGCGGCCTCTCGCAGCACGCCCCGCGCCGCCCGCGCAAGCTGCTCCTCAAGGTGAACGAGATTCGCAAACTCCAGCAGGCCGTGGAAACCGGCGGCCGCGCGATCGTGGCGCTGCGCATGTATTTCAAGGAAGCCCTCGTGAAGGTCGAGATCGCGACCGCGAGCGGCAAGAAGCAGTTCGACAAGCGCGAGGACATCAAGAAGCGCGAACAAAACCTCGAGGCGCGCCGCGCGTTGCGCCGACGCTGATCTTTCCATGAAAAAGAGGCCGACCCCACGCCGACCGAAAACGACCACCCGCAGTCCCCTGCAGTCCGTTACCGTCCGCGTGCCGGGCAGCACGTCGAATCTCGGCGCTGGCTTCGACACGCTCGGCATGGCCGTGACCCTCTACAATGACGTGACGTTGCGCCGCACGCGCGAGACCGGCGTGCATGCGGCGACGCCGGACGCCACCGCGGGCGTCGACATGGCGAGCGAAGCGGCCGCGTGGTTCTTCGCGCGGGCTGGGGTGGAGGAGTTCGGCTTTTCGTTTCGCGTGACAGGTGACGTGCCGATGTCGCGCGGCCTCGGCTCGAGCGTGACGCTCCGCGCCGGCATCGTCGCCGGGCTCAACGAGCTGAGCGGCGCCGGACTCGACAAGGATGACCTCGCCGAACTCGTCACGAAACTCGAAGGCCATCCCGACAACGCCACGCCCGCCGTGCTTGGAGGTTTCTGCGTCGGCCGCACCGATCCGAACCGCGGCGTGCTCACCGGTGTCGTGCGCCGCGCGATCGGCAAGGAACTCGTGTTCGTCGTCGTCTCGCCGTCACAGGAACTCGAGACGAAGAAGGCGCGCGGCATTCTTCCGAAAGAAGTCCCGTATTTCGACGCCGTGCGCAGCATCAACAGCGCGAGCTACGTCGTGGCGGCCTTCATCTCCGGCGAATACGACCGTCTCACGCACGCGGTCGCGGATTTCATGCACGAGCCGTATCGCCTGCCGCTGATTCCCGGAGCGCGCGATGCGATCCAGGCCGGCGTCGCCGCCGGCGCATTGACCGGCTGGCTCAGCGGCAGCGGATCGAGCGTGATGTGCGTGACGCGACCGGCGAAAGCCGCCCGCGTGGCGCGCGCGATGGTGGCGGCGTTTGCCGACGCGAAAGTGCCGGGCCGCGTCTTCCGCCTGCACGCCGACAATGAGGGACTGCGCGTGATCGCGCGTGGGTAGTATTTCGTAGCCGCGTTGGGGCGCAGCGACAACGTGGCCCGCCGCGCCACGCTTTCGCTCCGCTCAAGCGCGGCTACGGCGAGGGACTGCTGTCAGGCGAAATCCCACGCGCGCCCGATCGTTAAAGCGTTGACCGCCTCTCGCGCCCCCGCGCAAGCTCCTCGGTCTCGCTCTGGGCCGATGAGCAACTTCTGGATTACCATTACCGCGCTGGCCGGGTATTTACTCGGCGCGCTGCCGTTTGGCTACCTCGTGGCGAAGGCGCACGGCGTCGACATCTTCAAAGTCGGCAGTGGCAACCCCGGGGCAACGAACGTCAAACGCGTCCTCGGCGCCAAGGCTGGCAACACTGTGCTCGCGCTCGACATGCTCAAGGGGGCCGTCGCCACCGCCTGGCCGCTCCTGCCACTCGTCGATGAGGAGCGGAAGATCGTGCTCCAACTGATCGGTGTCGTCGCGGCCGTGATCGGACACGCGTTTTCCGTCTTCACGCGCTTCAAGGGCGGCAAGAGCGTCGCGACCGCCGCCGGCGGTTTGTTCGTGCTGATTCCTGTCGCCGGCCTGATCGCCGCCGCGACCTGGGTCGTTTCGTTCTACGCTTTCCGCTACGTGTCGCTCGCTTCGATTCTGGCGGCGGCGGCAATCATCGTCGCGAGTTGGGTGATGCATTACCACGTCGCTGTCGCGGTGATCGCTACCGTGCTGGCGGCATTTGTAATCCTTCGCCATCACGAGAACATCCGCCGCCTGCTCAACGGCACGGAAAGCCGCTTCGTGAAAAAATCCGCTGCCGCGTCCGCTCCGGTCCCAGCGGATCCGGCGAAGAAAGACGTCTCGCTCCTCTGATCACGTCTTTCGTGGTTCGGGAGTTGCGGCAGGTATGACGCATCGGCCCTGCTGGCCGCTTGCCAAGCCGCGCGCCGCCGGGCCATCTAGCAATTCCTCGCCATGGCCCTCATCGTTCAAAAATACGGCGGCACCTCCGTGGGTGACGTCGAGCGCATCAAGAACGTCGCCTCCCGCATCAAGATCACGCGCGACGCCGGCCACCAGGTCGTCGTCGTCGTGTCGGCTCGCGCGGGCGTGACGAACGAGTTGATCGCGCGCGCCAAAGCCGTGAACCCGCGCCCCGACACGCGCGAGATGGACATGCTGCTGGCCGTCGGCGAACAGGAGACGATCGCGCTCACGGCGATGGCGTTGCACGGCCTCGAAGTGCCCGCGGTTTCCTACACCGGGCCGCAGGCCGGCATCGTCACCGACCTCGTCCACACGAAGGCGAAGATCAAAAACATCATCCCCACCGCACTGCGCAAGGACCTCGATGCGGGCAAAGTGATCATCGTGGCCGGCTTTCAAGGCCTGAACGAGAAAGGACAGATCACGACGCTCGGTCGCGGCGGCTCGGACCTCACGGCGATCGCGCTCGCCGCCGCGTTGCGCGCCGACAAGTGCGAGATCTACACCGACGTCGACGGCGTCTACACCGCCGATCCGCGTCACGTGCCGGAGGCGACGAAGCTCAACGAAATTTCCTACGACGAGATGCTCGAACTCGCCTCGCAGGGCTCGAAGGTCATGCAGTCGCGCTCCGTCGAATTCGCCAAGAAATACGGCGTCGTTTTCGAAGTCCGCTCCAGCTTTAACCACAACCCGGGAACCATCGTGAAAGAAGAAGTCGCTTACATGGAAAAGGTCGTCGTGCGCGGCGTCGCCGTCGACAAGGATCAGGCGAAGGTCGTCATCAGCAACCTGACCGACAAGCCGGGCAACGCTGCCGCCGTCCTCCGCGCGCTCGCCGACTCCAGCATCAACGTCGACATGATCGTGCAGACCGCTGCGCAGAACGGCGCGTGCAACCTCACGTTCACGGTTCCGAAGGATGACGCGCACAGCGCCGTGAAGGTGCTCCCGACTGTCTTCAAGAAACTCGGCGGCGGCGAAGTCGCGGCCTACGACAACATCGCGAAGCTCTCCGTCGTCGGCGTCGGCATGCGCACGCACGCCGGTGTCGCCGCGCAGATGCTCGAGGCGCTCGCGTCCGCCGGCGTGAACGTCGAACTCATCGCTACGTCCGAGATCAAGGTCACGCTGGCTGTTCCGCGCGACCGCGCTGATGACGCCCAGCGGGCCGTCCACACCGCCTTCGGTCTGGGGAAGAAGGAGTGACGTCGGCGCCCGCGCGCGACAGATTTCGACCCATGAAATTCGTCTCCACGCGCGGCCAGTCGCCGGCGGTCTCTTTCACCGAAGCCGTCGCGCTGGGCCTCGCGCCGGACGGCGGCCTCTATCTGCCGGAGGCGCTGCCGGATCTCTCGCCGCGTCTCCGCGGCTGGAGCGAACTGAGCTACGTCGACCTTTGCACGGAGTTCATGCACGTGTTTGCGACCGACGTGCCCGAGGACGTGATGGCCCGCCTCGTGCGCCGTTCTTACGGCACGTTCTCGCATCCCGAGATCGCGCCGCTGCGGCGGCTCGACGACAACATTTCCGTGCTCGAGCTCTTTCACGGGCCGACGCTCGCGTTCAAGGACTTCGCGCTGCAGCTCCTCGGCAATCTCTACGGCTGGCACTGCGAACAAACCGGCCGCAGCATCAACGTCCTTGGCGCCACGTCCGGCGATACCGGCGCCGCGGCGATCCACGGCCTGCTCGGCAAGCCGCGCACCGCGATCTTCATTCTCTATCCCGACGGCCGCGTCTCGCCGCTCCAGGAGCGCCAGATGGCCTGCACGGGCGCGGCCAACGTCTTCGCCCTCGCGCTCGACGGCACCTTTGACGACGCGCAGCGGCTCCTGAAGGACGCGTTCGGTGATCGTGCTTTCGCGGACCAGCAGAACCTCTCGGCCGTCAACTCGATCAACCTCGCGCGCGTCCTCGCGCAATGCGTTTACTACCTCTACGCATGGCTGCGGCTGCCGGAGGCGCAGCGTGAGAACGTCGAGTTCGTCGTGCCGACGGGCAACTTCGGCAATGTCTTCGCCGGATGGATGCTCGAGCGCATGGGCGTGCCGATCGCGGGTTTCAAGGTGGCGACGAATCAGAACGACATTCTCCACCGTTTCTTCACGACCGGCGAATACCGCGTTGGCGCCGTGCAGCCGAGCCTCGCCCCCTCGATGGACATCCAGGTCGCGTCGAACTTCGAGCGCTGGCTTTATTACCATTTCGACGAAAACCCCGCGCAGGTCCGCGCGACCATGGAAGAGCTGAAGCGCACTGGCGCAGTCCGTGTGCCGCAGTTTGATTCGCATGTGTTCAGTTCATCGCGTGCGACTGATGTCGACATCACGGCGATCATCCAGCGCGTCCACGGCCGTTACCATTACGTGCTCGATCCGCACACCGCGTGCGGCTTTCAGGAGCTGAATCCAGCTCGCGCAAGTGTCGTGCTCGCCACCGCGCATCCGGCGAAATTTCCTGAAGCGCTCGGCGCCGCGATTGGCATCGGACCGACACATCCGACCCTCGAGGAGTTGAAGGCTAAGCCGCTCGTGAAGCAGGCGCTGCCCGTCGATCTCGCGCGGCTGAAGGATTTCATCCGCGCGCACGGCGTGTGAATGGGTGATTGCGCGCGAGGGTGCGGCGCGTAGCGTGGCCCGCGTCGTTTCCGCGACGCATACCCTATGAAGATGACCGCCGCCGTCGGCCTGCTGTTTGCGGGCGCATTGTGCTTCCTCGTCTCCTCCGCGCAGACCTCGCCGCTGGCTCCCGACATCCCGGAGAAATTTACCCCGCCGACGGATGACTACGACTACGTCAAACGCGTCGAGATGGTTCCGATGCGCGACGGCGTGAAACTCTACACCGTCATCGTGATGCCGAAGGGCGCGAAGGACGCGCCGATGCTCCTCTCGCGCACGCCCTACGACGCTGCGGGGCGCGCCAGCCGCACGAAGTCGCCGCGGCTGCTGGCTATGCTAGCGCTCGCGGACGAAGTGTTCGCTGCCGATGGTTACATTCGCGTCTACCAAGATGTGCGCGGCAAGCACGGCTCCGAGGGCGACTACGTCATGACTCGTCCGGCGCGCGGTCCGCTCAATGACAGCAAGGTCGACCACACGACCGACGCCTGGGACACGATCGATTGGCTCGTCAAAAACGTGCCGGAGTCCAACGGCCGCGTCGGCATGATCGGCTCGTCCTACGAAGGCTTCACCGTCGTGATGGCGTTGCTCGATCCGCATCCGGCGCTGAAAGTCGCCGCGCCGCAAAGCCCGATGATCGACGGTTGGATGGGCGACGACTGGTTTCACTACGGCGCGTTTCGCCAGGTGAACTTCGACTATTTCACCGGCCAGCTCGCCAAGAAAGGGCGGGGGGAGCCGGCCGTGCGCGGCAGTGTTGATGACTATGATTTTTTGCGTCGTCTGGGCTCCGCGGGTGCGTTTGCGCGCTACACGGGTATCGATCAGCTGCCGTGGTGGAGGAAAATGGTCGAACACCCGAGCTACGACGCGTTCTGGCAGGAGCAGGCGCTCGACCGCTTGCTCGCGAAAGTCCCGCGGCAGGTGCCCACGCTGTGGCTCTCGGGCCTCTGGGATCAGGAGGACATCTGGGGCGCCGTCCACGCCTATGCCGTGATGGAGGCGAAGGACACCGACAACGCGAAGAACTTCCTCGTGCTCGGCCCCTGGTTTCACAGCCAGATCAATCGCGACGGTTCCGCGCTCGGACCGCTGCGCTGGGGCGGCGACACCGCGCTCCAAGTGCGCCGCGACGTGATCAAGCCGCTTTTTGATCAATACCTGAAAAACGGCGCGCCGCCCGCGGCGACGCCGCCGGTCTTCGTTTTCAACACGGGAGAAAGGCGCTGGGAAAAATACGACCGCTGGCCGCTCGTCGGTGGAGACAGCGGCGTGAAGCCGACGCCGCTTTACCTGCACGCCAAATCCGCGCTCAGCTTCACGGCGCCCGCCGACGAAGTGGCGTTCGACGAGTATGTGTCTGATCCCGCGAAGCCCGTTCCGTATCTGCCGCGCCCGGTGAAGTTCAGCGACGGCGAAGCGTGGCGCCGCTGGCTCGTGACGGATCAGCGCTTCGTGGTGGATCGCCCCGATGTCCTGGTCTACGAGACCGAACCGCTCCCGGCGCCCGTGCGCATCGCCGGTGCGCCCGTGGTGCACCTGCTCGCCTCGACCAGCGGCACCGACAGCGACTGGGTGGTGAAACTCATCGATGTTTTCCCGGACGAAGTGCCCTCGCAGCCCGAGTTCGGCGGTTACCAACTGCCGGTCTCGCTCGAGATTTTCCGCGGCCGTTATCGCGAAAGTTTTTCTCAGCCTGCCGCCCTTGAGGCGAACAAACCTCTGCGTTACGAGTTCGCGCTGCCGCACGCGAGTCACGTGTTCCTGCCAGGGCACCGCATCATGGTGCAAATCCAGTCGACGCTTTTCCCACTCTACGACCGCAACCCGCAGAAGTTCGTCCCGAATATTTTCCTCGCGCAACCGGCGGATTACGCGAGAGCGACGCAGCGCATCTACCGCGGCGGCGCGAGTGGCACGCGCATCGATCTGCCGGTGGTCAAGTGACGCAGCCTGGCGTGAAATTTCAGGATCACTTCTCGAACCAGGCGGCGGTTTACGCGCGGTCGCGGCCGACCTATCCCGTGGCGCTGTTCGATGAACTGGCGCGCCTCGCTCCGTCGCGCGGCCTTGCCTGGGACTGCGGCACGGGCAACGGTCAGGCGGCGGTCGCGCTTGCCGCGCATTTCCAGCGAGTCATCGCCACGGAACCGAGCGAGGCGCAACTCGCGGCCGCGACGCCGCACGCGCGTGTCGTTTACCTGCGGAGTGCGGAGCTGGCTCCGACGGTGCGCGACGGCACCGTTGACCTCGTGACTGCCGCGCAAGCGGCGCACTGGTTTGACCGGCCGAACTTCTACGCGGAAGTGAAACGTGTGCTGCGCCCCGGCGGCGTCGTGGCGCTGTGGAGCTACTGGCTTGCGCGTGTGACGCCCGAAATCGACCGGGTGGTCGACCGCTTCTACACCGAGACCACCGGTCCGTTCTGGCCGCCGGAGCGCGTGCATATCGAGAATCGCTACCGCGACTTCGAGTTTCCGTTCACGGAGCTGCCATTTCCGCAGCTCGCGATCACGCGCGAATGGACGGCGGAGGATCTCGCGGGATTTCTGGCGAGTTGGTCCGCCGTCGATCGCTACCGTAGAGCGCGCGGCGAAGACCCGATGCCGGCCTTCACCGCGGAGTTGCGCGCGCTGTGGGGCGAGGGCCGCCGCGCCGTCCTGTGGGAGATGTTTGGCCGGATCGGGCGGGCGGGGTAGGGCCAGCTTCTGTGGGTCCGAAGGCGGGCGGATGTGCCGCGGGGTCGGGGAAACCGGCCGTGCTCACAGCAGTGGCGCGAGCAAGCGGCTGAGTTCCTCGCCGAGAGTGGGGAAGAAACGTGGTGGGCGCTTCGGTTGCGGCATCGGTTTGCAGTGGGCGAAGATGCCGCGCATCCATGCGGCCATGTGCGCGGTGTCGGAAGCGGAGTAGGTCACGGCGGCCACCTCGAAGTTCACGAACAATGAGCGGAGATCCATGTTGGCCGAGCCCCAGAGGCCGGCTTCGCCGTCGACGAGAATCGCTTTGGCGTGATTCATGCCCGGGCCGTAGAACAGCACGTGCACGCCGGCTTGCTGCAGTTCGCGCAGATAGTGCTTCCGCGCGAGATCGGTGATGCGGTGGTTCGAGCGGGCGGGCACCACGAGCCGCACGTCGATGCCGGCGCGCGCCTGCACCATCAGCGAACGCTGCAGCACCTCGTCGGGAATGTAGTAAGGGGTGACGATCCACACGCTCCGTTCTGCCTGCTGCACGAGAGATAGAATGCCCTCGTAAAGCGGATCGCCCGGCACATCCGGTCCGCTGGCGACGATTTGCAGTTCGCTGTCGCCGGCGGAGCGGGGCACCCCCGCGGGGATTTCATCGTGCAGCGCCGCGATCGGCTGGCCGCTGGCGTAAGCCCAGTCCGCCAGGAAAATCTCTTCGAGCAGGCTGACTGCCGGCCCTTCCACCGTCGCGCCAAAATCGCGGAACCGACGCTTCAGCGGCGTGGGGCCCATGTAGTCGCTCGCCAGGTTGCGACCGCCGATCACGGCGAGGCGATGATCGAAGACGGCGATTTTGCGATGATTGCGCAGGTTCGCCGAGCCACGTGTCTGGAGCGGCAGCATCGGCATGAACGAGACGACTTCTCCGCCCGCCTGACGAATCGGGTCGCAGAACGAGCCGTTGGTGAAGAAACAGCCGAGGGAATCGAGCAGGAGGCGGACCTTCACGCCTTCGCGCGCGCGCTGCGCGAGCAGCCGCACGATCCGGCGGCCGACGACATCGCGGCCGAGGATAAACGTCATGATATGAATCGTGTGCCTGGCCTCGAGGATCTGGCGCTCGAGTTGATGAAACGACTCCTCCCCCGAAGCTGCGAACTCGATGCGATTGCCGCCGACGGGCGGGCACGCGCCGTTCAGAGTGAGCACGCGTGCGGCGAAGCTTTTCGCGGCGGGCGAGGGCGGGGCGCCGGGCACCACCGGACAGAGGCGGGCCTTCGTGGCCGCCAAGCGCTTGAGTTTCCGACCGCCGAAGAGAAGGAAGAGCGGCACACCGACGTAGGGCACGAAGGCGATCGCCAGCAGCCACGCGAACGTGTTGCCGGGCTGCTTGCGCTCGCTCATCAGGCGAGCGATGGCGAAGAACGCCAGGAGGAAGCCCAGCACGGTGAGCACGTGCGGCAACACGCCGAAGATCCACGGATGCTGCTTCGCAGTGTCGACTGCTTGCTCGAGCGACGGGTCCATCGCCGCGATTGAATGCATCTCCGGGTGGTGATGCAAGCGGTCGAGGGCCAGGCGAGTGGAGCGGCGGCGAGTGCCGCACGATACCGAACGGCGGGAGTGTTTTCCGGAATGACGGAATCGGACGTTGGGACGAGGGCGGAGTTCAAGCCAGGGTCTAGTGTTAGACTCGTGAAGGCTTTGCCGCGCGACGGGATGAGATTACCCCATCCTGCATCGACGCACCCCCGCGTCGCACCCCTCAACCCCTCGACACGCACGCGAGACTTTCCCCGTCTCATCGTGTTACTCAGCAACCGCAGACCTACGCTGTAAGGTATGAAAACCCCGACCAGAATCGCCTTGGCCGCCTTGTTCGCATCAGGTGGCTGGCAGCTCGGAGCGCAAACCGTCGCTCCTACGAACACCAAGCCGCTCTCAGAGGAAGAGACTGTCGTGCTCTCCCCGTTTGAAGTCCAGGTCCAGAAGGACAATGGCTACCAAGCCACCGAGACGCTCGCCGGCACCCGCATCCGCACCGAGTTGAAGGACGTCGGCGGTGCGCTTTCCGTCTATACAAAAGAGTTCATGCGCGACATCGGCGCGACCGACAACGCGTCGTTGCTGCAATACACCACCAACGCGGAAGTGGCCGGCACGCGCGGCAGCTACGCCGGCCTCGGCAACGGCACCAGCATGGACGAGTCAGGCACGCTCCGCGCCCCGGGCAGCGCCCAGCGCGTCCGTGGCCTCGCTTCAGCGGACAACACCCGCGACTTCTTCATCACGGATATTCCGTGGGACTCCTACAACGTCGACCGCATCGACATCCAGCGCGGACCGAACGCCATTCTCTTCGGCCTGGGCAGTCCGGCCGGTATCGTGAATGCCACGACGCGTAACGCGGAATTCCGCAATAAAGGCGAACTCCAGTTCCGCGTCGGTTCTTACGGCAGCACGCGCAGTTCGGTCGACGTCAATCAAGAGATCATCAAGGACGTGCTCGCGCTCCGCCTGGACGCGATGTGGAACGACGAAAAGTTCCAACAGAAGCCGGCGTTCCAGGACGACCGTCGCTTCTACGCCGCACTGCGCTTCGATCCGCAGCTCTTCAAGGATCGCACGTGGCACACCAGCCTGAAGGCGAAGTATGAGAACGGCGACATCAAGGCCAACCGCCCGCGTATCACTCCGCCCAACGACAGCATCACGCCGTGGTTCCGTGCCGTCGACACGACCAGCCTGAACGGCGGCATGGGCAAGCTCGCGATCAATAACGGCTACGAGGTTGGCGCGGCCCTCTCCGCGATCAATCCATGGCTCAGCGGCGGCGGCATCGATCAGCAGCAGCCCGCGTGGTTCATTGACGGCGTCACGAACGCGCTCGATCGCATCTACGGCGGCTACGTCAACACCGGCGCACGCAACTCCGACGGCACGATCCGTGGCGTCAACGACAGCCTCATCGCGCAACGCTATTCGCAGCCGTTCTTCGGCCTGAACAGCCTGAGTTCCTACGCCGGCATCGCCAATCTCCCCGGCGCGACCTACGGCCAGTATCGCACGGCCTCGCTGCTCGACCCGACCGTGTTCGATTTCTACAACAACCTCATCGACGGTCCGACCAAGAAGGAATGGGAGAAGTGGAATGCCTATAACATCGACCTGTCGCAGACCATGTTCGATGACCGCCTGGGCGTGCAGCTCAGCTACGATTACCAGAAATACAAGCGCGGCGGTCAGGCGCTGATCGGCACCGCCGACTACAGCAGTCCCACGCTGACGATCGACATCCTGAAAAACTTCCAGGATCTCAACGCCAACGCGAACTTCGGCCGGCCCTACGTCCTCGGCGGCCCCGGCGGCGGCAACTCCTACGACAGCGAGCGCAAATACACCCGCGGCTCTCTGTTCGGCGAGTTCCGCGCCCGCGACGTGTTCGACAGCCCGTTCCTCGTGAAGCTCCTCGGCAAGCACCGTTTCAACGGCGTCTACAGCGACGAGAAATACTCCGTCGAGACGCGCCGCTGGCAGATGTATGCCAACAACCGCGCTTGGGATAGCTACTGGACTCGCGCCGACGGCAACCTGAACGGCATCAACAATCGCGCCCCGGTCGCCGTCATCTACCTCGGGCCCTCCATCGCCAACCAGTCCACCGCGGCCGGTGCGAACATCCCCGGCATCGCCGCGCCCGTGGGCCTTGCCGACGGCAATCTCTACTATTTCGACGCGACCTGGCGGAATCCCACCGGCGTCAACTTCAACGACCCGTGGACCGTTCCGGCGAATCTGCAGCCCATCTTCAACGCGAACGCGCTGCCGACCGGCCAGACGCAATTCCTCCAAAATTCGAACCCCGCCAACTACGTCGGCTGGAACACGAATTACCAAATGAATCTCCTGCGTTACAACGACGGCGAGAACCTGGGTCTCCTTCGCAACTCCGCGAAGAGCATGCGCACCACCAAGTCCTACGCCGGTTCCTGGCAGGGCTTCCTCTGGAACGACGCGATCGTCCCGACACTCGGCTGGCGCTACGACGTGGTCAAGGGCCGCAACGTCACCGCCGCTTCGGTCGCGAACAACCGCGCCATGCTCAACCTCAACGAAAATGGCGCCGCCAGCACCCTCCCTTACGCGCTCCCCAACGGCCCGACCGGTCTGAACAGCAATCAGTCCTACTCGCTCTTCAAGGACCACTCGACGTCCGGCGGCCTCGTCGTGCACCTGAACAAGCTGATCGAACGCGACCTGCTGCCGATCAACGTCAGCCTCTCGTATAACAAATCGAGCAACTTCCAGGTCACGAACACGCGCCGCGACATCTACGGCAACCTGATCGGCAACCCGACCGGCGAGACGAAGGACTGGGGCGTGCTGCTCTCCACCAAGGACGGCAAATACTCCTTCCGCGTCGTCAAATACGAAACCGGCCTCAAGAACGCCGACACGCAGCTCGATGCCAGCGGCCTCACCGGCACGATCAAGAACGGCCTGAACTGGCGCAACATCATGCTCTATCGCATGACGGGTTACGCCTGGTCCACCGTCACGACCGGCAACAACATCCGCTTCGAGTGGATTCCGGCCTACGTGAACCAATACGGCCGCACCGTCTGGTCGCAGGACAAGGTTAACGCCGGCCAGCCCGCGCCCGCCGGCTCCGTGCTCCAAACCGAAGCGCAATCCATCGCCCAACGCGATGCGACCATCCGCGCGTGGAACGACATCCAAAAATACCTCGCGGATAAGGGCTATTTCTCCGCCTGGAACTACGGCGTCGGACCCACGACGCTCGCCAAGCTGACGGACCGCGCCACCTACGAGGCCAATCCCTCCGCTTATCAACCCGACCCGGCCAGCGTCTACGACTACCGCAACAATCCGAACCTGCAGGGCTTCGCGGTCACCGCCGACACCGAGTCGAAGGGTTACGAACTCGAACTCACCGCCAACCCGACGCGCAACTGGCGCGTGAGCTTCAACGCTTCGAAGACGACTGCGGTCCGCACCAACGTCGGCGGCGCCGAACTCGATGCCCTCGTTGCTTACCTGACGAAGCAAATCGGCACGGCGACCGTCCCGGGCGCAGCCGGTGACATGATCATGTTCAACGCCCACTTCGATGACCCGACGAACGTCATCTGGAACAACGGCACGTGGAAAAACTTCCGCTCGGGCTACACGCTCATGAAGCTCCAGGAGAATGCTGCCGCCTCTGAACTCCGCAAGTGGCGCTACAACTTCGTCACCAACTACGCGTTCACGAACGGCATGCTCAAGGGCGCCGGCATCGGCGGCAGTTACCGCTGGCAGGACAAGGTGGTCATCGGTTACCCGGTCCTCGCCGACGCGAGCGGCCTCGCCACCTTCGACCTCAGCAAACCCTACTACGGCCCCGCCGAAAAGGGCATCGATCTCTGGGTCAGCTACGAGCACAAGCTGACGAAGAAGATCGGTTGGAAGATCCAGGCCAACGTGCGCAACCTGGGCAACAAGGACGGTCTCATCCCGATCTCCGTTCAACCGGACGGCCAGACCTGGGCGGGCGTTCGTATGCAGCCCGTCGAAGAATGGTTCGTGACCAACACCTTCACGTTCTAAGGTAGACGCGAGCCCGGCTCCTCAGGGGGAGGAGCCGGGCTTTGCCGTCCATAATAACAGCCCTCTTCACCCTCTTTCGTTTCCACCGACGCCCCGCGCGTCGCTCCGCCCCAAATGTCCGCCGCCGCGAAAAACCGCTTCAGCTCCCTCCGGTTGTTCGCGGCGTGCGTCGTTCTGGCCTTCGCCACCGCGCTCTCGGCCGCTGAGCGCTGGGTCGGCACTTGGGCCACCGCGCCGCTCGCCGAAGCGCCCGGCCCCGACACCCCCGCGCTCGCCGGCGCGACGTTCCGCCAGGTCGTCCACGTCTCGCTCGGCGGTGACAAAGTCCGCCTGCGTCTCACGAATGCGTTCGGCACGTC
The DNA here is from genome assembly GCA_041906465.1 of Candidatus Didemnitutus sp. GTDB lineage: Bacteria > Verrucomicrobiota > Verrucomicrobiia > Opitutales > Opitutaceae > Didemnitutus. The sequence continues at coordinate 50,102 of JAYRJE010000005.1, read as the reverse complement.
CGCACTCACGCTGCACGGCGTGCACCTCGCACTCGCCGCGCCCGACGGCGCGATTCAGACCGACACCGATCGCGCACTGACTTTCTCCGGCCGCGCCGCCGTGACGATTCCTGCCGGTGCCTCATTCGTGTCCGACCCGCTCGATTTCCCGCTCGCCCCGCAGGCCGACGTCGCGATCTCGATCCACTTCGCGCAACTGCCCGAGAAACTCACCGCTCATCCCGGCGCGCGCACGCATTCCTACCTGCAAGCCGGCGCCGCGCTCGCCGCGCCCACGCTGCCCGAGGCGAAGAAGTCCACGCGTTGGTATTTCATCAGCGCCCTCGACGTTCGCACGGAGGCGCCCGAAGCCGCTGCGGTCGTGCTGCTCGGCGACTCGATTACCGACGGCTACGGCACCACCACCGACAAGAACAACCGCTGGCCCGACGAGTTCGTGCGCCGCTTCCAGGCCCGGCCCAACGCCCCGCCGCTCGGCGTGCTCAATCTAGGCATCGGCGGCAATCGCCTGCTGCGCGACGGCAACGGCCCTAACGCGCTCGCGCGCTTCGATCGCGACGTGCTCGCCCAGAGTGGCGTGCGCTGGCTGCTCGTTTTCTCCGGCATCAACGACATCGGCACTCGCCTCGACGCGCGCAAGAAGGGCACGGATTTCGCTTCGGCCGACGACATCATCGCCGCCCTGCAACAGATCGTCGCCCGCGCCCACAGCCGCGGCATCCGCGTCATCGGCGCCACGATCACGCCCTACGAAGGCGCGGATTTCTATTTCACTCCCGACGGCGAAGCCGATCGGCAGAAGGTAAACGAGTGGATTCGCCACAGCGGCAGCTGCGACGCCGTCGCCGATTTCGACGCCGCCTTGCGTGATCCGAAGCACCCGACGCGGCTCGCGCCCGAGTTCGACAGCGGCGATCATCTGCACCCCTCGCTCGCCGGTTACGTGCGCCTCGCCGCCGCGCTCGATCCGAGCCTGTTCACTCCCTAAGATTTCTGTATGAGCATTTCGTTGCCCGTGGAAACTCCGCTCTATCTCGATCCCGCCGCTCCGGTTGCCGACCGCATCGCCGACCTGACGGGCCGACTCACCCTCGAGGAAAAGATCAATTTCCTCGGTCACGAAAACGGTCCGGTCGATCGTTTGGGCATCCCCGCCTACAACTGGTGGAGCGAGGCCTGCCACGGCGTCGGCCGCAACGGGCGCGCGACGGTGTTCCCGCAGGTGATCGCCCAAGCCGCCACGTGGAATCGCGACCTCATCCACCGCATCGCCACCGTCGTCTCCGACGAGGCGCGCGCCAAGCACCACGCCGCCGAGCGCGTGGGCTTCCACGGCCAGCAGTATCAAGGGCTCACGTTCTGGACGCCCAACATTAACATTTTCCGCGACCCACGCTGGGGCCGCGGCCAGGAAACCTTCGGCGAGGATCCGTTCCTCACAGGCGAACTCGGTCTCGCGACCGTGCGCGGCCTGCAAGGCGACGACGCGCGGCACATGAAGGTTGCCGCCTGCGCCAAGCATTTCGCGGTGCACTCGGGCCCCGAGCACGAGCGCCACGAGTTCGACGCGAAGCCATCGCCGAAGGATCTTCATGAGACTTACCTCCCCGCGTTCGAAAAGCTCGTGCGCGGCGGCGTTGAGGCCGTCATGGGCGCCTACAACCGCGTCTACGGCGAGCCGGCCTGCGGCAGCAAATTTCTCCTCGAGGAAACGCTCCGGCAGCGCTGGGGCTTCCGCGGCCACGTCGTCAGCGACTGCGGGGCGATCGACGACTTCCATCGCCACCACAAGGTCACGCCGGACTCCGCCGCCTCGGCCGCCCTGGCGGTGCGCAATGGCTGCGATCTCAACTGCGGCTGCACTTACAACGATCTGATCCTCGCGGTTCGCGCCGGTCAGATCACCGAGGCCGAAATCGACACCGCGCTCGGGCGCTTGCTCGCGACGCGGATCAAGCTCGGCCTGTTCGACCCGGCTGACTCCGTGCGCTGGACCAAGATTCCCGAGTCCGTGATCGATTCGCCGGAGAACCGCGCGCTCGCGCGTCGCGCTGCCGCCGAGTCGTTCGTGCTGCTCAAAAACCAGGACAACCTGCTTCCGTTGCCCGCCGCGCCGCGCAGCATGCTCGTCGTTGGCCCGACCGCCGCGAACATCGGCGCGATGCTCGGTAACTATTACGGCGTCAGCTCGCGCATCGTCACTTTCATGGAAGGCCTCGTCGCGCGCGCACCCGAAGGTTGCCGCGTGATGTATCGCCCGGGCTGCCCACTGTCTCAGCCCGGCGCGCCGGGCGTGAACTACACCTTCGGCGACGCGTCGATGGCGGAGATCGTCGTCGCCGTGCTCGGTCTCGATCCGACTCTGGAAGGCGAGGAGGGCGACACCGTCGCCTCGCCCGTGGGCGGCGATCGTGTCCGCATCGAGTTGCCGGAGAACCAGCGCGCGTTCCTCAAGGAGCTGCGTCAGAATTCCAAGAAGCTCATCCTCGTCGTCACCGGCGGCAGCGCGATCGCCATTCCCGAGGAACACGACCTCGCCGACGCCGTTCTCTACGCCTGGTATCCGGGCTGCGAAGGCGGCTCCGCGCTCGCCGATGTGCTGTTCGGCGATCTCGCGCCCTCTGGCCGCCTGCCCGTCACCGTTCCGCGTCGCACGGAGGATTTGCCGGCGTTCAACGACTACTCGATGCAGGGCCGCACCTACAAATTCGCCGCCGTCGAGCCGCTGTATCCATTCGGCTTCGGCCTTAGCTACGCAAAGGTAGCCTACGAATCGCTGACGCTGTCCGCCTCCTCGCTCCAGGACGGTCAATCGCTCGAGGTGACTGCGAAGATCCGCAACACGAGCGCCGTCGCTGCGCAGGAAACCGTGCAGTGTTACCTGTTGCCGCCCGCCGGAGCCGACGCGCCGCGCGCGATCCTCGTCGAGTTCGCGAAAGTCGCGCTCGCCGCGCAGGGGGCGGCGGAGGTGCGTTTCAAACTCCCCGCCGAGGCGCTGCGTCAGGTCGACGCGAACGGCGAACGCGTGTGGCGCACCGGCGCCTACCGCGTCCTCGTCGGGGCTGCCTCGCCCGGCCCGCGCGCCGAGGCGCTGGGCGCGCCCGCACCGTTGAGCGCGGCGTTGCAGCTGGTCTGATTTCTCGCCCTCCCGTTCTCGCTCATGTAGGAGCCTGCTCGCAGGCGATGCGGAATCCCCGTTTCGCCTAAAGACTTCTGTCGGTTGCTCTGCCCCCTCGCATCGCCTATCTCCATCCGATGAAACTGCCTGTGTTTCTTGTCGCGTTTGTCCTCGTCGCGTCGCTCTCCGCCGCCGAACTCCCGCACCTCCGCGTCCAGGGCACGGCGAAGCAGTTGATCGTCGACGGCCAGCCGTTCCTCGTGCGCGGCGGCGAGCTCGGCAATTCCAGCGGCGAGCCGGATTTCCTGCGCCCATCCTGGCCAAAGCTGAAGGCGATGAACCTGAACACGGTCGTTGCGCCGGTTTATTGGGACGTGATCGAGCCGCAGGAAGGGAAATTCGACTTCGCGACCGTCGACGGCCTGCTCGCCGACGCGCGTGCGAACGACATGCGTCTCGTGCTACTCTGGTTCGGATCGTGGAAAAACAGCATGTCGTGCTACGCGCCCGCGTGGGTGAAGACCGACTCCGCGCGCTTCCCGCGCTCACAGGATTCGATGGGACGAGGGATGGAGATTCTCTCGCCGTTTCACGCGATCAACCGCGACACCGACACGCGCGCCTTCGTCGCATTGATGAAGCACCTCAAGACGGCCGATCCGCAGCACACGGTCGTCATGGTGCAGGTGGAAAACGAAATCGGCATGATTCCCGAAGCGCGCGATCGCAGCCCCGAAGCCGAGAAAGCGTGGGCCGCGCCCGTGCCCGCCGCACTGATGGATTACCTGCAAAAGAACCGCGCCTCCCTCGCGCCCGAACTCGCTGCGACCTGGAACGCCGCCGGCGGCAAAACGTCCGGCTCGTGGGCCGAAGTCTTCGGCACCTCGCCGGCGGGCGAGGAGATTTTCATGGCGTGGCATTTCGGCCTCTACGTTCAGCACGTGACCGCGGCCGGCAAAGCCGAGCTGCCGCTGCCGATGTTCGTCAACGCCGCGCTCATCCGTCCCGGGTATCAGCCTGGCCAGTATCCCAGCGCCGGTCCGCTGCCGCACCTGATCGACGTTTGGCGCGCCGCCGCGCCGGCCGTCGACTTCATCGCGCCCGATATCTACTTCACGAATTTCAGCTATTGGGCGCAGGCCTACACGCGCAGTGGCAATCCGCTGTTCATCCCGGAAGCGCTGCGCAGCCCCGAAGCGTCCGTCAACGCGCTCTACGCGTTCGGCCAGCTCGACGCGATCGGCTTCTGCCCGTTCGCGATCGAGGGCAACACCGAGCCCGCCGCCGGTTATCTTGCAGCGAGTTTCGATCTCGTGCGCCAGCTCACGCCTTTGCTTACGGCCAAACAGGGCCGCGGCGCCATGGCCGGATTTTTGCAGGAAAGCGTCGAGAGCAAGCAGCCGCAGCAAGTGCGGATGGGAAAATGGATCATGCGCGCGAACTTTGAGCGCGCCGCCCCGCCACAGCTCGCCGACGGCCTCGCCGTCGTCATCGGCACGGAAAACTCCGCGCTCGCCGCGGGCGGACGCGCCGGCTCCGCACCGGCCGGTGGCCTCATGATTGTGCTCGGGGAGGACGAGTTTCTCTTCGCCGGCATCGGCCTCACGATCACGTTCGCGTCGACCGAGCCCGGTCAGCAGGCCGGCATTCTGAGCTGCGCCGAGGGCCGCTTCGAGAACGGCCAGTGGAAACACCTGCGCTGGCTCAACGGCGACCAGACTCACCAGGGCCGGCACGTCCGTCTCGAGCCCGGACGCTTCACGCTGCAGCGTGTGAAGCTCTATCGCCACCGCTGACCAGTGCGCCGAACGTGAGCCTCCATTTCCCGTCACATTCAAAGAAAAGGACTGGAGGGCGACGCTCCGTCGTCGCCGCGAATTGCCAACGGCGCCGACGGAGCGGCGCCCTCCACGCAAGGAATTTTTCGTATGCTTAAGGAACTGGCTGGTGTGGTTGCTCTCGGATCGTTGGCGCTCGCCGCGGCGGCCGCCCCGACGAAGCGAGTCGCTCTTGTATTCGACGATGGCCCGCGTCCGGCCGACGCCGAGCCGCTGCTCGCGGTGCTCGCGCGCGAGCACGTGCCCGTGACCTTCTCGCTCGTGGGCGACCGCGTCGCGGAAAGTCCCGCGATGGCGCAGGCGATGGCCGCCGCCGGCCACGAGGTCGCGAACCACTCGCAGCAGCACGCGCACCCGAAGGATCTCTCCGACGAGGCGCTCGATCGCGAGATCGGCGACGCGCAGACGCGGCTGGCTGGAGTGCTCGGTCGCGCACCGCGCTGGTATTGGCCGCCGTTCCTCGAACACGATCCGCGTCACGCCGCGGTGCTGTCGCGCCACGGTCTCGAACTTTATCCGCTCCGGCATTTGGTGGTCTCGAAAGATTACGACACCACGGTCGGCGCTGCGGAGATTTACCAACGAGCGACGACCGACGTGCGGGACGGTTCGGTGATTCTCTTTCACGAATGGCGCGTCGAGACGCGCGAGCAGCTGCCCGCGATCCTCGCCGAGCTGCGCCGGCAAGGTTGCGAGTTCCTGACGTTCTCGCAGCTGCACGCTGCGCTCGGCGCGGTTGCGGAAAAAGTAAATCGAGAGGAGACGGCGGAGGCGAAACCGTGAAGTCCGGTCAAATTCGCAAAGGTGAGACACACGCGCGCGTGGTGCGCTGGCTCTTCGTTGTGCTCGGTTGCTCGCTTGGCTTGGTTCGACTTGTCGCTGTCGCGCCCGAATTTCCGCTGGCCGAACACGGCTTCGCCGCGCCGCTGTTTGCGGCGGCGAACGACTGGCCCGGCGTCCTGCGCGCGGCGAAAGACCTGCAAACCGACCTGGGTCGCGTGACCGGCACCGCACCCGCGCTGTCGACCGCGACAGCGCAGGGCGCGACCGCTGTGCTCATCGGCACGGTGGGACGCAGCGCGTTGATCGACGACCTCGTCGCGCGCGGCAAGCTGGACGTCAGCGGGATCCGCGGGCGCTGGGAAGCGTTCCAAATCGAGGTGGTCGAGCAACCGCTGCCCGGTGTGGCGCGCGCGCTGGTAATTGCCGGCAGCGACAAGCGCGGCACGATCTACGGCATCTACGAGATCTCCGCGCGCGTCGGCGTGTCGCCGTGGTATTGGTGGGCGGATGTGCCCGTGCCGCGCCGCGCGGAGCTGCGCATCGCGGCGGAGCGTCACGTCGAACCTGGGCCGACGGTGAAATACCGCGGCATTTTCCTGAACGACGAGGCGCCGGCGCTCACCGGCTGGGCGAAGGAGAAATTCGGCGGCCTGAACAGCCGGTTCTACGCGCACGTTTTCGAGCTGATGCTTCGGCTGCGCGCGAATTACCTGTGGCCCGCGATGTGGAACAACGCGTTCAACGAGGACGATTCCGAGAACCCGCGCCTCGCGGACGAATACGGCATCGTGATGGGCACCTCGCACCACGAGCCGATGATTCGCTCGCAGCAGGAATGGAAACGCCACGGCACCGGCGCCTGGGATTACGCGAAAAATGGCGAAGTGCTGCGGAAGTTCTGGGCCGATGGCGTGCGGCGCAACCGCGAGCTCGAGAGCCTCGTGACGATCGGCATGCGCGGCGACGGCGACGAGGCAATGTCGGAGGAGACGAACGTCGCGTTGTTGGAGAAAATCGTTGCCGACCAGCGCGAGATTCTGCGCCGCGAAACCGGCCGCGCCGTCGAGGACGTGCCGCAGCTCTGGGCGCTCTACAAGGAAGTCCAGGCCTACTACGAACACGGCATGCGCGTGCCGGACGACGTCACGCTGCTCTGGTGCGACGACAACTGGGGCAACATTCGCCGTCTACCCACGGCAGACGAGCGCGCGCGCCGGGGTGGTGCCGGCGTCTACTACCACTTCGACTACGTTGGCGATCCGCGAAACTACAAATGGCTGAACACGATTCCGCTCACGAAGATCTGGGAGCAAATGCACCTCGCGCACGCCTACGGCGCCGATCGCATCTGGATCGTGAACGTTGGCGACCTGAAGCCGATGGAGTTTCCGATCGAATTTTTCCTGAGCTACGCGTGGCGACCGGAGGCGATCGCCTACGAAGATCTCGACGCGTGGTCGCGTGCGTGGGCCGCGCGGCAGTTTGGCGAGACGCACGCTGCCGAAATCGCCGCGCTGATCAACGGCTACACGAAACTGAACCACCGCCGTAAGCCCGAGCTGCTCACGCCGGACACGTTTAGCATCGTCAACTACCGCGAGGCGGAACGGGTGCTCGCCGAGTGGTGCGAACTGGAAGGGCGCGCACAACAGGTCGAGACGGTGTTGCCGGCGGAAGCGCGTGCGGCTTTCAACCAACTGGTCCTGCATCCGATCGAAGCCTGCCGCGTTGTGAACGACCTCTACCTTACGGTCGGCCGCAATCGTCTCTACGCGGTGCAGGGACGCGCCTCGACGAACCTGCTGGCCCGGCAAGCCCGTGAACTGTTCGCCGCCGATGCGGCGCTGACCGCGCGATGGGACGCGATGCTGGCTGGCAAGTGGCGCCACATGATGGACCAGACGCACCTCGGCTACACTTACTGGCAGCAACCGACGACGAACGCGATGCCGGCCGTGACTGAAGTGCACTTGTCCGCACGCGGCGTGCTCGGGCTCGCGGTCGAGGGCGATCCGCTGGCGCGTCCGGGCGATTACCCCATTCCGGCCGTGGCAAAGCTGCCACCGCTCACGCCACTCGGTCCGCCGTCGCGCTGGCTCGACCTGTTCAATCGCGGGGCCACGCCCGTGCGTTTCACCATCGAAGCGAGCGCGCCGTGGATCAAGCTGAGCGCGACGAGCGGAGAACTGGGACCTGACATGCGCATCGAGATCGCCGCGGATTGGAACACCGCGCCGACGGGCTTGCACGAGGCGAAACTCACGGTCCGCAGCGACGGCGCCGAGGCGGCACCGCTCGTCGTGAGCGTGCCCGTGGATAATCGGCCGGTAACCGGACGCGGATTCGTCGAGGTGGACGGCCACATCGCCATCGAGGCGCCCCATTTTCAGCGAGCGATTGCCGCTGTCGGCATGGAATGGAAAACGCTCACCGGTTTCGGTCGCACGGTAGGCGGAGTCACTTCTTTTCCGGTCACGGCGCCGCGCACCTCGCCGGCGGAGAATGGCGCGCGCCTGGAATACGACGTCGTTTTCCGCTCGACCGGTGAGTTCAAGCTCGAGTTGACCTGTGCGCCGACGTTCGACTTTCAGCCGGGAGAACGGCTGGAACTGGCGGTTTCGCTCGACGACCAGCCACCGCAAATTGTGCCGCTCGCGCTTACGGCGACGCACCAAGAGTGGCAGCGCTCCGTTTCCGACGCCGTGCGCAAGATCACGGCAACAGTCACCGTCGCGCAGCCCGGCGCCCATGTATTGAAAATCTGGCGCGTGACGCCGGCCGTCGTGCTGCAGCGCATCGTGATAGACACCGGCGGTGTGCGCCCAAGCTACCTCGGCCCGCCGGAGAGCCCGATTTCGAAATGATTGCCCACGGAAGACACGGAACGAGGACGCTCGCGTAATTTTTCGTGTATTCGGTGTGTTCCGTGCGCCATCCCTCTCTTCCTCTATGAAACTCGGTTTCGGTCTCTACCGCCACATGCTCACGCCGGAGAACTTCGCCTTCGCGAAGCAGGCCGGTGCCACGCACATCGTCGCGCATCTCGTCGACTATTTCCGCGGCGGCGCGCACGTCGGCCCCGACGATCAGCCCACCGGCACCGACTGGGGCTGGGGCCTCGCGGGCGATCCGGAAAAACTCTGGACGCTCGAGGAGCTCGTCGCGCTCCGCCGCCAGACCGAGGCCGAGGGCTTGGTGCTGGAGGCGATCGAGAACTTCGATCCGGCACACTGGGGCGACATCCTGATCGACGGTCCGCGCCGCGCGCAGCACATCGAGAACGTGAAGACGATCATCCGTCGCGTCGGCGAAGCCGGCATCCCGATCTTCGGCTACAATTTCTCGATCGCCGGCGTAGCGGGCCGCACGAAGGGCAAATACGCCCGCGGCGGCGCGCCCGCCGTCGGCATGGAAGGCCCCTACGATTTGCCGATGCCGAACGGGTTGGTCTGGAACATGGTCGTCGATCCGACCGCGCCGACGCGCGACACGGGCACGATTCCATCCGCGACGCACGAGCAACTGTGGGATCGCTTCAAGCGTTTCGCCGACGAGGTTTTCCCGGTCGCCGAGAAGGCGGGCGTCCGCATGGCGCTGCACCCGGACGACCCGCCGATGCCGTTCATTCGCGGCCAGCCGCGGCTGGTTTATCAGCCGTCGCTCTACCAGAAGGCGATCGACTTCAACCCGAGTCCCGCGAACACGCTCGAGTTTTGCGTCGGCTCGCTCGCCGAGATGACCGAAGGCGACATCTACGACGTCGTCGACCGCTACAGCCGCCAAAACCGACTCGGCTATGTGCACCTGCGAAACGTCCGCGACAAGGTGCCGCACTACAAGGAGACGTTCATCGACGACGGCGAAGTCGACGTGCTGCGCGTGCTGGCGATCTTGAAGCGAAACGGTTTCGACGGCGTCGTCATCCCTGACCACGCGCCGCAGATGAGCTGCGCGGCGCCGTGGCACGCGGGCATGGCGTTCGCGATGGGTTACCTGAAAGCGGGGCTGCAGTCGTTGCGGTGAAAACGGTCGAGCGTGGAGGCCGCCGGGGGAACGCGTTGACTGCAACGCGTTCTGGCTTGAGCCCATTGAGGTCAATGCGCTCCACCTGGGCTGCACTTGCTGCGGTGGCAGCCTTGGCGTTTCCGGCCGCCGCGCTGGCCGCGACGTGGACGGCTGACAACGGCAACGGCACATTCACGAATCCGCTCTTCTACGACGAGTTTTCCGACCCGGACCTGATTCGCGTCGGCGATGATTTTTATCTGACCGGAACGACGATGCACGCCATGCCCGGCCTGCCGGTGTTGCACTCGCGGGACTTGGTGAACTGGCGGCTGCTTAGCTACGCGTGCGAGCGGCTCGATCTCGGGCCCGAATACCGGCTTGAGCAAGGCAAGGACGCTTACGGTCAGGGCATCTGGGCACCGTGCCTGCGCTACTACGGCGGCACGTGGCATATTTTCGCCAACGTGAACAAGCACGGCACGCTGCATTTCACGGCGCGCGATCCGGCGGGGCCTTGGACTCGCACGGTGATGAAGCGATCGTTTCATGATCTCTCGGTGCTGTTCGACGACGGCAAAGCCTACGTCGTCTGGGGCTATCAGGATCTCCAGCTCGCGCAGCTCAACGCCGATCTCACGGACATCGTGCCGGGCACGCAGCGCACGCTGTTCGAGAAATCCGTCGGCATGGGCGAGGGCGCGCATTTCTACCGGATCGGCAATCGCTACTTCATCCTCAGCGCGTGGTGGGATGGGCGCATGCGCATGGTCGCCGCGCGCGCGGACCGTCTCGACGGCCCGTGGGAGGTCAATCGCGACATCTCGGTCGACGAGGACTTCGGCCTCGCCGAGGGCAACCGCCTGTGGAAAACCGACGGCCCGCCGTTCGCGATTCAGCCGGGCAACCCGACGTCGCGCGGACGGATGTCCCTGCACCAGGGCGGCATCGTGTCGACCGTGGCGGGCGAGTGGTGGGGGTTCTCGATGATGGACGCCAACTCGGTCGGACGGCTCACGTGTCTGTCGCCGGTGACCTGGCATGACGGATGGCCGTATTTCGGCGTGCCGGGAAATCTCGGCCGCTCGCCGCGCACGTGGACCAAACCGCGCACGGCGCACGCGTCGCCGCCCACGGCGCCTTACCAGCGGAGCGACGACTTCTCGGGCCCGCGGCTGGCGAACGTCTGGCAATGGAATCACGTGCCGGACGATGCGCGTTGGTCACTCGCCGAGCGGCCGGGCTTCCTTCGGCTGCACGCGCTACCGGCGCCGGATTTCTGGCGCGCGCGCAACACGCTCACGCAACGCGCGGTCGGCCCCGCGTCGGTCGCGACGGCGTTGCTCGATGCGAGCGGATTGAAGCCGGGCGACACCGCCGGGCTAGCGTTGCTGAACTTGCCTCACGCGTGGCTGGGCGTGCGGTGCACGGCCGACGGGCTCGCGTTGGAGCAGTTCGATCAAGCGACGGGAGAAATTCACCGTGCACCGCTTGCGGGCGAGCGCATTTGGCTGCGGGCCAGCTGCGATTTCCGACGCGAAGTGGCGACGTTCAGCTACAGCGTCGACGGCCGGGAATTTCAGCCAATCGGTGGTGAGTGCACGCTGGTCTTTCAGCTGAAGACTTTTCAGGGCGTGCGCTTCGGCCTGTTTGCGTTCAACGCTCCCGGCACGAGCGGCGGCCACGCCGACTTCGACGATTTTTCGCTCGATGAGCCCGCCGCGCGCGGCTTGAGCCGCGAAATTCCATTCGGACGCACGATCCGAATCACAGCGCACGGAAAGGACGTGGGCCTTGGGGTGAGAGAGGGCGCGCCAGCCGCGGTGCCGTTGACCGAGGGTAGGGCGAGTCCTCCGGGCGAGCCGTCATCCGCCCGCGGCTCGGCGGGGACGCCTCGTTCCACCTCCGTCGGTGCGGCCGAATTTGTTGTGCACGATCTCGGCGCGGGTCGCGTTGCGCTGCGCACGCGCGACGGCCGCTCGTTCGCGATCGAAAACGGCCGCGCGGTGCTGACCGCCACTGCGGTCGGTGATGCGGCGGCGTTCCAGTGGATCGAGAGCTGGAACGACGACCTTATCCTGCTCTCGCTGGCGACGCACCGCTACCTGCGGCTCCACGGCGATACCGGACAGGTCACGGCCGACGCGGCGGGGCCGGATCCTTCGCGATGCGACGGCGTGAGTCTCGACTGGCAGATTTCTCCACCTTAAACGATATCCTCATCATGCTCTCCTTTCCCGAAGCTTTTTCCCTGCGCGGCGAAGTCGCACTGATTACCGGCGGCGGCACCGGCATCGGTTTCGCCATGGCGCAGGCCATGCACGCGGCCGGCGCGCGCGTCGTGCTGGTCGGCCGTCGCGAGGCTGAACTGCAATCAGCGGTCGCCACGCTTGGCGATCGCGCCAGCTACGCGACGCACGACGTCACCGATTTTGCGGGCGCCGAAGCGCTCGTTGCCCGCGTCGCTCGAGAAGCCGGGCCGATCACGATTCTCGTGAACAATGCCGGCATCCACCTCAAGAAGCCGGCCATCGAGACCTCGACCGAGGAATTCCAGAAGGTGCTCAACACGCACATCCTCGGCGCCCATGCGCTCACGAAGGCCGTCGCGCCCGGCATGATCGCGCGGAAGCACGGCACCGTTCTCTTCACCGGCTCGATGGCCTCGATCTTCGGCATCCCGCTCGTCATCGCCTACACGGCGGCGAAGACGGCGATGGTCGGCATGGCGAAGGCCTACTCGACGGAGTTCGCGGCGCATGGCGTGCGCGTGAACTGCATCGCGCCGGGCTGGATCGAGACCGAGATGTCGCGCAAGGCGCTCGACGGCGATCCGGCGCGCAAGGCGAAGATTTTCGGTCGCACGCCGATGGGCGGCATGGGTCAGCCGGAGGACATCGGTTGGGCCGCAGTTTATCTCGCGTCACCCGCCGCGAAGTTCGTCACCGGCGTGACGCTGCCGGTCGACGGCGGCGCTAGCATCGGGTTCTGAGCCGGTGAAAAGTGCGACGTTGGGCCAGCCCGCTGGCGGACGCCCAAAGAGCGGAGCAAGCTCGCTGGCCCAAAGGCAACGGCATGATTCTTGATCCCGCTGTTGGAACCACGGATTTCACGGATGGTTTCGGATGAAGCCAGACTTCGGCATCGATCGATGCGGTCACGCCGTGGGGTGTCTCTCTGCGGCGAGATTTTTCCTGAAACAACCCAATCCGTGTAATCTGGGCAATCCGTGGTGAGTTCCTCTGCGAAAATTAGGTGGCCACGACTCAGCGGAACGTAGCCAGCGGGCAGTCGAACCGATGCGTGCCGGCGGACAAGGTCTGCGACGGTCGGCGATCGGGGAACTCCACGGTCGCGGTCGTGTTGGGTGGCACGACGATTTCGAGTGAGACGACGCTGTCGTGCTTCTGCCACGCGCTCACGGCGCGTCCGTAGGGCGTTTCCAGCTCGGCGCGCGCGGACTCGAGTGGACCGTGCACGAGCGGGCGCACGAAGAAGTGTTTGTAGCCGGGCCGCGCGGGATCAGGGGCGAGGCCGGCGATGCGCTCGTAGAGCCACTGGCCGATGGCGCCGTAGGCGTAGTGGTTGAAGGAGTTCATGCCGGCGTCGCCGAAGCCGGCCTCGTGGCTATAGCTGTTCCAGCGCTCCCACATCGTCGTGGCGCCTTGGTTGATCGAGTAGAACCAGGAGGGGTAACTCTCCTTGAACAGCACGCCGAGCGCCGCGTCGGTTTGGCCGGTGTCGTCCAGCGCGCGAGTCAAGTAGGGCGTGCCGAGGAAACCCGTGCGGAGATGCCCGTCGGCGGCGGCGACGAGGCGCGCGAGATGCGCGCCGGTGCGAGCGCGGAGCGGCGCGGGCACGAGGTCAAACACCAGCGCGAGCACATAACCGGTCTGGGTCTCGGACGCGTTCTGGAGTTTGCCGTCGGCATCGATGAAGTGCGTGGCGAATGCCTGCCGCACGCGCGCCGCTTCCGCGTCGTAGCGCGCGGCGTCGTTGATCCGACCGAGCACGCGGGCGGTATCGGCGAGGATGCGTGCGCTGCGCGCGTAGAAGGCGGCGCCGAGGAGGGCGCGCGGCGTGTCGCCCTTCTTTTCCTTCATCCAGTCGGGATCGTTGGCGCCGGTCTGGGGATTCGGTTGCAACCAGTCGCCGAAACCGCCGCTCGCGGGCAGAAGGCCGTCGACGGCGCGCGAGCGATACCAGCCCACGAGTTTTTCCATCATCGCGTAGTTGTCGGCGAGCGCGCTGCGGTCGCCGGTGCGCACGTAGACTTCCCACGGGATGAACGTCGCGGCGTCCTGCCAGCCGGGGCTGTAGTTGCGCCATTTGAGATTGGGGTCGGGCGCCACGTCGGGGATTGCGCCGTCGGCGTCTTGTTCGTCGCGCAGGGTAGCGAGCCAGCTTTTCCAGAAGGCGTGGGCGTCGTAGTTGAACAGCGACGTCGGGGCGAAAACCTGGGCGTCGCCGGTCCAGCCGAGGCGCTCGTCGCGTTGCGGGCAATCCGTGGGAATGTCGAGGGCGTTGCCGCGCCAACCCCACGCGATGTTGCTCTGGAGTTGGTTGAGTTTCGCGTGCGAGGACGTGAATGAGCCGGTGCGGCGAAAATCCGTGTGCAGCACGACGCCGGTCACCCAATCGAGCTGCGGCTTCGCGTCGGCGGGCAGGCCGGAGAGCTCGACGTAGCGGAAACCGTGGAAGGTGAAACGCGGCTCCCACTCGATCGGGCCGCTCGCGGCGGCGGTGTAGCTGTCGGTGGATTTCGCCGAGCGGTAGTTTTCGGTGTAGAGCGTGCCGTCGGGGCGGAGCATTTCGGCGAACCGGAGCGTGACCGTGCCGTCGCGTTCCATCGGCACGCGGAGGCGCGCCCAGCCGACGATGTTCTGGCCAAGGTCGAAGACGAAGCGCCCCGGTTGCGGCTGCGTGATGACGCGCGGTCGCAGCGTCTGCGTCGCGCGCACGGGCGGAAACGGTTTCGGGGTGAGACGCGCGGAGCCGGGGTCGGGATTGACGACGACGGGTTGCCAGCCAGTCGGAGTGCGGCGCGCGTCGTAGACTTCGCCGTCGTAGAGGCTCGACGAGAGAATCGGGCCGTCGAAGGTGCCTTCCCAGCGTTCGTCGGAAGTCACGACCTCGCGTGTGCCGTCAGCGTATTCGATCTCGAGTTGGAGGAGCAGTTCGGGATGCACGCCGTAAGGTCCGCGGGTTTTCGTTTCGAAGGGAAAACGTCCGGCATACCAGCCGGTGCCGAGCGCGGCAGTGAGCGTGTTGTCGCCGGGCCGCAGCTGCGAGGTGACATCGTAGGTGAGCGTGTCGACACGATGCGGGTAACTCGTGAAACCGTTGGCGAAGTGATCGGTGCCGACGCGCTGGCTGTTCAGGTGCAATTCGAACAGGCCGCGCGCGGTCGCGTAGAGACGCGCGCGGGTGATGGCCTTGCCGACCGAGAAGGAGCGCCGCAGCCACGCGACGGGTTCCGCGCTGCGATCGTCACCGCCCGGCGGGCGAATCCACCGCGCCTGCCAATCGCGAGAGGAGAGCAGGCCGAGTTCGAAGTCGGCGAACTCGCTCCAGTCGCTCGCGTGACCGGTTTCGTCGCGGTAGGCGACGCGCCACTCGACGCGGTCGCGAGACGCGAAGTGTTGGCCACCGTAGGGCACGAAGGTTGATTGCTCCGACTCGATCCAACCGCTGTCCCAAGTGCGATCGGCGCTGCGGACATCGAGGCGGTAGGCGGTTTGGCGCGCCACACCGAGCGGAAGCTGCCACGAAAACGTGGGCGAGGCGGCATGATAGCCGAGGGGATTTTCAAACCGTTCGCCGATAGTCAGTGCGGTCGGCGCTGGTGGGGTGGCCAGCAACGAGAGTTGGCTAACGGACAGCGTGAGCGCGGCGAGTGCGCGAAGGGGAAAGCGCAACATGGGAATGGGGGATGCGCTGCGATGCTAAAGCGCAGGAGCGCACTACGGGAACTGCGAACGATCGCGACGTAACTTGACCGTGAAGTGAGCTGCACGGACGCGCACCTGTGGCGGCGGCAAAATCGCGAGCGATCTCTTCCGCCGGCTTTCCCGGCAATATCACGCGTCGCCTCCGGTGGCTGCGGGCTGCTTGATGCTATTTGCTCGGCAGCATCGCGACGAACAGCGGCAGCGCGGGGTTGTCGCGATCGGTGCGCCAGACGGCGTCGAGCTGGACGTGGGCGTTCAGGTTGCGGATCAGCACGAGCGCGACGCCACCCGGACGGTGGTGGCGGCTCGATTCGAGGCAAAAGGAAAGTCCGGCGCCGGCGGCGACGAGACTCATGATCGCGCTGTCCGTGCCGCCCTCCTGCACGATGTTCGGACGAAAGCCGGCGGCGGCGCAGCCACGAAAAACCAAATCGTAGTAGGCCGGACTGAGGTCGCGCGGAATCCACACGAAGGACTCCTCGCGCAGCTCGGCGAGTTGCACGCTGCGGCGACGTGCGAAACGGTGCCGCGCGGGCACGGCGAGCAGGATGCGCTCGCGCCAGAGGGGGCGCGTCTCGAGTGCACTCAATCGCTCCGGGTGGTGATAGACGAACGCGAGGTCGATTTCGCCGCGGCGCAACAGCTCGGCCTGGGCGAGCGAGGTGCGTTGGAGCAGTTCCAATCGCACGCCCGGATGGCGGCGGCGGAATTGGTCGAAAAGTTTGGGCAGCGCGGGTGAATAGACCGCCGTGTCGACGAAGCCGACCCGGAGCAGCCCCTCGCGTCCGCTTGCGACGGCACGCGTGTGTTCGAGCGAATTCTCGACTTGGGCGAGGATCGTTCGCGCCTCGGTGCACAGCGCGCGGCCGGCCGCGGTGAGGCGCACGCCACGCTTCAGCCGCGTGAACAGCGGGGCGCCGATCTCGTCCTCAAGTTCGCGGATTTGCCGACTGAGGGCGGGTTGCACGATGTGCAGGCGCTCGGCAGCCCGGCCGAAATGCTCGAGTTCGGCGGCGACGACGAAGGAGCGGAGGTGGCGCAGTTCCATCGATGTGGCGGGGTGATGAAAACGGTAGCGAACGGGTATTGGACGCGACAAGCCGCTTCACCCATAATGCGGGGAATGACTTTCACGCTCGAAATCCTGACCGCGCCGTTCACGGCCGCCGATCTGAGACAACTCGAATCCCTGCTGCGCGACTGCGTGCGCGCCGGCGCCTCGATCGGCTTTCTCGCCGGGATCACGGAAGAGGAAGCGCGGGCGTATTGGGCGAAGGTCGCGGCGGACGCGGCAGTCGGCGCGAAGCTCGTGCTCGTGGCGCGCGATGCGAGCGGCGCGATCATCGGCAGTGCGCAGCTCGCGCTCGAGTCGCGTCCGAACGGGCGGCATCGCGCCGAGGTGCAAAAGGTGATGGTGCGGCCGGAGTGCCGCCGCCAGGGCATCGCGCGACGATTAATGGCGGAACTCGAAGCCCAGGCGCAGACACGCGGCGTGTGGCTGCTGTTTCTCGACACGAGCGACAGCCACGCGGGCGCGCGGCGGCTCTACGAGGCGCTGGCCTACACGTATGTCGGTGGGATTCCCGACTACGCGACAAACCCACAGGGCGAGCCGGAGCCGAATGCGATTTTCTACAAGCGGCTGGCCGTAGCGAGCGCGCATCGAACGATACCGTAGCCGCAGTGGAGCGAAGCGACGACGCGGTGTCTCGTTCGTGCCACGCCTTCGCTCCGCTCAAGCGCGGCTACCGTTTCTTGAGCCTGTGGGCGCCGCGCCCTCCAACTGATCTCGCCGGCTGATACGATCTGCCTGCGGCGACGGTCCGAGACGAAGTCACCGAAGCACCTGCGCCAACTCGACGGCGGCGATCCCTTCGCAGGGTTTTCCTTTGGCCAGCGCCGGATGGAAGCGCAGTTCGCCGACGACATGAACGAGAGAGGTCTCGCTGAGCGGTGTCGTGGCGGCTTGATCCCGATACGCGCCTTGCGGGCGTCCGTCCGCAGCCACTTTGACGTAGACCGTCTGCGGCAGCATTTCGGCCGGGAGGCGACTGCGCAATCCGGCCGGAATGAAGGCGCGCACCGGGACCGGCGCGAGGGTGGCGTCGCGGTGGCGTCCGATGTAGTCGATCACGGAATATTGGAACGCCTCGTCCGTCGTGAGTTCGGTGCGCTTGCGGGCGACGCTGGTCGCGATCTCCTGGCCGCCGTCGTAGAGGTGCACGCGGAAGTCGATCAGCTCGTAGCCCGGGGGGAAGCCGCCGCGCGTCAGCCGGATCTGGCGCGGCTGGTCGGTGATGCGTTCGAGAGTGTCGGCGTAGACCCAGATGCGTCCGGACTTGGGGTCGCCGGCTTGCTCGCGGTAGCGCGTGACGACGATGAGATAGGGCTGTTCGAGCGGCTGCGGGGATGAGACGGAGAAGGTGAGATCGAAGGCGTCGAAGCGCTCCTCGGCCAGTTCCGCGCCCATGCGGGCCGCGTGGGCGCCGGCGGAGTTGAGGTCGGACGTGCTCGCGAACGCGGCGCTGTTGTAGGCTTGTTCGGCGGCACGCGCGTTTTCGGGTCCGAGGAGATTCTTCGGATTCGAAGCGGCCAGTTGGTTGTTCACCATGTTGACCGCGGAGGCGCTGGTGGCGGCGGAAGCGCCGGCGCCGGTGGCGAAGGCGCGGTTGAACTTCGTGCGCGGATCGTTTTCGCGTGTGTAGGTGCGTTCGCCTTTGAGGTCGGTGACGGTCGCGGAACGCGTGGAGAGCTTCAGCGTGTCATCGATCTTGATGCTGAGATCGCTGCGGAGCGACGGCACGGTCACGCGACGGCCATCGACGTCCACGACGAACGTGCCGCCGTCGACGCCGACGACGGGGCGCAGCTGGCCCTGCCATTCGACGGAGAATTGCGCGCCGACCCAGAGCGTGTGCGTCTTGGGCGCGGCGGGAGCGGCCGGCGGAGTCGCCGCAGTGCCGGGGGTAAGGATGAACGCGGTGAGAAGGCACGCGAGCGTGCGGCCGACGGGGAGTGACGCGGGGGTCTTCATGGCGGGACGGGTGAACGGCGAAAGCCGGGAGTGAGTTGTGCGAGCGGCGCGTTACGGAGCGTCGCCTTCGGAAACGAGGAGGGTTTTGACGCGGGCCAGGTAGGCGGCGACTTCGTCGGTGCGCTGGAGGCCGAGCGCTTTTTCGAGGTGTTCGGCGGCTTGGGCGTAGTGACGGCTGCGCAGGGCGAGGTTGGCCAGTTCGAGGCTGGCGGCGTAGGCGGTGTCGGCGATGCGCTGGGCGGCTTCGAACGCCAGCGTGGCGCGCGCGGTGTCCTTTTCGCCGTTGAAGGCGCGGCCGATCGTCAACTGCGCGCGGCCGTCGAGCGGGGCGAGCGCGAGCAACGCTTCGGCTTCGCGACGGGCGTCGGCCCAACGCTGCCGGGCGAGGCAGAGGTCGGCGCGGAGCTGCAGGCGGGCGAGATGGGCGGGCGCGGTGAGTTCGCCGCGCAGGGCGGCGAGCGAGGCCTCGGCTTCGTTCAGGCGCTCGGCGGCGAGCTGGACGCGCGCAAAGTGCAGGAGTTTCTCCTCGCCGCGTGAACGCGCGGGTCCGAGCATGCCGGCGTAAGCGTCGAGGGCCTCGGCGGGCAGGTTTTGTTCGGCGTAGAGGTCGCCGAGCAACGCCAGTTCGTCGGGTCCGGCGGCGCCGACCGCGCGCGCGGCCTCGAGCACGACCATCGCCTCGGTCTTGCGGCGATCGCTCACCAGCAGGCCGGCGTAGCTGAGCCAGAAACGCGTCTCGGTCGGGCGTTCCTTGATGAGGCTGCGCAGGAGCGGTTCGGCGCGGCCGTGCTGTTTTCCTTCGAGGTAGATGCGGAGCAGGCCCTCCTTCCAGTCGGCGTGATTGGGCGCGCCACTGAGGGCCTGCATGTAGGACATCTCGGCGGAGACGAGATTGCCTTCGCGCTCGAGGCAGTAGCCGAGCAGGCCGAAGGTCGTGGGATCGCGGTCGCCGAGCGCGACGGCCTTGGCGAAGCACTCCACGGCCTCCGTGAAGCGGTTCGCGGTGTAGTAGAGCACGCCGAGGTTGTTCCAGGCGCGGAGGAAGTTCGGGTAGCGGCGCACCGCGCTGCGGTAGCTTTGCTCGGCGCGTTCGACCTGGTTGTCGGCGTAGTAGGCGTTGCCGAGGATGAGCTCGAATGCCGGGCTGGGCGGCTCCTTCGTGCTCGTCATGGTCTCGAGGAGTTTTACGGCGAAGGCGGGATTGGTCGTCATCATCGTCACGACCTTTTCATGCAGCGCGTATTCCTCCGGCGTCATGTCGGGCTCGCGCTCCTTCAGGAACGTGCTCGATTCGCGGATGACGCGTTTGGTGTCGGTCTGCGGCGGGCGCACGCTGTGCTGGTCGCGGAACCGCTCGAGGTCGAACGCGCGGCTGGGCGACGTATCCTGGGCGGCAGCGGGGAGGAGCGGCAGCAGCGCCAGCCAGAGGCGGAGGGGGCGGGGGACTTTCATCGGGCTTCGAAGCGGGACCGCGCGCCGAGGTTGATGCGAAACGCCTGCTGGGCGAGGCACTTCACTTTCTTGCCGCGACGGATGGCGGGGGAGAATTCCCAGGCGTCGATGACGGTCTGGGCGACGATCGAGTCGAACGTCGGCTGGCCGGATGTTTCGGCGACGCGCGCGCTGATCGCACGGCCTTGCTGGTCGATCACGAGCAGGAGCACGACGCGGAGCGTCCGGCTTTCGGGGAACAGTTCGCGGGGCACGGCGGGGACTTCGCGCACGACGGCGCGCGGCGCTTGATCCACCTCGGCGGTTTGGAACACGTGCTGAGCCTCGAATTCGATGTCCACGCGCGGCTTCATTTCGGTGTGCAACCGGCCGAATTTCACCGCGGCGCGCGGCGGGATGGTCGAGGGTGGCAGCAATGCCTCGAGGTCCGGCGGCACCACGGCGATGCGAACCGGGCTGTCGGATGCGCCCGGCTCGAGGCCCGCGAGCGGCGGGAGATCGGCGGACACCTCCGCCGGCTGCTCGAGCGGCGGCGGGGGCGGCGGAGGCGGCGCGAAGGGCAGCGAGACGACGCGAAGATCGTCGAACTCCACCGGCGCGTCGCGCGTCCCGAAGTTTTCGAGATGCGCGAGACCGAAAAACAACGCGCACGTGAAGCCGATGCCGGCCAGCCAGCCCTTCGCGCGGTCGCCGGCGCGGGGCGCGTCGAGCGAGGGAGGGAGCGGCGGCGCGGGGTGCATCGTCAGTTGGCGCGCGTCGTGGCGAATTGCACGTGCTGGATCCCCGACCGCTTGGCCTCGGTGTAGACGGCGGCAAACACACCCAGATCGGACGAACGATCGCCGCGGATGATGACGACCGGCGAGCGGCCGATCGCGGCCTGTTTCAGGACGGCGGCCACCTGGTCGGTGCGGATTTCCTGTCCGTCGAAATAGATGCGATTGTCTGCGGTGATGGCGAGGAGCAGGGCATTCTGATCGAGATTGGTCGTGCCGGCGACGTCCGGTTTCTGCACCTCGACACCCGGGTCGCTCACGAACGCGCTGCTGATCATGAGAAAGATCACGAGCACCATGATGCAGTCGACCATGGGCACCATGTCGATGTGCGTGGGCTCGAAGCGGCCGTGGCCGTGTCCGCGACCGATCATGGCGGGCCTCCGGCGCCGGCGCGCTGGTTGAGGAGCTTGACGTGTTCGAGCACTTCCCGGTGCGCGAGGTAAACGAGCAGCAGCGCCGGCAACGCGACCAGCAGGCCCGACTCGGTGGCGACGAGCACTTCGGAGATGCCGCGGGCGAGGCCTTCCATCGATTTTTCGCCCGCCTGCGCGGAGAGACTGTGGAAGGTCTTGACCATGCCGCTCACGGTGCCGAGCAGGCCGAGCAAGGGTGCGGCGGCGATCATTGCCGCGAGCGCGACCCGCTCGTGGCGGAACGACTCGTGCAATTCGGTCTGCAGGCGTCGCGCGTCCGCTTCGCGCGTGGCTTCCGTTCGAGCGCGCAACCGGCGGCGCGAACGGCGCAACGACAACAGCAGTTGGAAGCAGCGCGTGTAGAGCACCACCGAGAGCGCGAGGATCGCGAGCATCGTGGGGCCACCTTTCTCCAGCAGTTCGAGCAAGGGCTTCATGACGCGGCGTTGACGGCTGCCGGTTGGCCCGCAGTGCGGGCGACCTCCACGGCGGTGGTGAATTCGAGCGCCTGGCGCTCGAGCAGGAGGAGATTTTTCTGGATGCGGTGCGCGAGGAAGCCGTGCGCGATCAGCGTCGGGATCGCGACCGCGAGGCCGAGCTCGGTGGCGACGAGCACCTCGGAGATGCCGCTCGAAAGCTTTCCGGCGTTGCCGGTGCCGAACACCGTGATCAGCGCGAACGTCTTCACCATGCCCACGACGGTGCCGAGCAAGCCCATGAGCGGCGCCGCGGTGGCGATGACGGCCAGCAGCGGCAGGCGCCGTTCGAAATGGAGCCGTTGCGCGAGGAGGACGGATTGGAGGCGCTCTTCGAGGATGATCTTCGTTTCTGCGGCGGAGCGCAGACCGGTGAGGACGAGTTCACGCGTCGAAGCTTGGAGCGAGCGCGCCGACGCTTCCGCTGCGGGACGGGCGCCGCGGGCGACGAGCGCGAGCAATTTCTGGTAGCTCTCTGCGGGCTCGAGTCCCATCTGCGCGACGTCGCGGATCTTTTGCAGGATCATGATCAGCGCGAGCGCGCCGACGCCCAGGATGGCGAAGGCCACCACGCCGCCCTTGCGCACGTGATCCCAGAGCGTGCCGCTGGTCTCCTGCAGGCGCAGGGCCTTGCCGCCCGAAGCGTCCGCGAGGATCGCGCCGGGTTGGCCGGCGAAGAGCGCAGCGGCCGCCTCCGCCGACCACTCGGGCAGCGCGTAGCTGGCGGGGAGTTTCGCGCCGTCCCGCGCGCGCACCGCGCCCAGGTGGCGGCCGTCAGTCGAGCGGAAGAAGACCTCCGGGCCGACGAAGGCAAACTGGCCGCGCAGCAACTCGCTCGTGTCGGCGGCGACCGCCTGACCGTCCGCGCGATAGCCGCCGAGTGCGCGCTCGGTGCGCGCGAGGAGCTGTTCGGCGACTTCGAGCGCCGTCGTGCCGTTGGCTCCGGCGGCGGAATCGTCCAGTCGTTGCAGCAGCGCTTGCAGCGATTCGCTCTCCCGCTCGGTCTCGCCGGGCGCAAGGCCGTCGGTGGCCGCTTTCAGCGCGTCGTGCGCAAGCGTCGCGGCGTAAGTCGTCACTTTGCGCGTCGCCTCGATTTCCTGGAGCAGTTTGCGCCGCATCTCGGTCGAGTCGGCGCGGCGCGTCTCCAGACGGGTGAGTTCGCTTTGCGCCGCGACGACGCGGTCTTCCATGGTGCGCAACCGGGCGAGCAGCGGCGCTTTCTCGGCGTCGATGCGGGCGCGCGTGCGATTCAATTCCTCGGCGGCGCGGGCGACGCGCGCGCGGTAGTCGGCCGCGGCGGTTTGCAGCGTCTCGTCCAGGGTCGCAGCGGATGCCGTAACGGCGGCGAGGGTGAGCGAAGCGAGGAGCGCAGGCAGGGTCTTCATGGCGCGGCCGGAGCGGGAACGGAGCGGGAAACCTGCGCAGGCACGCTGACGAGCGCGGGATCGGCCTGGTCGCGGGCGATCGCGATGAGGCGCACGATGTGGTCGAAGGCGTCGTTTTGCGGCGCCCATCGCCAGGCGGTGTCGCCGGGTCGGCCGAGCCAGGCTTTTTGCGCGCGGCGGTCGATGGCGTAGCCGTGGCTGAGTCCCCAGTAGATCACCTCGAGCGACTTCGGTGTTGGTTCTCCCACGATCGCCACGACCTCTTCACCCGCGCTGACGAGACGGTTGAATTGTGCGCAGCGGTTGAGGACGTTGATCGCGAGTTGCATGCGCTCGCTCGTCGGCAAGTCGGGATTCGCGAGCGAGCGGTAGGAGAGCGCGAGCGCGTCGGAGAGTCGCGGCGGCAGCTGCGGTCGCAGCGCCGCGAGCCGGGTGGTGAGCGCGCGCAGGCGCGCGTCGGTCGTCGCGAGGTCGCTGGTGGCGGCGCGATTTTTCGCCACGAACGCGTCGATTTCCTCCCGTTCGCGGGCCGACTGCGCCCGCGTGAGATCACGCTTCTCCTCAAGCGCCGTTGCTCGTTCCTGGAGCGCGGCGATGGTTGATTCCATCAACGCGCGTTCGGCCTGCCAGCTGGAGTCGAGCCGGGCCGCCTCGGTGCGGAACTGGACCCAGTCGCGCGCGAGACGGTTGACTTCCTCAAGCGGCTCAGCCGCGTGAGCGGACAACGCCAGCGCGCACGGAACAAGGGCGCTGACCCATCGGGGGTGACGATGTTTCATGGGGGTGAAGCGGCGATTTTAGCCCGAAATCGTCGTGATGAAGCGTTAAATCACGAAAATCAGGCTGCGATGCGAGCCGGAAAACACGCGAACGGAGACGATCAGCGTGTCAACGCGGCGGCAGTCCACGCCGTGGAGGGCGCGCACATCGGGTGAGGTTCGGCGTCGATTCGCGGCTTACCCGGAGGGTTCGCCCTACCGTTTCGGTCCACGTGGACGCCAGCGATACCTGACCATCAGTGATGGCCGGGCACGTTGCGCAGTTTGATTGAGCGATAGTGATCGAGTGAGTGCGCGGGCGGCTCGGCGCCGGCAGGCAGCGGGCGCTGCGAGAATTGATGGAAGTAGAGCAGGCAGGCGTCGCGCCAGTCGCGTGCGTCCTTTTCCTGGCGGGCGAGGCGCTGTTGCACGTGCACGAAGCGCTCGTCGTCGATGCGGCCGCGCAAGGATTCCCAGTCGCGCTGCATGGCGCGGACTTCGTCGACGCCCTGCTGATAACGCAGGCACAGCTCGTCCCAGAGCGAGCGGCCGGACTTCATGTGGAAATCCCACGGCAAGCGGTGAAACCAGAGCAGCAGGTTGTCGGGGCACGTGGCGGGATCGCCCCAGCGTTTCTGCCACTCGGGCGCGTATTGGCCGAGCGCGTTGGTGCCGCGTGCAGTGCGGTCGACCCCGATGCCAGTGGTGTCGGCGCGATGGTAGTAAACGGCGGTCCAGTCGGCGCGCGGGCGGTCGGCGACCCACGGACCGGGACCGTAGTGGTGGCCCTCGGCCATGATGTGATGCAGGCCGAGCGGCATGGAGAAGTTGACGACGGTCTCGCGCGAGCCGAGCAGCAAGCGTGAGATCGTGGCGACGACTTCGGCGTCGTGACCGAAGCTCAGGCGCGTCCACTCGTCGGCAATCTGCTCGGAGGTGAGCGCGTGGTCCCAAGCGAGGCGGCCGAACGCATACCAGTTGGATTGGGCGAGCAAGTGGCCGGTCCAGTTGCGGTCGGTGCCGGTGTTGGCGACGCCGGCGATGACGGTGGGATGCTGGAGCTTCACGCTGCCGTCGACGATGCGGGCGACGGTGGTGCCGGGGCCGTGGGCGAACGTGTCGGCGTCGAGCGCCTCCTTCCAGAGCGGGGCGAGGTAGGCGAGTTGAACGGAGTGGCCGAGGTATTCCTGCGTGATCTGCAGCTCGATGGCGAGACGCGTGCGGGGCATGTGGCCGAAGAGCGGCGAGAACGGCTCACGCGGGAAGAAGTCGAGCGGGCCGTTCTTGATCTGCACGATGGCGTTGTCGCGGAACTGTCCGTCGAGTGGCGCGAATTCGGTGACGGCTTGCTTGACGCGGTCGTCCTGATTCGCGGCGGAGTAGACGAACGCGCGCCAGATGAGGATGCCGTTGTGCGGGGCGAGGGCGTCGGCGAGCAGATTGGCGCCGTCGGCGTGCGTGCGGCCATAGTCCTGCGGACCGGGCTGGCCCTCGGAGTTGGCCTTCACGACGAAGCCGCCGAAGTCGGGAATGATTTTGTAGATTTCGTCGATCTTGTCGCGCCACCAGGCGGCGACGGCGGGATCGAGCGGGTCGGCGGTCTTCAGTCCGCCTATCTCGATCGGCGCGCTGAAGCGCGCGGTGAGGTAGACGCGGATGCCCCAGGGGCGAAACTCCCCGGCGAGCGCGGCGACTTTTTCGAGGTAGGGACGGGTGAGGATTTGGGCGTTGGCGTTGACGTTCGTGAGGACGGTGCCGTTGAGGCCGACGGAGGCGAGGGCGCGCGCGTAATCGCGGTAACGCGGCGAGCGAATCTCGGGGAGATAGAACCATTCCCAGAGCGAGAAGCCGGCGTAGCCGCGCTCGACGGTGCGATCGAGGTTGTCCCAGTGATTGAGCAGGCGGCGCTCGATGCGCGGAGCGCTGGTGAGGTCCAGGGCGTCGAACGAGTGGCGCAGCTGGAGCTCACGCAGGAGAGTGAAGACGCCATAAAGAATGCCCGCGTCGCTCAGGCTGTGAAGGGAGACGGAGGCGTGTCGCCCGGCTTGTTTCGCGGGGATTGATTTCAGCCAGAAGCCCTCGGGCGAGGCGGGAGCGGAGGCGGCGTATGCGACATGGTCGATGGCCACTTCGCGGCCGAGCATCGCGAGCAGACCAGTGCGAAGCTCGGCGCGGGCGGCGGCGAGCGTGGGCGATTCGTCGGCGGCCGGCGTGCACAGTTTGACGCAAGCGAGCGTGTCCCAGCCGGTGGATTGGAGCGTGGCGTCGTCGATGCGGTCGTAGCGGAGCCAGAGGCGGTAGCCGTCGTCGGCGCGGAGCGGCAGAACGGCGAGTAACGCGAGGGCCGCGAGCACGGACCAGAAGAGGCGGGGCAATTTCATGGGGCGGGCGGCGGAATGACTTGGAAGCGGCCGCCGGCCTGCAGGAGCGCGAGGCAGTAGAGCAAGCCGTCGTAGTAGCGCCATTGGCCGGAGGGGATCGGGGCGTTCCAGAGTTGTTGGACGAAGGGACGGGCGAGGTCGGGCTCGGCGGCGAGTCCGGCGACGGCCGCGGTGGCGAGGAGTCCGGTGGAGGTTTCCGTGGAGAGTGGCGTGCCGTCGAGGGCGAACTGGTTGGGCAAGTCCGGCAGGTGCGGCGCGAGGAAGCGCAGGACGCGGTTGCTTTGGTCGCGCTGCCACGGATCGGCGCGCCACCAAGCGTGGTCGAGCGCGACGTGAGCGAGTGTGCGCCAAGCGTCGAAGCGAAAATCGCCCTTGCCGGGACCGAAGGTCGTAGCGGTGTAGGGCTGGCCGTCGAAGTGCGCGTATTCGGGCATGAGTCCGGTGCGTGGATGCGCGGCGCGGCGAAAGAAGGCGCGACTGGCTTGCGCGGCTTCCGCCCAGAAACGGCGATCGGCGGCCGAGTCGGACCAGCGGGCCCAGAGTTCGTAGTAGGCCGGCAGATGATACGAGGGATCGGTGAAACCGCTGGCGCGCGGCGTGGGCGCGAAGACGACCTGACGCTCGCGCGCATCGAAGATCGGCGTGACCTCGGCGGTGGCGTGCTTGTGGAGCATCTCGCGGAGCAGCGCCTGCGCGTCGGCGGCGTAATCATGAGGCGAGGCGGATTTATTGCCAGCGGGCCAGCGGTGGGCGGCGAAGAGCAGCGCCGTGGCGAACCACTCTTCCCCGTCGCTGGCGGAGCCGGGATCGAGCGGCGTGCCGTCGAAGCGCGCGTGCCACGCGAAGTAGCCGCGGCGCGGACCGTCCTGATGTTGGAGGTGGCGCTTGGCCCAGGTCCAGAGGCGGTCGAATTCCTCGCGGTGTCCGAGTTGGACGGCGAGCATCATGCCGTAGGAGATGCCTTCGGTGCGCACGTCGCCGGAGCCGATGTCGGCGATGTAGGCGGAGTCGGTCCCGACGGGATAGTAGAGGCGCTGGGTGGCTTCGTCGCCGTGGAACAGCTGGCGCCAGGCAGCGTCGATCTTGGCGTCGAGTTCGGCTTCCGATTTGCCGAGGAGTTGGGCGAAGAGATTGGGCGCGGCGTGCGGCGGTGCGGAGAGCGTGGCGGCGGGCTCGGTCGCTCCGACGCCGGGCATGGTGCCGGAGAGCAGCGTGAGGATGAGCGTGAAGTGCAGAGCGCGCATGAGGGGAGCGAAACGAGCGGTCAAGCGCGGCCGGTCTGAGGCCGGTCCTACTGCCCGATGCCGGCCTTGTGCCGGCGTTCGGCGAGTTCGGACGCCATCTGGAGCGTGAGCGCCTTGTTCAGTTTACAGAACGCGATGGAGATCGCGCCGCCGGCGAAGAGCAGGCCCACGATGATGCTCGACGAAACGAAGTAGCCGTGCACGGCGTTCGCGGCGGACGGGAATTTCGTGTCGTAGTCGAAGGCGCCGGCCATGATCCAGAGGAACGCGGCGGAGCCGAGCGCGAGGCCGGCCTTGAGGGAGAAGCCGATTGTGGCGAAGACCATGCCGGTGAAGCGGCGGCCCGTCTGCCACTCGGAGTAGTCGGCGGCGTCGGCATACATGGCCCAGGCGACGGCGATCGTGGGCGCATAGACGATCGAGCCGATCACGGCGAGCGCGACCATGCCCCAGGTGTTGGTCGGCGCGAGCAGGTAGTAGGCAAACGAGTTCAGCGCGGCCAGACTGAAGCCGGTGAAGATGACGGCCTTCTTGCCGTATTTCGCCGAGAGGCCGGCGGAGAGAATGATGAAGACGATCGTCGTCGCGGTGCCGAGCATGTTGACGATGCTGTTGAACACGTCGGCGACGTTGGACGTCGCGGCGGTCTCGCGCGTGCCATGGACGACATAGCCGAGGAAGTCGAGCAGGCCGCTGCCGCGCGCGAGCTCGGGCGTGGTGAGTCCGAGTTTTTCGACGAAGTCGAACATCGCGGCCTTGTCGGCGTAGTGGTGATAGAAATTGTAGTGCGCGCCGCCGCGGTAGGCGAGCATGCCGAAGTTGAAAACGGTGTAGGCGACGAGCGCGATCCAGGGGGAGTTCTTGAGGAGGTCGAGGAAGTCCTGTTTCGGCGAGGAGTGCGTTTCGACGACGGGCTTGATGCGCTCTTTCGTGGTGAAGAACGTGACGAGGAAAAGCACGAAGCAGAGGACAGCCCAGATCGTCATCGTGACTTGCCAGCCGTGCTGGCGGTCGTGGCCCTCGGCGAACTTCGCGACGAGGGGCAGCGTGAAGCCTCCGACGATGAACTGCGCGATGTTGACCGAGACGAAACGGTAGGAGTTCAGTTTCGTGCGCTCGTTGAGGTCGCCCGTCATCACGCCGCCGAGGGCGGAGTAGGGCATGTTGTTCATCGAGTAGAGCGTCATCAGGATCGTGTTCGTGATGCCGGCGTAGGCGATCATCATGCCGGTGCTCCAGCCGGTCGGCGTGGTGTAGGCGAGGATCATGACCACGGCCCACGGCACGGACGTCCAGAGGACCCACGGGCGGAACTTGCCCCAGCGCGTGTTGGTGCGGTCGGCGAGCACGCCCATGATCGGGTCGAAGAGCGCGTCCCAGAGGCGCGGCCACAGCAGGATGGCGGCGGCGGCGCTCGCGGAGAGCCCAAAGACGTCCGTGTAGAAATTCAGCTGGAACAGAACCATCGTCATGAAGACGAAGTTCGCGGCGGCGTCGCCGGCGCTGTAGCCAGCTTTCTCGAGGAACGAGAGCTTCTGAACGGGGGCACTGCTCATGGAGGGGAGGGGCGGCGACACGGGTGCGGGAGGCGGGGGAAGACGCTTCGCCGCGGTTGTCGGGAGGGGATAAGGACAGCAAAAACTCGAACGCTCGCGAGCATCAATCAGCCGCGTGGGCGAGCAACGGCCCCTCTGGGCTAACAGTAGACTTTGGCCATCCCGTCGATCGAGCGGGAGGGCGAAGAAGGCTCAACGCGCGGGCGCCGTGCGTCCGGGTTCCCAGTAGCCCGTGATCATGCTGAACACCGGACGCTGTGGCAGGCCGACTTCGTGGTGGTAGAGTTGGCTGGCGAGAATATCGAGCGCGGTGGCGCCGATGAGCGGGAGATTTTGATTGATGCCCGTGACCTGTTCGACGTGGGCGAGCCGCGCCTGCTCGACGTCGAGTGCCGCGAACGCGACGTCGTCCGGGATGGCGTAGCCGAGTTCGGTGAGCCGCGTGAGCTGGCCGGGGCCGAAGCCGATCACGGCGTCGGGGCGAGCAGACTTCATCCAGCGCTTCATCTGTTGCAGCGCGCGCGTCTCGGTGGTGAGCAGCGGCTCGAGGCGACGCCTGCTGAAGGTCTGTTGCGCGGCGAGGTAACCGCCGAGCCAGGTGTAGTTCACGCGTTCGTTTTGCTCGGCGTCGAGCGTGAGTGCGATGCGGCGGTAGCCGAGCGCCCAGAGTTTCTCGTAGGCGATGAAGGCGCCGCGGAAATGGTTGTGTGTCGCGCGATGCATCGCGTGCTGGCGAAACACGTAGCCCAGGCCGACGCAGATGAGGTGCGACCAATCGAGCTCGTAGTCGTAGACCGGGTGGGCGAACGGCGAGATGAGGTTTCCCGTGATGGCACGGGTGCGCAGCATGTGGCACGTGGCGGCCGCGGATTTGCCGCCCGGCCCGAGCCAGAAGGGTTCCACGCGCAGGCCGAGCTGTTGGGCACGTTTGCGGGCGCCTTCGAAGAAGCCGACGTTGGCCGAGTGGTTCTTCCACTCGTCGGGCGTCGGTCCGCCCGTGAGAAAACCGACGACTTCGGGCGCGGACTTGTGCTTCTTCAGGCGCACCTGGCTCATCAACGCCGAGACCAGCACGTTCGAGCGATACCCGAGTGAGTCGGCGAGGTGACGGATGCGGTCGCGCGTGGCGTCGGGGATCGACGGATGATTGCGCAGGCTCAGCGAAACGGTCGTGTGGCTGACGCCGGCGATGCGCGCGATCTCGCGCAGCGTGGGTGGGGTGAGAGGCGTGTGCACCGTTGGCGACACATGCGGACGAGACGCTAAGGACGTGGAAACGGCAATTTTATTTGACGTGGAAAGCGACGGCGCGCTTGGCCCGCGCGCGGTAGCGTGGCACTGGTGCGGCATCGGTTCGCGCTGGCGAACCACCGCCCGCCCACCTCAGCGGACGACCAAACACCCCAACTACCTCGTCCATGAAGACTCTGTCCCAAGCACGCGCATCGTCGTGTTCGTTTGCCGCCGTCGCATTCGCGGCCGCGCTGCCGGTTATTCTCGCCGTCGTTCCACCTCTGCACGCCCAGACCGCCGCTCCGGCGCCGCAGCCGACGAAGGAGGAGGTCGTCACCTTGTCGCCGTTCACCGTGTCCTCGCAGGCCGATGATCGCTACCGCGCCGGTGATGCAATCTCCGCGGTGCGCATCCGTTCAGCCCTGATCGATACGCCGAGCTCCATTTCGGTCATCACGCGCGACATGATGGACGATCTCGCGCCGAACCGCGTGTTCGACGTCACCCGCTACATCGCTGGCGTGCAGGAAGGCCGCGGCATTCAGTTCCAGGACCGCATGATCATCCGCGGCTTCGAGACGCAGAATGGTGCGCGCACCGTCGACAACTTCCTGCAATCGGCCGATGCCGACAACGTCGAGGAGGCCGTGATCGATCGCATCGAGGTAACCAAGGGCCCGAATGCCATCCTCTCTCCCGCCGGCGCGCCCGGCGGTTCGCTCAATATCATCACCAAATCCCCGCTCTACACCACGCGCCGCTCGTTCAGCGCGACGGTCGGCCTGTTCGACGCGCAAAAGGCGTTGCTTGACCTCACGGCGCCGTTCTCGGCGGGCAGTCCGTTCGCCTATCGGTTGGTCGGCTCCTATCAGGACACCGCCCGCTACTGGAGCGACGACGCCAAACTCAAGGGCAAGTCGCTCGCGCCGATGTTTTCCTGGCGGATCAGCGCGGACTCTTCGCTTACGCTGAAACTCATCGTGGCCGACCACTGGATATTCCGTGAGCCGCTGCTGATTCTCGATCCGAGCACGACCGCGACGTCGGGCGAGCCGAAGTTGCTTCCGGGCATCGATCCGAGCGGCCTGAACGGTATCCAGCCGTGGAGCCACGTTGATACTGCGAGCCAGGACTTCTTCGCCGTCTACACGAAGAGCTTCACTCCCGAGATTAACCTCCGCCTCGCCGCCAACGGTCGCCGCTATCACGAGACGTCCGACCAGAACTTCCTCTCCACTCCCGGCCTCAGCAATCGCTACAACCCGATGACCGGCGAGCTCACGCAGAACCAGACGTGGGCGCTCCAAGACACCTCGCTGCCCTACAACGCCACGAGCAATCCCTACGTCCCCACCTCCTCGCCGTGGATCAACACCGCGAACATCCCCAATCGCGGCGACATTCAGGACACGCTCCGCCGCACCGGCAATCTCCAGGCAGATCTCGCGATGACCCGCCAACTCGGCGCGGTCAGCTCCCAGACGGTCGCCGGCGCCGCCATCTCGCGCCAGTATTCCCATAACAAGACCAAGAGCGCGGCCCTGCCCGGCATCAATCTGCTCGCGCAGACTCACGCGTATCCCGCGTATCCCGCCAACTGGACGGCCGACAATCGCGCCAACTTCACCAACAGCCAGATCTATCTCAGCGAGCGCGTCGGTCTCCTCGACAACAAGCTTTTCATCTCCGGCGGCGTCCTGCGTTTCGCCAGCAAGCAGCAGAATTGGAACGGTCTCACCGGCGCCACCTCAAGCACGCTCGACGACAGCAAGACGATGTGGAGCGCCGCGGCCCTCTACAAGGTGCGGGAGAATCTCTCCGTTTACGGCAGCCACTCGACCAACGCGAATCCCACCATCGTCAACCAGACCCAAGCGCTCTGGCGCGACGGCGAGCAGACCGAGTTCGGCATCAAGACCGAGTTCCTCGAGAAGCGCCTCTCCGTGAACGCCGCCTATTTCGAGATCGCACAGACGAACGTCACCGTGCCCAACCCCGCTTACCAAACCGACCCGACGCAGCCGCAAACCCTCATCTCGGACCTCACGAACAAGGGCTACGAGATCGAGCTGATGGGCCAGCTCACGCCGAATCTCTCCGCCATTGCGACCTACTCGCACCTCAAGATGCGCGACGCGCTCGACCGCATGGTGCGCGGCGTGGCCGACAACAACGCCTCGCTCCTCCTGAACTACCGCTTCGCCGAGGGCTCCGCGAAAGGCCTCTCGCTGAGCTTCGGCACGAGCTACAGCGGCAAGCGCGCCGGCGACATTCCCGATGGCAACTTCACCCAGCTCAACGTCGTGAAAAAAGTCAGCTTCTACCTCGAGCCGCACTTCGCGACGATGCTCAGCGCCAGCTACCGGCTCAACAAGCAATGGGGCTTGCGCCTGAATATCGACAACGTGTTCAACGACGCGGACTACATCTCGGTCGCCGGCGGGCGCATCACCGGCACGGGCATCACCACGCAGCCTGGGGTCAATCTCCGCCTCACCACGACCTACACCTTCTGATCGGCTTGGGGAAACACCGCGACGGCGCCGTGCGCTCGTCGCGGATTGCCGGGGTGGATGCGCCCCGGCATTTTTTCGCCGCGCCCATAGCTTCCTTGTGATGCCTGAATCTGCTCCCGCTTCATCCTCGTCCCGTGTTTTCGATGCTCTCGCTTGGGGCGCGTCCGGCGACGGTCAAAACCACGATACTGCCGCGATCAACCGCGCGCTCGTTGCCGCGAGCGCCGTGGGGGGCACGGTGACGGTGCCCGCGGGCGATTACCTCTGCCATTCGCTGCGGTTGCACAGCGGCGTCACGCTGCGCTTGGAGGCCGGCGCGACGCTCATTGCCGCCGATCCGCCGCCCGCCGGAGAATCCGGCGGCTACGATGCGCCGGAGCCGGGCGAGCCGAATCTTTATCAAGACTTCGGCCACTCGCGCTTCCGCAACAGCCTGCTCTGGGGCGAAAATCTCCACGATGTCACGATCTGCGGTCCGGGGAAAATCTTCGGGCGCGGACTCAGCCGCGGCAACGGCCGTGTGGCCGTCCCGCTGGGCCAAGTCGCGCCGCAGCCTGCCGGTCACTTGCCCGATGTCCTCGAAGCCGATGGCGTGATCACGCCTGAGCCCGCGCAGACGCAGCTCACGCCGGGGCCATTCGGCTATCCGCACGCGCTCGATACGTTGCCGGCAGGCGTGGGCAACAAGGCCATCGGACTGCGCGGTTGCCGCAACGTCGTCGTGCGCGACGTGACGATTCTGCACGGCGGACACTTCGCGATCCTCGCCACGGCGTGCGATGGCGTGACGGTGGAAGACGTGTTCATCGACACCAATCGCGACGGCATCGACATCGATGGCTGCGCCAACGTTCGCATCGCGCGGTGCCGGGTGAACTCGCCGTGGGATGACGGCATTTGCATCAAATCCTCGCTCGGTGGCGGCGAGCTGCGGCCGGTGGAGAACGTCACGGTGAGCGACTGCTACGTGAGCGGCTTCGTGGAAGGCACGCTCTTCGACGGCACCAAGCGCCGCGAGATCCAGCACCGCGGTGGACCGATCGGGCGCATCAAGCTCGGCACGGAGGGGAGCGGCGGGTTTCGCAACATCGTGATTCGCGATTGCGCGTTTGAATTCTGTCGCGGGCTCGCGCTCGAGCAGGTCGACGGCTCGTTCATGGACAACGTCGTCGCGACGAACCTGACGATGCGCGAAGTGATGAATGCGCCGATCTTCATCCGGCTCGGCGCGCGCCTGCGGGCGCCTGACGCGGAAGCGCCCGGCTCGGCGCGCCGCATCGTGATCTCCGGCGTCGACGCGAGCGACGTCGCACCCGATCACGGCATTTTTATCGCCGGTCTGCCCGGCCATCCGGTCGAGGGCCTCGAGTTGACCGATATCCGAATCGAGACGCGCGGTGGTGGCACCCCGGAGATGGCGCGACGCGAAGTGCCCGAGTTGCCCGCGGGTTATCCGGAGCCGATGCTCTTCGGCGAACTGCCCTCGTGGGGCGTTTACGCGCGCCACGCGCGCGACCTGAAATTCACGCGCGTGACGGTCGGTGCGCTGCGGCCCGAGGCGCGCCCGGCGGTGTGGCTCGAGGATGTGAGCGGTTGCGATTTTCGCGACGTGACGATTCGCGGTAGCGCGGCGACGGCGGATTGGGAGTTGCGGCAGTGCGACGGCGTGCGGCGCCTCTGAGTTAACGGGTAGGGCGAACCGTCCCCGGTGAGCCGCGGCTCGGCGAGGACGCCTCGCCCTATCTCCACATGTTTGCACGCTTTCGGTGGAACGGGTTGACCTCAACCCGTTCCGAGCGCGTTGAGGTCAACGCGCTCCACCTAGCGGATGGGCGCGAGGGCTCAGCGCACCTCGTAGTCGAACGCGTCGAAATCGGCGTGCCCGCCCGCCGCACCGTAGCTGAAGAGCGCGACGCGCGCGCCTTTCCACTGGCCGAATTTCAGCGTGATCGAGTCGCCGACGTTGCCGAAGGTCTGGCCGTCGAAGCTGTATTGCACGCGGGCGCGGTCGCCATCGTAGGTGCCGCGGAACCAGACGACGTCCTGCGTGACGACCGGCCCGACGCCGTCGGACCAATAGACGCGCTTCGTGCCGTCTTCGTCGACCGAGACGCCAACGGGCGCGAACGTTTTGCCGCTCATGAAAGCGAGCCCGGCGCGCTGGCCGGTGCTGAGCGCGGAAACGTCGAGTTTGACGGTGACGGTGCCCGCCGGCCCCCAGAGTTTTTGCGTGAGCGTGTTGCGGGCGAACTGAAGCGATTCCGCCGGATGTCCGCGAAGGCGCAGCCATCCGGGGCGCTCGCTGAGCGACCACTCGCCGACGAGTGGGTTGTGATTCCATTGCCACTGCGGCGCGAGGGCAGAGCCCGCGAAGTCGTCAGAGCGCTGCGGGTGCGCGACAGGTGAAACCGGCAGTGCAGGCTTTTTGCCGCCCTCGCCGGGTTGTCCGTTATCGCCGAAAACCGGCCAGTCGTCCTTGCCCCAGTGCACCGGATTGAGGTGCACGACGCGGCCGAAGGCGCCGGTCGACTTGAAGGCGATGAACCACGACTCGCCGCTCTCGAGTTCGACGATGCCACCCTGATGCGGGCTGCCGGGCGGGAGCACTTCGCGGCGTTCGTAAGGCCCGTAGAGATGGCGTGAGCGGAGGACGGTTTGCCCGCCTTGCTCGACGCCGCCTTTGGGAAGCGAGATGTAATACCAGCCGCGGCGCTTGAAGAGTTTCGGCCCTTCGGCGACGGGACCGCGGTAGATTTCCACGCCGTCGTCGAGGAGCTGCGCGCCGTCGGCCTTCATTT
Source organism: Candidatus Didemnitutus sp. (assembly GCA_041906465.1). GTDB lineage: Bacteria > Verrucomicrobiota > Verrucomicrobiia > Opitutales > Opitutaceae > Didemnitutus. The sequence continues at coordinate 14,382 of JAYRJE010000005.1, read as the reverse complement.
TGTGCAGGATGATCGGCCCCGCGCCGACGGCGCCGCGCACGAGGTAGGCTTGGCCGTCGTCGTCCCAGAACGGACACGGATCCTCCCACCGGTCGACGAATTTCACGACGGAGCCAGTCCACGGTCCGGCGGGATTCTTCGCGGTCCAGCGCATGAGGCCGTCATGCGGCGCGCAGACGTAGAGGTAGAACGTGCCATCGTGGTAACGCAGCGACGGCGCCCACGTGCCCTGGGCGTAGCCGAGCATCTGGTCGTATTTCGGGGCGATGGTGAGGCGGTCGAAGACCTGGGCGATGATTCGCCAGTTCACGAGGTCACGCGAATGCAGCACCTGGATGCCCACGAAGTGGAAATCCGACGCGACCAGATAAAAATCGTCGCCGACGCGGATGACGTCCGGGTCGGAGTAGTCGGCGAACAGGATCGGGTTGCGGTAAGTGCCGTCGCCTTGATCGCCCCAGGCGAGCGGACGCGCAGGGGTCGTGGCGTGCGCGACCGGAAGCAACAGCAGGCCAGCGATCCAAAGCGAGGCGCGCACGGCGGTTTTCATAACGGAGCCTGGTAGTTTTCGCGGCCACCGTGACGGTCGACGTAATGCTGCACGCGTCTCAGCCCGAACCACGCGGCGCCGTAAAGCGCGCCGAGCATGAGGTTCACGAGACGATACGGGCCGAGAATCACGTCGCCGACCGCCGGCACGGCGAGCGTGTATTGCCAGCCGTGCAACGCGTCGAGCAACCAGCCGGCGCCGGGGCTGATGATCACGGCGATGGCGAGCGATTGGACGATGGTGTTCGCGCCGGCCAGCTGGCTGTAGCGTTGTGGATGAAAAACCTCCTGCGTGAGCTTGAGCTGCGCGAGCATCACGACCCAGAACGCCACGCCGGTGACCATCGACGAAACGAAGAACGTGATCGGCCCGACGACGAAGAAGAACGTCCCGACGTAGCCCGCCGTGATCGCGATCAGGCCGAGGCTCAACACGCGCGTCGCTCCGCGCGCGTCGATGAGTTGACCGATGGGAAACGCGATCACGAGCCACACGAGCGCGGGCCAGGACAGCATGCGGCCGATCTGGCCAAGGTCCATGTGAAGTTCGTGTTGCGGAAAAAAGATCGCGAAGCCCGAGAGGCCGAGCAGCGCGCCGTAGAGGCAAATGCGGATGAAATACACCCACAGATAAACCGGATGGCGGAACGACTCGCGTGCGAACACGCGCACCGCCTGCCACCAGCGCGAGCCGCCGCTTTTCACTTCGGCCGCGGCGCCCGGGACGTCGGGGTAGGTGCCTTCCTTCACGAACCAGCACAGCGCGGTGAAACCGACCAAGTTCAGCGCGGCGACGCCGATAAAGATCTCCTTGCTGTGCGTCTCGATGTGCCCGAGCAGCCAGTAAGTGATGATGAACGTGCCACCGGCGCCGAAGACGCGGAAGAGCGCGAGAAAGCGTCCCATGTGCGTTTCCGGCACGACGTCGCGCAGCAGGCCGAAGAACATGGCGTTGGTCATGTTTTGCACGAGCCGGTAGAGCAGCACCAGCAGCGCGAACACCGCGATCACCGGGGTCATCGGGAGCGCGTGCAGCGCCGCGCTCAGCCCGGGAGTTTTCGTGGCCCATTCGGCGATCTCCGGGGCGAATGGGGTGAGCGCGAGGAAGAGCGTCACGAACGGTGTCGCCCAAAACAGGACGGGAATGCGCCGCCCCCAACGCGTGCGCAAGCGGTCGGAATAGTAACCGAGCGGTGGCATCACGATGAGCTGCAACGCGGCATTGAACGAGCCGATGATGATGCCGATCTCCTTGTCGGAAGCGCCGTGCAGCTTGAGGAGCACCGGCAGCACGCGCGGCTCGATCATGTCGATGAGCGTGAAGACGACTTCGGCGGCGAGCAGCCAGGCGAAGACGCGGCGCAAGCCGGACGCGTTGTAGGTCAGCGTGCCGGCGCGATAAACGGCCGGAGCGGCGGGAGGCGGAGTGACGGGCATGGGGTGGGGTAGAGCGACCAGTAAACGGTCGCGGCATTGACCGACTGGATTCTTCGCTCCGCTCAGGATGACAGAAACTCAAATTCGCTTTTCCTGCGTGTCATTCTGAGCGGAGCGAAGGATCCAAGGATCGCGAACGCGCGGGAGCGTGGAGAGCCAGCGACGGGTTGCCGAGCTTTACCGGAGTTTCCGCGTAAAGCCCGGCGGAAAATAAAAAAACGCGCGCCGAAGCGCGCGTTTCGCGGGGGGACTGAATAATCAGCCGTGGAGATACTGCATGAGGAGGTTTTCGAGATACTCCTGCTTGCCGGAGCGCGGCGTCGGTTCGCCGAGCTTCGTGAGGACGAGCTTCTCGAGCGACTGGAAGGTCGCCTTGCCCTTCTCGATGTCGCGGCCGTAGTCGCTGTCGAAGGACGAGTAGCGGTCGGTGACGAATTGCTCGAGCTTGCCCTCGGCGAGGATGCGGCGCGCGAGCTTGAAGGCCAGCGCGTAGGCATCCATGCCGCCGATGTGCGCGAGGAACAGGTCCTCGGGATCGATCGAGGGGCGGCGGAGCTTGGCGTCGAAGTTGAAGCCGCCCGTGCCGAGGCCGCCGGCCTTGAGGATCGAGACCATCGCGAGCGTGAGTTCGCGGACGTCGGTGTTGAACTGGTCGGTGTCCCAGCCGAGGAGCTGGTCGCCGGCGTTCGCGTCGATGGAGCCGAGCATGCCGGCCGCGGCGGCGACCTCGATCTCGTGCTGGAACGAGTGGCCGGCGAGCGTGGCGTGGTTGGTCTCGATGTTGAACTTGAAGTATTTTTCCAGGCCGTAGGTGCGGAGGAAGGCGATGCCGCTGGCGACGTCGAAGTCGTATTGGTGCTTCGTCGGTTCCTTCGGCTTCGGCTCGATGAGGAACTGGCCCTTGAAGCCGATGGCCTTCGCGTAGTCGACGGCCATGTGCATGAAGCGCGCGAGGTGATCCTGTTCACGCTTCAGGTTCGTGTTGAGCAGCGTCTCGTAACCTTCGCGGCCGCCCCAGAACACGTAGTTCTCGCCGCCGAGTTCCTTCGTGACCTCGAGGGCCTTCTTCACCTGCGCGGCGGCGTAGGCGAAGACGTGCGCGTCGGGATTGGTGGCGGCGCCGCACATGTAGCGCGGATTCGAGAAGAGGTTCGCGGTGCCCCAGAGGAGCTTCACACCGGTGGCCTTCTGCAGCTGCTTCGCGTGGGCGATGAGCTTGTCGAGGTGCTTGTTCGACTCGGCCAGCGAGCGGCCTTCGGGCGCGATGTCGCGGTCGTGGAAGCACCAGTAGGGCGACTCGATCTTGGTGAAGAACTCGAACGCGGCGTCCATGCGGACCTTGGCGACGGACACCGGGTCCTTGCCGCTTTCCCACGGGCGCACGATCGTGCCGGGGCCGAACGGGTCGGAGCCCGTGCCGCGGAACGCGTGCCAGTAGGCGATCGAGAAGCGCAGGTGCTCCTTCAGCGTCCGGCCGTCGATCCGCTCGGTGGGATCGTAGTGCTTGAACGCGAGCGCGGTGCCCGAGCGCGGGCCTTCATACGGAATGCGGCCGATGCCGCGGAAATGTTCGGAGGACTTCTTCATGGCGGAGTGGAAACGGGGATCGAGTAGCAGCAGAGCAATGTCGCGGCGAGATTCTTGCGAGTCGCGTCGTTGCACAATCGCCACCGGAGCCTAACATTAGACTTGAGGAGCGCTTGCGCGCCGTGTGCGCTCACGCGAGACAGGAAACCGCTGCACCCCGCCCCCCAAAATGAACGAACGCCGCACTACGCTCGCTGACGTCGCGAAAGCCGCCGGCGTCCACGTGACGACGGTGTCCCTCGCGCTCCGCAATCACCCGCGCTTGCCGGTCGAGACGCGCGAGCGTTTGCAGGACCTCGCGCGGAAAATGGGCTACACGCCGGACCCGTTGCTGCGCGCGCTCGTCGCCTACCGCGGTCGCACGATGGAGCGTCGCGCGCCCTCGACGCTGGCCTACGTCACGAACTGGGATTCCGCGGTCGGCTGGAAAAAAGTGACGGCGCACCCGAACTTCTACGAGGGCGCGAAAGCGAAGGCGGAGGAGCTCGGTTACAAGCTCGAGCACTTCTGGATGCGCGAGCCCGGCCTCACGCACGGGCGTCTCAGCGGCATCCTCGCCGCGCGCGGCATCAACGGCGTCATCATCGCCTCGCACCAGCGCGAGGCGGACGACTCGATTCACTTCGAGTGGCAGCGTTTCAGCGCGGTGAAGATCGACTATTTCCCGCACAAGCCCGAACTGCACAACGTGACGAACGACCAGTGCAGCATCATCCGCCTCGCGATGCAGCGTGTGATCGCGGCCGGCTATCGGCGCATCGGCTTCGTGATGCACCGCGGCTGGAACTACAGCGTCGACCACCTGTGGTCGGCCGGCTTCCTCTGTGAACAAGCGAATTTGCCCGTGCGCGACCGCGTGCCGATGTTGCTCTTTCCCGAAGCGGAGCCGATCGAGGATTGGATGAACGAGTCGAAGACCGACGTGATTGTGCCGGCCGACCGCTTTCAGGAATGGTATGAGCGCTACGAACCCGAGGTGATTATCGCGAAAGCTTCCTTCGTGCTGCCGCGACTCGAGGAGATGAAAATCCGCGTGCCGCGCGATGTGGCGTTCGTGGACGTGTTCCTCGACAGCTTCGACGGCAAGCTCGCCGGCGTGCGCCAGAATTACGAGACGGTCGGCGCGCTGGCGGTCGAGATTCTGGCCGGACAGCTGCACCACAACAAATTTGGCGTGCCGACGATCCCGACGACGACGTTCGTTGAAGGCACCTGGTTCGACGGCGCGTCGTGCCCGATCCCGGCGCGGCGCTGAGGCGAAATTGGTTAACCACGAAAAACACGAAACACACGAAAAGAGAGGAGCTGAGCAAACCGGAGGATAATCATGAAGTGGTGTCCCGACCGACGCCGGTCGCCGTCGGGACAATGGCGACCACCCTCGGGTTGGAAGTTCGTCAGTCGGGAATCGCGTCCAACTGCATGAGCCCCGCTCAGGTTCGCCCTGCTTTTCGTGTGTTTAGTGCATTTCGTGGTTTCTCACCGAATTCCTCTCCTCTGAAGATTTCATCATGAGCATCTACCTCGGCATCGACAGCGGCACGCAAAGCACCAAGTGCGTGGCGCTCGACCTCGAAACCGGTCGCGTGATTGCGGAAGCCCGCGCGCCCCACACCCTGATTGCCGGTCTGCCGGCCGGTCACATGGAGCAGCACCCACAGGAATGGGCGGCGGCGCTCGAGCAGGTGATCGGCGAAGTCGCCGCGAAGATCGACGGTGCGCGCGTGCGCGGCATCGGCATCTCGGGCCAGCAGCACGGCTTCGTGCCGCTGGACGAAAACGGCGCCGTGATCCGTCCGGCGAAGCTCTGGTGCGACACATCCACTGCCGCGGAATGCGCGCTGCTCACGAAAAAGCTCGGCGGCACGAAGGCCGTCATTCGCGAAACCGGCCTGCCGTTCCTGCCGGGCTACACGGCGGGCAAAATCCTCTGGTTGAAGCGCCACGAGCCGGCGAATTTCAAAAAGCTCCGGCACGTCCTGCTGCCGCACGACTTCCTCAACTTCCATCTCACCGGCCAATACTTCATGGAAGCCGGCGACGCTTCCGGCACGGCGCTCTTCGATGTGCGCCGTCGCCGCTGGTCGGAAAAGGTGTGCGCCGCGATCGACCGCAAGCTGATCGATTGTCTGCCGCCGATCTCCGACTCGCGCGCCGTGGTCGGCCCGCTGAAGCCGGAGCTGGCGCAGCGCTGGGGCTTCACGGGCGAAGTCGTCGTCTCCGCCGGCGGCGGCGACAACATGATGGGCGCGATCGGCACGGGCAACGTGTCGTCCGGCGTCGTCACGGCATCGTTCGGCACGAGTGGCACGATCTACGCGTTCAGCAAGCAGCCGGTGATCGACGCGCACGGCGAGATCGCGGCGTTTTGCTCGTCCACGGGCGGCTGGCTGCCGCTGCTCTGCACGATGAACGTTACGCTCGTCACCGAACAAATGCGCGCGCTCTTCGGCGCCGATCACGCGGCGATGGAAGCCGCGGTCGCCGCCACACCCGCAGGCGCGGATGGATTGTTGCTGCTCCCGTATTTCACGGGCGAGCGCACGCCGAATCTGCCCAAAGCGCGCGGCGTGCTGCATGGCATCTCGCGCGACAACACGACGCCGGGTCACCTGATGCGCGCGGCGATGGAAGGCGTGACGATGGGCATGAATTACGGCCTGCGCCGCCTCGGCGAACTCGGCATCAAGCCGCGCGAAATCCGCCTCACCGGCGGCGGCGCGAAGTCGGCGGCGTGGCGCCAGATCATGGCGGACGTCTTCGGCGTGCCGGTGGTGAAGATGGTTGAAGACGAAGGCGCGGCCCTTGGCGGCGCGTTGCAGGCTGCGTGGTGCGATGCGGGACGTCGCGGCGCGAAAATCGATCTGGCGAAACTCTGCGCACGCACAGTCGCGGTCGACGATGCGAGCCGTTGTCTGCCGGACAAGAAGCGAGTGTTGCTCTATCGTGCGGCGCAGAAGAAACACGATGCGCTGAGCGCGGCGATACGGGCTTTCTTCGGCTAAGGTAGCTGACGCCGGGCGCCGCGTCCCTAGACGGCGCCCGCTCCCGACCGGAACGGGAGTTTCGACTCCCGCTGCGCCGGGTGGACGTTCGGTGGCCGATTGGCGTTCGCGGCGCCGCGGGAGCCGCGCTTTCCAAGCGGGTGGAGCACGTTTCATTCAGGTCCGGCTGCGGGCGGGCGGGGCCGCCACAGGCTTGCCGGAGCGTCGCCGGGGTGTAGCGTCGGCGCACATGTTGCTCAACCGACACCGCGGCCTCACGGAACTGCACCATGCAGTCGCGCTGCTGCTGGTCGGCCTGTTCTTCTGGGTCTATGCGCAGTTCACCATTCAGTTTTTGTCGGAGGTGGTGAAGCTGACGCGGGAGACGGTGCTGATGCCGTATTTTGTCAGCGTCGTGCTCGGGATGCTGCTGAGTGGTCGCAGCGCGGGCAATCAGGGGTGGAAGTTGACGGAGTTCACGGCGAGCGATGCGCTCGCGCTGGCGACGCGGCAGGTGGGGATCGTGGCGCTGGTGGTCTTCGCCATGATGTTTGCGACGCAGGATCGGAGCATCAGCCGCTTGTTTCTCGGCAGTTTTCTGGTGTTCACGTGGGCGGGGCTGGCGGTGTTGCACGCGACGTTGCCGCGCCGGCTTGCCCAACTTGTTTACGGTGGTGGGGCGCGCATTCCCGCGTTGGTGTTTGCGCGGGCGGCAAACGTGCCGGCGCTCGAACAGTGGTTCGCGGCGCGCCAGCATCTCGGGCTCGATGTCACGGGCTGGGTGTCGTGGGAAGCGCTGGGCCGCGTGACGGAGCCGCCGTTGCGCGGCTGGCTTGGGGAGGCGGCCGAGCTGGCGGAGCTGATCCAGCGCGGAAGGATCGGCCAGGTGGTTTTTTGGGAGTTACCCGACGAGGCGGAACCGGTGCGTCGTGCGGTCGAGGTTTGTCAGACGCAGGGGGCGCGTGTGCTGCTCCGCCAAAACATTGACGAGCGGCTGGGCCACCGCGCGGTGTCGATCGAGGTGGCGGGACAGTATTATTTTACCCTGCACGACGAGCCGCTGGAGGAGCCGCTGAACCGCGCGTTGAAGCGGCTCTTCGATATTGCGGTGGCGCTGCCTGTCGTGGTGCTGGTGCTCCCGCCGCTGGCGTTGATCGTATGGCTGATGCAACGGCGGCAATCGCGGGGGCCGTTGTTGCACATCCGCGCGCGCTCCGGCGAGCAACGGCAGAAATTCTCCATGCTGAAGTTCCGCACGATGCACCTGGCGCCGGTGGATGATCGTGCGGAGGTCAAGCAGGCCACGGCGGACGACGCGCGCGTCTATCCGTTCGGACGTTTTCTTCGACGGCACAGTCTGGATGAGTTCCCGCAATTCTGGAATGTGTTGATCGGCGACATGAGCATCGTCGGGCCACGTCCAGTGATGCCGCTGCTCGATGAGGAGTTCGAGCGTCGTGCGAAGGCCTATCGCACGCGCCATTACGTGAAGCCGGGCATGACCGGACTGGCGCAGAGCGAGGGGTTTCGCGGGGAAATTACGACGCCCGAGCAACTGGACGAGCGGGTGCGGCGCGATCTCCAATACATCGCCGAGTGGTCGATCTGGCTCGACGTGCAGATCACGCTGCGAACGCTGCGACAGGTCTTCGTGCCGCCGAAGTCGGCGTATTGAGGTAGCGCAGGCGCCCAGCCTGCTTGCGCGATCGTTGCAGGCGGGAAGCCTGCGCTACGTCGGATCTCAGAAGTTCCGCGTGTAGGTCGCGCCCGTGGCGTCGCGAAAGGTCAGCGAGTTGGCGGTGACGCCGGTCAGCTTGATGGCGAGGGCGTGATCGACCGTGTCGCCGACGCGATAAACGCGGTCGTTCATCAGGACCTTGGCGTCGGTGCCGGCGCCGACGCGGATGCCGGCGACGCGCAGCGCTTCGATCGACTCGATCATGCGCAACGGCGGCGGCGGCGGTTCGCCCGAAGTCGCCGGCGCGGCGGCGGGCAGGGCGACGTTTTTTTCCGCAACGGCTGGCGCGTCGGAGGAGGTGGAAGCGGCGGCGGGCGCGGCCGGCGGTGGCTCTGTCTTCACGGCCAGCACGACCGGTTCAGGCGATTTTGTGGAAGGCGCCGGGGGCGGGGGCGTGGATGATTTTGTTGCGGCGGCCGAATCGTCTACGGTTTTTGCCGGAGCGGACTCGGCGACGATCGGGAGTGTTGAGCCGGCGGGAGCGTTTTTTTCGGCCGCCGTTTTGCTGCGGAAGAGGAAGAACGCGCCCCCCGCGATCGCGAGACCGAGCACGGCGCCGGCGCCGACGAGGAGGAATTGCGGACTCGAGCCGCCGCGGGCCGGCGATGGGCGCGCGGGGAGGGGGGCGCCGCCGGGCATCGGCGGCTGCGAAGTGGGGGAGGCGTCGCCGGTGCGTTGGCGCTGGGCCTTTTTGAGCGCGTCGTTGATGAGGCTCATCGCGTCAGTCGGTCAGGCGATCGAGATCGCGCGAGGCGCGGCGGGCATCCCAGTAGGTGACTTCATCGGAGTCGCGAATGAAAGCGGAGAGCAGCGCCTTGTCACAGAGATTATTGATGATGCGGGGAATTCCCCGGCTGTGCCGGTAAAGGTGGCGCAGCGCCCATTTCGTGAAGGTGGGCCGGCCCGCGCTGCCTGCGAGCGTGAGGCGATGGTGAATGTAATGATCCATCTCGGGACGCGTGAGGGGGCGCAGCTCGTAATGGACGAGGATGCGTTGGCGGAGCTGACGAAGTTCTTCCTGGGCGAGTTTGTCCTTCAGCTCCGGTTGCCCCATCAGGACGATCTGGAGGAGCTTTTGTTTGTCGGTCTCGAGATTCGAGAGGAGCCGCACCTGCTCGAAAACCTCGAACGAGAGATTCTGGGCCTCGTCGATGATGAGCACGATTTCGCGGCCGGCGGCGATGCGGGCGAGCAGCACCTCGTTCATCTGGGAGACGAGGTCGTTCTTGCTGCGGGCGAGGTGCGTCTCACCGAGCTCGGTCATGATCGCCTTCAGCATTTGCGTCTCGGTGAGGCGCGGGTTGAGGACGAGCGCGGTGTCGTAGTGCTGCGGGTCGAGCTCGCTGAGAAACTTCCGGCAGAGGGTCGTCTTGCCGCAGCCGACTTCACCGACGAGCACGATGAAGCCTTTCCGCTCCGTGACGCCGTATTTGAGGTGTTGCAGCGCTTCCTGGTGGGGCGGGCTCAGGTAGAGGAACTTGGGGTCCGGCGTGATGTGAAACGGCATCTCCGTCAGACCGTAGTAGCTCTGATACATTGGGCCGGGAGTATCCCCGGCGGCCCTCGAAACGCACGAAAATTCGCTGTTAACCAAAGCTCAAAAAGCGTTGCCGCTCAGCGAACCTGCGCGCTTATTTCGGAGCTCCTTGAACTGGAACAAAGTCATCACCTCCGTCTTCGTCGCGTTATTCGCGGGCGTGGCGATTTGGTCGGGACTTTTCTTCCTCGAGCTTTACCGCGATCTCTCGCTGCTGCGCGCGCAGGAGACGCACAACCGCCGCAAATTGTCCGAAGCCCAGGCCAAGCTCGCGGAACAACAGCGCTATCTCCAGCGTCTCCGCAGCGACCCCGCGCTCGTGGAGGAAGTGATCCGCAAGAAACTCGGCTACGTGCGCGAGGGTGAATTCATCTTCCGTTTCCCCGACGACAAACGCCTTCCATGACTCACGACGCACTCATCGCGAAATTCAACGCTGCCGGCCAGGGCCAGGTCTTCGCCTTCTGGTCCCAGCTCAACGAGACCGAGCGCGCCGCGCTCGCCGCGCAAGCCGCCGAGATCGATCTCACCGAGATCACGCAGCTGCATCGCTCGCTCGTCGTCGAGAAGGCCGCTTCCGCCGCGAACGTGAGCGGACTCGAGCCGGCGCCGTATGAGCCCCTGCCGTCGCAAGGCGGCGACGCGGCGAAGTGGGCGCAGGCGCGCGCGGTCGGTGAGGAAGCGCTGCGCGCCGGACGCGTGGCGGCCTTCGTCGTCGCCGGCGGACAGGGCACGCGGCTCGGCTATGATGGCCCGAAGGGCACTTTCCCGGTGACGCCGGTGAAACGGAAACCGCTGTTCCAGGTTTTTGCGGAGAAGCTCCTTGCCGCCGGCCAGCGTTACGGAAAGCCGCTGCATTGGTTCATCATGACGAGCCACGCGAATCACGCGCAGACGGAGGCGTTTTTCGAGGAGCACAAATTCTTCGGGCTCGAGCGCGGACAGGTGCATTTCTTTCGCCAGGGCCGGATGCCGGCCGTGAACTTCGACGGCAAGATCCTGCTCGAAACGAAGAGCAGCATCGCGCTCAGCCCCGACGGTCACGGCGGCTCGCTCCGCGCGCTCCATCGCAGCGGCGCGCTCGATCTCATGGCCCGCGAGGGCATCGACACGCTGAGCTACTTCCAGGTCGATAATCCGCTCGTGCGCTGCATTGATCCCGAGTTCATCGGCTTCCACCTGCTCGCGCGCTCCGAGATGTCGAGCAAGATGGTGCCGAAGGCTTACGCCGAGGAAAAGGTCGGGCACTTCTGCATGCAGGACGGTCGCCTCGTCGTCGTCGAATACAGCGACATGCCGATGGCGATGCAGCGCGAAACGCGACCGGACGGTGCGCTGCGCTTCATCGCGGGCAGCATCGCGATTCACATCATCGACCGCGAATTCGCGCGCCGCATGGCCGCAGGTGGCGAAGGGATCGCGCTGCCGTTCCACCGCGCGGACAAGAAAATCCCGACCGTTGACGCAGCGGGCCAGACGGTGAAACCCGAGAAGCCGAACGGCGTGAAGTTCGAGATGTTCGTCTTCGATGCGCTGCCGTTTGCGAAGAACCCGATCGTGATCGAGACGAATCGCGCCGACGATTTCAGCCCGGTGAAGAACGCCGAGGGCGTCGACTCGCCGAAGACGTGCAGCGAAGACCAGCAGCGGCAGTTCGCGCGCTGGCTGAAAGCCGCGGGCGCCAGCGTCGCGACCGACGCTACCGGCCTGCCCGCGCAGAAGATCGAGATCTCGCCGCTTTATGGCTACGACGCCGACACCGTGAGAGCCTCGTGGCAGAAGCACCCGGTGGCGGTGGCGGAGGGGCTTTATCTCGAGTGATAGGTTTAAACACAGAGGTCGCAGAGACCACAGAGGCCGGAATTGTGTTCGAGACGGTTGATCGGCATTGGGTGGAGGCGCGGGCCTCCACCAAGATGAACTCAATCAACGAACTGACGGAAAAAATTATCGGCGCGGCGATCGAGGTTCACCGCGCCAAAGGTCCGGGTCTGCTGGAATCGGCTTACGAAAGTTGTTTGGCGCGCGAACTGTTCTTGCGCGGCCTGGCATGTGCGCGGCAGGTGGCCGTTCCGCTCACCTACAAAGGTGAGGTTATCGATGTTGCATTTCGCGCGGACCTGATCGTCGAGGATGCCGTTCTGGTCGAGCTGAAGGCCATCGAGACCATTCTGCCAGTCCACCGCGCGCAAGTGCTCTCCTACCTTCGCGAGACGGGGCATCCGGTCGGTTTGTTGATCAATTTCCACGTCCCGCGACTCGTAGACGGCATCACGCGCTTGGCGAACGATCGCTAATTTCTCTCTCTGTCCTCCGTGACCTCTGTGTTTAGCTGAATTCTCTTTCTCCCATGTCCACTCCGCTCCCCTCCAAAGTCCAAGCCGCCGCGCAGGCGGGCCACTTGCTTCCCAGCACCGTCGAAAATCTCACCGCGTGGTGGCAGGGCGGTTTGCCTGCCTGGGCGCAGCAGAGCATCGCCGAACTGATCGAGCGCGAGCAATGGAGCGAACTGAACGACCGCTTCTACCGCTACCTCGAGTTCGGCACCGGCGGCATGCGCGGCCGCACCATCGGCGCCGTGGGAGCGAAGGCGGAGACGGGCACGTTGTCCGCGAGCGGCTCGCCCGAGCACGCCGGCGTGGGTGCGAACATGCTGAACGACTTCACGCTCGTGCGCGCGGTCGTCGGCCTGCACCGCTACGTCGCGAAATACCTCGCCGCGCAAAAGAGCGCCGCGAAGCCGCGCATCGTGATCGCGCACGACGTCCGCCATTTCTCGCGCCATTTCTGCGAACTCGCCGCGTCGACCTGGACGCGCCTCGGCGGCGAGGCTTACATCTTTGACGGCCCGCGCTCCACGCCGCAGCTGAGCTTCTCGGTGCGCTGGCTGAAGACGCATTGCGGCGTCGTGATCACCGCGAGCCACAATCCGCCCCACGACAACGGCTTCAAGGCCTACTTCGACGACGGCGCACAGGTCATCGCGCCGCACGACAAGGGCATCGTCACCGAGGTCAACGCCGTGCCGCTGTCCGCGGTGGGCGAGTTCCTCACGGCCGACATTTCGAAGGTCACCACGCTCGGACGCGACGCCGACCAGGCTTATCTCAACGTCGCCGCGCAAGCCGCGATCGACCACGAAATCGTGCGCAAGGCGAACCTCCGCGTCGTCTACACGAACATCCACGGCGTCGGCGGCGTTTCCACGATGCCGCTGCTCACTCAGGCCGGCGTGCAGGTCACGCAGGTGCCGGAGCAGGCGGCGTTCGATTCGCGTTTCCCGACGGTGAAGTCGCCGAACCCGGAAAACGCCGAGGCGCTCGCCATGGCCGTCGCGCTCGCGGAGAAGAGCGGCCACGACGCCGTGCTCGCGACCGATCCCGACAGCGACCGCATGGGCGTCGCCGTGCGCAATCGCGCCGGCAAGCTTGAGCTGCTCACCGGCAACCAGGTCGGCGCGCTGCTGGCCGATTACCGCGTTTCGAAATACAAGGAACTCGGCTGGATTCCGAAGGAGGGCACGCAAAGCGCGTGTCTCGTGAAGACGTTCGTCACGACGCCGCTGCAGGACGCGATCGGCCAGGCGCACGGCGTGAAAGTCATCAACACACTCACGGGTTTCAAATGGATCGCCGGCAAGATGGGCGGCTACGAGCGCCAGCTCGCCGCCGCGATGGGCGCGGGCTTCAACTACGACGCCACGCCGTTCCGCGAGCGCGCGAAGCTGCTTCAGCAGCACAGCACGTTCTACCTCTTCGGCACCGAGGAGAGCTACGGTTACCTGCCGAACGATTTCCTGCGCGACAAGGACGGCAACGCGGCGTGTCTGATGTTCGCCGAGCTGTGCGCGTGGGTGAAGTCCCGCGGGCTGACCGTGCCGGAGTATCTCGACGAGATCTACCTGCGCTGCGGCTTCTTCCTCGAGGGCGTGATCAACATCTACTACGAGGGCGCGAGCGGCGCCGCGAAGATCAAGCGCATCCTCGACACCTACCGCGCGAGCCCGCCGCAAGCGTTCGGCAGCGTGGGCGTGACGCGCTTCCAGGATTTCGGCCGCGAAAAATTCTTCGACGCGGACGGCGAACAGATCCCGGCGCAGGACCTCTACCTGGTGACGCTGGCGAACGGCTACTCGTTCGCCGCGCGCGGCAGCGGCACCGAGCCGAAGATCAAGTTCTACCTCTTCGCCACCGAGCCCGTGAAGGGTGCGGCTGACCTGCCCGCCGCCAAGGCGAAGGCCAAGGCCACGCTCGACACGCTGCGCGCCGCGATCGAGGCCGATGCGCGGCAGCGGGCGGAGGGCTGAGCGGCGAGCGAGCGGCCGGCGACGCGCGAGCAGATAGAGCGCGCGAGGATCGGGGGTAGGGGCCGTTGTCCTCAACGGCCCTCTGGCGTGCGCGCGTCCGTAAGGGCGGTTGAGGGCTGTATGGCCCCGGGTCAAGGGTAACAGGTGTTCCGGGTTAGGGGTAACACTTTGGATCGGGCGGTGAGAGTGGGTAGTAGTTGCCGCGAGGACGGTCGGGAGGGCGCGAGAGATCGATCAGACCGAG
>JAYRJE010000004.1:0-391357 GCA_041906465.1 Candidatus Didemnitutus sp. | reverse complement strand
GCATCGCCTCCACCAGCTGCTTGCGCTCCTCGAACACTGATCGTTGTCGCCATGGCATCGGCGACCCTCACCCAAAACTGTCAGCGAATTAATGGCAGAAAGTGTCAGCGAATTATGGCACCGAGCCGGGGCAGGCGCCCCTACCCAAATGCGATTCGGAGGGCGGGCGCGCACAAGGCGCGCCCCTACATGGGACAGAAGGGGCGCTGGGGACAACGCCCCTACCAAATGCGCTTACCGGGTGAGGAGGGGCGTTGGGGGCAACGCCCCCTACCTATCGATCCAACGGGCGTGAGCTGATGGCTGATCGCTGACAGCTGAGCGCTTACAGGATCAAGTCCGGCGGGACGTTCGCGAGGGCGTCTTCCATCGTCGTGAGGCCCATCTTCACCTTGAGCATCGAGTCCTGGTGGAGCGTCTTCATGCCGTTCTTCATCGCGACGCGTTTCAGCTCGGCGACTTCGGCTTCGCGGTTGATGGCTTCGGTGAGTTCCTCGGAGTTGGTCATCAGCTCGTGGATGCCGACGCGGCCCTTGTAGCCGGTGCCGCCGCAGATGTGGCAGCCGCCGGGGTTGGCTTTGAAAATCTCCGGCGGCTCGCCGTCGAGCTGGAGCGCCTTTTTGAGAATCTCCCACTCGCGGCCCTCGGGCTTGTATTTCACTTTGCAGTTCTTGCAGACGCGGCGGAGCAGGCGCTGCGCGCAGACGCAGACGAGGGAGGCGGAAATGTTGAACACCTCGACGCCCATCTCGCCGAGACGCGCGACGGTGGAGGGCGCGTCGTTGGTGTGGAGCGTGGAGACGAGCAAGTGGCCCGTGAGCGCGGCTTCGACGGCGATGCCGGCGGTTTCCTCGTCGCGGATTTCGCCGACGAGGATGACGTCGGGGTCCATGCGGAGGTAGCAGCGCAGCGCGCGGGCGAAGGTGAGGCCGATCTGCCGGTTCATCTGCATCTGGTTGATGCCGCCGAGCGTGTATTCGATCGGATCCTCCGCGGTCTGGATGTTGATGTCGGGCGTGTTGATTTCGCCGAGCGCGGAGTAGAGCGTCATCGACTTGCCGGAGCCAGTCGGGCCGCAGTGCAGGATCATGCCGTAGGGCTGACGGATGCACTCGCGGTATTTCGCGAGGTTCTCTTCGGAGAAACCGAGCGCGGGGAGCGGCAGGGTCGACTTCTGCTTGTCGAGGATGCGCATGACGACCTTCTCGCCATGGTTCATCGGGCCGGTGGCGACGCGAAGGTCGATGTCGATGTTCTTCTTCGTGTATTTCTTGAAGACGATGCGTCCGTCCTGCGGCAACCGGCGCTCGGAGATGTCGAGGTTGCACATGATCTTCAGGCGGGCGACCATGGCGCCGACGACTTGCTTCGGGAGGCGGAGCTTCTCGATGCACATGCCGTCGATGCGGTAGCGGACCATGAGTTCCTTTTCCTGCGGCTCGACGTGGATGTCCGACGCGCCGGCGATGTAGGCGTCCTCGATGATGCGGTTGACGAGTTGGATGATCGGCGCGGAGTCCTCCTTGTCGAGTTCCTCGGCTTTGACCTCGCTGCTGCCGCCCTCGCTGTAGGCGGTGCCGATGATATCGGCGACCTCGGTAATATCGACGTCGTCGTGCTCGACCTTCGGACCGGCGGCCGTTTTCGAGTCCTTGAAGTATTTCTTCAGCAGCTCCTCGAGGTAACTGGCGGGAATGACGCGGACGTCCTCGATGTGCAGCTCGCACGCGGTCTGGAAGGACTCGCGTTTGGCGTAGTCGAGCGGGTTGGTCATCAGCACGGTGACGCCGTTGGTGCCGACTTTCTTGACCGGGAAAACCTGTTCGCGGCGGATGACGGCGTCGCCGATGACCTCGACGAGTTTCTCGTCGATCTCGCCGTCCTCGATCTTGGTGACGAGCGGGAGATCGGTGAAGCGCGCGATGAATTTCGCGGTGTCCTCGGCGCTGAGCTGGAACTTCGGGTCCAGCATGCGCTGGATCAGCGTCGAGGAATATTCGGCGACCTCCTGCAGCATCCCGAGGTCCTTCTGCGTGAACTGGCCGTTCGTGCCGGCGGAGGGCTCCTTGTTGAGGACCTGGATGGCGCCGATGACGATGTTCGTCTTCAGCGGCACGGTGAGCATCGAGTGGACCTCGAAGCCCGTGTTCATGTTCTTCAACGAGGCGGCTTCCGGGCCCTTGTTGCTGAAGAACAGCGGTTCGCCGGACGAGATGACTTTGCCGACGTTGCCGGTGCCGGAGGGGAGACGCAGCGCGAGGAGCTTTTTGGCCGTTTCGCGGAATTGGTTTTCCTTGTCCTTGTCCTGCCCCCAGAGCGACGGCGAGTAATAGACCTGCTTGAACGCGATCTCACCACCCTCGACGAGGTAGAGCGTCATCGACTGCGCCTGGAGGGCTTCGACGACCTTGCTCGCGGTGAGCTCGATGACGGAGTTGACGTCCTCGCGGCTCGGCGCGGGCTTCGAAATGACTTTGATGAGCAGCGAGCGCCGAAGCGTGCCGGTGAGGTTGCTGGGATTGGCCATGTCGGTCAGGTGACGCCGGCGCCGTGCGAATGGGGAAAACCGCCCGGCGCGCTAAATCGCTCTTGCGTGTAGGTCAAAAAAAACGCGTCGTCGAGGGTGAACTACCCATGCTGGCTTGGCTGAACGACGTATGGCTGAAACTCGCGGCGCAGGGCGGAGAAACTCCCGCGGCAGCCGAGGCCGGGGCTCGCGGCGAGACGGCGGCGGCGGAATTTTTGCAGAAGCGGCACGGGTTCACGATCGTGGCGCGCAACTGGCGCAGCCCGCGCGATCGCCGCGATGAGATCGACCTGATCGCGCGCGATGGCGAAGTGCTGGTGTTCATCGAGGTGAAGGCGCGCAGCGTCGATGCCCTCGTGCCCGGCTACCATGCGGTGGACCGGCGCAAGAAGCGCGTGCTGCAGCGCGCGGTGCACGCCTATCTGAGCGCGCTGTCGGCGCCGCCGCGGACTTTCCGCTTTGATGTCGTCGAGGTCGGCCTGAGCGATCGCCTGCCGCCGCAGTGCATGCATTTCGCCAACGTGCCACTGTTCCCGAAGGGCTATCACGTCGCGCGGCAGAGCGGCTCGATCGAGCAAGTGCGCGAGAACGCGCGGCATTGAGGCACGCGTGCGCGGGTGAGAAGGGTGCCGTGAGGCAGGGGCCGTTGCCCTCAACGGCCCTCGGGATTGCAGCGGCGCTCGCCGGTGAGAGGGCGCTTGGGACAAGCGCCCCTGCCGAAAGCTGGCGCACGTTTTTATCGTCGGCGAAAATTTCCACGGCGTGGCGCGGCACGTCACACGCTCGTGTCATCGCGTGATAAATTGATTGGCCGTCCGGAACGAGGCGCGCACAGTGCGCCTCATGTCCGACCACGAACGGCATCCGTTCCTCCACGGCCTCAGCAAGCACCGCGGCGCTCCGCCGACGGTCGTCGTCATCTTTGGCGCGTCGGGCGACCTGACGGCGCGCAAGCTCATCCCCGCGATCTACAATCTCGCGCTCGACGGCCTGCTGCCGGCGGACTTCTTCCTCATCGGCTACGGCCGCAAGCCGATGCCCGACGCGGAATTTCAGGCGCTGTCGGTCGACGCCATCAAGGAGTTCTCGCGCCGCGAACTGCGCGACGACGTGTGGTCGCGCCTCGCGCCGCGCACGCTCTACGTCAGCGGCGGTTACGACGAGCCGGCGGCGTTCACCCAGCTCGCCGAAAAAATCTCCGGCCTCGAAAAACAGATCGGGCAGGACCTGCAGGCGCTGTTCTACATCTCGACGCCGCCGTCGGTTTTCGCGCCGATCATCCAGAATCTCGGCGCCGCTGGCCTCGCTGCGCGGCATCTCGGCAAGGTGGCGCAATCGAAGGTCGTCATCGAGAAACCGTTCGGCCGCGACCTCGCGAGCGCGCAGGCGTTGAACCAGGAACTCACGTCGGTTTTCGAGGAGTCGCAGGTTTTCCGCATCGACCACTACCTCGGCAAGGAGACCGTGCAGGACCTGCTCGTGCAGCGGTTTGCCAACGCGATCTTCGAGCCGCTGTGGAACCGCAATTTCGTCGACCACGTGCAGATCACCGTCGCCGAGGAGGTCGGTGTGGAGTCGCGCGCCGGTTACTACGAGCAGAGCGGCGCGCTGCGTGACATGATCCAGAATCACACGATGCAGCTCGTCGCGCTCACCGCGATGGAGCCGCCCGTATCGCTCGATGCGGAGGCGATCCGCGACGAGAAAGTGAAGCTGCTCCGCGCCATCCAGCCGCTGCGTCTCGATGGGCCGGCCAGCGACGTCGCCCGCGCGCAATACGACGACGGCATTCTCGCCGGCAAGCCGCAGCCCGGTTACCTGCGCGAGCAGGACGTCACGCCCGGCTCGACGACGGAGACGTTCGCCGCGCTGCGGTTGAACATCAACAACTGGCGCTGGCACGGCGTGCCGTTCTACATCCGCTCGGGCAAGCGCATGGCGCGGCGCGTGACGGAGATCGCGATCCGCTTCAAGCGGGCGCCCGGAAATATTTTCGCGGACTCCGACCGCTTCCAACTCGCGGCCAACACGCTCGCGTTCCAAATCCAGCCGGACGAGGGCATGAGCATGATCCTGAATGCGAAGATTCCGGGCCTCGAGACGCGCACGCAGCCGGTGAAGATGAACTTCAAATACGCGACGACCTTCGGCTCGAACACGCCGGAGGCCTACGAGCGACTCGTGCTCGATGCGATGATCGGCGACGGCACGCTCTTCATTCGCGGCGACGAGACGGAGCGCTCGTGGGAGTTGATGACGCCGATCCTCGAATTCTGGCGCAACCAGAAGCGCGCGGGGCTCGACAGCTACACGGCCGGATCGTGGGGCCCGAAGTCCGCCGAGGCGCTCCTCGCGGCGAACGGGCACAGCTGGCGCGAACCCTGAAGCGATGCACGCCCTCTTCAACGCTCTGCCCGGGATCGAAGTGCCGGTCGGCGGGATCAATGCCGGCTTCAAGAAGCTGTGGGCGGACACGCCCGCGAAGGAGAGCCGCGCCACGCAGCTCAATCTCGTGCTGCACTTCGGACTGAACACCAAGCCGGCAGACGCGGAGCAGCAGTTTCGCAACACGGTGGAGTTCGCCAAACGTTATCCGTGTCGCGTGGTGGTGTTGTGCCCCGAGCCGGACCCGGCGGCCGAGAAGGTTTTTCGCGCAAAGATCTACGGCGAGTGTTTCCTCGGCAAATCGGGCAAGGACACGCGCTGCTGCGAGTTCGTGCTGCTCGCTTATCCGGTCGGCACGCACGACTTCCTGCAGAATCAGGTTTCGGTGTGTCTCTCGACCGACCTGCCACTGTATTACTGGGCGCACCGCTTCTCGGCGGCGAATCGTCTCGCCGCCTACGATTACCTGCTGACGCGTTCGCGGCGCGTGCTGTTTGACAGTGCCGTGGTGCCGTCGGAGGCGTTCACGTTTCCGTGGCCGAATCCGTCCGCCGTGCGCGATCTCGCCTACACGCGGACGCGTCCGCTGCGCCAGACGATCGGGCAGTTCCTGAGCCGCTACACGCCGTCCGACATCATCGCGGGGCTGCGCGCGGTGCGCATCACGCACCGCGATGATCTCAACGCCGAAGCGGCCGCGATGATCAGCTGGTTGAAGAAGGGCTTGTTGCGTTGCGGTGCCGATCCGGAGAGCGGCATCGATTTTGGCATCGTGCCGAAGGAGTGCAAAGGGTGCTTCGAGATCTCGTTCAGTTATCGCGATGCGAAGAAGACGTTCACGTGGTCGGCGGATCTCGATGCTCGCACGGCGGAGTTCGAGGGTGACCTCGGCCACGGCCGCACGACGCTCACGGCGAACGCGCGCCTGCTCGATCCCGCGGAGGCGTTGAGCGAGGCGATGTTTTACTGAGCGGTCAGCGATCAGCTTAGTCGCCGGCTTGTGATGCCGAGGGGGCGGTTGTCCGCTGTCGCTTCGCTCGGTAGTCCTCAGCCGCCTTCGCGTTCTGGCCGCTTTCGGGAGAAGGGCGCTTGGGGACAAGTGCCTCTACCGGAGTCGTTCTTTTGTGAGCTGATCGCTGAAGGCTGACTGCGGATCGCTCGTGGCGCTTGTCGCCTTGCGCTTCGCGTTTTTCGTCCGCTTCGTGATGGGCTGAACCATGAAGGAACTCAGCTCCAGCTACGGTCGGGTGTTCATCGGCTCGAAGGAGGATTGCTTCCGCACGGCGGTGTTCGTCGCGGAAGGCCAGCGCGGGCAGATGCCGCCGCGGAAGCATTTCACGTGGGCGCTCACCGGCGGCTCGACGCCGAAGGAGTGGTATCAGTGGTGCGTGGCGAAGGACGCGCTGTCGCCGACGACGCTCGCGACGACGCACTGGTTCGTAAGCGACGAGCGCTACGTGCGGCCGGACTCGTTCGAGAGCAATTTCGGCAACGCCGACCGTCTGCTGCTAAAGCCGCTCGGCATCCCCGCGGAGCGCAAGCACCCGTGGTCGACAAACATCGCGCCCGGGATGGCGGCGGTGGAATTCGGGCGCACGAACGCGCAGTGGTTTGGCCGCGACCGGACGTTCGACGTGTGCTTCGTCGGCATGGGCGAGGACTGCCACACGTTGTCGTTGTTTCCTGGGAGCCCGTTGTTGCGCGATGATGGTGGAAGCTATTTCGCGGCGATCGACGTGCCCGAAAAAGGTTGGCGTCTCACGCTCACACCGAGCGGCCTAAAGGCGTGCGGACTCGTCGTCGTGATGGCGCTCGGCGAGGGCAAGGCGGAGGCGTTGCACCGCGTGCTGGCGGGAGAGTTCGATCCGATGAAGGTGCCCGCGCAGGTGATGAAGAGCATCCGCGAGAAGGTCGTCTGGCTCGTGGACGAAGCCGCGGCGGCGAAGTTTCTCCAGAGTTGAGCCACAGAGAACACTGAGGACCAAACCGAGGACACGGAGGCTCGGGCATTTTCCGGTCCCCTCCTTCTGGCTCTGTGGCTCTCAGTGTTCTCTGTGTCGAAGATCGACTAGAGGGCCTTGAGTCCGGACAGCGCATTCTCCACGCGGTCGAAGGTCGGCACGTTCTCGGCGGCGAAAGCCGCGCGGTATTCCTCGTAGGCCGGGCCGGCGTCGATCGCGACGGCGAGCGGTTTGCCGGCGGTGCGGGCGAGGGCGGCGAGTTTTTGCGCGAAGCCGCGCGCGGCTTCGCCGTGCGTGCCCAGCTTCCGCGTGAACGGCACGAGGCCGACGACGAGCACGGCGCACTCGCGCAACAGAATCTCGGCGCTCGCGTGGAAGGCGGACTCGTCAGCCATGGGGGTCAGGTCGAGGGGGAGACGAGGACTGACGAGTCCGCCAAGGTTCAGGGCAACCAAGGTGCGGGAAAGTTCGGCGGCGGCGTCCGCGCCAAGCGCGGCCGCGCGCAGGTCGGCGTCGAAGAGATCGGAGCCGTTCACGCTCTCGAAGCCGGCGTTGGTCAGCAGCGCGACGGGGCCTTTCGCGAGGTGCGGGTAGGCGGCGAGCCAGGCGAGGGCGGCGTCGAATTCGGCGATGGAACGCGTGAACCGCACGCCGCTGCGGGCGAGCAACTCGCGTTCGAGGGCGAGGTCGCCGGCCATCGCGCCGGTGTGGCTGGCGGCGGCGGCCTGGCCGGCTTCGGTGCGGCCGGCGCGGTGCAAGAGGACGCGGGCGCCGCGGCGAGTGAGCGAGTTCGCCGATTGTGCAAACGGCGCGAGTTGTCCCGGGCCGAAGCCTTCGACGTAGCACGCGACGGGGCCGGGCTGTTCCTCGTCGGCGAGCGCGGCGAGGACGTCGGGCATCGCGACGTCCATCTGGTTGCCGAGCGCGATGCCGAGGCCGAAGCGGAGTTGCGGCTGGCGCGAGCGGCGGCAGAGGAGGAACGCGCCGCTCTGCGAAAGCAGCGTGAGTGCGCCGCCGGTCGGTGCGGGCGCGGCGATTTTGTCGGTCGGAATGAACGACGTGTCGAGCGCTCGCGCGGGCGCCCAGTGGCCGAGGAAATTTGGGCCGAGCACGGCGGGCGTCCAGCGGCCGGCGGTGCGGGTCTCGCGAAGGAGCGCGGCGAGTTTTGCGCCGAGGCCTTGGGTGTCCGCGCCGTCGCCGATGCCGCCGGCGACGAGGGCGACCGCCGTGGCGCCGCCGCCTTGGGCGATGAGCGCCTCGAGCGTGGCCGCGGCGGCGGGCGCGGGGAGCGCGAGAATCAGCAGATCGACGGGAGCGTCGCGCAGCGGGGCAACGTCGGGGAAGCAGGGCAGGCCGAGAAATTCCGCGTGACCGGGCTTGATGAGGATCAGGTTGCCGCGCGGCAGACCGTAGCGCTGGAGATTGTCGAGGATCGTGCGGCCGACGCCGCCTTCTTGGGCGGAGACGCCGGCGAGCGCGATGCGGCGCGGTTCGCGGAGCGCAGCGAGAAAGCCGGCCGGAGGAGCGAGGCGGGCGGGCGGCGGTGCGTTGCGACGGCCGACGGCGTCGAGCGGACGCGGCGCGCCGGACGGATCGAGAGCGACGGGATTCAGTTCCAGCAGCGCGAGGCCCTGCTCATCGCACAGCGCGGCGAGTTCCCAGAGCGACTCGAAGAACAGGCGCAGGTCGTCGGTTGTGGTGAGCGGGTGCGCTTCGCGCAGGCGGCCGAGCCACGCGCGGCCGAGGAGGTGCGCGGAGAACTCGGCGAGCGCCTGCTTGGGCGAGACAACGGAAACCGGCCAGCGGCAGGGCGGGGCGAGCTCGGCAAGGGCGTTGGCCTGCAGTCCGCCGAAGCCGCACAGGATCACCCAGCCGGCGTCGGTGCGGGAGAGGGACACGAAGGCTTCGGAGGGGATGTCGCGGTTGTGCTGGATGGCGACGCGTTCGCAGACGAGGGCGTCGATCCACGCGTGCCCGTGGGCCTCGACGCGTTCGCGCATGGCGGCGGCCTCCTGCGTGAGGCGCGCGGCGTCGAAGGGGAGGAAGCGCACGCAACCGAGCTCGGATTTGTGCCAGAGTTCGTCGCCGAGGCCTTTGAGGACGATCGGCTCTTCCGGCGCGAAGGGAAGGAAGCCGTCGACGACGCCGTGGCGCGGCGGACGGATGCCGGCACGCGCGAGGAGTTCGTAGGCTTCGGATTCGCAGAGGAAGGTGGAGGGGGGCGCGAGTCCTCCCGACGAGCCGCGGCTCACGTTTACGGCGAGGGACGGCTCGTCGGGGACGACTCGCCCTACCTGTTGGGACTGTTCGGAGGTTTTCATCGGTGGAGCGCGTTGACCTCAACGCGCTTCGAACGTGAGAGCGGCTTCGATGCAGAGCGCGTTGGGGTCAACGCGCTCCACCTCAGGCGGAGACGGGTGTGACGGCGGCGAGGCCGGCGGCGTAGGCGGATTGGTTGAGCGGGAGGACGGCGGCTTTGTCTTTCAACACGTGCGCGAGGGTCTCGATCAGCGCGTTGTCGGGGAGGAGCTTCGTGGCCGATTGCAGCGCACCGAGAGCGACGACGTTTTTCACCATCGGTTTGCCGAGATCGGCGGCGATCTTCGTGAACGGGATGCCGAGCACGGTGCGGCCGGGCGGGAGATCGGCGGGCGCGACGGTGACGATCGTGCTGTCGTAGAGGATCGTGCCGCCGGGGACGACGGTGTGCGCGAATTTCGTGAGGCTCGGGGCGTTGAACGCGACGAGGACGTCGGGCTCGGGCGCGGCCGGGTTCAGCACTTCGGTGGCGGCGATGTGGACGTCGGCGTAGCTGGTGCCGCCGCGCGACTCGGGGCCGTAGGCCGGGATGTGCGTGGCATCGTAGCCGAGTTCGATCGCGGCGCGGACGAGGAGGAGCGCGGCGGTTTGCGCGCCGTCGCCGCCGGAGCCGGCGAATTTGAAGGAGAGATCGCGCTTGGCGACGTGCGCGGGCCACTCGGCGCGGCGCTTTTCGGCGAGCGCGGGCTCGGCGCCGGCCAGGCCGAGGACTTCCTCGGGCTCGTAGGACGGACGCGGGCCCTTGAACCACGGGTCGGTGGTGGCGCTGAGATCCTTTTTCACGCCGAGCGGGAAGACCGGCTCCATGTTTTCCTGCACCCATTTCTCCGCCTCGACGGGCGAGAGCTTCAGGTGCGTGGGGCACTCGGAGAGGACTTCGATGAAGGAATAGCCGCGACCCTCGAGCTGGTTTTGCAGCGCCTTCTTGATCGCGCGGCGGGCTTTGACGCGGTTCTTCGCGTCGTAGAGTGCGACGCGCTCGACGTAGACGGGGCCGTCGAGTTGCGCAATGAGCTCGGCCATCTTGAGCGGCTGGCCCATGGCGCGCGTGCGACCGTCGGGGCTCGTGGCGGTTTTCTGGCCGGCGAGCGAGGTCGGCGCGAGTTGTCCGCCGGTCATGCCGTAGATGGCGTTGTTGATGAAGATGACCGTGAGCGGCAGACCCATCTGCGCGACGGAGATCGTCTCGGCGAGGCCGATGGACGCGAGGTCGCCGTCGCCCTGGTAGGAGATGACGAGCGAGTCGGGCGAGGCGAGTTTGTGGCCGAGGGCGACGGCGGGCGCGCGGCCGTGGGCGGCCTGCGAGTTGCCGGTGTCGAAGTAGTAGTAGGCGAAGACGGAGCAGCCGACGGGCGAGATGAAGATCGTGCGGTCCTGCACGCCGAGTTCGTTGATCACCTCGGAAATGTCGCGATGGACGACGCCGTGGCCGCAGCCGGGGCAGTAGTGCGTGCTGTGGGCCTTGAGGCCTTCGCCGTGGGCGTGGCGTTCGAATTTTTCGTAGAAGACACCGCTCATGGGGAGAATGGGTTGAGGGAGGGCGGTTGAGGGCAACCGCCCCTACCGACCGAGCAGCTGGTTGAGGATTTCGCGTTGCGAGGGGAGGACGCCGCCGTGGCGGCGGACGTGTTCGATGCGCGGCGGGTTGAAGCCGGCGTGCGAGAGCGCGAGGCGAACTTCGTCTTCGAGCTGGCCGGGGCCGGCTTCGACGATGACGAGGCGCTTGGTTTGCGGGAGCAGGTCGGCGAGCGCGCGAATCGGGAAGGGCCAGAGCGTGATCGGGCGGAAGAGGCCGACTTTCAGGCCCTCGGCGCGCGCGACTTCGACGGCGCCTTTGGCCATGCGGGCGGGGGTGTTGCAGGCGACGATGAGCACGTCGGCGTCGTCGCAGCGGTAGAGATCGGCGCGCTGTTCCTGCGCGGCGATGCGGTCGTATTTGCGGTTGAGGTGCTCGTTGCGCTTCTCGAGGTCGGTCTCGAGGAGTTCGATCGACGAAATGAGATTGTGGCGGTGGCCGCGGTCGCCGCAGACGGCCCAGGCGGGCTTGCCGCGCTTGAGCATCGTGTCGGGGAGTTTCACGACGCCCGTCATCTGGCCGAGGTAGCCATCGCCGAGGATCACGACCGGGATGCGGTAGCGGAAGGACAGCGTGAAAGCGTCCATCGTGAGATCGAGCATCTCCTGCGGCGTGCCGGGAGCGAGGACGATGGCGTGCGTGTTGCCGTGGCCGAGGCCGCGGCAGGCAAGCTTGATGTCGGCCTGTTCGGGGCCGAGGTTGCCGAGGCCTGGGCCGCCGCGCATGACGTTGACGAACACGCCCGGCAGTTCCGCGCCGATCATGTAGCTGACGCCTTCGAGCATGAGCGAGAAACCGGGGCCGCTGGTGAAGGTCATGCACGGCACGCCGGAGCCGCCGGCGCCATACATCATGTTCACGGCGGCGGTTTCGGAGACGGCTTGCACGAAGGCGCCGCCGAGTTTCGGGAGGATTTTTGCCATGAGTTCGGCGCCTTCGGTCGACGGCGTGATCGGATAACCGAACACATGGCGGCAGCCGGCGAAGAGAGCGCCGATGGCGGCGGCGTAGTTGCCCTTCAACACGAGCGGCTCGCAGACCGGCGTGACGATGCTGGTGTCGGTCTCGTCGGCTGCGGGTTCGACGGTGATGGGTTTGGGGCCGAAGAGTTTCGCGGGGTCTTGGAGATCGAAGTCGTCGCCGCGACCCGTGTGGTCCGGGTGCGCGCGCTCGGTCTCGGGACGGAGGCCGTAGGGCTCGGGGCAGGCCTGCATGCAGAGCGAGCAGCCGTTGCAGGCATCGAGGTGCAGCTCGACCGGAATGAGGCCGGTGGCGGAGTTGATTTCGGAGCCGGGCTCGATGCAGTGTTTGGGGCAGGCGTCGACGCAGCGCAGGCAGCCTTTGCAGTATTCCGGCTGCAGAAACGGTTTCGGACGAGCGGGAGCAGTCATTGGCGGGAGGGGGCGAGAGCCGCTCGGACGAGGTCAGTCGTGCGACGCGGCGGTGTTTTCCCCATGGTATGACACAAGGCGCGGAGTCTCTGTGCAGCCCTTGCGTGAGGATGCGCAAAGGTTGGGAAGAGCGCTTACGCCGAAAGGAGGAGAGCACGACACGGGAGAACAAACGCCAAAGATCGCGCGCGGCGATGAGGACATGGAAGCGCCGACGAGACGGAACGTCGAAGAGACAAACGGCCCCGCGAATGAACGCGAATCGGCGCGAATCAAGAGACGCGCGAAACAGGAGTCTGCGTTCGCGCATGCGCGTGATTCGCGGGCACTGAATCGCTGCGGCTCGATCCGGTTGCGTGTCGAGGACCTTGCTTTGGAGTTTGGCTTTTGGAGTGGGGAGTTTTCCTTTCTCGCATGCCTTGGGTCTGGCTCATCGTTGCCGGTCTGCTCGAGATTTGTTGGGCGGTCGGGCTCAAATACACGGACGGCTTTTCGAAGCTGGCGCCGAGCGTCGTCACGGTCGTGTTGATGCTCGCGAGCTTTTGGTGTCTCGCCCAAGCGGTGAAGGGACTACCGCTCGGCACGAGCTACGCGATCTGGACCGGCATCGGCGCGGTGGGCACGGCAATCGCGGGCATCGTGCTGTTCAAGGAGCCGGCGACCGCGGCGCGGCTGGTGTGCATGGTGCTGATCGTGGCCGGAATCGTGGGGTTGAAATTCACGACGCGCTGACGGAGGCCGGATTGCGGAGGACTGAGGCCGGATGACGGAGGACAGAGCACTGCGCGGGATGCTGATAGCTGACGGCTGAAAGCTGATAACTGCGACCTTGGCCGTGCGGCTAGCGGGCGGCTCCTTGCGTTCGGGCGTGGGAGAGTTTTTCTGGCGGTTTCTCATGCCTGCCGTCCACGCCGACAAACTTGAGATGCAGCACCGGCTGTTCGCCGAACTCTCCCGCATGTTCGGGGCGGAGGTGCCGCTCTACGACAAATCGCTGCTCGTGAATCGCGTCTGCAACGAGGCGATCTGCGCGCTGCTCGGCCAGCTCTGGGGCGGCTTTGCGATCACGGCGGAGCAACTCGAGAAGACGAGCGGCGAGCGGCACGGCGCCATCCGCATCGGGCGGCCGGACGAGTATCGCTGGATCGGGCGGTTCTTCGCGCAGTTCGCGATGGAGCCGCACGCGTTCTACGACATGACGAACGTCGGCGCGAAGAGTCAGCCGATCATCGCGACGGCGTTCCGCTCGCGGCTGAATCCCGAGCACCGCGTGTTCACGTCGCTGCTGATGACGGATTACTTCGATCCGGCGACGCGGGCGCGCATCGAGGCATTGCTGGCGCCGCGGCAGGTGTTTTCGCAGGAGGCCAAGCGCCTGATCGAAAAGGGCGAGCGCGACGGCGGGCTCGATTGGGACGACGCGAACGCGCTGATCGGCGAGGCGACGGGGCGAATCTTCAAATGGACCGGACGCGCGCGCGACCACGCTTTCTATCAGGAGCTGAGCAAGGCCGGCTTCAAGATCGCGGCGGACATCGCGTGCTTCGAGTCGCACCATTTGAATCATCTCACGCCGAACACGCTGTGGATGGACGTCTACACCAGCGCGATGAAGTTCTGCCTCGGCGAGCTGGGCGAGGCGGGTTTCCGGCAGCACGCGACGCTGGCGCTCGAGCACTTCGTCGCGCAATGCGACCGCGATTACCTGCGGCTGCACTTCAAGCATTTCACCGCCGCGCAACTCGCCGCGTTCGAGTCGGCGCCGCTCGCGGCCGGCGCGATCGCAGCGAGCGTGGACGCGCTGACGAAGCGCCTGAAGCAGGACGACCTGAATCTCTCGCGGCACAAGCACTCGGGTTTCAAGGACTCGACGGAAGGTCCGGCCGCCGACACGCCGGTGCTGCTGCGGCAGGATTCCTACAAGGCATTGACCGAGCCGGTGCAGTTCACGAATCCGGACGGCACCGTGGTGGACACGACGCACACCGCGCGCTTCGGCGAGATCGAGCAGCGCTTCTACGCGACGACGCCGAAGGGGCGCGAACTCTACGACCGCTGTCTCGCGGCGGCCGACGCGGCGAAGGAGCGGCACCCGGGACTCGCGAAGAAGGATTTCGCGGCCTACGAGCGGCTCGCGAGCGAGGCGTTTGCGCCGTTTCCGAAGAAGTTGATCGAACTGGTTGAGCAGGGACTCGTGTTCGCGCGTTTCAGCGCGACCGATGCAGGTCGCGTGGCGGCGGGCACGGGGAAGTTGAAGGGCAAGGACCTCGTCGCGCTCGCGCGCGAGGGCTACGTCGCGATCGAGGGCCTGCGCTACGAGGACTTTTTGCCGATCAGCGCGGCGGGCATTTTCGCGTCGAACCTCCAGCAATACGGCACGCAATCCACGGCGCACGCGAAGCCGACCTACACGCAGGCGCAGCTTGAGGAAGTGCTCGGCCGAAAGATCGTCGACCCGAGCGAGACCTACGCGGCGCTCGAGGCGGAGTCGCGCGCGGCGACGCTGCAGGCCCTAAAACTTGAACGTTGAAAAGGGGTGCGTTGGTCGCGGCTGATTTCAGTCTAGCGAAACCGCCTGAGTGTCACACTGTCACTCCACGAGATGCAGAGCTTGGACCTCAGAGATAAAAGCCGAATGAGTAAACTGCGCACGGGTCTTCTTTCCTTGGCAATTGTATCGTTCGCCTTTGCGGCCGACATCGCTTCGAAATCGGGCGTAGACGCGTTAGCCTGGCTCGCGGGACGCTGGGAATTCGAGAAGAACGGTCGTGTCGTGCGCGAGGAGTGGATGGTGCCGGGAGGGGGCACCATGCTTGGCATGAGCCGCACCGTGAAGGACGGCAAAACGATCGAATACGAGCACCTTTTCCTCGGGATCGATGAGCAAGGCGATCTCTCCCTCATCGCGACGCCGTCGGGGCAGTCCAGGGCTGCGTTCAAATTGATCAAGGTTGAGGGTCGTTCAGTCGTGTTTGAAAACAAGGCGCACGATTTCCCGCAGCGAGTCGGCTACACGTTGAATGCGGACGGCACACTTTCCGCCTTCATCGAAGGCGAAACACAGGGTGTGCGTCGGCGAATCGAATTTCTCTACCGGCCCGTGAAGTGATCGCTTACTTCGCGGTGAGCACCGCGTAGGATTTCTTGCCTTTGCGGAGGAGGAGATACTTGCCGAACAGCAGGTCGGCTGCGGTCACGGTGCGAGTCAGGTCGGCGCGGACGTTGTTCAGGTAGACACCGCCGGCTTCGAGGGATTTGCGCGCGGCGCCTTTCGAGGGTTCGAGTCCGGCTTGGACGACGAGGTCGATGATGGCCGCGCCGGCGCCGTCGAGCTTCGCACGCTCGAGATCCTTCGTCGGCACTTCACCGACGACGTCGTTGAAGATCGCCTCGGTGACGCCGTCGAGCGAACCGCCGAAAAGGATCTCGCTGGCTTTGAGTGCGCCGGCGAGGGCGTCGGCGCCGTGGACGAGCGTCGTGACTTCGCGGGCGAGGGCTCGGTGGGCTTCGCGGGCGCCGGGGTTGGCGGCGTGTGCGGCTTCGAGCGGCTCGATCTGTTCGCGGGTGAGGAAGGTGAACTTACGGAGGTATTCGCAGACCTTCGCGTCCTCGGTGTTCACGAAGAACTGGTAGAGGCGGTAGGGGCTCGTCTTCTGCGGATCGAGCCAGACGGCGCCGCTGGCGGTTTTGCCGAATTTCGTGCCGTCGCTCTTCGTGATGAGCGGGAAGGTCCAGCCCCACGCGGTGGCGTCGTGGCCGAGTTTTTTGCGGATGAGGTCGGTGCCGGCGGTGAGATTGCCCCACTGGTCGGAGCCGCCGATCTGGATCTCGCAGTTGAAGGTCTTCTTGAGGTGGAAGAAGTCGTAGGCCTGCAGGAGCTGGTAGCTGAACTCGGTGTAGCTGATGCCGCTGTCGCCCTCCATGCGGGACTTCACGGAGTCCTTCGCGAGCATGACGTTCAGCGAAAAATGTTTTCCGACGTCGCGGAGGAATTCGAGGAAGCTGAACGGTGCGATCCAGTCGGCGTTGTCGACGAGGCGCGCGGGGTTCGCCGCGGTGGTGAAGTCGAGCAGGTGCGAGAGCTGGGCCTTGATGCAGGCGATGTTGTGGGCGAGTTGCTCGCGCGTGAGCAGGTTGCGCTCGGAAGAGCGGCCCGACGGATCGCCGACCATGCCGGTGGCGCCGCCGGCCAGCGCGATGACGTGGTGGCCCGCGCGCTGAAAGCGCGCGAGCGTGAGCTGGCCCATGAGGTGGCCGACGTGCAGCGAATCACCGGTCGGGTCGAAGCCGCAATAGACCGTGATGGGCTGGCCGGTCGCCAGCCGCTGACGCAGGCCGTCGAGATCGGTGCAATCGGCCAACAGGCCGCGCCACTGGAGATCGGAGATAAGGTCGGTCATATCGTTTTCGATCTGACAGCTAACCGGCGCGCCGGGCCGGGAGGCAAGGGGAGAGTTAGCTATGCCGGAAGACGGAAACTTATGGGTGAAGCCGCGAAAAAAGTAAGCGGGCTCATACCGCGAAAAGGGGGTTGCCGCACGCTTGAGCGCGGCTCTACTTTGCCCGTTCCTTCGCCGCCGTTTCTCTCGGCAACACACCAACCTCCATCCACTCCACATCATGGCTCTCGCAGTCGGCACCAACGCTCCGGACTTCACCCTCAAGACCAAGACCGCGGACGGTCTCAAGGACATCAAGCTCAGCGACCACTTCGGCAAGCAGCAGGTCGTGCTGCTGTTCTTCCCGCTGGCCTACACCGGCGTGTGCACGGCGGAGATGTGCGACATCTCGAACGGTCTTTCCGGTTACGCCGATCTCGGCGCCGCGGTCTACGGCATCAGCGTCGACAGCCCGTTCACGCACGAGGCGTGGGCCAAGGCCAACAAGATCACCGTTCCGCTGCTCTCCGACCTGAACAAGACCGTCACGAAGGCCTACGACGTCGTGTTCCCGAACCTCGCCGGGGTTGGCGACACGTCGGCGCGCGCCGCGTTCGTCATCGGCAAGGACGGCGTGATCAAGTATTCCGAGCAGACCCCGACGCCGAAGGACCTCCCGAGCTTCGAGAAGGTCAAGGCCGCGCTCGCGAAGTAAGTTCTCCCGCACCGTTGCGACGGCCCGCGGATGCGCGGGCCGCTCGAGAAATTTTCAACCATCCACCCTCCCGTGTCTCTCCCGAATCCGTTCAACACCCTTCAGTCCTTCGACGGCGGCAAGAAGTTCTACTCGCTGCCCGCGCTCGAGAAGGCCGGCTTCAACGTCTCGCGCCTCCCGGTGAGCATCCGGCTCGTCCTCGAGGCCGTGCTGCGCAACTGCGACGGCAAGCGCGTGCTGGAATCCAACATCAAGGAGCTCGCGAATTGGAAGCCGAACGAGGCCCGCACCGCCGAAATCCCCTTCGTCGTCGCGCGCATCGTGTTGCAGGACTTCACCGGCGTGCCGCTCCTTGTCGACCTTGCCGCCATGCGTTCTGCGGTCGCGAAGATGGGCAAGAACCCGAAGATCATCGAGCCGCTCGTGCCCGTCGACCTCGTGGTCGACCACTCGGTGCAGGTGGATTTCGCCGGCTCGGCCGACGCGCTGCAAAAGAACCTCGACCTCGAGTTCTCGCGCAACCGCGAGCGCTACCAATTCCTCAAGTGGGGCATGCAGGCCTTCGACACCTTCAAGGTCGTGCCCCCCGGCATCGGCATCGTCCACCAGGTGAACCTCGAGTATCTTGCCAAGGGCGTGCTGAGCGCGGGCGACGTCTATTATCCGGACACGCTCGTCGGCACCGACTCGCACACGACGATGATCAACGGCATCGGTATCGTAGGCTGGGGCGTCGGCGGCATCGAGGCTGAGGCCGGCATGCTCGGTCAACCGGTCTACTTCCTCACGCCCGACGTCGTCGGCGTGCATCTCACGGGCTCGCTCCGCGAAGGCGTCACCGCCACCGACCTTGCGCTGACCGTCACGCAGCTGATGCGCAAGACGAAGGTCGTCGGCAAATTCGTCGAGTTCTTCGGCCCCGGCGCCGCCGCGCTGCCGGTCGTCGACCGCGCGACGATCGCCAACATGGCGCCCGAATACGGCGCCACGATGGGCTTCTTCCCGATCGACGCCGAGTCGTCGAATTACCTCCGCGCCACCGGCCGCGACGAGAAGCACGTCGCCACCTACGAAGCCTACTACCAGGCGCAGGGCCTCTGGGGCATCCCGCAGAAGGGTCAGATCGATTACTCGCAGGTCGTCGAACTCGACCTCGGCACCGTCGTCCCGAGCGTCGCCGGCCCGAAGCGCCCGCAGGACCGCATCGAGCTGAACAAGCTCAAGGACAACTTCGTCACCTCGTTCGCGAAGCCGGTCACCGAAAATGGCTTTGGCAAGAAGGCCGAGGAGTTCTCGACCGTGAAGGCCGACATCGCCGGCACCAAGATCGGCCACGGTTCCGTGCTGATCGCCGCGATCACAAGCTGCACCAACACGTCGAATCCGAGCGTCATGCTCGCCGCCGGCCTCGTCGCGAAGAAGGCCGTCGAGAAGGGCCTCAAGCCTAACCCGGTCGTGAAGTCCTCGCTGGCCCCCGGCTCGCGCGTCGTCACTGATTACCTCAACAAGACCGGCCTCACGCCGTATCTCGACCAGCTCGGCTTCCAGACCGTCGGCTACGGTTGCACGACCTGCATCGGCAACTCCGGTCCACTCTCCGCGCCCGTCGAGGAAGCCGTCGTGAAGAACGACCTCGTCGCCGCTTCGGTGCTCTCGGGCAACCGCAACTTCGAGGCGCGCGTCCACCAGAACATCAAGGCCAACTTCCTCATGTCGCCGCCGCTCGTCGTCGCCTTCGCGCTCGCCGGCCGCGCCGACATCGACCTCAGCTCCGAGCCGATCGGCAAGGGCAAGAACGGTCAGGACGTGTTCCTCAAGGACATCTGGCCCACCATCCAGGAAGTCCGCGACCAGATGCAGGCCGCGCTCAAGCCCGAGGTGTTCCGCAAGCTCTACACCGACTTCGCCGCGCAGAACCCGAAGTGGAACGAGATCCCGTCGACCACGGGCAACGTCTATTCGTTCGAGCCGAAGTCGACCTACATCCAGGAGCCGCCGTTCTTCGCGAACTTCTCGATGCAGCCCGGCACGATCAAAGAAATCCGCGGCGCGCGTGCGCTCGGCATCTTCGGCGACTCCGTGACGACCGACCACATCTCGCCCGCTGGCGCCATCAAGAAGACTTCGCCCGCCGGCAAGTTCCTCCTCGAGAACGGTGTCACGTTCGAGGACTTCAACTCCTACGGCTCCCGCCGCGGCAACGATCGCATCATGGTCCGTGGCACGTTCGCGAACGTCCGCATCAAGAACCTGATGCTCGGTGGCAAGGAAGGCGGCAACACGCTCGGGCCCGACGGCGCCGAGACGTCGATCTACGACGCCTCGATGGCCTACCAGGCCAAGGGCGTGCCGCTGATCGTCATCGCCGGCCAGGAATACGGCACCGGCTCGTCCCGCGACTGGGCGGCGAAGGGCACGAACCTCCTCGGCGTGAAGGTCGTCGTCGCGCAAAGCTTCGAGCGCATCCACCGCTCCAACCTCGTCGGCATGGGCGTGCTGCCCCTGCAGTTCAAGGAAGGCACGACCGCGCAGACCTTGAAGCTCGACGGCACCGAAACCTACGACGTCATCGGCCTCAGCCCGGCGGTGAAGCCGCAGCAGGACCTCACGCTCCGCATCACGCGCAAGGATGGCTCGGTGCAGGACGTCGCGGTCATTTGCCGCATCGATACGCCCATCGAGATCGATTACTACCAACACGGCGGCATTTTGCCCTACGTGCTGCGTCAGATCGTGTCGAAGAACTGATTCTGCAAACGGTAGGGCGAGTCGTCCTCGACGAGCCGCGGCTCATCCAGAGGATTCGCCCTACCTTTCACCCATGCCCGAAACCGCGAAACCCGTCTTCCTCGTCAACGCCTACTCCGACCCGGTGCTCGTCCGGATCGAGGGCCGCGCGGCATTCACGAACAGCGGCAGCTTGAAGGATTTTTTCGGCGAGATGGTGAAGCAGGGGAAGTCCCGCTTCGTCCTCGATTTTCAGGCGTGCGCGAGCATGGACAGCACGTTCCTCGGGGTGCTCGCCGGAGCCGCGTTGCAGATGCGCAAACTCCATCCGCCCGGCAGCGTCACGCTCGTGCGGGTCGGGGAGCGCAACCTCGAGCTCATCCGCAATCTCGGCTTGCACCGTCTCGCGACGGTCGACGCTGGCACGGCGAATCTCAGCTTTGACGGCTCGCAATCACACGCGCTCACCGAGCAGAAGAAGGACGAAATCGAGAGCGCGAAGCTGGTGCTCGAGGCGCACGAGAATCTCGTCAGTGCCGACTCAGCCAACGCCGCCAAGTTCCAGGACGTGCTCGCGTTCCTGCGCAGTCGCCTCGAAGGCGGACGCTAAGCGGCACCGGCTCGCCGCGGGCAGCAGGACGCGGCTTCCGCCGCGCCGCAAAAGTTGCAGGTGGAACGCGTTGACTCGCCATAGGCGAGCCAGCCCCTGTGCGCCTTTGGCGCATCGACGCGTTCGAACGATGAGCGCATGGGGTCAATGCGCTCCACCTCGAGCGCCACGCTCGCGGCTCGATGCGCAGACGGGTCTGCCTCACCTGCGCGGCCGAAATCGGCTGGGCTTTCCGCTCCGCTGATCCCAATTTGTCCGGACGATGATGCTGTTCATCCTCGGTGCGATGTCGGGTGCGGTGCTGGTCTACGCCTTCTACTGGCGGGCGCAGCGCCACGCGGCGCGGGTGGAGGAGGAGAAGACCTCGCTGCTCGAGGAACGCCAGATCGTGCTCGACTACATGCACACGATGGTCGACGCGGTCGGCGAGCGTCTGTCGCGCGATGAACTGTTCCAGCGTATTGTCCACGCCTCGATTTTGAGCACGGGTGCGCTGAGTGCGTGCATCTTCGAAAAAGGGACGGACGACATGATGCGTGGCGTCGCCGTCGAAGGACTCTTCCCGCCGCACCGGCCGATCCCCGACACGCAGCGCATGCAAATGGGCTCGCGGGCGAAATTCATCGCGCAGGTGCTCCGCTCGGAATCCTTTCCGGTGGGGGAGGGCATCGTCGGTCGCGTCGCCGCCACCGGTCGCGGTGAACTGGTCGTCAACGCTCCGGGCGATGCACGCATCGTGAAGCACGACGACCCCGCGCTTGTCGTGCGGTCCGTGATCGCAGCGCCGATCATGGTGCGCGAAAAGCTCATCGGCGTGCTTTGTGTCTGCAACGCGGCCGATGGCCTGCCGTTCACCGAGACGGATTACTCGCTCGTCGAAGCGCTGGCCGAGCAAGCGGGTCTCGCGGTGCACAATGCGGATTTCGTCGCCCTCGAAGTCGAGAAGCAGCGCATCGATCTCGATCTCACGCTCGCGAGCGACGTCCAGCAGATGCTCTTGCCGCGCGAGATGCCGTTTGTGCCGGGCCTCGAGATCGATGCACGCTACATGGCGGCGCAGAAAGTCGGTGGAGATTTCTACGATGTGTTTCCCCTCGAGGGTGGCCGGCTGGGGATCGCGGTGGCGGACGTGTCGGGCAAGGGCATCTCGGCCTCGCTGCTGATGGCGATCTGCCGCACGTCGCTGCGGGCGATTGCGCCGCGGCACGTCTCGCCGGCGGCGGCGATGAAGGAACTGAATCGTTCGCTCTCCGCCGACATCCGCTCGGGCATGTATATCACCATGACCTACGTCATCGTCGATGCGGCGCGCTCCCAGTTGGTGTTGGCGCGGGCGGGACACGAGTTGCCGCTGTTGGCGGATAGTGGCGCCCATGGTTTTCGGCACGAGTTTGTCGGTTCAGAGGGCATGCCGCTTGGATTGGTCGATTCC
This sequence comes from Candidatus Didemnitutus sp., assembly GCA_041906465.1. Classification (GTDB taxonomy): domain Bacteria; phylum Verrucomicrobiota; class Verrucomicrobiia; order Opitutales; family Opitutaceae; genus Didemnitutus. The sequence continues at coordinate 369,335 of JAYRJE010000004.1, read as the reverse complement.
GAAGTGTTCGATGCGGCCATCGCCGATCGCGAGGCGCCCTTCGGCGTCGGCGCGCTCTTGGTGCTGTTTACGGACGGTCTTACCGAGGCGCCGAATGACGATGGCCGCGAGTTCGGTTCGGCGCGTCTGGCGGACGCCGTCCGCTCAGTGCACGAACAGCCCGCCGCGGCCATCAACACGGCGGTGATGAAGGCGGTAAGCACTTTCAGTCGCGGCGAACCCCGCGATGATTTCACGCTCCTCACGCTCAAGCACCGAAACTGATAGATTCAAAAGGCCTTAGCGGTGGAGCCATGAGGCCATGTGCACCTGCGTGGTTTTCATTTGGGGTGAAAACCTTTCTCGTGCGGGAAGTGAAGCTCCGCGATGTCCGTTTTTCCCGACTCCGCGCGGCCCTTTGGGGCGGCATGGCCGTGGCGTCGGGGGTGCTCGCGCATGCGCAGTCGGCCATCGGTGTGGGTGACAGCACCGGCTGGACGCCGTGGTATACCAAGAGCGGCACGGTAATGACGGATGCGCAGAACGATCAGCAGACCGGCCAGCACACGGACGACTACGTGGGCGATGCGACGCGCTTTGGCATGATGCAGAAGGCGGGAACGATCGGCGGAGTGAACTCCGTGGCGTGGCGTTTTCGCTTCGATGACTATTCCGGCGCCGACAAGTTTGGCGGCAACGGCGGCAACGTCGGCTTGGGCCTCGACCTCGACGGCAACGGTTCCGTCGACGTGATGATGGTCATGTCGGAAGGCTCCGGTAACGTGAACAATCGCGCGCGAACCATCTATTTCGGCACTCCCGGCGCCGGCGCCAACACCGGCCCGAGCACGACCACCTGGACGATCGACACGGGCCAGACGACCAAGGTCAGCCTGGTCGTCAACACGACCTACGATCTCGTGGCGACCAACGACGGCTACAACTTCGCGGGCACGCAGGACTCGTGGCTGACCTTCGCGATCAGTTTCGCGGACCTGCAGGCGGGCATCCGCGCTTACGCCGGTTCGGCGTTTTCCAATTTTGTCTACGACTACGATACGAAGATCTCTTTCATCGCGTTCACGTCGACGCAGCTCAATGCGCTGAACCAGGATCTTTTCGGCGCGAGCAAGGCCGCGCTCACGAACGGCACGACCGAAAACACGGCGACGTGGGCCGATCTCGGCGCCATCACGCCGCAGGTTGACGCCTTCGGCCGCGTCCCGGAGCCGGCGACCTACGCGCAGTTGGGCGCGCTGCTGCTGGCGGGCGGTATCGTGGCTTGGCGCCGTCGCGCGCGGCGAGGCGATTCCGCTGCGTGAGCGTGGGGGCCATGCTGCGGCAAATTTCTCGCTGGCTCGGCGACGCCCTGCGGTTGGTTGGGGCGGCGCTCTACTGGAATACGCGCAAAAGCCTCTACGTGGCGCGCGGTCGCCGCAGGCGCTGCCCGTGTCAGAACGACAGCGACATCGGTCATCGCAAGATGGTCGGATGCGAGGCGATCCTGCATTGGAACGATCCGGCGCGTTTTCGCCACGTCTGCCCGTTGCTCTTTGCCACGGATGAAGGGTGGGTCTGCTCGGTGCCCGCCAGTCGGGTGCGACCGTTTTGGGGCCGGGTGATCGCGTGGGGCGCGGGCGCGCTGATTGCGTGTTACCTGCTGGCGGTGCTCAGCGTGTTCATCTTTCTCCGGGAGATCACCGGCGTGCCGGTTTCGCTGGTGCAGGTGGCTTGGCCCGCCCAGTGGTCGGAGATTCGCACGGTGCAGTCGCAGCGCTTTTTCCGCAGCGCGATGGAGGCATTCGGGCGCGGCCGCTTGAACGAAGCGCACCTGGCGCTGTTGTCAGCACAACAGCGCGATCCGCACCACTACGAGGCCGCGCTCATGCTGGCGCAGATCGCGATGTTTCAGCGCAGCGTGCTGGCGGCCGATCAGCAGTTCGAGCGCTTGAGGCGCGAACACCCGGCGCAAGCCGCACGCACGGCGGTGGTGTATCACGACACGCTGCTCTCGCTGGATCGCATGCGGACGCTGACAGAATTCAGTCTCGCCATGGCCAAGGCGGACGCCGCGCGCTCCGCGATTTGGGTCCGGTCGGCGCTGCTCGGGGTGCGGGCGATCAGCCTGACCGAGATCGGGGAGCTGAAGGAGAAGGTCGAGCCGGCGATCGCGGTCTTGGCCCCGCATGCGCAGCAGTTGCTGCGGGCGGAGTTCGAATCCCGTGTCGGCGATCACACGAGCGCCCTGCGGCGACTGCGGACGCGGTTCAACGGTCCACTGAACCCGATCTATACTCGCCATCAGGTGCTGCGGCTGGCCGAGTTCGGTGATCCGGGCACCGCGCAGGGTTTGTGGGATTTTTATGGACCGCCGTTTGGCGAGTTTGAGCAGCAGCTCACCCAGTTTGAATTGGCGTCGATCGCCCGCGACGAGAGTGCCGCCGAGGCGGCGTTTCGCCGCCTGCTGGCGTCGCCGTTGCAGGAACAGCGAGTCGAGCGCATCGCCGCTGCGCTGATCCTGCATCCTTCACCGCGACGTTTCGAGCAACTGAGTGCGCGCGTGCGCCGCGAAAGTTCGCTCGAGGCGCTCAGCGAGGGAGCCGGCCTCTGGATCGCCGGAATCGTCTGCGCGGCGCGGGGAGAAGCCGCTCATTGGCAGACGCATGGCCGGCAACCGCTCGGGGCCTATCCGGTGATCGCAGCCGTTGATTTTCACGCGCGCGATCCGGCGGTGGCGAACTCGGTTTCGCATTTGGTCAATGTGCTCAGCCTGCCGCGTGAGATCATCCTCGCGCTGTGGGCACGCGTCGAGTCGCGCGTGGCCGTGCCGTCATCGACCGCGGCGGCGCGGCACTGAGCGACTGGCATAACGGGAAAACGCGTTTGCGTTTGCGAGGGGCGGGCCTACCCGTTGGCGCGATGTCCGCTCCCGCTGCCCCGACTGAAAAACGCTTCCAACAACCCGATGCGTCGGGCCACTTCGGCGTCTACGGTGGCGTGTATGTGCCCGAGACGCTGATGACCGCGCTCGAGGAGCTCACGGCGGCCTACGAGGCAGCGAAAAAGGATCCGTCGTTCGACGCCGACCTGAAGCGACACCTGAAGGAATTCGCGGGTCGGCCGACCGAGTTGTATTTCGCGGAACGCCTCACGCAGCACTGCGGCGGCGCGAAGATCTATTTCAAGCGCGAGGACCTGCTCCACACCGGCGCACACAAGATCAACAACGCACTCGGTCAGGCGCTGCTCGCGTTGCGCATGGGCAAGAAGCGCATCATCGCCGAAACGGGCGCCGGCCAGCACGGCGTCGCCACCGCGGCAGTGTGCGCGAAGTTCGGCCTCGATTGCACGGTCTACATGGGGGCCGTGGACATGGAGCGGCAGGCGCTGAATGTTTTTCGCATGCGCCTGATGGGCGCCAAGGTCGTGGCCGTCGAATCGGGCCAGAAGACGCTGAAGGACGCCGTCAACGAGGCGATGCGCGACTGGGTGACGAACGTGCGCAACACGCACTACATCCTCGGCTCGGCGCTCGGCTCGCATCCGTATCCGATGATGGTGCGCGATTTTCATCGCGTGATCGGCCTCGAATTGAAGGAGCAAATTCTCGCGCGCGAGGGGCGGTTGCCCGATGAGATCGTCGCGTGCGTCGGCGGCGGCTCGAACGCGATCGGAGCATTCTTCGAATTCCTCGACGATGCGGGCGTGACGCTGACGGGTGTCGAGGCCGGCGGTCGCGGCATCAAGAAGGGCGAGCACGCGGCGCGCTTCGAAGGTGGCCGGCTCGGCGTGTTGCAGGGCGGCAAGACTTACATTCTCCAGAACGACGATGGGCAGATTGAGTTGACCCACTCCGTGAGCGCCGGCCTCGACTATGCGGCGATCGGACCGGAGCACGCGTTCTACCGCGACCTCAATCGCATCCAGTTCGCCTACGCGACGGACGACGAAGTGCTGGAGGCTTTCCAGCTCTGCTCGCGACTTGAAGGCATCATCCCTGCGCTCGAATCGACGCACGCGCTAGTTTATGCGGTGAAGCGAGCGCGAGAGATGAAAGCCGATCAAATCCTGGTCGTGAATCTCAGCGGACGCGGCGATAAAGACGTGCAGCAGGTTCAGCGCATGCTGGGTTGACGGTGCGGACTGCCACGGCCCGCGAGCTGATCGACCGAAGCGTTTGGCCACAAGAAGCACAAAGAACTCAAAAGGTCTTTTGCGCCTTCTGCGCTTTGGGTGGCCGAGCGGAAACTGTCGTGCACACATCCATTGCGGAGAGACGGTCTACCGGGCAAGGAACGGATGGAGCGGGTGAATTTATCCGTGTGCATCCGTGGAATCCGTGGTTAAGAAAGTGCTCGAATGAATTCCATGACCGGCTTTGGCCGCGGCTCGGCTAACTTTGGCACGCACTCGATCACGGTGCAGGTAAACTCCGTGAACCGGCGTGGACTCGATCTGACGATGGCGTTGCCCGATGCCTGGGATTCGCTCGAGGCGCCGGTTGCCGAGGCGGTGCGGAAGGCGGTGATTCGCGGCAAGGTGCATGTTGTCGTCGAAGTGAGCGGGGCCAGCGAGGCGGAGTGGGACGAGGAGGCCGTGGCGGACACGCTGGACCGGCTGAAGAGCCTGGCGCATGCGCAAGGTGTGCCGTTTGAACCCACGGCGGAGTTGTTGTGGGAGATCGCGAGCGCTCAGGATGGTGGCGGCACCCTCGGCGCGGCGGAACAGGCGTGGCCGGCGATCGAGCAGGCGTTGCTTGCCGCCTTGCGCGGATTGGGCGCGATGCGGGCGAAGGAAGGCGAGGCGCTGCTGGTGGATTTTCTGGGGCGCTTGGCCAAGTTGCATGCGCAAGTGGAGGCGATCGCGGTGCGGGCGCCGCAGATCGCTCCGGCTTACCGGGATCAACTTTTGCAGCGATTGCGTGGCGCGGGGCTGGAGCTGGACGTGAGCGACGAGCGAGTGCTCAAAGAGGTTGCGCTGTTCGCAGATCGCGTGGACGTGACCGAGGAGATCACCCGCCTCCGCAGTCACCTGGCCCAGCTGCGCGACTTGCTCCGCTCGGACGGCGAGGTGGGGCGAAAGGCCGAGTTTATCCTGCAGGAAATCGGCCGCGAGATTCACACCATCGGCAGCAAGGCGAACGACCTGCAGATCAGCCAACGCATCATCGAATGCAAGAATGAGCTCGAGCGCGTGCGCGAGCAGATGGCCAACGTGGAGTAAGGCAGGGCGCCGACCCGCTCCGCGCGGCTGATTGGTCGGCGGCAAAGGGATGTCCGGCCCGCTTCGCCTCCGGTCTTCTCGCGGCGCCCGGACCGCCGGCCTATCTTTCAGTGGGCTCGGCTGGCTGCTGGAGTGACCAGATGATGTAGCCGGCGACGCCGCACACGATGCCGATGTCGGCGACGTTGAACGACGGGTAAATGTAGCTGCCGAAACGGAAGTCGAGGAAGTCGACCACATGGCCGACGCGAATGCGGTCGGTCAGGTTGCCGACCGTGCCGCCGCAGAGCCCGCCGAAGCAGAGCTGTGCGACGCGGTTCCGCAGGCCGAGCGAATGGCGCCAGAAGTAGATCGCAATGAGCGTCGCGACGGCGAGAAGGCCGAGCCAGTGACCGCGGCCGCTGAGAATGCTCCACGCGGCGCCCGTGTTGCCGACGTGGACCAGGTTGAAAAAGCCGGGCATGATCTCGACATGGCCCGGCGGTCCGAAGGTCGGGTAGGGCAGGCGCGCCTCGATGGCGTGCTTCGTGAGCTGGTCGAGAACGTAGACTCCGAGCGCGACCAGCCAGAGCCGGCGGTAAGCGAGCGTCCGCTCAATTTTCGATTTTTGATTCTCGATTTGGCTGAGGCCCTGTGGGCTGGACGATTGGTCCAGACCGCGGCCAATTTCAGGTGCGCTCGGTGAGTTGGCGGAAGAGGGCTTCAATCGAAAATCCAAAATCCAAAATCGAAAATGGCGTCACTCGTCGCCGCCGGAGTCGTCGTCGGCCATCTTGCCGCCGCCTTCTTCGTCGCCGGCGTCGCCGAACAGGCCGCCACGCTGCTGCGAGCGGTGCGAGTGGCGTTCGACGTCCTTCTGGGCTTCGGCGGAGTAACGGGTAAAGGGCACGGCGAGCAGACGCTCCTTGGCGATGGGCTTCTGGGTGGACTCACAGATGCCGTAGGTGCCGTCGTGGATGCGCTTGATGGCGGCTTCGATTTCCGAAAGAGCTTCCTGTTCGCTCGAGACGAGCGAGAGGGCAAAGTCGCGATCGAAGGTGTCGGTGCCGGCGTCGGCCATGTGCTGACCGTAGCCGGAGAGATCGCCGGAGTCGTCCTTGGAGGACTTCATCAACGTGTCTTCCGTGTGCTCGCCGAGCTTTTCCATGACGGCGGCGCGCAGTTCGGTGAGCATCTTGTAGTAGCGGCGGAATTTTTCCGGGACCTCGTCCTCGTGCACGATGACAGGCTTGTGCGCCTTCTTGCCGGGCGAGAAGCCGAGGATGTCGGAGAGCGACGCGGCCTTCACGTGGTTCGGCTTGTGCGGCTTGTCGGCTTTCGCGGCGGCGTCTGCGGCCTTGGTGGCCGCCTTGGCGGCTTTGGTCGTCTTCTCGGTCGCGGCGACGGTGGTTTCGTTCTTCTTCGCGATCTCGCGCACTTCATCGAGTGAGAACGAAATCGACTTGGCCGGGCCGGCGGATTTGCGCTCGAGAATCATGCGCTTCAAATCGGCCGCGGTCATGGCGCCTTTAGCTTTGGGCGCCTCTGACTTGGTGGGCTCGGGCTTGGCCGCGGCGGCTTTGGCCGCAACGGGTTTCGCAGCGACCTTCGTGGGCGCGGGCTCTTTTTTGGCCGGGAGAGTCTTCGCCGGCTTGGCGGATTTCGTGGGAGCGGCTTTCTTCACAAGCTTTTTGGCGGGGTGCTTCTTGGCCATGGGGAGTTTCGGGGGTCAGGAATTAAGGGCGTCAGCGCACCGAGGGCAAATCTCTCCGTGCGGAGTATGGGTGAGGGCCGGGACCCAGCGCCAGCAGCGCGGGCAACGCGTGTTGCCGGCCTCGCGGGCGTTGAGCGATTTGATTTCGAGTGTCGCACCGGGTTTTGGTTCCAGCGCGACCGTCGAGACGATGAAGAACTCGGGCAGGAAATCGCGGTGCTTCGCGAGTGCAACCATCTCCGCGCTGTCGCTGGCGCCGGAGAAACTGAGCGTCGCATCCAGCGATTTACCGATGTTGCCGGCCTGACGGAGCGGCTCCAACGACTCGGTGACCTTGGCGCGGAGCTTCAACAGCGTGGCGAAGTCCGCTTCGAGCGCGGCGTCGGTCCACTCGGCCGGCGCGGTCGGCCAGTCCTGGAGGTGGATCGAGTCGTCGGCGTATTCCTTGCCGGTCGTCGCGTAGCTCCACGCTTCGTCGGCAGTGAACGTGAGCACGGGCGCGAGGATTTTCACCAGCGTGGTGAAGATTGCGTGGATGGCGGTCTGCGACGAGCGGCGGAGCGGGTGCTGCGCGCCGAGCGTGTAGAGGCGGTCCTTCAGGATGTCGTGATACGTCGCGGACAGCGTGACCGAGCAAAACTGGTTGCAGAGCTGGTAAACGCGGTGGAATTCGAACGCGTCGTAGGCCTGCGTGCACTCGGCGAGGAGTTTCGCGGTCTGGTGCAACGCCCAGCGGTCGAGCGCGTCGAGCTGCGCGTGCGGCACGGCGTGCTGCGTCGCGTCGAAGTCGAAGAGGTTCGAGAGCTGGAAGCGGAAGGTATTTCGGAAGAGACGATAGGCCTCGCCGACGTGCTTGAGGATTTCCTCGTCGACGGGGATGTCGTCGCGGAAGTCCTGCGAAGCGATCCAGAGGCGGATGACGTCCGCGCCGTGGTCCTTGATGTAGGCTTCGGCCGTCTGCGGTTTCTGGTAGGTCGAGCTCTTGGAGATTTTCTGACGGTTCTTGTCGACGATGAAGCCGTGCGTGAGGACGGCCTTGTAGGGCGCGGCGCCGAACGCGATGACGCTGTTCCAGAGCGACGACTGGAACCAGCCGCGGTGCTGGTCGCTGCCTTCGAGGTAGAGATCGGCGGGCCAATGCGTGCCGCCCTGGCCACGCTTGAGCACGGCGGCTTGCGTCGAGCCGGAGTCGATCCAGACGTCGAGCGTGTCGCGGCCGCAGGTCAGCTGGTCGGCGCTCGGCCAGCCGGCCGGCAAAGCGATGCCGGCGAGGATCTCGGCGGCGGGAGCGTCATACCAGAAATTCGTGCCGCGCGTGGCGATCTTGTCGGCGACGGCGCGGATGACGCCAGCGTCGATGAACGCCTGTTTGTTCGGACCGTAGAAGGCGATGATCGGCACGCCCCACGAGCGCTGGCGGCTGATGCACCAATCGGGACGCGACTCGACGGCGCCGCGGATGCGGGCTTCGCCCCAGGCGGGAATCCAGCCCTGCGCCTGCGCGATCTTCGTGATTTCACCGAGGGCGATCTGGCGGTGGCCGGCTTTGTCGAGCGAGACGAACCATTGGTCGACGGCGCGGAAAACGATCGGCGTCTTCGAACGCCAGCAATGCGGGTATTGGTGCTCGTAACGCTGCTTCGCGAGCAACGCACCGGCGGCGTCGAGCTTCTTCAGGACGGCGATGTTGGCGGGCGAGGTCTTCTTGGCGGCGAGATCTTCGACGCTCTCGAGCGTCGTGAGGCCGACCATGTCGGCGGGCACTTTGCCGTCGTCGACATATTTGCCGTCGTCGCCGACGGGGCAGTAAATGGGCAGGCCGTATTTGAGGCCCGTCTGATAGTCCTCGGCGCCGTGGCCGGGAGCGGTGTGCACGCAGCCGGTGCCGCTGTCGGTCGTGACGTAATCGGCGAGCACGACGGGCGACGGGCGGTCGATGAAGGGGTGGCGCGGGGCGAGGTGCTCGAGCGTCGCGCCTTTGACCGTCTGCACGATCGTCGGCTGCGCTTCGAGTTTCGCCGCGGACGCGACCGAGCCGAGCAACGCTTCGGCCACGAGGAGATGTTCCGCGCCGATGTCGGCGACGACGTAGTCGACTTCGGGGTGAACCGCGATCGCGAGGTTCGCCGGAATCGTCCAAGGCGTGGTCGTCCAGATGACGACGAAGAGCGGTTTGTCCGCCGGCAGGCCGAACTTCGCGGCCTGATCGGCCGGCACGGCGAACTTCACCCAGATCGAGGGCGAGACGTGGTCCTTGTATTCGATCTCGGCTTCGGCGAGCGCGGTTTCGAACGGGATCGACCAGTAAACGGGTTTCTTCGAACGATAGACGAGGCCCTGTTCCACGAACGCGGCGAACGTGCGCAGGATGTCCGCTTCGAACGCGGGCGCCTTCGTCTTGTATTCGTTGGCCCAATCGGCGAGCACGCCGACGCGCTTGAATTGTGCGGTCTGCTTCGCGATCCAGCTCTCGGAAAAGGCGTCGCACTTCGCGCGCAGCTCGGCAGTCGTCAGGTTGAGCTTCTGTTCCTGGATTTCGCGGCTGACCTTCTGCTCGATCGGGAGGCCGTGGCAGTCCCAGCCGGGGACGTAGGGGGTCGCGTAGCCGCGCATCGACTTGTAGCGGTTGACGAAATCCTTGAGCGACTTGTTCAGCGCGGTGCCGATGTGGACGTCGCCGTTGGTGAACGGCGGGCCGTCGTGCAGCACGTATTTCTTCCCGGAGTTGGCGCGCTTTGCCTGGATGCGGGCGTAGAGGCCGAGTTTGTCCCAGTGACTCATTCGCTGCGGCTCGCGTTGCACGAGATTTGCCCGCATGGGAAAATCCGTCTTCGGAAGCAGGAGCGTGTCTTTAAGTTCTTGGGCCATTTCGAGAAAAGCGCCGGACGCTACTCCACGGAAAGGGGGAGTCAAGGGGACAGAGGACGGAGAACAGAGGACCGGTGACGGAGCGCGGAGGGCGGCTGTCGGCAGGCAAAAATGAAACAGCCGACCGGTGAGGGTCGGCCGGGAAAGGGGGGGGCGCGCTGGGGATCAGAACTTGAAGCTCAGACCGCCGCGGACGCCGATGGCGCTGCCGAAATCGATCTTGGCGGTGCGGCCGCCGACTTCCTGATCGTAGCCGCCGAGGTTCTGCATGTTCACGCCGGCGAAGAGGCCGGTGCGCTCGTTGGCGAGCCAGTCGACGTTCACATCGGCATAAAAGCCGCCGAGGAATTTGTTCTTCACGTTGTCGATCGATTCGGTGATCGGCTCCAGCACGTCAGGAATGTCGAGGGTCTCCACCACGCTGTAACGGCTGCCGGCGTAGGCACCGGCCACGCCGAGGCTGGCGCTGAGGCCGAAGCGCTCGCTGAGTTTCGTGCGCAGGGTGGGGCCGACGCGGACGAGCATGTAGGCGCCTTTGACCTTCCAGTTGCCTTGAATGCTCGCGCCGCCCGCGATCAGGGAGTCGGTCGATGAGACCGGTGTGTCGCCGATCGTCGTGGTCGTTTCCTGACCGGCGGTCGAGGTGGTGTTGTCGGGGCGAGTGAGGTCCACATAGCTCGGGCCCCCGAGCGTCGTGCCGGTCGGGGCGGGACCGTTCAGCTGGTAGTAATCGGTGTGAACGGCGAGGGTGGAGGCGATGGTGCCGCCCGTCTTGGCGTTCATGTTGTTGAGCGCGATGCCGGCCGTGAGGCTCCACTGGAAACGTTTGCCGGCGGCGCTGAGGTCGCGCGAGACCGTGAGCTCCAAGCCGCTGTTGAGGCCTTCCTCTTTCGCTGCGGTCGCACCCTCACTGCGGGCCGAGTAGGTGCTCATCGCCACGCGATCATTCTGGATTTGCGAGGCGCTGGCGTAGTTCCAGTAGCGGGTGACACCCTGCTGGTAGCTGAGCTGGTCGCTGACCTGGGTGTTGGTGATGGTGCCGCCACTGTTCGAGCTGATCCACGTCTGGTAACGACCGTTGCCGGGATAGACGCCGTAGGAGAGAGCTTGGCCGTCGGTCGGGCTGACGCTGGTGGGCAGCAGTTCGTCGGGGCGCTGGTAATCCTGCCGCATCGAACCGTTGTCGTAGGAGCGGGTGACGATCTCGATGGTCTCGTTGGTGGTCGAACCGGGTTTGGCCACGAGGACCTTTTGCTCGATCGTGCGGGTCGGCATGCTGCCGAGGTTGCCAAAGTTGGCCTTGATGCCGTTGCCGAGCACCCGGACGCCGAAGGTGATCGTGTTCTTCGGCACATACCACTCGTCGGTCGGCAGAGTCAGGGCGAGATTCGCTTCCTCATCGGAAGAGGACGAGGCCGATTGCGCGAAAGCCGGGACGATAAGCGCGGCCAACACGGCCATCGTGGAAACGGAGCGAAGATTCATCAGGGAAGGGAGAAAGCAGAGTAAGATGGCTTGGAAAAGCCAATTCAAACCTTGTTCCCTACGCTTTTTCCCTGACTTCCGGCGGTTCGTCCCCGCCCAGACCCAGCTGCCTGGCCTTTCGTTTCAGATCGTCGGCCATCTGCTCCAGTTCGGTCTCCTTCTCCTGTTGTTGCTGCATTTTGCTGAACAGCGTGGCCTCGCTCTGCTCGAGAAACTCCTCGCGCTCGCGCAGGGCGGCGCGCTGCTCCTTGAGCGATGCCTCCTGGCGGTCGAGTTCTTCCTTCAGCTTCTTCATCGCCTCATGCTGCTCGTTCGAAACGGCGGCGCTCGGTGCGGTCGGCTGCCTGCGGGCGGCTTCAATCACCCGTTCGCGGGCGGCGAGCAGCGCTTCGGCTTCGGCCAGTTCGCGTTCGCGTTCGGCGAGGCGGGTCTGTGCTTCCGTGACGGCCAGGTCGCGTTCGGCGAGCTTGGCTTCGAGGGCGCGGATTGCCTTCTGCAACTCCTCAACCTGCGTGCCGCTCAATGACGGCGCGGTGCCGCCCGCCCACGGCGCGCGCGACTGCGAAAAGATGGCGTCGATCGACTTGCGCGCCTCGGCAGTCGCGGCGGTCGTCGCCGCGGCGGCTTCCTGCGCCCGCAGCAACGGGCTCGCGCGTCGCGGCAGCACGAGAGGCTTCGCCCCGCCCGCGGGCTTGAGCGCGGGCGCGCCCGCCGGTGCGGCGAAGCTCGGCGGCTTCGGAAACGGTGGCGGCGCGAACGAAGGCCCGGGCGGCGGCGGGGGCGCGGGAGGTGGCGGCTGGTTCTCCACGCGCCGAACTTAACGCCCAAACAGGCGCGAAAACAAGCCACCCTTCTTGGGGGGCTCGGCGGGAGCAGCGGACTTGAGCCGGCTGGCGACGGCTTGGCGGAAAAAGTGCGCGGCAATCGCCTCGCGCGCCGGATCACCGATGATCACGAGCTCGCGTTCGAGCGAGCCGCCGGCGTTGAGCTTCTCGACGAGCGCGGTCGTCGCCTCCTTGAACCATTCGACTGTGGAGGTCGTCGCAATCTGGATGCGCTGCGCGGCCTTGGTTTGCGCGTCGGCGGAGAGTGGTGCAGCCGCGGCGGCGTCGGGGCTGGAGAGTTTGGCGCCGCAGGATTTCGCGAGCGCGAGTTGTTCCGGGCGCGAGGCGCTGGCGGCGGCGAGGCCGAGCGCTTCGGGCAGGTGCAGGCCGTTCGCGCCTTTGCGGAAGGGAAGGAACTGGCCGATGCCTTCCTCGTCGCCGTGCGAGAGCGCGTTGAGCAGCGCGCGGAAATCACCGCCGATCACGACGCGGGTGGACATCTGTTGCGCGAGGTTCGCGAACTCGCCGATCGTTTTCACGCCTTCGGAGGCGCAGACGACGCGCGTGCCTTCGGTGAGATTCACGAGTGCGAGCGGGTAGGCTTCGGGGATGCCGAGCCGGCCGAGCGTCTTCAGCACCGCGTTTTCCTTCGAAGCGCTTTCCTCCACTTGCGCGACCATGTCGCCGAACGGGTCGTCGAACGCGAGCGTCTCCTTGAGAATGCCGATCAGGTGGTCGGCGCGTTTCTCGTTGCCGGCGATTTCCGGCAGCATGAGCAGCTCCTCGTAATTGAAATCGATGTATTTCGACGGCGTCTCCTCTTCGCCCTTCACGGGCCAGTCGGCGGTGTCGAGATTCTGCGCGAGGCTGTGCAGCGACGTGTCCGCCATGATCGAGTGGTGGAAACGCCTCCGGATGTCGTCCCATTCTTTTGCGGTGAATTTCGCCATGAGTGTGTCCTCCGATCAGGTGCTGGGCGCGTGTTCGATGATTTCGCTCGCCAGCTGCCGGTAGTCGTTGGCGACGCTGTCGGTCTCGGTGGCCTCGGTGCCGACGAGGCAAACGGGGAGCCCGAGTGTCACGGCGCGGCGCACGACCATCGCGTCGCGGATTTGCGTGGAGAAAATCTTCGCCGACGGCGCGCAGCCGCGTTTCTGCGCCTTGAATTGGTTCAGGCGAAGTTGCATGCGCATCTTCGGCACCTCGATATCGACGTTGGTTTTGATCGAGTTGAAGACGATGCCGTAAACCTGCGCGGCCGGCCCCATCGCGGTCGTGCGGAAGCTCGCGGAGCCTTGCTGGAAGCGCATGAGTTTTTCGACGAGCAGTGTGAAGCCAATGAGCGAGAGCGCGTCGGGATTCGACGGCACGTAGATCTCGTTTGCGCAAAAAATACCGCTCTGCGAGGCGCGCAGGATGTTCGGCGGGCAGTCGAACAGGATGACGTCGTAGTTGTTCTCCACTTCGGCGAGCTGCTCCTGGAAAATCGCGTAGCTCGGGCGCTTGGGGTCGGCTTTGTATTCACCCTCGAGGTCCACGAGGTTGAAGGTCGTCGGCACAAGATCGAGGCCCGGGAGGAGCTTTTCGCCCTCTTTGCCCTCGACGGCGTCCTTGATGATGAGGTCCTTCACCCGCGCGGTGCCGGGATCGAAGATCGAGTAGATCGCGCCGGCGCCGCTGGCGTTGATTTTGTTCCAGCGCTCGAGTTTCAGCAGCCAGATGCTCGCGTTGGACTGCGTGTCGAAATCAAAGAGCAGCACGCGCAGCCCGCGTTGGACCAGCGCGGCGGCGGTGTTGACGATGAGCGACGTCTTGCCGACGCCGCCTTTGTAATTGATGAATGCGATTTTGCGTGGCATTTCCGGGGTGTCGCGACGCGCTTAGGATGCCCGCAAGAGTGCGATTGGCGCGAGTTAAAAAACCTTTGAAACCGGCGCCGGAAGGGAACGTGTGCGGGCCGACTTTCGGTTTTTCTTTTTGCCCGAGTTTCGCCCTTCTTTCGCGCCATGTCCGAACTCTCGCTGCAGCAGCTCTACTCGCCCCAAAGCATTTGTTTCGGCTGCGGCCCTGCCAATCCGAAGGGACTGCACATCCAAAGCCACGTGCGCGGCGACGAGGTGGTCGCGACGTGGACGCCAGAGCAACATCACGAGGCGTTTCCGGGCGTGTTGAATGGCGGCATCATCGGCTCGCTCCTCGACTGTCACTGCAACTGGACTGCCGCATGGCATCTCATGCAGCAGGCGAAACTGGAGAAACCTCCCTGCACCGTGACGGCGGACTACGCGATCAAGATGATGCGCCCCACGCCGACCGACGGTCCGGTGGAACTCGTCGCGCGCGTCGTGGAGTCGTCGGCGGATCGCGCCGTGATCGAAGGCGTGCTCACCGCCGGCGGCAAACCACGTGCGACGTGCCGCGGAACTTTCGTGGCGGTGCAGCCCGGGCATCCGGCTTATCACCGGTGGTAAGCGCGCGGTATTTCACGCGTTTGTCACGCGATCGTCGCCGTCGCGCCACACAGGCGTGCGAGCATCCCGCCGATGCCCGCCGCCCACATTCTCGCCGTCGACGACGAACCGGAACTGGTTGAATTGCTCGCGTATCACCTGCGGAAGGCGGGGCACTCGGTGGCGACGGCGGCCAACGGCTGGGAGGCGCTCGCGGAAACCCAGCGGCAACGCCCGGATTTGATCCTGCTCGATCTGATGCTGCCGGATCTCGACGGTTTCGGCGTCTGCGAAATTCTCCGGCGTGATCCGGCGACCGCGACGATTCCGATCATCATTGTCTCCGCGTGGGCGTCGACCGATTCGCGCCACCTCGGCCTTGAACTCGGTGCGCTCGATTATCTGACGAAGCCGTTCAGCCCGCACGAACTGGTGCAGCGCGTGAATCGCTTCACCGAAGTCCGCGCGGGCCGAGCGGCAAACTAGCCTACCTCAGTTCGGGTCGGTCACGGTGAATCCAATCGGCACGACCATCCGGAACGGCACGGCCTTGCCCAGACGCTTGCCCGGTTCGAAGCGCCACTTCAACACGGCGCGCACGGCCGCATCCGCGAATTCGCGGTGCGTGCCGCTCAGCGCCCGGGCCGAGACCACGCGGCCGGAGGCATCGACGTCGAACTCGATCATCGCGTTGCCCTCGATGCCGGCCGCGCGGAGCGCGAACGGATAGTCGGGTGACACCTGCACTTTCGTGCGCGGTTGGGCGTCGAGTTTGTCGAGGGGAAAGATGGGCGCGCCGTCGGGTCCGCCGATCGTGCGCTTGCCGGTGGAGCCGTCGCCCCATTCCTGCGGAATGAGTTTCTCCACGGCGGGAAGGCGCGTCGTCGGCGGGTCGAACGGCGTCGGCGGCAAGTCCGGCCGCAACACGGTGGAGCGATCCTCCGTGATCGGTTTCACGGGGCCGGGTTTCTCGAGTGGCTTGACCTGCTCATGGGTGAACTCGGGATCGAGCTTGGGCGGCGTGAGGGGCTCGATCGGAATGGGCGGCAACCTGACCGGCGGGTCGGCGATGATCGCACCGATTCCGGTGGGGAGGGGCGGACGAATCCCAAACAGCAACACGACGTGGAACGTCGCTGCGACTAACGCGGGAACGCCGAAGCGTTGAGTCATGGTGGCGGTGTGCATGATAGTCTCCCTATGCACCACGCGTGACGGCGCCGTTTCTTAGGCAAGATCACGCGCCCGGGTCGTTTCGTTGCCGGACGTTCTTCAGCGAACGCCTTGGTTCGATCTGCAAACGGCGTTGCCAACCTAGGCCTCGCCCCCGTCACATCGCGGCGTGAAGCCCACTGACCTCGCGTTCAACCAAGCGCTCGGACTCGTCGCCGCGCCGGCCGGCGCCGCGCACTTGCTCGAGCTGCCTTTCGCGCCGGTCGTGCAGAATCACGTCGGCACGGCGCACGCGGCGGCGCAGTTCGCGCTCGCCGAAGCGGCCAGCGCCGCGTGCCTGCAGCGCGATTTTCCGCAGCTCGACGGCAAGGTGTTCGCGGTGGTGCGCGGCGTGCAGCTGAAATACCGGCAGGCCGGCAGCGGCGACCTGCTCGCCTACGCCCAACCGGACGATCTTACGCGGGCGAATCTCGTGCGCGACCTTGAGACGAAGATCCGCACGACGGCCACGGTGCGGGTCGAGTTGAAGGACCGGGCGGGCCACGTGACGTTTGCCGGCAGCTTCGACTGGTTCATTGCCCGCGGCGAAACGGCGCCATGATTTTGCCTCTGTCATCCCTGGTTACTTGGGTCGGTGAAACCCGGTCGGGCCGAGATCCCGCGAGGCTGCGGCGCGAACGCGGCCGCGGTGGTGAGGGCCGGCCTCGCGGGAGCTCGGCCCTCCATTGGGTCGTGTGCGTGGCGGCATGTTTCTGCGTTGGGGCATGCACTGCCGCCGCGGAACTGCCGGCTTACTTCAGTGCGGCGCTCGCGCAGTTCACTTCCGACGCGCCGCGCGGCTGGGCCTACACGCTGACCACGACGCGCGGCGCGGAGACCTCGGTGGAGCGCTTCGACCCCTCGCGGCCGAAGGGCGGCGAATGGACGCTCCTGGAACGCGACGGTCGCGCGCCGACCGCGGAGGAGATCGAGCGTTACCTGCGCTACAAGGCGAGCAGCACGCCGCCGACGGCGCGTGCGACCTTCGAAAAGGGCGACCTTGATCGCGGCACGTTTGAGCCGCGGCGCGAGGACGCGACGACGGCGGAATTTCGCGGACGCTTTCGCGAGGATTTGAAGGAGCCGCTGCTCGCGCATCTCGTGCTCGATCTGAAGTTCACCAAACAGCCGGCGACCGTGCAGGCGTTCACGTTGCGGCTGGCAGGACCGTTCTCGCCGGCGATCGGGGTGAAGATGACGGAGCTCGAAGTCACGATGGAGTTTTCGCCGCCGGCGGAGGGGCGCCCGTCCTTGCCGCGCGAATCGCGGTCTCGTTTCCGCGGACGGCTCTTTTTCTTCAAGTCGATCGAGGAGGACCTGCGGATCACGTATTCGGATTTCGTGCGCGTGGTGCCGCAGCGGTGATCGGGACCGGTTTCAGCCCGTCCCGGTGGCGCGGCGCCTGGGGGGCTTCCCGGCGGCCGCGTCCTTCCAGTTCCACCACCGCAGGCGATCGGCGCGGGGGTTCTTCGTCTCTGCGAAATAGACGGCGCAGCGAAAGGTGTAGAGCACGCAGCGATCCTGCTTCGTTGCCGTGCGGCGCTCGAGCTGCCGATAGAGTTTCTCGGGGTCTTTGGCTTTGAGATCAGCGATGCGCCGGATGCCGAGGGAGTAGAGGTCGAGCGCGAGGCTCGGACCGATGCCGGGAATCGTGCGGAGTTCGCGGAGCGACGCGCGACGAGTGGCGAGAGAATCGGTTTTCACGGCGGCAGGATAATCGTTGCTGCTGACAGCGGTGTGTCAGTTGAGGACTCGCCGGGGCGCGGATTTCAATCGATCTCGTCCAAGCGCACGCACGCCGCGGTGTGGTCGGGGCCCGCGGGTCGAAGCGGGGGCACGGTGGGCAGGCATTTTTCCCGGACGTAAGGACAGCGCGGATGGAAGGGGCAGCCGCCGGGCGGGTTCATGGGCGAGGGCGGGTCACCGGCGAGGACAATGCGCTCGCGACCGTCCTCGGGGCGCACAGTCGGAATCGCGCTGATCAAGGCGCGCGTGTAAGGGTGCCGCGGACGCTCGATCACTTCGGCGGCGGGCCCGAGTTCGACGATCTTGCCGAGATACATCACCGCGACGCGGTCGCTGATGTGCTTCACCACGGACAAGTCGTGCGCGATGAACAGGAGAGAAAGGTTCATCTGGCGCACGAGCGTCGCGAGGAGGTTGAGAATCTGCGCCTGAATCGAGACATCGAGCGCCGAGACCGGTTCGTCGGCGATGATGAGCCGGGGCTCGAGCGCGAGCGCGCGAGCGATGGCGATGCGCTGGCGCTGGCCGCCGGAGAATTCGTGCGGATACTTCCGGGAAAAACGCGGCGCGAGGCCGACCAGCTCCATGAGGCGCGCCACGCGGGCCGGCACCTCGGCCTCCGGGCAAACGCCATGGACGCGCAACGGCTCCGCCAGCGTGTCGAACACCGTCATGCGTGGGTTGAGGGACGCGAACGGGTCCTGAAAGACCATCTGCATCTGACGGCGCGCGGCTTTGACGTCGGCGGCGGAGGAGAGCGTGAGGTTCCTGCCGCCGAGGATCACGCTGCCTCCCGTCGTCGGCACGAGTTGCATGATTGTGCGGGCGAGCGTGGACTTGCCGCAGCCCGACTCGCCGACGAGACCCACGACCTCGCCGCGCGCGAGGGACAGCGATACGCCGTCGACGGCTTTCACGGTGCCGGTTTGCTGGCGCAGCAAGAAGCCTGACTCCACCGGAAAGTGGGTCTGCACGTCGCGAAGTTCGAGGAGTGGGTCAGGCATGGAGGGGGCCCACGGAAAACCCGACGAAGCAAGGGGCCCACGAAACACACGAACCACACCAAAAGAGACGCGCTCGCTGCAATTTTGGGTGTTTAGTGTGTTTCGTGGGCTCTTCCGGTCGGTGGGGTTGGGTGAAAACCCACGGAACACATTGAACACGCAGAAAAAGCGCCCCGAACGGACGTCTGGTGCCGGCCTCTGGCCTCTGTGTATTCTGTGTGTGCCGTGGGCTCACAGTTGGATTTCTCCACGTTGCACGCGCAGGCACGCGCTTTCCTGCTCGGGACGCACCGGCCGGAGCGCGACCGGATCGCGGTGACAAAACTCGACGGCGTGCGGGCAGCGCGGGGCGAATGGGCAGCCGGCGAGCGGCTTCGAAAGATCCGGCGGCAGACCGGGAATGGTGTAAAGCGCTTCGCCCTTGGGTTGGATCGCGGGGATCGAGCGTTGCAACGCCTGCGTGTAAGGATGGCTCGGCGTGGTGAAGATCGCCCGGGTCGGCGCGCGCTCGACGATGCGACCGGCATACATCACTTGCACGCGATCGCACAGGCCGGACACCACCGCGAGATCGTGGGTGATGAAGATCACGGCCATGCCGTGCTCGCGTTGGAGTTTTTTGATCAGCTCGAGGATCTGCGCCTGCACCGTGACGTCGAGCGCGGTCGTCGGCTCGTCGGCGATGAGCAGTTCGGGATTCGTGATCAGCGCCATCGCGATCATCACGCGCTGGCGCATGCCGCCGGAGAATTCGTGCGGGTATTGTTGCAGGCGGCGGTCGGGCTCGTTGATGCCCACCTCGTCGAGCATCGCGCGCGCGCGGGCGAGCGCGTCGGCGCGGGTGATCTTTTCGTGGATGAGCAGCGGCTCGATGATCTGTTCGCCGATCCGCAGGTAGGGATTCAGCGACGTCATCGGATCCTGGAAGATCATCGCGATGCGCTTGCCGCGAATCGCGCGCCGCTCGGCGGGCGTGCAATGCAGCAGGTCGGTGCCGTCGAACAGCGCGCGTCCGCTCTCGATCCGGCCGGGCGGCTGCGGAATCAGGCCCATGAGCGAATAACACGTCACGGATTTGCCGGAGCCGGACTCGCCGACGATGCCGAGCGTCTCGCCGCGCTCGATGGCGAAGCTCACGCCCTCCACCGCGCGGTAAACGCCGCTGCGCGTGTGGAAGTGGGTGCGGAGGTCGGTGACGTCGAGGAGGGGCACGGGATCAATTCACCTGAAGCTGTTCGCGCAAGGCGGCAACCACCGTCTCGGGGCGCAGGTCGCCGAGCGAGCCGCCGCCGGTGGGCGGGCAGCCGGGCGGTTGCAGGAGAAGCTTCGGCGCGGTAAACACGGGGCCGGTGCGGACCGGATTCGTGGGGCCAAACAGGCCGATCACGGGAACACCGAGGGCGTTGGCGAGGTGCATGCCGCCGGTGTCGTTCGCGACGAGCGCCGCGCAGCCTTGAAGGCGTGCGGCAAATTCGACGAGGCCGGTCTTGCCGGCGAGATTCTCCACGCGCTCACCAAAGCCGGCGGCGATGGCGTCGGTGATCGCCCGGTCGTTGGGCGTGCCGAAGAGCGCGAATTTCTGCTCCGGCAGTGCGCCGATCAGCGTGCGCCAGTGCTCCGCGGGCCAGCGCTTTTCCGGCGTGTTTTCGGAGCCGCAGATCAGGCCGATCTGCGCGGAGGCCGATCGCTGATTGCTGACCGCGGACAGCCTTAGCGGCGAAAGGTCGGCCGGTTGTTCGAGGCCGAAGCGCCGGAGAAAATCCGTCCAGAGCGCGAGCTGGTGATTTTGCGCTTCGTCGTAATCGGCCGGCAGCTCGAAGCGGTGCGTGAGCAACGGACGCGGGTGGCCGGGCCGCACGAGACCGAAGCGTTGGCGCGCGCCGGTGCACCAGGCTTCGAGGTCGCCGCGCGTCGAATTCGTGAAGAGCAGGTAGCAATCGGGAAACTCGCCGCGTGCGCGCCAGAATTCCGCGAAGTAGGCGAGTCCGCCGGCCTTGGGCAGCGCGCGGTAGCGGTCGGCGAGCGCGAGGTTCTCGAGCATCGGCAGGTAGGCGGCCTTGGCCACGAAGGTGATTTCGGCGTCGGGCCGCGCGGTGCGGATCGCACGCAGCAGCGGCAGCGCCATGACGACGTCGCCGAGCCAGTTGGGCAGGCGCACCCAAATCCGCGTGCGGCGGGGCAGGGCGGCGAGACCGCGCAGGCGTAGTTCGTCGGCGAGGAAATTGCGTTTTTGCCCGAGGCGGAAACGCGCGTGCGGCGCGTCCTGGTTTTTCCAGCGTTGATGGCCCCAGAGCCACGAGGTGCACTGGTTCTCGTCGGCGCGGAGTTTTTCCTCGAGCCAGCGGTTGAGCGCGATCGTGACGCCCGCCGCGGTGCCCTCGTGCGCGATGCGCTCCACGTGCAACTCGACCCGCCAGAAACCGAGGTAACGCGGGTAGATGACGTAGACCGCGGCGTTGAACTTCGTCGCGAGCAGTCCCGGCAGTTCGGTGGTCGAGCACACCCGGTCGAACAGGAGCGTGAGTGCGCCTTGGTCGCCGGCGTTTTGGTCGTGGAGGATGCCGATGAATCCGTTGCGGCGGAGGATTTTCACGGCCTCCTGAAAACCTTGTTTGCGCGACAGCAGCCGCATGCCGAAGCGCTCGCGGGTTTGGCGGATGAATGCGTCGGCCGATGGATTGTCGATCGGCCGGAAGATCGACGCGAACTCGGGGAACGGGCCGTCGACGAGGAGCGAGAGCGCCGTCTGCGCCTCCCAGTGGGCGAAGTGCGGTGAGCAGAACAGCGTGGCCTGTGGGTGCGTGCGATGGGCCGCGAAGGCGGCCCGCAGCGAGTCGGTGCCGCGGACGATGCGGCGCACGCGCTCGGCGCTGAGATAGGGACTGGCCAGCGAGTAGAATGCGGTCTCGACGAAGCGCCGGATGCATTCGCGCGCGGTGGTGCGACGCCACGCGGCGGACCGCTCGGGGAACGCGTGATGCAGATTCGAGTGCATCAACCGACGGCGACTCGGCACGAGATAATAGAAGCCGATTGCGACCAGCCACGTGAGCACGCGCAGAACTGCGACTGGCAGGTGCGCGAGGAGCCAGCCGGTGAGTTGAAGTGCCGGCTTAACCATGGCGGGCCGGCCGATGGTCGAGCGAACTGAATTGCCTCAAATTTTTCCTGCTCAAGGTGATTGAATTTGCCTTCGGCGAAGTCGGATGAAACCTAACTCACTGGTGGTTGAAAGGAATTTCTCCACCGGCTCCATGCGCGAATTGCTCATCATTCAACCCGCTTCGCTCGCCGACATCGTGCACGGCCTGCAGGTCACGGCCGCGCTGAAAGCGCAACAGCCGGACTGGCGCGTGTCGTGGATTGTGCGGGACGTGTTTGCGCCGCTGGTGCGGTCGAGCAGCGTGGTGGACCAGATTTTCGTGTTCCGCCGACTGGGCGGCGTGCGCGGTTTCTTCCAGCTCATGCGCGAGGTGCGCGCGCGGCACTTCGACGCCGTGTGGGATTTCCAGGGGCTGCTCCGCTCCGGGCTGATGATCAAGTGGACGCACGCGAAGCGAAAGCTCGGTCGCGCCGACGCGCGCGAAGGCGCCACATTCTTCTACAGTGAGAAGATCAGCGCGCCGACGCCGGGGCCGCACCATCCGCTCGAGACTTTGTTGCAGTTTCTCGTCACGGTTGACGCCCAGCCTGAGCTGCATGGTCCGCTGCACTTTCGCGACTTCGGCAAGCTCAACCTCTCGTTCATGGAAAAGCGCAACGGCCTGCGTCCGGTGCTGATGTTTCCCGAGAGCCGTCGCGAGGACAAACGCTGGCCGGAGTTCGCTCAGCTGTCGTCGTTGCTCGTGCGCGAGGCCGGCCGCAAGGTCGTGTGGGCGGGCTCGCATTACCTGCCCTGCAAGGAGGCGTTTCCGGACGGTGCCTTCGTCAACCTGACGGGCAACACCAGCCTGAACTCGCTCGCGGCGCTCATCACGCACGCGGACTGGGTGATTTCGAACGACACCGGTCCGCTGCAACTCGCCGCGGCGCTCGGCGTGAAGACGCTGGGCATTTTCGGTCCAACCGACCCGCGCCTGTCCGGGCCGTATCCGCTGACGAGTGCGACGAATTTCTACATTCAGGCGCCGGTGGGGGATATGCGCTTGCTGACGGCGCGCGATGTTTTCGCGCGGCTGAAGCGCCGCATGGAGGCCGACCGCGGCGACGCGCGCGCGCCGTTTCCGTCCGCCCGGACGAGCTGAGTGCAAACCGCCGCCCCGCGCCGTATTTGTCTCGTGCGCCTCTCGGCGCTCGGCGATGTCGTGCTCGCGACGGCGCTCGTGCAGACGTTGCGAAAAAACTTTCCCGACGCGTCGCTGACGTGGGTCACGAGCGGCATGACGCGCGAGCTGCTCCTCGGACTCGACGGCGTGGAGTTCGTGACGGTGCCGCGACCGATGAAGCTGGGGGACTACCTGGCGTTGCGCCGGACGCTGCGGGGCCGCGATTTCGACGTGCTGCTCGCGGCGCAGGCGAGCTTCCGCTCGAACCTCGTGCATGCGTGCGTGCCGGCGCGGCGGAAGATCGGGTTCGATGCGCGCCGCGGTCGTGATCTGCACGGCTGGTTTGTCAACGAACGCCTCTCTTATCGCGACGAGCACCTCGCCGAAGGATTTCTCGGGTTTGCCCAAGCCCTCGGCATTGCGCCGGAAAACCAGGTCCGCCGCTTGGCGCTCCCGCTCGGCACGACCGATGCCGCGGCCGCGCGGACGCTGGTGGGCGAGGGGAGGTATTTCGCGATCAACCCGGCGGCGAGCAAACCGGAGCGCAACTGGCGCGCCGCGCGCTACGCCGCTGTCGCCGATCACGTCGCGCGCACGACCGGCTGGCGAATCGTGCTTACGGGCGGCGCGGGTTCAGCGGAAAAAGCGCTGACGGACGCTGTCGCGGCCCAACTGAAAGTGCCGGCGCTGAACCTCGCCGGGCGCACCTCGGTGCGCACGCTCGCGGCGGTTCTGGCCGGTGCCGAAGGCTTGCTGGCGCCCGACACCGGGCCGGTGCATCTCGCCGCGGCGGTCGGCACGCCGGTCGTGGGACTTTACGCGGTCGCCCGCTCGGCGCTGACCGGGCCGTGGCCGGAGCAGCGCTACTGCGTGGACCGCTACGCCGAGGCGGCGCAACAGTTTCTCGGCGCAGCGCAGCCCGGCTGGCACCAACGCGTGCATGACGCGCGGGCCATGGATTTGATCACAGTCGAGGAGGTTTGCGCCCAGGTGGACCGGTTGGCGGCGATAAAAAAGCCGCACGGATAGCTTCCCTTGTCGGAGCCTGCTGGAGGTTCCCGTCGATTCCTAGCTCCCAAAATCGCCTTGCTGGGGCGTGGCGTTCCCCGGTTAATCGTCGCTCCTATGCTCGATCCCAAAGTCCTTCGCGAAACGCCGGATGTCGTCCGCGCCGCCATTGCCAAGAAGCACCTCGACGTCGATCTCGATGCGGTGCTGGCGCTCGATCACGCGTGGCGCTCGCAGCTCGGCGAGGTCGAGCAGCTCCGCGCCAAGCAGAAGGCGGCCAACAACGAAATGGCCGCGCTGAAGAAGGGCTCGCCGGAATTTCTCGCCAAGGTGCAGGAGATGAAGGCCGTTTCCGCCGAAGTGAAGGCGCGCGAGGAAGGCCTGAAGACGGTCGAGGAGAAATGGCGCGAAGCGATGCTCACGCTGCCGAACGTCCCGCACGCGTCCGTGCCCGAGGGCAAGACGCCGGAGCAGAACGTGGTGTTTGCCACGCACGGCGACGTGAACGCCGTCTCGCCGGCCGCGCAGCCGCACTGGGAGATCAAGGGTTTCGAGAACCTGCTCGATTTCGGCCGCGGCGCGAAGGTCACGGGCGCGGGTTTTCCGTTCTACGTCGGCGACGGTGCGAAGATCGTGCGCGCGCTGCTGCAGTTCTTCTTGGATGAGGACGTGAAGGCCGGCTACACCGAGGTCGCGCCGCCGATCTTCGTCAACGCCGCCAGCGCCACCGCCACCGGCCAGCTGCCGGACAAGGAAGGGCAGATGTATGAGACGACGCCCGACCGGCTTTTCGCCGTGCCGACGGCGGAGGTGCCGCTGACGAATTTCTTCCGCGACGAGATCGTCGAGGAGAGCGCGCTGCCGATCAAGCGCTGCGCCTACACGCCGTGTTTCCGCCGCGAGGCGGGCAGCTACGGCAAAGACGTGCGCGGCCTGAACCGCTTGCACCAGTTCGACAAGGTCGAGCTGCTGAAGTGGGTTCACCCGACGAAGAGCTACGAGGAACTCGATGCGCTGCGCGACGACGCGGAGCGCCTGCTGCGCAAGCTCGAGCTGCCTTACCGCGTGCTGCTGATGTGCGGTGGCGACCTCGGTTTCTCCCAGTCGAAGAAATACGACCTCGAAGTCTGGGCCGCGGGCCAGAAGCGCTGGCTCGAGGTGTCAAGCTGCTCGAACTTCGAGGCCTTCCAGGCGCGCCGCGCGCAGATCCGTTTCCGCAACCAGGAAACCGGCAAACCCGAACTCGTGCACACGCTCAACGGCTCCGGCCTCGCCGTGCCGCGCGTGCTGGCGGCGCTGCTCGAAAACAATCTGCAAGCCGACGGCCGCGTGAAGATCCCCGCGGCGCTCGTGCCGTATTTCGGCAAGGAGTTTCTGAGCTTCAAGTGAGGGCCTGATCCGGTGGATGGAGGACCGAGCTCCTGCGCGGCCGCCGACATCGATCGTTCTCGGACCCACGCAACCTGTCATTCTGAGCGTAGCGAAGAATCCAGCTCATGAACGCAGCGAACGTCATTCTGGATTCTTCGCTCCGCTTAGAATGACAAGCGGGCGAGAATCGAAACGTCGACGGGAGACGCAGCCCAGTCCCGACTGGCCCGCCATCGCGGTGGCGTTTGCGCAGCGCATCTCGCACGCCGCGCTGCATCCGGCGGCGATGCACTACGCGCTGGCCGACTGGGAACGCGAAAAACGCCGGCGCCCGCGCGCCAAGGCGCCACGGTGGGCGATCGCATTCTCGGGCGGAGCCGACTCTCTCGCGCTGCTCCTGCTCTTCTGGGCCGAGGCGCCTGGGCGCTGGGGACGGGACTTCGTCGCGTTGCATTTCAACCATCGTTTGCGCGGGCGGGCGGCGGATGCGGACGAGAAATACTGCCGCGAGGTTTGTGTCGCACTCGGGGTGAAGTTTGTCTCTGCGCAATGGGATTACGTCGGTGGCGCGCTTGCGCGTCACGTGGCGCGCAAGCGCGCCACCCGCAAAACCGACGGGGCCGTCTCCGAAGCAGCCGCCCGCGCAGCGCGCCATGCGTTCTTCGCCCGAGAGATGCGGAAGCGCAAACTGCGTCTGCTCTGGCTCGGGCACCAGCAGGACGACATCGCCGAGACGATGCTGATGCGGCTCGCGCGCGGCAGCGCCACCAGCGGACTCGCGGCGCCGCGACCGGTGCAGGAACAGGCGGACGGTCGGGTGCACTTGAGACCGCTGTTGACGCTGAAGAAGGCCCACATCGTCGCCGCGTTACGCGGCTGCGGCGCCCGCTGGTGCGAAGATGCCACCAATGGGGCGGAGACCTACCTGCGCAATCGCGTTCGCGGTTCGGTGATGCCGGCGTGGATCAAAGCTGCCGGGCGCGACGCCCTCGCCGGCGCCGCGCTGTCGCGTGAACGGCTGGAGGAAGACGATGTCGCCCTCGAAGCGTGGCTGGACGAACTCGCGCCGCTTCGCCGCGGCCAGCTCGATCTGCGGACGCTCGGGGAAAAGCCGCGCGCGCTCTGGCGCAGGGCATTGCACCGCTGGTTGCTCGCCGTGCGGCCAGACACCGATTTGTCGCGGCAAGGTTTCGAGCAGTTGCTCGCGGCGGTCGAGCTCGGGCGGGACACGAAGTTCAGTCTTGGCACCCAAACGTTCGCGGTCGTGCGCCGCGGGAAGCTGTCCCTGCAGTATCGGTGAATCCGTTCCGATTCCGGGACGAATTTCCTCCGGGCCTTCATTTGACTTATCCTAGGGGAACCTCAACGTTCCGACCCCAGTCCCATCCACCGAATGCCCGAATACGACGACAATAAGAAACGGCGCCCCCTGAAGAACCTGCCCCCGGAGAGTTTTCAGCCGAAGGTCATGCTTATCTGGCTGGCCATCATCGCGGCGATCGTCGCCCTCTTTTATTTCAATCCTGCCAAGTCCGCTCAGCCGGCGCAGCTGAAAATGCCGCAAGTGATCGAACTCGCTGAGCAGGGGAAAATTCTTTCTGGCTCGATCCAGCCGGACCCGTCGGGGGGCCGCGATTGGTATAGCGTGGCGGGAAAACTGAAGGGCGCTTCGTTGCCGGGCGAAAAGGAAGGCGCCGGGACGACCGACGCGTTTTACGCCGTCGGCCGCCTGACCGATGGCAATTTCGAGCGGTTGCAGCGTTCGCAGGCGTTTGTGGAAAAACCCGCGACGACCGCGATGACCCAGCTGGTCTATAACATCCTGCCGTTCGTCATCGTCATCGGCCTGCTCTATTTCCTGTTCGTCCGTCAGCTCCGCAACGCCGGCAAGGGCGCCCTCAGTTTCGGCAAGAGCCGCGCCAAGCTGCTCACGCGTGAGAAGGACCGCCTTACGTTCGCCGACGTCGCCGGTTGCGACGAGGCGAAGGAGGAGGTCAGCGAAGTCGTCGAGTTCCTGAAGGACCCGAAGAAGTTCCAGAAGATCGGCGGTCGCATCCCGAAGGGCATCCTCATGGTCGGTCCTCCGGGCACCGGTAAAACACTCCTCGCGAAGGCCATCGCCGGCGAGGCGGACGTGCCATTCTTCTCAATCAGCGGTTCGGACTTCGTGGAAATGTTCGTTGGCGTCGGCGCGAGCCGCGTGCGCGACATGTTCGAACAAGGCCGCAAGAACGCGCCCTGCCTGATCTTCATCGACGAAATCGACGCCGTCGGCCGGCAGCGCGGCGCGGGCCTCGGCGGTGGCAACGACGAGCGCGAACAGACGCTCAACTCGCTGCTCGTCGAGATGGACGGCTTCGACACGCAGGAGGGCATCATCATTATCGCCGCGACGAACCGCCCCGACGTGCTCGACAGCGCGTTGCTCCGCCCGGGCCGCTTCGACCGCCAGGTGACGATCGATTTGCCCGACATCGTCGGCCGCGAACAGATTCTCCGCGTCCACGCGCGCAAGATCGCGCTGGCCGACAACGTCGACCTCGCCGTCATCGCGCGCGGCACGCCGGGTCTCTCCGGCGCCGAACTCGCCAATCTCCTCAACGAAGCCGCGCTCCTCGCCGCTCGTCGTAACAAAAAGAAGGTCGACATGACCGACGTCGATGAGGCGCGCGACAAAGTCCTCTGGGGCCTTTCGCGCCGCCGCGTCATGGACGACGCCGAGAAGCGCCTCGTCGCCTGGCACGAAGCCGGCCACGCCATCATCCAAGCCGTCCTCGATGACGGCACGATGCCCGTGCACAAGGTCACGATCATCCCGCGCGGCCAGAGCCTCGGCTCGACGACTTACCTGCCGTCGAAGGACATCCTCACGCAGCCGAAGAAACGCATGCTGAATCAAATCTGCATGGCGATGGGCGGCCGCATCGCGGAAGAGCTCGTCACCGGCGACTTCAGCAACGGTGCCTACGGCGACATCAAGCAGGCGACCCGCATCGCCCGCGCGATGGTGTGCGACTACGGCATGAGCGAACTCGGGCCCGTCGCGATGGGCAACAATCAGGACACCGTCTTCCTCGGTCGCGACATCACGCGCTCCGAGCATCTCAGCGAGGACACCGCGCGCAAGATCGACACCGCCGTCTCCGACATCCTGAACAGCGAATACAAGCGCGCCCAACAGATCATCGGCGAGCACCGCGCTCCGCTCGACAAGATCGCGCAGGCGCTGCTCGAGCACGAGACGATCGAGGGCAAGCACGTCCTCGAGATTCTGCAGCACGGCGAGATCAAGTCGCCGATCGTCACGAGCAAGCCGACGCCCCGCGAGACGTCGAAGCCCGCTGATCGCGCGAATCCGGCTTCCGATACGCCGGGCAGCGCAGCGCCGGCGCCGAGCCCCGCCTGACCGGGCTCCACCCCTCTCGATCAAAGCCGGGCCGCAGCGCCCGGCTTTTTTGTTGCTTGGGCGCTAAATCCGAACACGCGATGGGAAAATCGTCCTTGGATTCGCGCCGGGCCACAGGCAACCTGCGCATTCTTCCCTATGAAAATCTGCTGCATTGGTGCTGGTTACGTTGGCGGTCCCACGATGGCCATGATCGCGCTCAAGTGCCCGGACATCGAGGTCACGGTCGTCGACATGAACGCGGGCCGCATCGCCGCATGGAACAGCGACAAGCTGCCGATCTACGAGCCGGGCCTCGACGATGTCGTCCGCCAAGCTCGCGGGAAGAACCTCCATTTTTCGACTGACGTGGCCGGCAACATCAAGTCGTCCGACATCATCTTCGTCGCCGTCAATACGCCCACGAAGACCTACGGCGTCGGTGCCGGTCGCGCGGCGGACCTCCGCTACATTGAATCGGTCGCCCGCACGATCGCGCAGCATGCGACCGGTTCGAAAATCATCGTCGAGAAGTCGACGATCCCGGTGAAAACCGCCGACACGATCCGCTCGATTCTCGCCTCGAATGGCAGCGGCTTGAAGGCGCAGGTGCTCTCCAATCCCGAGTTTCTCGCCGAAGGCACCGCGGTGCAGGACCTCATCGCGCCCGATCGCGTGTTGATCGGCGGCGAGCGCACGCCCGAGGGCGATGCGGCCGTCGAGACGCTCGCCTCCGTCTATGGCCGCTGGGTGCCGCGCGAGCGCGTCATCACCACCAATCTCTGGTCGTCCGAGTTGTCGAAGCTCGTGGCCAACGCCTTCCTCGCGCAGCGCATCTCGTCGATCAACTCGATCTCGGCGCTCTGTGAAGCGACCGGCGCGGACGTCGACGAAGTGGCCAACGCCATTGGCAAGGACAGCCGCATCGGCCCGAAATTTCTCAAGGCCTCGGTCGGCTTCGGCGGCTCCTGCTTCCAGAAGGACATTCTCAATCTCACGTATCTCTGCGAAACCTTCGGCCTGCCCGAGGTTGCCGCCTACTGGGGCAGTGTCGTCGCGATGAACGACTGGCAGAAGAAGCGCTTCGCTTCGCGGATCGTGAAGGAGCTCTTCAACACGGTCGCGGACAAGAAAATCGCCGTGCTTGGTTTCGCCTTCAAGAAGGACACCAACGACACGCGCGAGACGGCCGCGATCAACGTCTGCCGCGACCTCCTCGCCGAGCACGCGAAGGTGTGCGTCTACGATCCGAAGGTGCCGGCCGACGAGATCCTCACCGACGTGCTCGGCAAAGGCTGCGCGAACGAGCGCCTGAGCGTGGCGCAATCCGCCGACGAAGCCTGCGCCGGCGCGCATGCGATTGCGGTCGTGACGGAGTGGGACGAGTTCAAGAAGCTCGACTACGCGAAAATCTACGCCGCGATGCCGAAACCGGCGTTCATCTTCGACGGCCGCAACATCCTCGACCTCGCCGCGCTCCGGAAGATCGGCTTCAAGGCCTCCGGCATCGGCAAGCCGACGGAGTGAGCGGCGCCATCGGGTAGGGGCGCGGGCTCCGCTCCGCGCCGCCTCGCGCACGGCCAAACCCACGCCGCCGGAAGCGATGGGCTGGGTGGGCGCCTTACGCCACGTCGTCGCGGTAGAGATATTTCTGAAACTCGGCGAAGAGCTGACCGATTTGCTCGGGTTGGCCGAGCTCGGCCATGGCGTCTGCGATCGAGTTTTTGTATTTCAACCGCAACAACGGACGCAGTTTCTCCGGACTCAACTCGTCGACGCCGAGCTGCACGTATTGCCGCAAAACGAAATCGAGGAACACGCGCTGCTTGCTGTTGAAGTGCGTGCTGAGTTCGACCTTCGCGCCTTCGGCCCGCTGCTCGCGGCTCACGGGTTTGAGCTGGAACGCCAGCAGCGCCAACACGTCGAACAGATCGCTCTGCTCCAGATCGATCGCGCGCTGCACTTCCGCCAGTGTGTCGCGGCCGTAGCCTTTCTCCGCCAATCCCTGCAACAACTGCTGGCGCGTGGCCGGATCGCCCCACAGTTGGCGCAGCTCGGCCTCGTCGCGGAAAAAGTCGGGCAGGCTGCCGTAGAGCCGACGCAGGAATTCCTCGGCGGAGATCGGCTTGCCGTCGGGGCTCCAGAACGTCGTCTGCATCATGTGCTGGATCGTCAGCTCCTTGCCGGGCGCGAGCTGGATGCGGACCTTTGTCGGCGGTGGTGGTGGTGGCGGCGGCGGCGGTTGCGGTCCCGGCCCCGGTCCGTGGCCGCCACCCTTCGGTTCGGGCTCCACCGGCTCGCCGTCCCACTCGGGGTCGTTGAAGTGTTCGTGCGCCTTCACGAAGTCGTGGATCGTGAAGTAATCCTTCCCGTCGAAGAGCCGTGTGCCGCGTCCGACGATCTGCTTGAACTCGATCATCGAGCGGATCGGCCGCAGCAGCACGATGTGCCGCACGTTCCGCGCGTCGACGCCCGTCGAGAGCTTGTGCGACGTCGTGAGCACGAGCGGGCTCGTCTTCTCGTTGTCCTGGAAATCGCGCAGGAACTGCTCGCCGAGGTCTCCGTCGTCGGCGCTGACGCGGTGGCAATAGTTCGGGTCGCTGCTTTTCTTCAGCTGGTTGATGCAGTCGCGAATCGCGAGGGCGTGCGCCTGGTTCGCGCAAAACACGAGGGCCTTTTCGTGCGGGGCGATCTGCGCCATGAACAGCTTCACGCGGTGCCGCTCGCGTTCGTCGATCACGATGATCCGATTGAAATCCTCCTCCGCGTAGCGCTTGCCGACCTCCGGCTGGCCCTCGAGGACGGTGTCGTCGGGCGTGTAGGTGTAGGCATCGAGTGTCGTCGTGTATTGCTTCACCTTGAACGGCGTGAGGAAGCCGTCGTTGATGCCCTGCTTGAGCGAGTAGATGTAGACCGGCTCGCCGAAGTAGCGGTAGGTGTCGATGTTCTGGTCGCGCTTCGGCGTAGCCGTGAGGCCGAGCTGCACGGCAGGCGAGAAATACTCGAGGATGTCGCGCCACGTGCTCTCGTCGTTCGCGCCGCCGCGGTGGCACTCGTCGATGACGATGAAGTCGAAGAAATCCCGCGGGTAGTCGCCAAAATAGGGCGACGGAGTGCCGTCCTCCTTCGGTGCGCCGGACAAAAACGTCTGGAAGATCGTGAAGAACAGGCTGCCGTTCTTCGGCGGCTTGCCGGTCTTGCGCACTTCATCGGGCCGGATGCGCACGCACGACCCGGGATTCCGATCCTCGAAGGCCGAGAAGGCGTTGTAGGCTTGGTTCGCGAGGATGTTGCGGTCCGCGAGAAACAGGATGCGGGGGAGGCGGCTCGGCTCGCGCGAGAGATTCCAGCGGGCGTGAAACAGCTTCCACGCGATCTGGAACGCGATGAAGGTCTTGCCTGTGCCGGTCGCCAGCGTGAGCAGCACGCGCGACTTGCCGCCGGCGATGGCTTCGAGCACGCGCTCGACCGCCGTCTCCTGATAATAACGGCTCGGGTGCGAGCCGCCCTTGTCCTCGAACGCCACCGCGGCGAACCGGTTGCGCCACTCGTTGGGCTGCGCGAATGTCGCCTGCCACAACTCGTCCGGCGTCGGGTAACGCGGCACGCCGGGCGTCTCCGCGCCCGTGCGCATGTCGATGCCGTAGATGCCGCGGCCGTTCGTCGCGTAGGTGAAACGCACCGCGAGCATGCCGGCGTAGTTCTTCGCCTGCGCGACGCCTGCGGAGACTTCCTCGCCCCACGCCTTCGCCTCGATGACGGCGAGCTTGGTGTTCCGGTATTCGAGCACGTAGTCGGCCGTGAGCGGCTTGCCGCGCCGGCCGTGACCTTCGAGCCGCCCGAGCGTGATCGGAAACTCCCGCCGCACCCGGCTGCCCTCGGCGACACCCCAACCTGCGGCCTTCAAGGCCGGATCGATGTGCTCCGCGCGGGTCTCGGCTTCGTTCATGGGGTTTTGCGTTTAAACAGGCAAAGCACCAAGGAAGCGCGCGTTACGACAATTTGTCGGCTTTTGCCTCATGCCGCTTGAAACAAGATGACTGTCGTCGAACCAACGAAGGCAGCGCCTGTTCGTTTCTACGTTCAGCGGGCAACGAGTCATGTGGCGATGGCAACTTTGCCGAGCCTCTCCAACGCCAGCGCGATCAACTGATCGTCGAACACCTTCAATTTGCGTCGGGCGTGCTCCTCGCCGGCTGGCCACTTTGCCAGCGCGCGACGAATACTGTCGACCGTCGGCTCGGCACCTTCGCGCTCAATCAGCCAGTCGACCGTCGCGAGAACTTCCATGCCGAGCGGCGATTGAAAGCCGTCGATCAACGTGTCGGTGGTTTCCAAGGCCGGCAGGTAGTCGCGTGCTTCGGCGCTGCGGAGATAGAAATCCAGCTTCTCGCGCTTGGCTTCCTCGAACCAGATCGTGTCGAAGGGTGAGGCGTCGGCGATGCGCTTGTCGCAATGCAGGTAGCTGCCGTCGAGTCCGTCGAGCAGGTGACTGAGCCGGTGCGCGTAGGGACCGTAACGATTGGCTTCGAAACGCAGGTCGAGCACGTCGGGCAGCCCGAGCTTGCGGATCGAGCGTTCGAGGCACCACGCCAGCTTCTGCGTCTCGATCAGCGTGCACTCGATGCCGAGCACCCAGTAGCGGCGCACGAGTTCGGCGATCAGCGCCCGGGCGGGCGTGAGTTTTTCGACGCCGTTCTTCTTGGCGACGTTCTGATACTTCGCCGTCGGCTCGTAGACGACGACCTCGACGCCTTCGAGATCGGCCAGCGCTTTTTCGATGCGCGGACGAACGTCGTTCCAGTCCAAGCCGCCGTTGCCGCAGCCGAGCGGCGGTAGAGCGATCGAGCGGATGCCCTTAGCCTGGATGACGGCTTTCAAATCCGCCAAACCGGCGTCGATCCACTCGATCTTGGTCGGATGGCGCCAGTGTTGCTTGGTGGGAAAGTTGATGATCCAGCGCGGGCCTTCGAGTTCGACGCCGGCCTGCACGAACATCCGGCCGACTTTCACTTCGCCGGCTTTGCACGCCGCCTCGTAGGCTGCGAAGTTCTCCGGGAAACGGTCCTTGAACATCAGCGCGATGCCTTTGCCCATGACACCGACCGTGTTGACGGTGTTGACCACCGCCTCCACGGGCGCATCGAGCAGATTGCCTTGGGTGAAGCGCATCATCGGAAATACCAGTCGGGAACAGTTTTCACGTTAAGTTTCAAGCCCCGCGCGGCAACCTCGGACTCCAGCCGCGCACGCACGTCGTCGTTGTGGCAACCGATCCCGATCAACGCCTCCAGCGGCACGCGCCGGTGCACCAAGCCTTCGGGTTGATAGCGGAGCTGCTTGCCGGGATCGGCATCGTCGGTCTTGAAGTTGCGGCTCTGGAGCAGCGGCCAGTCGATCCGCGTCAGGTGGGCGAGATCGTCGAAAAACTGCGTGCCGGCGGCGTAGGTGTGCTGGTTGGTGAAGACGAAGGGCACCGCAAGTTCGCGCAGCCGGTGCAGCGATGAGACGAAGATCACGATGTCCTTGTTCTCCCGCCGGGTGATGCCGCCGTAGCCCGTGTGGATGTGATACATCATGATCGAATACGGCGTGAAGTAGAACGGCACGTAGTCGGCCAGCGTGCCGCCGGGCGGGATCGGCACCGCCTTGGTGGCGCGCTTGGCAATCAGGTCCGCACTGCCGATGGGCACGTAGCGCGGGTCTTGGTGCGGCGAGTTCTTGCAGTGCAGGCCGTGCTCCAGAATCCACGGCACGCAGTCCACATGCGCGATGCGGAAGAGGAAGGCCTTCTCTGGGACGAGGCTCGACACAGCGCGCTAAAGCTGACCGGAAAAGGCGGCGTGCAGAAGCGATTTCTTCAGCTCTGCCAGCGCCGCGAGCTTGCGCTCGTAGAGCCGCGCCAGCCGCTGCGTCTCGGCGGCGAGGGCGTCGAAGCGAGCGACAATAGCGCGTTGTTCTTTGAGCGGAGGAAGGTGCATCACTGTCTCTTTGGCGGCGCCAACATTGAAGTGTTTTTGCGCGGCGCCAACCGACTTACCCGCGACGTGTTCCTTACCGTATGATGAGTTGAAAAACGCCGCCAGAAACTGCGCTTCGACGTCGGATCCCGGGCGGACGATTACAAGATCTGCGCAATTCGACTCCGGGAGTGACGCCGGAATGACGGCTGCTGTGCCGGGATAGCCTGTCCGCACCACCGCCACATCGCCAGGACGCAGGCGCGACTTTGCGATCTTCGCATCGAACTCGCGACTGATGAATAGCGCGGTTTCCAGCGACACCTTAAAGGGACGGATATTCTGTGAGCGCAGAAACGTCACGCCCGTCGATCTGTATTCCTTCGCCATCGGGCCGACATATCCGACGGTAATTTCGCGGCAAACCGAGTGCAGTTTACGATCTACCCAGCCTTTGCCGCGGTGGGTGAAGACGGAGTGGAGGTGGCTTTCGAAGAGGGCGCGGGCGTTTTGGAGGTTCTTTTCGGCGTGGGCTTGCGCGGTCGCCAGCCCGGCAAACGCCTCGTCCAGCACCGCCACGATCCGCTGCTGCTCGGCGGGCGCAGGAACGGGCATTTGAATTTCGAGCAACTCCGATTTGACCAAGCTCGGGATTGTTGTCCCACGATTGAGCAGGCTGAAATCGTAACTCAGACAAAAGTAATAGAGATACTTTGGTTCCAACCCAGGTCTCGCAGCTAGCCCAAACGCCGTATCAACATTCCAGAATCGAGTTTCAACGAAGATGGGACTGTTGATGTTACCCTTCCGCCCAATGATCGTGGTTCCGGCTTCGCAGATGTAATCCGTGGCCATCCCCATCAAGTTCCCTGCGCTCCCGTAAATAGGATATTCGCCAGAAGGAGATTCGACCTCCCGTTGGCCTCTGCCGTTGCGGATGTCCAAAACTTCGGCGAAGCGCTTCGTCTGCCAGCCCTTCTTCATTTCAGCAGCGCCCCGATCTTCTTCAGCACCTCGGCGCTCTCGGCGTCGAGGGCGGCGATCTCTTGCATGATTTCCGCCGGGCTGCGGTGCGCGACCGCTTCGCCGCCGGCCGGGTTCTTCACTGACAAATCGAGCGTCTCGGCGTCGAGCGCGGCCACGTCGACGCTCCAACTCTTTGGGGAGTCGGCGGAGGTCTTCTGGAGTTTGACGAACTCGGCGAGGTCGTCGTCGTTGAGCGGGTTGGTTTTGCCGAGGTTGCGGCCGGGATCGAGTTGGTAGAACCAGACGCGGCGCGTGGGGCGGCCCTTGGTGAAGAAGAGCACGACGGTCTTCACGCCCGCGCCCTGGAACGTGCCGCCGGGGCAATCGAGCACGGTGTGCAGGTCGCAGGTCTCGAGCAGGTGGCGGCGGAGGCTGACGGTGGCGTTGTCGGTGTTGGAGAGGAAGGTGTTTTTGATGACGATGCCCGCGCGGCCGCCGGCACGGAGGCTCTTGATGAAGTGCTGGAGGAAGAGGGACGCCGTCTCGCTGGTGCGGATGGGAAAGTTTTCCTGCACCTCGGGGCGCTCCTTGCCGCCGAAGGGCGGATTGGCGAGCACGACGTCGAAGCGGTCCCGCTCCTGGATGTCGGCGAGGTTCTCGGCGAGGGTGTTCGCGTGGACGATGTTGGGCGCCTCGATGCCGTGGAGGATGAGGTTCATGATCGCGATCACGTAGGCGAGGGACTTCTTCTCCTTGCCGTAGAGCGTGCGCGTCTGGAGCGCGTCGAGTTCGCGCGTGGTGAGGTCGTCGCGGCGGAGGTAGTCGAAGGCTTCGCAGAGGAAGCCGGCGGAGCCGCAGGCGCCGTCGTAGATTTTTTCGCCGATCCGCGGGTGGACGACGCGGATGATGGCGCGGATGAGCGGGCGCGGGGTGTAATACTCGCCGCCGTTGCGGCCGGCGTTGCCCATGCGCTTGATCTTTTCCTCGTAGAGCTGGGAGAGCTCGTGCTTCTCGGTTTGCGAGCGGAAGCGGAGGCCGTCGATGTGCTCGATGATTTCGCGGAGGTTGTAGCCGCTTTTGATCTTGTTGGTCAGCTCGCCGAAGATCTCACCGATCTTGTATTCGAGGGTGTTGGGGCCGGAGGCGCGGGCCTTGAATTTCTGGAGATAGGGAAAGAGGGAGTCGTCGACGAAGGTGACGAGGTCCTTGCCGACCATGGCGGCGTGGTGGTCGGGCGTGCCGTCCTTGGTTTTCGGGGCGGCCCAGCTTTCCCAGCGGAAGGGTTTGTCGAGGAGGTAGGTGTAGCGCTTGCCCTCGAGCTTGGCCTCGTCGGCGCGGTCCTGTTCGAGGGCGTCGAGGTATTTGAGGAAGAGGAGCCAGGACGTCTGCTCGGTGTAATCGAGCTCGGTGGTGCAGCCGTCTTCGCGGCGGAGGACGTTGTCGATGGCGTCGAAGGCTTGGTCGAACATGAGGGCGGGAAAGGGGAGCGGGAGGTCGCGGCGTGCGAGTGGGGCGGGCGACAAGGAACTCGAATGGCCCGGTTGGTCCTGCGCGCGCGAAGGCGGAGTTGTCGCGAACACGCGAGGGCGTCGCAAGGCGGAAGTGCCCCGCGGCGGTGCGTGCGCGGGCGGTTGGGGCAACGGCGCCAACGCGAGACTCGAGAGGGCGCCGGGACAACCGCCCCTACCGGCTGAAAGCTGAGAGCTGACAGCTGATCGCTGACGGCTTCGTCAGACGAAGGCGAGCGGGGCGAACTTCGTGCCGAGAATTTTCTGCGCGTCGCAGGCGAGCCAGTGGTCGAGCACGGTCGCGTAGACGGCGCGGAAGTCGGTCGAGAAAGTCAGGTCCTGGTTGCGCTCCAATTCCAAGCTCGGCGCGGTGCCGTGCAGGCCGGCTTTCACGCGCGAGCCGAGCACGAACAGCGGCGCGGCGGTGCCGTGGTCGGTGCCGCGGCTCTCGTTCTCACTCGGGCGGCGGCCGAATTCGGAGAACGTCATCGTGAGCACCTGGCCGTCGAGCCGCTTGCTCTCGAGATCGCGCTGGAACGCGGCGAGGCCTTCGCTGAGTTGCTTGAGCAACTGCGCGTGCGCGCCGGCCTGGTTGGCGTGCGTGTCGAAGCCGCCGAGGGAGACGTAGTAGACGCGCGTGGCGTTGCCGGCGGCGATGAGCGCGGCGACATTGCGCAGCGAATTCGCGAAACCGCTGCCGGGATACTCGGCGCCGGGACGGTAGTCGGCGAGGATGCGTTGAAAGCGTTTTTCCGTCACGAGCGCGTCCATCATCGTGTGGCGGAGATAGCTCGTGTTGTCGTGCGCGTGGTCGTCGTGATCGCCGGTCGCGGCGGCGGGCGCGCGCTGGAGCATCGTTTCGAGCAGGGCGAGATTCTCGCGGCTGCCGCGACCGCTGCGTCCGCCGGGTGGCAGCGTGAAGGTGGCGTGGTTCTGCTCGCTGAGGAAGGATTGCGGGACCTCGTTGCCGATGCTGACGCCGCGCGGGGCGTCGCCGGGGGCGCCGGCGCAGGCGTTGTCGAAGTAGCGGCCGAGCCAGCCGGTCGCGAGCGTCTGGTCAGAGTCGGCGGCGGTTTCCCAAATCTCGGTGGAGCGGAAGTGCGAGCGGTTCGGGTTCGGGTAGCCGACGTTTTGCACGATGCCGAGCTTGCCGTCCTGGAGGAGCGCGTGGAGGGGAGCGCAGGCTTTGTGCAGCGCGATGCCGTCGTTGACGGGGAGCAGATCGGATTGCGTGAGGCCGATGGTCGGGCGGAGGCGGCGGTAGTGGGGATCGGCGAAGGGGACGACGGTGTTCAGGCCGTCGTTGCCGCCGGCGAGCTGGACGAGGACGAGAATGGTGCGGTCTTTTTCCGCGACGGGAGCCTCGGCGGCGACGGACTCGACGATGAACGAAGGCGCGAAGCGGCTGAACGCGAGCAGGCCGATGCCGCGGCCGGTGTATTTAAGAAACTCGCGGCGCGTGGACGGCAGGAACGGGTGCGGGTTGTTCATCGGGGGAAGTTGAAAGCTGAGTCGCGTAAACGGCGGCGCCGACGCGATTGAGTTGAGAGGGAAGACCGGTGGATTGATTGGGCTGACCGCTGACTGCTGGTCGCTGAAGGCTGGTGACTGAACACTGAGAGGTGGCCGCAAAGAGGCGCAAAGGTCGGGGAGCGGGTGAAGGTTTTGAGGGCGCCTATAGGCGCGCGGTCGTGAGGTGTGGTGCGGTCGGATTTTTGTGCGTTTTTGCGGCTAAATGAGTCCGAGAGGACGCGAGGGAAGGGAGGGGGAGCTTGGAGGCTAGAGCGGAAGGCTGACCGCTGAACGCTGATCGCTCGCTCAGCAGAGCTGGTAATCGGGGGATTCGAGGAGCGTGGCGAGGGCGGTGCGGACGCGGGCGCGGGGAGCGGCTTTGCCTTGGGCGAGGAAGCCGGCGAGTTGTTCGGCGAGCGCGGGATCGTGGCGCGCGGGGAGCGCGAGCGCGAGGAGCTCGCGCGCGGCTTCGGCGGGCGGGAGCTTGGCCCACGCGTCGAGGCGATCCGGCGCGAGCGTGAAGTTCGCGACGCCGTTCGTCGCGGCGACGTCGAGTTCGAAGACTTCGTCGGCGTTGAGCGTGGCTTCGTTGAGCGGATTGAGCAGGGCGTTGGCGACGCTGCGGCGCGCGGCGAGCGTGGCGGAGTTGATCCAGTTGCGACCGCCGACCCAGCCGCGGACGTTGGGCGGATTGAACGGCATCTGGCCCATGGAGCGGAGCGCGCCGATCACCTGGCGCGCGAGCGGGGCGGGCGTGAGGTCGAGGTCCTGCATCAGGCCGAGGAAGTAGTGGATCGGGCTCTTGATGGAGTTGGCGCGAAACTCCTCGGCGTAGAACAGACGGCTGCCGAAGAAGGCGCCGAGCAGCGCGCCGAAGCGGTAATCCTGCTGCGCCCACCACGCGCCGAGGGCGTCGGTGTATTCGGCGGGGAGCGGTGTGTCGCTGAGGTAGAATTTCACCATCTCGCGCGGGAGGAAGGTGCCGGCGGCTTTTTGGCGGAACACGAGATCGATCACGCCGTCGCCGTCGAAGGCGGCCGTCTCGCCGAAGATCGTCTTGGCGCCGGTGTCGTGCTGGCGGCGCGCGAACTGGAATTTTCCCGCGACTTGACGGTAACCGGTGAACGCGCGCGCGGCCTGCTTGATGTCGGCTTCGGTGTAGTGGCCTTCGCCGAGCGTGAAGAGCTCGAAGAGTTCGCGTGCGAAATTTTCGTTCGGGGCCTCGGCTTTGCTCTGTTGGAGGTCGAGGTAGACGATCATCGCCGGCGAACGCGACATGGCTTTCGCGAGCTGGGGCGCGGAGGCGAGTGCACCGCGGCGAATCCAGTCCTGATGCTGGTAGAGCAGGGCGGAGTTTTTGACTTTCTCGGCGCCGACGACCCACACGTCTTGCAGGAAGAGGCACCATTTTTCGAAGGGCGCGTGCTCCGGCTGCGCGGCGAGTTGAAGCCACTGAATGGTCATGTCGGCGAGCGCTTCGCGGGAACGTTCGCGCGCGTCCTGCTGGGCGAGGCGGCGTTGCTCGGAATTGCCGCGCGCCATCGAGCGGTAGAGTTCCGGGCCGTCGGCTTCGAGTTGGGCGATGAGCGCGGGTTTGGGAAACGCGACGGGTTGCGCGAAGAGGCGCTTCAGCGTGGCGGAAGGGCCGTCGCGCAGGGCGCGGGCGGTTTCGGCGGGAGTGGCCGACCAACCGAGGCGGCGGAGCAGGTGGCGGGCCGCGGCTTCGGTCCACTCGGCGGCGGGAAGGGGTTGCCAGGCTTCTTGCGGCGGAAGCGAGCGGAACGAACGAACAGTGGCGGTAGCCATGAGCGTGGGAGGTTGCCGATGAGACGCGCGCGGCGGCGGGAAGGTTTCAGAGGACGGAAAACGGAGGACGGAGGACCGAGGACCGAGGACCGAGGGCGGACAACGGAGAGAACAGCCACGTAGTGCTGGGACGCGAGTGGGGCGCAAGCCGCGTGGGCGAGTTTTTGTTTTCCACGGATCGCACGGATGAAAGGCACGGATTGTCCGGATGACCGTCGGTGCGTGATCCGTCTCAATCCGTGAAATCCGTGGTCAAAGAAAGCTTTCGCGCGCGGCGTTCGTTGAGTCGCGTATCGAATCCGCGCGTTCGGCGGGCGCGCGCTACTGGAGCGCGGTCCGGTAGCGGCGGGCGACGCGCTTCGTCACGGAGGTGAGTGTTTCCCAAGGGATCGTGTCGGCGGCGGCGCTGAAATCGGCGAGCGTGAGGTGTTCGTCGCCTTGGCGACCGACGAGGACGACGGGATCGCCGCAATGCACGGCATCGGGGATGGCGCTGATGTCGACGATCGTCTGGTCCATGCACACGCGGCCGAGGATCGGGCAGCGGCGGCCGTGGATGAGCACGGCGCCGCGGTTGCTGGCGGCGCGCGGGATGCCGTCGCCGTAGCCGGCGGTCACGACCGCGATGCGCGTCGCGCGGGTGAGGCGATGGGTGCGGCCGTAGCTGACGCTGGTGCCGGCGGGCAACTCCTTCACGAGGCCGACGCGCGTGTGGAAACTGAAAACGGGCTCCGTGCGGACGCGCGCGAGCAGAGAGTTCGGGTGCGGCAGCACGCCGAATTGCAGGAGGCCGACGCGCACGGCGTTGAAAGGTCCGCCGGCGCCGGGCGTGGTTTCGAGTCCGGCGCTGTTGTCGGCGTGGATGAGAACGTGCGCGAGATCGAGGTCGGCGCACGTGGCGAGTGCGCGGAGAAAGAGCGCGCGTTGTTCGGCGGTGAAGGTCGGGTCGTCGTCCGCGCTGGCGAAATGCGTGAACACGCCCGCGAGTCGGAGGTGGGCAGACTCGCGGATGGCGCGATAGAGTTCGGGCGCGCGGTCGAACCAGACACCCAGGCGGCCCATGCCGGTGTCGATCTTGAGGTGGACCGCGATCGGTTTGCCGGCGGCGCGGCCGGCGGCGTCGAAGCGGCGGACTTCGTCGAGGCTCGAGACGGTGGCGGCGAGATCGAGTTCGGCGAGGTAGCGATCCTCGTCGGGAAGCGTGGCGCTGAGGAGGAGGACGGGGAAATCGGGGCTCAGCTCGCGGATGGTGGCGGCTTCGGCGATGTTCGCGACGGCGAGCAGATCGGCGCCGGCATGCATGAGGCGCGCGGCGGTTTGGGGGAGGCCGTGGCCGTAGGCGTCGGCTTTGACGACGGCAACGTAACGAATGTGCGGAGGCAGCGAAGCGCGGATGAGGCGAAGATTGCGCTCGAGGGCGGCGAGATCGATCTCGGCCCAGCAACGCAGCGGAAGTTGAGCGGAGCTCATTTCGGGTTCGCGGTCGCGGCGCTGTGGACTTGCGCGGACCACTTCTTGTATTCGGGCGCCTCGTGCTGGAAGGCGTCGGGCGTGTCGGTGGCGGTGAAGAGGTCGGCGTCGGCGTGGGCGGCGAAAAGGGCGGCGAGGTCGAACGCGCAATCCTGCGCCGCGCGCGGGGGCTTGCTCCAAGCGCGGAACGCGGTCGGTTGCCAGAGCGGGGTCGCGGTGGCGGCGAGTTCCGCGGACGGCACGCGGCGCAGCGGGGTGATGCGGTCGGGGGCGGTAAACTCGATGAGGTGCCACGTGTCGCGGCGGGCGTCGGCGATGACGGCGCCGGTTTGGCCGGTGCGGGCGAGTTCGTGGGCGAGGAGCGCGAGGCTTTGGAATTGGTAAGCGGGGCGCGGCGCGAGCGCCTGCCAGGTGCGGAGCGCCATCGCGACGGTGCGCACGCCGAGCATGGAGCCGGGGCCGGCGTCGAAGACGAACGCGCGCACGTCGGCGAGGGTGAGGCCGGCGGCGCGGAGCGTCTCGTCGGCGAGCGCGAAGAGCGCTTTGCCGGCCTCGTCCGGGCTTGCGCGCCAGAGCGGCGCGTGGCCGGAGCGCAGCAGGCCGACTTGCACTGTCGTGGAGGCGGCGTCGACGGCGAGGATACAGCCGTGGGCGGCAAGGAGTTGAGCGAGAGTGGCCATCAGCTCGACGCAGCGTGGGGCAGGGAAGCGAAGGGTCCAAGCTCTCAATAGCCGAAACGCCAACGTCCAATTGCGGAGCGCACCGCGAGTGACGCGCGGGCGGTGAGGGCGTGGGCCCTTGGCACTTGCCCGCGACTGGCGGGGGCAGAAACAGCTCTTGACCGGGCTCGCGGCGACGACTTACCTCGACCTCTTTTCATTCAGAAAACGACCCGAATTTAAAGCCGTGAACGTTCAAATCACCGACACCAACGAGACCCGCAAAATCCTCACCATCACGCTCGATCAGGGCGAAGTGGACGCCGAATACAAGACGCTGGTCGGCGAGTTCGCCAAGCAGGCGAGCATCCCCGGCTTCCGTCCGGGCAAGGCGCCGGTCGCGATGATCGAAAAGCGTTTCGCGAAGGAGCTGAAGGAAGAGTTCAAGGGGCGCGTGGTGAGCAAGGCTTACCGTCAGGGCCTCGAGGAATCGAAGCTCGATGTGATCTCGATCGTCGATGTGGACGAGGGAGAGTTCGCGCCCGGCGCGTCGGCGGCGGTGAAGGTCACCGTGGACGTCCGTCCGGAGATCAAGTTGCCCGAATACATCGGCATCGCGACCGAAGTCGCCTCAACTGAGCCGAGCGAGGAGGAAATCGAGAAGGTCATCGAAGGCCTCCGCAGCGAGCGCGCCGACTTCAAGGTCGCCGAGCGTCCGGCGGCGAAGGGCGACTACGTGCGTTTTGGCTACACCGGCACGCTCGACGGCAAGCCGTTGACCGACGTCGTCGGCGACAAGGCCATCTACGCCGCCGCGCCGCAGACGTGGGAAGAAGTCGAAGGCGCCAACGAAGGCCTCCTGCCCGGCGTGAGCACGCAGCTCGCGGGCGTGCAGAAGGGCGACAAGAAGGATGTCACGGTGACGTTTCCGGCAGATTTCACCGCGGTGCCCGCGCTGGCCGGCAAGTCGGTCGTCTACGCGATCGAAGTGCAGGAAGTCCGCGAGCGCGCGCTGCCGCCGCTCGACGAGAAGTTTTTCAAGGACAACCAGGTCGACTCGCTCGACGCGCTGAAGGCGCAGATCAAGGCGAGCCTCACCGGTCGCAAGGAATACGAGAACAAGGCCAACCAGCGCCGCCAGATCACCGATGCGCTCATCGCGCAGGCGAACTTCCCGGTGCCGGAAAGCCTGATCGCCAGCGAGCGCGACGGCGTGCTCCGTCAGTTCATTGAAGAGAACATGCGCCGCGGCGTGCCGCAGGAAGAATTCGAGAAGAACAAGAAGGAGCTCTTCGACAGCGCGTCGAAGGCCGCCGTCTCGCGCGTGAAGGTGCAGCTGATGCTCGCGAAGATCGCGGAAGCCGAGAAGCTCACGGTCGACGACAAGGACTTCAACACCTGGCTCATGCGCGAAGCGATGCGCTCCGGCCAGAAGCCCGACAAGCTCGTGAAGGAACTCGGCAAGGATCGCGAGCAGGTGCGCGCCATCCAGCAGCAGATCCTGTTCGACAAGTCCCTTGATTTCCTGGTGTCCAAGGCTACCGTCAAACCGGCAGCCGCCACCAAATGAGCTATTACGTTCCCATCGTCCTCGAAAACACCGGCCGCGGCGAGCGGTCGATGGACATCTACAGCCGCCTGTTGAAGGACCGCATCATCTTCATCGGCACCCCGATCGACGATGGCGTGGCCAACGTGGTCATCGCCCAGATGTTGTTCCTTCAGATGGAAGACCCGAAGAAGGACATCCAGCTCTACATCAACTCGCCGGGCGGCAGCGTCACGGCGGGCATGGCGATCTTCGACACGATGAACTTCCTGCAGTGTGACTTCGTCACTTACTGCATCGGCATGGCGGCGAGCATGAGCACCGTGCTCCTC
Source organism: Candidatus Didemnitutus sp. (assembly GCA_041906465.1). GTDB lineage: Bacteria > Verrucomicrobiota > Verrucomicrobiia > Opitutales > Opitutaceae > Didemnitutus. Next base: position 325,060 of record JAYRJE010000004.1, on the reverse strand, counting down.
GCGGCCGGCACGAAGGGCAAGCGCTTCGCGCTCCCGAACAGCCGCGTGATGATTCACCAACCCAGCGGTGGCGCCGGCGGCCAGGCCGCTGACATCGCGATCGCCGCGAAGGAAATCCTCCGGTGGCGTCAGACGCTCAACAACGCCATCGCCAGGCACACCGGCAAAACCGCCGACCAGGTCGAAAAGGACTCCGACCGCGACTACTACATGAGCGCGGACGAAGCCAAGGCCTACGGCATTGTGGATCACGTCGTCGCCTCCACGCGCGACGCCCAGCAGATCGCCGGCACCACCGTCGCGGCATAAACCGCGCGGCATAACGCAGAATCAGGCGGGAAAAATCCCTCGACTAAGCGGCTCTAGGGGCCGATACCTATTACACCATGGCCAAATCGTCGCGCATGACCCTCTGCTCGTTCTGCGGGAAATCGCAGGCCGAGGTCCGCAAAATTATCGCGGGCCCAGGGGTTTACATCTGCGACTCGTGCGTGAACGTCTGCAAGACGATCATCGACCGTGAGGTCAAGACCGCCCCCGCCGAAGCCGCGGCGGCCAGCAAGCCCGCCTTCCGTCTGGTTAAGCCCTCCGAGATCAAGAAGGTCCTCGACGACTTCGTCATCGGCCAGGACCACGCCAAAAAGGTCCTCTCGGTCGCCGTTTACAACCACTACAAGCGCCTCAACTTCGACCCGAGCCAGGCCGCCCGCGAAGGCATCGAGATGCCGGCCGAGTTCACCGACGTCGAAGTCGAGAAGAGCAACATCCTGCTGTGCGGCCCGACCGGCTCCGGCAAGACGCTGCTCGCCCGCACGCTCGCGAAGATCCTCGACGTGCCGTTCGCCATTTCCGACGCCACGACCCTGACCGAAGCCGGTTACGTCGGCGAAGACGTCGAGAACGTCGTGCTCCGCCTCCTCCAATCGGCGAACTACGACGTCAAGAAGGCCGAATGCGGCATCATCTACATCGACGAAATCGACAAGATCCGCCGCACGACCGAGAACGTCTCGATCACGCGCGACGTGTCGGGCGAAGGCGTGCAGCAGGCGCTGCTCAAGATTCTCGAAGGCACCGTGTGCAACGTCCCGCCGCAGGGCGGCCGCAAGCACCCAAACCAGGAATACATCCAGGTTAACACCTCGAACATTCTCTTCATCTGCGGTGGCGCATTCGTCGGCCTCGACCAGGTGATCAAGAAGCGCCTCGGCCAGCGCTCGCTCGGTTTCCACATCAACGACAAGGACCACGAGCTGTCGCCCGACGAGATGATGCGGTCCGTCGCGCCCGAAGACCTCGTGCGCTTCGGCATGATCCCGGAATTCATCGGTCGCCTGCCCGTCGTGTCCGTGCTCGACGAGCTGAAGGTCGAGGACCTCGAACAAGTTCTTCTCCGCACGAAGAACGCGATGGTGAAGCAGTATTCGAAGCTCTTCGCGATGGACGGCGTGCAGCTGTCGTTCACGCGCGACGCCATCCGCGCCATCGGCAAACGCGCGATCGAACTCAAGACCGGCGCGCGCGCGCTGCGTGCGATTCTCGAGAAACTCATGCTCGAGGTCATGTATGAGCTGCCGCAGCGCGACGACGTCGTCGAAGTCGTGATCGACCAAGCGGTCGTCGAAGGCCGCAAGCGTCCGACGCTGAAAAAGGCGACGAAGACCTCGTCGACCTCGACGAGCAAAGACGCCGCCTGAGCGGTCCCGAGTGTTGCTCGGATATCGAAGGCGCGGTGAAAACCGCGCCTCGTTCATTAGTAGAGCCGGCTTAAGCCGGCCGCAGAAGGCCGGGCGTGTTTCACGCTCGTCCGTGTCCTCTTCGTGGCCGCGTTGCAACGATGTGACAACGTGGCCGATTTGCAGGCCGATGCCACGCTTTCGCTTGCACTCAAGCGCGGCTGCACCAGCGAAACACAGCCAAAAAAAGGCCGGTCGAAGACCGGCCTGACCAAAATCAACTTAAACTCGCTGTGACGCGTCAGCGCGACGCATTCACCAGTTGAAGCTCTCGTCCTTCTTCACGGATTTCGCGAACTCGACGAAGAGCTTCACACAGTTCTCCACGTCCTCGAGATCAACGACCTCGCTCGGCGTGTGCATGTAGCGGAGCGGAATCGAAACGAGGCCGCACGCGACGCCGCCGCGGGCCATCTGGATCGCGCGGGCGTCGGTGCCGGTCGGGCGCGGGTCGGCTTCGAGTTGATAAGGAATCTTCGCCTTCTTCGCGCACTCGACGAGGCGCGTGTAGACCTTCGGGTTGATGTTCGGTCCGCGGCAGATGATCGGACCGCCGCCGAGCTTCGTCTCGCCGAAGCGGCGGTTGTCGCAATCCGGGTGATCCGTCGCGTGGCCGACGTCCACCGCGAGAGCGACGTGCGGGTCGACGGCGAACGCCGACGTTGTCGCGCCACGCACGCCGATCTCCTCCTGCGTGGTGGCAACCGACACGAGCTTCGCGCCGAGCTTGGCCTTTTCCTTCTTCAGGCGGACGAGCGCCTCGCCGACGATGTAGGCCCCGACTTTGTTGTCGAAGGCGCGGGCCGTGCCGACGCTGCCGTGGATGAGTTCAAATTCGTGATCGTAGGTCGCGACGTCGCCGATCGCGACGCGCTTGAGCGCCTCGGCCTTGGAGCTGGCAGCGATGTCGATCCAGATTTCGTGTTTCTTCGGCACCTTCTTGCGATCCTCGTCGTCCATCAGGTGGATCGCGCGCTTGCCGGTGACGCCCTTCACGGGGCCGTTGGCGGTTTGGATGATCACGCGGCGGCCGGAGATGATGCTGAGATCGTGGCCGCCGATCGTGTCGAAGTAGAGGTAACCGTCCTTGTTGACGTAGGTGATGATGAGGCCGAGCTCGTCGATGTGGCCGGCGAACATCAGCGTCGGAGCGCCTTTCGTGTTCAGCGTGGCGTAGCGGCAACCGAGCGCGTCGTTGGCGTAAGCGTCGGCGTGCGGCTCGACGAACTTGTCGTAGACGGCCTGGGCCTGCGCCTCGGCGCCGGAGGGCGACTTGGCCTGGAGCAATTCGGTGAGGAAAGCGGGGGCGACGTAATTCGACATGGGTTACCTCTGTTTCAACGCGGCGCGTGCCGCAAAGGGAAAATGCCGTCCTCGCTCACCCGGGGCGGAGCAGGATCAGCCACTCGAGCCGGCGCATCGCCCGATGGCGTGCGAGCCGCGCAAAACTCGAGGGCAACGGCTCGATTGCGAGCACTTGGCCGTGCGGCCCGACGCGTTGCGCGAAACCGACCGCCTATCAGCCGAAATGGGCGCCGAGATCCCAATGCACGTGCCCGCGAAGATCGCCGAGGCTCGCGAGTGTGGCGCTGACGATCGGCTCATGACGGCCGCGTCAACACGCCGTCCACGGCTGGAGCGTCCAACGCGCGTCGGTCAGACGCAATTCTGTCGCCAGCCCGCGATGCAGCGTTCGATTCAACGGTCGCGGATTTTGTCCGCGATCTCCTCGAGCGGATACGTGATGATTTCCGCCAGAGTGGGGTGATACCACGGAGCGCGCAGCATGTCGAAAACAGTGCCGCGCTGGGCCATCGCCACGGAGAAACAGTGGATCAGCTCGCCGGCGTCTTTGCCGACGATTTCCGCGCCGAGGATGCGGCCGCGTTTCGGCTCCGCGATGACTTTCACGTAACCGTATTTTGCCTCCATCAGGATCGATTTGCCGTGGTCGTCGAAGGGATACGAGGCGGTGAGGTATTCGATGCCTTCCTCCTGCAGCTGCGATTCGAGCCGGCCGACGGTGGCGAGTTGCGGATCGGTGAAGACGACGTTCAGCAGGAGGGAATAATCGATCGGCTTGATCGCTTTCACCCCGAAGGCGTGACGCACAGCGAGTTCCGCCTGCTGGATGGCGACGTGGACGATCTCCGCCGGGCCGGAGCAATCGCCGGCGGCGTAGATGTGCGGGGCGGTCGATTGCTGCCAGCGATTGATGATCACGCGGCCGTTCGGACGCGTGCGCACGCCGGCGCAGTGCAGGTCGAGCGCGCCGGTGTTGGGGTCGCGGCCGAGGGCGTTGAACAAATGCGCGGCGCGGCGCGTGATCTTTTTGCCGTCGTGGATGAACTCGACGGTGGTGCCGCGCGCGTTCTGCTTGATGCCCGTGATCTGCGTGCCGGCGAACAGCTCGATGCCTTCGTCGACGAACGCGCGTTGCACGACGGTCGATGCGGACTCCGAGTGATCGCGCAGGATGTTGCGGCTCCGTTGCACGAGCGTGACCTTCGTGCCCATGCGATTGAGGAATTGCGCGAGTTCGCACGCGACGATGCCGCCACCGAGCACGAGAACGCTCTTCGGGAGAAAATCCAGATCGAGCACGTCGTCGCTCGTCCAGAATTTCGCGCCGGCCAAGCCCGGCACGGGCGGCACGCTGATTTTCGAGCCGGTGCCGATGAGAAAGAAGTCCGCCGTGAGGCGCGTGCCGTTGGAGAGTTCGAGCGTGTGCGCGTCGGCGAATTTCGCGTAGGCGCGATGCAGGTCGAATTTTCCGCTCGCGAGCGCGCGCTGTCGGTATTCGGCAAATTCGCCGATGATCTTCAGCTTTCGCGCGTGCACCGCCTTCATGTCGGCCGTGGCGCCTCGGACGCGCAGACCGAATTTTTCGGCGTGTTTCGCGTGGTGCAGGACTTCGGCGCTGTAAAGCAGCGTCTTCGAGGGCATGCAGCCTTTCAGAATGCAGAGGCCGCCGAGTTCTTTGGCGCCGTCGACGATCGCGACGCGTTTGCCGAGTGACGCGGCGAGACGCGCGGCGTTGAAACCAGCGGAGCCGCCGCCGATGCAGATGAGGTCGTAGTGCTTGGTTTTGGCCACAGCTAAACGGATATGCAGAGACGTGTTTTATTCCAGCGCGCGCCGGTTCAGCGTCCCATGCCGAACAGCATCACGTGAATCGTCTTCAAGACGATCGAGGCATCGAGCACGAAGGAGAAGTGCTTGATGTAGTAGAGGTCATACTCGAGCTTGCGCATCGTGTCCTCGAGGTTCGCGCCGTAGGGATAATTGACCTGCGCCCAGCCCGTGATGCCGGGTTTGACGAGATGCCGGAAGTGGTAGCACGGGATTTTTTTTTCGTAGTCGTCGACGAGCTTCACCCATTCGGCGCGCGGGCCGATGAGGCTCATGTCGCCGCGGAACACATTCCAGAGTTGCGGCACCTCGTCGAGGCGCACGGCGCGGAGGAAGCGGCCGATGGGCGTGATGCGGTCGTCGTTCTCGCGGGTGTAGAGGTCGCCGGCGTGGTGCACGCGCATCGTGCGGAGCTTGTAGGCTTCAAAGAGCACGCGATTGCGGCCGACGCGCGTCTGGTGGAAGAAGACCGGCCCGCGGTCGGTGATCCAAATGGCGAAGGCGAGGAACGGCAGCAGCGGCGCGAACAGCAGCAGTCCGATGGCGGCGAACAGAATGTCGCTCAGACGCTTCATGCGCTCGAAGACCGGCTCGCGGGCGATTTGGAAACCTTCCTGGAACAGCCAGGTTTGGTTCAGGCGGTAGAGCGGGATCTTGCGCCAGTAGACTTGGTGAAAGAGTTCCAGCGTGTAGGTCGGCACGCCACTGAAGCTGAGATTCACGAGCCGTTGCGCCACGGCGGAGGGGAGTTCGTGGCTGGATTCGCGCAGGATGATCGCATCGATTTGCCCGGAGTATTCCTCCAAGTAGTCGACGACATCGCCGAAGGGCGCGGTGGACACCGCAGCGGCTTGGGCGGCGCGCGGCGCGGGCCGCACGAACGTTTCGTGCGTGGCGTAGAGCACGGACTGTTTCATGCCGCTCTTCCGGCACTCCTCCTTGAAAGCCAGGCAGCTCTCGGGGCTGCCGAGGAACAGGAAGTAGCGCTGCAACTCGCCGGTGTGCACGCGCTGGTAGAAGAAGCGGCGATACCAGAGCGAGATCGGGATGACGGCGAGATACGAGACCGACGTGACGAAGCGCGAGCTCTGCAGTTGAAAGCCGGTCGGAATGAAGGCGTAGGTGAGCAGCAGCGTGAGGAGCAGCACGCCGATCTGCGCAATCACGTGGAGGGAGGCATACGTGATCGACATCATGTCGGTGCGCGCGCTGTAGCCGTCGATCAGGTAGACGCCCAGGAAATGGATCACCACCGGCAGAAACAACGGTGAGATGATCCATTCGTGGTTACCGACGCCGTAGAGCCACGCGACGAGGTTGAACGCGAGCACGACCGACAACGCGTCGAGTAGCACGAGGGCGATGGTGACCTGGCGGGCCTTCGTCATGAGGTGATGACCCTAGCTAAGCGAGGCGAACGGTGCTGTGGCAACGTCCGTTTCGCTTCGGGCCGCGGTCGCGCGCAGGAGTGCGTCCCAACGCGGCACGAGATCGGCGAAGCGAAAATGGCGTTCGTAGGCGCGGCGCGCACCGGCGGCCAACAGGGCAACGTGGGCCGCGTTTGTGGACCACGCGGCGATCGCTGCCGCGAGCGTCGGCGCGTCGCCGTTGCGCACGGCGACGCCGCACGACTCGTTTTGCAGCAGGTGCGCGATCGCACTGTCCGTCGGACCGACAAACAAGGCGGGCCGGCCCGCGGCGAGGACACCGGCGAGTTTGCTCGGCGCCACGAAACGCTCGAACCCGGAGCGCAACGTCACGAGATGCGCATCGGGAGCCGCCAGCGCCGCGGCGAGCCGGGCGCGCGGTTGCGGCGGATGAAAGACGACATTCGTGAGCCCCCGCTGCGCGACGCCCGCGCGGACCTCCGTCAGGCGCGGGCCGCCGCCGACGAAGGCGAAGCGGATGCGAGCGTCTTCGCGCAGCAGTGCGGCGGCGTCGAGAATCGTGGTGAACTCGTGCACGCGGCCGAGGTTGCCCGAGTAGGCGACGAGGAACTTTCCGTCGGCCTCCCAGTCGCGGCGCACGGCGGTGACATCCCCGGCGAGGGCGGGCGTGTCGAGTTCCTGCGGTGCCCAGTTGGGCAGTGCGATCGTGGGGGCGGCGGAGCGCTTCGCGGCCCGCACGGTGGCGGCCATGTCCTCGCTCACGGGAACGCAGTGCGCGCTCGCACGCCAGGCTCGGTTGCGGGCCCAGCGCAACGGGGCGAGCAGCGGCGTGCTCCATTCGCCGACGTGCGCGCTCGCGACCTCCGGGTAGATGTCCTGAATCCATTGCACGACGTGAGCGCCACGGGTGCGGGCGAGTTCGGTCGCGGCGATGGCCAGGAGCGGCGGATCGGTCTTCAGGATGACGATATCGCCCGGCGCGATCAGTCGGCGCAGGATGCTCCGCGCCGCGCGGAGGAAGTGCAGGTAGCGTCCGAGGCGTCCCGCGGGGGCCGCGCCGGTGCGGTGGATGGTCACGCGGCCGAGCGCGTTCGCCTCGGTGCCGGCGGCGATCACGTGCACGGCCCAGTCGCGCGCGGCGAGGGCTCCGGCGAGATCCGTGAGCAGTTGCGCCGTGGCGGCCTCATGGGGCCAGAACACGCGATTGACGAAGATGAGTTTCGGACGGCTCAAGCGTCAGCGGCGCTGGCGGCGGAGTTCGGCGGCCTTCGCCGCGCTGAGGAATTCATACCAGCCCATCAGGCGGCAGAAAACGAAGCCGCGATATCCATCGAGAAACCCCGCGCGCCAGACGTAGTGGTAGAGGAAGCGCAGCGTCGGACGGAATGGCAGTTTCCACGCGAGTTGCCGGAGGCGGCGCTTGCGGGCGAGCGCCGGATCGATGGTGCCGGACGGGTCGTTGGCGGACGCGGCCAGTTGCTGCCGCGCTTCCCAGTTGGAGTAGCGGTTGTGCTTCTCGACCCACGTGGCGATGTCGGGAAATGCGTAGTGTTCCATTTCGCCGCCCAGGTAGCCGGCGGTGCCCTCGAGCAGGACGTGTTCGTGCACCTCATTGTCGCCGCTGCCGGTGTCGCCGGTGGCGGCGGGCTGCTCGTAGCGACCGGCGCGGTGGCGGAAGAAGCGCAGATTCCAACTCGGGTAGTAGCCGCAGTGGTTCAGCCAGCCGTCGAGGAACCAGAATCGGCGGTTCACGTAGTAACCGGCGTGTGGCGGCGTGGCGGCGGTGGCGACGGCGCGCATCTCGGCGGCGAGGGCGGGCGTGGCACGTTCGTCGGCGTCGATGATGAAGACCCAGTCGTGGCGCCACGGCACGTTCGCGAGCGCCCAGTTTTTCTTTTTGGGCAGTTCACCGTTCCAACGAAAATCCACGACGCGGGCGCCGGCAGCTTCGGCGATGGCGCGCGTGCCGTCCGTGCTGCCGGAATCGATCACCACGATCTCCTCGCAGAAGGCGACGGAGGCGATGCACGCGGCCAGATTGGCCGCTTCGTTCTTGGCGGGGATGAGGACGGAAATGGGGGCGCGGTCAGGCATGGGCGGGAGCGAGGGGGCCGTGTTCCCGGCGTTGGGCAACGAGGTCGAGCCGCGCGTAGGCGGCGGCGAGGTAAAGCGAGAACCAGAACGCGATCATGACGGAGGGATTGGCAAACGGAAACTCCGCCCACGCGTAGAGCGCCACCAGCGCGCAGCCAGCGAGCAGGTAGCGGGGCATGAGCGATTCGACGCGACGCCAGGACACGGACCACAGCGGCGCCAGGCCCAGCAGGACAAGCAACGCGGTGCCGACGAATCCGACCTCCGCGAGCGACTGCAACCAATCGTTGTGCGCTTCGGAATAGAACGGCTTCCAGCCGCCCGGACCGGGATCGGGCGCGGAGTTGTAGATCATGAAGACGTTCGCGTAGGTCTCGAGGCCCCAGCCGAACGCCGGGCGCTCCGCGGCCATGTGCCAGGTGTCCCGGTAGAGGCGCAGGCGCTGGTTGAGCGTGGTTTCCTGCCGCAGATCGTGGAGCTGCTGCACGGTCGCCTGGGCGCGCACCGCGATGACGTTGCGGCTCAGCGCGAAGATCCCGCCGGCCCCGAGCAGCGCGACGAGCACGATGCCACCGACCGGCAGAATGACCGATTCATGGTGCTCGCGCCGCAACCGGATGAGGCGCGCGAGAAAATGCACCAGCGCGCCGACCAGAAACACCGCGAGCAGCACCGAGCTTGAGCGCGAGCCGCTCAGCGGGGCCGTCGCGGCGAGCAACCCGGTCGCGACCGCGCCGGCCAGCGCCGGCGAGTGCCAGAGGTCGCGGTGTTGTTCGCGCCGCAGGGCGTGAAAGAGCAGCGCGAGACAGGCGGCGGTGTTCAGCACGGTGAAGGCACCCCAATGGTTGTGATAGACGAAGGTGGAAAAAAAGAAGTCGTTCGGGGACTTGATGCGGCCGAACCACAAGCCGGGAGCGTGCGTCAACTTTTGCAGGGTGCCGAAAATCGCCAGCGCCAGCGCGTTGAGCCCGACCACATAGAGCAGCTGACGCAGCCGCCGTCGCCCTTGGATGACGAAGAGGACGTTGTAGCACGAGAGGACGATGCCGTTGAACTGCCACAATTCACGCAGGGAGATCTCGGGGCGCGCGCTGCTGGGCAGCCACGACCAGCGCGGCGCCACGTGGCGGAAAAATGATTCGGTGCCGCTGCGAATGAGTTCCGTGCTGGGATTCCACGCGCTGATCAGCACCAGCACATCGAACGCCAGCAGCGGCCACAGGTGGCGCAAGGGCTGACGGGTGAGTTCGCGGCGGACGGAGCGGCGCCCGGCGATCATCACGAACAAGGCGATTCCGACGCTGCCCCAGAGAGCGAGGAGGTGGCGCACCCACGGCGCTTGTCCGCCGAAGCCCCAGGACGTGCCGATGATCAGGACGGCGACGTGCAGGACCACGACGCGCTCCCACCATTCGCTGGCGCGCGTGCCGTCGGTCCGGAGTGAACGGTCGAGGGCAGGGGTCATGCCTCCAGGCTCCGATAGAAATCGAGCAGGCGCGCGGCGGCACCGTGCCAGGTGAATTCCTGGGCCACCCACGTGCGGCCGCGGCCGCCGCAGGCGGCGAGAACCTCCGGCCGCTCGGCCAGCACCGAGCGCAGCGTGCGTGCGTAGTCTTCCCACGCCACGCAGGCACCGGCCTCGTGTTCGGCCAACTGCGTCCACGGCGTGGTGTTCGTGACGATGGCCGGCACCCGCGCGGCGAGCGCCTCGGCCACGACGAGGCCGAAATTCTCCGAATGCGACGGCAACAGAAACAGCTCGGCGACGGCAAACGGCGGCGGTCGCGTGCGCCCGTCGGCGACGATGATCCGGTCCGGCGCGGCGGCGCACCAGCTTTGCACTTCCGCCAGCGAATATTCCTCGGGCACGCCGGCGACGAGCAGGAGCCAGTCCGCCGGAGCGGTGGATCGCCACAGATCGATGAGCTCATGCAGGCGTTTCTTGCGGTGAAAACGCGAATAGAACAACGCGACGCGGCGCGAGGCGAGTTGCGGAAAGTCCGCCAGCCACACCGCGCGGGCCGCCGCGAGATCCGCGGGCGTCGGCAACTCAACGCCGTTCGGCGCCACGCAGATCGGTTGGCGGAAGCCGAGTCCGCGGATGTCGTTGGCCTCCTCTTCGCTCGTGGCGTGCCAGCCGGCGGCGGCGGTCATCGCGCCGGGATGCACGAACCACCCGGCGAGACGCTTGCGCCAGCGACGATGTTGCCAGGCCCAGCCGCTCATCATGCCACGCGGGGAGATCACGAGCGGAACGCGACGGCGGCGCGCGGCGTCGTGGGCGTAACGCAAGGTCAGCAACCACAGGGCGTGCGAATGGATCACGTCGTAGGCGGTGGTGGCCAGCCGCCGGTCGAGATCGGCCGACGCACACAGCCAGCGCGGGGCCTCGCGCTCGAAGACATGGATCGCCGCGGCATCGTCCGCGGGGGCGAGCATCCGTTGGCCTGGCTCGAGCGTCGTCAGCAGGTCCGTGGTTTCGGTGGCGGCCATCGCGTTGGCGAGCGCGCGGACGGATTTCGACGGACCGCCGTGACGGTCTTCGAGGCTGGGGACGACGTGGCAGAGATGCATGTCAGCGCACGAGCGTGGCGAAATCGGCGAGCAGGGCCTCGGCGAACACGGGGAAATCAAAGCGCCGCGCATCGATCCGGGCCTGCTCGGCCATCGTGCGGCGGCGGGCGGCATCGCGCAACGCCTGCTCGAGTGCAGTGGCCAGCCGCGCCGCGGCGTCGGTCGCGGTGTGGTCGAAGATGAACCCGTTCACTCCGTCGCGAACGAACTCCTGAAAACACGCGAGATTGGAGACGACGGGCACGGCGCCGGCCGCCATCGCCTCAACGACGGCGACGCCGAACGTCTCGCCCTCGGTGGCGAGGCTCGGGTAGCAGAAGACGTCGAGGCGCTGATAAATGCCGGCGAGGACGCGGTCGTTGAACTGGGGGTCGAGCAGGTGAAAGCGGGTCGCCGGCATGGCCTGACCGAGTTTTTGCAGGAGGCGGTTGCGGAAATCCGCGCCGGAGCCGCCGCGGGCGACGTCAGCGGGACCGCAAAGCACGACGCGCCACGGGGGCAAATCGACGCGCGCGGCGAGGAGCTTGAGGGCTTCCGCGAGCAGCATCAGGCCCTTCTCCTGGTTGATGCGGCCGACAAATCCGAGGGTGATTTCTTCCGGCGCCGCGCGCTTGGGCAAAAAGAGCGGTTCGGGCTGCGGCGAGGCGAGCTGGGTGTGGCTGATCGGGTATCCGGTCACGCGCACGACGTCGGCGAGTGCCGGGTTCTCCGCCAGGATGCGGTCGCGGACCAGCCCGCTGGGCGCGAGCACGCGGGCGAGGCCGCGGTAGCGGCGATACTGGCCCTTCGGCATGCGGCCGCACATGACGACGACGCGGCCGGCGGCGGGTTTCCGGCGTCCGAGCCACATCGGGAGCGCGACGGCGTTGCACACGACGATGTCGGCGGGCGGGAGTGCGCGGTAGATGCGCCAGCTCCACGCGAGGTCGAGCAGGAGATTTTTCCAGAGTTGCGACTGGTGATCCTGGCCGGGGAGGCGGATGTGTTCGACGCCGTCGATGGTTTCCTGCTCGGGGAATCCGCGCCACGTGCGGGAAATTGAGACGACGTGATGGCCGCGCGCGGCGAATTCGCGTCCGAGTTGGAACCAGGTCTTCTCCGTCGAGCCGCCGCTGAGCGGCGGCACCGGGAGGAAGAAACCGTTGATGATCGTGATGCGCATCAGCGGGCGGGCAGGCTGGCGAGGGCGGCGAGGAGGCCGGCGCTCGTTTGTTCGTAGGTGTAGCGGGCCACGCGTTCGCGCGCGGCGGCGCCGAGGCGGTCCAGCTCCTCGGGCGATGTGCGCAGCGCGGTGTGCAACGTGGCGGCGAGCGCCGCGGGATCGTGGGCGGGAAACACCCAGCCGGTCCCGCCGGGCGTGACGAGATCGCGCTGACAGCCGACGAGGTCGGAGACGAGGCACGGCACGCCGAGGTGCATCGCTTCGTTCACCGCGAGGCCCCACGTCTCGTAGAAACCGCGCGAGGGCAGCGCGAAGATGTCGCCGACGAGATAACGCGACGGCATTTCCGTCTGGTTGGCAAAGGGCAGGAAGCGCACCTCGCGATCGCGGGGGCGCAAACGGGCGAGTTCTTCCAGTTGCGGGCGGGCGGGACCGTCGCCGACGAAGAGGAGCGCGTCGCCGCGAGTGCCGACTTCCTGGAACGCGCGCAGAAGCTCGACGGGCTGTTTGCGCTCGTGGAACTTGCCGGCGAAGACGACGACGCGGCGGCCGTCGAGACCGAGGTCGCTGCGGAGGCGCGCCGCGGCCAGGCGAGTCGCCGCATCGCCGCCGTGGAAGCGCACGGCGTCCACGGCATGGGGGGCAAAGAAAAGTTTTTTCTCAGGCACACCGAAGGCGCGGTAGTAGTCGCGGTTGGCGAGACCGACGGTGGCGAAGGCGGAGAATTGCCGGAAGAGCAGCCCGAGTGCGGTGCGGCGGAGGAGGTTCGGCGCGCCGCGGCCGAGGAGATGCGAATCGCCGCGCAGGATCACGGGGACGCCGTTTCGGCGCGCCCACCAGAGCGCGCGGAGATGCGAGCGCCAGTTGTAGCCGAAGAGGAGCAGCGCGTCGGGGCGCCAGGCGGCGAGGCGGGCGGTCAACTCGGGGTTGTCGAGGCCGTTGAAATGGTGCGTGCCGGGATCGCGGGAGACGTTCGGGACGAACTCGGATTCGTAGCCGGAGAGCAGGTCGACGTCCCACTGGATGGTTTTTTCGAACTGCGGGTCGCGTTGCGCGGTCACGCCGAACTCCCACAGATAGAAAACGCGCAGGTCGAGGACGCGCCGGGCGGCGAGCCATTGAAACCACGGGCTGTAGTATTGCACGGGGTGCGAGAGCACCACGGCGAGCCGGCGGGGCGAACTCATGCGGGCGGAAGCAGGCCGCTGTTCGGATGGAGGAAGAGCGCGTTGTCGCCTTCGCGGGCGAGCGGGCCGCTGGCGGGCACGAGGCGGTCGTGGCGCGCCACGAACGGGCGGTATCCGTAGGACTCGAGCGTGCGACCGACACCGGGCCCGGAGTCACCGAGGATCTCTGCGTGAATGGCGGAGATGCGGCCGTGCGCGAGCGCGTGGGCGGCGCCGGCGATGGCGCCCGGCTCGCCGCCTTCCATGTCGAGTTTCCAGAGGTCGATGCGCTCGAGGCCGAGACGGGCCATTTCGCGGTCGAGGGTGACGAGGGGGATGGCTTCGCCTTCGGACTCGTCGAGGCGGTTCCACGAGCCGTGGTGCTGGGCGTCGCCGACGGGTTTCAGAAACGCCTGGCCCGGCGCGGCGGCGAGGCCGGCGGGGCTTACCGTGACGTTGGCGAGGTTGTTGCGTTCGATGCCGCGGGTGAGCCAGGCGCGGGCGGCGGCGCCGGGCTCGTAGGCATGGACGTGCGCGTTGGCGAGCAGGCGCACGAAGTAGAGTGTGGTCTGGCCGATGTTGGCGCCGGAATCGACAACGGTGTGGATGCGGGTGCGGTTGAGCAGCAGCCACCGCCAGAACGCGCAGCCCTCGTAGTAGCCGTAGACAATCCAGCGGTGCGTGGGGTTGGCGAGGTCGAGTTCCCACGGAATGCCGGGATGGGTCTCGACCCACGCGGTGCCGTGGCGGGCGAGACTACGGCCGAAGAGCCGGTCCATGACGCGGAGCTTGCCGCGAAATTCGACGCGGCGCAGCAGGCGGAGCGCGGGAGAGAGGGGCACGAGGTCTGGTTTCATTTCAGGAGCCGAAGCTGCGGACGAACATGGGCACGCCGAGCACGGCGACACAGGCTTGGAAGAGGGAGCTCAGCCAGATGCTGAGGGTGAGTTCGATTTGGAAGCTCCAGGCGATCAGCACCACGAGGAGCAGGCCGCCGTAGGAGACGAGCGGGCTCTCGGCGCCCCAGCGGGTGAGTTTCTTGAGCATCGTGCCGATGAGGCAGGCGATGGCGGCGATGCCGTAGAAGCCGAAGTTGGCGTAGGCTTCGCTGACCATGCCGAAGCCAATCGTCGTCTTCTGCGTATCTTCTTCGGTTTGCAGGCCGAAATACCGCGAGAGCGTGTTCGTGCTGATGTGGCCGACGGGTTTGCCGGGCCAGAAGAAGCGCGGCACGAACTGGCCGGGGATGTGTTTGTAGGTTTCGCCGTAGAGATAGGGCTGGCGGTCGGGGCAGGAGGAAACGACGAGACACATGATGTGGAACAGCGAGGTGCGTTCGAGGAGCTTCGAGGTGCTGCTCTGTTTGTCGGTTTCGCTGCGGAACGTGACGCCCTGCTGGACCCATTCGAAGTAGAACGCGGGCAGGTCGGTGAGTCCGATCGGTTGCGCGCCTTCCGTCCAGTATTTCGCGCGCAGGGCGCTCTTGCCATTGTGGAGGATGCCGAGGATCGGGATGACCACAATCAGCATGGCCAACGGGAGGCGGCGCGCCGACGAGACGTAACCGAGCAGCGCGAGAACGATCATCGAAATGCCACCGACGAGGAAGAGCGACGCGCATTGCAGGATGACTTGAATGACGAAATTGGTCGCGAAGAACGACATGTCGCGACGCGGCAGCGTGCCCGCACCCCAGCGGCGCGAGGCGAGGAATGTCGCCACGATGCCGATGCCGAAGAACGTGGCGCGGAGCACGCCCTCGGCTTCGGTGGGCAGGAACTTGAAAAGCAGCTCGCGGTAGAAGCTCGAGAACAGGGTGTAGATCGTCGTCAGCACCATGCCGTAGGAGAGGTAGCGGCTGAGCTTGTCGGTCACGATCGGCTCGGACCAGAAGGGCGTGCGCCGCGGATAGGCTTTGACGAAAAGATAGCAGCCGATCGACAGCGTCTGGAACAGCAACACGCCCAACGCCGCGGTGGTGATGACCTCGGGAGGGTAGTTGCCGAGTTGCTGGTGACCGCTGAGGAGCGGGATCGCATAGGCGTTCACACTGGTGAGCATGAACGTTTCGAAGATGGGGAAGGGCTTGTCGCGGCCCCGCGCCCAGAGCAGGGCGGGGAGGCAACCGAGGGCGAAAATGATCAGGCCGAGGTAGAGATGAAAGGGATCCTCGACGACGGCGCTGTAGGCGTAATAAATCGTCAGCGCCACCAGGCCGCCCAAACCGATGCGGAAAAGACTCTGGTCTTCGGGCGCGCCGTCGCGCCGCGGGGCGTTGAGGTAGTCGACGACCGCCGGATCGAATTCCGGCGGGGGCGCGGGCGGAGTTGGCTCAGGTTGCTGTGGGAGCATCAGGAGAGGTGACGCCGGCGGCGGCGTCGAAGAGCTGACATTGGCGTCGCGCGAGCGCGGCCGCCGAGAGCGAGCGGTCGAACCAAGCATCGGCGCGCGGGGAAAGCAATTCCGCGACCTGGCCCTGTGCGGCGGCACCGAGCACGCGGGCGACCTCACCCGTGGCCTGGGTTTCGCGCCCAGGTTGGAGCAGAGTCACGAGATTGGCGCAGCGCAGGTGTTCGATCAGGCGCTGGAGGAGACTGCCGTCGTGCGCGAGGGCGAGGATCGGACGCCGGGCCAGGTAATAGGGATAGAGCTTGGAAGGCGAATAGCCGCGATCGTCGCTGCCGAGCAGCAGAAGCCCGTCGGCCGCGCACATGAGCCGCAGCGAGTCCTGATAACCGACCCGTTGCGGCAGTTCCTCGATCAAATCGCCGACGCCGTAGGCCTCCGCAATCGGTTCGACCGCGCGGCCGGTCTGTCCGGGATCGGCATACGAGGTGCCCACGAAGTGCAGACGCACGCGCGCCGCGAGTTCCGGCTCGCGATCGCGCAATTGGCGCAACGCGGAGCACAGCACGCGCACGGCGTGGCTGAACTGCGGGCCCAGGCTGCCGGTTGCGACCCAATGGAAGACTCCGGACGGCAGGGACACGGGCAGCGGAGCGTCGGCGTGCGGCGGGAGAACGTCGAAGTCCGCCTGCGGCGCGCCGAACGGGATGACCGCATGGGCGGGCAGCACGCGGTGGGAGTAACGCTCGCGCAGGTCGCGGAAATAATGCGGCGACACACTCATCAGCCCCGCGGCGTCGTAGAAGGTGTTTTCCTCGAAGAGCCACGCGGTGAAACGGGCAAATTGGTATTTCCAACCCCCGGGCGGCCGCGGGGCGCCGGGGCGCTCGTAGTAGTTGCTGCGCCACGGGTCCTGCAGATCAACCACGTAGGGCACACCGAAGCGCTGACGCCAGAGCCGACCGAGCGGCGTGACGAGGTATTGCGTCGTGCTGAAAAAAACGAGGTCGAAGTGTTCGCGGCGAAGCAGGGTGTGCGCGGCTCGGTTGAGCTGCACGACGCTGCGCAGGCCGAGGTTGTTCACGCCGACGAAACGCGTGATCTCGCGCGGAAACGCGCCGCACAGATGCACCGGCACATCGGGCGGCAGGCTGGCGAGCAGCGAGTCGTCGCGCCAATCCGCGCGGTGCTGCGGCTCGACGGCGAGCACGACCGGCTCCCAGCCATTGTCGCGATAATACGGAAGGCTCATCCGGACGCGCTGGCAGTCCGGTGCGTTCACCGGGGGGAAATGCGGACTGACGATCAGGACGCGTTTCACGGGCTCTTGGGGCGCAGCATGCGGATGTCCCAGACCTGTTTGCCGTCCGCGCTCATCACGGCGGTGGCGTGCACGGTGTCGCACACCCCCGCCATGCGCCGCCACTGTGCGGCGTAGGTGCCGAAGCGGAAATGGGAGAGAAAAAACAGACCGCCCGGAGCGAGATGCGCGCTGAACGCGCGCAGCGTCGCGGCGGGATCGCTCGCGTAACCGATGCACTCGTTGAACGAGATGGCGTGGAACTGCTCGTCGGGCCGCCACGTCTCGTAGTTCCCCTCGCTGAACTCCATGCGGGGGAGGCCGAGCGCGCGGGCGCGCGCGATCGCCTCGGTGGACAGATCGACGCCGAGATAGCGCGAGAACGCATACCGCTGGAAAACGGTCGCGAGCCGGCCGTTGCCGCAGCCGAGGTCGAGGACGCGGGGCGCGTCCGGAAAATGGAAATTGATCGCGCCGGCGAGGACGAGATTGCGCGGGAGTTCGTCCCAGCCGAAAAAATGATCCCAGTTGCCCGAGCGGTATTCCCGGTCGAGAGCGTCCTTGGCAATCGGACGTCCGTAGCCGGCGGGATCACGGACGAATTTTTGCAGGAGGCGGTTCTTCCAGTGGGTCAGCGAGCTCATGGGGGAAAAGGACGACGAAAATAAAATTCATCCGGCGCGGCGGCGGCGCGAAGCAAGGCGGCGGGCAGGTGCGGCAGCTGCGAGACGTGACATGCGAGCGCGCGCTGCTTGGCGGCGGCGTGCGGCGCGGTGGCGAAGCGGAAGTTCCCGTCGGGGCGGCCCAGGTGGCGGCGCAGGCGGAGCGCGTTCCACCAAGCCCAGACCGGATACTCCCAAACGACGGGCGCGAGGCCGGCACGCGCCAGCGCTTCGCGCGCGAGCCACCCGGCGGCGTCGTGCTCCGTGCTGCCCTCGCCCAGCAGCGGGAGAAAGAGATGCGCGGGACGCACGCGGGCGAGCACGACGGCGAATCGCGTGACGGTGTCGGCGTGAGTCTCCGGTGCGAGTCGATCGAGTTCGCCATCCGGGGCCGCGAGGAAAGTGACGTGCTCCGCGCCGAGGCCGAGTTCGCGCAGCGCCGCGAGCGCCTCGGCGCGACGAAGCGCGGCGCGCTCGGCGCGCGTGGCGGCGGTCGACCAGCCGGCGTCCGCACTGTCGGAGACGAACACGACGTGCACCGGGTCCGGTCCGGTCGCGAGCGAGGCGAGCAATGCGCCGCCGCCCAGCGTTTCGTCATCAGCATGCGGTGCTACGATCACGGCGCCCCCGACCAATGCCGGCAGCGGGCGACTGTTCGCGACCAGAAGTTCGCGAATCAAATCGGCCAGACGGTGACGCAGGAATTCCTTCACGGGCGGGGGGGCGGAAAATCGGGCCAGTAGTCCGCCACGTCGAACGGCTCCGTGACCGGATCGAACTCGCGGAGAATGGCGTTGAAAATGCGCAGCTGCTGGGCCGACACGGCGCCGGCGGTGTAGGATTCGCGCAACCGCACGGTGTCGAGCGGTTGCGCGGTGGGATCGGTCTCGCGGTGCACGAGCGTGCGCAGCGTGGCGACGAGCGGTTCGATCGCCGCGGCGGGAGCGGCCGGATCGAACGTGATGAGCGAGGCCCCGCCGATCTCGCGGAGCCGCGTCTCGAGCACGCTGTCGCGCGGCGCCAGCGCGAGTGTCGGCCGGCCGGCGGAGAGCGTCGGGTAGATTTTCGACGGTGAGTAGGCGCGATCTTCCGAGCCGAGCAGGAGCGCGATGTCGGTTTCGATCAGCAGTTGCAGCGCGTCGAGATAGCCGATGCGGGCCGGAGACTCGTGCACGCGGGCGCTGATGCCGTGGCGGGCGGCGAGAGTGGTCGTGGTGGCCTCGCCCTGGCCCGCGCGGGCGTAGGAGGTGCCGTAGAAAAAGAATTCGAGCACCGGCGCGGCGGCACCGAGGCGCGCGGCGGCGGCAAAAAGGAGATCGAGCGCGGGCAGCATGTCTCCGCCGAGGCGACCGGCATAGGCGATCTTGACCGTGTCGGTGCGGGGCAGCAGCCGCGGCGCTTGCGGGAGTCGTTTGCGCACGAGAGCGAAATCGGCGTCCGGCGCGCCGAAGGTCACCACCGAGCCGCGCCCGGGCGTATACCACGGATAGCGGCGCTGCAGAACTTCGAGATAACCGGAGGAAACGCTGATGACATGGGCGCAGCGGCGCAGCGTCCAACGTTCGAGGATCTTGGCGGAGGCATACGCAAACAGATACTTCCAGCCACCCGGCGGGCGCGGCGCGCCGGGTTGTCGGTAGTATTCGTTCAGCCACGGATCCTGGAGATCGATGACGTAAGGCACGCCGAACTCCCGGTGCCAGATGCGCCCGAGAGGGCAGAGCACGAATTGCGTCGTGGAAAAATAGATGAGGTCGAACTTCTGGTCGGTCAGCAGGCGCGTGCCGGTTGCGTAGAGAAACGGCAGCGCGCGCAGACCGAGGTTGTTGATGCCGACCCAGCGCGTCCAACGCCGCGAAAACACCGGAGCGCGCACGATGCGCACCGGCCGGGGCAGCGTGGCGAGCAGGGGCGGTTCGAGCGGCGCCATCGGATCATGATCCGCCACGGTGAGCACGACGACTTCCCAGCCCGCGTCGACAAAGTGGGGCAGGCTCATGCGCACGCGCTGCATGTCCGGTGTGTTCACCGGGGGAAAATGAGCGGAAACGATGAGCAGGCGCGGCATCAGGAGAGCAACGAGCCGTAAAGTTCCAGGTAGCGGGGGGCAACCGTCGCGAGGCTGAACCGCGCTTCGGCGTCGCGCCGGCAGGCGTTGCGGTCGATTTCGGGCAGGCGGCGGACCGCTTCCACGCCGTCGTCGACACCGGTGATGAAAAATCCCGTGCGTCCGGGGTGCACGATTTCGGGCAACGCGCCGCGCGCGCACGTAATCACCGGCGTGCCGCACGCGAGCGCCTCGGGGAAGACGATGCCGAACGGCTCGTGCCAGCGGATGGGCACGATCATCGCGGCGGCGCGGCCGAGCAGGTCGTTTTTGCGCACGTCGTCGACTTCGCCGATCCACTCGACGCCGTCGCGGCCGAGATGCGGCTCCACTTCGCGACGGAAAAACTCGGCCTGCGGTCCGCTCGTGGCGTGATTGCCCGCGATGAGCAGCGGGCGGCCGGCCTGGCGCGCGATGGCGATGGCAAGATCGGGGCCCTTGATGTCGTCGACCCGGCTGAGGAACACCAGCGGCGCATCCGCCGCGACACGCGGCACGAAGGTGAATTTCTCCAGCTCGACGAAATTGGGCACCGCCGTCCAGCGGCCGCCTTGGGGCCGGCCCATGCGGCAGATGAACTCGCTGCAACCCGTGAAACGCAGCGTGCGGCCACCGAGACGCGCGGCGAGCGCGAGCTGTCGTCCGCCGGTGTGGCGCTGGTAGGACATGACGACGGGCTGCCCGGTGACGAGCGTCGGCAGCAGATAACCGAGTCGCGAGAAGCTGTGCACCACGTCCGGACAAAACGCGCGCACGGCGCGACGCAGTGCGAGCGCGTTGCGGAGCGTCGGTCCGGCGCCGGCGATGCGGGCATCGGCCCAAGTGAAACGGGCATCCACTGGCGCGGTCGAGTCGGCATGGGCGAGCAGTGCGACCTCGTGGCCCTGGGCGCGGTAGAAACGGATGAGCGAGTCGACAATGCGTTCGATGCCGCCGTAGCCGACCGGCGGGACCGGGATCAACGGGTCGCAGGTGAGGAGGAGCTTCATCGGCCGGAGGAAGCAGGCGTCCAGACGAGGCCATGGGTATCCGGCGCGTGCGAGTAGCCGCATGCGCTGAGGAAACGGGGGATCGCGTCAGGGTCGAGGCCGCGCCGTTGCAGAAGTGCGGGATGCAGCTCGAGGAAGAGCGCCTGGACGCGGCGCTCGCGAAACAGCTCCGGGCTGCCGAGGATCGCTTCGTGCTCCCAGCTTTCGATGTCCATCTTCAGGACAAACGGGCCGGCGATGCCGAGGCGCGTGAGCAACGTGGAGAGCGTGAGCATCTCGGTCGGTTGCTTCCTCAGCGGGTAGCGGGTGGCGGCCGAGAGCCCCGTGGAACTATTGTTCATGTCCGGCGCGAGCTGGAGTTCGGCAATGCCGGCGTGGTCCGAGATCGCAATGGCGTGCGTTTCGACGTGCACGGCGTTGAGGGCGAAATTGCGTTCCAGCACCGGCTGCAACCGGGTCTGCGGCTCGACGGCCACGACGCGGCCGGTTGGTCCGGTGAGACGCGCGGCCGGCACACAGATGAAGCCTTCGTTGGCACCGACGTCGACAAAGGTGTCGCCGGCGCGGAGGAAGCGGGCGAGCAGGCTCTCGGTTTCGGTGTCGTAGTGGCCCTGCGTGGCGACGCGTTGGCCGGCGTCGCTCGCGGGGTCGATCCAGAACTTGCCGGCGGAAGTGGTGACCACGCGACGGCGGACGCAGAGCAGTCTTTTGAGAACGACGGCGAGCGGTGCCGGACGGACGGCGAGCAGCGCGCGGCCCAAGCGAAGAGCGAAGGTGTCGGAGAACAGGTTCATGGGCGTCCGACGGCGTGTTTGACGAGGCGGCCGAGCACGGCCTGGCCGGCCTCCGCGGCGTCGTTGCAGGGGGCGTCGCGCGCGATCTCGGGACGAGAGCCAAAGCGCGTGGCGAACGCCGCGGCGATCTCAGTGGTGGCGGCGGTGAGGTGGGTGGCGCGAGGCAGCAGGGTCGCGAGAATGATGCGCTCGGCTGAACGAAGAACCGGATCGTCGGCGTGATCGGGCGGCGCGGCTTCGCGGGCCGTATCGAGGTCGGCGCCGAATTTCGCTCGCGTGAGCTCGGCCGCGCGGGCGGCGGCAGCGATGCCGTCGACCCGGGAGCCGATGTAGTAGTGGGCATCGACCGCCACGGCCGCGTCGGCGAGGGCGTGGAAGTTGCCGGCGTGCACGCGGAGGGCGACTTCGGCGGTGGCAAACGGGGCGAACGGAAGCAGTCGGCGGGCGAGCGCTTGGCGAAGTTTCACCAGCGCGCTCGACTTGCCGGGCACGGCGGTGCAGGGCCAACGTGAGCCGGGCCCCAAGGCGGGAACTCCGCCATGCACGACGTGGAGGCGGTAGCCGATCGCCTGGAGTGCGTCGGCCTGCCAGCACACCCGCGGTGCATTCGCGAGCGGAGCGGGCGTGACGAAGCAGACAAGTTTGGGGGCGTCGCTCATCCGAACAGACCTCCTTCGCGCAGGATCGCGGCGAGGCGCGCTCGGTAGTCCGACCATTGCCAGCCGGCGGCGGTGCGGAGCGCCGGCTCACGCATGGCGCGCAGGTCGGCGCGATGCGCGAGACACCTCTCGACACTTTGTGCGATCGCGTCGGCGTTAGCCGCGGGAATGAGCATGCCGTTTTCCTGCGGCCGCAACAGATCGGCGGCGCCGGCGGCCGTGGTGGTGATCACCGGCACGCCGCGCGACCACGCTTCGGTGACCACCATGCCGAATCCATCGCACAGCGTTGGGAAGATCAGCGCGTCCGCGCGGTGCAGCGCGGCCATCAGCTCCGAGTGCGGCACGGCGCCGACGAATTCGATGCCTTCGGGCACCGGCTTCACGATGCGATCGGGCAGCGGCACGGAACCATACACGCGCAGCCGGGCATGGCGGCCAAGTCGATGCGTCCGCCACGCGTCGAGCAGGTAGTGGGCGCCTTTGCGCACGCTGAAGGTGCCGGCCCAGACGAGCTCCAGCGGGCCGCTCGTCGTGCCGCCGGACAGTGCGACGTCGCGCTCGGCGACCGGAGGAGCGCCGTAGGGGACGACGCGGACTTTCGTCACGTCGAGGCCGGCCGGCGCGAAGCTGTTGCGCGTAAACTGCGAGGCGGCGACGACGAGGTTGGCGCGCGTGAACTCGGCGTGGCGGCGCGCGATGCGGGCGTCCTCGCGGTCGGCGGTCCATTGATGCCACGGCGTGATCAGCTCGGGGAACTTCGCCGCTTCGCGATCGAGGATCGCCTGCACGAAACGCGGCTCGGGCGCGGGCATGTCGTAGGCGACGCGGATGCCGAGGGCGTTCGCGCGCGTGATCGTGGCGAGCGAGCTGTATTCGAAGGCGTAGACGCCGGTGAGCCCGGGATGGAGGCGGCGGGCGACGGCGGCGTCGAACGCCTGCTCCGTGCGCTCCCAGACGAAGTCGGTCAGTCGGCCATCGCGATCGGCGCGGGCGGTAGCGACGCGCAGCAATTCGCCCCACGGACGCGAGACGACTTTCGCGAGGGGCACGGCGGACACGGTGCGGCGGCGGAACTCGCGCTCGAGGTCGAGGCCGACGAGGCGCGCAGCGGCGAAGGCGGCGCGTTGCGCCGCGCTGTCGGGCGCGTAGCGGATGCTCGTGATGTAGGAGTCGAGTTGTCCGGCTTCGTGCAGGGCGCGCGCGGCCTGTTGCACGAACGGGGCGACCATCGGATGAAAAATGCGGACGCTCATGTCAGGCGCGGAAGCGGCCGGCGGCGACTTGGAGACGGCGCGCCAACTTCCAGCCGAGGAAGCGGCGCAGGAGATGGAACGAGCCGCCGCCGAGAGGTTGGAACGTGGCGCCACCGAGGCTGCGCGCGAGTTGCTCGGCGTCGCGCACGAGATCGGGCGCGGCCGGGTAGTAATCGTAGGCGAAGCGCTGCGCGAGGTTTGCGGCGGCGCGGCGCATCGCGGGCGTGTCGGCGAGGAGCGTCATTTCATCGACGATGAGCTGCACCGCGAGGTGGCCGGACTCGAGGTGGCGCCGGCTGCGCTGGGCGCTGAGGCTCGTCGGCATCGCGGAGCGGTAGAGCGAAACGGCGTCGGGGCAATAGGCGATGCGTGTGGCGGCGGCGACGATGCGCGCGAAGTATTCGCCGTCGTCGTTCAGCGAGAGGCGCTCGTCCCACGGGCCGGCGGAGTCGGCGATCGCGCGCGGCACGAGCCACGCGGCGGGATGCATCATGCAGTCGTGCGAGGCGAAGCGGATGAGATACTCTTCGGGTGCGAGATTGGCGAAGAGCGGATTCGCGTCGTGGAAGTGCGGCTGCGCGGGGTCGTCGGTGAAACGTCCCCAGCGTCCAGTGAATACGGTGCCGGCCGGCTCGCGCGCGGTGCGGGCGAGTTGCGCGGCGATCTTGCCGGGGGCGAGCAGGTCGTCGGCGTCGAGGAACTGGATGAACTCGCCGCGCGCGGCTTCGAGGCCGCGATTGCGCGCGGCGGAGGCGCCGCGATTCGGTTGCGCGATCACGGTGACGCCGCGCGCCTCGAAGCGGCGGGCGACGGCGAGGCTGTCGTCGCGCGAGCCGTCGTCGACGACGACGATGTCGAGCGTCGCGCCGGTTTGCGCGAGGCAGGACTCCAGCGCGGCCGCGAGCCACGGCGCAGCGTTGTAGCAGGGAACGATGATCGAGACCGTCGGCACGCGGGTCAGGATTTCCAGGCGAGCAGCGATTTCACGCAGCGCGCGGCGGCGGCGCCGTCGCCGTAGGGGAACGCGGGTTTCGGCGCGCGGCGGGCGCGGCGGCTCGCGGTGAGCGCGGCGCGCACGGCGGCGAGCAGGCGCGAGCGACGATGGCCGATGAGTTTGACGAGGCCGGTTTTCAGGCCCTCGGGGCGCTCGGTGGTGTCGCGCGTGACGAGCACGACTTTGCCGAGGGCGGGAGCCTCCTCCTGCACGCCGCCGCTGTCGGTGACGATGACGTGGCTGAGGTCGAGGAGCTGGAGAAACTCGGGGTAGTTTTTCGGCGCGGTCAGCACGATGTTCGGCACGCGGCCGAGGATCTCCTCGACGGTGGCGCGGACGTTCGGATTGGGGTGGACCGGATAGAGGAACAGCGCGCGCGGGTCGGATTCGGCGAGCGCGGCGAGCGTGCGACAGATCTCGCGGAGCGGTTCGCCGAAGTTTTCGCGGCGGTGGCCGGTGACGAGCACGAAGCGGTGGCCCGGATCGGCGGCGAGGAACGCGGCGATGCGGTCGCGGTCGGCGTCCGGGACGGGCGCGGCGCGCAGGCGGTCGACGCCGAGAAGCAGCGCGTCGATGACGGTGTTGCCCGTGACGACGAGGCGCGCGTGCGGCAGCGGCTGGGCTTCGCGGCGGAGCGCGCGGGCGGCGGCGGCGGTGGGCGCCCAGTGCAGCGCGGCGATTTGGGTGATGAAGCGGCGGTTGATTTCCTCGGGGAAGGGCGAGTCGATGCGATTGGTGCGCAGGCCGGCTTCGAGGTGGGCGACTTTGATTTTGAGATAGAACGCGGCGAGTGCGCAGGCCATCGCAGTGGTGGTGTCGCCCTGGACGACGACCCAGTCGGGTTTCAAATCACCGAGGACGCGGTGCAGCTCGGTGACGGCGCGGCTGGTAAGCGACGCGAGCGACTGGTTCGGCTGCATGAGGTTGATGTCGATGTCGGCGCGGATGCCGAAGAACGCGAGGATCGGCGCGACGAGGTCGGCGTGTTGGCCCGAGAGGACGACGGTGGTGCGAAAGCGGCGTTGATTCGCGCGGAGCGCGAGGATGAGCGGCGCGAGTTTGATGGCTTCGGGGCGCGTGCCGAGGACGAGGGCGACGTGGAGCATGTCAGGCGGTGAGGGTTGCGCGCACGGCGGCGACGAGGCGGGCGCTTTCGGTTTCCCAATTGTAGACGTCGGTCGCGAGGGACCAGGCGCGGGCGCGCAGGGCGGCGAGACGCGCGGGTGTGCCGGCGAGCTGCGTGAGTTGGTCGGCGAGCGTGAGCGGGTCGTCGTTGGAGAAGGTGAACGCCCAGCCGTCGTGCGCGGCGAGGAGGCGGCGGTGCGCGACGGTGTCGGTGAGCGCGAGGGCGCAGCCGGCCATCATGCCGGTGAACACCTTGTTGCCGACGGCGAGTTGGTGGAAGAGCTGTGTGCCCGGCTGCGTGCCGAAACAGATGTCGTGCTCGCCGGCCAGCGGCACCATGTCGCGGGGCGGTGCGCCCGGCGCGAGCGCGAGCGCGTCCGGGATGCGCAGCTCGGCGGCGAGCGTGCGGAGTTGCGCGAGGTAATCGGCACGCGGGTTCGCGCCGCGAAGGGTGAGGCGCGCGGGGAACGGCAGGGTCGCGATGGCGCGGAGAATCGCCTCGGCGCACGCGTGCGGGCCGACGGTTTGGCCGAACCAGTAGAGCGCGAGCGGGGCGTGGGCGGGGCGCGCGGACGGCGGCGGCAGCGCGACGCGCTCGGCGAGCGTCATGCAGTTGTGCAGGACGACAGGCGCGCGTTGAAGGCGGTGCAGTTCGGCGAGGCGGTCCGCGGCGGCGTCCGACATCGTCGTGAGGAACGCGGCGTGCGGGAAGTGGCGGTCTTCGATGGCGCGGACGAGTGCGGTGGGTTCGTCGGTGCAGTCGGAGACGAGGTCCTCGACGTCGACGGCGAAGCGCGCGCGGTGGGCTTGCGCGGCGGCGGCGGCGGGCAGCACGACCATCTGCTGTTGCGCGAGGTAGAGATCGGCGGGCACGGCGCGGGCGGCGCGGGCGAGTTCGGGGCCGAAGTAACCGTAGGCGCGGTGGCGCGCGAAGTCGGACGAGAGCGGCAGTTTTTCCGCGAGGCGGCGGCGCAGGCGGGCGAAGCGGGCGTGCAGGCGACCGCGCGGCGTGCGGCAAAAATCGAGCGCGATGGTTTTCCAGCGGGCGGCCGCGATGAGGGCGTCGTCGTGGCCGCGGAAACGCGCGAGGTGATCCGGGTAGATGACCGTGACGTCGTGTCCGGCGGCGGCGAGGCAGTCGGCGTTGCGGACGAGGCGCGGATTGCTGCCGAGCTGGTTGGGACCGAGGATGACGATGCGGGCCATTAACGAGTGAGCGCGACGCGCCAGCAGTGGCGGAAGTAAGTGGGTTTGGAGTCGGCGACGTAGTGGTGCATCACGGCGCGGCACTCGACGGACTCGGGTGGACGCGGCAGCAGCACGTGGTCGGCGGGCGGCGGGACGGCGCAGGTGCGGCCGGCGAGGTGGAGCGCGACGAGCGCCTGCTCCTGATAGTAGTGCGTGCCGGCGCGGACCTGGAGCTCGCGGCACCAGAATTCCATGCGCTCCCAATCGATCTCGTCGCTGCGCAGGCCGAGCGTGCCGGTGTTGACGCGCTCGCTGACGCGCTGGCCGGCGAGTTCGTCGAGCAGGGAGAGCGGGTAGCCGTAAGCGTTCTCGATGTCCTCGCCGCGCAGCGGGATCGTGGGCGTGTCGTGCCAGTCGAGGAGGAAGCGCGGTTCGCGGAAGAAGAGCAGATCGGAATCGAGGAAGAGTTTCCAGCCGGCGAGGCCGGCGTGGAGATCGGTGATCTTGCGCAGGAGAGGAAAACCAACGCGGCGCGCGCGGAGTGTGGGGAAACGCGCGGCGGGTAAAGCGGCGTCGAGGCGCGCGGTGATGTCGGCGTCGGTGAGGAAGCGCGTTTGCGGAAAGAGGCGGCGGAGCGGCGCGCGGAATTCTTCGGTGAGCGAGCCGTCGTCGAGAATGACGGGCGCGAGCGGGCGGCGCGCGTGGCGGGCAAAGGTCCAGAGGCAGAGCGCGGTTTGATACCAGTAGCGGCGGCCGGTGAGGAAATGCAGTTCGACGGGCGCGCCGGAGGCGGGCGCGGGCAGCGGCAGCGTGTAAGCGGCGGCTTCCATCGCGGCGCGGCCGCGCGCGGTGCGCCAGACTTCGAGCGGGCCACCGGCATCGGCGACGCTGCGCAGGTAGCCGACCGGACGGTGGTAGAGGTGGTAAGCGAGTTGTCCGGCGAGTGACATCAGCGGAGTTGCGCGAGGCCTTCGAAGTGGCCGCAGGCGCCTTGCCAGCGGATGCGGGCGAGATCGCCGGACCAGGCGCGATAGGCGAACCAGGCCTTCAATTTGCGGAGCGGCACGGTCCACGGTGCGACGGGCGGCCAGGCGTTCGCGTCGTGTTTGTGGAGCACCTGCACCCAGGAGCGTGCGATGCCGCGGTTGAGCCGCGCGATGTAATCGGGTTGCACGCGGCCGCTCGGGATCAGGTGCGTGAGGACGAGCGCGGGAAAATAGCCGACAGACCAGCCGGCGCGGAGAACGGAGAGAACGATGTCGTTGTCGCCGCTCGAGGAGAGTTCGTTGCCGCGGCGGTCGGGCAGGCGCGCGGTGGAATCGTCGGCGAGCCACGCGGCGAGCGCGGTGCGGCGCAGCGCCATGCCGGCCCCGACGGGCGCGCAGAGCGGGTATTCGTTGCGGCCGGTGCGCGGATCGAAGAGCGAGGAACAGATTTGCGACGCATCGCCGAGGTCGCGGCAGGCGAGCAGGCCGTCGAACTCCGGTTGCCACCACGCGGGGCGCGGCGATTCGAATTCGCCGAGGTTCTTGCCGCCGGCGGCGCCGAGTTTCGAGTGCGCGGCGAAGAGCGCGGCGACTTGGTCGAGATAGTCGGGGGCGAGCACGTTGTCGTCGTCGACGAGCACGAGCAGCTCGCCGCGCGCGGTGGCGAAGCCAGTTCGGCGCGCCGGGGTGAGGCCGAGCGACAATTCGCGGACGACGCGGAGATTGGCGGGGCCGAGCGCGGCGAGTTCGGCGACGTCGAGCGCGGGCATGGATGCGTTGTCGACGAGGATCGTTTCCCAGTGTGCGACGGGCATCGTCTGCGCGCGCAGTCCGGCCAGCGTGCGCGCGAGGCGGCCGCGGTGCGGGTTGTGCGTGGGCAGGACGACGGAGAGGACGAGCGACATCAGCGAGCCGCCGGAAAGTTGCGGCGATAGGGCGCGGAGAGCGTGAGCATTTCCTGCAACCACGCGGACGGGTCGTCGGCACGGCGGCCGCGCAGGCGCCATTTGAGGCCGCGCAGGCGGCGGATGACCGGGTCGGTCGCGCGTTCGCGGAGCGTGGGCGCGGCGGTGCGATAGAATTCCCCGGCACGGACGCGGGCTTCGTCGGCGTTGAGCAAGCGCCATTCGAACGAGTCGGTCCAGGCGAAGTGGATGTCGTGCGCGGCGCCGGCGTGCACGAGGCGTTCGCAGGTGAGCAGCGGCAGCGCGTAGCGCGAGCGCGGCAGCGCGGCGGTGGCGGACTTCGGCGCGAGTTCGAGACGGTGGCCGACGACGTCGAGAATCCAGTGGTGGTGCGGGTGTCCGCAGAGCGAGGTGATGCGGTCGCGCACGCCGATGGATTGCTCCTTGAGTCGCGTGGGCGACTCGATGACGCCGGCGCGGGCGACGCGGCGCATTTCGCGGAGGAGCGGCTCGGGCGTCGTGAGGTCCTCGACGGTCTGGCCGCAGAACGCGAAGTCGAAGAACTTGTCCGGCACGGGCAGACGGAAGTCCGGCGCGGTGAAATCGGCCAGCATCCACGTGTCGGCGGTGAAACGCTCGCCGGGCAGCGGAGCGAGGTTCAGTCGACCGAGGCGCGTCTGGTAGGGCATCGCATCGGCGACGTGCGTGGCGCGCGAGAGCGGACAAAACCAGCCGCCGAGGTCGAGGACGCGCGCGTCAGGTGGCAGCGCGTCGAGAGCGGCGCGGAGGGCGGCGCTGCCGGAGAAGTTCGCGAGGGACGGCGAGTCGCTCATGTGCCGCGCAGGTGCGTGGGGCGCGTGCTGCGCTGCCAGCCGGCGGGGGCGTCGCGACCGACGAGGCGCAGGAGCGCGACGAGGATTTTCAGGCCAATTTGGCGAATTGCTTGAGCCATGTGAGTTTTTCCTCGCGGGTTTTCTGGAAGGGATTGCGGAAGAGCTGGTCGTTGAGCACGAGCAGATCGATGTCGGTGTTGAGGAAGCATTCCCACGCCTCGGCGGCGGTGCGCACGATCGGCTGACCGGAGACGTTGAACGAAGTGTTGATCAGGATCGGGACGCCGGTCTGCCGTTTGAAGGCCGTGAGTAGCCGGTGCATGTCCGGGTGGTTTTCGCGGGCGATGGTCTGGAGGCGCGCGGAGTAGTCGACGTGGACGACGCTCGCGATCTCGCTGCGCGGGAAATCGAGGCGCTCGCGGAGCGAGGCGAACTGCTCCGGCTGCGGCGTGCGGCGCGCGGGGACGAGGTTCGCGGTGTATTGCATGAAGTCGCTCGGCTCGTCGGTGTCGAACCACTCCGCGCAATCCTCGGCGAGGACGAGCGGCGCGAACGGACGGAAGGACTCGCGGAACTTCACGGCGAGATTCAGGCGCGATTGCATGCCGGGCTGGCGCGCGTCGGCGAGGATCGAGCGGGCGCCGAGAGCGCGCGCGCCGAGCTCCATGCGGCCGCGGACCCACGCGACGATTTTGCCTTGGGCAAGTTGGCCGGCGACGAAGTCGTCGAAATCACCGGTGACGGTGACGCGCCACGGGTTCGCCTCGGCCGGAATCGGGCCTGGTTCGCCGCCGAGATAAAAGCCGTTGTGCGCGACCTTGAAGAGCGAGCGGCGGCGCTCGCGTTCGAGCAACAGCGCGGCGCCGAGACCGGAGCCCATGTCGCCGCCGACGGGCGAGTTGAAGACGCCCTTGAAAATTTTCGCGGCGCGGAGCTTGCCGGCGGTGACGCAGTTTTGCGCGCAGCCGCCGCAGAACACGAGGTTCTCCTCACCGGTCTCGGCGCGGATGTAGCGCGCCATCTTGAAAACCTCGTCCTCGAAGATCTGCTGCAGCGAGGTGGCGATGTCGATGTAGTCGTCGGTGAGCAGGTCCTTCTTGTCGCGTGCGGGGAGGCCGACGGCGGCGGCGACGTGCGGCAGCGCGCCGAGCAGCGAGAGTTCGTTGAACTGCACCGGGAATTTCAGGCGGAAGCCGCCGCGTTCGTCGGTGGTGAAGAGGCGCGAGAGTTGGTCGACGAAGCGCGGCGTGCCGTAGGGCGCGAGGCCCATGACCTTGTATTCGGAGCCGAAGGAGTGAAACCCGAGATACATGGTCACGAGCGTGTAGAACATGCCGAGGCCGTTCTCGTAGGTTTGCTCGGCGCGGAGTTCGAGGCGGCCGCCGTCGATCACGCCCATGCTGGCGCTGTAGTCTTCGCCCTTGCCGTCGACGCAGAGAAACGCGGCGCGTTCGAACGGCGAGGTGTGGAAGCCGCCGGCGACGTGCGTGAGGTGGTGCCACGCGAAGTGGAACTTCGCCGTCGGGAACAGTGCACGCGCCGGATCGGTGTAGTAGCCGGCGGTGCGCTCGGGCAGCAGGCGGCCGAGGGCGCGGGTGAAGGCGTTGCCGGGACGCGTGGAGAGATTGAAGAGGAGGCTTTGCAGCGGCTTCTCGGCGAGGACGACGTCGGTGACGTCGGCGGGTGTGACGCCGCCCATCGCGAGCGCCTCGGCGATGGCGCGGCGCGGGAACGAGCCGTCGTGCTTGAGGCGCGTGTGGCGCTCCTCCTGCGACGAGGCGATGAGGCGGCCGTCGATGAGGAGCGCGGCGTTGGCGTCGTGGCCGAGGAGGCCGCCGATGCCGAGGATGACGGAGCGGGAAGGGAGCGAACTCATGGCGATTCGACGACGTTGGCGGAGGGAAAAGCGGCAGCCGTTGCGCGGGAGGTGCGGGCGTCGGCCGGGGGGCGCGCGCTGTGGAATCGGCGTTCGATCAGGAACCAGCTGAGGGCGGCGCAGGCGAGCGACAGGACCAGCGATGCCGCGATGAAGGTCGGGCGCGACCAGCCGTCGTAGTGCGCGGCGAGGACCTGCTGCACGGGGAAGGAGTAGATGTAGAGACCGTAGGAGAAATCATGCGGCAGGCGGACGCGGACGACCGCCCCGGCGAACACGGCGGCCAGGGCCACGACAACAGGGCCCGCGATATCGAAACCGCCGCCGCGCAGGAGAAACAGGAGGGCAACGACCAACCCGATGGCGACAGCGCGGGAGGGGAGGAATTGCTCGCGCCAAGCGAACAGCGTCACGCCGACGGCAAAGCTCAGGTAGATGTCGGCGGCGACAAACGGGATGAGCGGCGGGACCCTCGCACCGGCGGCGGCGACGCTCCGGAAGCACAGCAGGATCGCAAGTGCCACCAGCAGGAGGGCGCGGTTGGTTCGCAGGAGTCCGGTCACCCCGATGACGGCGAGACCCAGGTAGCAGAGGAATTCGGGAGCGAGCGACCAGAGGCTGCCGTTGAGCAGTGCGAGATCGGCCGGTTGATTTGCGACGACGTTGCCGATCGACGGCTGGAAGATGTAGAGCAGCGCATTGCGCCAGACGTAACCGAAGGCTTCCGCCGGATCCGTGACCAGCGACGCGAGCGGAATGCCGCGTCCGAGGGCGATGAGCGGAGCCGCGGCGAATGCGGTCACGAGCAGGCACATCCAGAAGGCGGGAAAGATGCGGCGCACGCGCTTCAACAGGAACGACCAAACGCTGCGCGAGCGATCGCAACTGGCCGCGACGAGGAAGCCGCTGAGGCCGAAGAAGCCGAGCACGGCGATTTGTCCGATCGGTTTTTGATAGCGAAAAAATGCGTCGATGGGAGAGGTGCGGTCGCCGACAAACAGGAACGAGTGGCCCACGATGACCGTCGCAGCGAGCAACAGGCGGAGGAGGTCGTAGGCGTTTTCCTCGCGATAGAGGCCGGAATCGCGCGGGGGCTCGGAAGCGGGAGACGAAGCGCTCATGCCAGGAGCGTCAGGAAATCCTGCGGCAGGTAGCGCGCGTGTGCGGCGGTCGCGGCGGCGCGGCCGAGGGCCGGCCAGGCGGCGTGCGCGGCGAACGCGCGGGCGAGCGTGGCGGCGAGCAGCGGCACGGTGGGCGCGGGACAGAGGAAGCCGGTTTCACCGTCGCGCAGCCAGTCGTTTGCGCCGCCGACTTCGGTCGAGAGCACGGGACGCTCGCAGAGCATCGCTTCGGGAATCGTCATCGGCACGCCGTCGTCGACGGACGCGGAGACGAGCAGGTGGTTTTCCGCCCAGATGTCGCGGAGTTGTTTCACGTAGCCGCGGAAGTGGACGCGATCGGCGAGGTTGAGGTGCGCGACGGTGGCGCGGAGGTAGGCTTCGGCGGGCCCCTGGCCGAAAAGGTTGAGCTGCCACGCGGGCGTCGTCGCGGTGGGCAGCGTGGCGAGAGCGTGGAGAACGAGTTGGATGCCTTTGCCTTCGTCGAGGCGCGAGACGGTGGCCAGCTGGAGCGTGGGCGAGGCGGGCCACGGCGAGACGTCGGCGGGTTGCCAGCGCAGCGGGTTTTGGATCACGCGCGCGTGCGCCAGCGGTTCGAGCAGGTGGCGCCGCGTGACGGTGAGATTGCGGGTCGAGACGAAGCAGACTTGCTCGGCGAGCGTGAGCGCGCGTTTGGCCGCGTGCCACTCGGGTTCGGCGAGCGACGGGTTTTCCTCCTGCCAGTTGGCGATGAGGCGCACGCGCGTGCGGTTGGCGGCGAACCAGTCGACCCAGTCGCGGTGGAGAATGAGATCGTAGGTGCCGCCGAGGCTGATGATGACGAGGTCGGGGCGGAAGGCGGCGAGTGCGTCGACGAGGCCGTCGCCGGCGCGGCCGAGGGTGCGGCGGACTTTTCCGGCCACGCGCGCAGTGAGGGAGTTCGGCACGGAGGCGGCGACGCGTTCGTGCAGGCGCGCGCCGGCGTCGACAAGCGCGGCCACGCGCGGGCTGGCGGCGACGACGGGCGAGACGGAGATCAGCAGTTCGTCGCCGCGGCGTTGGGCGGCTTCGGCGGCGTTCGTCCACAGCGTGTCGGCGCCGCCCCACGGGTAACCGAGAATGGTGGAGACGAAGGCGATTTTCATCGGTTCAGGCCGCGAGGGTGAATTCGTCGGCGCGGAGCGGGCGCGGATGCGCGGTCGCGAGTTGGTTGCGGACGGCGGCGAGGACTTGCTCGGGCGTGATCGCGGTGAGGCACCGGCGGTCGTAGTCGCATTGCGAGTAATGCCAGCAGGGCGCGCATACGGGGCGATCGGCGAGATTCACGTTGCAGGAGTAGCCGGTGATCTCGGGCGGCTCGCGTCCGCCGTAGACGATCACGGACGGACATTCGACGGCGCGCGCGAGATGCATGAGAAAACCGACAAGGCCGACGAAGAGGTCGCAGGCGGCGAGTTCGCGCGCGGCTTCGAGGAGCGGGATGCCGCGGCGGTCGAGCGCGCCGGGGAGATCGGGATCTTGCGGGCTGCCGAGTTGGACGAGGTCGGCAAACGCGGAGAGTTCGCGCGCGACGGTTTGCATGCGCTCGACCGGCCATTGCTTGTTGGCCATCGGGTAGCGCGCGGTGAGGCAGCTCGAGTGGATCGCGATGCGCGGGCGCGCACGCTTCGGCAGCGGCGCGGGCGTGACGGCGGGCAGGTAGGGACGCAGCGTGACGTTGCCGGTGATGCCGGCGCGGCGGCAGAGCGAGGCGATGCTGGGTTCGTGCAGCGGGGCGTCGCGGTTTTCGGCGTGGAGGAAATCCTGATAAAACAGCCGCTGCGGGCGCGAGCCGCTGAGGCGCGCCCACGGAATGAGGCCGAGGTCGAAGGGGACGGTCGCGGTCACGTCGGTGTTTTGCGCGAAGAGTTCGGGCGCCTGGCTGAAGAACCAGATGCGTTGCGGACGGCGGCGCTGGAGTTCGCGGGCAACGGCGGAGCAGAGGAGTTGGTCGCCGATGCCGCCGTAGAAGTAGAACAGGCGGTGCGGGCGGCCGTGGCGGCGGACGAGCGAGAGCCAGCGGCGGAGTCCGGCGAGGTGGGAGCGAACGTCCATTCAGCGCGGTGCGCTCAGTTGGTCAGCAGCGGAATGCCGCCGGCGGGGCGTTGGACCATCGTCAGGCCGCAATCGCGGTCGATCGTGATGCACGGGTAGCCGGTGCGGCGGAGTTCGTCGACGAAGCGCGGCACGCCCATGTCGTCGCGGTAGCGCGGGTCGTCGTGCTTGTGCAGTTCCCACGTGGTGTCGTGGAAGATCGTGACGGCCGATGGCGTGAGGAACGGCGAGAAGAGGTCCCAGTCGGCCTTCACGCCTTCGTAGGAGTGGTCGCCGTCGATGAAGAGCAGGTCGATGGGGCGATTCCAGTTTTTCGCGGCGGTGCGGGAGTCGGCGCGGACGACTTCGACGTAGGGATCGAGGCCCATCGCGGAGACGTGGCGACGGAAGACGTTGAGGCTGGCGTCGGGGCCGCCGCTGTCGTTCCACTCGGTCGAGGAGTGCGGGTCGATGGCGTAGAGTTTGCCG
Source organism: Candidatus Didemnitutus sp. (assembly GCA_041906465.1). GTDB lineage: Bacteria > Verrucomicrobiota > Verrucomicrobiia > Opitutales > Opitutaceae > Didemnitutus. Next base: position 290,129 of record JAYRJE010000004.1, on the reverse strand, counting down.
CGGACGTTTTCGCGGAGCGCGAGGCCGATGTGGCAGGCGGACCAGCCGCGGGCGGAACCGGTCTCGACGACGACATCGGGTGCGAGCGAGCGAACGAGACCGTGCAATAGCCAAGCGGACGGGCCGAGACCGGTGCGGTAGTCGCCCGTGGAGAGTTTGTAGCGCGGCCACACCATGAGCAGGTGGTGGCGCAGGTAACGGAGACGTTCGGAAAGGTTCATCGGGTGGCGGGCAGCTTTTCGACGACGAGGTCCCAGGAATAGATATCGACGTCGGGGTTTTGGTAGACGAGGCGCGTGCCGCCGATCCGCGCGAGCAGGCCCTTCACGTAATCGAGCGAGAAGTGCGCGTGGACGTGGTGCGGGTTGTAGGGCTGGCCGGTGCGGTTGCAGTGGGCGCGGAAGCGCTGCTCGTCGGGGCAGAAGATGATGAGGCGGCCGCCGGGCTTGAGGACGCGGAGCCACTCGCGGAGGACGGATTCGGTGTCTTGGAAATCCTCGAGCAGGTGCGACGAGAACACGAAATCGAGCGCGCCGTCGGCGAACCAGACGAGGCGCGCGGCGTCGCCGCGAAGCTGCGCGGGGAACTGGCCGACGGTGCCGTATTGGTTCGGCATGTCCATGCGGATGGCGGCGGGCGTGATCGGGTCGCCGCCGAAGCCGAGGTCGGCGCCGTCGCCGGTGCAGTAGGGCGCGAGGCGCGCGCGGCACTTGGAGGTTTCGCTCGGCCAGCGGCGTGGCGGCGAGACGGTGCGCTTCAGCGCGTGCCACGCGGGGCGGAAGGTGTTTTTCAACGAGTCGACGAGGCTCATGGGTTGATCGGGAGTCGGGTCCAGCTGTCGGGGACGACGTCGCTCGAATTGTGGATGCTGTCGGCGAACCACGGATCGGGGGCGATGACGAGTTTGGTGGGCGAAGGATTCAGCCACGCGGCCCACCAGGAGAAGGTGCTGTTCGCGATGGCGATGTGATCGCAGAGCGACATGAGGCGGATCTTGTCCCACGGGTGCCAGTGGTGCACGGCGCGGACGAAGACGTGTGGGCCGGGCACGCGGTATTCGCGTTCGATGGCGTCGATGTCGTCGGAGAAAATGTAGAGCGTGGCGTCGGGGCTGCGTGCGCGGAGCAGCTGGATGGCGCGGTCGTAGTAGGCGGGGCCGATGACGCCGATCTTCTGGTTGAAGGTCTGGTTGCGCGTGTAGTCGCCGCGGCGGAAATGCACAGCGGCGGACGGGCCGCTGCGGATGCGCGTGGCCATCTCGGCGACGGCGGGCAGCGGCGGGAAGCGGAAGCTGAAGTGGAGGCGGATGTGGTCGGCGACGGGCGCGAAGAACTTCTCCGACTGCCACCAGCCCGAGATCATCGTGTTATCCGGCAGATCGAGGAACTCCGGGTAGAAGTGAAACGACTTCGCGTCGTGGAGCTGGCCGGTGGCGGTGTGGCGGGCGACGTAGTCGTTGAGCCGGAGGCGGCGGGCGACGGGCAGCGCGCAGCGTTCGGCGAAGGTGAGCGGGCGGCCGCAGAGGCGCGTGACTTCGTCGGCGGTGGCGAACTGCTCGAGGATGTTGAGGCAGTGCAGGCCGTAGATGTTGTGCGCCTCGAGGTCGTCGTAGTGGCGGAACCACGAGACATCGAGCTTGAGCACGGTGCGCCGCCGGTGCGCGAGCGCGAGGCCGGCGGCGTATTGGAACATCTGGTTGCCGAGACCGCCGTTGAGCCAGGTGATGATCATGGGTTGGGGTGGCCGAGGAGACGGTTTTTCAGGGCGCCGGCCGAGAAGCGGGCACGGGAGCGAAGCGCTTCGATGCGCTTCGCCATCAGATAGGGCCAGACGCGCGCGTGGCGACGGTTGACGTAGAAGTGATCGCCTTCACCAGCTGTGCTGCCGAGCATTTCTGCGTGGGCGAAGGAGAAACCATGAGTGCGCATGAAGCCGGCGATGTCGCGATCGAGAGCCTGGCCGCGGTAGAGTTCGCGGGCCGCGACTTCGAGCCAGATGGCGGTAATGCGCGGCAGCATGTGGTTGGCGCCGCGGAGAACGAGCAGCTCGGCGCCTTGGACGTCGAGGTGGAGAAGATCGATCTGCGCGATGCCGCGTTCCGCGCAAAAGTGGTCGAGCGTCTCGGTCGGCACATCGATGCGCTCATCGAATTTGATCCAGCCGTGCATCGGCGTGAGTTCATCGGAGGGGGGCAGCAGGGAGCTGGATTTGTTGCCGTAGTTCCAGTCGGCGTCGGCGGAGAGTGGGGGGCGTCCGGAAGAGACATGGAAGGCGGCCGTGCCGGCGCGATCGGACAGCGCGAGGGGCACGAGTTCCACGCGGGTCGCGGCGTAGCGCGTCAGGTTTTCGCGCGCGAGCGCTTGGTTGGAGGGAAGAGGCTCGAAGGCAAACACCCGGGCGGACGGGAAAAGCCGGCTGAAGCGGATCGAGTCTTCGGCTTCACAGGCTCCGATGTCGCAGATGATGCGTGGCACGTCTGCGGGGAAGAGGCGTTGGAACTCCGTTGCCGCAGCGCTGGGCTGGGCGAGGTAACGACTGAGATCGGGCGGATGCTGATCCGGCACGGGCGGGTTTCTAACGGCGTGAAACGGCGGTGACTGCGGACGCGGCGGCGGATCGACGCGTCGCCGAGAGATCAGCCAGGAGCGCGAGGTAGGCGTCGACAGATTTTTCCCAGGTGCGTTCGGTGTGGCGTTGCGCGGCCGCGCGGCGGAATCGGTCCAACGCTGGTTCGGGCAGCGTGGCGGCGGCAGCGAGCTGGATGCGGAGGGAGTGCTCGTCGGCGTCGTCGAGCCACAACGCGGCCTCGCGAGCCATGTCGATCTGCGACCCGAAACGCACGCAGATGATCGGGCAGTGATAGCTGAGCGCGGTGCGGACGACGGCCGACGTGAGATAGTTGCGCCCGGGCATCACGAGCCAGTCGGCCGCGCAGAACAGGTCGCGCAGAAAGGCATTCTCGAGAAAACCGGTGAACAGGCGGACGTTGGCGGGCAACTCGGCGGGCAGGAAATCGCGGGCGTTGGAGCTGGCGATGAGCAGGTGATGGTCGGCGGGCAACTGGGCGAACGCAGCCACGAGGTCGCGGGGGTTGCGGCGCGGCGAGGACAAGCCGGCATAGGCGAAGACTCGCCCGCGCGCCTCCGGCAAACCGAGGGAGCGCCGCGCCTCGATGCGAGTGATCGCGGGGCCGTGGAAGAGGTCGAAGCTGCCGAGCCGGCAGGTGGCGATGGCCGACGGCGGCGGGCAGTCGATTTCCGGGAGGCAGCTGTCCTCATGCACGACCCAGCCGTCGGCGCCGGAGAGCAGCACGGCCTTGACGGCGCGGTCGAGCCGGTGCGCGGCGGGAGGCTTGAGCCAGTTCGAGGAGAGATCGTGAACCTGGTAGACGACCGGATGGAGGCGAAAGAGTGGTTGCAGGCGGCGGCGCACGGCGGTGCGCAGGAGGGCAGCGGCCGCGCGGCCGATCCCCGGCGCGGCGCGCGCGGTGAGGCGAATCCAGCGTTGATTGAAGTAGAGTTGACGGGCGAGAAGCTCGGTCCAGTTGACGTGGACGATGTCCACCTGGAGTGTCGCCGGCTGGAGCAGGGCGGGAACGGAAAGGCCGGTGACGGTGTGGCCGCGCGCGCGGAGCATGCCGTTGAATTGACGGAAGAACCCGTTGCCGGATTTCAGCCATTGCGAGTCGCCTTCCGGCTCCGGAAACATCCCGATGTGCCACGGACCGTCGGACCCGCCGTGCGCACGAGAGGAAGAAACTGTCGTTGTTGAAACCACGAAAGCCTGACTAGAGCGCGGTCAGGGAGGTTTTCATCGAGTTCAGCACGATGCCGACGCCGGACGTGAGAGGGAAGTAGCCATGCGGCTCCTCGCCGGACAGGTCGATGCGTCCGGTGGTGATTTGTTGAATGCCCTGGTTACCGGTGCTCAGTCCGAGGACCGCGGTGTAGCCGCCCGCTTGAAGCGCGACAATTTGTTCGAACGTGACCTCGTAGTCGCCGGCCGCGAGATCGCAGGGCGGAATCCACGCGGTTTGCACGCCGACCCCGTCGGTGCTCACCAAACCGAAGCCGGTGACGAATTGCGGATAAGGGCGCGCGAGATGGATGCGGACCTTCGCGCGCCAGCCCTGGCCGACGGAGAAGATCGTGTTCGGGCGGCCTTGAAGGTCTTCGAAGCTCAGGCCGGTGACGTAGGCGCGGTCGCGCAACTCGGGGGCGGGGGCGGGGACTTTCGTGTCTACGCTGCTCGCGGCGTCGAGGTAGGTGTCGAGAACCTTGGCGACGGGACCGGCGGTTTTGAGTTGGCCGTCGCCGAGGAGAAGGCCGGTGCGGCAGAGCTGGCGCACGGCATGGATGTTGTGGGAGACGAAGAGGACGGTGCGGCCCTCGCCCTGCGCGACGCTCTGCATCTTGCCGAGGCATTTCTTTTGAAAAGCCATGTCGCCGACGGCGAGGACTTCGTCGACGATGAGGATTTCCGGCTCGAGGTGCGCCGCGACGGCAAAGGCGAGACGCACATACATGCCGCTGGAGTAGCGTTTGACCGGGGTGTCGAGGAAGCGCTCGATCTCGGCGAAGGCGACGATCTCGTCGAACTTGCGGCTGATCTCGGCGCGCTGCATGCCGAGGATGGAGCCGTTGAGGTAGATGTTTTCGCGGCCGGTGAGGTCGGGATGGAAGCCGGTGCCGACCTCGAGCAGCGAAGCGACGCGGCCGCGGAGCGTGATCTTGCCGGCGGTGGGTTCGGTGATGCGCGACAGAATTTTCAGCAGCGTGGATTTGCCGGCGCCGTTGCGGCCGACGATGCCGACGACCTCGCCGGGTTGGACGGAGAACGAGATGTCGCGCAGCGCCCAGAATTCTTCCTTCTCGAAACTCGTGCCCCAGCGGTAACGACGCCAGAGCTGGCGCGCCTTATGGTGGAGCGTGTCGCGGAGGCTGTCGTGCCGCGATTCGTGCTCGATGACGTAGCGTTTACTCAGGCCGGTGACTTCGATCGCGGGAAGGCTCATGTCAGACCACGTCGGCGAATTGGCGTTCGGTTTTGCGGAAATACCAGAGGCCGCTCACGAGGAGCAGCAGCGCAACCACGACCGAGACAGCGAGGCCGGGCAGGTGCACGTCGACGCGGCCGCCGAGCAGGCACCAGCGCACGCCGTCGATGACGCCGGTCAGCGGATTGAGCGCGAGGAGGTCGCGCCAGTTGGGCAGCGTATCCGTGCGGTAGCCGACCGGAGTCACGAACATGCCGATCTGGAGAATGAATCCGGTGACAAAGCGGAAATCGCGGTATTTCACCGTCAATGCGGTCAACCACAGCCCGGCGCCGAGCGCGATGACGAGGGCGAGCAACAGAAAGAACGGCAGCAGGAGAATCTGCCAGCTGGGCCAGATGCCGAAGGCCGCGATCGTCGGCAGTGCGATGACGAGCACGATGCCGAAGTCAATTAGCGCCACCGCGAGCGACGACAACGGCACCGTGAGGCGCGGGAAATAGACTTTCGAAATCAGGTGCGAGTTGCCCACGAGGCTGTTGCCCGCGCCGTTGAACGCGTTGGTGAACAGCTGCCACGGCAGGTTGCCGCAGAGCACGAGCAGGAAGTAGGGCACGCCGCCGTCGGGCATTTTGGCGAGCTTCGCAAACACGAACGTCAACAGCGCCGTTTGAATGACCGGTTGGAGCACCGCCCACGCGGCGCCGAGTGCGGCCTGCTTGTAGCGGACCTTGATGTCGCGCCACGCGAGAAAACCGAGCAGCTCGCGATAGCGCCAGAGATCGCGCCAGTAGTGGCGTTCGGCGCGGCCGGCCTCGATCGTGAGTTCGAGTTCTTCTGCGGGTGCGGACATGGATTGAGGTGCGCTCGGCGTGGTGCGGTGGTGCGGGACGGCGGGATGCCGAAGTTACCGACTACTTAGTAGGAGTAACACCCTAACAATGCTTCGCCGCGTCACGTCCAGAGGGAGGCGGCGGGAAACAGGGGCATTGAGTCCGACGGCCAAGCGGCCGGCCATTGGCAGGCCGCTGAAATGCAACGCGATCCGGGACGTCGAGGCAACACACTTTTTCACGCAAAGCCTTAGAAACAAATGGCTTTGCTTATTTCCTTGGCTTTTTCGGGTCCGCTCAACAAGGCCACGAGATGCAGGCCGAAGTCGACCGCGGTCCCGGCTCCACGTGAGGTGGTGATGCGCCCGTCGGTCACAACCCGCTCATTCGCAAGTAACCCCGGAAGTTCTTCGGATACGGAAAAATGGGCTGTGAAGCGTAGGCCGGTCAGGAGGCCGCAATCGTGCAGGACGGTTGGGGCGGCGCAGATGGCGGCAAGCCATCGGTCAGCTTGGGCGTGGCGGTGAATGATCTCCCGCACGCGCGCGTCGGCACGCAGGTGCTTTACTCCTGCGCCACCGGGGAGAAAAAGGAGATCAAACAAGGGGTCGCCGATCACGCTGAGCGCGACGTCGCCATGCGCGGTGATGCCGCTGCGGCCGGTGGCGTGACGGTTTTCGTTCAGCGTGGCGACGGTGACCTCGACTCCGGCGCGGCGCAGCAGATCGACCGGCGCAAAGGCTTCGATCTCCTCAAAGCCGTCAGCGAGTAGCGTGAGCACGGTGGGCATGGGGCGAAAAGTAACCACTAATCATCACGGATGAACACTAATCTGGCGGACGAAAGGATCGGAAGGTGCGCACCGCCCACACGGGACGAGCCGCGCGCAGTTTTCCCTCCATTAGTGGGGATCAGTGTGCATTAGTGTTTCTTCGATGGCATCTCTGAGCGGACAACGTCTCATCATTTTCGGCTGCGGCTACGTCGGCGGTGCGTTGGCGGACGCGGCTCTCGGGCAAGGCGCGCGGGTCACGGCGCTCACGCGCAATGCTGAAAAAGCGGCGGCGTTGCGCGCCCGCGGGGTGGAGGTGATCGTCGCGGACCTGGCGTCGGCCGACTGGCACGGCGCGATCGAGGGCGGCGCGGAGTTGGTCGCGAATACCGTCAGCGCCGCGGCGTCCACGCCGGAAGGCTATCACGCGTCGTATGTCGCAGGCACGCGGTCAATTCTCGCTTGGGCGCAACGCGCGCGGATCGGCACGCTGGTCTACACGAGCAGCACGGGCGTTTATCCGCAGGGTGGGGGAGCGCGCGTGGATGAAAGTGCTTCGACCGACGGCGCCTCGCCGACGGGGCGCGTGTTGGTCGAGGCGGAGAATCTCTTGCGCGCCGCGGACCGCGCGGTGCTCGGCCGGTGGTTCGTGCTGCGCTGTGCCGGCATCTACGGGCCGGGGCGGCACTACCTGCTGAACGCATTGCGCGGCGGGCAGACGCGTTTCGCGGGTGAGCCGGCGTTTCGGATGAATCTCGTGCAGCGCGACGACCTCGTCGCGGCGATGCTTGCGTGCTTCAGCGCGCCGCCGGCGATTGCGAATGAGATTTTCAATCTCAGCGACGGTGCGCCGGCGACGCGCGGCGAGCTGGTGGGGTGGCTCGCGGAGCAGCTCGGTTTGCCGGCGCCGATTTTCGACGGCGCCATGCCGAGTGCGCGCAAAGGGGGCGAGCCCACGCCGGACCGCGTGATCGTGGCGGAGAAAGTCCGACGCGTGCTCGGGTGGCGTCCGGCGTTTGCGGATTTTCACGCGGGCTATGCGCCTCTGCTCCGGCAACAACTCTAGCCTTGCCTCGCCGCATCGGGCGCGGCGCAATTTCCGCTCTTTTATTTTCAACCCCGCATCACCATGGCCGGCGTAGGCAAACTTCTCAAACAAGCTCAGAAAATGCAGCGGCAGATCGAGGAAATGCAAAAGGCCCTCGAAGCGCGCGAACTCGACATCTCCTCCGGCGGCGGCGCCGTGCAGGTGAAGATCAGCGGTGCGGGCAAGTTCCTCGCGCTGAAACTCGACCCCGAGTTCCTCAAGGAGGACGCGAAGCTCATCGAAGAGACCGTCCTCAACGCCGTGCAGGAAGCCGCCACGAAGGCGAAGGAGCTGAACGATTCCGAGATGCAGCGCATCTCGTCGGCGTTCCAAATGCCGGGAATGTTCTGAGGATTTTCGATTTTTCGAATCTCGATTTTCGACGGTCGAGTGTCGTCCCGAGAAACGTTTCGGCCTTCGGAAATCGAAAATCCAAAATCCAAAATCGAAAAATCCGTGACTCCCGCGCTCGAGCACCTGCAGAAACAGCTCAAGGGGCTGCCGGGCGTCGGTTACCGTTCGGCGGAGCGCATCGCGCTGCACCTGCTGGTCGAGAAGCCGCAAAAGCTGCCGGAGTTGGTGAGCGCGCTGCAGGCGGCGGCAAAGTCCGTGCGCCGTTGCACGAGGTGCGGCAACCTCGCCGAAGAAGAATTGTGCCCGATCTGCGCCGACGAGCGGCGTGCGACGGGTCAGGTCTGCGTCGTGGAAAACGTGCCCGATCTCGCCGCCATCGAGCGCTCGAGCGCTTATCGTGGGCGTTACCACGTGTTGCACGGCAAGCTCTCGCCGATTCGCGGCGTCGCACCGGAGGATTTGAACCTGGCGTCGTTGATCGCGCGGCTGACCTCGGGCGAGATTACGGAGCTGATCCTGGCGCTCTCGAACGACGTCGAAGGCGAGGCGACCTGCCATTACCTGACCGAGCGTCTGCCGAGTGGTGGCGCGGTGAAGGTGACGCGGATCGGATTTGGCCTGCCGAGTGGCGGTGGCGTGCTCTACGCCGACCCGGTCACCTTGAAAAGCGCGCTGGAAGGTAGGCGCGACTATTCGTGACTTGCCCGCGGCGTCTCCGCCACTATGGGTTCAAGACCGTTCTTTGCGGGTATAGTATATCGGCTATTATGCGGCTTTCCCAAAGCTGAGAGGAGGGTTCGACTCCCTCTACCCGCACCAGCCTTCGCTGCAGCTTCGGCTGGCAGGCCAGTTTTCTTTCCGAGGCGGAATGAAAATTGTCTGCCGTAGCCTTGGCGAAGGCGGACCAAACCGCCTCCCTGAAAACGTGAATTTCCACTGCTCTTACCCCGTCTCACCGGCATGAATTTCGCGCTTCAGGCAGATCAAGCACACACCCCAACAACTCAGTCACCTCAATGAGAACCATTCGACTCTGCGCCATCATCGCTCTGGGCCTGGCGCTCGGCTACCTCGTCTCCGAAGCCGCGCAACGCGCGCGGTGCTGCGAGAAAGCCGCCAAAGAAGGCCGCTCTTGCGACCACTCCTGCTGCATCGAAGCAGCCAAGCAGGGCAAGAACTGCACAAAGTGCGGCGGCAAGAACTGAGCCGGCACGGATTTACCGGCACACGAAGCCACGCTTTTCAGCGTGGCTTTTTATTGGGTTCGCCTGAGGAATCGCGCGCGGGCGCTGGCTACGAACTCGCGTTCAGCGCGCGCGAAACGAGCTGGACCTGCCAGATCAAGTAGATCGCCACCAAAGTCGGGATAGCCACCAGCACGCCGCTCAGCGCCGAGACGCCTCGAGGAAGGTCGGCAACGAATGCACTCAGGACTGGAAAAAGGGGGACGAGGAACGCCGCTTTCAGGACATACGGCGCGCGGGCGAGGAGACGGCGGAAGTCCAATGCCGCGTAAACGAAGACTGCCGCCGTAACGAGAGACCAGATTGTCGGTGGTTGAGGGGCGCGCGACAGATTCCAGAGCGCGAAGGCGGCGATCATTGTCACATAGCACCGCAGCGTTGCGCCGGATTCCGTCATGGCGTCGATGGGTTCGGAAATTCAGATCTCCGCTTCCACGGGCGCGGCGCCGAGGCGCTTGTAGCGCTCCTTGATGCGGCGGACGATGTCGTCGGTGCTCAGGCCGTAGTTGGCGCGGAGGATTTCCACGCTGCTGCCGTGCTCGACAAATTTGTCCGGCCAGCCGATGCGCTCGACGGCAGGATGGCAGTCGCCTTCCTGCAGCGCTTCGAGCACCGCGCTGCCGAAACCGCCCGCGACGACATTGTCTTCGAGCGTCACGATCAGCGGGATGCAGGCGGCCTGCGAGAGGAGGAGCGTGCGATCGAGCGGCTTTACGAAGCGCGCATTCACGACGCCGACGGACAGGCCTTCTTCGGCGGCGATGCGGTCGGCGACTTTGAGCGCTTCCTGCACCATCGGGCCGAGCGCCCAGATCATGACGTTGGAGCCTTCGCGCAAAACCTCAGCGTGGCCGATCGGCATGACGGCGGGCTGCGCCTTGATCTTCGCGCCAGTGCCGGCGCCGCGCGGATAACGAATGAACGCGGGCGAGGGCAGCTGCAGCGAGGTGTGCAGCATGTCGGTCAGTTCGTCCTCATCCTTCGGCTGCATCACGACGGCGTTCGGCACGCAGCGCAGATACGAAATGTCGAAGAGGCCGTGGTGCGTCGGGCCGTCGTTGGGCGAGAGGCCGGCGCGGTCCATGCAGAAGGTCACGGGCAAGTTCTGCAGGCAGACGTCATGAATCACCATGTCGTAAGCGCGCTGCAGGAACGTGGAATAGATCGCGCAGACCGGGCGGAAGCCCTTCGTCGCCAGGCCGGCGGCGAAGAGCACGGCATGCTCCTCGGCGATGCCGACGTCGAAGAATTGCCCCGGCACTTCCTTGCTGAGCTGCGTCAGGCCGGTGCCGCTGGGCATGGCGCCGGTGATGCCGAGGACCTTCGGGTTCTGCTGGGCGAACTTGGTCAGGGCTGCGCCGAAGACGTCCTGGTAATTCGGCGGCGTGTGGGCGGCGCTCTTCACGCTCTCGCCGGTCGCGGGATCGAACGGGCTCGCGCCGTGGAATTTTTCCGGGTGCGCGATGGCCGCCTCGAGGCCCTTGCCCTTTTTGGTGAGCACGTGCACGAGCACGGGACCGTCGCAGTTTTTCGCGAACTCGAGGTTCTTCACCAACTCGTCGACGTTGTGGCCGTCGACCGGGCCGACGTAGCGGAGGCCGAATTTTTCGAAGAGCGACGAGTTGACGAAGAAGTCCTTCGTCTCGCGCTTCCACTTCAGGTAGAACTGATTCATCTCGCTGCCGCGCGGCAGGCCGAGGAAGAACTTTTCCACGTCGTGGTGGAGCTTGTTGTAAGTGGGATTGGTCGAGAGGCGGTTGAGGTATTTCGCGATGGCGCCGACGTTCTTGGCGATCGACCACTCGTTGTCGTTGAGGATGACGATGAGGCGCTTCGTCGAGCTGACGACGTTGTTGAGCGCCTCCATCGTGACGCCGCAGGTGAACGCGGCGTCGCCGCACAGCGCGACGACGTGCTCGCCGCTGCCGCGCAGGTCGCGGGCCGTGGCCATGCCGAGCGCGGCGGAGAGGGCGGTGCCGGCGTGACCCGCGCCGAAGGCGTCGTGCGGACTCTCGCGGCGGTAGAGGAAGCCGGAGGCGCCGTCGGTCTTGCGCAATTTCTTGAAGAAATCGCCGCCGCGGCCGGTGAGGAGCTTGTGGACGTAGCCCTGGTGGGCGACGTCGAAGACGAACTGGTCCTCGGGCGTGTTGAAGACGCGGTGCAGCGCGATGGTGAGCTCGACGACGCCGAGGTTCGGGCCGACATGGCCGCCGTTCGAGGCGGTGACGGAAATGATGTCGTCGCGGATTTCCTGCGCGAGCTGCGGGAGCTGGGTGGGCGCGAGGGCTTTGACGTCGGCGGGACCGGCAATGCGGTCGAGGATGCGGGGAGCGCTCATTAAGAGAGGGGCGTGGACGCGGCGCGAGTTACTCGCTGCGCGCGGGCTCGAACGACTCGAACTCGGCAGTGCCGTCCTTCTGTTTCTTCAGCTTTTCGATTTTGAGTTCGGCGTCCTTCAAGCGGGCTTCGCACACTTTCAGGAGTTTCGTGCCTTCCTCGTATTTGGCCAACAAGTCCGCCAGCGGCACGTCGCCCTGTTCCATCGCATCGACGATGGCTTCGAGGCGGGCGAGAGCCGTTTCAAAGCTGGGTTTGGCGTTTTTGTCCGTGTCCACTCCAACGACTGTGCGCCCGGCAAAGGGGTTTTCAATCAATCTTTGATTCTCCCGGGAGAACGGCCCGTCGAGGCGGGTTCGGGCTGGCGCGTTCCGCAAAAGCTGTTCTGCATCTTGGCCATGCATTGGCTGCCGCTCGCGGTTGTCGTCCTTCTTGTTCTCCGCCTCGTCGCGCAACTCGCGCTCGAGTTCCTCAATCGTGCCGAAACGCGCCTGCACGACGGCGTCGCCCCCGCGGAGCTGGCCACGATCATGGACGACGCGACGTTTGCGCGCGCGGCAGACTACACGCTGGCGAAAAGCCGCTTCGCGTCGCTCGAGTTCGTCTATGATGCCGCGGTGCTCGCCGGCGTGCTCTTCAGCGGGCTGCTGCCGTGGCTGTGGGCGCAATTCGACGCGCTGGCGCCGGGGGCGGCTTGGAGCGGGGCGTTGTTTCTCGTCGCGACGTTCCTGTTGTTGAGCCTGCCGGGACTGCCGCTCGAATGGTGGGCGCAATTCCGCTTGGAGGCGCGCTTCGGCTTCAACAAGAGCACGCTCGGATTGTGGGTCACGGACCAAGTGAAAGGCTGGCTGCTCGGGCTCGCGATCGGCTTTCCGCTCGCGTGGGCGCTGTTGAAGCTCGTCACGTGGGTGGGGACCTCGTGGTGGATCTGGGGTTTTGCGCTGCTGTTCGGGCTTCAGCTGCTGATGCTCGTGCTTTACCCGAAGCTGATCCTCCCGCTGTTCAACAAGCTCACGCCGCTGGCGGACGGCGAGCAGCGCGATCGTTTGCTCGCGCTGGCCGATCGCACGGGCTTTCACGCGCAGACGATCGAAGTGATGGACGGTTCGAAGCGTTCCGGTCACTCGAACGCGTTCTTTACCGGTTTCGGCCGCTTCCGGCGGATCGTGCTGTTTGATACGTTGATTGCGCAGCTCACGCAGCCGGAACTCGAGGCGGTGCTCGCGCACGAGATCGGTCACTACAAGCGCGGCCACATTCCGCAGCGGCTCGTGACTGGCGCGCTGCTGCAGCTCGGCGGCTTTGCGGCGATCGCCTGGCTGGCGCAGGCGCCGTGGTTCAATGCGGCTTTCGCTCTCCCGGCCGGCACGCTCGCACCGACGTTCCTGCTCTTCGCGTTGCTCGGCTCGCTGGTGACGTTCTGGTTTTCACCGATCGGCAACTGGATCTCGCGCAAGCACGAGTATGAGGCCGATGCGTTCGCCAAGGGTGCGATGGCCTCGGCGGAGCCGATGGTCGGGGCGCTGCACAAGCTCGCGCAAAAGAACCTGGCCAACCTCACTCCGCACCCGCTTTACAGCGCCGTCTACTACTCGCACCCGACGATCGTGGAGCGTGAGCGTGCGCTGGTGAAGGGGCGTTAGGTTCCCGTCGCGGTGGTTTCCGGTGCCGCTTCCGACGGTTGGTTCAACGCCCGGCGGATCGCGGCGAGCAGCTCGGTCGTCGTGTAGGGCTTGCAGAGAAAGTGCGTGATGCCGGCGGTCGCGGCTTTGATTTGGTTGTTGTGATCGTTCAGTCCGCTGGCGGCGATGACCGCGACTTTCGCGTCGGCGCGGCGGATGGCAGCGACGAGGGCGGCGCCGTCCATGATCGGCATCATCATGTCGGTCAGGACGAGGGCGATTTTCGAGCGGTTGGCGTGAAAGAGGGCAAAGGCCTGGGCACCGTCGTTGGCGGTGATCACCTGATAGCCGGCGAGTTCGAGGGCGTGTTGGGTGACTTCGCGGATGATCGCTTCGTCTTCCACGAGGAGAATCGTTTCGCCGTCGCCGGCGAAGGGAGGCACGGATTCCGTCGGAAGGCCCGCGGATGCCTGGGGGGGCGCTTCGGCGGCGGGCAGATACACTTTGAACACGCTGCCCTGGCCGGGCTCGCTGTAGACGTTGACGAAACCGCCGTGCGAGCGGGCGATGCCCAGCACGGTCGACAGGCCGAGACCGGTGCCCTTGCCGCGCTCCTTGGTGGTGAAGAACGGATCGAAAATCTTGTCGACGAGTTCGCGCGGAATGCCGGTGCCGGTATCGGCCACCTCCACGAGCACGTAGCGGCCCGGCGCGGCATGGCTCAGCGCGGCGAACGCGGGGTCGAGTTCGACATTGCGGGTCGAGAGGGTGAGCCGGCCGCCGTCGGGCATGGCGTCGCGTGCGTTCACGCACAGATTGAGCAGGACTTGGTGGAGCTGCGTGGGGTCGGCGTGCACGAGCCAGAGATCCTTGGGGCAATCGACCTGAAGGGCGATGTTGCGCGGAAACGTGCTCCGCACGATGGCCGCGACTTCGCGGGCGACGTAGCGGAGATGCACCGAGACGCGGGCGCCTTCCTCGCCGCGGGCGAACGAGAGCACCTGGCGCACGAGGGCGGTGGCGCGGGTGGAACTCTGCTCCATCAGCTGCAGGACGCGTTGGTCGTCGGCATTGCGCGGCGAGATTTTCAGGAGATCGAGGCCGACGAAGATCGGTGAGAGCAGATTGTTGAGATCGTGAGCGATGCCCCCGGCGAGCGTGCCGATGCTCTCGAGGCGTTGCGCGCGCAGGAATTTGGCTTCCATCTCCTTGCGTTCCGTAACGTCGGTGTCGGTGGCGAGGATCGACTTCGGATTTCCCTGCGCGTCGCGCAACAGGGTCCAGCTGCAGTCGAGCGCGAGCACTTTGCCCGCGCGTGTGCGCTTGTCGAGGTGCCCGCTCCATGAGCCCTGGTTCAGGACTGCTTCCACGGCAGGACGCAGTTGCGCGTCGTCGAGCCGCAGCAACTCGCGCGCGCGACGGCCGATGGCTTCCGCGGCGTTCCAGCCAAACAAGCGCTCCGCACCGCGATTCCAGAACAGGATCACGCCTTGGAGGTCGGAGACGATGATGCCGTCGTTGGTCTGATCGAGCAGCGCGGCCTGTTCGGCGAGTTTCAGTTCGTTGGCGCGCACCTCGGCGAGGCTTTGGTTGAGTGTCTCCAATCCGGCGGCGAAAACCGCCGTGACTGCGACCGCGACCAGCACGCAGGCGACGATCAGCACAATGATGATGATGCGGATGCGGTGCGCGGGACCGGCGAACTCGGCTTCCTCGATCGAGGCGGCGATGCTCCAGCCGAAAAGCGGCTCGGGCACGAAAGCGGCGAGCTTGGACGCGCCCTGGCTCGAAACATACCGCATCACTCCGCTTTCTCCGCGCAGCATGCGACGGCTGAGTTCGGCGGCGCCGGGAACGTGGGCGAAGTTCAACTTCAGGGCGCGGTCGGGATCGGGATGCGCCACGATGAGGCCGGAGGCATCGATGGCGAACGGGTAGCCGGTTTTTCCGATGCGCTGCTGGCTGATCAAGGAGGCGAGCGGTGTGGTCTCGATGGAGAGACCGAGCAGCCCGGCGAAGCCCCCATTCGGGTCGAGGAGGGGAATCGCCACCACGATGATCGGCACCCCGGCGACTTTCGAGCGGAGCGGCTCGCTGATGACGGGCTGGCGGGTGTCGCGAGCGCGGCGAAAATACGCGCGATCGTTCACGTCGATGTCGGCGTAGGCGTCGACCGATCCGTCGCGCAGCACGCCGGCGAACGAGTGGCCGTTGGCGCCGACGAGGAAGATGCCTTGATAGGAGTGGGCCGAGAGCGCGCGCACCAGGCTGCGAATCTGGCGATTGGCGGAGGCGAGACCTTTGGCGTCGAGTTCGCCGGTCTGCCGGCGGAGCACGGCGTTCACCAGCGGCTCCACTTGCGCGAGGCTGCGGGCGGTCTCGAGGTGCCGCTGCATTTCGTTGTGCGTGAGATGCGCGAGGTCTTGCGCAACCTGCCGCAGGTAAGCGTGACCCTGCTCGGTCAGCGTGCGCTCCACCTGCATCGGCAGCACGAACAGCACGATGACCAGCGGCAACGTGCCGAGAATGAGCACCGTGAGCAGCAACTTGGCGCGTTGCGACCATCGCGTGGCGTGGGAACCAAGGAGCGGACGCGCCAGGACGCGGAGCAAGCCGCGCAGCCTTTCCTTGAGTCGCTCGCGCAGGCGGCGGGCCCGGAAGGCGGCGGGAGCGGGCGGCGTCATGGCAGTCAGCTCAATTTTTCCACGTCAGCCCGACCGAGAAAATCCACCGGCCGAAGTTGCGCTCCGGGAACGCATCGAGATTGTTCCAGGCGCGGTGCCGGGTGACATCGAAGGTGAGGGTGGCGTGTCGGGGGAGCGGGTGAGAGACCCCGGCGGAGAAGAACGCTTCCCAGTCGTCGCGCACGGCGGGATAGTAGTTGCAGCGGTGAATTTTGACGGTGCTGCGCGCCGTCCATCCCGGCTGCACGTTCCACGTCAGGCCGAGTTCGGCGCAGGAGTCGCGATAGGCGGACTTGCCCGTGCTGGAAAGCCATTCGAAACGGGCAAGCCGTCCGGTGAGCGTGAGGGATGAGGTCGGCTTCGCCGTGAGGCTGCCCTCGCCCCAGAGCGAGGTGCGGTCGCGATCCGCGAACACGCGCGGATCGATCGTGCCGGAGTAGTGGCGGAAATCCGGGCCCGCGAGCAGCGCGATGGACAGCCGTGATGACGGAGCGCCTTCCCAGCCGAAGGCGAGGCGCTGGTAGCGGTTGCTGTAGTCGAACTCGCAGTTGGGCAGCGGCACGATCGCCTGGACCTGACGACCCGCGCGCACTCCCGCGAGCCACAGCGACGTGGGGCTTTGCCGCCAGCCGAGATCGCCGCCGGCCTGGAGATCGGAACGGTCGGCGAACGCAACGTTCACCGGGTCCAGGTCGGTGCCGTATTCGTAGTCGAGCACCGAGACGAGTCCGCGGACGACAACACGGTCGAACGTCGCCGATGTTTGCGCCTTCAGCCGATGCTGCCATTGGCGGCGGCGTTCGCGCCACACCGCCATGCCGTTGGCGTTGACGCTCGACGTCGCCCGCAACGTCGACCGCGAGCCATCGATGAACAACGAAGAGGCGTCCCAGGTGGTTTTCCAGTCCGCCGTGGTGGCCTGGCCGACGAACCCGAAGCGATGCGCGGTGAAGTTCTCGCTGCTCCAGTGTGAAAAATCCTGCCGGTCGCCGGCGTAGGTCAGTTTGAACGTCCGCGCGTCGCCGGGGCGGCCGCCGAGCACGGCGAAGCCGGCCGACACCGAACGGGTGAACGACTCGGCGTCGCCGAGCAACGTCGCGGAGGTTCCGCGTGAGCCGACGGGGTTCGTGTCCCAACCGAGCCGCACCTGCGCGGTGAGCTCGCCGATGCGCAGAGCTGAAGCGTCAGCGGCGCGCGAGGGCAGGAGCAGGAGCGGAAACGCGAGGAGCAGGAGCGGAGCGCTTTTCATGCGAAGAAGGAGAGGGTGAGTCGGGGGATGCCGGGGCGAGCGAGGGCGCGGTGCGGGAGGCGCCGTTCACGAGGGCTTGTAGATCCAGGACGGCGGCCGAGAGCGTTTGGGCCTGGGCGTTGAGTTGTTCAGCCGCGGCGGCGCTTTCCTCGGCGGCGGCGGCGTTGGTCTGCACGACGCGATCCATCTCGCGGTTCGCGGTGTTGATCTGCTGCACGCCCTGATTTTGCTCGCGGCTGGCGGTGGCCACCTCGGCGACGAGTTCGTCGACGCGGCGAACTTTTTCCACGATCTCGGCGAGCCGCTTGTTCACCTGCCCGCTGATCTGCACGCCTTGCGTGGTCTTCGTGATGGCGCCCTCGATTTTGTCGGCGGTTTCCCGTGCGGCGACGGCGGAGCGCTGGGCGAGGGCGCGGACTTCCTCCGCGACCACGGAGAAGCCCGCTCCGGCTTCGCCGGCCCGCGCGGCTTCGACGGCGGCGTTGAGCGCGAGGATGTTCGTTTGGAAGGCGATCTCGTCGATCGTCTTGATGATTTTGGCGATGTCGTCGCTCGCGCGCTTGATGTCGGCCATGGCGGTGCTCATCGCCTGCAGGTCGCTGGCCCCCGCGTCGGCGGCGCCGCGCGCGGTGCGGGCGAGTTGGTTGGCCTGCGTGGCTCCGTCGGCGTTGCGCTTGGTCATCGACGACATCTCCTCCAGCGCAGCGCTCGTCTCCTCGAGCGACGCGGCTTGATCGCTGGCGCCGCGGGCGAGGGCCTGGCTCGCGGTGGAGACCTGTTGCGAGGCGGAGGTGATCTGCTCCGCGCCGGCGGCAAGTTCCGCAATTACGCGGCGGATCGAGCGCCCCGTCGATTCGGCGATCCAGATCGAGACCGCGATCGTGGTGACGAGCACGGCGGCGAAAAGCCCGAGTGTAAGCCACAGGTAGCGCCGGCCACCGGTTTCGACATCGTGCCGGAGCTTGGCGAGGCCGGCTTCGACGTTGTCGATGTAGACACCGGTGCCGACGAAGAAATCCGTGCCGAGAATCGGTGCGGCGTAGGCGAGCTTCGGTTGAACGCCCTGGCCCTCCTTCTCGAAATTATAGCGAACGAATCCGCCGCCCTTTTTCGCGGCGTTGACCAACCCTTCGACGAAACGGGTGCCGTTGGCGTCGACTTGGGTGATGAAATTCTTTCCGTTGCCGGCCTTGTTGATCGGCACGTTGATGCGATTGCCTTCCAGGTCGTAGGCGAAGAAATAGCCGGAGCGGTCGTCGAAAAAGCGGATGCGATCGGTCTCTGCGACGATGGCCGCCATCTTCTCTTCGCGGCTCACGAGGTGCGCGATGCGGGCGGCGAGGGTGGTGGCTTCGATCTCGACGGCGCTGCGGATGAGATTGGCGTGTCCGGCCAGGGCCTCGTCGGCGAAGCGGGGGAAGAATACCTCGTCGCTGATCCGCTGTTTGGCGTAGAGGTTAGCGATTTGGAGCGCTACGGCGCCGATCAAGAAGAGGAGGGGCAGCAGGAGGAGTTTACGTCGAAGGCTGGTGCGATGCGCGGAGGTGGAGAGCATGGTTCGGAGAGGTGAGGTGCTGCACCTGGACGCGTGGAGCGTGGTCTATTCTCTTCGGCTAGGTCGCAAACGGCCTTGCGCATCCGTAGTCCAAGGGAGCGCGTTTTTTGCGGAGAACGATTCGGTAGGGCCGAAAGGAGGTCGACGGGTTGCCGGATCGTCCTTAGCTGGGAGCATGATTTCTCCCTGGCTTTCCCGCGTTTCCCTCGCGGGCGTGCTGCTGTGGGCGTCAGCCGCCGTCGCGTCTGCGCTCACGGTCGGCGCCTACAACGTCGAAAACTACACCCTCGCCGACCGCATGGTGGACGGGGTTTACCGCAAGGCTTACCCGAAACCGGAGAGCGAGAAAGCGGGGCTGCGTGAATCGATTCGCGGGTTCGCGCCGGACATCCTCGCGCTCGAGGAGATGGGCGGTCCGCAATACCTCGCGGAGTTCCAGGCCGATTTGAAGGCGGCGGGCCTCGATTATCCGCACGCGACGGTGCTCGAAGCGGCGGACCCGGACCGCCACGTGGCGATCCTCTCGAAGTTGCCCTTCAAGGACGTGCGCCGGCACACGGAACTGAAGTTCACCTATTTCGGCCAGCCCGACGTCGTGAAGCGCGGCGTGCTGGAGGTGACGTTCGCCACCACTGAAGGCGATCTCACGGTTTTCGTCATTCACCTCAAGAGTCGCCGCACCGAGCGAAAGGACGATCCCGAAGGCGCAATCCAACGCGAACTCGAGGCTGAGGCCGTGCGCGATCTCGTGCTGTCACGCTACCCGGATCCGACAAAAGCCAACTTCATCGTCTGCGGCGACTGGAACGACACGCGGCGGAGCAAACCCGTGCGTTCGCTGCTCAAACGTGGCGATCTGGAGCTGGGCGAACTGCTCCGCGCCTACGATTCGCGCGGCGAGACGTGGACGCATTTCTACCGCGCGGAGGACTCCTACAGTCGCATCGACTACCTGCTCGTGTCGGCCGGGCTGAAGCCGTTCGTCGACAACAAGGGCACCGCGAAAATCCACGATGGCGCCGGGGTGCGCGACGCCAGCGACCATCGTCCGGTTTACGTGCGGCTGAAGCTCGACGCGGCGAAATAAACCGCTCGGTGCCTAACCGAGCAGCGGGCGGAAAGCTTCGCGCCAGACGCGCTGGCCGTCGCACTCGATCACCCCGCCATGGCCGGGCACGATGCGATCGAAGTCCCACGTCGCAACTTCTGCGACGGAGGCCGCAAAGGCCGCGCGGTCGCGGACATTGATCCGGCCGAAACGAGACTGACGCGGCGCACCGCCGCCGATGTCCGCGGCCCAGGACACGAGCCGCGCGAGCAGGGAAGTCGGTGCGGGCACATTGAACAGCGCGTCCGCGATCAGCAGCGTGCGCGTGGCGCGCTGGAGGAACACCTGCTCGTCGACCCGGGGCATTCCTGCGATCATCTGCCACGTGAAGCCGGCGAGTTCCGGCGTGTCGCGGCGGATCTCCGTGATCGGCCAATCCGGGTGTTCCGCGCGAATGGCGACGCTGCCGAGAAAGCGCGCGTCGGGGAAGGCGCGAAAATAGTCCGGGTAAAACAGATCGTGGAACCGGCTCGGCACCACGAACGCACGGATCGCGCCGAGGCGGCGCAGCGCGGCGATGTTGTCCGGTGTTCCGCGCAGCGGCGAAAAGACCACGAGGCCCCCGTCGGCGGCCCGCGCCACGGCGACGCGCCGACCCACGGGCAGTCCGGCCAGCACGAGCGGCTGCGCATCAGTCCAGAGTAGATCGGCGTGGAGCGCTTGCATGCGGGCAGCTTCGGCCCGGTGCCGCGGGAGGCAAGCCGTCACGGGTGGGGCCGGCGGCTCTTTGCGTAGCGCAGCACGACAAATACACATGTCGCGAGGCCGGCACCAATGACGACGAGCGCGACCAGATTGTAGGTGACCCAATGCGCACGCGGCACGCACAGGCCGGCGGTCGCTGTCGTGGCGAGCAGCACGCCGAAGAGCCGCAGTGCCCGTCCACCGTAAGCGTTGAGGTCGAACCATGCTTCGTCCGATGCGAGGCTCGCGGGAATCCGGACGCCATACCACGGGTTGCGCGGGACCTTGCGACGAATCAACGGCTGGGCGACGAGAACGGCGATCGCCGCGGCGACGAAATGCATCCAAACGACGGGATTCACGCGAGCGATTCGATCCCGGTGGGGGGCAACCTCAAGGAGGAAGCCGAGGAGCGGTCGGGTGTTTCTCGGAACCGTCTTTCGGCTCGTTCCGCGCCGCGCGACTTTGCGAAACGGCGTTCTCAGCCGCACGGTCGCCGCATGATCCTCCTGACTCTCCTCGTCGTTTGGGTGATGCTATTCGCCGGGATGGCGCTGTCGTGCTGGCGCGCGCCGATTGGCTATGAAGACCGGTCGGGCTTTCACTATGGCGTGCCGGCCGACCGCGCGCCGCCACGTCCGTCCCGGCCTCGCGCGCGCCTGCGGGTGCGGCGCGGGGCTGAAAATGGACGGCGGCTGACGACGTGAAGACAGGCCAACCTCCTTTCCCCGCGATGGCCCACGCGGGGGCGGTGGCCGGGGCTCGGAGGCGGATGGAAGTGGTGCGCGGGAAGGCGGCCGCCTGTTCAAGGGCGCGCAGCGACTCGGGCCGGAGCACATCCATCGCCCGCGTGAAGACGGAAGCCGGGAAACCCAGCGCGGCCTTGAGCTGCACGTCGCGCTCGAAGGAATTACGAATCAGTGCCAGTTGGCGCGCGCGAGAGAAGGGCAACTCACGTTTGAGCGCGGCCCAATACGGCGAGATCGGCACGGGCGTGTCGCGCCGTTGAGCAGCCGATCGACGACGCCGGACCTGAAGAGCGGCGGGATTTTGCGCTGGCTGAACGGCATGTTGAAGGCGGAGGTGTCGCCGTAGAGATTGGGAAATCGATCCAGCATCGCGACGAAATCGCTCTGGAACTCGCCGCCGCAGTGGGCGGCGATGACGGTGGCGCCGGTGCGCAACAGCGGCTCGAGATACCGAGGGTGCCCCCATGCGGGACAGAATTCCTGCAGCGCGGCTTCGGAGCCGGTGTGCACGAGCACGGGCAGGCGCGCTTCAGCGACGCGTTGCCAGAATTTCGCATAACGTGGCGCAGCGAGATCGATGTTCTGGCAGCTTGGGATCAGCTTCAGCAGCGCGGCACCACCGGCGAGTCCGCGTTCGAGTTCCTCGAGTGCATCGGGACGTGCGGGGTGGATCGAGATGCCGGGAGGAATTCGCGGTGGTGCGCGGCGAGGTCGAGCACGACCGCGTTGGGCACGGAGAACGAGTCCGCCTCATGGATCGGCGTGCCGTCGTCGCGGCGGGGACGGTCCATCGCCAGGATGACGATGCCATCGAGCGATGAGCCGCACACCCAGCGCAGCAGCCGGCGCGCGTAACGCTCTTCGAAATCAGCCCGCAGGATGCAGCGCAGCGTGAAACCGAGATTCCACGCAATCAGGGGCGCGAGCCAGCGATAGCGTCCCTTCCGCGGATACCAACAACCGCTGCCGCCCAGCCCCGGACCGACGAAGTGGACGTGCATATCGAGGCGAAGGGGGCGTGAGGTCATGCTCAAGCTGACCGCGCGCGAGCGCCCGCGTTTCGTGCGGGACGGAAAATGCGGGAACGTTGGACGCGGTGAACGGCGAAAGCCCCGATGGGAGCGCACCGAAGTGCGCCGGAGCGGGCAACGACAGAGCCGGCTTCCGCGGGCGCCAACGCTGTCGTGCTCGCGAGCGGAGGCGACTGAAGCCGGCCCTACTGCAGCAGACGTGCGCCGTCGGCGGTGTGGAGTTCGATCACCTCGGGGCGCGGGTGCGTGCGAGCGGCGTGGCGCGCGGCGATGTCGGCGGCGGTGGCGGCGGAGAAACTGCGATCGGTCAGCGCCATGACGGCGCCGCCGAAACCGCCGCCGGTCAGGCGCGCGCCGTAAACGCCGGGCGTGGCGGTGAGCAACTCGACGAGCGAGTCGAGCGTCGGAGTGCTGTTCTCGAAGAGATCGCGCGAACTGCGGTGCGAAGCGGTCAGCAGCGCGCCGACGGCGCGGAGGTCGCCGGCGCCCAGCGCGCGGACGACGGCGGCGACACGCTCATTTTCCTCGATGACGTGGCGCGCGCGGGCGGCGACCTTCGGCGGCAGGCGATCGGCCTTGGAGTTGAACTCGGCGAGCGGCACCTGCGTGAGCCACGTGGCGCCGAGTGCGGCGGCGGCGTCTTTGCACTCCTGGTGGCGCGCCGAGTAAAGACCGTCGACGAGTGCGTGTTTCTCGAGGGTGTTGAAAACCCACAGGCTCACCTCGCTCGGGAGCGGCAGGAGCGAAAACGAGGGGTCGCGGCAGTCGATGTGGACGAGTTGGCCGGCCTGGCCGAAGGCGCTCGTGCCTTGATCGAGGATGCCGCACGGCACGCCGACGTGGATGTTCTCCGCGTGCCTGCCGATGGCGGCGAGCTTGGCGGGGGGCAGCGCCGGTGCCCCGGTGAGTTGCAGGAGCGCGAGTGCCGTGGCGAGTTCGAGCGCGGCGCTGCTCGAGAGGCCCGCCCCGGTGGGCAGGTCGGAGCCGACGAGCAGATCGAAGGCGGCGGGGGCGGGCAGGTTGAATTCGGACAGGCTGCGCCAGACGCCGCGCGGGTAGTTGATCCACGCTTCGGCGCCCGTCAGCTTCGTGGTGCTCGCGGCGGGGATTTCGATGGTTTGCCCATCGACTCCCGAGGCGAAGCGCAGTCGCGCGACGTCGGCGGCGGGCGCGGCGGCGACCCACACGAAGCGGTCAATCGCGGCGCCGATCACAGCTCCGCCGTTGTAGTCGGTGTGATTGCCGATGAATTCGATGCGTCCCGGAGCGCGGGCGATCACTTGCGGCGCGCGGCCGTAGCGTTGCTGGAAATTCTCGCGGAGGAGGCGCTCGTTCATCGGAGGTGTGAACAAATCCGATGTGGGAGGACTGGCCAGAGTGAAGTGCGTCAACGGGCCGATATCACTCTTTCGAGGGATGTGGCACGACGCTGATCCTGCCGGTGCGTTCGAGGCGGGCCTCGGCGATCTCGCGCGGGTTCGGCGTGTGTCCCTGGAGGCGAAGTTCCTCCTTGAGGTCTTCGTGGCTCAACTGGCAGCGGACGAGCGCGTCCGCTGCGATGCGTCCATCGCGCACCAGCACTTGGGGCGACCCTTTCAGGAGTCGCGAAAACCCGTGCCAGCGCGTGGCGGCGGCGGAGAGCAGGTGGTGGAGTGCGATGAGCAAGGCGCCGGCGAGCAGCGTCGGTCCAAACGGTGCGCCGCCATTAATGGCCCGGCTAAGCACGGAGCCGATCAAGACGCCGAGCAGCACATCGAACCCGGCGTTGCGACCGAGGAGGCGGCGGTTGGCCCAGCGGACGATCATCACCCCGAAGGCGAAGACCACCACCGTGCGCCACGCCACGTGACGCGCGTGCAGTTCATGGGCGGACAGCGACAGGCCGAAGAGGTCGTCGGCGAAGTCGGCGAGCGCTTGCATGGGAAACGGGAACCAGCCGATGACGGCGGCTCGGATTACGCGAAGGCTTGGGTTGCCACGATTCGGGAGGGACTGGCCGCATAACTCCAGTAGGCGGCCAGGTGTTTGAACAGCTCCACGAATTCCTCGAAGCGATGCGGCTTCACAAAATAGCTGGTGGCACCGAGATCGTAGGCGCGCCGAACGTCGTCGGGGAGAGGCGAGGAACTCATCACCAAGGCCGGCAGCGTGCGGTGCGCGCGGCTGTCGCGCAGCCAGCGGAGCAGTTCGAAGCCGCCCATGCGCGGCATCTTGAGATCGAGCAGCACGAGATCGGGCGGCGGGCTTTGGTGGCGGTCTTGGAAGGGAGCCAGACCGGTGAGGTAATCCATCGCTTCCACGCCGTCGCGCACCCAGCGCACGCGGGTGGGGAAACGCCCTTCCTTCAACGCCATTTCGATGAGGTGGTAGTCGTTCTCATCATCTTCGACGACCAAGAGTTTGAGGGGCTCCATGCGCGGAGATTACGCGGATTGGGCGGGTGCGACCATCGGGGCGCACGAGACTAAAGTCTCCGGTGCGGACCGAATAATCCGTTCGGAAAACGGCATCGGGATGACGCGGCCCGCCCGGCAGAGCGACGCGCGATCGCTCCGATACCCGTCATGCGCTCGCTCAGGTCTGATGCGGTCGCATGAAAGACCAAATTGATCACCTGAAGCTCGGCATCTTGGTTCTCGTCACGGCTGGCACGTTGTCATACGCGGAAAACAAAGTTCGCGGGAACGCGCGCGAATCCGCTGCGGCGCAAGTCGAGGCGTCGAAGGACGAATTAAAGGTTTCGTGTCACGCGTCGCACCGCGAGATCACCGATGCGAACAAGGCGAGCAAGATCATCGGCATGGAGGTAAAGAATCGGGAGAACGAGCGGGGCGGTCGCGTGCGGGACCTCGTGATCGACGTGCAGTCCGGCACGGTCGCCTACGCGGTCCTCTCGACGGGGCTCATGGGCGGCGGCAAACTGATCGCGGTGCCGTTGGACGCGCTGACGCTGCAGCCCGGTGCCAGGAGTTTTGTGATCGATGTCCCCACGGACCGGATCGAAGTGGCGCCGGGTCTTTGCCGACAACAACTGGCCGGGACTGGACGCAACGAAGAATGACCAGACGATGGGCCTGGCTGCAGGCAGCGCCGAGTCGGACGCCCAGGCGGCGGATATGAGCACGCGCGAGCCGCGCACCGGGAGCGAAAGACGATGACAGTCAGCCGAAAAAAGTGAGTCGCTGCCGGGGTGACTCGCGCGCAGGGCATTTCCGAAAAAAACCTCTTGGCAAACGCGCGCCGCTCCACCTACCTTGGCCCTTCGTTCATTTGATGGTGGAGTATCCAAGTGGCCAAAGGGCGTTGACTGTAAATCAATTCGGCTCCTGCCGTTCGCTGGTTCGACTCCAGCCTCCACCACCACTTTCGAGACCCGCGGCTAAATTGGGCCGCGGGTTTTGAGTTTTCTGGGGCCATGCGCGGACCATTTCCAGCGTGTCGATGTCCGGCGGCAGCCGCTGGCGTGAGGGGCTGGCTTTGCAACTCGAGGAGAGGGCGCGCCACTCGTCGTTCGATCGCCACGGTGGTGTGACAAGCACGCCGCTCCCATTGCGGCTTTCGGCCACGCTTTCGCTGCGCTCGCGCGGCGACGGGGCGCGTTCGGTGAGTTGCTCAGATCACACCGGATTGGCGGAAGCTGTAGAAGCCGACGCCGTGCGGGTCGTTGGCGGCGCGGCCGAGGACGACATGGTCGATCAAATCGATGTCGACTGCGCGCGCGGCGTCGCGGAGCTGGCGCGTGAGCTGGACGTCGGCCGCGCTCGGCGCCGGATCGCCGCTGGGGTGATTGTGCGCGCAGATAACCGCGGTGGCGCCATAGCGGATGGCTTCGCGGAAAACTTCCCGCGGGTGGGCGAGCGAACTCGTCGCGGTGCCGGAGGTGACTTCGACCTGTTTGATCAGGCGGTTTTTGCGATTCAGGCAAAGCACCCAGAATTTTTCGATCTGCAGGCCTGTGTAGACCGGCGCGAGGTGGTCGCGGACGAGTTCGGGCCGGTTGAGCAGCGGGTCCGTCTCGCCGGAGTCGGCGAGCACGCGCCGGGCGACTTCCATGACCGTGACGAG
Organism: Candidatus Didemnitutus sp.; assembly: GCA_041906465.1. Taxonomy (GTDB): domain Bacteria; phylum Verrucomicrobiota; class Verrucomicrobiia; order Opitutales; family Opitutaceae; genus Didemnitutus. The sequence continues at coordinate 263,759 of JAYRJE010000004.1, read as the reverse complement.
TTGGAGGGCTTTGACGCGCCCGATGCCTTTGAGACGGCGAAAATCCGCGTCGGTCCACGCGATCAGCGCGCGGAGCGAGCCGGCTTCCGTGACGAGCTGCCGGGCGATGGTGAGGACGTTGTTACCCTTGCCGCCGCTGCGCAGCAGCATCGCGAGGAGTTCGGTGTCGCTCAGCGCGGTTGCGCCGAGTTTCTGGAGGCGTTCCTGCGGACGGTCGTTGACCGAGAGATCGCGAACGCGGAGCGGCGGGTAGTTCGTCTCGTTGCTCATCGGGCCGGGGCGCTTCGCCCGCTGGCCCGCGAGCGGTGCGCACTCAGTAGTGCTTCACGTAGCCGTTGCGTCGGAGTTTTTCGAGCCAGCGTTCCTGCGCCTGACGGGCGTATTGCTGGACGAGCATGCGCTCGATCTGGTCGCGGACTTCGTCGAGCGGCTGGATGCCGGCGAACTTGCGCTCTTCCACGTAGAGAAGGAAGGCGCCTTCGGGCATCACGATCAGGTCGCTGGTCTGGCCTTTCTCGAGCGTGAAGATGACGTCCGAGAATTCTTTGCGGAGGTCGGACTTCCGCTGCCAGCCCCAGTCGCCGCCTTTGGTGCGGCGCGGGTCTTGCGAGTAGAGGCGGGCGAGATCGATGAAGTTGGCGCCAGCCTTGAGCTGGTCGAGCACCGGCTGGGCTTTGGCACGCAGGGCCTCGTCGGATTCGCCTTCGGCGCGGTTGAACTGGATGAGGCGCAGGTGAACCTGGTCTTCCTGGTAAAAGCGTTCCTTGTTTTCGTCGTAGAAGGTCTGGATTTTGACCGGCGAGACCTGCGTGGCGGATTTGCGCTGCTGCTGGCGCATGTAGCCGTAGATCATGTCCTCTTCGACTTCCTTGCGGTAATCCTTCTGCGAGATGCCGCGGCCGCGGAGGTAGGCGAGAAACTTCGAACGGTCGCCCTCGAACTGGGTGGCGACGATCTCGGCCACCTGGTTGTCCACGAAGCTGGCGGGAACGCGGCGCTTCTCGTCCTTGTAGAACTCCTTCACGATCAGCACGCGGTCGATGAGGTCCTGCACGATCGAATCCTGCAGGGCGGTGATCTTCTCGTTGAACTCGCGCTCATTGCGGCTCTCGCGCTGGACCTGCGGGAGGAGCGGGGCGATTTCGCGGCGAATGTCGTCGACCGTGATGACTTTTTCCTCGACCACGGCGGCGATGCCGTTGGCAAATTGGAGGTTCAGGCGGTCAGTGACGGCCTTTTCGGCGTTTTCCGGAACCGGGGCGGCCTGCGCACGAGCGAGATTCGGGACGACAATCGACGCGCTCAGAGCGAGCAGAGCGGCGGCGACACGGAGGCGGCGGAACATCATGGGTTCGGAAGATTGGTCAGAAAGACGATGAGTTCTTTCAACCTTGCGGTGGGGGTGGGGGCGGTCAAGCGGGGAAAGCGGTTGTGGAGCTGGATGAAATCGTCGCGCCGGCCACTGTGGCGCAGACACTTCAGGCGTCCGGAATCCGTTTCGACGGAAAGCAGCCCTTTTTGTTCCGCCCGGACGCGGATTTCGGTGACGAGCAGGAGGGCGCGGACCTCACTACCGAACTTGCCGAAACGATCGCGCAACTCGGCTTCGATCGCGCGGATCGCGTCGACATTCTCGGCCATTGCGAGACGGCGATAGAAGTCGATCCGCAGCCGGGTTTCGCCGATGTAGCTGGCGGGCAGGCGCGCCTGGATCTTGGCGAACTCGCCGGCTTCGCGCTCGGCTTGCTTGAGCGCGCTGAAGCTGTCGGTCGCCTCGGCGCGTTTCGTGGTCGTGCTGTCCGCGCCTTCGCCGACGAAGACGAAATCGAGCTTCACGCTCGCGCGCACGGCGGCGGCGTGCTTTTCGCCCTTCAGGCGCGCGACGCTCTGCTTGAGCAGCTGGCAATACAGCTCGAAGCCCACGCCCACGATGTGACCGCTTTGCTCGGCCCCGAGGAGGTTGCCGGCCCCGCGCAGCTCGAGGTCGCGCATCGCGATGCGGAAGCCGGCGCCGAGCTGATTGTGTTGCCGAATGGCGGTGAGTCGCTGGCGGGCGAGATCCATCACGCGCGCATGCCGGTGCAGCAGCAGATACGCGTAAGCCTGGTGCTTGAACCGTCCGACGCGGCCGCGGAGCTGATAGAGCTGCGACAAGCCGAAGCGATCCGCGCCCTCGATGATGATCGTGTTGCAGTTCGGGATATCGAGGCCGCTCTCGATGATCGTGGTGCAGACGAGCACGTCGTAGTTGCCCGCCACGAAATCGGTCATGACGTGCTCGAGGTCGTCCTCGTCCATCTTGCCGTGACCGACGCCGATGCGGAGCCTCGGCAGCAGCTCGCGCAGGCGCGCCGCAACGAGGTCGATGCTCATCACGCGGTTGTGCAGATAAAAGACCTGCCCGCCGCGTCGCGTCTCGTGCTGGATGGCTTCGACGACGAGTTTCTCGTCGTAGCTCTTCACGATCGTCTGCACCGGCAAACGGTTGGTCGGCGCGGTCTCGATCGTGCTGAGGTCGCGCGCGCCGGTGAGCGCGAGGTAGAGCGTGCGTGGGATCGGCGTGGCGCTCATCGAGAGCATGTCCACGTGCGCCCGCCAACGTTTGAAGACCTCCTTGTGCTTCACGCCGAAGCGTTGCTCCTCGTCGATGATGACGAGGCCGAGGTCCTTGAATTGCACGTCGGTCTGCACGAGGCGGTGCGTGCCGATCAGGATGTCGACCTTGCCCATCGTGAGCGCGGCGAGGATCTGGTTCTGCTCTTTGCGCGAGCGGAAGCGCGACACCATCTCGATCGCGACCGGGTAACCGGCCATGCGCTCGCGAAAGGTGTTCAGGTGCTGCTGCGCGAGGACGGTCGTCGGCACGAGCACCGCGACCTGTTTGCCGCCCATCACGGCCTTGAACGCCGCGCGGATCGCCACCTCCGTTTTGCCGAAGCCGACGTCGCCGCATACGAGGCGGTCCATCGGGCGCGTTTTTTCCATGTCGGCCTTCGTCTCGACGATCGCCTTGGCCTGGTCGGGTGTCTCGGAAAAGGGGAATGCGGCCTCGAATTCCTTCTGCCAGGTGTTGTCCTCCGCGAAGGAATGTCCCGGTTGCGCTTCGCGCCGCGCCTGGATCTGCAACAACTCCGCGGCGAGATCGAGCGTCGCGCGCTCGGCGGCGGCGCGAACCTTTTCCCAGCGTCCGGAGCCGACACGACCGAGCTGCGGCTTCACCTTCGCCAGGCCGACGTAGCGGCTGATCAGGTGCGATTCCTGCAGCGGCACGTGCAGCGTCACCTTGTCGTCGAACTCCAGCGAGATCACCTCGCGGATGCCGTCTGCGGTCTCGAGCTTCGTGAGTCCGCGGTAAACGGCGACGCCGTGCTGCAGATGGACGACGAAGTCGCCTTCGACGAGGTCGGAAAAATCGAGCAGTTGGTCGACGGCCGATGGCGTGACGAGCGCGCGCTTGCCGGCGGTGCGACGCTGGCGCTTGCGGCCGAAGATTTCGGTCTCGGTGACGGCGATGTAGCCGCGGGTCCGTGTTGATCGAGGGAGGGGGAGTCGTCCCGGCGAGCCGTGTTCGCTGTCGTTACCAGTTGCGGGTGACGGCTCATCCGGAGGATTCGCCCTGCCGAACGTCACACGGAAACCTTCGTTGACGGCGCCGCGCACGAAGCGCGGTTTCAGCTTCTTGAGCTCGGCATCCTCGTCGAGCAGCTCGCGCGTGCGCTGTTCCTCGCCGTCCTTCGAGACGAAGAAGTCCACGGCGTAGCCCTCACGCTTCCATTCCAGAATCTGTTCAAGAAATCTCCGCCGCGCCACGTCCTCGGCTTCGAGCCGCTCGTGGGCAAGTTGGTTCTCCTCCGGAAACGAACGGTGATGCAGCAGCGATTCGGTGTCCCAAGTCTGCTCATCTCCGGTGCCGTCGAAGAGTGTGCTGGCAAGATCCAGATCGCTGACGCCGAAAAGGTGCGCGGCGCGGCTGGCGAGCGCAGCGAGCGGTGGAGGCAGGGCGGCGAGTCGCTTCGTCGCCGCAGATTCCTCGTCGCCGAGCGGAGTCGGCGCCCTGCCTGCCGCCGCGCCGCCGAGCAGATCGAACGCTTCCTCGAGCGCCTTGGGCTCTAGGAGCGCGACGTGCGTCGCTGCGCCCAGGTAGTCGAGCAACGAAGCCTGGGCGCGGACGGCGTGGATGTGCGGGGCCGCGGTCAATGTGATGTGTTCGACGCTTTCGCCCGAGCGTTGCGAGACCGGGTCGAGCGTGCGCACGTCCTCGAGGGTGTCGCCGAAGAAATCGAGCCGGTAGGGTTGGTGCGCGGTGATCGGGTAGACGTCGACGATGCCGCCGCGCACCGCGTATTGGCCGGGCGCCTCGCACACCGCTTCGCTGTCGTAGTCGAATTGTTTCAGCAGTTCGAGGAGGCCTTGAAAGCGTCGCTCCTCGCCTTTGCGCAACGTGATCTCGCGCTCGGAAAAATCTTCGGGCGGCGGAACGGGTTGGAGGAGCGCGCCGGGCGTGGTGAGGACCAGAAGCGGGTCAGGCGCCGACGTGGCGTGTTTGCGTCCGCGGAGTTTGCTCAGGACGGCGAGACGGTCGCTGGCGGCGTTAAACGCCTCGCGCATGTCGCGGCTGTCCGCCTGCGATTCCGGAAACACGAGCACGTCGAGCGCAGCGCGAATGCCTGCGGCGTGGTGAAAGAGGGCGAGGTCCTCCGCGAAGGTGTCGAGTTCGCGCGCCTCCTCGACGACCACGAGCCACGTCGGTGCCGGAGCGTCGGCCGCCAGTCGCGTGAGCGCGAACGCGCGGGCCGGCGGGCAAACGCCGGTGATCTTCGTGCGCGATGCGGAGACGGCCTCGGACATGAGGAGGTTCTACCGTGCAGCACGGCGGGCGCGGCGCAAGCGCGAGGTCCGGTCGCCTGATGCGAACGGCGGGTGAGGCGAACCGTCCCCGGTGGGGCGTCGCGCGGGTGACGAGGCCCGGCGGAGCGAGGCACCGGACTTTGCCCGACCACTTCGCGCTGGACCACCTGCGGCGCTTCTCGAATAAAGCGGCATGGCCTGCACGGTTTTCACCATTGCGAATCAGAAGGGTGGCGTCGGTAAGACGACGACCGCCGTGAATCTTGCCGCCGCTCTCGCGGCGCAGAAGATTCACACGCTCGTCGTGGATCTCGATCCGCAGGCCAACGCTACCAGCGCGCTGGGCGTAGAGAAACAGGAGGGCAAATCGCTCTACAAGCCGCTCCACGGCGAAGGCAGCGTCTTCGAGATGCTGACGCCGACACAATGGGAGCACCTCGCGCTCATCCCGTCCGAAGTCGACCTCGCGGCGATCGAGATCGAGTTGGCCCAGCAGGAAAATTATTTGCTCCGCCTGAAGAGCGTGCTCGACCCGATCCGCAATTCGGGCGGCTACAAGGCCATCATCATCGATTGCCCGCCGGCGCTCGGCATGCTCTCGATGAACTCGCTCGCCGCCGCCGACCACCTGCTGATCGCGCTGCAGTGCGAATACATGGCCCTCGAGGGTCTCGGGCAGATCCTGAAGGTCGTCGACCGCTTGAAAAACGCCGGGGTGAACCCGACGCTCGATGTCGGCGGCATCGTGATGACGATGTTCGACAGCCGCATCAATCTGGCGAAGCAGGTCGTCGAGGAGGTGCGCTCGCACTTGCCGGATAAAATTTTCCAGACCGTCATCCCGCGCACGGTGCGGCTCAGCGAAGCGCCAAGCTTCGGCAAACCGATCTTCGCCTACGACCCGCACGGCCCCGGTGCCGCGGCCTACAAGGCGCTGGCGAAGGAAGTGATCGAGCGCTTCAAGCTGACGGAGAAGTGAGGTCGGGTCGGGTTCAGCCGGTCCTGCAACTGCATTGGCGAGCGGAATTCGCGGGTGCGACTCCCGTTTCCGGCTGAAGCCGGACCTGCCGCTTGCGCTTTCGCTTTTCTGCGGCTTACTGCTGGGCCTTTCGCATGTTCGCCTCGCTGGGCAAATACTTCGCCGCGTTCACCGTCGGACTCCAAAGCAACCTGATTTACCGGGTGAACTTCGCCGTGCGCGGGTTCTTTTCGTTTTTTCACCTGATCGTCGTGTTCATCCTGTGGGGGGCGGCGTATGCGGGGAATCCGTCCATTGGCGGCTTCAGCCTGGCGCAGACGATCACCTACTTCGTGGCGCTGATCGTCGTGCAGTTCATGATCGGGGCGTTCAACGAGGACTATCAGATCAGCGAGGAAATCCGGAACGGGCTCATCAACCAGTTCCTGCTGAAGCCGGTGAACTATTTCGCGTATCGCTTCAGCATCTACCTGGCGGCGCGGCTGGTCACCGGCGCGCTGATTCTGCTGCCGCTAATCGTTTTTTTCCCGCTGCTGCGCGATCATCTGACGATGCCGCGCGAGCTGTGGCCGTATCTCTACGCGGTTCCGGCGCTCGTGATGTCGGCGCTGATCCAATTCGGCATCGCCTACTGTTTCGGGATGCTGACGTTCTGGTTTCTTGAGATTCAGGGTTTCGTGATTCTTTCGATGGCGCTCGAGTCCGTGCTCGGCGGACAAATCTTCCCGCTCGATCTGTTGCCGAAATGGTTGTTCGGACTCTCGGCGGGCCTGCCGTATTTCTACCAGATGTATTTCCCGGTCGCACTGCTCACCGGGCGCATCAGCGATCCCGTGGAAGCAGGGCATATGCTGCAAATTCAACTCTTCTGGGTCGTGGCGATTCTCGCGCTCGGGCAACTGCTCTGGCGGCGCGGGTTGCGGCTGCACACGGCCGTGGGCGGCTGAGGAAATTTTCGATTTTGGATTCTCGATTTTCGATTGATGAAACTGCTGTTACTTACCGCCGCCGAATTCTCGTGCGCGCTGTCGCGGTGATCCGTTCGCGTGCGTGGTTCCGTAAATCCAAAATCTAAAATCCAATATCCAAAATGAACTTGGCTCACTACGCCCGCATCTGGTTCGCCTCGGCCCGCTATGCGGTCGTGCGCACGCTGATGTTCCGCGGGGACTTCTTCGTCTGGGCGCTCGTCGAGCTGTTCTGGATGACGGTGAACGTGCTCATGGTGTCCGTCATCTACGAGCACACCGACACCGTGGCTGGCTGGACGAAATACCAGATGATGCTCCTCGTCGGCACCTCGATGCTGATCCAACGCTTCCTCATGGGGTTTTTCTGGAGCAGCATTTTCGAGATGGGGCGCAACATCCGCACGGGCAACTTCGACTTCTTCCTCGCGCAGCCGGGCAACGTCATGTTCACGGCCACGACGCGGAAGCTCGACCCGGACAGCCTCATCAACTCGCTGGTGGCGCTCTCCGTCGTCATCTATTCCGCGCGCCAGCTCCATCTTTCTCCCAGCTTGGGCGATATCGCGCTCTATGCGGTGCTGGTTATCTGCGGCGTCGTGATTCACTACAGCGTGCTCGTGCTGTCGATCTCGGCGGCGTTTTGGATGACGAGTGCGCAAGGCATCGAGGGGAGCTACTTCACGCTCAGCGAGTTTTCCCGGCTGCCGCGGCAGGCCTTCGTCGGACTGACGAAGGTGGCGTTTGTCTGGGTGCTGCCGATGGTGCTCGTGAGCAATGTGCCGGCGCACACGCTGCTGCACGGTTTCGACTGGCGGCTGACGCTCTGGGTCGTCGGTCTCGCCGCGGCGTGGTTTGCGGTCACCGTCTACGTTTTCCACCGGGGGCTGCGGCGCTATTCGAGCGCGAGCTCGTGAGGCCGCGCTGGCTGCGAGGGAGCAAAAATCGCGCGCGGCGGTCGGACGAGGGGACGGTTGCGGGCGTCGATGGGATGGACAACTTGCCGCAATTCGACTTTGGAAATGGGCCTCGCCGTATGCCGCACACCGCCAAGTTCAACGCCCTGCAAAAGCGCCTCGGCTACACTTTTCGCAACCAGGCGCTGCTCGCCGAGGCGCTGCGTCACGCCTCGTTCCTCCAGGATCATCCCGACGGCGGCGCGCACAACCAGCGGCTCGAGTTTCTCGGTGATTCGGTGCTGCATTTCATCCTCACCGACGCGTTGTTTCGGCAATTCACCATGGAGCGCGAGGGGGTGCTCAGTCGCCGTCGCGCCGGCCTGACGAAAGGCGAGTTTCTCAGCCAGCTCGCGCGCGATCTCGGCATCGAGGCCGGTTTGCAGCTCGGTCAAAGCGAGGAGGACGCGGGCGGGCGCGGGCGCGCATCGATTCTGGAGGACGCGCTCGAGGCGATCATCGGCGCCATTTATCTCGATAGCGATTTTCCCACCGTGCAGGGCGTGGTCACGAAGTGGTATGGTTCGATCCCCGAGCGGTTGGCGCTTACTGAAGGGAAGGAGAATCCGAAGGGGCAGCTGCAGGAGATCGTCCAGCCGGAGCACGGCAACGGCGCGCTGCGCTACGACGTCGTGAACGCGACCGGACCCAAGCATGCGCGCGAATACGAGGTGTCCGTTTTTCTCAACGACAAGCACCTCGGCTCCGGCAAGGGCACCTCGAAAAAGAACGCCGAGGAAGAGGCTGCGCGCGCGGCGTTGGTCACGTTGCGAAAGCGCGGGTAGGCGCGCGCGCATTGCCGCGAGCGAGTCCGTGGTAGCGGAATTCGTAGGGATTCGCCGGTCGCCATCGCGAAAGCCTCACGGATTCCGCTGCACCGACAGCGTTCCCGGTTGAAATTGGCGCTATCTCACCGCGCCGAGGATCTTCTCCAGCAGCGCTTCCGGCGTCTCGCGGATGTCGAGCTCGAGCGCGTCCTTCGGGTGCTCGAGCGCCTCAAACTGGCTCTTTACCAAGTCGGCCTTCATGAAATGTCCTTGGCGCCGACTGACGCGGGCGAGGATCGTCTGGTAGTCGCCGTTCAGAAACACGACGGTCACCGGATGCTGCGCGTCGCCGGCGAGGGTTTGCCGGTATTTCTCCTTCAGAGCGGAGCAAGTGAAGACCGCGCTTTGCCCGGCATCGATCGTGGCGTTCATCCTGGCACGAATGGCGGCCAGCCATGGCGCACGGTCGGCATCGTCGAGCGGCGTGCCGCTCGCCATCTTGGCCTTGTTGGCGTCCGAGTGAAAGTCATCGGCCTCGAAATACGGCCAGCCGAGCGCGGCGGCGGCGCGGCGGCCGAGCGTCGATTTGCCGGAGCCGGCGACACCCATGATCAGAAGAATACGAGGGGAGGAGGCGGACACGAAGGTCCGATTGAGCAGCCGCGCGCGGGTGGGGCAAGCCGAAGGTCCGTCAGGGCGTCATAAGTGCAAACGGCCGGCATCGAACTTGTTTGCCGCGCCGATTTCGAACGCCAAACGGACCGCGCGCGTCTAAGGCCGAAAGACCTGGCGTGTCGCGCCACTACCCCGTCCCTCAGCGTCCTAGAAGCCTCCGCACTTGGCAAACGCTTGATCTCCATGATTTCCTCTGCGTTCGGTTCCCGTTTTCAACGCATGCAAATCAGCGCCCGCTCGTTCTTCTCCCTCACCCGCGCCTCGTGGCGCGAAACGCTCGTGCTCATGGTCGTGGCGTGGCTCGTGCCGTTTCTGGTGCATCTGATCCCGTGGACCGGGGGGCGTCCGCTTGGGGTTCATTTGCTGCCGGCCTTCTGGACCGCGTTCGTGGCGGTTTACCTCTATGGCGCGGGTGTGGGTGTGCTCGTTGCGCTGGTCGTGCCGGTGGTGAACACGATCACGACCGGACTGCCGGTGTCGGACCGCGTGCTCGCGATGTCGGTGGAGCTGATCGCCTACGTCGCGCTGGCCGCCATGACGGTGCGCCGTTGGCCGTCGTTCCGCTTCGCGGCGGCTCTCGCCTGGCTGCCGGCGTATGCGTTCTCGCTGGGAATGCAGTGGGTCGTGCCGACTTTCGATGCCGCGCGAAATCCGTTCGCGCATTTCGGCGGGACGCTGGCGAGCGTGTGGCCGGGCCTGCTGGTGCTGCTGGTGGTCAACGCCGCTCTCGTGCACCTGCTGCCGAAGGATGCGGATTGGGACGCGGAGTAGGACGTGCTGACGCGCGGCGTGCGCTGGCAATTTTCCGCGCAGACGCTAGCAAGGCGGCATGCTGTTGCTCGCCTTGCTGACCGCTGCCGTGGCCAATTTTGATGTCCGCGCGTTCGAGCGCGCCCGTGTCATCGAAGCGGCGGAGGTTTCCCTCACGCACGAGCCACGCACGCTCACGAGCGTGCGCAATCCGCGCAGTGCGGGTGGGGCGCACGATTTTTCGTCGGAAGGCGATTATTGGTGGCCTGATCCGCAGAAGCCCGATGGTCCCTATGTGCGTCGCGATGGGTTGACCAATCCCGACAACTTCGTCGCGCATCGGAATCTGCTGTTTGGCATGGCGCGCGATGTGGGCGCGCTCGCGGCGGCCTGGGACCTGACCCGCGACGAGCGCTTCGCCGCGGCTGCCGCGCGGCATTTGCGGGCTTGGTTTGTCGATCCGACCACGCGCATGAATCCGAATCTTCTCTACGCTCAGGCGATCAAGGGCGTGGCGACCGGTCGTGGCATCGGCATCATCGACACGCTGCACCTCGCCGAGGTGGCGTTGGGGATCGAGGCGTTGCGGGAGTCGAAGGCACTCGCAACTGCGGACGATGCGGCGTTGACGGACTGGTTTCGCGCTTACCTGCGCTGGATGCGCACGCACCCCTACGGCATCGACGAATCCAAGCAGGAGAACAACCACGGCACGTGTTGGGTGTTGCAAGCCGCAGCGTTTGCGCGACTCGCGGGCGATGCGGCCGTGCTGGCGGAGTGTCGTGAGCGTTTTCGTCGCGACTTGCTCACGCAGATGGCGCCGGACGGCAGTTATCCGCGCGAGTTGGTGCGGACCAAGCCCTACGGCTACGCGATCTTCAATCTCGATGTGATGTGCGCCACGGCCGTGGTGCTTTCCACTCCGGAGCAGGCGCTCATGCGCGCCGCGCTGCCGGACGGACGCGGGATGCTGCGCGCCGTGGCGTGGCTCGCACCGTTCCTCGCCGACAAGGCGAAGTGGCCGAAGGCGCCGGACGTGATGTATTGGGACGATTGGCCGATCCGCCAGCCGGCGCTGCTGTTCGGGGCGCTGGCGGGCGACAATGCCGAGTGGCTGGCTCTTTGGTGTCGTCTGCCGGCGGATTCCGCGGTCGAGGAAGTGCAGCGCAACTTTCCCGTGCGTTATCCGACGCTGTGGCTGCGCCGCTCGGTCGCGGTGCACTGATCCCTGCCTCACTTGATACCCGGAGCTGAAGCGTCCGCCGGCGGAGGGTAATACGGGTCGCCGTAGGAGTTTTGCTGCTGCGAGCGCTCCCTCTCGTTTGCCCCTTGGGAAAGCCCCTCAGCGAAACCCGCACCGCCCGCGATGAATGTGAGCGTGCCGATCGTGGCCAGAAAGAGGAGGCGTGGAAGGTGATGTTTCATCGGGCCGCGGGCACGACGGGGATCAGTTGTGATTTCCGAGGTTGAGCGGGCAAAAAACGGTGCGCCACGCGGCGAGGCGCAATCGGTGCGTCGAGAAGCCTCGGTCCGACGTGGAGAAACTCGCCTGTGCGATTCGGCGGGCGTTTTCCGCGGCGGTTGCTACCACGACGTCATGCTCCTGACTGAAAGGATGAACGCATTTTGATATGGCGCGCGCGGCGGATCGATTGATCGGTGTCCTGCTGGCTTGCGCGGCGCTGCTCGTTTTGCCCGGAGTCGTGGCTTGGCCGCTGTTGGAACGTTGGGGGTGGGGATGGGTCGCAGCGCCCCTCGTGCTGTGGGCCTTGTCGTTTACGCTCTATGCGTTCGACAAACGCCGGGCGGTGCGCGGCGGTAGCCGCGTCGCCGAAGCTCAGCTGCTCGCCATCGACGTTGTCGGTGGCTGGCCGGGTGGATTGCTCGCGCAGCAAACTCTCCGGCACAAGAACGTGAAGGTGGCTTACCAAATCGCGTTCTGGTTCATCGTGCTCGCCCACCAAGCCGTGGCGGCGTGGTGGCTCTTCGGCTGAACGCGCAAAATCTCATCGTCCGCCGCGTCACGGCAGCGGTGGTGTGACGGTCCGGTCGGGGGCGTTACTTTTCCTCGGACGGGAGTCGATACTGCTCGTAAGTCCAGGTTAGCAGCGTGCCGAGGAGCAGGATCACAACGTAGTCGGCAGGATCCAGCGGCTTGCCCGCCAGCGCGAACGCGAGACCGGCAAAGACCGCGGCACCTACAGCGATGAGAACGGCTTTCATGGTGGGGGTGGGGAAGAGCCGGCGCGCACCGGGCGAGCCGGACGTTTTTTGTTCGACCGGAGGATACTCCTGTCGCGCGCCCGCTGCTACGCATCCTTTGCGGCGCCTGGGTTACGCGCGCCCATTGCCAATTCGCTGGTGGCGGGCTACCTTGTCGCCATGAGCCGAGCTTTTACCCGCGAAGACGATGCGCGCGACGCCGTGGTGCCGCGCCGGGTCTCGCCGCTGCCGCCGGGCGCGCGAAACTATCTGACGACGATCGGGGCGGAGCGTTTGCGTGCGGAACTCAAGGGGCTGAACGAGCGCGCGCCGCGCTTGATCGCCGCCGCTGCCGAAGTGGGCGGCGAGGGCGCCGATGCGAAGGAGGAACTGCAACGCGCCGAGGAGCGCATCGCCTATCTCCAGCAGAGTCTCGCGACGGCGGAAATCACCGCGCCGCCGCCGGCGCCGCACGACGTGGTGCGGTTTGGTGCGCGGGTCACGGTGCGTGATGCCAAGGGCGTCGAGTCGACGTATCACATCGTGGGCGTGGACGAGACGGATTTTTTCCCGGACGCGGTGAGTTGGCTGTCGCCGATCGCGCGCGCGCTGCTCAACGCGCGGCTGGGGCAGAAGGTGGCATTCAAGTTTCCCAGCGGCGCCACGCAGCTGGATATCGTCGCCATCCGTTATTGAGCCCAGGCGCTGGTGGGATGCCCCCCGATGGCGTGGCTTGCCGGCCGGCCTTAGGCTTCGGGCATGACTGCGACCGATCGCTTGCACATGCACGGCGCGAGCGTGCTCGTCCGCTCGACGCACGATCAGCGCAACCCGCCGACCGCATTGCGCGGCACCATCGACACGCAGGCGGGCGATGGCTCCGACCTGCCACGCGTGCGCATCGTGCTTGAGTATCCGGACATGTTCACCGTGCCGGCGCATCGAGGCGTCCTCGAACTCGACGACGCCCAGGCGGAGCGCTTGCACGCGAGCGAACGCGAGGGCGTTTATGAATTCACGATCGATGAGCCGCTTGAGCCGAAGCTGCCCGATGTCGGCGACCAAGAAGTGAGCTGAGGCATGCGGCAGCCGCGTGCCAGCTCCTCCTCTGATGAATCATCCGCCGCGCGCGGCGCGCGGGAGGTCCCGACCGAAATCATCGAATGCGCGCAGGAAGCGGGTCTGCGCTATGTCTCGGATGACGGACCGGGGATCTCGCGGCATCGCGCCGGCAAAGGCCTGGCATTCGTCGGTGCCGATGGCCGCCGGATCGTCGATCGCGAGGTGCTCGCGCGCATTCGCCGGCTCGCGATCCCGCCGGCGTGGACGGAGGTGTGGATCTGCCCGCAGGCGAACGGACATATCCAGGCAACCGGTCGTGATCAGCGTGGCCGAAAGCAATACCGTTATCACGACGACTGGCGCGCCACGCGCGATGCGACGAAATACGGCCGCATGATCGCGTTCGGTCGCGCGCTGCCGCGGATCCGCGCGCGCGTGGCGCGCGATTTGAAACAGCGGGGACTCGGTCGCGACCGGGTGCTCGCTGCGATCGTCCGCTTGCTGGAAACGACGCTGATCCGCGTCGGCAATGACGAATACGCGCGTGAGAACGGCTCTTTCGGCCTGACCACGTTGCGCAACCGGCACGCGCGCGTGCGCGGCGCCAAGATCACCTTCACTTTCACGGGCAAGAGCGGGAAAAAGCACGAGATCGACCTAAAGGAGCCGCGACTCGCCGCCATCGTTGAGCGCATGCAGGATCTCCCGGGGCAGGAGTTGTTCGGCTACGTCGCGGAGGACGGCAGCGTGATCGACGTGAAGTCCGACGACGTGAACGCTTACTTGCGCGAGGTCGCAGGCGAAGAGTTTTCGGCGAAGGATTTTCGGACATGGGCGGGCACCATGCTTGCGGCGCGCATGCTTGCCGCCGCCGCGACTGAGCCGGGGCACAGGCACACGAAGAAGAATCTCGCCGCCGTGGTGAAAGGAGTGGCGGAGCGCCTCGGCAACACGCCGTCGGTGTGTCGCAAGTGCTACATTCACCCCGCGGTGCTCGACGCTTATTTGTCCGGCGAGGTGGTGCGTGCCGCGCGGGCGACGCCGCAGGCCTTGCCGCATCCGACGACCGGACTCGGTGCGGAGGAGAAAGCGGTGCTCGCGTTCCTCGAGCGGCAGGCGCGGCGACCGAAGTGCACGTTGGAAGAGCAACTCGAGCGCAGTGTGCGACGGCACGGAAGCGGGCGAGTTGGTCGGAGGGGCATTACGCCTCGACGAACACACGCCCGCAACGGCCGAGCCTGACGATCTCCGGGCGGGGGCGCGTTGTGTGCCGTAGGACCGGCTTCAGTCGGTCCAATTCGGCGCGGCTCGCGGTCGCGATTCGCGCGCTATCATCCGAGCGAGTCCGGCTGAAGCCGAACCTACTTCAGCCAACCGTGGCTGCGCATCCACGTCTCGGCGCGCTGTGGCCATTGCGCGGTCGGTGGGTGGGTCGCCTCCATGGCGAAGCCGTGGCCGCCTTTTTCGTAGAGGTGCATTTCAACAGACACGCCGGCGCGGCGCAGCGCAGCGTAGAACACGAGTGAATTCTCGACCGGCACCGATTTGTCATCTTGCGCGTGCACGATGAACGTTGGTGGCGTGTTCTTCGTGACTTGGCGGTCGGTCGAAAGCAGGTCGACCAGTTCGGGCGCGGGGTGCGCGGAGATCAGATTGTCGCGCGAGCCAGCGTGGATGTGCGGACCTTCCATGAGAATCACCGGATACATCAGCAGCGCGAAATCCGGACGCGCGTTCACTGCGTCGAGCGGCGCGCCGGTTTTGCCGTCGGCATGGTCGTAGAGCGTCGCGGCGGATGACGCGAGGTGTCCGCCCGCGGATGAACCGATGATGCCGATGCGCTGCGGATCGACGCCGAACTCGGCGGCGCGCGAGCGCACAATGCGCATCGCACGGAGGACATCGCACAAGGGCGCCGGATGGCCGTATTCCTTCAGGCGCGATTTCACGATGAAGCAGGTCACACCGAGATCGTTCAGCCACTCGGCGTAGCGAGCGCCCTCGCGCTGGGCGGAGAGAATCGCGTAGCCGCCGCCGGGGCAGATCACCACGGCGGTGCCGTTGGCTTTGCCTGCCGGCGGAGCCCAGACGGTGAGCGTCGGCTCGTGGACTTCGGAGATGCGGCCGGTGTGATCGACGATGTCGGGCGCCGTGTGTGGCTTCACGCCCGGAATGCCTTCGGGCCAGAGGGGGATGACGGGGTGTTCGGCGGCGGACAGCATGGCGGTGAGCGTGAGAAACAGGGCAACGAAGCGCAGCATGGTCGCGAGCAAATACAAGCGCGCTGCATCGCTCAAGCGCCCGGCGTGTCAGCGAAAGAGATGGCGCGCTGGCCGCGCCACTGAGTCGAGGTTCGACTGAACGCGATGGAGTTGCCCGCAAGCGGGCAACCTACGGCGCGTGGGGCTCCGCGGCCTCAGAACGGGAAATCGCCCGTGGGCTTCGGCAGCGTTGGCTTCGCCTCGATGGCCTTTTGCGCACGCGTGTGCTCGGCGCGGGCGGTGATGGTGATCGCGCGCACCGGACGAACCGGACAGGCGAACTCGCACGCGCCGCACCCGATGCAGAGCTCCTCCTTCACTTGTGGGAGGCGGAGGTTGTCGCGAAACGGAATCGTATCGACCGCCTTCGTCGGGCAGTGCTCGGAGCACGCGGCGCAATCGGTGCCGTCGGTCTCGACGATGCAGCGCGTGTGTTCGAATTTCGCCACCCCGATGCTGGTGAGGCGCTTGTCGGTTAGTTCGAGCAGCGAGATGGCGCCCGTTGGGCAGACCTCGCCGCAGCGGTGGCAATCGAAGTTGCAGAAGGCGCGATTGAAATCGAGGTGCGGCTTCGCGAAGCCCACCCATCCGTAGTCGAGCACCGCCGGTTGCAGCACGCCGGTGGGGCACGCGCTCACGCACAACTGGCAACCGGTGCAGCGATCCAACAAGCGGGCGACGCTGTGCGCGCCGGGCGGCGCGATTGCGGGGCGACGCGCGGGCGCCGCGGCCGGGGCGACGGACTCGAGCGCGGCGAGCGGCGGGAGGAGCAACGCGCCGGCTATGACTGCGCGGCGTTCGGGACTCGCCGGACGCACCGGGGGGCGCCGCCACCCGAAGCGATAGCGAATGCCGCCGTGCCCGCAGGCGCCGAGACAGTTGGCGCATGCGACGCAGCGTGAGGCGTCCACGGTGCCATTCCGCAGATCGATGCATTGCGCTTTGCAGACGCGCAGGCAATCGGCGCACTTGGTGCACGCGCTGCGATCGATCGCGAGGCGGAATGCGCTGACCCGCGACATCAGCCCGAGCGTGGTGCCGACCGGACAGAGCGTGTTGCAGTAGAGCCGCCCGCGCCACACGACGAGGCCGGCGATAAGGATGGCGATGCCGGCTGCGAACAGCAGGAGGGCGAGCGGCGGGATCGTCAGCGGCACGCGATAGAGCGCGTGCACGCCGAACGCTTGTGCGACGGGCACCAGGGCGTTGTTCGCGGCGATGGCGAGAGGACGTCCGAGTGTCGCGACGATGCGGCCGAAATGGCTGTAGGGATCGGCGAGCGTGGCAGTGACACCGGCGGCACCGAGCGCGATCGCCAGCAATGTGGCGGCGAGCACGCCGTAGCGCACGAGCCTGTTTTCCGGCACGAACCGAAGCGGGGCTGAGCGGTGGCGCCGCAGGCGGGCGACAATGTCTTGGAGAATACCCAGCGGACAAATAACGGAGCAATAAACGCGGCCGAAAAGCAGAGTGAGCAGGAACACGACGCCGAGGGCGATCAACGCGAGTCCGCCGCCGGCGACCGCCGCGAGTGCGGCGGGACCTAGTTGCACGGCCGCAAACCAGTGGGCGACGGAGGCGGGCAGCGCGCCGCGGAAATCGAGGAACGCGGCGGCGAGAACGACGAGGAAGACGAGCGCGAGCGCGACGCGGAGCGGTTTCAGCCAGCGCACGACTCAGGCGAGTTTGACACGACGGATGTCGATCGACTCGAGATTCGTCGTGCCGAGACCGTGCGCCGCGGCGAGGCCGATGTGGCGGATGTTCGCCGGGTCTTGGTTGAGCAGGCGCGCCGCGGCGGTGTCGATCGCGACGATGTCGGTCGAGGCGAGCAGACTGCGCAGTTCGACGACGTCATCCGCGGCACGACCGCGCGGGCCGTTGCGCACCATCGGGTGGTAGGCGTCCATGATGTTCAAGGTTGGCGTCTTGAACGTCAGAAAGTCCGCGATGCACTGGTGCAGGTCGTTGCGGTGATAGAAGCGGCGATCCCAGACGACGCCCATGAGGTTTTTGGCGGCGCCGGTCATGAGCGAACCGCTGTGATGTTTGAGGACGGGGACGTTGATGAACACGTCGCTGTCGAGCACGAGCGCATGCACTTCGGCGGACTTGAGCTTCACGCCGCGGGGAATCTCGACCGCGCGGTAAAGCGATTGATCGTCGCCGGTGACGAGAATGCCGCCGGCTTCTTTCACCGCGGCCTCGATGCCGCTGTTCGCGTAGCATTTCTGCCACTGATCGCAGGTGTGATCGAAAACGCTGACAGACTTCGCGCCGGCTTCGCGGCAGAGTTTCACGAGGTGGCCGACCAGTTCGGGGTGCGTGTTGGCGCCGCGATCGGGCGCGACGTCCCAGCCGATGTTGGGCTTGATCAACACGGTTTGTCCGGGCTGCACGAAGCGGCCGATGCCGCCGAGTTCGGCGAGCGCGCGGTCGAGCATGGCGGTGCGCGAGCCGTCGCGGACGGCCGCGAGGATGGTGCGGGCGGCGGGCGCGGCAGGCGGAGTGTCGGCGGCGAAGGCGCGGGTGAAACGACCGGCGGAAGCGGCGGCGGCGAGCGCCAAACCGGTTTTGAGGAAGTCGCGGCGACTGGTTTTCATGAAACCAACAGGGTAAGCGCGGCTCGCGGCATGCGGGCCGTCGGCCAAGCACCTTACGCCGATGGCGCGAACTCGCCGCGCATAGGTTGGCCAACGCTCGGCTTGAGTTGGCGCGGCTGAGTTGCCGTCGGCTCGCTTAGAGGAAGAGGTAAACGTAGGCCGCGAAGCTGACCGCCACGAGTCCGGCGGAAGCGGCCAATGCCCAGAGCAGGCTGCGGCGGCGGGCGGCGATGGCGAAGGTCGATACGAGCACGGCGGCTTGGGCGCCCAGCATGCCGTAGAAGAAACGCGCGCTGCGGCGCTGGTGGCGCTCGGCTTTGAGGTTGGCCTGGCGCACTTGCAGATCGAGCAGGCGAGCGACGGATTGATTGAGCTTCGCCTCGGCGTCGTAGCGCATGGACGAGTAGCGCAACCGCAGCACGGCGAAATCGCGCGCAAGCGCGTGGCGGGACTCGGGTGTGGCGTCGATGGCTTCGCCGAGGCGGTCGCCGTTTTCGACCACGGGGCGGAGCAGATCGTCGAATGCGCGGGCGTGATCGCGCGCGGCGCGCAAGGCGGATTCGAGTTCGCGCGCCAATTCCGGTTGGAGGAGGGCAGAGAATTGTTCGGGTTCGGCGCCGCGTTCGGTCGCGGCGAGCAAGGCGGAGATTTCCGGAGAAACCGGCGGCTCGATGGCCGGTGTCGGCAGTTTGCCGGACAGGAGCGTGTCGAGCGCGGCTTGCACCGGCGCCGCATTCGCGAGCGTCGCGGCGAAGGCGCGGAGCCGTGCGGCATCCGGTTCGAGGTCGCCAACGGTGAGCTGGGCCGTGTCGAGCGCGCCCGATTGAATGGCGCCGCGCAGGCGTTTGGCCTGGAAGAATCCCCACTGGTCGCCGGCCTTGGACTGGAGCTGCGCGGCGTGGGCGCGCACGTATTGCGCTTTGGTCATCTCGCTGCTGGCGAGCCCGGCGAGAAGGGTGGCGACGACGGTCATCACGACCGGCGTCATGCCGAGCACCTTGCCCCATTTGCCTTCGGGGAGCGTCGCTTTGATCTCGGCGGGGACTTCGGCCTTCATAGCGGAAGATTGCCGCGGAAAGGAAGGGTGGCGCGAGACGATAAAACAAAAAGCCCGAGCAGTGAGCTCGGGCTGAGGAGGGCGGGTGAGGAAAGGGCGGTTGAGGGCAACCGCCCCTACCGGAGGCCGCGAATCAGCGGACGACGCGCGCGCCGCCGCCGCCCATGGTCTTCTCGACTTCCTTGCGCGTGGCCATCGAGGTGTCGCCGGGCGTCGTCGAAGCGAGCGCGCCGTGGGCCGCGCCGTATTCGACGGCTTTCTGCGGGTCGTTGAAGGTCATGAAGCCGAACTGCAGGCCCGAGGCGAACGAGTCGCCGCCGCCGACGCGGTCGAGGATCTCGAGCTCGGGATACTTGCGGCTCTCGTAGAACTTGCCGTCGTGCCAGAGGATCGCGGACCAGTCGTTCTTCGTCGCGGTGATGACGCGGCGGAGCGTGGTGGCGGCGACCTTGAAGTTCGGAAACTCCTTCACGGCCGTGCCGATCATGTCCTTGAACGCGTCGAGTTCGATTTTGGAGATGTTGTGGTCGGCGCCCTTGACCTCGAAGCCGAGCGAGGCGGTGAAGTCCTCCTCGTTGCCGATCATGACGTCGACATACTTGGCGATCTCGCGGTTGACCTCCTGGGCCTTTTTCAGGCCGCCGATGGTTTTCCAGAGCGAGGGGCGGTAGTTGAGGTCGTAGGAGACGATGACGCCGTGCTTCTTCGCGGCCTTGACGGCTTCGACGGTGAGTTCGGCGGTGGAGGCGGAGAGCGCGGCGAAGATGCCGCCGGTGTGGAACCAGCGGGAGCCGAGTTTGCCGAAGATGTGGTCCCAATCGAAGTCGCCCGGCTTGAGCTGCGAGGCGGCGGTGTTGCCGCGGTCGGGGCAGCCGACGGCGCCGCGGATGCCGTAGCCGCGCTCGGTGAAGTTGAGGCCGTTGCGGACGTTGCGGCCGATGCCGTCGTCCTCGCGCCACTTGATGAAGTCGGTGGCGACGCCGCCCTGCATGATGAAGTCTTCGACGAGGTGGCCGACTTCGTTGTCGACGAACGCGGTGCAGACGGCGGTTTTCAGGCCGAAGCATTTGCGCAGGCCGCGCGAGGTGTTGTATTCGCCGCCGCCTTCCCAGGCGGTGAAGGAGCGGGCCGTGCGGATACGGCCTTCGCCCGGATCGAGGCGGAGCATGACCTCGCCGAGCGAGATCTGATCGAATGCGACGCTGTTAGCGGGTTTGACGGGAAGAGACATGGGAGGAACGAGTGAGGGTGAGAGTGAAAGGGAGAGTGACGGAGGACCGAAGACGGCAGAGGGATTCGGGAATCGTTCTCTTGATCCTAATCGTAATCGTTCTCTCAGGGCTCGGTTTGCGGCGGGCGGGCTGAGATTAGGATTAAGATTACGATTAGGATTACGATTGGCCGGGGATGATTAGGCCTTGTTCGCGGCGGCGACGAATTCCTTCGCGCGCAGCGTGATCGCGGCCCAGTCCTTGGCCTTGAGCGCGGCCGGTTGCACGAGGGCGCTGCCCGCGGCGGTGGCGAAGGCGCCGGCCTTGAGGAAGTCGGCGACGGTCTCCGGCGTGACGCCGCCGGTCGGCATGATGTTCAGGAAAGGGAACGGGGCCTTGAGGGACTTGATGAAGGCCGGGCCGAAGAACTCGGCGGGGAAAACCTTCACGATGTCGGCGCCGAGTTCGTAGGTGTTGTAGGCTTCCGTCGGCGTGAGCGCGCCACCGAGGATGGCGAGGCCGCGCTCTTTGCACGCGGCGATGACGGCCGGGCGCACGCAGGGCGTGACGATGAACTTCGCGCCGGCGGCGTGCGCCTGGGCAACGGTCTCGGCGTTGACGACGGTGCCCATGCCGAACGTGACGTTCGGGAGCTCCTTCGCGG
The DNA here is from genome assembly GCA_041906465.1 of Candidatus Didemnitutus sp. Taxonomy (GTDB): domain Bacteria; phylum Verrucomicrobiota; class Verrucomicrobiia; order Opitutales; family Opitutaceae; genus Didemnitutus. Next base: position 242,756 of record JAYRJE010000004.1, on the reverse strand, counting down.
CTTTGGCCAGCACGTCGAGCGCACCGGGCGTCGACATCGTGAGCTCGATGACCGTGAGGCCACCGGCGGCGAGGGCGCGGGCGCAGTCGATGAGACTGTCGGGGCCGTCGGCACGGATGAGCGCGATGACCTTCTCTTGTTTGATGCGGGCGAGGACTTCGGACTTGTTCATGGGGAAGAAAAAATTTTCGCAGTCGACAGGTTAGCAGAGCGTTTTGTCTAGACGCGGCGAAAGCGTGTCATGGCGAGCAAAGGGCAAGTAGCGCGCAAAGAAAGCGCGGCGGCGCGCACCGGCGGACGGTGCGCGAGGGCAAGGGAAAACAACGGAGGGATGATCACAGCGCACCGCCGGCCCAGAGCGGCTTGTGGCGGAGATGGTAGAGGCGTTCGCCGGCTTTCGGCTCGAGGAACACGCCTTCGTGTTCGCGGTTGGCGTAGTCCTCTTTCTTGATCGTGCGCCAGTCGCGGTAACCGAGGTTGATCTTGCGGCACGTGGCTTCGGGGATGCCGGTGGCGAGCGTCACGCGCACGCGCGGCGTTTCGATGCCGGTCTTTTCGTCGTAGATGCCGATGCCGTGGACGTGGGTCGAGTGGGCGAGGATGCCCCAGGGCTCGTGTTGGAATTTGTCCCACTGCTTGAGGAAATACTGCACGCAGTGGTAGCCGATGCGCTCGATGTTTTTGCCGTGCACGACGGAGACTTCGTGAATGTGCGGCGCGTAGATGATGAGCTCGCCGCCGTCGGCGACGATCGGCTCGAGTTTATACATGCACTTCCCGCCGACCCAGAGCTCGTCATACATCTGCGGCGCGCAGCTGAGCACGGTGTGGAATGGGCGGTCCTTGTAGGTGATGTGGAGCTCCTTCGAAAGCTCGCTCGCGTCATCCCACGCGTCCTCGGGCGTGCCGGCGAACAGGCCGGCGAGCTCGCCTTTGCCTTGCACGACCATGGCGAAGCACAGCTTCGGCACCGTGACCATCGCGCCGGCGCGATCGACGACCTTGCGCACGGGCGTCCACTTGTTGCCGATGATCATCGGATTCGTGACGACCGCGCCGAGCCAGTGGAAAAAATTCAGGATCTGCGGGCCGGCGACGCCGGGGAAGAGATACTTGTTGCCGCCGGAGAAGCCGACGACTTCGTGCGGGAAAACCGGGCCGACGATGATGAGCTGGTCGTAGTCGAAGAGGCGCTTGTTGACATGCACCGGCACGTCCATCGCGAAGAGTCCGCTCGAGAGCTGGCGGATTTCCTCGGCGGGAATCGCGCCGAGATCGCGGAGCGCGGCGGGGTTGTCCCACTCGTGATTGATGAACTCGACGTCGCGGTAGGTCGTGGCGCGCTCGGCAGCGGTGATCTCGACGCGGGCGTTGATGGCGTCGTCGGGCATCGCCGGGTGCGTGCCGAGGGCGATCATGACGTCGAATTTTTTCACGCTGCCGGCGAGTTGCGCGAAGAGCGTCTTGAACATCAGGCCGACCGGCGCGGTGCGCGTGCCGTCGGGGATGATGAGGCAAACACGTTTGCCGCGGTAATCGGCGGCGGGGCAGGCGCGGGCGACGAGTTCGCGCACGGCGTCCGGCGAGACCGTCTGGCCGGCGGGCGCGAGGGAACGGAAAGGCGCGTTGGGCATGTCAGGAAGAAACCGGACCGTGATAGCCGAGGTGTTCCGAGAGTTCGCGCGCGGCAGCGACGACATGCGCGGCCATTTCCGGAATGCGTTCCTTGGTGAAGCGCACGGTGGCGGCGGTCACGCCGATCGCGGCGGCCACTTTGCCGTCGGAAGCATAGACGGGGGCAGCGACGCAGCGGACGCCGGGATTGAACTCTTCGTCATCGAGGCTGTAGCCGCGCTTGCGGGTCGCTTCGACTTCGCGGCGAATCTCCGCGAAGGTCGTGCGGGTGTGCGGCGTGCGCTTCGTGGGCTTCGCGGTCGCGGGATAGAGTTCCGCGAGCCGGTCGTAGTGCAGGAAAGAGAGAAAGGTTTTGCCCGTCGAGGAGCAGTGCAGCTCCGCGAGAAAGCCCGGACGCGACGCGGCGCGGAGCGGATGCGGGCTGTCCTGCACGGCGACGATGAGCGAGCGGCCGTCGCACGGAATGGCGAGGTGCGCCGTCTCGTCGGTGGCCTGCGTGAGCTTGAGCAGGACCGGTTGCGCGAGCTCGCGGATCTCGGTGCCGGAAAGCGCGGCGTTGCCGAGTTGGATGAGCACGGGGCCGAGTTCGAAGCGGGTATCGACCTTGCGGGCGAGGCCCTCGAGCGAGAGCGTGCTCATGATCCGCAACGTCGTCGTGACGGGGATTTTTAACTCGCGCGCGATGTCGGCGACCTTGTAGCCGTCGGTGGAGCGACCGAGAAGCTTAAGAATTCGGCAGGCGTTCCGAAGATTGGGTATGACGTATCGTTCTGCGCCCGGGTCGGAAGCCGTGGCCGTGGGGGCGGGATTGGATTTGGCGGGGAAGGGGGCAGGTTTCACCGGGACAAGCAGTGGGGCGATGGAGTGGGGCGGGGAAATTTTTGTTGCCAAGCAGAATGACATTCACCATTGAATGGCAAGTTCATTAGTGAACTGGTCGCGAAAACCTCGATCCCCCCTGTTTTCGCGTTTCCCCCAACCCTACACCCCCGCACCTATGCTACCCAATCCGACCGCATGTCGGCATTTCGTTGCCGTCTTTGTTCGTCGTCTTCAACGCAGCGCCTGCTTCGGGCGCTGGCTCGCGAGTTTCGCGCTCGCGCTCGCCGTCGCCCTCCCGGGCTTTGCCCAAACTGCCGGAGGCGATGTCTTCGGCCGCGTCCTCAACGTCGGCACGGGCCGCTACCTGAACAATGCGCGTGTGGTCATCGAGGGCACGCAGCGCGAGGTCTTCACCAACGAGTTTGGTGAATTTCGCCTGACCGACGTGCCGGCCGGCGAGATCAAGCTTCGTGTCTCCTACACGGGTCTCGACACCAAGGAGGTCGCGGTGACGGTGCCGGCGGGCGAAACCGTGTTCACCGGTGACGTCAACCTGACCAGCGCCGAGCGCTACGGTAAGGACGAGGTGGTTCAACTCGACGCCTTCGTCGTTCAATCCAACCGCGAATACGAAGGCGACGCGCTCGCGACCAACGAGCAGCGCTTCGCCCCGAACGTGAAGGTCGTTGTGGCTTCCGATGCGTTCGGCGCCGTCAACGAGGGCAACCCGGGCGAATTCCTGAAGTATCTGCCTGGTGTCACCGTCGACTATGTGGCTGCCGACGTCCGCACCGTTTCGGTCCGTGGCTTCGCCGCCAACTTCTCGAACGTTTACTGGGACGGCCTGCGCCTCACTTCGTCCGCCTCGGGCTCCAGCAGCCGCGTGTTCGAATTCGAGCAAGTCTCCATCAACAACACCTCCCGCACGGAAATCATCAAGGTCCCCACGCCGGATCTCCCCGCCGACGCCCTCGGCGGTAGCGTGAACCTGATTTCGAAAAACGCCTTCGAGCGCAAAGGCGCGCAGTTCAACTACCGCGCCTACCTGAACATGAACAGTGAGAACCCCGAGGTCTTCAAAAAGACGCCGGGACCCAAGAACGAGGGTTCCTACAAGGTGCTCCCGAACTTCGACTTCGACTACACGCTGCCGATTAATGACCGCTTTGGTATCGTCATCACCGGCCTGAACTCCAACCAGCACGTCGAACAGCACCGCTGGCAGCCGACGTGGAACTTCGCCCAAGGCGGTGCGACGCCGACGAACCCGTATCTCCAGCAGTGGCAGATTCAGGACGGTCCGAAGACCACCACGCGCGCCTCCATCGGCATCAAGGCCGACTGGAAAGTCACCGACAACCAGGTGCTCTCCGTCGCCTTCCAGAACAACTACTACAAGACCTTCTTCGGTAATCGTAACCTCAGCTTCAACATGGGCACCTCGACCACCGCCACCGGTTCCGGCGGCACGGTCAACACGCTCTCGTGGGGGCAGAACTTCGTCCAAGCTTCCTCCGGCCGCGGCTCCATCACGCAAGGCAGCTCGCACCGCGACAAGCTCGGCAACACCGCCGCCACGAACATCGTCTGGAAATGGAATCCGGGTGACTGGAACATCGACGCCGGTTTCGGCGCCGCCGTCTCCAAGACCTGGTATCGCGCGCTCGCTCGCGGTCACTTTGCCAACATCGGCACGACCCTCCAAGGCGTTCGCAACCTCCGCGCCGACGGTCTCCCGCTGCCGGGCATGACGATCACCGCGACCGACGCGAACAACAACCCCATCGACGCCGGCAATCTCGCCAACTACCGGATCGGCAACGCCTCCAACGACCCCGTCGACGCCAAGGCCAACGTGAAGAGCTTCCGCGTCAACGCCGAGCGCGCCATCGGTGGCGTCAGCTTCCCGCTCTCCGTGAAGTTCGGTGCCGAGCGGCGCATCGAGAGCCGCGACAACCGTCGCTACTCCGAGAGCTACACCCACGTCGGCGCCGACGGCGTCGCCAACACCGCCGACGACAACGCCGCCCAATACCTCGACTCCGAGTATTCCGCCCAAGACCCGTATTTCGGCTTCCCGAAGATCCAGTGGGTCAACGCTTGGAAACTCGCCGAATCCTACCGTAACAACCCGTCGTGGTGGACCACCAATGCGGTCACCAACGAGGCGAATCGCATCAACAACTCCGAGCGCATCGAAGAAACCGTCACCGCGGGCTACGCGATGCTCTCCGGCAAACTCTTCCGCAGTAAGCTGCAGTTTGTCACGGGCGTTCGTTACGAGCTCACCGAGGACAAGGGCGAAGGCCGCCTCTTCAACCCCGACGCCGTGTGGCAGCGCAACGCCAACGGCACCTATGTCGACAGCGACCCCGTCACCGCCGGTATCCAACGCGTTCGCCGCACCGATGCCGGTGCCGTCGGCTCGATGGAAGAACTCCGCCTCATCCGTCAGGAGCGCGCCTACAAGGCTGATCGTGACTACGACAGCTACAACCCGAGCCTGCACCTGACCTATAACATCACCGACAACCTCGTCGCTCGCTTCGCCTACGCCAAGACCTTCGGTCGCCCGGACTATGCCAACATCATTCCGAGCACCGATATCGACGAGGACGACGCCGACCCGACGCAGCCCGGCACGATTACGATCCGCAACACCGCGCTCAAGCCGTGGACCGCGGACAACTATGACCTCGCCCTCGAGTATTATCCCGACAAGGGCGGCCTCTTCGCGATCGGCGTGTTCCAGAAGCAGCTCAAGGATTTCTGGACCGCCTCGTCCGGCCCGCTCACCGCGGCCCTCGCCAGCGAGCTCGATCTCGATCCGCGCTATGTCGGCTGGCAGACCTCGACCACGATCAACGGCGGCGACGCCGAGATCTCCGGTGCCGAGTTCAGCATCGTGCAGCCGCTGAAGTTCGCCTTCCTGCCGGAATTCGCGAAATCCTTCCAGGTGCGCATGAACGGCACGATCCTCCACCTCACCGGCAACAATGCTCCGGCGTTCACGGGCTTCATCCCGAAGACCGGCAACTTCAGCATCAGCTACAACAAGCGCCCGTGGGTGGTGAACGTGAACCTGAACTACCGCGGTCGTCAGCGTAACGCGCTCCAGACCGGCGCCCAATACGGCTCCACCACCGGCTTCTACGAATACTACCGCAGCCGCTACAACATCGACCTCAGCACCGAGTATCGTCTCAGCAAGCGCTTCGCGGTGTTCGTGGCCGCCCGCAACATCCTGAACGAGCCCCAGGTCCTCGAGCGCTACAACGCCATCTCGCCGGGTTATGCCAACGTCTTCCGTCACGAGGAATTCGGCATCAACTTCAGCGCCGGCATCAAGGGCCAGTTCTAAACTCCTCGGATTGGCCCCGCGCCAATACTGACACCGACGCGAGCGCTTGGGGGCCTCGCGTCGGTGGGAAAGTCCGCCAGCCAGCGTCGCTGGCGGACTTTTCTCTTTCGAGGCCATCTCCTCACTCTAACCTCCCCACATGGTCGCTCGCCGCGCGTTTCTTCCGGTCCTGTTAGGCACCACGCTGGTGGTTTATGCCCAGACCGTCACGCCGGCGACCGAACCGCCCGTCCAACTCGACCCGCTCACGGTCAATGCCGCCGACGACGCGGAATTCGACGCCACCGGCATGGGCTCGCTCGACGAGCAGTTGCGCGACGAACCGTTCGCCAACGACCTCATCAAACCCGTCGACACGCAGCTCGACGAAAACATGGCGACCGACCTCGGCGGCGAACTCGCGGCCGTCGCCCAGCCCTCGCCTGCCGATCGCATCACCGGCGAAGAGCGGCTGAATCTCCGCGGTTTCCCGACGCCGATCATGCGCAACGGCTTCGTTCAGCTCGGCATCAGCGATTACCTGAACACCGCACGCACCGTCGTGATCCAGGGCCCGCTCGTGCCCGTCCTCGGCCGCGCCGCACCGGGCGGCATCCAGGACATGCAGACCGCGCGCCCGCAGGCGAAGGACCGTCAGCGTTTCGACCTCCAGTTCACCTCGCTGCATCGGCAGCGCGCGCAGCTGGAAACCACCGGCCCGCTCGTGAAGAAAAAACTCTGGCAGCGCCTCGCCGTCGATTGGCAGCGCCGGAGCGGCCCCGAACAGTTCACGCGCGAGAATTCGATCTCCATTAGCACCGCACTCACCTGGCGGCACAGTCGCAGCGCGAGCACGCTCGTTTCTGCCGATTACCGCGAAGTTCGCGCACACGTGACGCCCGGCATTCCGGAATATCGCCCGGTCGGCGGCCTGATCGCCGGTCCGTATCTGCCGCTCGCTTATTTCAATGCCAACGGCCCCGATGCCGCCGTGCGTCGCCGCGCCGCCGTCGTCGGGGTGCAATTCGACGGCGCCCCGACGAAGACGCTCGCCCTGCGCGCCAACGCGGAAGGGTGGTGGAGGGATGTCGTGCAGGACCGCTTCACGACATCCGTGCTCGCGCTCTCCACCGGTCTCTTCGAGGGCACGCGCGAGCCACGCCACATCGAGCAACCGCAACACGCCTTCGCCGCGCAGCTCGAGCTGACCAACCGCTTCAAGGCGTTCGGTGCGGACCATAAGCTGCTCGCCAGCGGCAGCCACACGTGGGGCGAATACGGCCGCGAAGACCGCGCGTTGCCTGCCTCCGCGCGCGACGCGTTGCCGCTCAGCGTGCGCCGCTTCAACCCGCTCGCGCCCGACTACTATCGTCCCGACTACGATCCCTCGGTTTACAGCCGCATTCTGACGGATCGCACCGAATACGCGCGATACACTGCGTTTGAGCTGAGCGACCGCGCGGCGTTTCAGCGCGGTCGCTATGTCCTCTCTACTGGGTTGCGTTACGACGCCGTGTCGCTGCGCGTGGAAGATCGCAAGACCGGCGCTGCGTTCCCGCGCGTCAGCGACCGCGCGGCGCAGTTGAGTTATCATGCCGGTTTGAACTGGCAGGTGAAACCCAGCCGCCTGCTCGCGTTCGCGAGTATGAGCACGGCGTTCGATCCGTCGACCCGCGTCGATGCGCGCACCGGCCGCATTCAGGACAACGAGACCACGCTCGGCTACGAAGCCGGCCTGAAAGGCCGCGCCGCGAAAGGCGGCGCCTTCGAATACAGCGCGAGTGCTTTTCTGCTCTACAATCAGCACATTTCCCGCCGCAACCCGCTCTACGACGATCCGGTTTTCGATCCGAATCAGACGCAGCCGCAACTCGTGGCGGCGGGCGAGGAGCGTTACCACGGCGTGCGCGCCGAGGCGCGGTGGCAGGCGACGCCCGCGATCGCGATATCGTCCCGCCTCGTGGCGATGAGGGCGATCACCACGGCTTCACCCGATCTACCGCAGGAAATCGGCCGCGCGATCTCCCGTCTGCCGGCATTCACGAACTACACGCAGCTTCGCTATCGCAAGCCGGGACCGAAGGGCGGACCTTTTGCCGCCGGCACCTGGCAGTATGTCAGCAACTACGTCGCGAACTACGCCGACACGCGCCGCACCTTCCTTAAATATCCCGGCTACGGCCTGCTGCACGCGAGCACGGGCTATTCCTGGCGGACGCCGAAGCGCACTTTCGAAATCGAGGCCGGCGTGCGTAACCTGCTCGACCGCGATCTCGTCGCCAGTAACGCGCGTCTCGGCGCGCAACGCGAGTTCACCTTCAGCACGAGAGTCATCTTCTGAAATGCCACCGATCATTGTTCTCCTTCGGGTAGGTTGCGCGCTCGCGCGCAACTTCGTCCAGTCTCTGGCGCGTGAGCGCGCCACCTACGCGATCATGGCGGCGCTGCCGCTGATGACCGTCCGCGCCGCCGACCTCAAGACCGACGCAGTCGTAGCCCTCGACGGCAGCGGCAACTACACCTCGCTCCAGGAGGCCATCAGCGCCGCGCCGATGCGCACCGACGCCAGCCAGCCGCGGTGGGTGATCCGCGTGAAGCCCGGCACTTATCAAGAGCGCATCTACGTCCAGCGGGAGCGCGGGCACATGCGCATCGTCGGCGACGATGCGGAGAAGACCGTCATCGCGTTCAACGTCCATGCGAACCTGCCCGGCCCCGACGGCAAACCGCTGGGCACGTTCCGCACTCCGACCGTGCAGATCGATGGCGACGGCATGATTTGGGAGAACATCACGCTCGCGAACACCGCCGGCCCGGTCGGCCAGGCGCTCGCGCTGCGCGCCGACGGTGACCGCCTCGAGTTCCGTCGCGTGCGTTTCCTTGGCTGGCAGGACACCGTTTTGCTCAACCGCGGCCGGCATTACTTCGAGGACTGCTACATCGAGGGCCACGTCGATTTCATCTTCGGCGCCGCGACGGCATGGTTTGAACGCTGCCACATCCACGTGCTGCGCGACGGTTATCTCACGGCCGCATCGACGCCACAGGGCACGGCGCACGGCTACGTGTTCTCGCACTGCAAAATTACCGGCGCCGACGGCGCCAAAGCCTATCTCGGCCGTCCCTGGCGCAATTTCGCGAAGACGGTTTTCCTCCACACCGAGATGTCGGCCAGTGTCCGGCCTGAAGGTTGGCATAACTGGAACAAGCCCGACGCCGAGAAGACCGCGTTCTACGCCGAGTTCGGCAGCACCGGTCCGGGAGGTTCGCGCGCCGCGCGCGTGCCATGGTCGCATCAGCTGACCGCCGAGCAGGCGGCCGCCTACACGCCGGCGGCGGTCCTCGGCGGCGCCGACGGATGGAATCCGGGCGCGGCCTTTGCGCGTTAGTCGACGATGAGAACTCGGCCAGCGTTGTCTCACGCCCGGCTTCCCCCTCGAAAGAGGGGCGTTTTTTCCACTGCCGCGGAGGAATTCGCGCTTGCTCGAGATGCCCAGAAATTCATAAATGAACCCCTCGTTCATTAGCGAACTACGCTGTTTCGCCCCCTTTCGCCGCCGTTGTTCACTCTTTCACCCCGTTTTCCCATGGATCTGATTCCTGCTGCTGACGTCCGCACTTACGGCTCGATGTCGACCTCCGCGTTGCGCGAGGCCTTCCTCGTCACGGACCTTTATCAACCCGGCAAGCTGACGCTGCATTACTGGGAAACGGACCGCACCGTCGTCGGTGGCGCGATGCCGACGAGCGCGGAGCTCACGTTGTCCGCCGCCGCGGAGTTGCGCTCTGCCTTCTTCTGCGAGCGCCGCGAACTCGGCATCATCAACACCGGCGGCGCCGGCGCGGTGACGGTCGACGGCCAGCGCTACGAACTCGGCATGCTCGACACGCTCTACGTCGGTCGCGGCGCGCAGGCGATTGCCTTCTCCTCGGCCGAGGCCGCGAAGCCCGCGCGTTTCTATCTGCTCAGTTATCCGGCGCACACCGCGTATCCGACCACGCTCGCGCGCTACGACGCGGCGAACGCCGTCGCCCTCGGCGCCGCCGCGACCGCGAACGATCGCCGGCTCAACAAGGTGATCCACGGCGGCGGGATCAAGAGCTGCCAGCTCGTGATGGGTTTCACGATCCTCCAGCCGGGCAGCATCTGGAACACGATGCCGCCGCACACGCACACGCGCCGCTCGGAAGTCTACATGTATTTCAACATCCCGGCGAACGCCGCGGTCATGCACTTCATGGGCAAGCCGGACGAGACGCGCCACCTGGTCGTGCGCGACCACGAAGCCGTCTTGTCGCCCTCGTGGTCGATCCACAGCGGCGCCGGCACCGACAGTTACGGTTTCATCTGGGGCATGGGCGGCGAGAACCAGGATTTCGCCGACATGGATCCCGCGCCGATCGCGACGCTGCGCTGATTTCAACCACACTCACTCGCACACACCATGAGCAACATCATCGACTCCTTTAGACTGAACGGAAAAACCGCCATCGTCACCGGCGCCGCTCGCGGCCTCGGCCAGGGCATGGCGCTCGCACTCGCCGAAGCGGGGGCCGACATCGTCGCTGTCGACATCCTGCCCGCCGAGGACACCTGCAAGCAGGTCGCCGCGTTCGGTCGCAAGGCCATCCCGGTCGTCGCCAATCTCTCCGACCGGGCCGCCATCCCCGCGCTCATTGCCGAGGCGCGCAAAACCTTCCCGAGCCTCGACATCCTCGTGAATTGCGCCGGCATCATCCGCCGCGAGGATTTCGTGAAGTTCTCCGAGAAGGATTGGGACGACGTGATGGGCATCAACATCGATGCCGTGTTCTTCCTCAGCCAGGCATTCTGCAACGACGTCGTCTCACGCGGCGGCAAGGGCAAGATCATCAACATCGCTTCGATGCTCTCGTTCCAGGGCGGCATCCGCGTGCCGTCCTACACCGCGTCCAAGAGCGCCGTGCAGGGCCTGACGCGCCTCATCGCCAACGAACTCGCTTCGAAGGGCATCAACTGCAACGCCATCGCCCCCGGCTACATGGCGACCGACAATACCGCGCCGCTCCGCGCCGACGAAAAGCGCTCCGCCGCCATCCTCGACCGCATCCCCGCCGGCCGCTGGGGCACGCCGGACGATTTGAAGGGCGCCGTCGTCTTCCTCGCGTCGTCCGCTTCCGATTACGTCAACGGTTACACGATCGCCGTCGACGGCGGCTGGCTCGCCCGCTGAGTCGACGACCGGCCCACCGGAACCACAGATGCACACAGATAAACACAGATGGTCTGTGTCGCGCCGTGCTGAAGCTTCGCCCGCCACGCTTTCGTTCTCGCGCAAGCGCGGCTACGAGACGATGCGCTCGTGAGTCCGTTCATCTGTGTGAATCTGTGTTCATCTGTGGTTTGGTCCGAGTTTGCCTCCTGAATTTTGTTTTCCCCATGAAACCCCAACTCCTGTTTGTCGGACTCGCCCTGTGGTCGAGTTCGCTGCTGGCGGCTGAGAAAATCACGCTCACCGTCACGCACACGTTGGACATCGCGCGTCCCTCCCAAACGATCACCGTTCCCTGGTCCGAAGTGAACAAGCACCTGCCTGGCGCGCTGCTCCAGCGCATCGCCGTGAAGGATGCGAAGGGCAACATGCTGCCATATCAGGTCACGAACGTCGCGCCGCAAGCCAAGGACCCGAAGGGCGAGGGCATCGCCTACGGCGAGTTGATTTTCCAGCACGACTTCGCCGCCGGTGAGAAGAGCGCGACGTTTACCGTGGAGAAGACGGAGACCGTGGCGCCGGTATTTCCTTCCAAGGCGTTCGCGCGCTACGTGCCGGAGCGCCTCGACGATTTCGCGTGGGAAAACGACAAGATCGGTCACCGCACCTACGGTCCGGCACTCGCCGAGCCCGTCGGCGCGACGCCGAAGGAAGTGCTCGTGACGAGCGGCCTCGACATCTGGTCGAAGCGCGTCAGCTACCCGATCGTCGACCGCTGGTATAACAAGGGCCACGACCACTACCACAAGGACGAGGGCGAGGGCATGGACATGTATAACGTCGGCCCGTCGCGCGGTTGCGGCGGCACCGGCGTGTGGGACCCGAACACGAAACAGCTTTACGTCGGTCGGAACTACAAGACCTGGAAAGTCCTCGCGAACGGCCCGGTCCGCGCGATTTTCGAACTCAGCTACGACACGTGGATGGCGAACGGCGTGATGGTTTCCGAAGTGAAACGCTTCACGGTCGACGCCGGCCACAACCTCGACCAGATCGACAGCACCTTCCAGATCACCGGCGCGAAGGAGGTCGTGATCGGCATCGGCCTCAACAAGACGCCCGCCGACAAAGGTCAGGAACCGAAGATCGAGACCACACCGACGCAGGCCGACGGCTCGATCACGCAATGGGTCGAGCAAAAGACCAACGGCTCGCTCGGCACTGCGATTCTCGTCGCCTCGGACGCCTTCCACGGCTTCGCCGAGGACGACCGCAACCAACTCGTCCTCGCCAAGGTCGCCGCCGGGCAGTCGCTGCGTTACTTCGCCGGCGCCGGTTGGTCGAAAGCGGGCGAGTTCACCACCTACCAGGCGTGGAAGGACTACGTCGCCAACGCCGCTGCGCGTGCCCGCGCTCCTGTTTCTGTTACCGTCACCCCAAACTAATTCCGCATGAAACGACTCCTCTGTTGCGCGTTCCTGTTGTCTGCGGCGCTCGTGGCGCCGGCCTCCGAATCAACCCTAACCGTGATGGAGCGAGTCGCCGACTGGCAGCTCGCCAATCCCGCGCCGAAGTGGAAATCCACCGACTGGCATAACGGTGCGCTCTACGCCGGCGTCATGGCGCTGGTCGAAGTCTCGCCGAGCCCGCGCTTCCGCGAGGCGATGGTGAAGATGGGCGAGGGGAATTCGTGGAAGCTCGGCGAGCGCGTCTACCACGCCGACGACCACGTGGTGGGCCAGACCTACATCGATCTTTACCGCGCGGCGAAGGACGAGCGCATGATCGCGCCGACGCGCGAACGCTTCGATTACATCCTGGCGCACCCGAAGGACGACAACCTGCTCTTCGACGAGAAACAAAATCCCGGCCGCACCGACCGCTGGTCGTGGTGCGACGCGCTCTTCATGGCGCCGCCCGCGTGGTCGAAGTTCACGCAGGTTACCGGCGAGAAGAAGTATCTCGAGTTCGCCGTGACCAAGTGGTGGGTCACTTCCGACTACCTCTACGATCGCGACGAGCACCTCTATTTCCGCGACAGCACGATCTTCCCCAAACGCGAGAAGAACGGCGCGAAGGTTTTCTGGTCTCGCGGCAACGGCTGGGTCCTCGGCGGCCTCGTGCGCATGCTGCAATCGATGCCCTCCGACCATCCCGCGCGCAGCAAATTCGTGCAGCAATTCCGTGAGATGTCCGAGCGCATCGCTGCCTTGCAGAATCCGGACGGCTACTGGCGCGCCAGCCTGCTCGATCCCGCCAGCTATCCGATGCAGGAGAGCAGCGGCACCGGCTTTTTCTGCTACGGCCTCGCGTGGGGCATCAACGAGGGTCTGCTCGATCGCGCGAAGTTTGAACCCGTCGTCCGCAAGGCTTGGACGGCGCTCCTCGCCTGCGTGAAGCCCGACGGCCGCCTGACGCACGTGCAGCCGGTCGGCTACACGCCGGTCACGTTCGATGAAAACCACACCGAGCCCTACGGTGTCGGTGCGTTCCTGCTCGCCGGCCGCGAGATGATCCGCCTCGGCCAATAACCCTTACCGTCACCGCTGTTGTCATGAAGTTTACCCGCACCCTGTTTGCTCTCGCTGCCGTCCTCGCTCTGGTCGCCCGCACGTTCGCGGACGACGCGCCGCAGAAGTTCAACGGCGCCACGCCGCTCGATTGGTCGAAGCGTCTCGCCGATTCCGAAATGAAGCGCCTCGGCACCGGACTCGAGGCCGGTGGCTCCAATCCGCGCGCCCGTTGGGACTACACGCCGGGCGTTCTCGCACTCGGTCTCGTCCGCCTCGGCGAGACGACCGGCCACAGCGCTTACACGCAGTTCGGCACGCGCGCCGTCGCCTCGCACGTCAACGCCGACGGCACGATCGCCAACTACAAGGAGGAAGACTACAACATCGATAACATCCCGCCGGGCAAAGTCCTCCTCGCCGCCCTCGCGCGCGGCGAGAAGAACGACGCCTACGTGAAGGCCGCGCACATCCTGCGCGACCAGATGAAGCGCCACCCGCGCACGAGCGAAGGCGGCTTCTGGCACAAGAAGCGTTACCCGCACCAGATGTGGCTCGACGGCCTCTACATGGCGTCGCCCTACCTCGCGCAATACGCCGTGCTCTTCAACGAGCCCGCGCTGTTCGACGATGTCGCGAAGCAGATCGTGCTCATGGACGCGCACAGCTACGACCCCGCGACCGGCCTCTTCTGGCACGCGTGGGACGAGGCCAAGGCCCAGAGCTGGGCCGACAAGAAGACTGGGTTCTCGCCGCACTTCTGGAGCCGCGCGATCGGCTGGTATGCCATGGCGATCGTCGACTCGCTCGACTACATGCCGGTCAGCCAGCCGGAGATCGATCACATCGTGAACATCCTGAAGCGCCTTGCGGATGGTGTGGTGCGCTGGCAGGACCCGAAGACCGGCGTCTGGTGGCAGATCACCAACCTCGGCACACGTGAAGGCAACTACCTCGAGGCGTCCGGCTCCTCGATGTTCGTCTACGCCCTCGCGAAGGCCGTGAACAAGGGATACCTGCCGCGCGAAAAATACGAGGCCGCGATCCTCAAGGGGTATCAGGGCCTGCTCGACACCTTTGTGAAGTCCAACCCCGACGGCACCATCCGCCTCACGCAAATCTGCCAGGGCGCCGGCCTCGGCTACACGATGCACAACGGCCGCCCCCGCGACGGCTCGTTCGACTACTACATCAGCGAACCCATCGTCGACAACGACGCGAAGGGCACCGGCCCGTTCATCCTCGCCGGCATCGAAATCGAAAAGATGCTCGCCACCCAGTCGTCCGCCAGCGCCTCGTTTCAGGCGCGCGGTTGGGATGACTACGAGCGCGTCCTCGCTCGCATCAAAGCCCCGACGTTTCCGAACCGCGATTTCGCGATCACCGATTTCGGCGCGAAGCCCGATGCCGACTCCAGCGCCGCGATCAAGGCCGCCATCGCCGCGGCCAACGCCGCCGGCGGCGGTCGCGTCGTCGTGCCGGCCGGCACGTGGCGCACCGGTGCGATTCACCTCAAGAGCAACGTCAATCTCCACGTCAGCGAGGGGGCCACGCTGCTCTTCTCCACCAATCCTGCCGATTACCCGATCGTTCGCACGCGCTGGGAAGGCGTCGAACTCATGAACTACTCGGCGCTGATCTACGCGTTCGAGCAGGAGAACATCGCCGTCACCGGCAAGGGCACGCTCGATGGCGGCTCCACGACCAACGATTGGTGGAGCTGGAACAAGAAAGGCGAGCGTCCGCAAAAGCAGAAAGCTGCTCGCGACCGCCTTGTCGCGATGGCCGAGACGGACACGCCGGTCGAACAGCGCGTGTTCGGCGACGGCCATTACCTGCGCCCGAATTTCGTCCAACCTTACCGCTGCAAGAACGTCCTCATCGAGGGCGTCACGATTCTGCGTTCCCCGATGTGGGTCATTCATCCGACCTTCAGCGAGAACGTCACCGTGCGTGGCGTCACCGTGAATTCCCACGGCGGCAACAACGACGGCTGCGATCCCGAGTCCTCGCGCGACGTGCTGATCGAGGACTGCGTGTTCGACACCGGCGACGACTGCATCGCGATCAAGTCCGGCCGCAACGGCGACGGGCGCCGCGTGCCGATCCCGACCGAGAACGTCGTCGTCCGCAACTGCGTCATGAAGGACGGCCACGGCGGTGTCGTGCTCGGCTCCGAGTGCAGTGCCGGCATCCGCAACGTCTTCGTCGAAAACTGCCAGATGGACAGCCCGAACCTCGACCGCGCGCTCCGTTTCAAGAACAACGCCGTGCGCGGCGGCGTGCTCGAAAACGTCTTCATGCGCAACGTGAAGGTCGGCCAGGTCGCCGAAGCGGTCCTCACGATCGACTTCCGCTACGAGGAAGGCGCGAAGGGCGACTTCAAGCCGATCGTCCGCAACGTCCAACTCGAGAACGTCGTCAGTTCCGCCAGTCCGCGTGCCTTCTACATCCGCGGCATTCCGAACGGTGCGATCGAGAACATCCGGGTGAAAAACTGCCAGTTCAACGATTTGACTGAACCCGAGGTCGTCGAGCTCGCCGGATCTGTTAGCCTCGTCAATGTCACCCTCTCCCCGAAGAAAATGCCGAAGGGCGCGAACTCCGTTCCTGCCCCCGAAGCCGCCAAGAAATGAGCGCTGTTCCCCAACCCCAGACTCCCATGAGCAAGTTTAACCAAGTGAACGAACAGATCGGCCGCTACCGCTGGACGATCTGCTCGCTGGTCTTCTTCGCGACGACCGTCAACTACCTCGACCGCAACGTGCTCGGCTTGCTGAAGCCCGTGCTCTCGGCCGACGGCGTCTTCGGCGCCGACAAAGCGGCGCAGGAGCTGAACTACTCGACCGTGGTGATCTGCTTCCAGTTCACCTACGCGATCGGCATGATCTTCGCCGGCCGCTTCATCGACTGGGTCGGCACGAAATCCGGTTATGCCTACTCGCTGATCGGCTGGAGCATCGCCGCGATCGGCCACGCGTTCGGCCACCACACCTGGAGCTTCGGCTTCTGGCGCGCCGCGCTCGGTCTCACGGAGTCGGGCAACTTCCCCGCGGCGAACAAGACGATGGCCGAGTGGTTCCCCAAAAAGGAACGCGCTCTCGCCACCGGCCTCTACAACTCCGGCGCGAACGTCGGCGCGATCGTCGCTCCGATCACCGTGCCCTACATCGCCGAGTGGTGGGGCTGGGAATGGGCCTTCATTCTCACCGGCGCGGTCGGCCTGCTCTGGCTGTTCTTCTGGTATCGGATGTATGACTCCCCGGCGGCGAAGCTGAAAAACGGTCAGCTCTCCCAGGCCGAATACGACTACATCCACAGCGACAAGGAAGACGCGCCCGCCCCCGTGGCGAACGGCGCCGAGCCCGCCAAGGTCAGCTGGTTCAAGCTCCTCGGCTTCCGCCAGACATGGGCGTTCTTCTTCGGCAAATTCCTCACCGATCCGATCTGGTGGTTCTACATGTTCTGGCTTCCGGCCTTCCTCAATGAGGAGAACGCGCGCAAGATCACCGCGTTCAAGGCCGCGAATCCCGGCTTCGCCGGCGCCAACAATGAAGTGCCCGGCTTCATCAGCTGGACCGTGGCCGTGGCCGTGGTCTATTCGATCTCCACGGTTGGCTCCATCTTCGGTGGCTGGCTGCCAAAGCGTTTCGCGAACGGCGGCATGGATCTGAACAAGGCGCGCAAGCTCTCGATGTTCATCTTCGCCCTCGGGCCGCTGAGCGTGCTCTTCGTTTCGCGCCTCGGTGAAATCGACATCTGGCTCGCCGTTCTCACCATCGGCATCGCCTGCGCCGCGCACCAGGCGTGGTCCGCCAACATCTTCACGACCGTCTCCGACATGTTCCCGAAGCGCGCCGTGGCGTCCGTCACCGGCATCGGCGGCATGGCCGGCGGCATCGGCGGCATCCTGATCGCCCGTGCGGCGGGCGTGCTCCTCGCGCACTACACCACGCTCGGCAAGATCGAGGTCGGTTACGGCATCCTCTTCGTCGTCTGCGGCTCCGCCTACATCGTGGCTTGGGTCGTCATGCACCTGCTCGTGCCGAAGTTCCAGCTCGTCAAACTCGACTGAGTCTAAAATGCACCTCCGCGCTCTCGCGCTCTGTCTCGTGCTCGCCGCGCCGCTCGGCGCGGTCGAGTCGGTGAAGTGGTCCGAGCGCCTGCCGCGCGATCCGCAATGGCTCGCAGGGGAGCAGGGACGCGCGATCGCGGAGAATCTGCTGCTCTATCAATACCCGTCCGGCGGCTGGCCGAAGAACATCGACATGGCCAAGCCGCTCTCGCCGTCGCAGAAGGCGGAGCTCGAGGAACGCCCGCACGACGACGCGACGATCGACAACGGCGCCACGACCACGCAGACCGCCTTCCTCGCGCGCGCCTACGTCGCCACGAAGGAGGAACGTTATCGCGCCGCCGCCGAACGCGGCATCGATTACCTGCTCGCCGCGCAGTATCCGAACGGCGGCTGGCCGCAGTATTTCCCTATCCGCAAGGGCTACTACACCCACATCACGTTCAACGACGACGCGATGGTCCGCGTGCTCCAGGTATTGCGCGCGGTGGAGGAGGGGATCGATGGGTTCGCGTGGGTCGACGAAGCTCGCCGCGCGAAAGCCCGTGCCGCCGTCGCGAAAGGCGTCGATTGCATCCTCAAGTGCCAGGTCACGCAAAACGGCGTGTTGACCGTGTGGTGCGCGCAACACGACGAGACGACGTTCGCACCGGCGTGGGCGCGGAAATTCGAGCCCCCGTCGCTCGCCAGCCGCGAGAGTTCCGGCATCGTCGCTTTTCTGATGAGCCTGCCAAATCCGTCGCCCGAGATCGTGCGCGCGGTCGACGCGGCCATCGCTTGGTTCGAAAAAGTGCAGGTGCACGGCATCCGCTGGACCGAGCGCCCGGCCGCCGACGGCAAAGGCATGGAGCGCTTTGCGACCGCCGATCCGTCTGCCCCGCCGACCTGGGCGCGCTTCTACGAACTCGGCACCGACCGCCCGATCTTCATGGGCCGCGACTCCGTCGTGCACTACGACGTCAACGAGATCGAACTCGAGCGTCGCAATGGCTACGGCTGGTATTCCGACCAGCCGAAGTCGACGCTGAAGGCCTACCGCGCCTGGAAGGCGAAGCTGAAACCCTGATCGCCGCGCGTCGCCCGGACGCTACACTCCTTTTCACGCATGAATCCCCACGAATACCTTGCATCCCTCTTCGGTCTGCACGGCAAAGTTGCCGTCGTGATCGGAGGCACCGGTGAACTGTGCGGCGCGATGGCCGAAGGCCTCGCCGGCGCCGGCGCCGAAGTCGTCCTCGTCGGCCGCAACGCCGACAAGGCCCAAGCCCGCCTCGACAAGATCGCCGCCGCCGGCGGCAAGGGCTGGTTCCACAGCGCCGAGGCCACCAGCAAGGCCGAACTCGAGGCGCTCCGCGACGCCGTCGTCGCTCGCAGCGGTAGCATCGACATCGTCGTCAACGGCGCAGGCGTGAACTCCGCCACGCCTTACTTCGATATTTCCGAGGACGAGTTCGACCGCATCGTGCGCGTGAACCTCAAGGGCGTGTTCCTCGGTTGCCAGGTGTTTGGAAAATACCTCGTCGAGCGCGGCCAAGGCGGCTCGATCATCAACCTCGGTTCGATGTCCGGCGTCGTGCCGCTGTCGCGCGTGTTCACTTACTCGGCCACCAAGGGCGCCGTGCACAACCTCACGCTTAACCTCGCCCGCGAGTGGGCGCCGCACAAGGTGCGCGTGAACGTGCTCGTTCCCGGCTTCTTCCCCGCCGAGCAGAACCGCAAGATCCTTTCCCCCGACCGCGTCACATCGATCATGGGCCACACGCCCATGAAGCGTTTTGGCGAGGCGCGCGAACTCATCGGAGCGACGCTGCTGCTCGCCAGCGATGGCGCCGGCTCCTTCATCACCGGCGAAGAACTCATCGTCGATGGTGGCTATCACGCCATGACCATCTAATGGAGCCCCCCATGAGCACCCAGGCCATCAATTCCTTCCTTCTCAAAAACAACATCCGCATCGCGCAGAATCCCTGCGTGAGCCCCGACTTCTGCCTCGATTGGCCCGGCCTCCAAGCCGACCTTCGCGCTGGCAAAGCCTGCGAATACGCCAAGAGCGCCTTCGCGACTGCCGCCGGCATGTGGACGCTCTGGGAAAACGCACAGGGCGACTGCGCGTGGAAGCTGGCGGGCAGCGCCGCCCCGCTCGCGGACGGCGTGAAGATCGGCGACGCCACCTTCTTCCCCGCGACGTTCGCGAATCTGCTCACGCTCAAGAATCTCATTCAGGAGCACGACGCGGCCTCGACGATCTTCCCCACGGCCGGCGCGAAGCTCGGCCGCAGCACCCTTGGCGTCGGTGCCCGTTTCACGACGCTGCACTGGCCCGCGGTGGAGTGGGCGATGAGCGCGCTCGATCTGGGCATGACCGCCAACCAGAATTCGATCCCGCGCGAACTCGTCTACGACGTCGACGCGATGCTCGAGAACCGCCTCGACACCGTCCCGTTCCCCTTCATCGGCACGAACGTTCCCGAGGGCCACCAAGGCCAAAGCGTCGAGGGCATGAGCCACGGCTCCGTCCTCTCGCGCCTCCGGTCCGGCTTCCATCACCGCAAGATCGCGTGGAGCTTCAACGCCGACCACCAGCCGATCGGCGGCAAGTTCGATGTCCGCGAGGACGCCCTCGTCAAAGGCTGCCTGCTCGCGAGCTACATCACCTTCGACCTTTCGCCCGAGCTCGCGCTCAACCAGCCCGCGAAACTCGCCGACGTCCCCGCCGACGTGGTGAGCCAGACGCGCGCGCGCGTTGCCGCCGCCGGCCTGAAGCTCGATGACGCCGCGTTCAACAAGCTGCTCGAGACCGTCTGGACGCCGATGCAAAAGATGAAGCGTCGGGACGACAAATACGCCGCCGCCCGCGCCGCCGCGTTCACGACCGACGTCGGCCGCAAGTATCTTCGCGAACTCTCCATCGACGAACTGCCCGGTCTCACCACGCCGGAGACGACCGCCATCATGCTCGCGCTCTGCGAAGTGCTCGGCATGCCGGTGAACTTCATCGCCCCCGCGTTCGGTTTCCAGAAGAACACGCCGTATCCGGACAACGCCGCGCTGAAGAAGCTCATCGAGGCGCAGTGGAACGTCTGCCAGAAATTCGGCGTTTCGATCGGCTTCCACTCGGGTTCCGGCAAGTCCGCCGAGAACTACCAGGTCATGGGCCAGGTCACGGGCAGCGCGCTCGAAATCAAGACCAGCGGTCGCTACACCTACGAGATGGGCGTCGCGCTCTCGCAGTCGACGAACGCCGCCGATGCCGCGCTCTGGCGCGACTGGTATCAGTTCACGATCGACATGGCCGTCGCCGGCGCCTTCAGCGCCGATCCGACCGAGCAGAAGATGGCGCGCGTGTTCATCACGACGTCGCTCGCCGCCGCGGAAAAACCGTCCGACGTTTACTCGTCGCCCGCCACGACGCGCGCCGCCCTCGAGGCACTGTCACCGAGTGCTGAGCACATGTTCTTCTTCGAATACAACTTCCTCTACGTGCTCGCCGCCGGCGGGCGCGCGGAGAAGTCCGCCCTCGGCGATCACACTCCCGCCGGCTACGCGCAGCGCGCGCGCTTCTACGCCATCAGTCCCGAGACGCGCCTGATCTTCGCGCGTCGCGTGGCTGACTACCTGATCTTCCTCGCGGAAAACACCGGCCTCGCCACCGCCGAGCGCTGCGCCGCCGCCCGCAAACTCCTCCACGGCTACCAGACCTACAGCGCCTTCTTCGACGCCATCAGCCGCTGACCTCTTCTCGTCCGACTGCCGGGATGGCTCCCGGCCTGCCGGCACTGGAAATCCAAAATCCAAAATCGAAAATCCAAAATGAGCCGGCCGTTCATTCACGACGACTTCCTCCTGCAGACCGCGACCGCGCGCGACCTCTACCACGCGTTCGCCCAAGCCGAGCCGATCTTCGACTACCACTGCCATCTCCCGCAGAAGCTGATCGCCGACAACCACCAGTTCGCCGATCTCTCCGAGATCTGGCTGGGCGGCGATCACTACAAGTGGCGCGCGATGCGCACGAACGGCGTGCAGGAACGCGTGTGCACCGGCGACGCGACGCCCCGCGAGAAGTTCGACGCGTGGTGCGCGGCCGTGCCGCACACGCTGGGCAATCCGCTCTACCACTGGTCGCACCTCGAGCTGAAGCGCTACTTCGGCATCGACGAGATCATCAACCCGAAGTCCGCCGACGCGATCTGGAAGGCCGCGAACGAGAAACTCGCGACGATGCGCGTGCATGACATTCTCGCAGCCAACAAGGTCGCCGTCATCTGCACGACCGACGATCCCGCCGATTCGCTCGCGGATCACGAACGCATCAAGAAGCTCGGCATCAAGACGCGCGTCTACCCGACGTTCCGCCCCGACAAGGCCCTCGGCGTGAACGCGCCCGCCGCCTTCAACGCCTGGCTCGAACGCCTCGGCGGCGAAGCGAAGGCGCCGGTCAAGACGTTCGACGACCTGCTCAACGCGCTGAAGAAGCGCCACGACGATTTCCACGCCGTCGGCTGCCGTCTCTCCGATCACGGCATGGAGCAGGCGCTGTCCGAACCCTGCACGCACGCCGAAGCCGCCGCGATCTTCGACGCCGCGCGCGCCGGCCAGGCCGCGAACGCGACCGAGTGGGCCAAGTTCGGCTCGTTCCTCATGCTCGAGTTCGGCCGCTGGGACGCCGCGAAGGGCTGGACGAAGCAGCTGCACCTCGGCGCCATGCGCAACAACAACGCCCGCCTGCTCAAACAGCTCGGGCCCGACACCGGCTTCGACAGCATCGGCGACTTCCCGCAGGCGCGCGCGCTCAGCCGCTACCTCGACGCGCTCGACTCGACCGGCGAGTTGCCGCGCACCGTGCTCTACAACCTGAACCCGGCCGACAATTACGTCTTCGCGACGATGATCGGCAATTTCCAGGACGGCTCCGTCGCCGGCAAAATCCAGTTCGGCTCCGGCTGGTGGTTCCTCGACCAGAAGGAGGCGATGGAGTGGCAGATGAACGCGCTCATGAACCTCGGTCTGATCAGCCGCTTCGTCGGCATGCTCACCGACTCGCGCTCGTTCCTCAGCTACACGCGCCACGAGTATTTCCGCCGCGTGCTCTGCAATCTGCTCGGCAACATGGTGGAAAGCGGCGCGATCCCGAACGATCGCGAGCTGGTCGGCGGCATGGTGAAGAACATCTGCTTCGCCAACGCCCGCGGCTACTTCCGCCTCGAACTCGACCCGGCGTTCCGCGCCTGAGGTTCTCGTAGGGGCGCGCTTGGTGCGCGCCCGTTCACGTGCGGGCGCGGTCAAGCCACGCCCCTCCGTTCGGTGCCAGCATGCGCTCGTGCGCCTTCTTTCCCCAATGAAACTCCTCTCGCTCGCCTTGGTGCTCGCGGCCCCGTTGCTGGCCGTCGCGCAAACCGCGAAACCATTCCTCCTCGACGCTGAGCCGCGCTCCGCGGCCCAGCTCGATGCGGAAATCAAAAAGGCGCTCGCCGCGCCGATCCGCACGGTCGTCGACAAGCCGAAGCCCTCGCCGACCGGCGACGCGCACGACTACGTCAGCTACGCGCGCTACTACTGGCCCGATCCGACCAAGCCGGACGGCCTGCCTTACGTTTCGCGCGACGGTCACCACAACGAGGAGCAGGTCGCCGCCGGTGATCGCGGCCGCATGGGAAAATTCTGCGACACCGTTTCCGTGCTCGCTCTCGGCTGGTCGAAGGACCGCCGCGAGGACTGCGCGCGCCGCGCCGGCGAATGGATCCGCGCCTGGCTGCTCGCGCCGGAGACGCGGATGAAGCCCGCGCTCGACTACGCCCAGGTGCGTTTGGGCCACAATCGCAACTTGGGCAATCCCGCCGGCGTGCTCGATTCTCGCGGCCTCGCTTGGGTGGCGGACGCGGTGGCAGTGCTGCACGGCTCCCCGGCGCTGACGGCCGACGAAGAGCGCGCCGTGCGCGCGTGGTTCGAAGAATTCTATCGCTGGCTCGAAACGGCGCCGAACGCGAAGAAGGAGCACGCGGCGACGAACAACCACGGCTCGTGGTTCCTCGTGCAGGCCGTGGGTATCGCGCTGTATCTCGGTCGCGAGGACGACGCCCGCCGCTTGTGCGAGGAGAACAAAGATCGGATCGCCGCGCAGATCCAGCCGGACGGCAGCCAGCCGGACGAGTTGCGCCGACAGGACGCGCTCGGCTACAGCCGTTTTAATCTCGAGGCGCAGCTCCTCGTTGCGCGGATCGGCCGTCGCGTCGGCGTCGATCTCTGGAATTACGAGGCGCCCAATGGCGGCAGCCTGAAGAAAGCGCTCGCTTACATCGCGCCCTACAACGCCGATCCCGCGAAATGGCCGGGCAAGCAGCGCGAAAAACTTCCGTCCGGATTTCTCGATGCCTTGCTCGCGCAGGCTGCCGAGCTGGACCAACGCTGAGGTTCTCCCGCCCGGAATCGGGCCGTCCGGGCCGTCCTTTCCTGACAATTTTCGAAACGGAAAAGGGCGGCGGTGGGGCAGCCCGCTGGCGGGCGCGTCGAGAGTGCGACGCAAGCTCGCGGGCCGGCGAACAATTGCGTGAGTCCGTATTGGCTCAGGCAGGGTGGGCGCATTCTCCGCGCGCGTCGTCCGGTGACATCAACGCCGCCTGTGCGCGGGTCGGTGCCGGCTCTTTCGCATCGGCGAGCTGACCCTGCGGAGCGTGCGGGATGCGTAGAGGAGAGCCGGCGCCGTCGTCGAGGCCTTGCTCGGTATCGCTTGCCTGCTGGCCGGGTCGGCGTCGGGCCGGCGTCTGACCCAAGATGAACTCGACAGCGAGCACTACGATTCGCCTTCGCCGGGGGCGATGGCGGCCCCGTGGTGATCGGACGTGCACAAAGGCGATGCACCGAAGTGCGCGCGTGGTTTTATGGTCGCTCGACGCGGACGCGGACGAAGCGGCGCGGGGTGACCGAAGTCGAATCAGTGACGAGGATCCGCTCCCACGTGTCGTCGAGCGACGTGACTGTCTCGGTGGCGGCGGCATTGACCGCCCACGAGTTCGCTTCGAGAGACGAGGAGAATTCGACGGTGTAGGTGATGCCGGGCTGGCTCGCGGTTTTGCGCCGCACATAAAGCAGGGTGAGCTGGTCTCCGCTGACGCCGACGGATGGAAGTCCCGCGTTCCCTTGCGGTGTCATCTGAGCGGTGTTCGCGGTGGTGAGCGACGAGGTCTGTCCCGGCCCGGTGCCGAGGAGATTGAAGGCATACTTCAGCAGATTGGGCACGTCGTCGCCGGCGGGGCAGGCCAGGGGGGCGATGAGCGAGTTGTTGAGACGTTCCTCGGGCGTGGTCCAGTGCACGAGCCAGCTGTCGTAGCCGCTAATCGTGCCCGGTTCGATGGTGAGTTCGAAATCCTGGAAGGCTAACGTGCCGTAGTTGCTGGCCATTATTTTCAGCAAGTAAGTGCCGGCTACGAGGGGAGTGCCCTGGAGTTTTCCCTCGATGAAGTTGAAGGTCAGGCCTGAGGGAACGGCGGTGCCGTGAGGGTTCACCCAGACGGAGGGTTCGGTGGTGAAGGTCCAAGTGAAGGGCACGCCGACTTGCGCGGTGGCCTTGGCGGGGCTGGTGAATACGGGCGCCGGGTAAACCAGCGTGACGCTCACCGAGGCTGCTTCGCTGATCACCGTGCCGCCGGGATTGGTGATGTGCACGCGGTAGTAGGCCGTTCCCGTGAGTTCCGGTGTGGTGTAGGTGCGCGCGGTGGCGCCGTCGATCTTGGTCCACGTGTAGGCGAGATCCGGCCACTGGGTGGAATACCACTCATAGCTCAGGAAGTCTCCGGTGGCACTGACGGAGAGGGTCGTGCTGAAAGTCGTGCCCGCGGGGATGCTGCGCGAAACGCTGGCCGGCTGGACCGTGATGACCGCGGGCGGATGCGCGGCGGTGTAGGCGTCCTGGAGATCAGCGAGGTCGCCGAAGACGGCGATGACGACCGGTTGAATCGTGCTGTCTCCGGCGGTGTTGGCCGCGTCGAGCACGGACCACAGCTCGTTCATCGCGACGTTGTAGCGCGCCGTGAATTCCGTGGGCGGCAGGCTGATCCAGTCTGGACCTTCCTCCAGCACGGACCGCTTCGCGGCGAGGATGCGGTGAGGCAGGTAGGCCGCGGGGTCGTCGAGTCCGGGATCGGGCAACTGGCGCAGTCGTGGCAGGCCGATCCATTGGAGCACGGGTTGGCCGGAGACGGGCGGACCGCCGCTGAGACTCGTCATGTGGATATAGGTGTTCGTGTTGAACAGCGAGCGGTAGCGCTCGGCTTGAGTGGTCACACCGGAAGCATCGACGGGATGCGCCTCCGAGCTGTAGGTGGCCGCGCCGCGCAGATCGTCCAACACCGGAAAACTGGTCGTGTAGCCCGCCGAGTAGGCGGAGACGCGGGCGTAGGCGGTCTGGTAGCGCTGGATCGCGGCGTCGTAGGCGTCCTTGAGCGCGGGAGTTGCGGCGACGAGGGAATCATATTTCTGGCGCAGAGCTTGTGCGGCCGTGAGACCGGTGGTGCCGCGCTGCGTGAGCGCGGCGAGCAGCTCCTGCTGGTAGGTCGGCAAGCTGAACGCGTAACTGATGACCGGCGTGAACGTGGTGTCGGTGTAGTAGCCGCAGCGGCTTTCGTAGAGCACATTGGTGTGGTCGACCACGAGGCCCGAGGCGGCGGCGAGGGCGGAATTCCACGCCCGGCCGCGGGAGATCAATTCGGCGAGCGCGGCTTCGGCGGCGACGAGTTGGGCGTCGAGGTCCGCGCGCACAGCGTGGATGCCCGAGCTCCACACTTCCCCGGCGGTCGCGAGTTGTCCGAGCCTGGTCCGCGCATGGGTCAGCGCGCCGGGCAAAAAGGAGTTCAACTCCGCGTAACTGGCGGCGCGAGCTTCGGCCGCGGGCTGGCCCATGCCGGTGTCATTCATCGCTTGGCCGTAACTTTGCGGCAGGCTGGTGATGCCGCTTTCGAACAGCATGTCGCCGAGGGCGACGACGCGGTTCTGGTCGTTGTGCAGCGCGGTGTATTCGTCGGCGAGTGCTTCAGCTTGGGTGATGAGACCGGGCAGTCCGGGCGCGGCGGCGGTGACCCGCGCGAGCCACGCTTCCAGCTGATCATGACTCTCCAGCGTGCTCGCGTAGGAGGACGTGGTTCCGAAATCGGTGGACGAGGTGCTGCTGTGCGAGGTGACGAAAGAGACGAGGTCGGGAGTGGTTATGACGGCGGCCTCCGCGGCGAGCAGAGCGCTCTGGAGCTCGGTGATGAGCGTCTTGCGCTCGGCGATGGCGGCGAGCAGGGGCGGAGCTTCCGCGTCCCAACGGGCTTGCGCGGCGGCGCGAATGGCGGCCTGAACGCGCGCGGCGTAGCTCCAATCATCCTCCTTCTCTTCGCGCTGCACGTTGACTTCGGGAACCGGGAGATCGGCCGGCGGGATGGTCGCGGCCGCGTTGGCTGCGGCGCGGGTGGAGGCTTCGGACTCGGCCCATTGCGTGCGCAAGGTCTCGAGCTGACTCTGCAGGAGCGTCAGCTCGTTGGTGAGACGGGTGACGTCGGCCTGCACCTCCGGCCGGCGGCTCGCGGCCTCCTCCTGTGCGGTGTCCGCTTCGGTGCCGAGCGTGTCGAGTTTGGTCAGCGCGGCAGCGATCTCGTCGCGGACCATGAGATTTTTGCGGAGGATCGCTCCCGTGTCACCGAGTTCGGTGCCGTCCTCGTGATAAGCGGCGGCCTTCACGGCTTCGAGACTGAGTGAGAGTGTCTGCTGCACACGCGCGAGATCAGGGAACGTGTTGCGCGCCGCAGCGGATACGGCCTGGACCTTGACCGTGCGAGCCGTGGAAAGATGGGCGGCATCCATGCCGAGCGCGGCACGGCTTTCGTTGGTCAGCCCATTGGTGAATTGGTCGAAGGCGACGCTGCCGATGGCGCTGGAAAGGCCGTTGGTCACGAGGGCGGAGGCCGCGGTCTTCCCGAGGTTGATGCTGTCTGCGACCGTGTTGTAGGTGTCGATGCCCATCCGGATGGTGAGCTTCACGAGGTTTTGCTGCTGGAGGGTCGCGAGCTTTCCGTCGGCGGCGGCGAGTTGCTGGCGGGCGGCGGCGAGTTGACCGGAGTTGGTTTCGTAGCCGTTCAGGAATTCGTCGAGGATGGCGAGTTCGCGCTCCGCGGCCTGCAGGTCGGCGCGCTTCCACTCGATCTCGCTGAGCTTGGCGGTGATCGCGCCCTCATAGTTGCCCTGTGCGCCCAGGGGGAACGGCAGAATCCAGAGGAACAGTGCGGCGAAAAAAATCGTCTGCGAACGCAGAGACGCGCTTCGGGATGACCTCTGCCCGGCAGGTCCGAGGTCGCCACCAACCGCATGGCGCTTCATGCGGCCACGCTAGCAAAAAAAGGCTGACCGAACAACGAACGCGGCCCGCTATTACCGCGCGTGGCGCTGGCCATTAGCCGCAGCGCACCGGGTCGGGCATCAGGCGCGGAGGGTCGTGCTGTGCGTGCACGGGCGGCGCCGGTGAAACGCGCTGCGCCTCGACCTCCGGTGGCGCACACGACCGACTTGCGCGCCGGCGGGAAGCGGGCACTGTGACCATGCTCGCCGCCACCACGATACCCTGCTCGGCGGCGGTTTCCATCCAACCTGTCCAACCTATGAAAAGAATCCTCGCTACCCTCCTCACCGCCGCGTTGCTGGCCTGCACCACCGCAGTCTCGGCGGCGGACACCGCACCGAAAACGGTGATGCACGTCGTCACCGTCTCGTGGAAAGCCGGCACCACACCGGAACAAATCCAAGCCGCGCTCGATGGCGCGAAGGCCCTGCCGGCGGCGTATCCGGGCATTCTGCGGGTCTGGACCAAAACGGTGAAGGCCCAAGGCGATCGCACGCATGTGATCGCGATGGAGTTCAAGGACGAGGACGCGCTGAAAAATTACAGCAAGAGCCCGGCGCAGGAGACTTGGTATAAGGTCTACACGCCGATCCGCGAACGCAGCACGACCTTCGACGTCACGAACTGAGTCGTGGTGTCTGGTGCGTTCGCGCATCGGGCATTTTCCCCGAAATTTTCACGGAGCAGCCGGGCACGGTTGCTCCGTTTTTTTGCGGCACGCGATTTCGTTCGTGCCGGATGAACGACAACCCACCGATTTGCGCGGAGTTGTCGCCGCGCCGCCGGTCGGTGCGTGCGATCAGGACGGCTGGTATCGTCGCGAGTGGGGGAAACTGGCGGTGATCCACCGTTGGGTCGCGGGGCGGCTTGATCGCCCGATCCGCGTTCCGATCACGGCTCAACGTTCCTGTGCGAGCTGCCGCGCGCCGTGAGCCTCAGCGGGACGGAGCGGCGCCGGCGGCGATCAACTCGCGCACGGTGCCCGCCTCGTGGCCGCTCAGTTCGGCACGGAGTTGCTGGCAGTAGGCGTGCACCTTCTGCTCGAACTGGCGGAAGTTGAAGCTGGGGTAGAGTCCCTCGCGCAGAATCGCCCATTCCGGCGTTTCTTCAAGCGGAGTGGGGTGCTCCAGCCACGGGTCGCCGGAGGTGCCCACGGCATTCTGGCGGCAGAGGGCGCGTGAGAGTGAAATGATGGCGACCAGGGGCTTGTCTTCCGTGGCTTCCTGCGGGTGCTCGAACCAGCGCAAGGCGTTTTTAAACCGACGCGACAAACCGACCTGTTCGGCAAAGGTGGCGGCGAGCTGCGGAGTGGTTCCGCCGAGGTAAAGCTGTTCGGTCGCGCGGAGCGGTAGCCGGTGAACGCGCGCGTGCTCGACGATCGCCTGAAACCCGGCCGGCCGCAGGCGCGCCAGCAGCAGCGTGCCGAGATCGTGCATCTGGCCGGCCGTGCGCGCCGTGGCTTCGAGGCTGTAGAACTCGAGCTCCTTGCAGAGCAGCTGGGCGACGCGCGCCACCGCCCGCTGAAACGTCCAATAGCTGGCCCAGCTCATCGCCGGCTCGAGCTGAAAGGTTCGGCTGTCGATGACCACGAGCCGGCGCGCTTCCTCCTGCAGCCGGACCTCGCCGAGCTGACCGACGGCGAGCCGGGCGTCTTCGATCCGGTTGAACTCCTCGGCCGACGGATGCGCGCGGTTGGCCGCCACAAGCATCTGCGCCGTCAGGCCGGGATCGCGGGCCACGAGATCCATGAGGGGGTTGATGCACGACGGATGGCCATTGGCGACCATTTGGAAATTCGCGGCGGCGGAATCAATCACCGGCACGCATGCGAGTGCGAGGGCTTCGCGCACCAGCTGATTCCAGTCCACGCATGGGCAGCGGCCCTCGCCCGGCGCGGCCAGCCACTGTCGGCGCTCGCGTTCAAGCGCGACGTCGGCGGCGGGGCGTTGCTGGGCGTCCGCACCGAGGAAGTCCGGGGCGGCGCGTTGGGGATCGATCCAATGCGCGATGAGTTCCGCGGCGAAATCCAGCTGCGCCAGATCGCCGGCGACTGCCGACCACGAGCCGGCGGAGCTGTGCTCGCCCAGTTGCGTGAGTGCCTCCACGACGCACCAGGCGCCCACCGTTTCGGCCTGTTCGCGCAGCGGGATGATGGCGGTGGCGATGATCTTGTGATCGTTGAGCTGCGCGCCGCGTGCGAGTTCCGTGCGCGCGAGCGGCAAGGCGTCGCGCAGCTCACCCAGCTGGCGGTGAAGATCGTTGGGCGTGATGCCGATCAGCTGGCAGAAGGATTTTTCCTCCTCGAAATGAGTGGCGCGCCAGGGATTGCCGACGGCCTTCTCGATTTCCTTGAAGATGTCGTCGTCATGGTAGGGCTTGATGAGGAAATTCTGGACATGCAGGTCGATCGCCCGCTTCACGCTGTCGCGGTCGGCGTGCTCGGTGTAGATCACGATCGGCAGTGCCTGAAGCAAGTGGTCGGCCTTGAGTTGGCGGACGAACGCGAGGCCGCCGTCGCCCGAGAGTTTCAGCTCCGCGAACACCAGGTCGACCCGGACGTTGCGGCGAATGAACGCCACGGCGTCGTTGATGCTCGCGACGGCGGCGAAGCGATGGCCCCCGCGGGCGAGGATGCCTTGCATGGCTTTCCTCGCCACGTCGCTTGGGTCGACCAGTAGGACGTTGGCCATGGGAGACAAAGTGAACACCGGGAGGCGCGCGACGAGCGTGCGCACCGACGGTGTCTCCTTATCGGCTCGCTGGCGGCGAAATTGAGGCGAATCGACACGAGGACACAGAGAGTCGATCGATGGCTCGTTCGGCGGCCCGCGTTGCGTGGAGTTCAGCCGGCCGGAAAGGGGATCACACCGCTGAGGAGCCAGGGAGACACTCGCTCATTGCAGAGTGGAGGTGCGGGGCGGAATCGAACCGCCGAATAGAGCTTTTGCAGAGCTCGGCCTTACCACTTGGCTACCGCACCGGAGCAAAATCGGTCCGCAACTTGGGTCATCTCCGCGCGGTGCGCAAGAACTGAAATTCGAAGTCCGTTACGCGGTGCCCGTCATAGCGGCCGGTGCGGAAATCGGCTGCGGACGAGGGCTTGCGCGAGGCCGATCAAGGACCGGCGCGGGGGCGCGGCCGGGCGGGACGAAGGCGAGCATTCTTGCCCGACGCGACCGCTGAGGGGCCGAGTTGGGTTCGCTGGCGACGTCGTTGCAGCGCGCCGGGGGGCGAAAAAGGGTAAACCGGTCAATCGGGGCCGAAGGCGGCGCGGGCTTGCGCGAGCGCCGTTTCGTAGACGGAAACCAGTCGGTCCCAGCGCTGATTCAGCTCGTGATCGATTTGCTGGCGCGCCGGATCAGCCTCGAACCAGGCCACCGTGCGGCGGATGCCGAGGGCGAAAGGAGTCTTGGCGGCGTAACCGGGCACGAAGCGCTTGAGCTTTGTGTTGTCGAAGACCGCCGAGACGGCCTTGTCGCCGAGCAACGTCCCTTCGACACCCGGGACGCACGAGATGATGAAGTCCGATGGAATGTGCACGAAACGCGGCGCGGTCACGCCGGCCGCTTGCGCGGTGAGCGCGAAGATCTGGTTCCAGGTGAGCGCTTCGTCGGAGGTGATTTGAAACGCGTGGCCGTGTGTGGCGGGGTTGCCGAACAGGCCGATCAAGCCGGCGGCGAAGTCGGTGTTGTGCGTGATCGTCCACAGTGAGGTTCCGTCGCCGGGGATGATCAGCGGCGCACCGCGACGCAGACGGTCGATGGCGGTCCAGGGTTTTGGCCAGGCGTTCAGCACGAGGGGAATCTGGTCGTCGCCGTAGGTGAGCGACGGACGAATGATCACACCAGGAAAGCCGGTGGCTTGGTGCGCGGCCTCGAGTTCCTGTTCGCAAGCGATCTTCAGCCGCGAGTATTCCCAGTGCGGATTCGCGCGCGGCGTGGACTCCGTGATGAGGTAATGCGCGAGCGGCTTCTGGTAAACGCTGGCGGAGCTGATGAAAAAATACTGCCGCGCGGTGTCGCGAAACAGTTCGATGTCGCGGCGAATGTCTTGGGGCTTGAACGCGATCCATTGCACCACGACGTCCCAAGTGTGTCCACGGAGCGCACTGCGCACGCCCTCGAGGTCGTTCATGTCGGCGATGATCGTCCGCGGGCCGTCGACGGGCGGGTGCTGGCCGCGATTGAGGAGCCAGAGCTCGTGGCCGGCGGCGAGGGCCTGTTGCGTCGCCGCGCGGCTGATGACGCCGGAGCCGCCGATGAAGAGGATTTTCATGGGGAAGGGGCTGGTTGGAACGGGAGGAAACGGACCGGACGGGAACAATGATTCGGATCGCGGAGGCTCGGTTTCCGCAGATCGACCCGACGATAGCCGGAGGGCTTACGATTGGCGAGTGGTCTCACTGAGCGACCAAGTGCCGACGGGAATGCTGCGGAGCTTGCCGACGGTTTCGAGCGCGGCGCGCTGACAGCGTTGCGGTGGGCGGCCGGCGAGAATGTGCTCGAGGTCATCGACGACGATCCGGCCGATGAGCGTTTGGATTTCGGGCACGCTGCCGCAACGATGCGCTTGGATCAGCGTGTTTGGTGTCGTGCGGCCGGGCTCGTCCTTCGGCACCGGTTCCTCCGGCCAGACGTCGATACCGGCGCGGATGTGGCCGCACCGGGCGGCGGCGAGCAACTCGGGGAAATTCACGAGCGCGGCGCGGCTGGCGAGGATGACGACGCTGCCGGGCGACATGAGGGCAAAGTGGCGCGCCCCGATCTGGCCCGCGTTTTCGCTGGTGACGGCAGCGAGGAGAAACACGACGCGGGCGCGCGTAAAACACTCGTCGAGCGTCGCGGGGATGACGTTCATCTCGCGCATCACGCACGGTTGAATCCAGGGATCGTGCGCGAGAATCTCGCGGGTGAACGGTCGCAGCAGCGGCAGCAGGGCGCGACCGGTGTTGCCGAGGCCGACGATCGCGAGCGGCTTGTCGCGGAGGAGGAACGAATCGTGGTTGTCGCCTTTGAATTCGCGGCCGACGCGGAGTGCAGCGTCGGCCTCGTGCATGCGGCGGGCGAGGGCGATTGCCATGCCAAGCACCATTTCGGCGACGGGCTGGGCATAGACGGGCCCGGTGGACAGCACGGGTATGCCGCGACGGTGACATTCGGCATAGTCGATGTTGGGTAGAAAATTGCTCTCGACGTTGAACACGGCGCGCAAGTGCGGGGCGCGGTCGAGGCGCGCGCGATCGAGACGCGATTGGCCGATCAGCGCGATCGTCCGGGGCAAATGGCGCTCGAGGTGTTCGTCGGCGGCCGGCGAGCCGTCGTGCCACACTACGCGGCCGAGGTGTTCGAGGCGGCGCTTTGTGGTTTCATCGAAAATGCGGTCGATCCGCCGCGGAAACGGATCGAGGAGAATGACGCGGTCGGCGGGGGCGGGAGTTTCCATCGGCGTGAGGGTCGAATCTCCGTGCCGATCGCGGAGCGCGCAAGGGCCGCGCGTGGCTTACACGCCGACCGGGACCGCCTGCTTCGCCCGGATCACAAAGAAGAATTTCGAGCCCACGCCGGGAGTGCTCTCCACCCAGATGGTTCCGCCCATCAGCTCGCTGAGGCGTTTGCAGATGATGAGGCCGAGACCCGTGCCGCCATAGCGACGCGAGGTGCCGGCGTCGGCTTGCACGTAGGGTTTGAAGAGTCGCGCGGCCTGTTCGGCCGAAATGCCGATGCCGGTGTCGTGGATCGTGAAGCGCAGCAGCAGCGTCTCGGAAAGATCGTCGGGCGCGACGGCTTCGAGCTGGATCGTGACTCCGCCGCGCTTGGTGAATTTCACCGCGTTGCCCACGAGATTGATGAGGATTTGGCGCAAGCGATAGACGTCGCCGGTGACAACGCCCGGCACATCGGGCGCAACCTTGGTGTCGAGCGAGAGGTTGGCAACGGCGGCTTTCGGGCGGAAAAAGGCCACGACTTCCTCGATGCACGTGCGCGGGGAGAACGGCTCGTTCTCCAACTCGATCTTGCCGGCCTCGATTTTCGAGAAATCGAGAATGTCGTTGATGAGGAAGAGCAGGGAGTCGCCGCTGTTGCGGATGAGGTTCACGTATTCGCGCTGCTCAGTCGTGAGGTTGGCGCCGTCGAGCAAATTGGCGAAACCGATGACGCCGCTGATCGGGTTGCGGATTTCGTGGCTGACGATGGCGAGGAACTCGCCCTTGGCGCGGTTTGCGGCCTCGGCGGCTTCCTTCGCTCGGAGCAGCGCGACTTCCGCCATCTTGCGCGCGGTGATGTCGTGGGCGACCGCCTGATACTCGATGATGCGATGGTCTTGGTCGTAGATCTCGCGCACGATCCACTGCAGCCAGGTCGTGGTGGCGGGCGTTTTGATTTCCTGCTCGTAAGTCTGGATGGCCGGGTCGCTGTTCCACGGAATCCGACTGCTGGTGGCCATGCCGGCGAAGGGGGTGCCGATGAGTTCGGAGCGTTTCTTGCCGTAGAAGCGGCAGTAGGCGCCGTTGACGAAGGTGAGCGTGCCGTCGGGTTTGTAGCGGCAGATCAGGTCAAATTGATCCTCGACGATGCCACGGTAGCTGGCCTCAACGCGCTGCAGCGAGCGCGCCATGCGCTCGATCTGGCGGGCGAGGCCGATGATCTCGTCGTGCCCGGCTTCGTCGTCCTTCACGGGCTCATCGGGTGCGAGGTCGGGCTGCACGGCCTTCGCTTGGGAGCCGAGCGCTTTGATCCGGGCGAGCGTCGTGCGGTCCCAGAGGTAGCCACTCAGCACGAGCAGCACGCAGCCGATGATGGCGAGCGAAAGGATGTAGTAGTTGGTGCCGAGCTTCTCGCGGAGATCGTCCTGCAGAATGATGGCGGCGAGTGCGGCCACCAAACTGGCGACGAGGGCCATGATCATCCAAGTCTTGCGCTGCTGGTGCATGCGGGGTGCGCGAGCAAGGTAGCGGGAAGGTCCGGCAACTGTCTAACCGTTTTTCCTTTCAGGCCGTTTGTCCGTAGGGCGGACCGTGAAAGCGCACGGTGGTGGGGCGGAGCGTGGGAGAGCGATCACGCGTGGGAGGCGCCATCGGGGTGCGAGTGACCTCGTGTCGCCGGCGCAGAAATTCAGTGTCGATCAGTCGCCCGGCGCAGCACCTCGTGCAGGCTGTCGGGCGTGAATGGTTTTTGGAGAAAGTCGGTGAATTCGCCCGTATCGCCGCGTCCGCGTGCTTCGAGTTCGCTGTAGCCGCTGACGAGCACGCAGGGCAGGTCGGGGCGCTGTGCGCGCAGTTCACGCATCGTTTCCAGACCGTCCTTGCCGGGCATCGTCAAATCGAGGAGCGCGGCGACGAAGCGCGTCGGCTGTGTCGCGAAGGCCGCCATTGCTTCGTGACCATCGGCGGTGACGACAGAGTCGTAGCCGAGGCGTTTGAGCACTTCTGCAAAAAGCGGGCGCAGGGCGTCGTCATCGTCGGCGACCAGCACCGTGCCGCGGTCGCCAGACGGAACTGAGGCGGGCGGCCTTTCCTTGGCGGCGGTCGGACGCGTGCTGGCGGGCAGATAGACGCGAAAGGACGCGCCTTGCCCCGGCGTGCTGCGCACGACGAGCGCGCCGCGGTGGGAGCGCACGATGCCGAGCACCGCCGCGAGTCCGAGGCCGCGGCCGGTGAATTTCGTGGTGAAAAACGGATCGAAGATGCGCGCCCGCACTTCGGCGTCCATGCCGCAGCCGTTGTCGGCGACCTCGAGGCAGGCATAAGGCCCCTCCGGCACATCGGGGGAGGGCAGGGCGTCCATCAACTCGCCGCGCACAAGATCCGCGCGGCTGGTGGCGAGACGGATGCGGCCGCCCTTTTCCGGCAAGGCTTCGGCGGCGTTGATCACGAGGTTCATGATCACCTGCTGGAATTGCGACGGGTCGCCGTCGACGAGCGGCAGGTCTTTCGCAAGGGAAAATTCGAGTTCGGCGTGGCGCTGGGTGGAAAGCTCGAGCAGGTGGACGGTGTCGCGTGCGATCGCATTGAGCGACAGCGGCTCGATCGTGAACGCGCCCTTGCCGGCGTAGGCGAGCAGTTGGCGGCAGAGATCGGCGGCGCGATGGGAGGCGGTCTTGATTTTCTCGATGCGCGCGTTCGTGTCCGGCGAGGCCTGCTCGTCAAGTTGCACGAGCGAGGCATTGCCGAGGATGACGGTGAGGAGATTGTTGAAATCGTGGGCGATGCCGCCGGCGAGGACGCCGAGGCTTTCGAGGCGCTGGGTTTCCTGCATCTTGCGCTGGAGGTTCTCCGCTTCGGCCTCCGCGCGCTTGCGCGGCGTGATGTCGGTGTGCGTGCCGACGATGCGCAGCGGCAAGCGGGTGTGCGGGTCGCGGGCGACGACTTTGCCCCGATCGAGGATCCATTTCCATTCGCCGTCCTTCGCGCGCAGGCGCATCTCGAGCGCGAACTGGTCACGGTCGCGCCAGAGTTCGGATTCGTCGGCGAGCACGCGCTCGCGGTCGTCGGGATGGACGAGATCGAGAAAGCCGAGGCGGCCCGGTGCCACCTCGCTGGCCGAGTAGCCGAGCATCTCGAACCACCGGGGACTGCGAAGGATTTCGCCCGTGCGGGCATCCCAATCCCAGAACCCGTCCTGGCTGCCTTCGAAAACCAACGACAGCCGTTCCTCGCTGGAGCGCAGCGCCCCGGCATGGCGCGCGACCCGCAGCAGCATCCGCCGCTGCCAGGCGAACGCGACGAGGACGATCGCACCGGTGATGACGAGTGGGATCGCATACGGGCGCACGTCGCGCCACCCCAGTTCGCGTGGACGCAGCGGCCCGACCCATTTTTCGTAGAGGCGGTCGTAGACGTAGCTGCGCTGGACGGCGAGCAGGCCCTCGTTGAGTTCGGCGAGGAGGTCGGTTTCGCGCGGCGATACGCCGAAGTGTTCGCGATAGTCGAAATCCGGAAACGACAACGAGGAGGCGACGATTCCGGTCAGGCCGCGCTGTTTCATCACATGGCGGACCACCAATTCGGTGGCGAACATCGCGTCGGCACCGCCTTCCTGCACGATGCTCAGGCAGTCGTCCAGCGCCGGCGCGAAGACGAACTCGATCCGCCAGGGTTGGCGCTTGAGGTATTCGTGGGCACGGGAATCGCGCGGCACCGCGACCTTGATGCCGTTCAGTTCCGAAAGATCGTAGAGCGGCGGGTGGTCGTGCCGGATGAACATCGCGCCGCGCAACAAGGCCGTCGTCGCACTGAACGCGATGAAGTCGCGGCGCTCCGGTGTGTCGACGACGTTGCAGATGATGTCGATTTCGCCCGTGCGGAATTTGGCCAGCAGTTCACCCCAGGGCAGCAGGACATAGTCGATCGCGAGGGCGCGTTCGGCGGCGACCGCTTGCAGCAGCTCGACTGAGAAACCGGTGGGCGTGCCATCGGGCGCGGCGAAGGTGAAGGGCGCCGCGCCGGCTTCGACGCCGGCGCGCCAGCGCCGTTTCGGAGCTGTGCTATCGGCGGCCCAGCCGACAATGCTCCCGCAGGCGCAGACGAGGCACCAAAAGGCCATCCACGTGCGACGGGGCGGGGGGCGAGTCATCGAGGCTGAGCCAACTCATCGGACAGCAACGCCCGAAATTAACAGGCTCAAGCCTGTTTCCGGACGTAATTCCTTCTCTTTATCGGGCGAAGAAGGGATTGAATCGGCGTTCCTGGGTCAGCGTCGTGAGCGGGCCGTGTCCGCAGGCCAGCACCGTGTCGGACGGGAGCCGGAAGATTTTCTCGCGGTTGTGCCGCAGCTGATCGGCGTAGTGCTCGCGACTGCCTCCGCACGAGGCGGCAAAGAGCGAGTCGCCGACGATGGCGAGCGGCCAGGAAAGCCCGGTCACGAAGAAGGTCGTTTGGCCCGGAGAATGACCCCAGGTGGACAGGGTCTTGATGGCCAGTTCGCCGAGGTGGAAATGCGCATTCTCGGCAAAGGTGCGGGCGCCGGCGTAATCGACGGGTTCCCGTTCGCTGGCCCAGACTTCTGCGCCGGTGGCGCTGGCGAGCTCGGGCAGGTCGGCGACGTGGTCGTCATGCGTGTGCGTGATGAAGATGTAGCGGAGGTCGAGTTTCTCGCTGGAGATCGTGTCGAGCATCGCGCCGCAGTCGGTGCCGGTGTCAAAGGCGGCGGCGAGACGCGAGCGCGTGTCCCACACGACATAACTGTTCACCGTGAGGTCTTCGAACGGGGTGTTGAACATCGCGAAGCCGCGCGGGAACACCGGCTGCTGGGGATACCATTCCTTGCGGGCGAGGGCGAGCAGCGCGGCTCCATTCAGCTGGAGCGCGCGCGCGACGGCGCGGAGCGGATGGTCGCGGATCTCGCCTTTCTTGAGGGCGGCGAATTCCGCGGGGGTGATGCCGGCTTTGGCGACGAGGGCGGCGTCGTCGAGGCCGAGGCCGCGCTGGGCCTTGCCGAGCACATCGGTGAAATTGTCTTCGAGCGGGATTCGCGGCATAGCGTGAAACTCGCCGCGCCCGGCGCCACAAGCAAGCGGACAGTGCAGCGGTCGGTTAGGGCGGTTGGGGTGGCGGTTTCGAACGCAGCGACAGTCCGCCATTCGCGAGAATTTCGGCGCGCCCGACGAGCGAAAGCCTCACGGCTTCCGCTACTCAGCGAAAACGGTGGCTAGGGGGCTCACCCTATTCGCGGGATTGACGCGCCGGGGCCCGGCGGCATCCTGCGCGGCATGACCGCCAAGCTCCTCGCGTTTGCCGCGCTCGTTCTTCCTGTCGCCTTGCTGGCGGCTGATCAGCCGAAGATCACGGCCTACGAACGTTCGCAGGGCTGGCGCCTGCTGGACAAGACCGAGTGGCACGGCTTCGGCGCGAACAAGCTGCCGGCCAACTGGCAGGTGCGCGATGGCTCGCTCGTGGGAGGCGCGGGCGTGGCGATTGTGAGCAACGACGAGTTCGCCGATTTCGAGCTGACGTTTGATTGGAAGGTCGCCCCGGGCGGCAACGGCGCGGTCTATTTCCGGGTTTTTGAGGACGAAAAATCGCCGGAGAAATCCGGTCCGGTGATGCAGCTGGCCGGACACGGCGACGCGCTCGCCGGCAACGGCCTGAGCGCGCCGGACAAGAAGCTCACCCCGCAGTTCGACGTGTGGTATCGCAGCAAGATCGTGGTGTTCGGCAACGCGGTCGAATACTGGATCAACGGCGAGAAAATCACCGGCTACGCGCTCGATACCGCCGAGTGGCGCCAAGCTGTGGCCGCGAGTGCGAACCCCACGGTGGCAAAATTCGTCAACGAGCGCGGGGGCCGCCTGGCCTTCGCGGGCGAAGGGCTCGAAGTGCGCAACGTCAAGGTGCGCGGGATTTGAGGGACTCGTAGCGGAATTCGTCAGAATTTCGCTCGGGAGAGGTCGCGCCGCTGCGCCTCGCGAAAGCCTCACGGCTTCCGCTACCGGTGCGGCGAGCGCGTCATGGCGTTCGCCTGCGTGGAGGCTGTCGCGGCGAGTTTCCTAAACCACGCAGGCGGCGCCCGAAATCGGGCCGCCGCCTGCTGGACACACACTAAACAAACCTGGTTATTACTTCGGCGCGCCGACGCTGATATTTAGCTTTTCCAGCGTCACACCGAGCTGACGGTCGTATTCGGCGATGGCGCGGCGGTGGTCGGACTCGGCGCGGAGCT
Source organism: Candidatus Didemnitutus sp. (assembly GCA_041906465.1). GTDB lineage: Bacteria > Verrucomicrobiota > Verrucomicrobiia > Opitutales > Opitutaceae > Didemnitutus. Next base: position 203,156 of record JAYRJE010000004.1, on the reverse strand, counting down.
CGCTGACTTCGAGGCTCGCGACGATTTCTTGCTGTTGAGAGACGAAGAACGTGCTGCTTGTGCCGGCGCGGAGGCGCTTTTGTTCGGCTTCGAGGACTTCCTGCGCGAGCATGCGGGCTTTGCGGGCGGCCTCGACGCGCTGGCGAGTGACTTCGATGTTGTTGGCGGCGTTGCCGACCGAGACGACGATGCTCTGCTCGACCTGATCCAGATCGATTTCGGCCTGGCGTCGGGCGAACTTCGCCTGGCGATAGCGGCCGCGCTCGCCGGTGAAAGTGATCGGGATCGTCACCTGCACGCCGTAGCTGAAGGAGCGGTAGTCCTCGTTGCGGACCATGCGCTGCGCGGTCTCGCGGCTGGCGTCGAGGCCGTTGGAGCCGTAGCTGCCGACGAGGTCGACGCGCGGGAGCAGCTGGTTGCGCTGGTATTTGAAGTTAATGTCGCTGCGCTTGAGGTTGAGTTTCGCCTGTTGGTAGTCGGGGCGTTTCTTCAGCGCCTCCTGGAAATCGAGGGCGGCGTTCACCATCGCCACCGGGAGCGTGCTCATCGGCTCGACCTCGAGCGACCAGTCGAGCAGGCGCGGCGTGCGCTCGTCGGAGATGAGCGCCTTCAACACGTTCTCGGCGTCGTGCACGAGGCGCTGGGCAACGAGGATGTTTTCCTCGCGCATCGCCACGCGGGCGCTGGCGGAGGTGACGTCGTAGTCGGACATCGCGCCGACCTTGAAGCGCTTTTTGTTCTCCTCGAGCAGCGAGGCGGCGAGGTCGCGGAAACGGATCGCCGTGCGCAGGTTTGCCTGGGCGAAATTCAGGTCGTAGTAGGCGAAGATGACGTTCGTGACGGTGTTGATCACCGAGGCGCGGAACGCCCATTCGGAAATATCGCGGCCCGCCATCGCGATGCGGAGTTGCGCGGTCGTGGCGCCGAAGCCGAAGCCGCGGAGCAGCGGCTGGCGCGCGGAGACGCCGCCGAAGACGTCGTAGGCGTCGGCGAAACCGTTGAACGTGCCGCGGGCGTTCGTTTGCGTGGCGCCGAGCGAGTAGGTGAGGCCCCACGGCATCGTGCCATCGACGCTCAGCGAATACGCGTCGCTCTTGTCGCGCGTGAAATTGCGCGCGCCGGTCGTCGCGTCGAACGTCTGCAGCGGGTTCTCGTTCTCGGAGTAAGTGTATTTGCCGTTCAGCTGCGGATCGAACAGGCCCCACTGCTCCAGCACGCGCGCGCGGGCGATGGAGACATCGAGCGCGTCGGATTGAATCGTGTAGTTCTTCGCGACGGCGCGGCGGATCGCTTCCTCCAGCGTGATGCGCTCGCGCAGCGCGGTGGGCGGCGGGGTGTCCGCAGCGGAAGCCGGAGCGGTCTGTGCGGTGACGGCGGCGAGCGAGCCAAGGGAAAGAGAGAGAGCGAAAAGGCGCCGGAACTTGGACATGAGAGGGGCGATGGTGAGGTCGCTTTTGCAACCGGCATGCCAGCGTTGGGTATAGTTTCAAGTCATTGGAAAACAGGGCATAACGGAAATTGCGCTGCGTCGCGAATTCCTCGCTCCAGCCGGGTGCGGGATTGCAGTTTCCCAATAATGGGAACGACGGTGGCGGTGGAGCGCGTTGACCTCAACGCGCTTGGAACGGGTTACGGTCAACCCGTCCGACACGCAGCGCGGCGCCGACAGAGCGGCGCCCACCAGCTACCGCGCGCGTTGCAACTCGAAGCGCTCCATGTGCTCGCTGCCTTTGTTGTCCGGGCCGGAAAGCGTGATGAGCAACCGCTCGTCCGAGATGCGTTCGTAGACAAATTGCTGCGGCCAATCATGGGCGCGGTTCACGAAGGTCGCGCGGCGTGCCGCGCGGTCGAAGGTGGCGAGCGGAAACGAATCCCGGCTGCGCTTGCCGGCCGGATGCGGCGTCAGCGTGAGCACGCCGTCTTTCATCGCGAAGTGTTCGAGGTCGAAGAAAACGCAGCGGCCGTCGGGCGTGTATTCCTTGCTCGTGCCGAGCAACACGCCGCCTTCGGGCGTGGTGTAGGTCGTCTCGATCGTGCGGCCCGCGGGCGTCGTGCCGCGCCATTGTCCGGCGAGCCAGGAGAGTTCGGCCACGTTCGTCACGGCGTCGTTCGTCGCCTGCGCGCGGCCGCTCGCGGCGCCGAGGGCGAGCGCGGCGGAAACGACGAGCGGCCAAAATCGGCGCAAGGCGCGGTGCGCTCGGGCGCGGTCGATCCGCGTCCCTACATTTGCCGTAGAGGCGCGCTTTGCGCGCGTCCGTGCACTGCTGCGTTTTCCGATCGCGAACACGACCTCACTCCCAGCCGATCTGGCGGCCCTTGTTTTGTTCTTCGAGCCACTTCAGGAGCGGCGCGTAGTATTCCACCATCGCGCGCGTGGAAAGTTCCTCGCCGGTCGCTTCCTTGAGCACCTTGCGCCAGTCTTCCGTCTGTCCCTTCGCCATGATCGAGCGGAGGAAGTCGCCGACTTGTTTGTTGCCGGCATAATTGCAGGACTGCGGGGGCTGATGGAGGATGTGCTTCGCGATGTAGTCGTGCAGCTGGAATTTGAAGACCTGCGCGATCGCGTAGCTGTAGTAGTAAGCCGGCGTGTCGTTGATGTGCGTCTTCGTCGCTGCGTCGCACCACTCCTCGCCGCGCTCGGTCGGCGGCTCGACGCCTTGGAAGTCGCGCACGTATTGCCACCAGCGTTTGTTCCACTCGGACTCCGGCAGGTTGCGCGCATAGATGTCGGCTTCCCAATGCGTCATCACGCCCGAAGCCCAGAAGATGAACGGCACGCCGGGAGCGAGCGCGTTGTTGAGCAGGAACGCGTTCTCGTCTGCCTGGAAATTCGCCGGCAGCACGCCGAGCGATTTCAGGTAAGGCACCTGCGAGGCCGCGAGCGCCGTCAGTTCGCCGAAACCTTCATGAAACGCTGGATTGGCGCCGTTGCGCAGCAGCGGCGGGACGTCCGGCCGCGTGTAGCTCATGAAGTAATAGATGTGGCCGAACTCGTGGTGGTTGGTCGTGAACCACCACGGGTTCGCTTCGATGCTTTGCAACGAGCGGAGGTCGTTCTCGAGATCGACGTGCCAGGCGGAAGCGTGCGTATTCTTTTTGCGCGCTCCTCCCGCGGCGACGGGGTAGAGGTCCGATTTTTTCCAGAAACTCTCGGGCAGCGCGGAAAATCCGAGTCCGACGTAGAATTGCTCGGAGGATTTCGCGACCCACTCGGGCGTGCGGTCTTTGAAATACGGATCGAGATTCGCGGCCTCAACCATGCCGTCCCATTCCTGCGCCCAGCGGTTGTTGATCCAGTGGGCCGGGATGCGCTTCGGCACGGCCTGATGATACTTTTCGGCGAGCTTGTATTTCACCCACGTGTGGAGCTGGAGATAGAGCGGACGCAGCACGCGCATGAACTCCTCGTTCAGCTTCACCATCTCGTCGCTCGACATGCCGTAGCCTGCAACTTGGAGCGCGAAGTAGTCGTCGAAGCCGAGTTCGCGCGCCACGCCGTTGCGCAAATCGCGCAGCTTCACGAGGCCGGGCTTCAACGCCTGACCGGACTCCTTCGACGCCTCCCAGACCGCCTGCCGCTCGGTGAGGTCGGTGCTGCTTTGCAGCAGGTTGTCGATTTCGTTCACCGAAATCGGTTTTCCGCGCAGCTTGAATTCGAAGCCGTTCAACGTGGACGCCTGGGCCGTCTCCGCCGTGATGCGGGCGCGTGTGAGGTCGGGATTCGTCATCGGCCCTTCGGCGGACAAGAGCAGCAGCCGCTCGAGCTGGCGCACGGTCAGCTCGTCGAGATCCTTGCGCTGGAGGAGCAGGGCGCGGGTTTCCTTGATCAGGGCGGGATTGCCCATGAACGCGGCGCGCGCCTTGCCGGCGACTTCGGAAGCGGCGTCGTGCACGGGCGAGACGTCGGTGGCGGCGTCCCATTGCGCGTTGCCCTCGACGGTGGCGAGCGCCTGGTAGGAGGCGTTGACGAGGGCGAGGAACCGATCGGCGCGCTCCTGCGTGGGGTTGGTGTCGGCATGGGCGAGCACCGCGACGCAGCCGAAAAGCGCGAGACTGCGGCGCAGCGGGGACGGAAGCAGTTTCAACATGGCGCGCACCGTAAACCGGCGCAGCGGCGCCTCAACCGCGAAACGACGGAAGGAGGGCGGCGTGCGTTGACTTCGACGCGCTCGGAACGGGTTGAGGTCAAACCGTTCCACCTTCACGGGCTCGCGCCTCACTCCGTGCGCAATGCCACCAGCGGATCGACGCGCGTCGCGCGCCACGCCGGAGCAAGGCACGCAGCGAGCGCCACCACGGCGAGCAGGCCCACGATAGCGGCGAACGTCAGCGGATCGCGTGCGCCGATGCCGAACAGGAGCGATTGCATCATGGTCGCCGAAGCGAGCGCCCCGGCCACGCCGAGGGCCAGACCGAGCCCGATCAAACGCCCGCCTTCGCCGAGCACGAGGCGGAGGACATCGCGTCCGCTCGCGCCGAGGGCGAGGCGCACGCCGAATTCCCGCGTGCGCTGCGCCACGCTGTAAGCGATGACGCCGTAGAGACCGATGCTCGCCAGCAGGAGCGCCACGCCGGCGAATACCGCGACCAGCACCAGCGAGAAATACCGCTGCCCGAGCGACTCGTCGACGATCTGCTCCATCGTCTTCTGGCTGTGCACCGGCAGGCGCGGGTCGACGGCTTGGATTTCGCGCCGCGCGGCCGCGGCGAGCGCCGCCGGATCGCCGCTCGTGCGCAGCACGAAGGTCAGGTTGTTGAACGCGAATTCGTGATACGGCTCGTAAGCCTGCACCGGCGTCTCGGCTTCGAGAGTGTCGATGCGCGCGTCGGCCACAACGCCGACGACTTCCGCCCAGCGGGGCGGATCGGCGAGCGCGATCTCGACGTGTTTGCCGAGGGGATTTTCGACTTCGGGGAAAAACTTCTTCGCGAATGCCTGATTGATGATCACCACGCGCGGTGCGCCGGGCGCGTCGCGTTCCGTGAAGGCGCGGCCGCGCACCAGCGACATGCCGATCGTCTTGAAGTAGTCCGGCGTGATCGTGCGATAGCGAGTCACGGGCGCGGTGCTCACGTTCACGTCGGCGTGGCCTTCGATGCGCATGATGAACGATGCGCCGCTGTTCAGCGGGGCCGTCGTCGTCATCGCGGCCGATTCCAGGCCGGGCAGAGCCTGCAGGCGACGCAGGGCCTCGGTGACGAATTGCACGCGCTTCTCGTCGGTCTGGCCGAATGTGCCGTAGGTGGCCGGCGGCAGATCGACCTTCATCGTCAGCACGTGCGTCGGATTAAAGCCCGGATCGATCTGCTGCAGACGATGGAAACTGCGGATGAGCAATCCGGACGAAACGAGGAGCACGACAGCGGCCGCGACTTGCACGACGACCAGCGCGCTGCGCAGCCAGCCGCGCGAGCCGGTGGTGCCATGGCCTTCGCGGAGCGCGAGCGTGAGGTCGGTGCGCGAGGCGTTCCACGCGGGGATCAGCCCGAAAACGAGACCCGTGACGAACGTTGCGCCGGTGGTGAAGAGGAGCACGCGACCATCGATCGCGACTTGGGTGAGGCGCGGAATGCTGGCGGGAGCGAGTGCGAGCAGCGCGTTCAACAGCCAGTGGCCGACGAGCACGCCGACGGCGCCGCCGAGCGTGAACAGCACGAGGCACTCGATGATGAGTTGGCGCGCGAGACGCCCACGCGAAGCGCCGAGCGCGGCGCGGATGGAGATCTCGCGCTGGCGGACGGCCGCGCGAGCCAGGAGCAGGTTGGTGACGTTGGCACACGCGATGAGCAGCAACGCGATCACCGCGCTGAGCAGCACGATCAACGCTGGGCGGATCGACTCGACCGCGTCTTCCAGCATCGGAAACGCCAGACAGGTCCAGTCTTTGTCGGTCGTCGCAAATTCCGTGGCGTAGCGCTGAGTCAACAACGCGAGGTCGGCCTGCGCCTGGGCGTGGCTCGTGGCGGGTTTCAGTCGGGCGAAGACCTGCAACTCGTGTCGGTCGCGACGTGCGCGGTGAGCGTCGGTCGGTGCGAACGGCGCCCAGAGCTGGCTTTTGCCCGGGAAGGTGAAGCCATCCGGCATCACGCCGACGACGACGCGCGGGCGCCCGCCGACTTCCAGCGTGCGCCCGACGATATCGTCCGCGCCCGCGAAACGCTGTTGCCAGAGGCTGCGGCTGATCAGAACGACGCCGTCGTTGCCCGGGGAGAATTCGGCGGCGTTGAAGAACCGGCCGCGCGCGGGCGAGAGGCGGGTGACTTGGGCGAACTGTTCTGTGACGACCGCGCCCTCGACGCGTTCGGGTTCAGCGCCATCGGTGGTGAGGCTGAAGTTGGTCGATTGCCACGCGGCGATGGAATCGAACGACTGGTTGTCCTGCACCAGAGAGAAGAACGCACCGGGCGCGTAGCTCGCCTTCGGGAAGTTCGAGCTGCGGTGATAGACGCGCATCAGCTGCTCCGGCTGCGCGAAGGGCAGGGGGCGCAGCAACACGCCGTTGATGACGGAGAAGATGGCGGTATTCGCGCCGATGCCGAGCGCGAGGGTGACGAGGGCGACGGCGGTGAAGCCGGGGGATTTGAGCAACTGACGCAGGGCGTAGCGGACGTCTTGCATCGCGCAGCAGTGGCTGGTCGATGCGCGCGTGAAAACGGGAAATCGAGGAAGCGTCGCCCGGCGCGACGAAGACTGCGCGAACTGCGGTGAGCAGGCTTGGATGGTTGCTCCGGCGGGCGGTGGCGCGGCGAAAGAAAATATTGCCGCTAAGCGCAGCCTTACGCGCTGCGTGAGTCAGGTCGTGACAGCTCGGCCCGCTGCGAACGCGCTGCGATCCGCGCTGTGCCACAGCGCTCGCGATCGCCTGCGAGCCGTCATTTCAGTTTTCCCAGCTGAGCCCGATCGTTGGCACGATCGGAAGCATGTTGCGGGCATGTTTACCGTCGCGGACGGTGTTGTTCACGACACTCGGCGCGTAGTCGTAAGCCAGGGGATTTGCGCGATCATAGGCGTTGAAGACATCGACGAACACCGTGAGCACGCCGCCGCGGAGCGGGATCGCGCGACTCGCCCGGAGATCGAGGCGATGGTAGGCGGGCAGGCGATCCGCGAGGGTCGGGCCGAAGCTGCGCACGCTCGCGCGACCACCGTTGGCGAGCGGGACCAGCGTGTAGTTCACCGCGGTGACGGGCCACCCGGTGTGATACTGCCACGCCGCGCCGAAACGCCAGCGCTCGCCCAACCGATAAGTGATGTCCGCATAGAGCGCGTGGCGCTGGTCGCGCGCAGTCGGGATCGTGCCCGTGTTGAGATCCTGGGTCGCACGCGCGAGCGCGTAGCTCGTGCTCCAGTCAAATACCCGACCGCGGCGCCGCGCAATAAACTCGATGCCGCGTGCTTCCGCGCGGACTGGTGCGAGGAGGATTCGATCCGTTTGGGCCTCGGGGAAGATGTTGTAGGTGTCGTAGCGATTGAACCATTGCGGGCGCGGATCACGGGTCAGGCGCTGGTAGGCTTCGACGCGCAGATTCACGCCGTGCGACAGCAGTTGTTCCAAGCCGAGGACGCGGTGCTCGGCCTTTTCGGACGGGTGATAGCGATCGTCGCCGAACTGCACCGCGAGTTCATGGACACCTTGCGATTGGACATAGCGCCCCCACGCGGCGCGCAGCGTCGTGCGCGGAGCGAGTTGCCAGGCGGCATTGAGGCGCGGGCTCCAGTCGCGATCGTCGGCAGCGGTCGCGTGATCAAAGCGCACTCCTGGCTCCACGGCGAAGTTGGCTGCGAGGGCGTAGCGCGCAGCGACAAAAGCGCCGGCGGCGTTGCCGTCAGCCTGCGGCGCCAGCGCGATCGTGCGCGGCACCGCGGTCAGCACGCCATTCACGACGAAGGCATCTTCGCGGAAGAGGTGGTAGGAATACTCGGCGCGGTCGCGCGCGGCCTGCCAGCCACCGCGGACCAGGAGACGATCGGTGGTGGCGACACTCCAGTCCTGCCGGAACGCGGTCGAAGCCAGCGAGCGGCGATCGCGGAGATCGAGGCGATAGCGCGGCAGATAGGTGCCCGTGCCATCACGTCGCCACGCGAGCCAGGATTGCGTGAGCACGGTTTCCGAGGAAACGAGGTCCGACCACGTGGCCAGCCACCGCGCCCAGACATAATCGCTGTCGTAGCTCGAGTGCAGATCGGGACCGTCGGGATCTTCGATGCGCAGCGTATCGCCGGCGTGCAGCAGATGCAGCGACAGGGTGTGGTTGGACGAAAAATCGAATTCGGTTTTGGCGTAGGCGTCCCAGTAGCGCGGAAAAATTTCCTCGGCCCGGCCTTCGAGCTTGAGCGCCAGGTCGGGATAGCCGCGGCGGACGCTGGCGAACCAGCGTCCGCCGCCGTCGGCGAAAGCGCCCGCAATGCCCGCGCGCATGCTGGTGACGCTGAGGCTCGCGGAGTAACTGGGCGCGCGACGCGTGGGCGACAGCGTGTCCATCGTGAGCACGGCGGCGGTGCGGTTGCCGAAGTCGGCGTTGAAACCTCCGGTCATCAGGTCGAGCTGGCTGATGGCGCGGAGGTCGATGATCGATAGCGCGCCGTCGACGTCCTTGAGATGAAACGGTTCGAGCAGATCGGCGCCATCGAGGCGGACGAGCAACTGCCGCTGCGGCGCACCGCGCACCCAGAATTTGGCAGTGAAGTCGTCCGCCGCGACGCCGGGAAGCCTAGCCACGGAGCGGAAGAGATCCTCGCCGACCTGCGGCAGAATTTCGAGGTCGGCGCGCGTGAGCGTGGCGCGCGAGCCGTCGCCTTCCCGGGAGATGCTGTAGCGGCTCGGCGTGACGACGAAGTCCGCGAGTTTCACCGGCGGTTCGACGGCGGGGCTGGGTTGCGCGAAAGCGGAGACGCTGGCGATGGCCAGCGCCGCCCACGGGGCGAGGGAGCGCATGGACGGAGAAAATCTGTCGTGACGCGGAGAGGCAACAAATTGGTTGGCCTGTCGCGCATGGCGCGCCAAAGCAGTGGTCATGCGGATTTACTTCATGGGCGTTTGCGGGACGGCGATGGGTAACGCGGCGCTGCTCGCGCGCGCGAATGGGCACGAGGTGCTCGGCGCCGACGCTGGCATTTATCCGCCGATGAGCACGGTGCTGGCGCAGGCCGGGATCGAGTTGCACGAGGGCTACGATGCCGCGCGGCTCGAGCGGCTGAAGCCGGATCTCGTCGTCGTCGGCAACGCGATGAGCCGCGGCAACGTCGAGGTCGAGTGGCTGCTCGACACGCGTGCGTTGCCGTTCACCTCGCTGCCGGCGCTGCTGGCGGACTTTGTCCTGAAAGGACGCAAGAACATCGTCATTGCTGGCACGCACGGAAAGACGACGACCACGGCGCTCACGGCGTTTTTGTTGCGCGAGAACGGCCGCGATCCGGGTTTTCTCATTGGCGGCGTGCCGCAGGACCCGCCGGTGGGCAATCACCTCGGCAGTGCGAGCGATTCGTTCGTGATCGAAGGCGACGAATACGACAGCGCCTTCTTCGACAAACGATCGAAGTTCATTCACTACGCGCCGCATATCGCGGTGATGAACAATCTCGAGTTCGACCACGCGGATATCTTCCGTGATCTCGACGACGTGAAGCGGACATTTTTCCACCTGTCGCGCATTGTTCCGCGCAACGGCTGGATCGTGTTGAACGGCGACGACGCGAACCTGGCCGCGCTCGGGAATTTCGCGTGGACGCGCGTGGTGCGTGTGGGGCTGGGCGAAAACTGCGAAGTCCGTATTACGGACTTTGCCGAGACGCCGGAGGGCGCGAGTTTCACGCTGAGTTGGAAGGGCGCGAAGTGGGCGGACGTAAAGTGGACGCAGCCGGGCCTCTTCAATGCGCGCAACGCTGCAATGGCGGCGACGGCGGCGGCACTGGCGCTGGAGGGAGACCGGGCGAGTGCGGAGGGTAGGGCGAGTTCTCCGAACGAGCCAAAGAACGCACCGTGTTCGGGAAACGGCTCATCCGGAGGATTCGCCCTACCGGCTGACTCACTTTCGCGCGTGAACCTCGACGCGCTCGCGCGCTATCGCGGCGTGATGCGTCGCCAGCAGCTGCTGGTGAATACACCGCGGCTGAAGGTCGTGGAGGATTTCGGACATCATCCGACGGCGGTGGGCGAGACGCTGGCGAGTTTCCGCGCGCGTTTTCCCGGACACGTGATCCACGCGGCGTTCGAGCCGCGCAGCAACACGTCGCGCCGGAAGGTGATGGAGCAGGCGTTCATGCGTGCGCTGTCGCGCGCCGACGAAGTTTACCTCGGACCGGTGGCGCGCGCGCATCTGTTGAAACCGGATGAGCGCTTCGATCACGAGGCGATCATCCAGTTTCTCGCCACGCAGGGCGTGCACGGCTACACGGCGCCGACGAATGCGGAGCTGCTGGAAAAACTGGTGGCGAACACGCGCGCGGAGACGGCGAAGCCGCAGCTGGTCGTGTTCTTCACGAACGGAAATTTCGACGGGATCATCACGGGGTTCGTGAAGCAGGCGCAGATGTGAGTGGCGCTCGGGGATAAGGCAGGCGAGTGGTTCAAGGTAGGGCGAGTTCTCCGAACGAGCCGGCACGAGATTCGCTGCGGCTATTTTTCGGCTCGTTCGGAGAACTCGCCCTACCTATCTGAGCCGCGTGTCGGAATTGCCGCAGCGCCGCACGTTATACCATACACCGCCCGATTGGGTGAGGAGCGGCTCGCTGTTCTTCGTTACGATCTGCTGTGATCCGCGGGGCCGGAATCAGCTCTGCCAACCACCATCGGCAGCGAAAGTGCTCGAGGCGGCTCAGTTCTATCATGACCGCGGAATATGGTGGCTGAAGTTGATCGTGCTGATGCCGGATCACCTGCACGCATTGGTTGCATTGCCAGCGGACAAGAAGCTGGCCGTAGCCGTCCGCCGCTGGAAGGCGTATCTACATGCAAACTGCGGAATCGAATGGCAGAGCGGATTCTTCGACCACCGGCTGCGTTCCGACGAATCAGAGGATCAGAAAGCGGACTATATCCGCATGAACCCGGTGCGTGCGGGGCTGGTGGCGCGTGCGGAAGAATGGCCGTTCGCGTGGCCGTTGCCGCGAGGGGACGGCGGCTCGTCGGGGACGACTCGCCCTACCTGAAACGATGCGACGTGCGAAGCGAAGCGGGGGACGACTCGCCCGACGAGCCGCTCCTCGCTTCACTGCGCCTGCTTCGCCACTTTGTAGACCACGGGCTCTTCGCCCTTCGCGACGGCGAGCAGGTCGTAGTCGTGGAAGGAGTTGATCGTCACGTCGACGAATTGACCGACCGGGAGGCTCTTCGGGACGTAGACGCGGCCGTCGATGTCAGGGGCGTCAGCTTCGCCGCGGGCGACGCCGGGCTCTTCGACGAGGACACGCAGCTTTTGGCCGACGTAGCTCTTGGAGACTTCGCGGGCGATTTCCTTCTGGAGCGCCATCGTTTTGTGCCAGCGGGCTTCCTTCACCTTGGGCGGAAGCTGATCGTTCATCTTCGCGGCGCGGGTGCCTTCTTCTTGCGAGTAGCGGAACACGCCGAGGCGCTCGAATTTGGTCTCGCGGATAAATTCGCAAAGTTCTTCGACGTCGGCTTCGGTTTCGCCGGGGAAACCGACGATGAACGTCGTGCGCACCGCGATGCCGGGGATGCCGGCGCGGATACGTTTGATGAGATCGCGAATGTAGGCGCCGCTCGTCTCGCGCTGCATCAGACCGAGCATGTGGTCGCTGATGTGTTGGAGGGGAATGTCGATGTAGCGGGCGACCTTCGGGCACTCGGCGATGGTCTTGATCAACTCATCGGACCAGTGCGCGGGGTGCGTGTAGAGGAGGCGAATCCAGAAATCGCCCTCGATGGCATTCAACTCGCGGAGGAGGGTGGTGAGCGCGGTGCCGCGCGAGGAGTCGACGGGGGTGCGCGGATTCGGGCGCTGTTCCCACGTGTCCATGCCGAAGAAGGTCGTGTCCTGGGAGATCAGGTTGATCTCCTTCACACCTTCCTTCACGAGGCGGCGCGCTTCGGCGACGACGCTCTCGACGGTGCGGCTGCGATGGCGGCCGCGGATCTGCGGAATGATGCAGAAGGTGCACGGGTGGTTGCAGCCTTCGGCGATCTTGAGGTAGGCAAAATGAGCCGGCGTGAGCCGGAAGCGCGGCGTGTCGTAGTCGGGAATCCACGTCGACTTGCCTTCGATGAAGGAGACGGGCGCGTCCTTTTTGCCGCGTTCCTTGGCGTAGATCTCCTCGATGATCGGCGCGACTTTCGTGACCTGGTCGAGGCCGATGAAGGCGTCGACTTCGGGCAGGGCGGTCGGCAGATCTTTCGCGAAGCGCTGCGACATGCAGCCGGCGACGATCAGCTTTTGTTCCTTGCGGCGTTTGCGCATGCCGCGCTGCTGGTTGATCTCGAGGATGTGGCCGATCGATTCTTCCTTCGAGGAATCGATGAACGAGCACGTGTTGACGATCACGACGTCGGCCTTCTCCGCTTCGGGAATGACCTGCATGCCGGCCTGGTGTAGATGGCCGACCATGATCTCGCTATCGACGAGATTCTTCGCGCAACCGAGGGAGATGAGGCTGACCTTGATCGACATAAATGAAATGCGCCCGCGGCTGCGGGCGCGAAAGGGTGGGCGTTGTGCGCCGAGTTACTTCTTCTTGGCCTTCGCCTTGTTGGCGGCGTTCTTGCGCTTCATGTAAGCGACGCGGCGTTTTTTCTTAATGACCTTGTTGTATTGTTTGCCCATGGGTGGTTGGTGATGAGTGAACGGGGATTTGTCCGGAATGCGGGGCGCGAGTCAAGCCCGGCGGCGGCTTAGTAGCGGGCGAGGGTCGGGTCGACCTGCATGGCCCAAGCGTCGATGCCGCCGGCGACGTTGGTGACGTTGTCCCAGCCATTCGCGCGCAGAAACTGAGTGACGCGCGCGCTGCGACCGCCGTGATGGCAGAGGATCAGCACCTGGCGGTCGTGCGGGATCTCGGCGGTGCGGGCAGGAATCTCGCGGATCGGGATGTGGGCGCTGCCGGTGACTTGGCAGACGGCGAGTTCGTTAGGTTCACGGACGTCGATCAGGATCGCGCCGGCTTGGTGGAGCTGGGCGGCGTCGGCGGCGGTGATTTCGAGCGGGAAAGCCATGGGCGCAGAGAGTGGGTGAACGAGTCCGAAACGCAAACCCAGTTCGCCGTTGACGGATGGGGACGGCCTGGAATCGTGGGCATCCTATGCCCGCTCGTTACGTCGTGATTATGGCCGGTGGCCGTGGTGAACGCTTCTGGCCCGCCAGCCGCCAGACCACTCCCAAGCACCTGCTGCCCATCGTCGGGGAGACGCCGATGCTCACGCAGACGGTCGATCGCGTGCTCGGTGTGGCGCCCAAGGAAAACATTTTCGTCATCACCACGCAGGCGCAACTCGCCGGTGTGCGCGCGGCGTGTCCGCAGTTGCCCGCCGAAAACCTCGTGGCTGAGCCGATGGGGCGAGACACGGCGGCGGCGACGGGTTTGGCGACGTTGCTGGTGAAGCAACGCGACCCGCAGGCGGCATTCGCGATGTTGCCGGCGGATCACGTCATTCACGATGTGCGCGAATATCAGTCGCTGCTGAACGTGGCTTTCGCTGCGGCGGAGAGCGCCGATGTGCTGGTGACGCTTGGGATCAAGCCGACGGAGCCCGCGACCGGGTTTGGTTACATCGAGCAGGCGGACACGTGGAAGAGCGTCGCGGGGCGCGACGTGATCAACGTGAAGGGCTTCGTCGAAAAGCCGAATTTGGAGACGGCGCAGAGCTATCTGGCGTCGGGCCGCTATCTGTGGAACGCCGGCATGTTTGTCTGGCGCGTGCCGGTCGTCGAGGCAGGGCTGAAGGCGCACGCGCCTGAGTTGCACGCGGGGCTGGCTGCGATGGAGCAGGCGGCTGCGACGCAGGGCTGGGCCGCGGCGCTCGCGGCGGGTTATCCGAGCTTGAAGAAAATTTCCGTCGATTACGCGCTGATGGAAAAATCGACGAATGTCGTCGTGGTGCCCGCGACGTGCGATTGGGACGATGTCGGTGCCTGGCCGGCGGTGGCGAATCACTTCCCGAAGGACACCGCGGGCAACGTGCTCCGCGGTCTCGCGATGGTCGAAGGCGGTGCGAGCAACATCGTGGTTTCGCGCGATGGGCATCTCACGGCGGTCGTCGGTGCGAGTGATCTGATCGTCGTCAGCACGGCGGACGCGACGCTCGTGTGTTCGCGGGACAAGGCGCAGGACATCAAAGCGCTCCTCAAGCGACTCGAAGCGGACGCGGAGAAGAAGAAATTTCTCTGAGGAAGAACCACGAATGGACACGAATTCACACGAATTCAGGCGGCCGTCGCTTTTTCGGGTAGAGGCCCGCGCGCACCGGGCGGTCGTTCGTGTTTATTCGTGTCCATTCGTGGTTCCCCTCTGATTGGACGACATGCGCTGCCTCGGCATCGATTACGGCGCGAAGCGCATCGGACTCGCCCACGGCGACGAGATTGGCGTGGCGACGCCGTTACCAGCGGTGATCGAGCCGGCGGGTGAGGCGCGCTGGGCGAAAATCGGCGAAGCGATCAAGGCGCGTCGCATCACGGACATCGTCGTCGGCTATCCTTACAACATGGACGGCTCGATCGGCTTCAAAGCGAAGGAAGTCGACGTGTTCGTGGCGGAGTTGAAGGCGCGCTTCGGTTTGCCCGTGCATCTGGTCGACGAAACGCTGACGAGTTATGCTGCCGAGTCGTCGATCAAGAAGAAAGACCGTCGCGGCGTGCGCGACAGCGGGCTGATCGACTCACGTGCGGCGACGATTATTTTGCAGGATTTCCTGGATCAGCGGAATCCGCCAAGCATGCCCGTGGTGTAGTCGTCGCAGCGGTTTCCGACTTCTGTGTGTTCCGTGCATTCTGTGGTTCCAACGGTGTTGTGCGTGTGACAGAAGTGCCCCGCACGGGCCTAAACCACAGAAAACTCAGAATACACAGAAAGGGTTATGGCCATGAAAGAGTTCATTCACGGAGAGGAGACGCGCGCATTGCTCGGAGCATGTTTCGAAGTCTACAAGGAGAAGGGGTGCGGGTTCCTGGAGGCGGTGTTTCAGGAGTGTCTGGAGTTCGAACTCGCGGATCGTGGCCTTCCCTACGTCGCCCAACCGCTCTTAACCCTTTCTTACAAAGGCCGGCAGTTGAAGCAGCGATATCAGCCAGATTTTGTCTGCTTCAGTAAAGTGCTGCTCGAGATCAAAGCAGTGTCGGCATTGACGGATGAGCATCGGGCGCAGGTCCACAATTACCTCAAAGCGACCGGGCTCCGCGTGGGATTGCTCGTGAATTTCGGCCATTATCCTCTCGTCGAACACGAGCGGATTGTGCGCTGATTCTGTGTATTCCGTGTCTTCTGTGGTTTCATCTTCTCCTTCATCGGCTCGTTGGAAGTGCGTCGTCGCCTACGATGGCACTGCGTTCGATGGCTGGCAGAGTCAGGAGAGTGGCAACACGATCCAAGACGTGCTCGAACGGCGGCTGGCGGCGATTTTCAAGACGGAGTTGCGGTTGCACGGCAGCGGTCGGACGGACGCCGGTGTGCACGCGCTCGGGCAGGTGTTTCATTTCGACGCGGCATGGACTCATGGTGCGGACAAGCTACGCCTCGCGCTGCAGGCGACGCTGCCGAAGAGCATACAGATCGTGAGCGTGCGGCGCGTGCCGGAGAGTTTTCACGCGCGCTTTTCGGCGAAAGGGAAGGTGTATCGCTATCACGTGTTTCTCGGCGCAGCAGATCCGTTTCACACCGCGTATCGCTGGTCGTTCGATCGCCCGCTCGATTTTGCGGCGATGGAACGCGCGGCGAAGGTGCTGCGCGGGAAGCAGGATTTCTGGGCGTTTTCCGGGGAAAACGACCGCACCTACGAGACGACGGTGCGCGACCTGCGTCGGCTGGAAATCCGGCGACGCGGGCGCGAGTTGTCCTTCACGTTCGAGGCGGACGGTTTTCTCTACAAGATGGTGCGCAGTCTCACGGGGGCGTTGATCAACGTCGGCGTCGGCAAGCTCACTCCGGAGCACATTGCGGAACTGATCCGCACGCGGAGGCGCATTCCGACGGTCGTGACGGCGCCGCCGCAGGGCTTGTTTCTGGTGAAGGTGAAGTATTGAGTGGCGCGCGATGAAAGCGGAGCTGCACCGAGCCTGGCGGGACACGCTCGATGTGGTGTTCCCGCGGGCGTGCGTGAGCTGCCAAGGAGTGGTCGAAGAACGGGAGGCGCACGCGCTTCGCCACGTTTGCGCGACGTGTGCACAGCAACTGCAAATCGTCGCTCCGCCCCACTGCACGACGTGCGGGCACCCTTACTTCGGTCAGATGGACGAGAACCGTCTCTGCGAACACTGCGAGGCGCTCGTGCCGAAGTTTGGCGAGGGCAAGACCGCGATCCTGCTGAAAGGCCCCGGCCGCGCGCTGGTCCACGCGCTGAAGTATCATCACGGCCTGCATGTGCTCGAAGACATCGTGGCGTTGATGCGGCGGGCGTCAGGCTATGCGGATTTTATTCGGGGGAAAATCGTGGTGCCGGTGCCGTTGCACACCCGAAAGGAGCGCGAACGCACGTATAACCAAAGCCGACTTCTCGCCGAATGCGCGGTGCAAGCGGTTGATGGGCAGGCGCGGATCGACGAGGTGCTCGTGCGCGTGGTCGACACGGTTTCGCAGACGCAATTCGACCGCGCGACGCGCCAGCAGAACCTGAAAAATGCCTTTGCCTTGGCCCCCGGCGCAGTCATAACCCCCGGCCATCATTACCTACTCATCGATGACGTTTTCACCACGGGTTCCACGCTCAACGCCTGCGCCGCAGTCCTGCGGGATGCAGGAGCGTTAAACCTCGACGTCGTCACGTTCGGTCACGGCTGATTTTCCGCGCCATGTCGCATTTCTCGAAACCTAAACTGGCTACGCCCAAGAAGAAGAAGAACATCCCGGAAGGGTTGTGGACGAAGTGTCCGATCTCCGGGGAGATCATCTTCAACAAGGAGCTCGAGGCGAACCTCATGGTCGTGCCGAAGAGCGGCTATCATTTCCCGATCGGCTCGCGGGCGCGCATCGCGGGCTTGGTGGACGAGGGGACTTTTCACGAGCACGACGCCGGCGTGAAGTCGGCCGATCCGCTCAAGTTCGTCGATTCGGCGGCGTATCCCGATCGGATCAAGCGTTACGAAAAGGAAAGCGGCCTGCCGGAAGCCGTCATTTGTGGCACGGGCAAGATCTACGGCATCCCGGTTTCGCTCGCGGTGATGGACTTTCGTTTCTGCGGCGGCGCCATGGGCGCGGCGGTCGGCGAGAAGATCACGCGCGCCATCGAACGCGCGCTGAAGCAGAAATGCCCGTGCATTATTATCAGCTCTTCGGGCGGCGCGCGCATGCAGGAAGGCATCTACTCGCTCATGCAGATGGCAAAAACGAGCGCGGCGCTCGGCCGGCTCGCGGAGGCGAAGCTGCCTTTCATCTCGATCCTCACGCACCCGACCACCGGCGGCGTCACGGCGAGCTTCGCGACGCTGGGCGACGTCATCATCGCTGAGCCGGGCGCTTTGATCGGTTTTGCCGGCGCGCGCGTGATCAAGGAAACCACGAAGCAGACGCTCCCGCCCGGTTTCCAGACGGCGGAATTTCTCCTCAAGCACGGCCTCATCGATCAGATCGTGTCGCGCACGGAAATGCGCGATCGGTTGCGCGACCTGCTGCAGGCGCTGTTTCTGAAGAAGAAAACGCGCTCTTCCGCCACGGCGAAGGCGCTCGAGGCCGCGGTCGCCGCGAGCTGATTCCGGAGCGCGCGCGATGCCCTCGCAGCCTCCGCGCTTCGCCGACTACTCGGCGGCCACGGAGTATCTTTACGCACTGAAGAGCGCGGGCTTGAAGTTCGGCATCGATCGCATGCGCGGGCTCGCGGCGGCGCTCGGCCATCCCGAGCGGAATTACCCCGTCGTCCATATCGCCGGCACGAATGGCAAGGGATCGGTCTCCGCGATGGTGGAAACGATTCTGCGCCACGCCGGCTATAAAACCGGGCTCTACACCTCGCCCCACCTCGTGAAGCTCGGCGAGCGCGTGCAGGTGAATCGTCGCATTCTGGCCGAGGACGAGATCATTCGCTACGCGAACGAACTTGTTCCTGTGGCGGAGAAGCTCGGCGCGGAAGGGCCGGATGACTACCCGAGCTTTTTCGAGTTCATGACGGCGATGGCGTTCCTGCAGTTCGCGCGGGAGCGTGTCGACGCTGCTGTCATCGAAGTCGGGATGGGCGGACGCCTCGACGCCACCAATGTCGTGCAACCGGAGGTCACGGTGATCACGTCGATCGGGCAGGATCACATGGAATACCTGGGCGACACCGTGGCGAAGATTGCGGCGGAAAAAGCCGGAGTCGTGAAGCCGGGTTGTCCGTTGGTGATCGGCCGGCTGCCGGCCGAGGCGGAGCAAGTGATCCGAACGATCGCCGCCGAACGCGGCGCGCCGGTCACGAGCGTGCGTGAGGAATTTGGCGAAAGTATCTCCGGTTACCCGAGCACGAGCTTGGAAGGCGATTACCAGCGCTGGAACGCGGCGACGGCGACATTGGTTGCCCGGCTGTTGCGTGCGAAGTTGCCGCAATTGACCGATGCCGACATCGCGCAAGGGCTGCGCGAGGTCAGCTGGCCGGGACGCTGGCAGCGCACGCGGGTGGGAGGGCGCACGGTGATCCTCGACGCATCGCACAACCCGGAGGGCGCGGCGGTGCTCGACATGAACTTGCGGCGCTTGGTCGCCGAGTTCGGGCGAAAGCCGATCGTCGTCACCGGCGTGCTCGGCGAATTCCGCGCCCGGGCGCTGTTGGACGTCATTGCCCGGCACGCTCAGGAGGTGCACCTGATCCCGCCGCATCAGGCGCGAGCCTGCACTTACGAGGAGCTGGAGCGCATCGCCGGTCCGGAGCTTGCGGGGCGGATGAAGCGGGCGACCATCGCGGACGTGTTTCCCGACGCCCAGACTTGCACGCTCGGCCGGCCAGGCGATGTCGTGGTCGTGACGGGGTCGATTTATCTGCTCGGCGAGATATTGGCGCATATTCAGCCGGGACGCGGCGCGGGCGAGCAGAAGTTGCAGGATTATTGAGTTTCGACTGGGTAAAACCCCTGGTGGGCCCCGTCTATATGCCGGCTTGCGCCAACGGCGATATTGTCGACCATTTGTTCACTATGGTTACCGATAAGCTCAAGAAGCTGGAACAATATCAGCGCGAAATGGCCAAGCTCGAGAAAGAGCTGGCTGGTTTCAATCGGAAGCTGACGGCCCTTCCGGGCAAGTTTGGCTTCAAATCGATGGACGCGTTCATCGACGCCCTGCGCGTCGCCGGAAAGTCGGGCGCCGTGAAGGCCCCGGCCAAGGCTGCGTCCAGCGGTCGCAAGCCGCGTGCAGTGATCACGCCGGAAACGAAACAGAAGGTGAAGGCGCTCGTGCAGGCAGACAAAACGGGCGCGGAGATCGCGAAGGCCCTCAACATCTCGCTGCCCAGCGTGCAGAACATCAAAAAGGAGCTCGGCCTCGTGAAGGCGCGCAAGTAACGCGCCGTTCCCGATCCGATCTTTTAGCCAAAGCCGCGCGGGCCAGCGCGGCTTTGTTATTTCGGCCGTTCGGCAATCACTACGCCGCAGTGCGCCGCGGGTAGGACGCGAACTTCGTTCCGCGCCGCGGCGGCGAAGGGAATCGCCGCCCTGCCGTCAGGTCGCGCGATGCTAGAGTGCGATCAAGGCGGTCGTCGCCGGCACGTCCTTGATGATCTGCGAGGGCTGCGGACCGACGCCGAGATAACGCAGGTTCGGCAGCGTGGCGGGCAGACGGTCGCCGTAGGCGACTTGAAGAAGGCTGCGCACCATGGCGGCCGTGTAGAGCTGCGCGGCGCGAGGGAGGTCGCCGAAACGGCGCACGCTCGAGATATCCTGCGTCCAGCCCGCGTGCTTTTCGTAAACGGGACGGAGCGTCCGGCGCAGGGCTTCGTTGCGTGGGACATGCGCGTAGCGCTTGCCGGCGGCGTCCACGTAGGCCGTGCAGATCAGCAACTCATCCGCGCCGGTGAGCGCGTCGATTTTGTTGATCATCAGATCCTGATAACCGCCGTAGCGCAGCGCGTCGCCTTTTTCCACGGCATCATACCAGCCGACCATACGCTGGCGACCGGTCGTGGTGCCGAACTCGATTTGCTTCAGCTTTTGGCAAATCGGCAGCGCGTCATCCATCTGCGTCAGGAAGGTGTGCGTGCCGACTTTGGTGTCGTAGGCTTTGGCGACGGCGAAAGTGTGGATCGGCTGCACGGGCACGCCGGCACTCTCGAAAAATTCGGGCGTGAACGTGTGCGAAGCCGTGACGTTCGGCGAGAAGCCGTGGCGCTTGTCGAGCCAGTAGGCTTGCCCGAATTCGCCGATGATCGAGCGTCCCGCCGCGAGTTCAGTCAGCACCAGCTCGCGCACCTCGCCGATGTTGGCGCGGAGACGCTGGCCGGTTTCCCAGTAAACGCGCGCGAGTTCGTCGACGTTCAACGTAAACGGCGCGGCACCGCGGAAGCGCATGAAGTCGAAATCACTCTTCGCAAACAGTCCCATCTCGACCGCCTCGGCGTTAGCGCGTTGTTCCGCGGCGGTGAGTTTCTCGAAGAAGCTGTCCCACGTGGCCGCGGAGACCTGGCACACGTGTTGGATGGTGCGCACCGCGCGATCGGCGCGCGCGGCGATCTTGCGCTTGAGAAAATTTTCGCCGCCGAGGAAATCCGCGAACGTTATCTGCCACTGACCGGTTTCGTCCTGGTAGGACGGCGTGATGCCGCGACCGGTCGAGCCGCGCGGTTCCTCCTTAAGGATGTTCACGCGGTAATCTTCCCACGCCAGATCGAGCAGGCGGTGCGAGAGATCGGAGACCATCGCGCGTTCGTCGATGACCAGCCGGCTGAAGATCGCGTAACCTT
Source organism: Candidatus Didemnitutus sp. (assembly GCA_041906465.1). Taxonomy (GTDB): domain Bacteria; phylum Verrucomicrobiota; class Verrucomicrobiia; order Opitutales; family Opitutaceae; genus Didemnitutus. Next base: position 182,133 of record JAYRJE010000004.1, on the reverse strand, counting down.
TTTTCTCCAGCGGCTCGGCCTCCCAGAGGATCTTGCGCGGATCGGCCACGACGCCGGCGCCGATGGCGAGGTGGGCGACGCTTTTCTCGACCACGCCGGCCGGGAGGAGATTGAGTTTGATGCCGCCGGCGGTGTGACCGGAGTTCGAGCCGCCGTTCACCTTGAACACGACGGAGACCGCGGCGGGTGTGCCGTGCAGCTCCTGCACAACCTCCGGAATGAGGCGGCCTTTGCCTTCGTCTCCGAAGGAAATGCCAACGTCGGCGATCAACTGGCTGCGAAACGGCGTGAGCGACATGCTGGGGAGTGGCAGCCGGAGTGAAGTCCCCAGTTGCCGAACAGCTAAAACGCGACGCGGCGCGCCGTCGCAAGGCTAAAGACCTGCCGTGCGCGTCACGGCCGAGCGAAATTCCGCCGGTTCGCGGGCTCGACTGACCGACCATCGCGACGTATCCGTGTGCGCATGCAGCCGGAAGTTTTCAGCGGGACGGAGCAGGGATTTCGCGTCGTCGGTCTGCGCACCGCGACCGCCGAACTCGCGATGGTGCCCGAACTCGGTGGACGCGTGATTAGCCTACGCAGCCGTCGCAGTGGGCGCGAGTGGTGCTGGCACCGTCCCGATGCGCGGTGGCTGTGGCGCAGCGAACCGGGCTCGGATTTCGGCGCGAGTCCGCAGGCCGGCATCGATGAGTGCGTGCCGAGCGTGGCGACGTGCAGTTGGCGCGGGCGCGCGGTGCCGGATCACGGCGAGGTGTGGTTTCAGAACTGGTCGCTCGACGCGTCGGAACTCGCGGCGGCACGGCTGACTGCCACCGTCGATCTGACGATCACGCCGCTGCGATTCCGGCGCAGCATCTCGGCTACGGCGGAAGGTTTTCGCTTCGACTACGCGGTCACGAATCTCGGCGATGCGCCCGAGGAATACGTGTGGTGCGTGCATCCGTTGTTCAAGATTGAGGAAGGCGACCGCATCGAACTCCCTGCGGAGGTGACGACGTTGCGCGTGAATGGCGGCATCGGCACGCGACCGATCGCGCACGGCGAAACGTGGCGCTACCCGGAGCCGGAGCCCGGTTTCCGCCTCGATCGACTGGAGACGCCAGGCATGCCGCGAGGCTGCATCAAGGGTTTTGCGGGTCCCTTTCGCGAGGGGCACGCGGCGCTCGCGAATGAGCGCACGGGCGCGCGACTCGAACTGCGTTGGGATGTCGCTGCCGCGCCGTTGCTCGGCGTGTGGCTGAATCGTGGGCACGCCGGCATTCATCACGTCGCACTCGAGCCGACGAACGGCGCGCCGGACTCGCTGGCGCAGGCGGTGAACGAGTGGAAGCAGTTCGGCACGCTCGCGCCCGGCGCCACGGCGACTTGGTGGCTCGAGTGGCGACTGGTGTAAGGCTCGACCTGGCGTCGAACCTCGCTTGCGAACGTGGCGCGCGCCTCGGCCACGAATAAGGCCTCACACAAGGTGAGGCCCTACAGTGGCCCTACAGAGGCGCGTGAATCCGACTGGCGGAGCGTCAGCCTTTGCGCGTGGCGACTTCGATCACGTCGTGCGGGGCGGCTTCTTTTTGGCCGGCGGGAGTCACGCGGACGTAGCGCGCTTTGGCGCGGAGATCGGGGAGCGTCTTGGCGCCGAGGTAACCCATGCCGGATTGGACGCCGCCGATGAGCGTGTTGAGCACGTCGTCGACCGAGCCGGAAACTTCCTTGAGTGCCTCGATGCCTTCGGCGGCGACTTTGCGCACGGTGTCGTTCTTGTCGTGGCCGTAGCGCGCGGCGGAGCCGGCTTTCATCGCGGCGTGGCTGCCCATGCCGCGGTATTGCTTATAGAGCTTGCCGGAAATCTCCATGATCTCACCCGGCGCCTCGCGGCAACCAGCGAGCAGGCCGCCGAGGATGACGCAGTCGGCGAGCGTGAGCGCTTTCACGATGTCGCCGGATTTCGTGATGCCGCCGTCGGCGATGAGCTTCACGCCTTTCTTCGCGGCACCTTGGCTCGCGACGTAGAGCGCGGTGAGTTGCGGGATGCCGACGCCGGCGACCACACGCGTCGTGCAGATGGAGCCGGGGCCCTGACCGATCTTGATGGCGTTGGCGCCGCAGTCGGCGAGGAATTCGACGCCGCTCGCGCTGGTGACGTTGCCGGCGATGATCGGCAGGGCAGGGAACGCGCCGCGGATCAGGCGCACGACGTCGCCGACGCCGGCGGTGTGGCCGTGTGCCGTGGAAACAGCGACGCAGTCGACCGCCTCCTCGACGAGCGAACTCACGTGCGCGATGACCTTGTCGCGATCGAGTTCGCCATTGGGCTTGCGGACGGGTGAGACGGCGGCGCCGACGACGAGTCGAAATTGTGAATCGCGCGCGGGTTTGCGGCGGGACTTCGCTTCAGAAGTGATGCGCTCGACATCGGAGCTGGTGACGAGGCCGCGGAGGCGGTCCTGGCTGTCGACCACGAGGATTTTGTGAATGCCGACGTGCTCGGTGAAGAATTTGTCGGCTTCCTTGATCGGGTCGGCACCGAGCGCCTTTTCCTGCACGGTGACGAGCTGCTTGCGCGGCGTCATCACGTCGGCGACTTTCTTGGACTTATAGCGCTCCTTGACGAGATTGCCGGACAGCAAGCCGGCGAGCTTGCCGCTTTCCTCGACGACGGGGAACGTGCGGAAATCGAAGCGGCGCTGTTCGATCATCTGGAGCACATCGCCGATCGACGCGTCGGGCGTGACGGTGATCGGGTCTTGAATGAGGCCGTGCACGTGGCGCTTCACGCGGGCCACTTCCTTGATCTGGTCCTTCGCGGGCAGGTTGTAGTGGATGAGGCCGATGCCGCCGTTGAGCGCCATCGAGATCGCCATGCGCGACTCGGTGACGGTGTCCATGTCGGACGAGATGATCGGAATTTGGAGCCGCAAGCCGTCCGCGAGCGACGTCGAGGTGTCGGCGTCCTTCGGCAAAATGTCGCTGAAAAGCGTGGCGAGCGATACGTCGTCGTAGGTCAGCGCGCTCGGCGCATTGGCGGCGAAGAAACGCTCGGCCGGCAGATAGAACTCGGATTCGGCGGCAACGGACTTTGTCATGGTGTTGCCGCTAGCGAAATACTCCGCGGGGCGGAAACCTCAACGAGAAACTTTTGCCAATTGCGTCTTCACTCTCTTGGCTGGCGCGAATGGCTTTGCGTTTCAGCTTCCGCTCTTACCGCCGCGTGTTGCGCGCTCCGTTGCGGACCGCGCACGGGCTGTGGACGGAGCGCGAGGGCCTGTTGTTGCGCACCGAATCCGCGGAAGGCGTCGTGCGCTATGGCGAAGTGGCGCCGATCTCGTGGTTCGGCACGGAAACAGTCGACGAGGCGCGCGAGGTTTGTGCGAAGCTGGGCGATCGGATTTCGGCGGAGGCGATCGCGGCGGTGCCGGAGCGCATGGGCTGCGTGCGGTTCGCGCTCGCGAGCGTGATCGAGGATGCGTTGCCGCCGACTGCAGCGACGGCGGCGCGTTTGCCGGTCGCGGCGTTGCTGCCGGCGGGCAAGGCGGTGTTGGCGGCGGTGGATGCGAAACTCGAGGCCGGTTTTCTGGCGTTCAAATGGAAGGTGGGCGTCGCTCGACCGGAGGATGAGATGCCCTTGCTCGACGACGTGCTCGCGCGGTTGCCCGCTTACGCGAAGCTGCGGCTCGATGCCAACGGCGCGTGGTCGAACCGCGATGCGACGCGCTGGCTGGAGTTTTGCGCGGAGCGCCCGGTGGAGTTCGTTGAGCAACCGGTGATGAACGTCGACGCGCTGCTCGGGCTCGCCGCGGATTATCCCGTGAGGTTGGCGCTCGACGAATCGGTGACCGGTCTCGGCGCCGCGCGCGAGTGGCAGGCGCGCGGTTGGAGCGGCGTGTTCGTCATCAAGCCGGCGTTGGCCGGACCGCTCGACGAACTCGTGGCGTGGGTGCGCGAAACGAAACCCGATCTCGTGCTCTCGAGCGCGATCGAGTCGGCGCTGGCGCGCGCGCAGATCCTGCGAGTCGCGTTTGCGGAGAAATTGACCGAGCGGCCGCTCGGGTTCGGGGTGGGCGAAATTTTTGGCGATCGGGCGTGGGATGGGCCGATGATCGGTCCGTTGCTCGATGCGTCGTGGGGCGAACAAGTGAACGCGGAGGTCCTGTGGAACGCGGCGAGTTAGCGCGATTGCTCGGAGCTGAAATGTCTGCGGGGGCCCGACGGGTGCTCGTGGCGAACGCTGATGCGGACGCCTTTCGCGCGGAGTTTGCGCGGGCGGTGGCGGGCGGTGGCGAAGTGTTCTTGGGCAATCCGCAGTGGAGCGCGGCCCAGCGCAGCGAGTTCGAACAGTTGCCCGTCGCGCCGATGGAAAACACGAAGGCCCAACTCGGACTCGGCTGGCTTATGATTCCGACCGGTGGCTCGTCGGGGCGGCTGAAGTTCGCGCGTCATGACAACTACACGATCGCGGCGGCCGTGCGCGGGTTCACGCAGCACTTCGGCCTGACGCGCGTCAACGCGCTCGGGTTGCTGCCGTTGTATCACGTGAGCGGTTTCATGGCGTGGATGCGGTGCGTCGTGACCGGCGGAGATTTTCTGGCGGGCAGTTGGAAGGAAATCGAAGCGGGGGCACGGCCCGTGTTGCCCGCGCGGGAAGACGGCTGGGTGCTGTCGCTCGTGCCGACGCAACTCGAGCGCTTGTTGCGCGAGCCGGCGGCAGCGGAATGGTTGCGCGGATTCCGCATCGTGTTTCTCGGCGGCGCACCGGCGTGGCCGGAGTTGCTCGACCGGGCGGCGGCGGCGGGCGTGCCGCTGGCGTTGAGTTACGGCATGACGGAGACCGCGGCGATGATCGCGGCGCTGCGGCCGGAGGAATTTATGCGCGGCGAGCGCAGCTCGGGGCGAGTGATGCCGCACGTGCGTGTGGTGCTCAGCGATGACGGCGTGATCTGCGTGAGCGGGCGTTCGGTTTTCCGCGGCTACTATCCGGATTGGCGACACGAACGAAAGATGTTCGAGACCGCCGACGTGGGACGCTTCGACGCTGCGCGGCGGCTGACCGTGCTGGGACGGCGCGATGCGGTGATCATCTCCGGCGGCGAAAAAGTTCAGCCACTTGAGGTGGAGGCAGTGCTCAAATCCGCGACGGGTTGCGCGCGCGTGGCGGTGATCGGCTTGGCGGATCGCGAGTGGGGCGAGCGTGTCGCGGCGGTTTACGCGGCGGGGGAGAGCTTCGATATCGCGCGCGCGCGAGCGGCGGCGCAACGTGAGCTGTCTGCGCCGCAACGGCCGAAGGATTATCTCGCGCTCGCCGAATGGCCGTTGAGCGAGGCGGGCAAACTGAACCGCGGGCAATTGCGCGCGCTCGCCGAGGCGGCGCTTCGCGCTGGCGTGAGCGGCGGAGCGGCGTAGGTTGCCCCCGGATTTCCACGATGAAAAAAGCTGAGATCGCTGCCGTTCTGACCGACATCGCCACGCTGCTCGAATTGAAGGGCGAGAACCCGTTCAAGATTCGCGCCTACGTGGCGGGCGCGCGCGTGATCGAATCGCTGAGCGAGGAGGAGATCGCCGAGCGCGTCGCGGCGGAAACGCTCGATGAGGTGAAGGGCATCGGTGAGGCGCTCGCGCAAAAAGTCGGGGAACTGGTGCGCACGGGCAAACTGGAGTTCTACGAAAAGCTGAAGGCGTCGCTGCCGCCGGGTTTGGTGGAGCTGCTGGAAATTCCCGGGGTCGGTCCGAAGAAAATCAAGGCGCTCCATGAGCAGCTCGGCATCGATTCGATCGCAAAGCTCGAGGCCGGTTGCAAAGAGGGAAAGGTCGCCGCGCTCGCCGGCTTCGGCGAGAAAACGCAGGCGAAGATTCTCGAGGGCATCGCCAACCGCGTCGCCTACGGTAAACGTCACGTGTGGTTCGAGGCGTGGCACGTGGCGGAGCCGATCCTGGCCGGATTGCGCGCGCTGCCGCAGGTCGAGCAGGCGGAGCACGCGGGCAGCTTGCGGCGTCGGCTCGAGACGGTGGGCGATCTGGATTTTCTCGTGGCCTCGCGCGAACCGCAGCCGGTGTCCGACTGGTTCGTGCAGTGGCCGGGCGTGAAGGAGGTGACGGCGCGCGGCGAGACGAAGACGAGCGTGCGGCTGGCCTCGGGCATTCAGGCCGATCTGCGCATCGTGCCGCCGGAACAGTTCGTGTTCGCGCTGCACCATTTCACCGGCTCGAAGGACCACAACGTCCAGATGCGCGGACGTGCGCTGCAACGCGGGCTCAGCATGAGCGAGTGGGGGCTCGTGCCCGCGGAAGGCGAGGGGACGGCGAAGCAGAAAGCGGAGGATCGCGGACGGAAGACCGAGATAAAAACGGAGGAACAGCTTTTTCGCGCGCTCGGGCTGACGTTCATTCCGCCGGAGTTGCGCGAGGGGCGCGGCGAGATCGAGGCGGCGGAAGCGGGGCCGTTGCCGCGCTTGCTCGAGGAACGCGATTTGCGCGGCGTGTTTCATAACCACACGACGGAGTCCGACGGGCACAACACGCTCGAGGAGATGACGCGCGCCGCGCAGGAACTCGGCTGGGACTACCTCGGCATCGCGGACCACTCGAAGGCGAGTTTTCAGGCGCGAGGTCTCGATGAGACGCGACTCGCCGCCGAAATTGCCGCGATTCGGAAGCTGAATGCTTCGAAAAAATTCAGGACGCACGTGTTCGCCGGCAGCGAGGTCGACATTTTGCCGGATGGACGACTCGACTTCGCCGACGACGTGCTGGCGACGCTCGACTACGTGGTCGTGTCTGTGCACTCGGTGTTCAATCGCAGCCGCGAGGAGCAAACGGCGCGCATCATCCGCGCGATCGAAAATCCGCACGTGACGATGCTGGGGCATCTCACCGGCCGCATTCTGCTCGAGCGGCCCGGCTATGACGTCGATGCCGAGAAAATCATCGATGCGGCGATCGCGAATCGCGTCATCATCGAGCTGAACGCGAGCCCGTGGCGACTCGACATGGATTGGCGGCTGTGGCGCCGCGCGGCCGAGCGGGGACTGTTGACCAGCATCAATCCCGACGCGCATTCGACGGAGCAGTTGCAGTGGTTTCGCGCCGGCGTGGCTGCGGCGCGCAAGGGCTGGCTCAGCCGGGAGCATGTCTTCAACACGAGGCCGCTCGCCGAGGTTGAAAAATACCTCGCCGCGAAGCGCGGCTGAGCCCGCCGGCGAGCAGTGCGGGGAGGGTAAAGCGAGCCGTGCGGGGCGGGTGAATTTTCTTTGCGCGCGTCGCCACCTCCGACGCAACCGGCTCGCGCGGCCGGCCCAATATGGCGTAATACGCCATAAATTCTCTGAGCCCGCTGGGCGGTTTTGCGCGAGGGAGATTGCCGGCAGTTTTTCGGAATGTGGCGTATTACGCCATATTCGCTGGCGTCGGCGGAGGGCGTGAGAGGCGTGATCGGTCTTGAGGAACCGGCGGGGACGATCGGCCGACCGGGGAGCGGCGGGGATTCGGCGGGTGCGCGCAACGCGTTCGTGACGGGTTGATATTGAACGAGTCTCGCGGCACCTGCGCGATGATTGCGTCGGGTTGGACCGGGAGATCGTGGACTCCGCGGCGGAGTTGACTCGCGCTGGACGGGGGCGTCCGGAACGGTTGCGATGCGTCTGCGGCCGCGGGCTTGTAGTCGGCGGCGGCGCGGCCCAAGCTCCGCGCGATGGTTTATCTGGTCACCGGTGCGGCGGGCTTCATTGCCTCGAAGGTCTGCGAATTGTTGCTCGCGGAAGGTCACACCGTCGTGGGCGTCGATAACCTGAATGATTACTACGATCCGCGTCTGAAGGACTACCGGCTGGGCCGGCTGCTTGGGGAAGGGGCGAGCTTCGCCCCGAGCGGAGATCGGCCCTCGCGCTACGCTGGCACCGCGCGCCAACACGGGAATTTCATTTTCCGCGCGCTGGATCTGGAGGACATGGCGGCGCTCGAAGCGCTGTTCACGGAGTTCTCGTTTGATGCCGTCTTCAACTTGGCGGCGCGCGCCGGGGTCCGTTACAGCCTCGAGAATCCGCACGTTTATCTCTCCACCAACGCTCACGGCACGCTCAATGTCATGGAGGCGATGCGCCGACACGGCGTTAAGAAACAGGTGCTCGCCTCGACGTCGTCGCTCTATGCGGGTTGCCCGATGCCGTTTACGGAGGACCAGCCGGTGAACACGCCGCTTTCGCCCTACGCGGCCACGAAAAAAGCCGCCGAGCTGATGGCCTACACCTACCACAAGCTCTACGGCATCGATACGACGGTGGTGCGCTACTTCACGGTCTTCGGTCCCGCGGGACGGCCGGACATGGCGCCGTTTCGATTCATCGAGTGGATTTCGCGCGGGCAACCGATCGAGTTGTTCGGCGACGGCACGCAGGCGCGCGATTTCACCTTCGTCGACGACATCGCGCGTGGCACGGTGCTCGCGGCGAAACCGCTCGGCTACGAAATCGTGAACCTCGGCGGCGGTAACAATCCGATCAACCTGCACACGATCATCGGCTACATCGAAGGCGCGCTGGGCCGGAAAGCGGCGGTGCTTGGCAAGCCGCCGCACGCCGCCGACGTGAAAGAAACGTGGGCCGACATCCGCAAAGCGGAGCGCCTGCTCGGCTGGCGACCGACGGTTTCGGTCGAAGACGGTTTTCGCCGCACGGTCGCGTGGCATCAGCAGAACGCGGCATGGTTGCAGCATATCCGACTTTGAACTGACGCATGACGGCCGCTCTTCCCCGACTCTACTCCGCCGATCCCAAGGCGGGCTATCTGGCCGCGAAGGCCGACATCGATGCGGCCATCGCGCGCGTGCTCGATAGCGGCACTTACATTCACGGGCGTGAACTCGCTGCATTTGAATCGGAGTTCGCGGCGTGGCTCGGCGCCAGCGGTTGCGCCGGCGTGGCCAATGGAACCGATGCGATCGAACTCGCGCTGCGCGCTCTCGGTGTGGGCACCGGCGATCGCGTCGCGACTGTGGCCAACACCGTCTCGGCGACCGTCGCGGCCATTGTGGCGACGGGGGCGGAACCGGTGTTCGTGGAAATCGATCCCGCGACGATGTTGATGGATGCGGGTGCGCTCGAGCGCGTGTTGCGCGAGGATGCGGAGCGTCGGATCAAGGCGGTCGTCCCGGTGCACCTTTACGGCCAGGCGTGCGACATGCCTGAAATCATGTCGGCGGCGCGCGCCCACGGCGCGAAGGTGCTGGAGGATTGCGCGCAGGCGCACGGGGCGAGTGTCGCTGGTCGCACGGCGGGAACGTGGGGCGATCTGGCGGCGTTCAGCTTTTATCCGACGAAGAATCTCGGCGCGCTGGGCGATGGCGGAGCCGTGGTCGGAGGCGACGCCGCGGCGATCGAGCGCGTGCGGCAACTCCGCCAATACGGCTGGCGCACGCGCTATGTGAGTGATGAGCACGGGCGCAACAGTCGGCTCGACGAGATGCAGGCCGCGATTCTTCGGGCGCGCTTGCCGCGTTTGACGGCGGAGAACGCGCGGCGCGCCACGCTGGCCGACCGTTATCTCGAATTGCTCGCGTCGGCGCCGCTGCAATTGCCCGTCACAGCTGTGGGGCGCACGCACGTGTGGCACCAATTCGTGGTGCGAACACCGCGCCGCGACGCCTTGCGCGCGGCGTTGGAGGCGCAGCAGATTTTCTGTGGCGTGTTGTATCCTGTGCCGATCCACCGCCAGCCCGCCTACGCGTGCGACGCGGAGCTGTCGTTCACGGAACAGGCGTGCGCCGAGGTGCTCTCATTGCCGCTTCATCCCGGATTGACGCTCGCGGAGGTGGAACGCGTCGCCGCAGCAGTGCGGGCGGCACTCTGATCGCAGCGGCCTGGCAGCGGGTGGTTCGGGAGCGGCTGAGAACGTTTGCAAGCTTCTGCCGGTGCTCCCGCTTGACGCTGGGGTTGCCGCAGCCGAGCGGACGACGCCGCAACGGTTCGTCCGCTGCATACGTTTGCTTGCTGGAGCACGCGAGAAGTGCACGATCCGCTGACATGCCCGCTCGGCGCTCTCAACGGCTCGACAAAACTGGTATCGTTCAAATTGCCGCGCGACTCGGCGTTTCGCCGTCCACGGTGTCGCGCGCGCTCCGACCGGAGACGGCCCACTTGGTGCGGGAAGATCGGCGCAAGGAGATCCTCGATTTGGCGGAGAAGCAGCAGTTCCTGCCGAACCTGGGCGCGCGCATGTTGCGCAAGGGCGTGAATATGACGCTCACGGTCGTGGTGCCGCTCGATGAGAACATTTTCTTCTCGGAGTTTTACGGCCGGTTTCTCGCCGGAACGTTGCACGCGGCCGCGGCGAGAGGGTGGGGCGTGCACATCTGCACGCTGCGCCGCAAGGAGGGAGCGAGTTTCCGCGAGGCAATGCAGCACCTCGCGCTCAATTCGGCCGGTTTGATCTATCTCGCGGAGCCGCTGTCGCCCGCCGACGCGCAGGAACTGAAAGGCTATCGTCGACCGTTTGTGCTCACGAAATCCGCGTTGCCCCCCGGCGTGCGGGCGGCGGATCTCGGTGTGCCGGTCGTCGGCGTCGACAATCTCGCCGGCGCGCGCTCGGTCGCCAGCCTGTTGCTGCAATTGGGACATCGCAAAATCGGCCTGCTCCTCGGGCCCCCGGGTTCGCGCGACGCCGACGAGCGACGCCGTGGCTACGTCGAGATGCTGGAGAAGGCGGGCGTGAAGCCCCGGGCCGAGTGGATTCACCAGGGGAATTTCAGCGCGGAGACGGGCCGGGCCGGCGTAACCAAGATTCTTCAGAGTGCGGACCGCCCGACGGCCGTTTGCTGCGCGAACGACGAGATCGCCTTCGGAGCGATCAACGCCGCGCACGTCGCCGGTCTGCGCTGCCCGGATGATCTGTCCGTGGTGGGCTTTGACGACGGCATCTGGGCGACCGCGTGCCAGCCGGCGCTCACGACGGTGCGCCAGCCTCTCGCGGATATGGCGGAGCGTGCGGTGGGTCTCATTGTCGAAGCGGCGAATTCGCCCGGGCAAGTCACTCGCGTGATGCTCGATGAGATGCCGGCGCCGATGATGATCCGCGAATCCACCCGCCCGCTGCGCACCGACCGGAGATAACGCGGGCGTCTCGCTCCGGGATTTTCTGGAGGCGAAAATCGGACGAATGACAAGAATTGCGCCACTTTTTGCCTTGAGCTGCAAACGTTGTCAGTAAATGGTCCGCGCATCCCCGGCGTCCTCGTGGCGCCCCTGTTATCGCACCAACTACCCATGCTGTTTGTCTCCTGTTTCGCCGTCCGGCCGGCGCTGCTTCGCGCGCTTTGCCTCCTGCTGCCCGTCGTCGGGCTCCTCGGTCTGCCCGCGTTTGCGGCGGGTCTTTCGATGGAGGACGATGCCTTGCTGGACGACATCGAGCGCACGGCGTTCCGTTTCTTTCAGGAGCAGGCGCATCCGCGCACGGGGCTCGTTCGTGATCGCGCGCGGGCGGACGGGGCGGAAAGCGAGGGGAAGGCGAGCATCGCCGCGTCCGGCTTTTCGTTCAGCGCCTGGGTCATCGCCACCGAGCGTGGCTGGGTGAATCGGGCCGTGGCGGTGGAGCGGGTGCGCGCGAAGCTGCGCTTCCTCGCCGACGAGGCGCCGCGGCGGAATGGTTTCTTCTACCACTTCATGGAAATGGATACCGGCGAGCGCGCGTGGAAGTGCGAGCTGTCGTCCATCGACTCCGCGCTGGTCTATGCCGGTGCGATCGTGGCCCGCGAATATTTTGCCGATGCGGAGATCAGCGCGTTGGTGAATCGCCTGCTCGGCGACGTCGACTGGCACTGGTTCCTCAACGAAGGGAAGCAGGTCTCGCTCGCCTGGCATGACGAGACCGGTTTCTCGCGTTACCGTTGGGATCGTTACTCGGAACACGTGCTGATGAGCTTCCTTGCGCTCGGCGTCTCGCCGAAGCCGTTGCCGGCCGATTACTGGCGCGCGTGGGAGCGCAAGCCGCTCGGGCGCTACGCCAGCTTTGTTTACGTGCAGGAGCCGCCGCTGTTCGTGCACCAGTTTCCGCAAGGCTACCTCGATTTGCGCGACCGCCGCGATGCGGTGATGGATTACTTTAAGAACTCCCAGCTCGCGACGCTCGCGCAGCGGCAGTTCAGCATCGATCTGAAGAATGAATTTCCCAGCTGGGGCGCGAATCTATGGGGCCTCACCGCCTCGGACTCCGCCACCGGCTACAAGGCTTGGGGTGGTCCGCCGCGGACGCTGCGTTTTAATTCGTTGGACGGCACGATCGTGCCGTGCGCTGCGGCGGGCTCCCTGATTTTCGCGCCGCGGGAGACGCTCGCGGTGCTGCGTCACCTGCGTCTCGCCTACGGCGATCGCATCTGGAATCGCTACGGCTTCGTCGACGCTTTCAACCCGGAGACCGGTTGGGTGAACCCCGACGTGCTCGGCATCGATCAGGGCATCACCATGATCATGGCGGAGAATCTCCGCAGTGGTCTGATTCACCGGCTGTTCATGCGCGCGCCGGAGATTCAGCTTGGCATGGCGAAGGCGGGGCTTTTCTCGACGCGGCGCGAACTCACGCGCGGCGAACAGGATTTGGTGCGGGGGCAGGCTGCGCTCGCGTGGCAGATGCTCCAGCAGACGCCGGCCGATGCGGGCTTGCAGCTCACGGCGACGCTGGCGGCGCACCGGTTGGGACTGATTGACGGCGTGAAGGCGGTCGAGCTCGCGCGTCAGCTCATCGCGTCTCCTGCGCCGGCCAGTTATGCGAGCACGAGTGTGTTCGCCGCCGGTCTGATGGCCGCACGGCAAGCGCTTCCGGTCGTCGCGGACGAAGCGACGCGGCGGTTGGACGCGCTCGTCTGGACCACGCCGGCGAAAGGGGAGAAGCTCGGCACGCTGTCGCGACTCGGAGTGTTCCTCGGCATCGGAGGCGGCCGGCAGACCGACGCGGCGTGGAGCGCGCTGGAGCGCACGACGCAGGCGGCAGGTGCGGTGCACGTCTTGGAGCCGGCCGATGTCGCTGGCGCAGTGGTCCCCGGTCTTTGGCTCGAGGAGCGCGCGGTGCTCAGCGGCGCCTCGGCGTCCCAGTTGGCTTACGCCACCCTGGATGCAGGCCTCACGAAGCTGCCGGATGCGATGACGCTCGCCCTGCTGCTCGATCATTTTCCCGGCGAGGTGCTGCATCGCTTGGCGGGCGCGCTCGGCCGCAAGAGCGACGGTGAACCCGATGCCCAAGCCGCGCTCGTGATCGCTTCCGCCAACCTGCTTTCACACGACTGTGTGCGCGGCTGGTTCGGCCGCGACGAGATCGCGAAAAAGGCGCGCGCGACGATCTCCGAGTTTGTCGAGAGCGCCTTCGGCGAAAAAACCTCCGTCGTCGCCCAGCGCGAATTGGCCGGGCCTCGCCTCCTCCCGCCGGAGCGTCGCGCCATCGCGGTCGCCCACGATGCTCCGCGCGAGCAGTGGCAATGGCACCGCGTGGCCGGCATGGAGTTCAAGGATTCGCTCGCTGACGTGCGCCCTGGCGATCCGCCGATCGAACTGAAGTTCGCGTTCACGTGGGACCAAGAGGCGCTGCACTTTCACGCCGTCGTGGTGGATTCGCCGGCGGGCTACAAGCTGCCCGTGGAGCGCAACCGCCTCGTCGAGGTTTTCCTCGATCCAGCGCATGACGGTTTGCTCTGGCTCGGGCCCGGCGATTACCAATTCGGCTTCATCCGCTCGCACCACTGGGAGCTGAAGAACACCGCGGAAACGGTGGAGTTTTTCCACCATGCCACCAGTCGCGGGAAGATCACGCCGACCGCCGACGGCTACACCGTCGAGGCGGCGATTCCCTGGAGCGCCCTCGGCGTGACGCCCAAGCCCGGCCTCAAGATGGGCGCGTGCCCCGCGGTCGTCGCCGAAGGCACCAAGGAGTGGGAGCCCACCATCAAGCTCACTTGGTCCTACGTCCGCGAGGACGAGAGCCACGTCCGCCTCGGCGTGCTCACGCTGCAATGAATTTTGTTCTGACCCACAGATCAAAACCCAACCCCGTGCAACCACACCTGAAATGAAAACCCCGATCCCTCGCATGATCACGTTGGCGTTCGCGCTGACGTCGGGCCTTACGCCCATCGTGCAGGCGCAGACCGCTGTTACTGCACCTGTCACTCCGCCTGCTCAGGACGACGTTTATACACTCACGCCGTTCGTCGTGAACACCGACAAGGACACCGGCTACGTTGCCGTGGACTCGCTGGCCGGAGGTCGCACGAACACGCCGATCAAGCTCACGCCCGCCGCGATGTCCTCGCTGACGCGCACCTTCATCGATGACGTCGGCGTGCAGAACGTCCGGGATGCCCTCAAGTGGTCGCCCAACGTCATTCCCAGCGATTACGTCGCGGGCAAGCAGCTCGCGAATCCGTTCAACGCCTGGGACTACAACTTCCGCGGAGCGGGCCAATCGCTCCAAGGCGGCGCCGGTCCGACCCGCAACTACTTCACGTTCTACTCGGTCGCCGACACCTACAACATCGAGCGCATCGAGTTCGACCGCGGCCCGAACTCCATTCTTTTCGGTGTCGGCACCGTTGGTGGCGTGCTCAGCACTTACACGAAGATTCCGCGCACGGATCGTGACTTCTACAACGTCACCACGACCGTCGACTCGAACTCGAGCTTCCGTTTGGAGCTCGATTTCAACCGTCGCCTTAACGACAAGCTCGCGATCCGCCTCAACGGCCTGCTCGATCGCAATCGCGGCTGGCGCGAGAACGACAAGAACGACACCAACGCCGTCGACCTCGCGTTCTTGTTCACGCCGACCAAGTCGACGCAGATCCGCCTCGAACTCGAAAAATCCGAGTCCGAGAACACGCTGATCTCCTCGCTCATGAACGATGGCATTTCCAAGTGGGACGGCACGACCGTCGCCAATACGTGGGGCCAAGCCGTCAGCGGTGGCGGCACCCGCGTGTCGCAGAGCGCCGGATGGTGGGCCAATCCCTATAACGTCTGGATTCCCGGCCTGAGTTCGAAGGGCATCATGAACTGGAACGGCGGCACGATCTCCGCCGGCATCGATCCCGACGGCATCCCGTTCGCGCCGCGCGCCGGCTGGTATGGCACGTTCGTCCCGCTCTACAGCTGGATGGCGGCGCCGCCGGATGCGTCCAAGATTCCCGTCCTCCCGAATCGTGAGTTCACCTACGGCAACGGCATCTCGAAGCCCGAGCATCAGAACGCCACCCTGTGGATCGATCAGAAGCTCGGCGAAAACTTCGATCTCCAGCTCTCCGGCTATTCCTACGTGAGCGAACAATCCGCGAAGGATTACGAGGGCGCCGGCAACATCTATCTCGACCTCAACAAGCAACTGCCGGACGGCAGCGCGAATCCGAACTTCGGCAAGCAGTTCGCCGATTTCTTCCTCAGCAAGCAGCAGCAGAACCGCGACGTGGACGAGGTCCGCGCGCAACTGAACTGGAATTACAACGGCGACGTTTTCGGCATTCCCGTCAAGCAGCTCTTCAGCGCCTCCACCGGCGCGCAGGAAATTCGCTGGTATGCCCGCCAATACAACGCGCAGGTCCAAGGCACCGGTCTCACGGATCCGGGCCAGAATCTCGTCTGGGGCCGCCTCTATCTCGACAACCCGAACGCGACGATGGACATCCCGTCCAGCATCGGCGGCAAGACGGTCGCCTATGCGCCCTGGCCGACCCCGTGGTTCGACTTCGATGAAACTTACAAGCTGAAGCAGGTCGCGCTCGCGTCGCACACGCGCCTCTGGGACGACAAACTCTCCATCCTCGGCGGCATCCGCCACGACAACTACGACCACAGCAAACTGACCCGCGGGAGCCAGACGCCCGTGGAAGACAGCGCGAACGGCACGACCTACTCGGCCGGCGCGGTCTACTACTTCAACTGGCTCGGCGTTTTCGCGAACTACTCGAAGAACTTCGACCCGATCGGCCCCGGCAAGCAGAGCAGCCTCTCCGGCACGCCGTTCGGCCCGTCGACGGGCGAAGGTCTTGAATACGGTCTGCGCGTCTCCACCGGCGACGGCAAATACTACGCGACGGTCAGCCGCTACGACAGCAAGTCGCACGACCGCATCTTCGGCGGCGGCAAGCCCGACTTCGCCGGCATGTGGCGCAACTATTACGATGCGCTCGGCCAGACCCGCGATCCCGCCCGCACCACGATCTCTTACGACGACACCGAAGCGCTCAAGGTCAGCGGCTACGAACTCGATGTTGTTGCCAACCCGACCAAGAACCTACGCCTGAGCTTCAATTACGCGAAGCCGGAGTCGGAGATCGCCGATGCGCTCCCGGGCGCCCGCGCCTACTACGCCGCCAACCTCGCCACCTGGCAGGCCGGCACCACCGCGGCGCCGGGCGGCTCGGCCACCGCCGCCACGGATCTGCGCAACCAGATCACGAGTGCCGCGAACACGCTCACGCAAAACCTGGCCGGCAAGACCAAGACCGGTCTCGTCGACTACACGCTGAGCTTCTTCGGCAACTACACGTTCGACGGCGAAGCCCTCAAGGGCTTCTCGGCCGGCGCCGGCTTCACCTACACCGGTGAACGTTACGTTGGCGATTTCGGTGCTCCCGACGGGCAGACGAAGTTCCCGCACTACGCGGATGCGATCCTGACCACGAACGCCGTCATCGCCTACGAGACGAAGTTCCGCCGCTTCCCGGTGCGCCTTCAGCTCAACGTCGACAACGTGCTCGATGACCGCGATCCGCTCATCACGAGTTATCACTGGGGCTGGGTTTACTCGCCCGGTCACGCGGTGCCGAACGGCTACATGCTGCCGGCTCCGCGCACGTTCCGCCTCTCGGCGCGCGTGACGTTCTGATCTCTCAAAACGGTGGGGGAGGCGTTCCCGCCTCTCCCGCCCCGCGGCGTCATGATAACATCTCGGTGTCGTCACGAAGCCCTTCGGCGTAGGGCCGGTTTTCAACCGGCCCGATCGCGCCGCGAGTTCTCCAGGCCAGTCTGAGACTGGCCCTACTTCGCCACTGTCAGTTTTTCTCAATGGGTTCCGTTTCACCTCACGCGCTCTCGCTCTCATCCGCCGCCGACTTCGGGCTCATCGAGCTCACTTCCGCCAGCGGCCTCCGCGCCCAGTTGCTGCCGTCGGGCGCGCTGTTCGCGCTGCGGCATCGCGAGACGCTCCTCAACCAGTTGCTGTCCGGCCCCGCCGAGGAAGGTCTGTTCCGACTCCTCGTGCGCTGGAAAAACGCCGCGGGCCAGGTCGCCGGATCGGCGCCGCTGGTCGGTCGTGAGGTCGCTTTTGCTGCCGCGGGCGGCCCCGCCTGGCGCGCCGCGCCGCGCGCCGGCGTTGAATGCATCACGACGTTGACGCTGCACCCGCAGCACGCGGCGTGGGCGTGGCGCGTGCAGATCCACAACGCCTCATCCGAGCCGTTCGCGTGCGAAATCTTCCACGCGCAGGACCTCGGCCTCGCCGACGAGGCGGCCGTGCGCAACAACGAGGCTTACGTCTCGCAATACATCGACTTGCTGCCCGTGACCGATGCGACACTCGGCCACGTGATCCTCGCGCGCCAGAATCAACCGGCCGCGGGCGGTCGCCATCCGTGGGCCGCGTTCGCTTGCGCGGAAGGCGCGGCGGCGTTCTGCACCGACGGCTATCAGTTCTTCGGCGCCGATCATCGTCTGACAGGCGAGCCAGCTGCGCTGCGCGAACCGCAACTGCCGTCGCGTCGTCTGCAATACGAGTGCGCCTTGGCGGGCCTTCAGACTCGCCCGCTGCACCTCGCGCCGGGCGCGAGCGCGGTCGTCACTTTTGTTGCCCGCTATCTCGAAGACCATCCGGCGGCCTCCTCGTCGGCGGATCTGGCCCGGCTCGCAGAGGTGTTGCCGCCGACCTGGGCCACCGCGCCGCGCGCGACGACGTTCGCCTCCGGTGTCGCGTCGGTTTTCGGATCGGCGCCTTGGGTGCACGGCGCGAATCCCACGGCCGCGGAACTCGCCACCTGGTTTCCCGGCGCGCGTCGCCACGAGGAATTCGATGCGCAACGGCAGCTGCTGTCGTTCTTCTGCGCTGACCAGACGCACGTCGTGCTCCGCGCCAAGGAAGCGATCGTCGCCCGTCCGCACGGCCACGTTTTGCGCAACGGCGATGGCCGCTGGATCGACGATCAGCAATGGGGTGTCACGTGCTACGCCGCCGGCGTTTTTGGCGCGCAGGTTTATCTCGGCAACCCGAGCATCGCGCGCCTGCTCTCCGTGGTGCGCAACCCACTGAATGTCGCGCGCGCCAGCGGCCAGCGCGTCTTCGTGCGCCGCGGCGGCGCTTGGCAACAACTCGGCGTGCCGTCGGCGTTCGTCATGGAAGCGGGACGCGTGCGCTGGCTTTATCGTCTCCCTGAATCGACGATCGAGGCCACGCTGGGGTGCTCCGCCGAATTGGCCGCGAGCTACCTGACTGTGTCCGTTGTCGCGGGTGAGGCGCAGGAATTTCTGGTCACGCATCAGCTGGCGCTGGGCGCGAGTGAGTTCGATTCCCGCGGCACGCTTGAGGTGAATGCCGCCGCCGGCTGGATCGCGGCTGCGCCGGCGCAGAGTTCGTTTCTGGCCCAACATCTGCCGCACACGTGCTTCGCGCTCGCGTCGATCGACCCGGAGCAGGTGGCCGCGCTGGGCGGAGATGAATTGCTCTACGCCGACGGCAATCCCCGCGGCGGTCCCTACGCGGTTTTCCGCTCGGTCGCGGTGCCACGCTTCGCTCTCGCGCTCGTCGGCACTGACGAGGGCGTGGCGAAGCTGGACGCCGCAGTCGCCGCGGCGCGGGCCGATTACGCGGCGGATCGATTGGCGACTCCTCCGTCCGCGCCCGTGCGGTTGAGCGGTGCTCGCGATGCGGGAGTGACGCGGTTGGACGACGTGTTGCCGTGGTTCACGCATAACGCCTCCATCCATTTTTCGACGCCGCACGGGCTCGAACAATATGGCGGCGCGGCGTGGGGCGTGCGCGACGTGACGCAAGGCTCCATCGAGTGGCTGCTCGCGGCGGGTGAGTTCGCCGTGGCGCGTCGTGTGCTCGAACGCGTCTTCAGTCAGCAATACGCGGGTGCGGCGGCGCAAGCGGAGCACGTCGCGGGCGCCTGGCCGCAGTGGTTCATGTTCCCGCCGTTCCATTTCATCCAGCAGACGCACAGTCATGGCGACGTGTGTTTCTGGCCGGTGAAGGCGCTGTGCGACTACGTCGAAGCGACGAACGATTTCGCCTTCCTGAACGAACCGGTGGGCTACACGGACGCGAAGACGTTCACGCCGACGGAGCCGCGCGAGTCGCTCTGGGCGCACTGCGATCGTGTGCTGGCGCACGTCGAGAGCCGCCTCGTGCCGGGCACGGCGTTGGTCAATTACGGCGACGGCGACTGGGACGATACGCTCCAGCCGGCCGATCCGACGCTGCGCACGCGCATGGTGAGTGCGTGGACCGTCGGGCTGGCGTTTCACACCTTCCGGCAATTTGCCGACGTCAGCCGGCGGGCCGGGCAGGGGAGCCGCGCGGAAAAACTCGAGGCACTCCTGACGCGCATGCGCGCCGATTTCGCGGCGCAACTGATGCCGGAAGGCACGGTGGCGGGCTTCCTGATCAATGAAGCCGATGGCTCGCAGCGTCCGCTGCTACACCCGCGCGATCGCATCACGAATATCCGCTACCGACTGCTCCCGATGACACGTTCCGTCATCGCTGAGCTGTTCACGCCCGAGGAGGCGAAGCGCCACCTCGAGATCGTGGAGCGCGACCTGAAGTTTTCCGACGGCGTGCGCTTGATGAGTGAGCCGGCGGTCTATCACGGCGGTCTCGAAAAGCTCTTCAAGCGCGCGGAGACCGCGGCCAACGTGGGCCGCGAGATCGGTCTGCAATACGTCCACGCGCACCTGCGCTACGCCGAGGCCATGGCCAAAGTGGGCGACGCCGAGCGTCTCTGGCAGGCGCTGCAAGTGGTGAATCCGGTCGGTCTCGACCAGGTCGTGCCGCGCGCCGTGCCACGGCAGAGCAACGTCTATTTCTCGAGCTCGGACGCGGACTTTGCTGATCGCGTCGAAGCGGCCGCCCGCTGGCCGGAGCTGCGCGCGGGTCGCGTGCCCGTGCGCGGTGGCTGGCGGCTCTACTCGAGCGGCCCGGGCCTGTTCCTTCACAAGGTCCGCGCGTGTTTGCTCGGTGTGCGCGAGTCGTTCGGCGACGTCGTTTTCGATCCGGTGCTCCCGCGCAGTCTCGATGGTCTCGCGGCCACGACGCGCTTGTGCGGACGCTCAGTGAAAATCGTCTACGCGGTCCGCGCGGCCTCATTCTCGCCGCAGCAAGTCCGCGTCAACGGCCATTCGCTCAGCGGCACCCGCGAACCGAATCCGTATCGTGCGGGCGGCCTGCGCGTGCCGCTTTCCCGCGTCTCGGCCCACCTCACGTCAGAATCCAATTTGATCGAGATCGATCTGTGATCCGCGATCGCGCGCGCGGCCCCGGAGGCCTCGCGCGCAGTCTCTCGTTACCTAGTATGAAACCTCACCAGCTAGCCCCAGCTATGCCCCCAGGAAAATCCGCGAAAGTCGCGCTGCCTCTCGCTGCGATGCTCGCTCTGACGCCAATGCTCTTGGCGCAAACGGTCACACCGGCCTCGGACCCCAAGACCGATGACGGCGTGGTGCAACTCGAGACGTTCGTCGTGAACACCGATCGCGACATCGGCTACGTGGCCGTCGATTCGCTCGCCGGTGGTCGCACGAATACGCCGATCAAACTCACGCCGGCGGCGATGTCGTCGCTGACGCGCACGTTCCTCGACGACGTGGCGATTCAGGACGTCCGCGAGTCGCTGCAGTGGGCGCTGAACGTCATCCCGTCCGACTACGGGGCGGGCAAGAATTCGTCGCCCTTCGGCGACTTCGATTTCAACTTCCGCGGCGCAGGTCAGTCGCTGCAAGGCGGAGCCGGCCCGACGCGCAACTATTTCACGTATTACCAGAGCGCCGACACCTACAATGTCGAGCGCATCGAGTTCGACCGTGGTCCGAACTCGATTCTGTTCGGCGTCGGCACCGTTGGCGGCGTGCTCAGCACCTACACGAAGCAGGCGCGGCTCGATAAGGATTTCGTGACGCCGCAGTTCGTCTTCGACAGCAACGGCAGTCAGCGTTTCACCCTCGATACCAACCGCCGCTTCCTCGACAACAAGCTCGCCCTGCGCCTCAACGCCCTCATCGAAGAGCAAAAGGGCTGGCAGGATCAGGATGTGGACAAGCAGCGCGCGCTCGACATCGCGCTCGCCTATCAGCTTTCGCCGAGCACCACGGTCCGCCTCGACGCCGAGGCGAGTCGGGCGGAGCGCTCGTTCTTCCGCGGCACCGCGCCCGAGGGCACCGGCCGCTACGACGGCGTCTCCGTCTCCAACACGTGGGCCGCCGCACCGGTCACGCCCGGTGGCGCCGCCGCTCCCTCC
Source organism: Candidatus Didemnitutus sp. (assembly GCA_041906465.1). Lineage (GTDB taxonomy): Bacteria > Verrucomicrobiota > Verrucomicrobiia > Opitutales > Opitutaceae > Didemnitutus. The sequence continues at coordinate 160,670 of JAYRJE010000004.1, read as the reverse complement.
GGCGCCACGGCGCGCATGGACGGCGGCACCTACTGGCACGTCTACATTCCGACGTTGGCGAACATCGGCATCAACAACTGGAACGTCGGCTATCGCTCCAACGGCATCTTCCTGCCGATAGCGCCGCAGGCCGGTTGGTATCCGACCTCGATGACGAACGGCACGCTCACGATCGACGGCAGCACGATCGCCGTCATTCCGAAGCGCGAGTTCACCGTCGGCGCCAAGGACGCGATCTCGAAGCCGGAATACGACACCGCCACGCTCTGGCTGACGCACAGCTTCACCCGCGACCTCGAACTCGCCGTCACCGGTTACTATTATCAGGACTCCCGCGACTCGAAAAACTACGAGGGCATCGGCTTCCTCGCCGTCGACATCAACAAGCAGCTCCCCAACGGCAGCGCGAATCCGAACTTCGGCAAGCGCTACGGCGACTTCATGGTCAGCCAGCAAAATCAGGATCGCGGCGTGAAGGAACTCCGCGCCCAGCTCACCTACAAGCTCGACACGCGATTCCTCGATCAGCCCTACCGCCAGACGTTCAGCGTCTCCGCCGGTCACCAGGAAATCACCTGGCACGCGCGCCAGCTGAACGCACAAATCCTCAACGCCGGCATCACCGGCGCCGGCAACCGCATCATTCGCGCCCGCATCTACGAGGACGACACGCATCCGACCATCGCGCTGCCCGCTACCATCGGCAACTACCAGGTCGGCTACGCCCCGCACGACAGCAACTGGTTCGACTTTGACGAGGATTACACCCTCAAGCACGTCGCCGCGTTCACGCACATCCGTGCCCTCGACGACAAGTTGAGCGTGCTCCTCGGTGCGCGCCACGACAGCTACGACCAGTTCCGCCTCAACGCCATCATCCCGACCACGACCGCCTCGTCCGCGGAAGGCACGACGTATTCGGGCGGCGCCGTCTACTACATCGGCCACGTCGGCGTTTTCGCCAACTACGGCAAAAACTTCGAGCCGATCGGTCCCGGCCGCAATCCGAGCCTGAACGGCACGCCCTTTGAGGCCACAAGCGGCGAAGGCGTCGACCTCGGCCTGCGTTACTCCACTGACGACGGCAAATACTACGCCACCGCGGTCTACTACGACGCCAAGTCGCGCGACCGCATCACCGGCACGAAGATCGGTTTCGGCAATATCTGGAACCAATACTTCGACGCTCGCAGCGAGACGCGCGATCCGGCCCTCGGCTCGCTCGCCTACGACGACACGCAATCGCTTCACGTCAGCGGTTACGAGTTCGAGATCACGGCGAACCCGACGAAGAACATTCGCCTCCAAGCCAGCTACGCGCTGCCGGAGTCCGAGATCGTCGACGCGCTCGCCGGTCAGCGCGCCTACTACGCGGCCAATTTCGCGAAGTGGGACGCCGCCGCCAATCTCGGCAACACCGCCGCGACCAATCTCCGCACCGCGCTCGTGAACGCCCAGAACACCCTCGACAACAACGTCGCCGGCAAGACGGTCGCCGGCACGACGAAATACGTCGCGAACCTCTTCGCGAACTACACGTTCACGAACGACACGTTGAAGGGCCTCTCCATCGGCGGCGGCTTCTCCCGCACCGGAAAGCAATACTCGACGGTCATCCGCAACGAGACCTACTACCGCGCCGAGCGCAACACGACGAGCATGGTGGTCGCTTACTCCACGAAGCTCGGCTCCGTCCCCGCGCGCTTCGCGTTGAACGTGCTCAACGTGCTCGACGACAAGGACCCCGTCATCACGAGCTACGACGGCTCCTGGCGCGACAGCGCCGGCCGCGCGATTGCGAACGGGTATTTCCTGCCCGCCCCGCGCACCTTCAAATTCACGGCTAGCTTCTCGCTCTAAAAAACACGTTACATCTGAACCCGGGCGGCGCTTCCTCGCGGAAGCGCCGCCTTAACTCCCATGATCCTCCGCCGTCGCCTCGCCGCCCTTCACCCGATTCTCGCTTTCGCGCTGGCGCTCGCGTGCGCCGCCCCCAGTGGGATCGCCGGGGAGACCGACGCGCATGCCGTGCTCGACCGCCCGCGTCCCGTCGTGATTGCCCATCGCGGCTACAGCTCCGCCGCGCCGGAGAATACGCGCGGTGCTTTCCGTCTCGCCGTCGCGAGCGGGGCCGATCTGGTGGAGTTCGATTATCATCACACGCGCGATGGCGTGCCGGTCGTCATCCATGACAGCACGCTCGACCGCACTACTGACGCCGTTGCCCGCTGGGGTGGAAAAGATCTGCGGGTTGCCGACCGCACCGCGGCCGAACTCACCGAACTCGACGCAGGCCGCTGGTTCGATGGTCGCACCACTGAGCGCCTGTCGACCTTGGCGGAGACGCTGGAATTTATCACGACTGCACACGGCGTTCCGCTCATCGAGCGCAAGGCGGGCGATGCCGCGACGCTGGCGCAGTTGTTGCGCGACCGCGGTTGGGTAAATCGAGTCGTCGTCCAGAGCTTCGATTGGAATTTCCTGCGCGAGCTGCACGCGCTCCTGCCCGAACAGATCCTTGCTGCCCTCGGCCCGCCGCACTCCCGCCGCGCGGGCGCGGCTCCGCTGCGCGAAGGCCAGCCGGACGACGAAGCGTGGAACGAACTGACCGCCGCCGGTGTCCGCGTCGTCGTCTGGGATCGCAACCTCACTGCGGCGAACATCGCTGCCGCGCACGCTCGCGGCCTCAAAGTCTGGGTCTACACGATCGATGAGCCGAACGTGGTCCGCGATTTGCGCGCGCGCGGCGTCGATGGCTTCATCACCAATAATCCTTCCATCCTCTGGAAAACGCTCGGCGACTTTCGCTGAACCCTGCCGCACCTGATTTCATGAATTCCCACCACACGACCGCCGAGGCTGACCGCATTCCGATTTCGCAAAAGGTCGCCTACGGTATGGGCGCGATCGTGACGATCGTCGCGGTGAACTCCGTCGTGCAGCTCACGAATCTGGTCTACGTGGTCGGTCTCGGTGTGAGCGCGATCTGGATCGGTTACGCGCAGGCGTTTCCGCGGCTGTGGGATGCGATCATTGATCCGTTCCTCGGCAACATGTCGGACAACTGCCGCTCGCGCTGGGGGCGGCGCATCCCGTTTCTCGTGGTCGGTGGTGTGCTGATCGGCATCGCGTTCTGGGCGCTCTGGACGGTGCCGCGCGATTGGAGCAAGGAGTGGATGTTCGGCTACTTCCTCGTGACGTCGCTGTTCTTCTACACCGTCGTGCCCATCTACGCGATTCCGCACGGCGCACTCGGCATGGAGATGACCGATGACTACCACGAGAAAACGAACCTCTTCGCCTACAGCAGCTTCATCGGCAACATCGGCGCGCTCACGTTGCCCTGGGTCTACTACCTCGCCAACCGGCCCATTTTCGGGGGCGACACGGTCAACGGCGTGAAATGGGTCTGTCTCGGCCTGAGCGTGATGCTCACCGGCGCCGCGATGTGGTGCGCCTTCGTCTGCAAGGAAGGCAAGTTCCGCGAGGCGAGCCAGCAGGAGCGCGTGCCGGTGTTCAAGAGTTTCAAGGCTACCTATCGCAACGGGACTTTTCTGCGGCTCGTCGGCGCGTTCGTGCTGCTGATCGTCGCCTTTCAGCTGGTGATGGGGTTCAACAACTACATCCAGATTTTCTATCTGTTCGGTGGAAATACGGAGGCCGCTTCCGAAGTCATGGCTCTCAACGGCACGCTCTGGGCCGCAGTCGGCCTCGGCGGTGCGTTTCCGATGGCGTGGCTGTCGCGGCGCTACGGCAAGCGCTTCACGGTGCTGCTCGCGTTCGTGCTCATCATCGGTGGCAACCTGTCGAAGATCGTCTGCTACAACCCGGCGCACCCGTATTGGACGACGTTCCCCACGGTGTGCCTCTCGCTCGGCATGGTCTTCGCCTTCTCACTCGTGAACGCGATGATCGCGGACATTTGCGACGAGGAGGAACTCGCCACGGGCATCCGGCGCGAGGGCATTTATTTCGCCGTCTACAACTGGTGGTGGAAGGTCGCGGTCTCGATCGCGACGATCATCAGCGGCTACCTGCAACGTTTCACGGGTTTCGTGGAGGGCGCGAAGACGCAGAGCGACTCCACGCTCTTCCAGCTCCGCGCGTGGGAAATCGGTCTGCCGGCCGCGATCTGCTTGGTCAGCGTCTGGCTGCTGGCGAAGTATCCGCTGACCGAGGCCCGCGCCTACGAGATCAAGTCGCTGCTCGAACAGCGCAAAGCTTCCGCTACGCCGGCGAGTCCCGCGTAGTCGTTCGTTCCGTTGCAAACCTTCCGTTCCTGTAGGGCTCGACCTTGCGTCGAGCCTCGCGACCGTGCGCGGCCTGCGCCGCGAGCGTTCGAGCGAGGCCTCACACGAGGTGAGGCCCTGCAAATTTTAGCCCATTCACTTTATGAAAACGCGTTCAGTTCTCCTTCGTTCTGCGCTCGCCACTGCGTTCGTTGCCGCCGCCGCTGTTTCCAGTTTCGCGCAATCACGTCAGCTCGACGATTTCACGACGGCCGAAGGTTGGACGGTGGCCACCTCCGAAGGAGCGCAGGCCACTGTCAGCCACTCGGTCGGCAAAACCGGCGGCGCGCTCGTGCTCGATTTCGATCTCAGCCAAGCCTACGGCCACGCCATCGCGCGCAAGGCCTTCAACGTCGATCTGCCGGCCAACTACCAGTTCACCTTCGACCTGCGCGGCGACTGTCCGGTGAACAACTTCGAGGTGAAGCTCATCGACGAGCACGAGAACGTCTGGTGGATCAAGCGTCTCGCGGTGAAATTCCCCGAGCAGTTCGAAAAGCAGCACGTCCGCAAGCGCCACCTCACCTACGCGTGGGGACCGCTCCGCACGCCGGAAATCAAGCACGTGCGCGCCATCGAATTTGTCGTGTCCTCGGCGACAGGGGGCAAGGGCCGCATCTACCTTTCGAACTTTCGCTTCGAGCCGATCGACGATTCCCTCGCGGCCAATGCGCAGGCGAAAATCACCGCGACGCACGGCTCGCCGAAGACCGATGCGCGTGGCACCGTGACCGAAAACTGGTCCGTGCCCGCGAGTGCGAATGCGGCCGGAGCAGGGGAGCAGTCGCTCACGCTGAATTTCGGTTACGAGCGTGAGTTCGGCGGCCTCGCACTCGACTGGACGCCGGGCAAACACGCCGCGCGCTACGACGTGCAAACCTCCAGCGACGGTCGCGATTGGCAGACGATCGCGTCGGTCGAGAACGGAAACGGCGGACGCGATTACGTCTACCTCCCCGAAAAACAGGGCAACTTTCTCCGCCTCGCGTTGCCGGCCGGCGCCGCAGCGTCGGGCATCGAACTCGCGCGACTCGAGGTTTTGCCGCCACAGTTTGGACTGAACGAGAACACCTTCTTCGAGAGCATCGCGCGCCAGGAGCGCCGCGGTCTGTTTCCGAAATATTACCTCGGCGAACAGTGCTTCTGGACGACTGCGGGAAGTCCGGCCGATGGCGACAATGCGTTGATCGCCGAAACGGGTCAGATCGAGGTCGCGCGCTCGTCGTTCACCGTCGAGCCGTTTCTTTACGTCGATGGCCAGCTCATCACGTGGAATGACGTGCAGCTAACGCAGTCGCTCGAGAACGGTTATCTCCCGATCCCGACGGTCGAGTGGAAGCGCGGCGACCTGACGCTGCGTATCACCACGTTCGCCGCCGGTCCCGCGGGCCCGAACAGCGTGCTGCTCACGCGCTACCGGCTCGAGAACGCGGGCCGACCGGTGAAGGGCAAACTCTTCCTCGCGATTCGTCCGTTCCAGGTGAATCCGCCGTGGCAAAGCCTGTTCCGCGCCGCGGGCTGGGCGCGCATCGAGCGCGTGCAACTCGCGGGCGGCGTCGTGCAGGTGGGCGATCGGCACCTGATTCCACTCGATCATCCGAGCGCTTTTGGAGCCACGACCTTCGCGGGCGGTGAGGTCACCGAGCATCTCGCGCGCGGCGTCGTGCCGGAACCAAACAGCGTGGAAGACAAGAACGGCTTCGCCTCGGCGGCCCTCGCCTACGAGTTCGAACTCGCGACCGGCGAGAGCAAGGAAGTGCGCGTGGCGTCGCCGTTCCACGCGGGCGGCGAACCGATTCCGTCGAACATCTGGGCCGAGGAAGCCGCGAGTTACGTCGACGAGGCCCAAGCCGCCACGCGGGCGATGTGGGAAGCGAAGCTCGATCTCTTTCAAGTGCGCCTGCCGGCAGCCGCGCAGCCGGTGATCGACACCATCAAGTCGAACCTCGCCTACATTTTCATCAACCAGGATGGCGCGCGCTTCCAGCCGGGCTCGCGCAACTACCAGCGCTCGTGGATTCGCGACGGCTCGCTCACCTCGACCGCGTTGCTCGAACTCGGGTTGAACGACACCGTGAAGGCGTTCGCGGACTGGTATGCGCCGTTTCAGTTCCCGAGTGGCAAGGTTCCGTGCGTCGTCGACCAACTCGGCGGCGATCCGACGCCCGAGCACGACAGCCACGGTCAGCTCATCTACCTGTTCATGCAGGTCTACCACTTCACGCAGGACAAAGAGTGGCTGCGCGCCAAGTGGCCGCACGTCGTCCGCACTGTGCGCTACATCCAGGAACTGCGCGCGACGCGCAAGGTCGAACCCTACCGCAGCGGCACGCCGGAGCAGCGCGCGCTCTACGGGCTGATGCCGGAATCGATCAGCCACGAGGGCTACTCGGCTAAGCCGATGCATTCCTACTGGGACGACGCGTTCACGCTGCGCGGCTTGAAGGACGCTACGACGATCGCTGAGATCCTCGGCGAGACGGAAGCCGCGAAGGAGTTCGCCGCCGAGCGCGACGATTTTCGGAAGGACTTCTACAACTCGATCCGCCTCGCGATGCAGAACACCGGCGTCGACTACATCCCCGGCTGCGCGGAGCTCGGCGATTTCGATGCGACTTCGACGACGGTGCTCGTGCAACCCGGCAACGAAGTCGGCCACCTGCCGGAGGCGGCGCTGAGCCGGACGTTCGAAAAATACTTCGAGCACTTTGCGGCTCGTCGCGACGGCAAGTTGGAGTGGCTCGACCTCACGCCCTACGAGAACCGCGTGATCGGCACCTATGTTTACCTGGGGCAAAAGGACCGCGCGCTCGCCTGCCTCGACTACTTCATGTCGTTGCGCCGCCCCGCGGGCTGGAACCACTGGGCGGAGGTCGTCTTCCGTGATCCCAAGACCCCGCGCATGATCGGCGACATGCCGCACACGTGGTGCGGCTCGGACTTCATTCGTTCGGTGCGCGGCATGTTCGTCTACGAGCGCGAGCAGGACGACGCTCTCGTCGTCGCCGCGGGCGTCGCGGATGCGTGGGTAACCGATCCGGCGGGCGTCGAGGTGATCTCGCTCCCGACTTACTGCGGGAAAATCAGCTACACGCTCAAGAGCCGCCGCGCCGCGGATGGCTCGGTGAATGCCGTGGACGTGACGATCGCGGACGGGCTCAAGATTCCGGCCGGAGGCGTGATCCTGCGGTCGCCGTTGTCGCGTCCGATCCGCGAGGTATCGGGCGACGGTCACCTCGTTTCGCCCGGCGGCAGCGAAATCCGCATCGACAGGCTCCCGGCGAAACTGTCGATTGCTTACTGAGTTCTCCTTCCGCCGCCTTTTTGTCTGTCATTGCGAGGAGCGTAGCGACGAAGCAATCCAGAGCGCTGGATCGCCACGCCCGACTACGTCGGGCTCGCGATGACAATCAAAAGGTCTGCGTCGGGCTCGCTTGCCTCCGAACCCTCACCGGCACCCTGATCGCGTCTCTCCCATGCGTTTCGTTCGTTCTGCCCTCGTCATCGTTGTCCTTGGTTTGATCTCCCTCGCGCTCCGCGCGGCGCCGACGCCGTCTGTCGACGAACGTGTCCGCGACCTGCTCGGACGCATGACGCTCGAGGAAAAGGTCGGGCAACTCGTCCAATACTCGTCGCGGAAGGACATGACCGGCCCGGCGTCGCAGGCATCGATCACGCCGGAGCTGGAGAAGGGCATGGTCGGCAGCATGCTCAACGTCGTCGGCGTCGAGCAGACGCGCAAATGGCAACAGATCGCCGTCGAACACTCGCGCCTGAAGATTCCGCTGCTTTTCGGGCTCGATGTCATCCACGGCTATCGGACGATTTTCCCGATCCCGCTCGCCTCGGCCGCGTCGTGGGACATGGCGCGAATTGAAGAGGCCGAGCACATCGCCGCCATCGAAGCTGCGGCGGCTGGCCTGCACTGGACGTTTGCGCCGATGGTGGACATCGCGCGCGACCCGCGCTGGGGCCGCATCGCCGAGAGCGCGGGCGAGGACCCGTTTCTCGGCTCGGCCATTGCCCGCGCGCGCGTGCGCGGTTTTCAGGGCGACGGCTCGTTCGCCGGCACGGATCGCGTTCTCGCGTGCGCGAAGCACTTCGCCGCCTACGGCGCCGCGCAGGCGGGACGCGACTATTTCACGACGGACGTGACCGAGCGTCAGCTGCGCGAGGTCTATTTCCCGCCGTTTCGCGCCGCGAAGGAGGCGGGCGTCGTGACCTTCATGGCGGCGTTCAACGATCTCGACGGCACGCCGTGCTCCGCGAACCCGTTCCTGTTGGACCAAGTGCTGCGTCGCGAGTGGGACTTCAAGGGCTTCGTGGTGTCCGACTGGGCAAGCGCGGCCGAAATGCGCGCGCACGGCTATGTGGGCGATCTGCGCGAAGCCGCGCTGAAGTCGTTCAACGCCGGCCTCGACATGGACATGGAGAATGCCGCCTTCGGTCCGCACCTCGCGCAACTCGTGCGTGAGGGCAAGGTGACTCAGGCGCGGCTCGATCAAGCCGTCGGCGCGATCCTCGCGGCCAAGTTCCGCCTCGGACTCTTCGACGATCCGTATCGGTTCAGCGATTCACAACGCGAGTCATCGCTGCTCCTGCACCCGCGCCACCTCGAAGTGGCGCGCGATCTGGCGCGGCGCTCGTGCGTGCTCCTGAAGAACAAGCAGGACCTGCTGCCGCTGAAGACGAGCGGCCTGAAGGTCGCTCTCGTCGGCCCGCTGGCAGATTCGCCGCTCGACCAAGTCGGCACCTGGCACGCGCGGGCCGATCGCCACGACACGGTGACCGTGCGCGCCGCCTTGCAGCAGGTTTACGGTGAGAATTTTCGTTACGCGCCGGGCTGCGCGACCGAGGGCGACGATCGCAGCGGCTTCGCGGCCGCCCGCGCTGCGGCGGAAGCTGCGGACGTCGTGGTCGCGGCGCTCGGCGAGAGCTACAAGCAGTCCGGCGAGTCGACGAGTCGGACGTCGCTCGATTTTTCCGGTCCGCAGATGGCGTTGCTCGAAGAGCTGCACCAGGCCGGCAAGCCCATCGTGCTGCTCGTGATGGCGGGGCGTCCGCTGTCGCTCGACCGCATGGAGGCAATGGTGGACGCGATCCTTGTGCCGTGGCACCCGGGCACGATGGGTGGCCCGGCGATCGCCGATGTGTTGACCGGCGCCTACAATCCCTCCGGCAAGCTCCCCGTCAGCTGGCCGCGCTCGGTGGGCCAGATTCCGCTCTTCTACGCGCACAAAAGCTCCGGGCGCCCGGAGCCGAAGGATGCCAAGGATCCTTACTACTCGCGTTACATCGATTCGCCGAACACCCCGCAGTATCCGTTCGGTTTCGGGCTGAGCTACACGACCTTCGTCTATGATCAATTGCGCCTCAGCGCTCCGACACTGCGCGATGACGGCGCGATCACCGTGACGGTGCGCGTGCGCAATGCCGGCTCGCGCGCGGGTGAAGAGGTCGTGCAACTCTACGTGCGCGATCGCTTCGGCTCGGTCACGCGCCCGGTGCGCGAGTTGAAAGGTTTTCAGAAGATCGAGTTCGCGGCCGGTGAGGCGCGCGACGTCTCGTTCCAACTCACGCCCGCCGACCTGGCGTTCTGGCGTGCCGACATGACGTTTGGCCCCGAGGCGGGCGAGTTCGACGTGTTCGTCGGCCCGGATGCAACGTCCACGCTGACGGCGAGCTTCAAACTCGAGTGACCCATCCGCCTGCACCTTTTCTTCGCCCCATGAAATCGCTCCTGCTCACGCTTCGTCGCGCGGCCCTCGCCGCATGCTTTGCCATCTCTGCGGTGGTCGCCGTCTCGGCGGCCGATACCGTCGCCTCCGCCGACTGGTCGGCCGCGATGGCGGAATTCGCCACGCAAGACGCCAAGGCGCCTAGCGCGCCGGATTGCGTGCTGTTTCTCGGCAGTTCGTCGATCCGGATGTGGAAAACGCTGAAGGAGGATTTCCCCGGCGTGCCCGTGGTGAATCGCGGTTTCGGCGGCTCGCAGATCTCCGATGCGATCGTGCATTTCGACCGCCTCGTGTTGCCGCATCATCCGCGCCTGATCGTCTTCTACTCCGGCACCAACGACGTGGCGGCTGGCAAATCGCCTGAGGAGGTCGTGAAGGACTTCGAGTTTTTCTGCGCGAAGGTTCACGCCGTGCGCCCGGAAACGAAGATTCTGTTCGTGTCGCTCCAATACGCGCCGTCGCGCTGGGCCTTGCGGGAGAAAATGGCCACGGCCAACGCGGAGATCGCGAAATTTTGCGCGGCCGATCCACGTCGTTCGTTCATCGACACGAACCCAAGCATGCTGGCGGCCAACGGTTCGCCGGACGAAACGCTTTATTTGGCGGATCGCCTCCATATGGCGGCGGGCGGCTACGCCGTCTGGACCAAGTTGCTTTCGCCTCTGGTCAAATAAATGACGACCGGACACGAGCGGTTCCGCGATCCCACGCTGCCCGTCGCTGCGCGCGTCGCCGATCTCCTCTCGCGCCTGACGCTTGAGGAGAAGGTCGACCAACTGCACCAGTGCGGCATCGGCGACGCCAATCCGAACAACCTCGCGGAGCGTTCGGATGAGTTTCGGCCGACTTACGGGTCGTTCATCCTGAACGGCGTTCAAGCCGAGCTTGCGACGCGCAACGCGCTGCAGCGGATGTGCGTCGAGCAATCGCGGCTCGGGATTCCGGCGATTTTCGGTTGCGATGTCATTCACGGCTATCGCGCGATCACGCCGATTCCGCTCGCGCAGGCCTGCACCTGGGACCCGGAGCTGATTCGCCGCGCTTGCGCAGCGACCGCGGAAATGGCGCGGGCACAGGGCGTCGATTGGACCTTCGCGCCGATGGTGGATCACTGCGTCGATCCGCGCTGGGGCCGGGTGGCCGAGACGTTTGGTGAGTCGCCGTTCGCCTCGAGTCGTTTTGCCGAGGCGTCGGTGCGCGGCTATCAGGAAGCGCCGACGCCGATCGCCGCGTGCCTGAAACACTATGTCGGCTACGGCGCCTCCGAGGGCGGACGAGACTACAGCGCGACGGAAATTCCGCCGCAGGCGCTGTGGGAGCGGCATCTGCCGCCGTTCGAGGCCGGCGTGCGCGCCGGCGCGAAATCGGTGATGAGCGCGTTCAACGATCTGAACGGCGTGCCGACGTCGGCCAATCGCCTGACGCTGACGGAGATTCTGCGCGAGCGTTGGAAATTCGAAGGGCTCGTCGTGTCCGACTGGAACGCGGTGCTGCAGCTCCTGCATCAAGGCTACGCCGCGACTGAGGCTGACGCCACGGCGCTGGCGCTGACCGCGGGCGTCGACCTGAACATGGCCGACGGCTTCTATCGTCGGCACCTCGCGGAACTCGTGCGCAGCGGTCGTGTGCCGCTCGCCGCGGTCGACGAAGCGGTGCGACGCGTGCTGCGGGTGAAATTCGAGATGGGTTTGTTCGAGCAACCGTTCGTTGAACCGAACTCGCTCACCGGCGCCGCGCCGCACGCGACTCAGCTCGCGCTCTGCGAGGAGGTCGCGATCCGTTCGCTCGTGTTGCTCAAGAACGAGGGCGCCATCTTGCCGTTGCCCGCGTCGGCCAAGCGCATCGCGCTGATCGGCCCGCTCGCGGTGGATCAGAGCGCGTTGCTCGGCTCCTGGGCGCAGCAGGGACGCGGCGACGAGACTCCGAGTATTGCGGTGGAGTTCCAGGCGCGTTTGCCCGCTGGAACCGAACTTGTCGTTGCACCGGGCTGCGCGATCGAAGGGGACCAGCGAGACGGTTTTGCCGAGGCGATCGCCGTGGCGCGTGACGCGGATTTCATCGTGCTTTGTCTGGGCGAGCAATGGTCGATGAGCGGCGAGAACGCTTCGCGCTCGTCGATCGCGCTGCCCGGCGTGCAAGAGCAACTGGCGCTCGCGGTGGCGGCGCTCGGCAAGCCGACGGCGCTCGTTTTGGTCAGTGGACGGCCTGTCGAGCTGCATCGTATTGAGCCGCAGGTCGGCGCGATTCTCGCGGCGTGGCAGCCGGGCTCGCGCGCGGGCGCGGCGATTGCGCGCGTTCTCCGCGGCGACGCCAATCCGTCGGGACGGCTCGCGATCACGTGGCCTCGCACCACGGGGCTGATTCCGCTGTATCACAACATGCGCCCGCGTGCGCGCCGCGACCCGGAGGGCTTTTATCAGGACGTGCCGACATCGCCGCACTACGCGTTCGGACACGGTTTGAGTTACACGACGTTCGCCTACGGTGAGATCACGCTCTCGCGAGCGAACGTTCGGGCGGGTGAGACGCTCACTGCGGAGGTCACGGTGACGAACACCGGCGCGCGCGCCGGCATCGAGAGCGTGCTGTGGTTCATCCGCGATCCGGCCGCGAGCATCACGCGTCCGCGGCGCGATCTGAAACACTTTGCGTCCGCCGAACTCCGCGCCGGTGAGTCGCGGGTGTTGCGCTGGGAGATCGTCCCGGAGCGCGATCTCGCGTTTCCGGACGCGGACGGCGCGCTCTGTTTGGAGTCGGGCGAAATCCAATTATTCGTCGGGCCGCGTGTCGTGACGTTCAGCGTGCTGGCGTGACGGGCCGGAGTGGCTTTAGTCAACGGGTCTGGCGGATGACCTTCGACTCCCTTTGCTCATGATCCTTCGTGTTCTCCTTTGCGCTGCGTTGATCGCAACTGCCGGTTCGCTTCATGCGACAGTCGCCGGTGGACCGGTGCGCTTGAACTCGGTCGGGTTTCCGCCGGACGTGCCAAAGCGCGCCACGGTCGTGGGGGCAAGCGGTGGTGGGGAGTTCACGCTTCTCCGCGCGGGCACGGATGAGGTGGCGTGGCGCGGTCGCCTCGGGCCGGAGTTGCGCAGCGCGGCCACCGATACCGATGAGACGGTGCGCGTGGCGGATTTCAGCGCGTTTCGGGAGGCGGGCCGCTACCAAGTGGATGTTCCGGGCGCGGGCCGATCGCCGGAGTTCGTGATTGGTCGCGACGCTTGGAATGGAGCCTATTGGCTCGTGGCGCGGGGGCTCACGCTGTGGCGCTGCGGCAGTCCGACGGGCGTGCGCGGCGAGTGGGGCGGTCAGGTGTTTGCTCATGGTCCGTGCCATTTGGAAGACGGTTGGTTGGACCGCGCCGGTGGCGGGCACGTGCGCCGTCCGGCGACGGGCGGCTGGCATGATGCGGGGGACTACAACAAATACATCGTGAACGCCGGCTACTCGCTCGGCTTGCTCTTCAAGGCGTGGGAGCACTTTCGGCCGCGCATCGAGCGCGTCGCTCTCGATCTCCCGGTCGCCGAGCGCGCCAACGCCGTGCCGGACCTGCTCGACGAAATGCGGTGGGAACTCGACTGGTTTTTCACGATGCAGGCGGAGGACGGTCGTGTGCACCACAAGCTCTCGCAGCTCGATTTCCGCTATTGGGGCGCGCCGGACCAGGATGTCACGCCGCGCTATTTCACGACGTGGAGCACGAACGCGACTGCGCATTTCGTGGCGGTGATGGCGATGGCGGCGCGACATTACGCGGAATTCGATGCGGCGTTTGCCGAGCGTTGTCTCGCGGCGGCGCGACGGAGCTGGGCGTGCCTGGAGCGTTATCCGGAAAATGTGAAGCCGGAGCAGGAGGCGTTTAAAACCGGTGCTTACGACGTGCCCGACGCGGAAGGGCGGCTGTGGGCGGCGGTCGAGATGTGGGCAACCACTCGCGACCAGAAGTTCCTCGCGGAGTTTGAGCATCGCGCGGCGAAAGAGGCGTTCACGTCGCGCGGGCCGACTTGGGGCGACGTGCGGGATTTCGGTCTGGCGACGTATCTCGAAACCGAAGCGGTGGGGCGCGACGCGCAACTCGTGGCGCGTTTGCGGTCGCAACTGCTCGCGCAAGCGGACCGCATCGTCGCGGTGGCGGAGGCGCATGCTTACGGTCGTCCGCTCGGGGGCGAGGCCGGCATGTGGTATTGGGGCGCCAACGGCGACACGGCGAGCCAGACGTTCTTGTTGCACCTGGCGAATCGCATTCAGGCGTCCGCGGAACGTCGCGGCGCCGCCGCGCATGCGATCGGGTTTTTGCTCGGACGGAATTTTCACGGGCGCTCTTACGTGACCGGTCTGGGGTATCAGCCACCGGCACACCCGCACGATCGGCGCGGCGAGCCGGCCTGGCCCGGCTATCTCGTGGGCGGCGGTCATCCAACCGGTCGCAGCTGGGTCGATGAGATGGCGGATTTTCGCCAAAACGAAATCGCGCTCAACTGGAACGCCGCGCTGATCTACGCGCTGGCTGCTTTTGTGGAGCCGCCGAGTGCCCGGTAGCTCGCGCGCTCGATGTTCCCGGCGGCGCTGGTGGCAGCCCGCGCTCGCTACTTGGGCGAGGCGCTCGTGAGCACGAGCAGGCGTTGCGTGCCTGAGCGGTCTCGAACCGCACGTCGCGGCGATCGCACAACGCCAAAAACAAAAGTCCGCATTACGGACTTTGCCGTAATACGGACCGGTGGCGCGGGAGCGCTAAAGCTTAGGCGGCGCGGGTGCCGTGCTCGGAGTGCGGGATGCTGCCGACGACGCGCTCGCGGTAGTCGCTGGGGGACTCGCCGGCGATGCGGCGGAACACGCGATTGAACTGGGAGAGCGACTGGAACCCGGCGGCGAAAGCCGCTTCGCTGACGCGGATGTGCGGGTTGATCATCTGTTGCTTGACGGTCTCGACGCGCAGGCGCGCGAGGTAGTCCGTGAAGGTGAGACCGGTGCCGGCCTTAAACACCTTGCAGAAGTAGAACGTGCTCATGTTCACGGCGCGGGCGACATCGCCGACGGAGATCTCGCCGGTGTAGTTTTCTTGAATGAAGGCGCGGGCCTTCGCGACGACGGGAGACTCAGCGGTCGATTCCTGCACCATCACCTGGTTGCTGATCGAGGAGAGGTGCTGCGAGAAAACGGAGAGCAGGCGGACGATGGACTCGAATTGCGACTTCGAGAGGACGCGGGTGCCGAAGTAGGCCTTCTTGATGCTTTCGACCTCTTTGGCCGACGTGTCGGGGCTGATCTGGCGCGAGATGGCTTTGAAGCCGGCTTGGCTGGGGGCTTGGAGAATGATCTGGCCGGTCTGGAGGTGACCGAGCACCTGCTCACCGACGCGGACCGGCACGGCGGCCTCGCTGAGACCGGCGAAGCATTGGAAGGTCTTCGCTTCGTCGCGCGCCTGCTCTTCGGCCTGTTGCTGGACGAGGAGGCAGTTGGCGCAGGTCTTGTTGCGGCCGGCCATCAGCTGGCAGAAGGGATTCACGCGCTTCGAATCGTGCAGCGGAGAGTTGAAGGTGCCGGTGGCGCGGAGGGCGAGCGGGAGGCCGGTCGTGGCCTCGAAGGCGTCTTTGTAGTCCTGGAAGATCGCAGCACGTTCGAGGTGCTGGATGACGCTGCGACCGGAGTCGCGGGAAGTCGTGGCGGGCACGAAGGGCAGAGCAGGGGCGGCGTGGATCGCTTGCATGCGTTGAAAATAGCAGAAGGTGCGCAGACGCGTAATTGGCGCCGGGGCTGGGACTGACTAAAGAATTTCCCTAGATCGCGGCCGCCCGCGCTTGCCAGCGCGCGGTTGCCTGAACACGTTTTTCGCGTGCCCACGCCCGATTTTTCCGCACTCACGCGCGAGCAGTTGATCGCTCGCCTCGCCGCCGACCAAACCGCCTCTCCGGAGGAACTCGTCAGTGCTGCGCGCGAATTGCGCGACATGAAAGCCGCGCTCGATGCGCACTCCATCGTGGCGATCACCGATCCGTCCGGCCGCATCACTTACGTGAACGATAAGTTCTGCGCGATTTCGAAGTATGCGCGCGAGGAGTTGATCGGGCAGGACCATCGCGTCATCAACTCCGGTTTTCACTCGAAGGAATTTTTCAAGGACCTGTGGAGCACGATCGGCCGGGGCCAAATCTGGCACGGTGAGATCCAGAATCGCGCCAGGGACGGCTCGTTCTACTGGGTCGACACGACGATTTTCCCTTTCCTCAACGCCGCGGGGAAACCCTACCAATACATCGCGATCCGCACGGACATCACGCAGCGCAAGGCTGACGAACTCGAGCTCCAGCGCATCGCGGCGGATCTCGCACAGAAGAACAAGGAACTCGAGGCAATCGTCTATACGGTCTCGCACGATCTGCGTTCGCCGCTCGTCAACGTGCAGGGCTTCAGCCGGCAGTTGACCCGCGCCTGCGAGCAAATCCGCGAGGCCGTCGCGGCGGCGCCCGACGGCAAAGTAGCCGGCGAGGCGCTGCGCAAGCCGCTCGATGTCACGATTCCGCAAGCGCTCAAGTTCATCAGCGCCGGCGTGACCAAGATGGAGGCCTTGCTTGCGGGTCTGCTGCACTATTCGCGGCTCGGCCGGGTCGCGCTGAACCTCCGCCCGCTCGACATGAATGCGATGCTTTCCGAGATCACGGCGGCGATGAAGTTCCAACTCGACGAGGCCAAGGCCCAGATTCGTGTGGGCGTGCTGCCGCGTTGCGCCGGTGACAGCGCCCAGACCAATCAGGTGTTCGCGAACCTCCTCGATAACGCCCTCAAGTATCGCTCGCTGGATCGTCCGCTGCGCATCGATATCAACGGGCGCGTCGAGCAAGGCATGGCGGTCTACGAAGTCGTGGACAACGGCATCGGCATCGCGCGCGAGCATCAGGCGAAAATTTTCGAGATTTTCCACCGGCTCAACCCGGCCGATTCGCCGGGCGAGGGGCTCGGTCTCGCCATCGCGCAGCGCGTGCTCGAACGGCAGGGCGGCCGGATTTGGGTTGAGAGCGCTCCGAACAGCGGTTCCATTTTCCGCGTTTCATTGCCGGCGGCGTAAGCGCGCTGTGCCGGACCACGCCATGAACAAATCTCCTACCATTCTCATCGTCGAAGACGACGAAGGCCACGCCATCCTCATCCGGGAAAACCTGGAAATGGCCGGCCTCAAAAATCCGATCGAGCACTTCCGCGACGGCCAGGCGGTGCTCGACTATTTTTTCGATCAGGACGGCAAGGTCCTGCGCAGTCACGAGGGCACCTACCTGGTGCTGCTCGACATTCGCATGCCCAAGGTCGATGGCATCGAGGTGCTCCGGCGCATCAAGTCCGACCCGGAACTGCGCAAACTGCCGGTCATCATGCTCACGACGACCGACGATTCGCGCGAGGTGGAGCGTTGCCACCAACTCGGGTGCAGCGTCTACATCCAGAAGCCGGTCGATTACGACAAGTTCACCGAGGCGATCCGCCGGCTGGGCATGTTCGTGATGCTGTTGCTCGTTCCGCCGGTTGCGAGCAAGTGAGTTCCGCCAGTCGCACTCCCGCCCGTATTCTCGTCGTCGATGACGACGAGGGCTTGCTGATTCTCATGGCGGAGGCGTTGCGCGCCGAGGGCCACGAAGTCGACACGGCCACGAGCTGCCGCGAGGCGTTCGAGGCGCTCAAGGCTTCCTCGCACGACCTGCTGTTGCTCGATCTCAAGCTCCGCGATGCGCAGGGAGTGGAATTGCTGAACAAATACACTTCGACGGGCCTCGCGGTGCCATTCGTCGTGGTCACCGGTCAGGGCGACGAGAAGTCGGCCGTCGAGGTGATGAAACACGGCGCGTTGGACTACGTGATGAAAGACACCGCGCTGCTCGACCTGTTGCCGGGCGTGGCCCAGCGGGTGCTGGATTCGATCGCGCGAGATCGGGCGCTCGCCGCCGCCCGCGCCGAACAGGTGCGGTTGGAAGCCGAGGTCCTCGCCGCCAGCGAGCGCGAGCGCCACGCCATCGGCGCCGACTTGCACGACGGTTTGGGCCAGCTGCTCACGGCGCTCGAACTCATGTGCACCGCGTTGAAGGAGGACACCGCTTTCACGCATCCGAAGGTTTCCACGCGCCTCGACCAGATGAGCGGCATGTTGCGCGAAGCGATTGCGCAGACGCGTTTCCTGGCTCGTGGACTCGTGCCGCTCGGGCAAGGACCCGAAGCCCTGCACCACGGGTTGACGGCCCTCGCCGACCGCACGAACGCGTTGGGACGCGTGCATTGCGTTTATCTGACGGACCAAACCGTCGAACTCGCGGACACGCACATTGCCGGACATCTCTACCGCATCGCCCAAGAAGCCGTGAACAATGCCGTCCGGCACGCGCGCGCGAAGACGATTCGCCTGAGCCTCGTGCGGCGGGCGGATCGAATCGCGTTGGAAATCTCCGATGATGGCGTCGGCCTTCAGGACGGAGCCGAGAAACGGGGCACCGGCCTCGGACTCATGCAGCACCGCGCCAGCTTGATCGGTGCCGAGCTGACCGTGAAACGCGCGCGCGGCGGCGGCACTGCCATTGCTTGCCTTTGGCCCCGGCCATGAAGAAACCGCGAAAGAATTCACCTCCGCCTGCTCCGGAAGCACCCGCCGCGACGACGACGCGCCAACGCATCCTCGTGGTCGACGACCACCCGTTCATGCGGGCGGGACTGGCCCAGCTCATCGATCGGCAGCCGGACATGGAAGTGTCCGGCGAGGCGGGCAATCCGGCCGAAGCGCTGCAAGCACTGCCGCGCGTGAAGCCCGATTTGGTGCTGAGCGACATCACGATGCCTGGCCGCAGCGGCGCCGAATTCATCAAGGACCTCCACGCCCTGCATCCGAACCTGCGGGTGCTCGTCATCTCGATGCACGACGAACTCGTCTACGCAGAGCGCATGCTGCGGGCGGGAGCGCGCGGATACATCATGAAGGAAGCCGGCGGCGAGGCGTTGCTGGCGGCGTTGCGCCAGGTCCTGCGCGGCGAAATCTACGTCAGCCCGCGCCTCTCGGCGCGCCTGCTCGAGAATTTGCACGGCGGCACGCCGCGGCAGTCGAATTCCCCGATCGCGAAACTGACCGATCGCGAGTTCGAGGTTTTTCAACTCATCGGGCAGGGCAAGAGCACGCACGACATCGCGGACCAGCTGCACCTGAGCACCAAGACCGTCGACGTCCACCGCGCGAACATCAAAAGCAAGCTCGGTATTACGGACGGCACCGCGCTGGTCCGGCATGCGGTGCGTTGGGTGGAAACGCAGGCTGGAGCCTGATTTTTTCGCGGCGGGAACGTCGTCGGGCACGCCAAAACGTCGCGGTGCGGCAGCGTTCCGAGCTATGACATTTTGTAAATGACTGCGGCAGAACGCCCCAAGAAACCAGCAGGAATTCTGGGGTGTGTCGAAGTGCCGGTGATAGGCGCGCCTCGCGGCAACTATCCGGTGGGGTGACCGGGCGCGTCGCTCAAACTAGCGGCCGTGACCTCCCTTTCTGCCGCTCCCATTTCGTGGACCGCCGTCGTGTCGTTTGGCGAGTCGGGCCGCGATGCTTTTTCCACCATTCGCGAGCTGCGCGCGATCGAAGCCGAGCACTTCCCGACGCACGACGATGCGGATTTCGGGACGCTCGAATCCGACCTCACGTTACTTGGCATCGCGCCTCGCGGTCTCGCCTTGGCGTTGGGACCCGGCGGCGCCGTTGCCGGCTTCTGCTGGCTGATCCCGCTGAACGGCGCAGGCGAAGCGCGCCTCCTGCGGGGCGAACGCGACGGCGGTATGACCCTCGCGCACTTCGCGACGTCGGCCGCGGATTGCAGCGCCGTCTACATGACCAGCGTGGCGCTGCGCGCGCCGTTTCGCGGGCAGGGGATTGGCACTCGATTGCTGCAATGCGCGCTGCACGAGATGGACGTGTTTCACCCGAAGTGTCTTCTGCAAACGGCGTGGAGCGCGTGCGGGGCGGGATTGATCCGTCGCTACAACCCGGTGCGTGTCGGCGAGTGCGAAGGCCACCCGATCTATCGCGCCGGCTGGAACAGCGGCGCGCTGCAGCCCGCGGCGTAGAAGCAACACGATACCGTAGCGGAACTCGTCAGAGTTTCGCCGCGTGTGAGCCGCGAAAGCCTCACGGCTTCCGCTACCACTCGCGCGGCACGCCTGCGGAGCGCATCAGTCTGCAACTGCGGGATGGCGCTCAATGGCGGCACACGTAAAGTCGCGATCGCATGAAACGAGCGTTCCTGTTGGTGGCGTTGCTGGCTAGTGTTGCGTTCGGGGCGGAGGGCGGACGCGAGCGCGTCTCTTTCAACGCCGGGTGGAAATTCTTCAAGGGCGACGACCCCGACGCGGGCGAGTCGCTCAACTACGAGCGCGTGAAGCAGTGGATGCTTCCTACCGGTGATCATCTGCTGAACTACCAAGCGCCGCGGCCGCTCGCGGCGCCGGCGCGACCCATGTGGTGGCTGAAATTTCCGAAGTCCGAATTCGACGACTCTGCGTGGCGCGCGCTCGACGTGCCGCACGATTGGGGCATCGAGGGGCCGTTCATGCAGGAGCTTGCGGGCTCGACCGGCAAGCTGCCGTGGTCGGGCACCGGTTGGTATCGGAAGAAGTTTGCGCTGCCGGCCGAGGACGCGGGCCGGCGCGTCTACCTCGAGTTCGACGGCGCAATGTCCTACGCGCTCGTGTGGTGCAACGGCCAGTTCGCCGGCGGCTGGGCCTACGGCTACTCGTCGTGGCGCGTCGATCTCACGGCGTTCGTGAAGCCTGGCGCCGAAAACGTCGTCGCGGTGCGGCTGAGCCCGCCGCGCGAGTCGTCGCGCTGGTATCCGGGCGCGGGCATCTATCGCAACGTCTGGCTGACGAAAACGGCCGATGTCGCCGTGGCGCACTGGGGCGTGTTCGTCACGACACCGCAGCTCAGCGCCGACGCCGCACTCGTGAACGTCGGCATCACGCTCGACAATACGTCCGCGGCGGACGCCGCCGTGCAGGCGAGCGTGCGCTTGTTCGCGGCCGATGCGGCCGGCAATGCCGTCGGCGAACCGGTCGCGATCTCCGAGCCGCAGGCGATCACCGTGCCTGCCGGCAAACAAGGCCACGCCGCGCACACGCTTCGCGTGTCGGCGCCGAAGCTCTGGAGCCTGCGTGAACGCAACCGCTACATCGCCGAGACGCGCGTGGTGCGCGACGGCCGCGAGATCGACGTCGTGCGCACGCCGTTCGGCATTCGCACGGTGACGATGAGCGCGACGGAGGGATTGAAGCTCAACGGCGAGCGCATTCCGCTCCGCGGCGTCTGCATGCACCATGATCTCGGCGCGCTCGGCGCTGCCATCAACACGCGTGCGCTCGAGCGGCAGTTGGAAATTTTGCAGTCGTTCGGCTGCAACGCCATCCGCACGAGCCACAACCCGCCCGCGCCGGAACTTCTCGAACTGTGCGACCGCATGGGCTTGCTCGTCATGACGGAGCTCTCCGACGCGTGGCAGAACGCGAAGAAGGCCGACGACTACAGCCGGCTCTTCGACGACTGGCACGAGCGCGACCTGCGCGCGATGATCCGGCGCGATCGCAATCACCCGAGCGTCATCCAATGGAGCATCGGCAACGAGTTGCCCGAACTCGGCTCGCCCGAGGGCTGGAAACTCGCCGCGCACCTTGCCGCGATCGTGCGCGAAGAGGACCGCACGCGCGGCGTCGTGATCGGCAGCGACAAGCCGCCCTCCGCTTACCAAGGCTTCGAGTCGGTGCTCGATGCCATCGGTTTCAACTACAAGCCCGCTGAATACGCGAAGCTCCACGCGCGCCACCCGCAGGTTGTGATGATGGGGTCGGAGACCGCATCGACGATCAGTTCGCGCGGCGAGTATTTCTTCCCGGTCTCGGAAAAGAAATCCGATGGCGCGTCCAACTTCCACGTCAGCAGCTACGACCTCTACGCGCCGTGGTGGGCGTGGCCGCCGGATGTCGAGTGGAAGGCGCTCGACGAGAATCCCTACGTGCTCGGCGAGTTCGTGTGGACGGGCTTCGACTACCTTGGCGAACCGACGCCATTCGACAGCGACGCGACGAACCTGCTGAACTTCGCCGATCCCGTCGCACGCGAGAAAGCGGCGCAGGAACTCGCCGCGCTGGGCAAAATCCGGGTGCCATCGCGCAGCAGCTACTTCGGCATCGTGGACCTCGCGGGATTTCCGAAGGACCGCTTTTATCTCTATCAGGCGCGCTGGCGGCCCGACCTGCCGATGGCGCACATCCTGCCGCACTGGAACTGGCCGGAACGCGTCGGCGAAGTCACGCCGGTGCACGTCTACTCGTCGGGCGATGAAGCCGAACTGTTCCTCAATGGCCAGTCGCTTGGTCGCAAGAAGCGCGGGCCGCTCGACTACCGTTTCCGCTGGGACGACGTGAAGTATCAGCCCGGCGAACTGAAGGTTGTTACTTACAAGAACGGCCAACCGTGGGCTGACGCCGTGCAGCGCACGACCGGTGCGCCGGCGTCGCTGCGCGTGACGGTCGACCGCACCGAAGTGCGCGCCGATGGCAGCGACCTCGCGTTCGTGACGATCGCCGTCGTCGACAAAGACGGCCTCGTCGTGCCGCGCTCGAAGCCGCGGTTGAAATTCTCCGTGACTGGCGCCGCTGATCTTATCGCCACCGACAATGGCGATCCGACCGATCACCGCATCTTCGCGAGTGCCGAACGCGCTGCCTTCAACGGCCTCGCGCTCGCGATCGTGCGTTCGCGGGCGGGCGCCGGCGGCCCGATCACGCTACGCGTGGAGTCCGACGGTCTCGCGAGCGGCGAGGTGCGCTTCTCCGCTCGTTGAAATACCTAGACTGCGCGCGATCGCTTGTCGCGATCGTCGGTTCGCTACGGTGTTGCCGGGCCGCCTTCGAACGGCGCGGCGGTGCTCGGGCGGACTTCGCGCAGCAGACGCTCGAACTCCGGGTGTCCGCGCACCGGGTCGAACTCCGGCGAGTAACGTGCCCACGCGTAGAGGATGCGGTTGAAATTCTTGGTGTCCCGCAGCGATTTCGAGAGGCGGGCGATGACTTCGTCGAGCCGCTCGCCCATGCGGAGCAGCGGAACGCAGTAATTGAAATCCCAGCGCCCGGTGGAGAGGTCGCGGTAGTTGGCGTAGGTGCGCAGCGCCTGCTCCGTCTCAGCGCGCTGGCCGAGCGCGGCGTGGAACATGGCGGCCCAGCTGAGCGCATCGGAGTCGCCGGGGCGGGCTTTCAGACGTTCCTCGATCGAGCGGAGGCCGCCACGCCATTCGATTTGCGCGGCTTCCGGCTGGTTAAGCAACGAGCGCGCGAGGCCGGTCC
The DNA here is from genome assembly GCA_041906465.1 of Candidatus Didemnitutus sp. Lineage (GTDB taxonomy): Bacteria > Verrucomicrobiota > Verrucomicrobiia > Opitutales > Opitutaceae > Didemnitutus. Next base: position 137,296 of record JAYRJE010000004.1, on the reverse strand, counting down.
AGTATTGGCGCGGGTAGTTGACGCCGAGGATCGAGACAAAGGGGTGGGGAAACGGCTCAAGCAGTCGCAGGATGCCGGTGGCGTCCCGGCTCAGCACGGCGAGGCGCAGCGCAATGCCGGCGGCATCGTCTTCGCGAAGCTCGGTGGGCGTGAGCTGGCTGACAGCCGCTTGAGCGGCGGCGAGGTTGTTGAAACCAAACAGCTCGACGTTCGCCTTGAGAATGAGGGCGGCGGCCGTGCGGCGTTGCGCCAGCAACTCGTCGGCGACTCGGCGTGCGTCCTCGACGCGACCGGCGGCGTAGTAGGTGTTGCCGGCGAGCTGCGGCCGGTGCGCTTGCAGGAAAATCTGAGCGGCTTCGTCGAAGCGGCGGAGCGAGAGGAGGACGGTGCCGAGTTCTTCGAGCACGTTTTCGTCGCCGGGACGTTCGGCCGCGAGCGAACGATAAGTCTCTTCGGCCTCGCGGAGGGTTTCCGGTGAACGCACCATGAAACCCGCTACGATGGCTTGGGCGCGGCGGGCTTCGAACGATTCGGGGGCAAGTGCGACGGCGCGCGCGGCGCGCTTGGCCGCCGATTGCCGGCGCTCCTCGGACAGATCCCAGGAGCGGTAGACCATCAGCGCGTCGATCTGCGCGGCGAGCGCGAGCGCGTCGGCGTCGGTGGGATCGGATTTGAGCGCTTGCGCCGTTAATTCGTCGGCGGCGCCGAGACGTTCGCGAGAGAGGCCATCCAACGCGCGCAGTTGCAGCGCGCGCGCCAGCGGGCGCTGGGCCTCGGGTTTCGCGACTTGGCTCGCGGTTTTTTCCTTCGGCGTGTGGCGCTCCGCCCAAAAGGGGCGCACGGCATAGACCAGGGCGAAGACGATGCCGACCAAGGCCCAGCCGTAGCCGATCCAGTTGGTTTTCTTGGCGGCCGGTGCCGCGGATGCAGGAGCAGCGCTGGAAGTTTCTGCGAGCAACGCGTCGGTTTGCAGGAGCTTTTGCACGCGGGCGCAGAAGGTCGGGGTGGTCTCGCCCGCGGCAGACGCGTCCACTGCACCTGCTTAAATTCCGACGGCACCCGCGCGTCGCTGTCGCGGGTGCCATCGATCACGATGGGCAGCAGGAATACGCGCTCGTCCGCCATCGTGTGGGTTCGTTGCGCGGCGATTTTCCATTCGAGTCGGAAATACCCCTCGAGCCGTGCCTGCGTGCTGGCCGAGATGATAGGCATGAACAGCGCGCAGCTCGCGATCTGGCCGCGAATTTTGGCGTCCCACGTGTCGCCACCAACGAGTTCGTTTTGATCGAACCACACTTCGACCCCGGTGGCGCGGAGGGCCTCGCAAATGCGCTTCGCCGCCTCGGCGTCCTGGGAGGCATAGGAGAGGAAGACGGCGCGGCTCGAATCGTTCATGGGGCGGGAGACTTGGCGGATCCGGTGCCGTGCGCAGAACGCCGGGCGATGGCCGGGGCGTTCGCGGTTCCGAGGCTCGATTGCTTCCCGTCGGTCGAGGTGATGTCGCGTTCACGTGCCGCGATCTCGGCGATCAGCGCTTCGAACGCCGGTTCGCCGCGCAGCGTGTCGTAGTCGGGATCAAGGCGCAGCGCCGCAGACGAAAACGTGACCTGCCAATTCGCGCTGGTGCGAACGAACGTCGCTATCTGGCGGATCGCGTCGGCCTTTTGGCCGACAAGGGCGTTGCAGAGGCTGATGCCCGCAGTCAGTCCCGCGGTTCGCTCGCTTTCGGGGCCGGCGACTTCACTGAGCAGCGCGAGCTGCCGCGTGGCTTCCTCTCCCTGGCCCAACCGGGCCAGCAATTCGACACGCCGACGCAGGAGGGACAGATTGCGATTTTCCTCCGTGAGTTTCTGGTCGATCAGCTTGAGAGCGGATTGCCATTCGATACGCGCGGCATCCGAGCGGCCGGCGAGCTGGTAGGCATTGCCGATGAGCAGGGCCTTCGGGCCGCGATACCACGCGTCGTTGAGCCAGTCGCGCGGCACTGCGCGGAGCCAGGCGATGGCTTTGTCGGGTGAGCGGCCGAGGTATTCCGTGTAGTAGCCAAAATACGCCGCGCGATCCTCCGTCATCTCCGCGGGATTGGTGCGGTTGAGTAACTCGCGGGCGCGGGTGATGTCGCCGCGCAAAGACGTTTTATACCAGACGTTGAGGAGCAGTGCTCCGGTGAAGGTTTTTTGGGCGAGAGCGGCTTCGATCGCCGTTTCCGCATCGGCGGCCCGGCCGGCGAACCAGTAACTCTGGCTCAGATCGTAGAGCGCGAGCGGATCACCCCCGGGGAGCGCGGCAGATTCGTGCGCAATGGCTGCGGCTTCGTCCAGGCGACGCATCCGGCCCAGGAGGCTGGCGAGCGAGCGCAGCACGCGCTGTTCGGTGGGGCGCTCGCGGCGCAGTTCACGCAAGATGCGTTCACGTTCCTCGGCTTCGCGACCGGCGTTGCCGAGCAGACCGGCTTGGGCAAAACGCGCTTCAAACGATTGCGGGTCGAGGCGCAGCGCGCGTTGCGTGGCCCGCCGGGCGGATTCGCGGCGTGCGTCGGAGGTATCCCAGCCTCGCTGGTTGATGCGCTGATGCACCTGCGCCTCGACCGCCCAGATTTCAGCATCGGTGTTATCCTTCGCCTGGGCCTTCATGATCAGTTCCTCGGCGAGTTGATAGTCGTCGCGTCCCGCATCGAGCGTGTTGATCAGAGCGTGGGCTCGACGAGCGAGGTCGCGCGCTTCCGTCGTCGGTGCGCTGACGGTCGCGGGGGAGGATGCAGCGGATGGCCCGGCCGGCACGCGCGCCGGCCGCAAGAACCACCAAGCTCCGACGGCGAGCGTCGCTCCCGCAGCGAGCGCAACCGGCCACCACGTTCGGGTCCGGGAGGGAGCTTGGACCGTTGGCACGGCGATGGGAGTCGCAGAGCTCGCGGCTGGTGCAACGCCGTTCAGCGCGCCGATGCGATGCGACCAGAGTTTCAGAAAGCGTTGGAGCACCTCCGGCGGCACTTCCCCGCCGCGCAGCCGGGTCCATTGGACCATGCGGAAGCGATCAGGGACGAGCGCATCGGGCTCCTTGGTGTCGTCGATGACGATGGGAAGAATGAACGGCACGCCGCTCGCGATGCCCAACGCGCGCTGGGCGGCGAGTTCCCATTCGATTCGGAAATATCCCTCGGGGCGCGCTTGCGTGCTCGCGGAGATGATCGGGATGAAGAGCACGCACTCTTTGATTTGTCGGCGGATCTTCGCGTCCCACTCGTCGCCGTGTTCGAGTCCGCCGTCGGCGTCGAACCACACCTCGACGCCGCCGTTGCGCAGCGTATCGCAGATGCGCCTGGCCGCCTCCATGTCCTGAGAGGCGTAGGAAAGAAAGACTGCTTGGGAGGGAGCGCTCATTTCAGCTGGTCGTCCGACAGGCCGATGCGGCGGATTAATTCGAGCCAGCGTGGGTGGTCGCGCAACGGCACGTGCCAGAGATCGCATTTGAACCACGGCACACTGTTGTCGCGTCGGGAGATGGCGCGATCGAACCAATCCAAGGCGCCCGTGAGGTCGCCCTGCGAGGCACAGACATCCGAGATGTAGCCGGGAAAATCGTCGGCGTGATTTGCGATGAGTTCCGCGAGCGCGCGGGATGCTTCGGCGCGGTCACCGCTCAGCGCGGCGCAATGGCCGATGGCTACCCGTCGGTAGCCGGGATGGGGTTCGGCCTCCCAAGCGAGTCGTGCCTCGGCGTGGCGGCCCAACAGGGCGAGGATCACGGCGCGGTGGCAGTGATACTCTTCGGCGGTCGGCGCCAGCGCGATGGCGCGATCGTAAGCCGGCAACGCGTCCGCGGGGCGCTTGAGCATGTAGTAGACGACGCCGAGGTTGAAATACGCGCTGGCGTTGAGCGGATCGACCGCCACGGCGCGTTCGGCGAGCGTCAGTGCGCCGTCGGTGTTCCCGAGGTTGAGTTCGAGGATCGCGTTCGCGGAGATAATGGCGGAGTTGCCCGGTTGCGCGGCGAGTGCGCGGGCGAAGTAGCGGCGCGCTTCACGCCAATTCCAGTCGGCGGTCCGCGCCACCCAGCCGAGCGCGGCGAGCGCGGTGGGCTCGTGGGGCTCGAATTCGAGGGCGCGCCGTGCGGCGGTGCGCGCCTCGTTCATCGCCTCGAGTGCGGGCATGCCGTTGAAGCGTCCGAGTTGAACGTAAGCGTCAGCGATCCCGGCCCAGGCTGACGCCGAGTGGGGGGCGGCGGTGAGGACCTTCTGATACAGCTCGATCGCGCGCCGCCAGCCGGCGTTGCTCTCCTGCCGCGCGAAGTGTCGCGCCTGCAGAAGCAGGTCGTAGCTTTCGGCTGTTGATGCGGCGGTGACGTCGGACGCCTGCAATTTGATCGAGAGCTTTTGGGCGATCAGCCCCGCGATTTCGTCCTGCACGGCGAACACGTCTTTGAGATCGCGCGTGAAGGTGTCGCTCCACACGTGAAAGCCATCGGCTGCTTTGATGAGCTGGGCGGTGATGCGGACCTTGTCGCCGGCCTTGCGCACGCTACCTTCGACGACGTAGGCGACGCCGAGCTGTTTCGCAATTTCCGGGACTGGCGTGTCTTTGCCTTTGAAATGAAATGCCGAGGTGCGCGCTGAGACCTTCAAGCCGGGCACCTTAGCGAGGACGTTGAGCAATTCCTCGCTGATGCCGTCGGAGAAATACTCGTTGGCTTTGTCGTCGGAGAGATTGGCGAACGCGAGCACGGCCACGGATTTGTCGTCGACCGGCACGGCCATATCGGTGCGCGCAGCGCTGGTGACCGGGGCGGCCGGCTCGGCGAGGATCGCGATCAGTTCGGGATCATCGCGGAATTTCACGAGACGTGGATCGATCGTGAGTCGCTGGCGCGCGGTCTGCCGGGATTCCGGGTCTTGGGCGTAGTCTCGGGCGAGTGCGAGTGCGGTTTCGCGATCACCGACGAGCAACGTGCGGGGCAGGGCAGCGGCGAACCAGAGGGAGAATGCGGGGATGCGAGCAGGACGACGGTGTAACTCCATCGCTGCGCGATGAGCGGTGCGCGCCTCTTCGAGTCGGCCGAGCCCGACCAAGGCGAGCGCTTCGCAGTGGTGCGTGGAAGGGTCGTTCGGGCGCTCGGTGCGGTTGCGCTGGATCTGGATCAGCGCGGCCTCGTAGTGCGTGCGCGCGAGCTCCACGCTGCCGCGACGTTCGAGGAGCAGGGCTTGCAGGAGCGCTTTCGGTCCTTGGTAGTTGGCGACGTCGTAAAACCAGGACTCGGAGTAGCGGCCGAGGGCGTTGAGACCATACTCGCTATCGCCGCTGAAGAACGCGTAGGCGACGGAGGTGGTGACGGCTCGTTCTTCGCTGCGCACGCGCGCCGGCATGCGGTCGAGCCATTGCTTCATGGCCGGCACGTCGCCGTGCATGAGCGCGAAACGAGCTTTCCAGTCGAGGGCGTTGGAAACGGGGGCGAGAGCGATCGTCGCATCGAGTTCGCGCTCCGCGTCGGCGTAGCGCCCGCGATCCCGGTAGGCGAGAGACAGTTCGTAATGTGCCAGCGGGTCGCGGGGAAAACGCGTCGCGACTTGCTCCGCGAGGGTGACGCCTTCGTCCTGCCGAACGGTGCGGACGATCTGCGAAAGCACGCGCCAGGGCCACACTTCATCGGGTGCGAGCTGGGTGGCGCGCCGGGCGAGCTCCTCGGCGCGCGGGAGGTCGTTGCCGCGGCCGCGCAGGAAAAGCGCCAGCGCGGAGAGCGCCACGGGATTGTCCGGCGCCAGCTGCACGGCGCGTTCGCAATAGCGTCGCGCGACGGTCGTCCGGTCGGCGGTGAAATCGAAGTTTCGCAGCACGATCGCGGCCTGCACATGCGCCATGACGGTGACCGCGTCGGCATCCGACGGAGCGCGATCGACCGCGCGCTTCGCGATTTCCTCGGCGAGGAAATAGTCCTCGCGGATGCTGTTCACGGTTGTCGTCAGTTCGAGGGCACGGCGCAGCTCCGGATCGCGGGGAAACTGGCCCGTCTGCACCGCGGTGGAAAGAGAAGGGCTGCTCTCTTTTACCGCTACCGGACGGCGTGAGAACATGACCGCGGCTGTAACGACGATGAGGGCGACGACTCCGACCGAGACCCCGATCGCGATGCGCGAGCGTGTGCGCCGGGGAATTCCGGGCGAGGCCGTGGAGTCGTCTGCCGTCGGAAAATCTTCCGCGGACGCGCGGACGGTTGCCTTGGCCAGGCCGATGCGATGCGACCAGAGTTTGGCGAATTTCGCGCGTGTTTCTGGCGCAAGGATGCCATCGCGGGCGCGCGTCCACTGCACGGTGCGGAAGCGGTCGGGCACGAGCGCCTGTGGCTGCTGCGTGTCGTCGATCACGACCGGTAGAATGAAGGGCACACCGTGGGCGATGCCGCGGGCGCGCTCGGCGGCGAGGTCCCACTCGATCCGAAAATAGCCTTCATGTCGCGCCTCGGTGTTTGCCGAAATCACGGGCACGAAGAGGACGCATTCCTTGATTTGCCGGCGGATTTTGGCGTCCCACTCGTCGCCGGTTTCGAGGCCGCCGTCGGTGTCGAACCACACCTCGATGCCGCTCGAGCGGAGCGCATCGCAGATGCATTTCGCGGCCTCCGCGTCTTGCGAAGCGTAGGAGAGGAAAACGGCGCGTGGAGCGGGTGTGGTCACTTTTTCGAGGTTGGGTCGGCGAGGAGGGCTTTGATCTCGGCGTCGTCGCGGAAGCGGGCGAGGCGCGGATCGAGAGCGAGTCGCTGACGGATCGTGGCGCGACCGCCGGATACCGACTCGGTGGCTTCGCGGATGAGCGCGAGCGCCGTGTCGCGTTCGCCCAGCAGCAGGTTCGCCGGGATCGCCTGGAACCACCAGGTGCTGAGCGGGCCGACAGCAAAGGGGCGCGCCAAAGTTTCGTTGTAAGTTCGTAGCGCGGTGCGGGCCTCGTCGGTTCGGCCGAGCGCGTGTTTGATCCAGGCTTCGTTGAGGAAGGTTTGGCCGTCTTCGGGATTGATCGCGCGGGAGCGCTGGAGCGTCTCGAGGGCGGTCTCGTATTGGACGCGTGCGAGTTCCTTCTTGCCCGCCAGTTCGAGGAGCGCGGCGGCGAGGAGCGCTTTCGGCCCGCGGTAATCGAAGTCGATCATCCAGGGTTCGGTGAGCGCATTCAGAGCCTCGAGTCCGTCGGCTGGGCGGCCGGTGAATGCCGCGTAGAGAAAGTAGCCGAAGACGGTGCGCTCGATGCCACGGACTCGCGCGGGCACTTGGTCGAGAACGGCCTTCATGCCGGGCAGATCGCCGTGGAGTCCGAAACGCGCCCGCGCCTTCCAGACCATGGCATTGGCGATGGGAGCGAGCGCGAGCGTTTCGTCCGTGGCCTGCTCGAATTCGGCCCAGCGGCCGATGTCGCGGTAGTGACGGGAGAGCTCGTAGCGGACGAGCGCGTCCTGGGGGAAAAGTTCGATCGTGCGCCGCCCCGACACCAGTGCCGCGCGCAGACCTTCGTTTTCGTCCTCCAAATTTTTGTCGGAAAAAACGCTGCTGGCGGGCACGTGCAGGACCCACAGACAGTTGTCGCGCATCCGGTGAAAGCGCGGCTCCTGCGGGCACAAATCGACGGCGCGCTGGGCGAGATCCAAGGCGTGTTGTAGCTCGACGCCGCGCGAGTAGAGGTGGATGGCGAGGGCAATGAGCGCCTCGGGCTCGTTCGGGGCGAGTTGGAGCGCGCGTTCGGCGGTGCTCTTGGCCTTCTGGTAGCGCGCCGTGCTGCGGTCCCAGCCGCGCAGCAACCACATGCTGTGCACGCGCGCCATCGCGGTCGTGGCTTCCGCGTCGGTGGGGTTGCGGTCGAGCACGCGCTGGGCGATTTCCTCGGCGAGGCGAAAATCCTCCGGAATGACGTCGACGCGGTCGAGCAGGGCGACGACGCGCTTCAGCTCTGGATTCTGCGGCCAGTCGCGCGGCGGCGCGTGGGCGATCAACAGGCGCTGGAAACGCACGTCGGAACGCAGCTTGTCCCACAGCGGATCGATCTGCAGCAACGCGGTCGTGAGCGGCCAACCGACATTGCGCGTCGGATCGGGCTGCAACAGGTGCTCAAGCAACGGAAGTGCCGCTTCGACGTCGCCCAGTGCCGCGTAGATCAGCACGGGCGAATCGAACCACGGGCTCATGCCGTTGGCTTGAACCTCCTCGACGATCTTCGCTTCGCGCCGCGCCTCTTCGGCGCGCCCGAGCCAGGCGAGCAGTTGTCCGCGCGCGTTGCGGAGACGCGTGTCACGCGAACCGCCGCCGTTCAAGCGGGCATCGATGACAGCGAGCGCGTCTTCGCTGGCGATGGTGGCCGCGTGGGTGCGCCCGGCGAGCGCGTGCGCCCGGGCGGCGAAGTAGGCTTTGGGGCCGAAAAACCAGCTGTCCTGAATGAAATCCGCGGCGAGGCGGTTGAGGGTTTTAAGCGCTTCATCGGGTGCGCGCTGACACAGTTGGGCGTAGGCGGTCACCCAGACGGTGCGCGGCTCGTTGCGGCTGTTGAGCGTGCTGCGCTGGAGCGTGGCAGCGGCGGTCTTGGCGTCGCCTTTCCACGTGAGTAACAGCATCGCGAGGCCGGCTTCGCTGTTGACGGAGGGCTCGGCGGCGATCGATTCGCGGATGGCGATGTCGGCCTTTTCGAAGCGCCCGTAGTGAAAATAGAGCAGGAACTGGAGGTAGCCGTTGAGCGCGATGTTGTCGGGTTTGAGCTCGCGCTCGCGCTTGTAGAGTTTCTCCGCCTCATCCGGCTTTCCCGACTGGTCGTAGATCCACGCGAGATTGCCGATGGCGCCCGTGTGCTGGGGCGCGCGGGCGAGGAGATCGGCAAAAACTTTTTCCGCGGCCGCGGAATCGATGTCGCGCAAGGCACGGCCGAGGGCGTAGCGCGCGTCGTTGGATTCGGGGGCGAGGCTCAGCGCGCGTTCGGCATGGCTGCGGGCGGCTTCGCGACGGTGCGGGCTGTTGTCGAAACCGCGCGTGCGAATCGAGGTGTTGAAGAGGGACGAGATGATCCAGATCTCCGCGTCGTTCTGATCGAGTTCGAGAGCGCGCTTCAACAGGCCTTCGGCGGCGGCGTAGTCGTCGAGGGAGGAGTTGTATTTGTCGAGGCTGAGCGCGCGGGCTTTCTCGGCGAGGGTGCGGGCTTCGGTCTTCGCCGGGGTCTGCTCGCGTGGCGTTTCGGCGCGCGGCTCGGCGCGGCGCGCGGCCTTCCAGAACGGACCGAGGGCAAACAGCAGGCCGGTGATCGTGCCGACGATGGGAAAGATCATCCACCATTGCCAACGGCCAGGAGACTTTCCGCGGCGGGCAGGGGAGGCGCTGGTCGACGGTGCGGACGTCGTGCGCGCGGGAGAAGCGGTGCCGGTGTGGAGCAGTTGGGCAATGCGGCGGCCGAGCTCGGCAGGCGTCTCGTCGAGGCGCAGGCGCGTCCATTGGACGTCGCGAAATTTTTCGGGCACGCGCGCGGTGGCATCGGCCACGTCGCCGACGACGACGGGAAAGAGAAACGGTGCGTCGTCGGCCATGAGGTGCGAGCGATCGACGGCGAGTTTCCACTCGAGACGGAAATAGCCCTCGAGGCGCGCGTTGGTGTTCGGCGTGATGAGCGGCACGAAGAGCGCGCACTCCTTGATCTGGCGGCGGATTTTCTGGTCCCAGGCGTCGCCGCCGCGGAGCTCATTTTGATCGAACCAGACTTCTATGCCGGCGGCGCGGAGCGCTTCGCAGATTTTCTTTGCAGCCTCGGCGTCCTGGGAGGCGTAGGACAGGAAAACGGCGGGAGTCGATTCGCTCATGTCGGGGCGCGGTTCAGCCAGGCAATGCTCCGCGGGGGCGGGCAGGCAATTGTGCACGCGTGCGTGGGAGGTTGTCCCGAGTCCGGAGCCGGTGTGTGGGGCGCGGGCCGAGGCATTGGGCGGGGTATGGCATGGCAAGGTGCAGGGGGGCACGCCAGCCGGATTTCGCGGAAAACGTGTGCGTGGCAGGGGCTTAGCGGTTGACAGGCCGCGGCTGGCTCCCGTGCTATCGCGCCTCCCGCCGCATGAGCGTCCCGTCCCAACTGCCGCTGTTTCACGTGCTCGGATTTTCCGGACACCGGCAGGTGGCGAATCCGCCGGGCGTGGCCCGGGTGATCGGCGAGGTGCTGACGGCGTTGCGGGCGGAGGCGGCGGGCGAGTGGATCGTGCTGTCGTCGGTCGCGGCCGGCTCCGACCAGCTGTTCGTGGAGCAAGCCAAGCGCGTTGGCTGCTCGTGGCACGCGATCCTGCCGCTGCCGCGCGCGGAGTTCGCGAAGGATTTTTCTCCGGAAGAGTGGGGCAGGGTCGAGGGCCTGCTGGCCACGGCCGAGCATGTGCGCGTCATTACGGAGAACGGCACGCGCGAGGACGCTTATCTGGATTGCGGTATCGAAACGGTGAACGGCGCCGACGTGCTGCTGGCGGTGTGGGATGGACAACCGGCGCGCGGCAAAGGCGGCACGGCGGACGTCGTCGCCTACGCACGCGATCTCGGCCGGCCGCTGGTGCTGATCGATGCGAACACGCTCGAGGTGCGCCGCGAGAACTTCACGAAGCTGAAGACCGACGATGCGCATTTCGCGGCGTTGAACAGTTTGCCGCCGGTCGCGGAAGGCTGGGCGACGAATCCCTTCGGCGCGCCTGCGGAGGTGCTGGCGTTTCAGTTCAAGTGCGATCGCGCTGCGATGCTCGGCTCACCGCAGTTCCGACTGCTGATTGTCGGCACGGTGCTGCTCCACGTCGTGGCGACATTGGTGGCCGCGGGCGGGCTGGCGTTCGGTCTGCATTGGATTGGTCTGCCGTGGATCAAGCTGACGTGTTTGCTCGGCGCGCTCTTCGTCGCGGCGATCCTGCGGCACCATCACATGCACCATAACTGGGTGCGCTGTCGTCTCGCCGCTGAGTTTTGCCGCTCGGCGCTCTGCACGTGGGGTCTGCCGCGCGCGACGCCGCTGTTCAACGACATCGATTTGACCGGCATGCGGGAACTCACGCGCACGCTGCACATCCTGCATAGTCGCTCGACGTTCACGCGGCAGGTCGGGCTCGAGGAGTTTCGCGCGACTTATCTCAAGAACCGCATCGACGACCAGCTGGCCTACTATCGCAAGCAGGAGCGCAAGGCGTTGCCGTTGCTCAAGCGCCTGCGGTTGGGTTTCGCCATCGCGACGATGCTCGCGATCGTGTGCACCGCGCTCTACGCCATCGACCACACGTTCCACCTGCATCTGTTGAATGAAGGGGGCGAGCAGCTGATCTACGCGTTTCTACCGATCACGTTGCCCGTGATCGCAGCGGCGTTGATTTCGTTCGTCTCGATCAATGATCTGCAGCGCCGCGTCGCACGTTATCGGGAAATGTGCGCCATCCTCGAGGAAGGCCGCACGCAGCTGGCGCATTCGCCGACGTGGAACACGCTCGAGCGCGTCGTCTCGCGCATCGAGCGAGCGCTGCTGCAGGAAGTTGCTCGAGTGGCACTCGATCACAAGCTTCAGCGAGTCGCATTGAGAGCTAACGCGTGGTCGTAGCGGTGCTTGCTCTGCGGCGACGCCTTCTGAAACGCTGCTGCCTCAAACGCGCCTTCTCCCGCTTCACTTCTGCGCTCACTAGCGGCCGGCCTGGTCGGATTTTCAATTCAAGTTCAGGGGTCGTGAACACGTTGCGGTTTCTGAATTCATCCGGGGTGTCGAGAAGAAGGTGCGCGCGTAAGCGTCGCCCAGGAATTGAAAACCAAGGCTGATCAAGCACGTAGCGAGGATCACGTGTCCAACGGGGAGGGCGCACGTTGGCGCGGCGGCAGAAAAACTCCACCTGCGCGGCGAGAAACGCGTCGGCAACCTCTCCCTGCAGAAACCGCTGAGCCATGCGGGGAGGGCGAATCTTCACCGCTTCCTGCAGTTTTGCTCGCGTGGAAACTCGCCGGAGTTCGTGGAACCAGTCCCGCAGGTTCAGGCCGAATTGCTCAACGGACGCGGCGCGGCGGGCGACTGCTCGGGCGGTTTGCGGTCGGCTGAGGCGGAGACGGTTGTTTTTTTTCATGCGTGATTTTCTCCAGAATTTCAGTGAGGGCGAGCCGCGCGGTATCCGGCAGAACAGTGTCAGGGAAAAAGGCGTCCACGATTTTTTGCACTTCCTCCACCGTCTTGATCTTCGTGATACGCAGGAGGATTTCGATGTCATGGTAGTCTCCGGCGTAGCCAGGCAAAGGCTTGCGGCTGGCCATGACTTTCATGGCCAACAGATATTTGGCCGTCGGCCGGGTGATGTGCAGCCCGGCGCGCGAAACGTTCGGTAACGCTAGTTCGTTCTTCGCTTCCTTCGAGCTGACGAACTGCCGCACATTGTCGTTCAGCCAGTCCTCCGACAGCCCGCGCTCGCGCGCCACTCTGGCAACGAGTCGGCGCCCCACCTCCGGCGGGTGAATGATGGCGTCCACGTCTTTGGTCACATCCCGGGCATCGTAGGCTAGGAGCATCAACGCGCCGCCATAGAGCGTCATTTCGAGCCGCACACCGTCAGCGGCTGCCAATTCGGAAATCCGGTTAAGCGCAGCTTCGATTTCGTTTTTGGTCAGAAATTTCAGAGGCATTTATAGTAATAAAACGTTACGTGAATCACTTCGCAATCGCAAAGCCTTTGGGAACCAATCGGAAACCAGCACTTCATGGCCAGTGCGAGCCCGTTCCGCAGCCTCTCCCAAAAGCGAATCCGCTTTCCACAACTTCGACGCGGCACAAGCTCGGTGACATGAGGATTCTGCTACAGCATCCCCATGCCCCGGGCGAAATCAGTGGCGTGGTGACGTATTGTGAGCGACTCGCTGCTGCGCTGGAGCGAGAAGGCGTGCACGTGCGGATTTTTTCGACTTACGGCGCGGAGGCGCCTGCGCTCTGGCAGGCAGTGAGTGAAGTCGACGTTGTCCACCTCAACTCGCACCATTTTCGACTGGCGATGTTTGCTCGCCTTAGAGGAAGGCGAGTGATCCTCAAGTATCACTACCCTTATTGGGATTCGGTCCTGCAGGGACCGTTTGAAGCGCAAGGGTTCGCTGGTCGGTGCTGGGCGGAATGGCGGTTTTTGCGCCGCCTCACCGCGGGCCAGGGCATCACGGGGTTCAAGCACTTCGCAGCGAGGTTTGGCCGCGCCGTTGCGCGAGTGGCGTTGGCGTTCGTCGTGGATCGCCGCCTTGCCTGCAGTCAATTTATCGCCCGCTCGTGCGAACTACCGCGCGAAGTAGTGGTCGATTACCCCGCGGTGGAGTTTCCGCACGAAGGCGAGCCGTGCGTGCCGATGACCTCGTCGCCGGCGCGTTTCGTTTTTGCAGGACGACTAGAGCCACACAAGGGGTGCGCGGTGCTCTTGCGCGCCGCGTCATGTCTGGCCGAGGTCGCGAAGGTCGAAATCATCGTGATCGGAGACGGACCGGAACGGCCGAAGTTGGAGCGGATGGTGGAGCAGCTGGGATTGCGCCACGGGGTGATCTTTCGCGGTCGGCTGGAGCGTAATGCTGTTTTGGAAGAGATGGCCCGGTCCACCGCGGTGGTGGTGCCCTCTCTCGTGAACGAGGCTCTGTCTCTCGTTGCCATTGAAGCCGCGGCGCTCGGGCGTTGCGTCGTGGGAAGCCGCGCGGGAGGCATTCCAGAATTGCTGGGACCGGACGGACTCATGTTTGCTCCGGATGATCACGAAAGTCTCGCCGCGCACTTACAGATGCTGATCGCTCATCCGACTGCGGTTGCCGAGGCGCGGGGACGAGAGTTGCAGAAGCGACTCGGCGCCCTTTGCGATCCCACTGTCGCGGCGAAACGGGCAATGGATTTCTACCGCGCGGACTGAAGCAGACGTGGGCCGATGTTGGGGCATCCGATGGCCTCATTGCACTCGGCCGGCCATCTTTAGGTATCGTAGCCCGTTCTTTCGGGACTTGCGTGAATATTCTGGCCGAACCGGTCGTCCTATCTCCGGTCCACTATTACTCACGATGAACACCCGATCAGTTTTCTCTTTTGCGCTGGGTGCCGCGGCCCTCCTCGGGGCCGGCTCCAGTGTCTTCGCGGCGGAGACGCCCGCCGCCGCGCCGGTTGAAGCAGCTCCAGCGATCACAGAAACGCCGCACCCGGACCGCATCATCTACTCCGGCCAGTTGCCGAGCGTCGCGCAGCTCACGCAGACCGCCAAAGCGCAGGGGCTCACGGTCGCGAGCATCACGCAAACGGCGAGCGAAGTCGCCGTGACCTATCGCCTGCAGGACAACTCCACGCGGACCGTCTCGTATCAGCTCCTGCCGACGAACGCCGATGGCACGGCCGCCGTCGAGCCGCCGCCCGGAAACGTCGCCGTGGCGGTGACGCCCGCGCCGGTGCAAGTCGTCGAAGTAACCGAACCCGCGCCGACCGTCGTCTACCGTTATCGTTACTACGATCCGTTCTACTACGACCCGTTCTATTGGGGCCCGCGCGCGCCGGTCTCGGTGCAGCTCGGCTTCGGCTTTGGCGGCCATCGTCACGGTGGCTACTACGGTGGTCACCACCACCACGGCCGTCGCTGGTAAACACGAATTTCTGAACCACTCACCCAGATGAACTCCCTCAAAATCTCTGCCGTTTCTCTCACCTTGGGCGCGTTGCTGCTAACCGGCTGCGTCGGCACGGGTCCCAATACGCAACAAGGCGCCGTCGCCGGCGGCGCGCTCGGTGCGCTCGCCGGCGCGATCATCGGCAATAATTCCGGCAGCGGTAACGCCGCGAGCGGCGCGCTCATCGGCGCGGCCGTCGGCGCAGTCGCTGGCGGCACGATGGGCAACGCCGCCGACCATCAACGCGGCACGCTCTACGGCAACTACGACCAAGCCTACGCGTCGCGCGTGGAGACGGTGTCCGCTCCGCCGCCGATGCCGGTCGCGCCGCAAGTGCAGGAAGTCGTCGTCGCGGCGCCGTCTTCCGAGGCGGTGTGGGTGCCCGGTTACTGGAGCTACCGCGGGCGCGGCTACGTGTGGGTGTCTGGACATTGGGAAATGCCGCCACCGCATCATCGCAGCTACGTTGTCGGTCACTGGGAACGCCGCGGGCATCGGACCTACTGGGTCGAGAGCTACTGGCGCTGAGGCGGCGCGTTCCGGAGTAGGGCCGGCTTCAGCCGGCCCAATTCCGCAGAAAAATTCACCACGGATTAAACGGATGGAATTATTTCAGGGGAATGTTCTCTCCATTTTCGTTCACCTGCTGGGGGAAGCGGCTCCGCTGCCGAGGTCTTGAATTATCCGTGCCATCCGTGAAATCCGTGGTTTCAACTGCTGTTTTCAGGTTGAGCGCGACACAGCGGACGAAATCTCGCGAGCGTGAATCGTTCGGGGCCGGCTGAAGCCGGCCCTACTTTTGCTCCGCGGGCGTCGGCTCCCAACGGATGCATCCGATAATGAGCGGCTTCGTGGCGTTGGCTTCAGTGCGTTCGATGCGCACCTCGGCGCCCGCGCCTGCCTTGAAGGGGAAGCGCCCGAGCGTCACCCAACCGTTCTGGTCGGACGCAGGAATCGAGACAGCCGTGCGCCCGACGGCGTGCTCCACGACGCAGGCCGCGCCGGCGCTGGCGGCGCTCTGCCACACGCGGACCTCGTAGTCGCCGTCGCGTGGCAACACGGGTGACCACGAGGCGGCGGCGGCGGGACTCGTGGACGATTGGGCGGCGCTCAACGGTCCTTTCGTGGCGAAGTCGGTTGGTTGCCAGTCGCCGCGCAGTCGTTGGAATGCGGTGCTCGTGGTTTCGAAGATCAGCGTTCGCGGTGCGAAGGAGTTTTTCGCAGCGGCGAAACTCGGTTCGATCCCAACGCTCGCGCGGATCGCCGCAATGTCAGCCGCGTGTTCGCTGGAGCCGAGCGCCAGCGCGGGTTCGACGATGTTGTCCTTGCCGTCGTTCCGCCATGCGTCGGTGTCGGCGAAATTCGTCACGACGCGGTTGTGCTGGATGTTCGGGTTCCAGATGAAGAGCCAGCGGATGGCATCGGTCACGATGTTGTGGTGCGCGTGGACGCCGCTCGTGAACTGATCGAGGTAAAGCGCGCCGCCGGCCTTCGTGTGCGCGTCGGGCGGGCGCATGTGCGCGACGAGGTTGTGCGCGATCTCGGAGCCGGGCATCGCGTCGGTCGTGTAGATGCCGCCGCCGTCGTCGAGGCGACGCATGTAGTTCGAGACGAGATTGTGCGTGATGACGTTCGCGCGGGAGTCGGCGGGCGCGGCGGGATTGCCCCAGCCCCAGCCGTGGCTGATGCCGGTGTAGGGCACGTTGACGATCTCGTTGTGCGTGATGACGGAGGCGTCGGTGTAGTAGCCGAGGATGGCGACCGAGCCGAAGTAATCTTCGCCGATGTGCGCGAGGAAGTTGTTCGCGATGCGATTGCGCCGCAGGAAAAGGCGCGGCGAGAGCGGACGCGCGGCGTCTTCGCCGAACTCGATGCCGCCCGCGGCGAGGTCGACGAATGAGTTGCCTTCGATGACGTTGTCGTCGCCGCCGTGCGTGAACATCACTCCGGTGCCGCCGAGGCGCGCGAAGCGGCAGCCGCGGATCACGATGCGGTCGGACGTGAACGCTTGAAACGCAGCGGGCACGCGGTCCTTGCGCTGGTTGTGGCGATACTGCGGGTCGACTGCGGCCGCGAGATCGGCGGGCACGAGGGAGTTCGCCTGCACGTCGACGAAGCCGACGCGGTTGGGTCGCGTCCAGCCGGTGTAGGCGAAGGTAAGGCCTTCGAACCGCAGGTGCTGCACGGGCGCGTCGAGCCGGCCCTCGAGCACGATGAGGCTTTCGAGCTCGGGGCGGATGATTTCGGCGTGGGCAACGTCCTCGCTGTCGCGCGGGAGATAGCGCAAGAGGCCGCGGGTGCGATCGAGATAAAATTCGCCGGGCGCATCCAGAAACTCGGGCGCGTTCTCCAGCCAATAGCTCCGGCCAAGATAGACGCGGTCGCCTTGCGGCTGCTTCGTGACGGCGTCCCATTCGGGCTCGGCGATCACGGCGCGGACGAAGTCCGGGCGACCCGCGTCGGCGATGCGCGCGATGCGCAGGCGCTTGTGCATCCACGCGATCAGGACTGAGACTTCGATCTCGTTTGGTCGCAGCGTGAGTCCCGCGAATAGCTGGCTCGGCAGATCGAAGCCGTCGGCTTGCTTTTCGTCCGCGAGCTTGAGCATGCGGCCGACGTTCGGCGTGCGCGCGCGGATGGCGCGGTGTCCGTCGATCCAGAGTTGGCGGAAATCGACCTCCGGCCCCACCGCGGCGTGGAAGGCTTTGGCGGCGTTGTCGCGCGCCCAACCGGTGACGCGTCGCCCGCCGCTGACGATGACTTCTGCTCCCGGAGCCGCGCGATAGACGACGTCGTGGCCGTTGCGGCCGGAGTCTTCGGGCCCAAAGCGAATCGGTGCGGCAAGTTCGTAAGTGCCGGCGGCGATTTCCACGACGATATCGCCGCGTAGTTCGCTGGCCTCGAGGTCGCGACGAACGGTTTGGCGCGCGCGATCGATCGTGGCGAAAGGCGAGGCCGCGGTGCCGTCGTGTGTGTCGTCGCCGCGCGGCGCCGGCGCGACGTAGTAAGTGCGTTCGACGTCCGCAGTCAGTCGGCCGGCAAGCAACAAGGCGACACAGGCGAGCAGCACGCGCGATTTCATGTGGCGGAGGCGGTCGTGAGTCGCGGCTGCGCGCGCCAGAGCATCAGCGCGGCGAGCGGATGCAGACAGGCAAGTCCTACGAACACGGGCACGTAACCCGCGCGTTCGATGAGCGGACCGGCTGCGAGATTCAGGAGCAGGCCACCACTCGCGCCGACTGCGCCGAGCAGACCGGCGATAGTGGCCGCAGAGGTTTTGGGGAACACGTCGGCGACGAGCAGGCCCTGACCGAAGAACCAGATCTGGCAGACGATCGCGACGAGCGAGATCAGCACGAGCGCCCAGGTGATCGAAGGCGCGAAGGTCGTGAAAGCTCCCACCGGTGCGAATGCCGCCGCCGCCGCGAACATCGTCACTCGCACCCGCACGGCCGAGTGACCGCGACCGACAAAGAAATCGGTCGTGCGGCCCGTGGCCATGACCGCGGCCGAAGCGACGAACGACGGAATCCACCCGATCCAGCCGAGTTGCGGCAGCGACACGCCGAGGCGCTCCTGCAAATAGCCCGGCAGCCAGAACAGGTGAAAATACCAGACGGGGTCCGTGAGCGCGCGTGCGGCGAGCAGCAGCCACACGCGACGATCGGCCAAGATTTCGCGCATCGTCGGCGGCTCCGGCGCAGCTTCGGCTTCGCCGGGGAGTGGCGGCGGGTTGCGATCAGCCGCCCACCACACCACGGCGAGTGCGATGCCGGCGATTCCGGGAATGATGAACGCGAGGTGCCAGCTCCACCAACCCGTGAGCGCGGCGACGAGCGGTGGTGCGAGGATGGCGCCGACCGTCGTGCACGGGCTCAGCAGACTCCACGCGAACGCGCGGCGCTCCTTCGGAAACCAAGTCATCATCACGCGCTGGATCGCCGGAAAGGCGCCCGGCTCAGCCGCTCCGAGCAGCGCGCGTGCGCCCGCCAGTTGGCCGAAGCCAGTCGCGAGACCACTGAGAATATTCGCGAGGGACCAGACACCCGTGAACGCGGCGAGACTGATGCGCGTGCCGAAGCGATCCACCAACCGTCCGCTCACGATGTAGAACACAATGTAAGGCCCCATGAACGCGGTCACGAGCCACGAGTAGTGCGTGTCAGTGAGCGTGAGCTCGTCCTTCAGCGTCGCCTTGAGAATCGAGAGAGTTTGGCGGTCGAGGTAGTTGAGCAGGCCGATGCCGAACAAGAGGGCGAGCAGCAACCAGGCGCGACGGCTGGGACGGGGAAGGGTCATGCGGGGTGTTTCGCGGGGTGAGCGGGAAGTGAACGCGGCGCTGTCTGCGCGGGCGAAGCGTCGTTCGCTGAAATTGTTCAGCGCAGCACGGCCGAAGCGGCGTGGTCGCGCCAGTCGCCGCGGATCTGGACGCATTGCGGGTGATCCGGCAGGCCGAGGGTGCGACTTTGCTCGAGGCCGGTCACGAGGTCGACCGCCGCGCGGGCCGCGAGATCGTAGCGCTGTTGGATGCCCGGCAGCGCGAGCGGGTCGTCGGCTTGCCAGTTCGCGCACCAGACGCGGCCGGCCGCACGTAACTCGCGCAGGCGCGGTGACTCGATTTCGTCCCACATCTCGCGGCGCAGCAGCAGCACGCCGTCCGGACTATGGGTGCGCAACCAGCTCGAGAACGAGCGCGCACCGCGCTGGTCGAGGGCATAGATCAGGCCGCGGGCTCGCGCTTCGATCGGGTGATGCGTCATGAACGCGGCCTTCACGGCGCTGTCGGTGCGCTGGTTGATTTCCTCGGTCAGGACGATCGCGGGAGATTTTACGCCGGCGGCGGTCATGCGCTGCAGGCATTCGCAGACGGCGTGATAATGGTCGTGCGCGACGCGGTGCAAGTCCACCGGCCAGCGCGCGTGGCCGAGCACGACGCACGCGAAGTGTTCCCACGCGAGCGCGTAGTCGGCGGCGACGCCCTCGATGCTTGGCGAAAAAATCACGCTCTGGATGCCGCGCGCGCGGAGGATGCCGGAGAGGCGCGCGCCGGTCAGGCGGTCTTCGTCGGGCCAGAATTCCTCGATGTGGTAGCCGCGAAGTTGCGCGCGGGCGGCCGCGCCATCGCGCATCTGCATGAAGAAACCATCGGAGCGCGTCGCCGCGCGGCGGCCCTGCATCCACACGAGGGCGATGCGCCCGGAGGATGGCACGGCGCGGCCGCGGCCGATGTGCGCCATGAGCGCCGAGATCTGCGGGTCGGGACGGTAGCCGAGTTTT
The DNA here is from genome assembly GCA_041906465.1 of Candidatus Didemnitutus sp. Lineage (GTDB taxonomy): Bacteria > Verrucomicrobiota > Verrucomicrobiia > Opitutales > Opitutaceae > Didemnitutus. The sequence goes on along the minus strand of JAYRJE010000004.1, from coordinate 117,417 downwards.
TCACCGATCGCCTGGATGCGGCGGCACGTGGCGGCGGGAATGCTCGGGTGATTGCGCAGAGCGTAGGAAACCGTGGAGACGGCGACGCCGGCGTGGGCGGCGATGTCCTTGATCGTGCAGCGGCGGGGAGACGTCATTGGCTGAACGAATTCAGTGGCGGACGCGTCCCGGGGCAATGGCGCAATGCGACGTGCACTCATCGGGCGGCAGTGTCGACGGTCAGCAGGCCGCTGAGCGTGAGGCGTTGCGGCGCGAAGGCGTCGGCGGGTTCCAGCGTTTTGCCGGCGCGAGACTTGATGGCAGTCTTGTCCACCGGCGTCGTGCTCAGCTCGATGCGGACGCGGTGGCGGCCGGGCGGGAGTTCGCGCGGGAAAAACCATTTTGTCTGTCGGCAGAACGTCGGGGTCACATAGGCGTCGAAAAACGTCGCGCGCTCCGGCGGCAGGTCGTCGATCGTCACGACGAACTCGCCGCTATCGGGCGCGGCGATCCCGAGGAGGCCGAAGCGCGTGCCGGTGAATTCGAACTCGAGCGCTGTGCCGGGAGCGGAGGCGCGCCACGTGGGCGGCAGAAGCGCTTTGGTTACGCCGCGTAGATTCGCGTCGTCGGGAGCGACGCGATCCCAGGCGTCGCGGAACATGGCGGGGGCGATTTCGTGCAAGGCGGCGCGCTCCCAGTTGTCGGCGTGCAGCGGCGGCGGTAGCGGGCGAGTCGGGCTCTGGCTGGCGAAGAAGTCCGGCAAGGCCGCGGCGAGTTGCTCGAAATAGATGCGATGGCCGGTGGCGGTCGGATGCACGCCGTCGAGCGAGAACGCGCGATCGCCGTCCGCTGCGGTGCCTTTGAAGACCAGTTCGCCTACCGCGACGCGGCGCGCGACCTCGACACCGAAATGCAGCGACGGGAGGCCGTAGTGCTCCGCGACGCGTTCCATCGCCACGGCAGCGGCAGGGAAGCGTCCGGGAGAAAATTGCTTATTAAGCAATTTTCCCTCTGGGACGCTGCCGATTCCCGGCAGCAGGTCGGGGAGGCCGGGCGTGGAGATCGTGTAGACGAAGCAGAGATCGGCGGCGGGGTTCGCGGTCTTCACTTGGCGAACGATGCCTTCGATGGCGCGCTCGATCTGCGCCGGCGGAGTCGATGCGTCGTTCACCGCGAACTCCACGAAGACGAGGTCCGGGCGGTGGCGCAGGACGTCGCGGCCGACACGGCAGACGCCCAAGTCGGAGCCGGTGCCGGGCAGGCCGGCGTTGATTTCGGTGAGCTTCGTGTTCGGGAGGAGGCCGCGCAGCCGCGTCATCGTGAGCGGGCGCCAGCCGTCGGCGGCGGTGATGCTGCCGCCGAGAAAGGCGATGCGGAGTTCGTGCGCCGCTTCGGCTTGCGCGCGGGCGTGCGGCCAGCCGTCGCGGGCGTGAAGGGCTTCGAGCGACTGTGCACCCGTGCTCACCCCGTTTGCGAACAGTGTCAGCGGAAGCGCACAGACGACGGCCCAGCTCAGAAGTGAAACGATACGGTGCATGATTGGCAGGGGCACGGAGAGGCGGGTGGAACGCGTTGACCTCAACGCGTTCGATCGAGCGCGTTGGGGGCAACGCGCTCCACCAGTTGCTTGTCAGATGTTTGGTCGGTCGCACGCGGCCCGTAGGCGCGGACTTCGAAGATGCGCGCGTGCGGGAGACCGTTGGTCGCGTGCACGGCGATGCGCAGGCGGTTCGCGGGGATCGGACGATCGAGACGATGCACGCGCTTGCGGAGGTAGTTGTCTTTCACGGTCACGACGACGGCGCCGTCGAGCAGGACATCGTAGTCGCGCACGAGTTCCGGCTGCGCGCCGCGGATGATCTTGCGCGTGGTGGCGTCGCTCGCGCTGAGCGTCAGTTCGCGTTGGAAGCCGGAGTCGAACGTCAGGTGCACCTCGGCGATTGCCTGCGGCGCATCCCACGTCAGCTCGAGCCAGGCGGGCAAGGTGGCGGACTCCCAGCGGTGGCTGTGGCCATCGGCCCAGTGACCGAAGGTGGACAGGTATTCGCGAGTGGCGCCGTCGAGCACGGAGGCGGCGGGGCTGCTCGGTGAGACGGTGGATGCGTTCGCGTGTGCGCGGAGGGCGAGGTCGGCGGAATCGTGGCCGCGCACGCCGGGAAGAAACGCGTCGTCGCGCAACAGCCGTTGTTGGAGCTCGGCGAGGGGCGCTCCGGAAAAATGCGGTGCGAGCGAGCGCGGTGCGGCGGGTGCGGCGAGCGCGGCGGCGGTGCCGATGGCCTGGCCCATGACGGCGCACGTGGCCATGACGCGCGTGCTCGCGAAGGCGACGTGCGTCGCGCTGATGTTGCGGCCGGCGAAGAGGAGGTTTCCGATGTTGCGCGAGCAGAGCGCGCGTAGAGGGATCGGGTAGAGGTGCTTCAGGTGCACGTGACGGCACGGCGCCTCGTCGATCGCGTCGATGCCGCTGGGCGGGTGCAGGTCGAGCGGCCAGCCGCCGTAGGCCACAGCGTCGGGGAATTCGCGCGCGGACTCGAGGTCCTGTTGCGTGAGCACGTGGTGACCGATGAAGCGGCGCGATTCGCGTTTGCCGGGAACGGCGCCGACCCAGTCGAGCGTCCAGTGGGCGGAGTCGGGGTGGTCGCCGGAATTTTTCACGTAATCCCAAATCCCGAGCGCGATCCGCAGCAGTTCGTGGCGGATCGTGGCGTTGTCTTTCAGCGTGTCGAGCTGGCCGCCCCATTCGGCCCACCAGTAGCCGTATTCGTAGCCGTCGAACGGGCGGAGGCGGAATTCGTGTTTCTGAAACTTGCGCACCCACGCCGGCGCGCGAAACGGCTGCGGCTCTGCGTGGCGTCGCGCGGTGAACATAATCGAGCTGCCGAGCGTCTGCCGGTCGGCGGCGTCGAGCGCGAGAGATTCACCGTAGTCGTTCTTCGCCTCGCGTCCGACCGTGAAGAAAGCGCCCGCTTCCGCGCCGAGGCGACCGTCGCCGGAGCAGTCGGCGAAGATGGGCGCGTGGATGCGGAATTCGTCCTCGGTCGAGTGGCGCACGGCGTCGAGCGAGACGATGCGGCGCGTGCCGTCGCCGTTGTCCGCGGTGACGCAGCCGGTGCAGATCGTGTCGAGGAGGAGCGTGATGTTCGGCTCGGCGGTGACCTTTTCGTAGAGCAGCAAATCCCACTGCGAGTAGGAGCGGTGCGGATTGCGGTAGGCGTCCTCGAGGCGGAATTCCTCGATGAGTCCGGACTCGCGCGCGCCGGGCCGGCGGCCGTGGACGTCGGCGCCGACGACGTGCATGCGGACTTCGCTGGAGGCGTTGCCGCCGAGCACGGAGCGGTCCTGGACGAGGACGACTTTGGCGCCATTGCGGGCGGCGGCGATCGCGGCGCAGACGCCGGAGAGCCCGCCGCCTACGACGACGAAGTCGGTGGAAATTTCGTGAGGGGTCATCGGACGAGGGAAGAGGGAAAGTGAGAGTGAAAGGTCAGGGGAGCGCGCGCGGTGGCGCCGCGATCAACGCGAGCGGTGCGAGCGGAGGTGGAGCGCGTTGACCTCAACGCGCTTTTTGCGAACGGGCATCGAGTAGCGCGTTGGGGTCAACGCGCTCCACCTGGGCTGCGGTGGTTTTGTCGATGAGGCGAAGTTCGATGGCATGGTGCGGTTCAGGGCACGGCCGGGCGCGGTGTGGCGGGAGCGGCGGTCAGCGTTAGCTGGGCCGGCGGACGTCCCGGCGCGCGGGCGGTGAGAACGATCGGGCCGGCGGCTTTCGTGGTCTGCACGATGACTTGCGCGTAGCCGTTGAAGAGGCTGCGACGGCTGCCTTTGTCGGGTTCGTGGCACGACGGGTCGCCGTTGCCGACGCCGATGATGCGGCCCGGACCCGAAAGCTCGAACTCGACGGCGTCACTCGCGGTCGGGACGAAACGGCCTTCGCTATCGCGGGCCGACACGGTGATCAGTGCGCAGTCCTCGCCGTCGCCGCGAAGCGAGGCGCGGTCCGGCGTGAGAACGATCTCGGCCGAAGGGCCGGTGGTTTCGACTTTCGCGGAGCTGACGCGCTGGCCCGCGCGGTAGCCTTCGGCGCGCAGGGTGCCGGCTTGATAGACGACGGGCCACTCGACAAAGCCGCCGCGCGGAACGTTTTTGCGACCGAGGCTCTGGTCGTTGAGGAAGAGTTCGACTTCGTCGGCATTGCTGTAGGCGCGCACGGTGATCGGTTCCTTGTCGCGCACGGCCCAGTTCCAGTGTGGGAGGAGGTGGAGCACGTCGCGGCCCGACCACCACGCTTGGAGGAAATAGAAACTGTCCTTGGCGAAGCCGCAGGTGTCCATGACGCCGAACTGGCAGTTGATCGCGGGCCAGTCGTAGGGCCATTGTTCGCCGCGCCAGTCGAAGGCGGCCCACATCAACACGCCGGCGACCCACGGGCGCGCCTCGAAGTAGGGCAGCCATTGCTCGTTGCGCGAGCCCCACGGCGGAACCTTGTCGGCGTAGCCCGTCACGTAGGCGCGGACGCGATCCTCGACGTAGATGCCGCGCGTCGAGACGGCGGACGATTCCTCGCTGCTGATCGCGGGGATGTGCGGGTGATCGGCGTGGAATTTATCGACGTCGCCGAGTTTCAGGTAGTTGAACCCCATCACGTCGACGATGTGCGAGAACCCTTTCCCCCAGTCGGCGTTCATCGGCATCATGGTCTGGCGTGTGGGGTCGAGTCGTTTGACGAGGGCTTGGATCGTGCGCGCGATCGGTTCGCCCCACGGCTCGCCCTGCATGCGGTCGCGGAACTCCTCGTTGCCGAGCGACCAGAGGACGACGCTCGGGTGATTGCGGTCGCGGCGGATGAGTCGCTCGACCTGGCTGAGGGTTTCGGGCGTGTCGTCGAAGCGACGGTTCTCGTCGACGACGAGCATGCCGAGACGATCGCAGGCATCGAGGATCGCGGGCGAGTGCGGGTGGTGCGCGGTGCGGTAGGTGTTCGCGCCCATTTCCTTCAGGCGGCGGATGCGGAACTCCTGCACGGCATCGGGCACGGCGGAGCCGACGCCGGCGTGATCCTGGTGAACGCCGGTGCCGCGGATGACGTATTTTTTGCCGTTGAGCAAAAAGCCCTGCGTGGAATCGAAGCGGATCGTGCGGATGCCGAAGGTGGTTTCGTAGGCGTCGGGGGCGGACGGGACGGATGCGTCCGATGCGCTCGCGGTGACGGGACGGACTTCGGAGATCAGGCGGTAGAGGTGTGGTGTCTCAGGCGACCAGAGTTGGGGAGCGGCAACCGGGAGCGTCGGCGTGAGGGTTGCTTCGGTGCCGGCGGCGATTTCGAACTCCGGCATGGTGGTTTCGGCGACCGTGCGGCCGGCCGGATCGATTACGCGCGAAACGAGCATGCCGCGGGCGGGCTGCGCGCCGTCGTTGCGCACGGTCGTTTGTGCCTGGACGCTGGCGGTGCCGTCGGGCGCGAGCGTGGTGGCCACGAAGGTGCCCCAGTGCGCGACGTGCAGCGCGGGTGTTTTTACCAGCCACACGTGCCGATAAATGCCGGCACCTTCGTAATACCAGCCCTCGGTCCGCGAGGCGTCCACGCGGACGACGAGCGTGTTTTTGCCGCCGTAGTTGGCGAAGGGCGCGAGATCGACTTTGAAGCTGCTGAAGCCGCTCACGTGGCGCGTGAGGCAGCGGCCGTTGAACCACACGAGGCAGTTGCGATACACGCCGTCGAACTCGACCCAGAGTGCGCCGCCGCGATCGTTCGCGGGCAGGTCGAAGCTGCGGCGATACCAACCGATCGTGTTGCCGGTGACGCCGCCGAGCGCCTGCGCGCTCTGGCCCATTTCCAGCGCTTCCCAGGAATTCTGCGCGCCGACGCCGGCGCCCATGTTCTTGTAGCCGTGATTGCGGAGCGCCTTCGGGTTGAAGGGGAGTTCGACGGCCCAGTCGTGCGGCACGTCGAGCGAGCGCCACGCGCGGTCGTCGAAGTCCGGTTGCGCAAACGCGACGGGCAGGGCGGCGTTGATGTCGGTGGGCGTGCGGCGCAGCGGCACGAGCTTCGGCTCCTCCTCCAGGTGGGCGCGGCCGGTGCGCTCGAGGGCGTCGACTTCCGGGTAGGCGAAGATTGCGGCGTCGAGGCCGGCCGGATCACCGAGGTGAAACTTCCAGCCGAAATCCAAAAGCAGCCGCTCGCGGGCCGCGAAACTCGTCGCGGCGACGCAAAGCATGACGACCGGGGTGAAGGCGCGGAGAAACGACCGCGGACGGGGTGGCATGGCCGCACTTTCGCGCGGGGCAAAATGCAGCGCGAATCGCGCCGCACTGAAATCGCTCAGTGAACCGACAGCCAGCCCAGCGCCGTGAGGAATGCCGTCGCATCGGCCAGCGTGCGGCGGCGGCCGGGCTCGCCGCCGTCACGGTAAGCGTAGAGCGGGTGCTTGCCGCCCGGATAGACGACGACCTGGCAGGTGCGGTCTGCGGTGTGAGCGGCGGTTTCGAACGCGCGCAGCGTCGCCAACGGCGTGGCGCTGTCGGCGTCGCCCATCAGGATCAGCGTCGGCGGCAGGCGCTCGGGGGCGGTGCGAACGAGTGCGAGCGGCGAGAGTTCCGCGAAGCGCTCGCCGAACAAGGCATGACCGTAGCCCACGGCGCTCGTGTCGAGGACGGGATACCAGAGCAGCAGGGCGTCCGGGCGCGGCGAAACGGTCGAGTCGTCAGACGCCTCGTCAGGACCGTTCGCGAGCGCGGTGATTGCGGCGAGTTGTCCGCCGGCGGAGGCGCCGGCAGCGGCAATGCGGGCGGGATCGATGCCGAGTTCGCGCGCGTGGGCGCGCACCCAGCGGATGGCCGACCGGGCATCCGCGGCGCTGTCGAACGGCGTCGCACCGTGGGCCGAGGCGATGCGATAGTCGGCGCTGATCGCGACGAAACCCTGATCCGCGAAATACGCGCACTCGGGGTAGAACTGGATCGGCGTGCCATGCGTCCAGCCGCCGCCGTAGAAGAACACGATCGCGGGACGCGGGTGCGGTGCGGCGGACGGTTTCGCCGGCGGTGACGAGAAAACGTGCAACTGCAGCTCCGTGTCGCCGACACGCTTGTAGGTGACACGTTGCGGAGCGAATTCGCGGGTGGGCTTCGGCAACACTTCTTGCAGTGCTTGAAACCACCGCTCGGCCATTTTCTCCGCGCCGCGGGCGTTTGGGTGGACCTTGTCGGCGACGGTGTCGGTTTCCCAATCGAAGCCGCTCGCCTGATCAACGAGCACGACTCGAGCGTCGGGCCGATCCAGCCGGTGGGCGAGGGTGGCGAGCGCCGCGTTGAGCTCGGGCAAATAGGCGTATTTCGGGAGCTTCCCCGCGGGAATCACCTGCGCGAGCAGCACGGTGACGCGCGGATTCACGTCGCGGAACGACACGATCAGTTTCTCGGTCGCCGCGACGATGCCCGGCACGGGTTGCTCCTCGACGAAGTGATTGTGCCCGCTGTGCAGCAGCACGAAGTCGGCGGGGTGCGCGCGAAAATGCTCGGGGACAGTGGCGGCGAGGAATTCGGTGTTCTTGCCGCCGTAGCCCTCGTGCGCCAGCGGGCCGACGCGGGTCGAGCTGGTTTGCGTGCCGACGAATTCCACGACGTAGCCCGCGGCGAACAGTTTTTCCCAGAGCGGATACCGGTAGCAGGAAAAGAAGTCGGCGCCGGCGGTGATCGAGTCGCCGACGGCCATGAGGCGCACCGGCCCGGCGCGCGCGACGAGGGCGGCGGCAAAAAAGGCGAGCGCGGAGAGAAGCCCGCGACCGAACGAAGAGCGTGAAAGGGGAGGCATGACAGGCAGCGTTCGCGTCAGCGCGTGACGCACCGCGAAGCGACGTCGAAACCTCTCGCGGCCGCAAGCCCGCGCGGGGCTGAGCGATTTCAGTAACGCGGCGGTTTCCGCGCGACGACCGCGGGGGCATTACGCCATCAACCCCGTAACCCCGTGTGCTGTCTCACCCCGCTCGTTCTTGCTTTGTCGTCGACGTTTGCCGACCGAAGTGTCGTGGCGGGACGCTGCACGCTTGCGGAAGTCACCTAACGTCCATCCACCTGATCCCCTGAAAATGAACATCTCCCGCTTTGGCTCTCGCGCTCTTGCCGCCGCTGGCGTGCTCGCCGGCGCTCCTTGGCTCGCCGCGCAGGCGGTGCCGTCGACGACGGCCACGCCGCCGGCCGATGAGAAGGTCGTGCAACTTTCCGTGTTCGAGGTGCGCAGCCGCCGCGATTCCGCCTATGTGGCCGACAAGTCCGTCGCGACGACCGGCTTCGCTACCGAGCTTTCCAAGATCCCGCTGGCGATCAATGTCGTCACCGCTCAGTTCCTCGAGGACACGGGTGGCATGGGTTTCAACGGCGTCGCCAACTATCAGGCGGCGTTCACCACTGACCAAGGCGGCATGGACGGCGGCACGCGCAACTCGGCGGGCATCGATCCGACCGTCGGCGCCGTCACGGGCGGCGAGCCGCTGCGCACCCGCATCCGCGGTCAGCCGATCAACATCAGTCAGCGCAACGGTCTGCCGATGAAGTTCGGCTTCGGCACCGAAAGCGTCGACCGCGTCGAAATTGCCCGCGGTCCCATGTCAGTGTTCATCGGCGGTTCGACGCTCGGCGGCGTCATGAACCTCGTCACGCTCAAGCCGCAGTTCACGCCCGCCTACAAGTTCGGCGTTCGCGTCGACTCGAACGAGAGCGTGCAATTCCGCGCCGACCTCACCGGCCCGATCTACAAGGACAAGGTCGCCTACCGCCTGATCGCGCAATACAGCGACGACAACACTTGGCGCGACTTCAGCAACTCGACCACGTTCTTCGTCAATCCGCAGGTCACGTGGCGTCCGTTCCGCAATCTCACGACGCGCCTCGAATACGCCCATCGCGACCTGCGCGGCAACATGGTGAGCAATTCCATGCAGTCGACCGCGGCCTATCAGGCGGACTACGACAATCCTTCGCAGGCGTTGCTCGATCTCGGAAAGAGCCGCACCGGCGCGCTGGCCGGCATTCCCTACACCGTGGCGGAATACCGCACGCGCATCGCCCGCACGTTCGCCAACTGGCGTCTCGACAAGTTCACGCTCGACGGTCGCTGGCGCCCGCTCGGCGAAGGCGAGAGCTTCATCGCCGGTGACTGGGCGAGCGGTAACGACGCCAATCACTTTGGCGAACACGATTCGTTCTCCACGAAGTATGATCTCGTCGAAGGTGAGGCCAACTTGGTGGTCACCGACTGGCTCGAAGTCCGCGCCCTCGGACGCTGGGCCGACCAGCACAGCTACACGACCTTCTTCAGCAACGCGCTCCGCCGCTACCCGGACGGCAGCACGCCGCTCCTCTCCGCGACGACCACGGCCACGAAGCGCCAGGAAATCCCCGTCACCGGCAAGCTCGAGGCCGTGTTCACCAAGGAACTCTTCAAGGTGAACCACAAGTTCCTCGCCGGCTACGAGGCGTCCTACAACCAAGCTTGGTCCGTTAACCCGACCTTCAACTTCAACGGGCTCACTTCGGTCGCGGCGTCGCCGAATGTTGCCGGTTCGCCCGCCACTCTGACGGGCTCGAACATCCTCAACTATTTCGACCCGCGCGTTCACACGGTGCCGAACTACGAGTCGATTCTCACTTGGGCCGACGACACGCTCGCTCCGGGTGTCACCGCGCAGAGCTACTCGCGCATTTATCCCGAGGCCGGTTACGCCGCTTACAGCGGCAGCTTCTGGAAGGACCGCATCACGGCCTTCGGCGGCTACCGCAACACGCAGATTCAGCAGGACTCCTGGAATCTCGACCGCAACCGCACCCGCCTGCAGCGCTTCCTCCACACCGACAAGACCACCACGGATTCCTATACCGTCGGCCTCGTGTTTGAGCCGCTTCCCGGCATCAACCTCTACGTGAGCCAAAACGTGGGCACGGAAGCCGTCGCCGCTGGCTCGCTCATCAACGCCGCCGCCGGCTTCACTGCGCTCGTGACGTCCGAGGAGCGCGCCGCCAATCCCGTGCCGGACCTCGAGGGCCTCGGCCGCGAAGCGGGCCTCAAGGTCGAGTTCTTTGATCGCCGACTGATCGGTCGCGTCGGCGTTTTCGAACTCAGCCGCCACAACACCGTCATCATCGACAACGAGCGCACGGCGAACGATCCGCGCAACGTCGGCACCGCCGTCGATCCGAATCCCGCCACGCAAAACCTCGCGCAGACCGCGAAGGTCCAATGGAACAAGACGATCGACGGCAACACCTCGGCCGGCATCGAAGTCGGCTTCACGTGGATGCCGAATCGCAATTACACGATGACCTTCGAGGCCAGCCACCTCTGGACCAACAAGCTCACGCTCTCCAAGCCGCTCACCGGCACCGCGGCCAACGCCCAGGCCATGATCGACTACTCGATCCTCAACGGCCGCCCGCTCGACAACACCCCGGACGACACGCTGCGCGTGTGGCAGAAATACACCTTCACCGAGGGTAACCTGAAGAATCTCTGGCTCGGTTTCGGCGTCCGCGCCCAGACCTCCGTCATGCCCGCCGCCAGCAATTCCTCGTGGGGCACGGTCCTGCCGGGCTGGACCGTGTTTGACGCCGCGATCGGGCACCGCGTGACCGTGGTCGGACGTCCGGTCGACCTCCAACTCAACGCCGAGAACCTGACCGACAAGCTCTACTCCGCCGGCGGTCGCACGTGGTCCAATCCGCTCACGGTGACGTTCTCCGCCACGACACGGTTCTGAGTGCGCCGGATGTCGCATCCGGCAAGAATGACGCGCAAGCAATGTGGGTGGCGCGCTTGTCGCGCCACTCCTTCGAGCGCGACGGAGCCGCGAGGACACGAGTTGCGCGCAAGCGCGCAACCTACTTTGCGATTTCAATCCTGAAAAAATCCCGGCGGCGAAAGTCTCGCGACTTTCGCCGCTTTGTTTTGATAACATCCCCTCGCGCCGTAGAGGTGGAGCGCGTTGACCTCAACGCGTTCTGAGCGGATTGAGGTCAATCCGCTCCACCCAAAGCCTGTTGCCGCGCGCCACTTCCCTCACTCGCCATGCCGATCCTCACTCGCGCTGAATACTCCATCGGCGATCTGCTCGTGCGCTACGTTGCTCCCGCGGATCGTCCCGACACGTGGGGCCTGATGCTGCTGCCGCTCACAAAGGCGAGCGAAGCCGTTTCGCCCCGCGAGTGGCTCGACACCGCCGCGATCACGCAACTGCCGGCGCCTTGGAATCGCACGCTCGCCTGGGAGGTCGATTCGCTGGTGCACGCGCACGTCAGCGGCGACGTTTTGCCTGGCGGCTTCGCCAACGGCCGCACACTGCGAAACAGCGGAACGACCGCGAGCTTCGCCGTGCGTGAGCATCGTCGGGACGACGTGGCGCACGGCCGCGTCGTGCTCACCACCGTGCTTGAAGCCGCCTGCGGTCTTGTTTGCCGTCACGCGTTGACGATCGATCCGCGCACGAACGTCGCGACGGTGCGCGTGACGGCGGAGAATCCGACGTCGCGGCCGCTCACGCTGGACTATCTCAGCGCGTTCTCGCTCGGCGGGCTGACACCGTTCGCGAACGACGATGCGCCGGGGCGGCTGCAGGTGCATCGTCTCCGCAGTGCGTGGAGCGCGGAAGGGAAACACGAGGTGCGCGCGCTCGAGTCGCTGCACTTGGAGCGCTCTTGGACCGGACACGGCGTGCGCAGCGAACGTTTTGGGCAGGCGGGAACGTTGCCGGTGAACGGCTGGTTTCCTTTCGTGGCGCTGGAGGACCGCACGGCCGGCGTTACGTGGGCGGCGCAACTCGCCACGCCGGGCACGTGGAATCTGGAGATTTATCGGCGCGGCGATCAGGTCGCGCTGTCCGGCGGCGGGCCCGATCGCCTGAACGGCGAGTGGCGGCATACGCTCGCGCCTGGCGGCAGGGTGGCGGCGCCGGAGGCGTTTCTGACTGTTGCCATCGGCGGCATGGAAGAGGCCTGCGATCGCCTCAAGGCCGCGGCGCGGGTGCGGGTGACATTGCCTCCGGGGGAGAGCGAGATGCCGATCGTGTTCAACGAATGGTGCACGTCGTGGGGGCATCCCACGCACGACTCGATTGTCGCTCTCGCGGATCGGCTCGCCGGCAGTGGTGTGCGCTACCTGGTGATCGACGACGGCTGGGCCGAGCGACCGGGCGATCAGTTTCAGCAGAACGGCGACTGGCGGGTAAACCGCCGCGCGTTCCCGGGCGGGCTGCGTGCTACGACGGACGCCATCCGTGCGCGCGGACTCGTGCCGGGCATCTGGTTCGAGTTCGAGGCGGTGAATCCCGGCTCAGCGGCGTGGCACGAAACCACGCACCAACTTCGCCGCGACGGTGCGCCGTTGCAAGTTGGGCCGCGGCGCTTCTGGGATTTTCGCGATCCGTGGGTGCACGAGTTTCTGGCGGAGCGCGTGATCGCGCGGTTGCGCGAGGACGGCTTCGGTTACCTCAAAGTCGACTACAACGACTCGATCGGCCCCGGCGTGGACGGTCCGCTTTCGCCCGGCGAAAATCTCCGCGAGCATCTCGCCGGTGTGCAGCGGTTCTTCGCCCGGTTGCGGCGCGAGCTGCCGGAACTCGTGATCGAAAACTGCTCATCGGGCGGACATCGCCTCGAACCGTCGATGATGGCGTTGACGGCGATGAGTTCGTTCTCCGATGCGCACGAGACGCCCGACATTCCGCTCATCGCGGCGAACCTGAATTCGCTCGTTTGGTCGGCGCAGAAGCAAATCTGGGCGGTGCTGCGCCCGGGCGACAGCGCCGCGCGCCTGAGCTATTCACTCGCGGCCACGTTTCTGGGGCGGATGTGCCTCTCGGGTGATGTCGCGGCGCTCGCTCCGGCGGCATGGCGACAAGTCACCGAGGCGATTGCGTTCTACCGCGCAGTTGCGCCGCTGATCCGCGACGGCGTTTTTCGCTGCCATCGCACGCACGAAAAATCGCTCGCGCATCCGTGCGGCGCGCAGGTCGTCACGATCGCGGCGCGCGATGGTTCTGCGTTGCTGGTCGTCTGGCACGCATTTGCCGGTGAGGCTGCGCCGTTGTGCGTCGCTCTGCCGGCGGCCAAGACGTGGCGGGTTGCCAAGACTTGCGCGTCGCCGGAGCCGGCGTTCGCGATCGAGAATAGCGCGCTGATCTGGCGAAGCGCGGGCGAATGGACGGGTGGGGCGGTCTCGCTCGCGGCGGGCTCGTAGCATCAGGTGGAGCGCGTTGACCCCAACGCGCTCGGGCGAGAACGCGTTGAGGTCAACGCGTTCCACCACACGGGCCCGCAGCGCTAACGGGCGGAATCGGCGCGATCGTCCTCTTCGAGGATTTTGTCGGCTTGGTCGGGGCGGATGCCGTGGGTGGTTTCCAAACCGAAGCGGCGCTTGAGGTAGTCCTCGAAGGTCAGCCACTCGCCTTCGTATTGGATCGTGCGCGTCCATGCGCACATCGTGACGAGGCGGCGCGTGCGGTGGTATTGCCAGAGCAACCACAGCACGAGGCCGCAGAGCGCGAATTGCACGAGCCAGCTGACACGCGCGGCCCGGGCGCTGTTGGCGCGCGCGGCGGTCAGAGCGGCCCGGTCGCGTTCGCGGACGGAGTGCTCGTGGTCGCGCAACTGCGCGAGCTGTCCGCTCAGTTGTGTGGTGTGCAGCGCGTCGCGGTGGTTCTCGGCCCACTCGCGCACACGGTTAAGCTGTCCCGAGCGTGCCCATTCTGCGAGACGGTTGAAATTTGCGCGACGCTCGTCGAGCGAGTCGTCGATCGGCCGGATCAACGCGCCAGTCATGCGGTCGCCGGCGAGCGACTCGCGGAGCGCGTCGAACTGAACGCGCACGGCGGTCTCGGCGGTCGTGGCGGCAACGAGACTGGTCGACCGCCACGTAAGCAGAAAAGTTTCCGCCGCGGCATCGGCGACCACGACCGCGGACTGGAGGCGCTCGAGCTGGAGTTCGAGCGCGTGGCTGCTTTGGGCGCGATCGAGGGCGAGTTCCAGTGCGGCGTCGGCGCTTCGACTCGCGCGCCACGCCAATCCCACGCCGAGACAGGCGGCGGCGACGGCGGACACGAGTCCGAGCCGAACGGCGCGAGAGCTCAGCGGTTCACGCGTTTCATGCAGGTTCATCGTGCGTTATTGACCGCAAACGCGCGCGGAGGGTTCGTGCAAAAGCGGTAAATCATGCCGGGCTCGCGGTCGCGGCCGGTGCCGATACCTGCGGGCATCGCTGTCTTCATGGCGAAGGTCGCCTCGATCGCGTTGATCGTCGCGATCGCGCGGACGCCTGCTGTCGTCTGCGAAACCGGCGCGTGAGACGCGCCGTGCAAGCGCATGAAAGGCCGGTCAGTCGCTCGCGGCACTGCCGTCAAGGGCGACGAGCAGCGCGAGGGCGGCGAGGATGAGGGTGAGCGCGATCACGGAAGACTGAAAATGGCGAAGCCCTTTGGCGTAGGGCCGGTTTCGAACCGGCCCAGTGGGTGCGCGGATTTTTTGGGCCGGTTAGAAACCGGCCCTACTGGCGATGGCGATCTCGCGCGACCATCCGCCGCCGAGGGCTTTCACGAGGCCGACGCTGTTCACGAGCCGTTGCGCGCCGAGCTGCGTGGCGGCGCGCTCGGTCGCAAGCAGCGTGCGCTGCGCGTCGAGCACCTCGAAGTAGGCGACGTAGCCCGCGTCGTAGCGCGTCTGCGCCAGCTCGCGCGCGCGGCGGGCGGCGGCGACGGCGCGTTCCTGCGCGGCGGCCTGCTCGGCGAGGAGTTGCGTGGCGGTGAGCGCGTCCTGGGTTTCGCGGAAGGCGACGAGCACGCGCTGGCGGAACTGGGCGACGCTCTCCTCGTAGGCGGCGCGGTTGCGCGCGAGGTTGGCGCGATTGCGGCCACCTTGAAAGATGGGAAGGTAAAGGCTCGGCCCGATCGACCAGAGTTTGGAGTCGGCGTTGAACAACCGGTCGACGTCGCCGCTCGCGTAACCGAAGGAGCCGGTCAGCGAGATGGCGGGAAAGAACGCGGCTTTCGCGACGCCGATGCGCGCGTTGGCGGCAGCCAGAGCGGCTTCGGCTGCGGCGATGTCGGGGCGGCGTTCGAGCAACTCCGAGGGCAGGCCGGACGGGACGGCTGGGGGAGCTGAAAGCTGATCGCTGAAGGCTGATAGCTCATAGTTCGGCGCCGCTTCGCCGAGCAGCACCGCGAGCGCGTTTTGCAGCGCAGCGCGGCGGTTCGCTAGACCGGACGATTCGGCTTCGGTCGAGGCGAGTTCGGTCTCCGCACGCGCGACGTCGAAGTCGGTTGCGGCGCCGCCGGCGCGGCGCGAGGCGACCAGATCGAGTGCCTTGCGGCGCAACGCGACGCCGTCGGTGACGAGCGCGAGTTCGCGATCGAGGCCGCGGAGTGAGAAGTAGGTCGCGGCCACTTCGGCGGTGAGTGCGAGCCGGACGTTTTCGAAGTCGGCGGCGCTCGCGCTGGCCTCGGCGCGGGCGCTTTCGTGGAGGCGGCGCACGCGGCCGAAGAGGTCGAGTTCCCACACGGCGTCGAGCATGCCGCGGTAGGTTGTGCTCTCGGTGACGGGGAAGCGGTTGTCGGTTGTCTCAGAGCTGCGGCTGCGATCGAGCGACGGGCGGACGCCGATCGACGGAAAGTAGTTGCTGCGCGCGAGGCCGGCGGCGGCGCGGGCCTGTTCGACGCGCGCGGCGGCGGCGGCGAGATTTTGGTTCGCGGCCAGCGCGCGCGCTTGGAGGTCGTCGAGTGCCGGGTCGTCGAAGAGCTTCCACCAGTCGCCGCGCGGCAGCGATTGGGGTGTGGCAGCGGTTTTCCAGGCGAACGGTGCTGGGACGTCGGGCCGGTGATAGTCGGGGCCGGCGGCCGCTGCGGCTGCGGCAGCGGCTGCGAGTGAAAGTGAAAGGGCGCGTGAGAGGGATTTCATCGGGAGTAGGGCCGGTCTTTAGCCGGCCCAGTGGATGTCGTTGCTGGGTGCGATGGGCCGGCTGAAGCCGGCCCTACGTTACGCTTGTTCGGGCGCGGCGATGGCGGGCGTGATCGGCGCCGGTTCGCGGGCGCCGAGTTTCTCGAGGACGGCGTAGAACACCGGCGTGAGAAACAGGCCGAAGATCGTGACGCCGATCATGCCGGCGAAGACGGCGACGCCCATCGCGCGACGCATTTCAGCGCCGGCGCCGTGGCTGACCACGAGCGGAAATACGCCCGCGATGAACGCGATCGAGGTCATCAGGATCGGGCGCAGGCGGAGGCGCGAGGCTTCGATGGCGGCTTCGCGGATGCCTTTGCCTTCCTCGCGCAGCTTCACGGCGAACTCGACGATCAGGATCGCGTTTTTCGCCGCGAGGCCGATCAGCACGATGAGGCCGATTTGCGTGAAGACGTTGTTCTCGCCGCGCGTGAGCCAGAGGCCGACGAGCGCGGAGAGCAGCGCCAACGGCACGATGAGGATGACCGCGAACGGGAGGCGGAAGCTCTCGTATTGCGCGGCGAGCACGAGGAACACCAGGAAGATGCTCAGCGGAAAAATGTAGATGGCGGTGTTGCCCGCGATGATCTTCTGGAACGTGAGTTCGGTCCAATCGAGCACCATGCCCTTCGGCAGGGTTTCGGCGGCGAGTTTTTCGATCGCGGCTTCGGCCTGGCCCGAGCTGAAGCCCGGCGCGGGCGCGCCGTTGATCTCGGCGGCCGGATAGCCGTTGTAGCGCATGACGCGGTCGGGGCCGTAGGTCTCATGGACCTTGACGAGCGAACCCAGCGGCACGAGCTGGCCGGCGGCGTTGCGGGTCTTGAGGCGCAGGATGTCCTCGGGGCGGTCGCGGAACTCGGCGTCGGCTTGCGCGATCACCTGATACGTGCGGCCGAAGCGGTTGAAATCGTTCACGTAGAGCGAGCCGAGGTTGATCTGCATCGTCTCAAAAACGTTTTGGAGCGGCACGCCCTGCGCCTTGGCGCGCGCGCGATCGATGTCGGCGTCGAGTTGCGGCGTGTTGATCGTGAAGCTCGAGAACAGTCCGGTGAGGCCGGGCGTCTGCCAGCCCTTCGCGATCAGGCCCTGCGTGGCGCTGTAGAGGGCGTCGAGACCGTTGTCGCCGCGGTCTTCGACGTAGAGCTTGAAGCCGCCGATCGTGCCGAGGCCCTGCACGGGCGGCGGCGGGAAGATCGCGATGTAGGCGTCTTCGATCTGCGCGAACTGCTTCTGGAGCTGTTGCGCGATGGCCTGACCGTTGAGTTCCGGCGTGGTGCGGTCCTCGAAAGGCTTGAGCGCGACGAAGACGATGCCGCTGTTCGGCGAGTTGGTGAATCCGTTGATCGAGAGACCGGGGAAGGCGATCGCGTTGGCGACGCCCGGGTGTTTCAGCGCGACCTCGCCCATGCGGCGGATGACGGCGTCGGTGCGCTCGAGCGAGGCGGCGGAAGGGAGCTGCGCGAAGGCGACGAGGTATTGTTTGTCCTGCGTCGGCACGAAGCCGGTCGGCGTTTTCTGGAACAGCAGCGCGGTCAGACCGAGCAGGCCACCGTAGACGAGCAGCGCGATGGCGGACACGCGCAACAGGCGCGCGACGCCGGCGGAATATTTGTCGGCGGCCCACGCGAAGAAGCGGTTGAACGGGCGGAAGAACCAGCCGAAGGCGAAGTCCATGCCGCGCGTGAGGCGGTCCTTCGGCGCGTGGTGATCCTTGAGGAGGAGCGCGCTGAGCGCGGGCGAGAGCGTGAGCGAGTTGAAGGCCGAGATGACGGTCGAGATGGCGATCGTCATGGCGAACTGCTTGTAGAACTGGCCGGTCAGGCCGCTGATGAACGCGGTCGGAATGAACACGGCGGAAAGCACGAGCGCGGTGGCGACGATCGGGCCGGTGACTTCGCGCATGGCCTGGCGCGTGGCCTCGAAGGGCGTTTTGCCGAGGGCGATGTTACGCTCGACGTTCTCGACGACGACGATCGCGTCGTCGACCACGATGCCGATGGCGAGCACGAGGCCGAAGAGCGAGAGGGCATTGATCGAGAAGCCGAGCGCGTGCATCACGGCAAACGTGCCGACGAGCGACACGGGCACGGCGGCGAGCGGAATGATCGAGGCGCGCCACGTCTGGAGGAAGAGGATGACGACGAGCACGACGAGGATGATCGCCTCGAAGAGCGTGTGCACGACGGCCTCGATCGAACTGCGGACGAAGACCGTCGGGTCGTAGACGATGTCGTAGCTCAGGCCCTCGGGGAAATTCTTCGCGAGTTCCTTCATCGTGGCGCGCACGGCGTCGGAGGTCGCGATCGCGTTGGAGCCGGGCAGCTGCGCAATCGGCAGCGCGACGGCGGCCTTGTTGTTGAGGAGCGAGCGCAGCGCGTAGGCGTTGGCGCCGAGTTCGACGCGCGCGACGTCGCGGAGCTGCACGCGTTCGCCGTTCGGGCCGGACTTCACGATGATGGAGGCGAATTCGTCTTCGGTGGTGAGGCGGCCTTGCGTGTTGATGAGCAACTCGGTGTCGACGGGGCGCGAGTTGGGCTGTTGGCCGACGGCGCCGGCGGCGACTTGGACGTTTTGCTCGCGGATGGCGGCGACGACGTCGGAGGCGGTGAGGCCTTTGGCGGCGACCTTGTTCGGATCGAGCCAGACGCGCATCGCGTAGTCGCCCGAGCCGAAGACGCGGACTTCGCCGACGCCGTTGAGGCGCGCGAGCACGTCTCGCACTTGGAGCGTGCCGTAGTTGCGGACATAGACGTCGTCGTAGCGGTTGTCCGGCGAGAAGAGGTGCACGACCATCAGGAGGTCGGGCGAGGCTTTTGCCGTGGTGACGCCGATGCGGCGGACGTCCTCGGGGAGTTTCGGCAGGACTTGCGAGACGCGATTCTGGACCTGCACTTGCGCGTTATCGAGATCGGTGCCGATCGCGAAGGTGATCGTGAGCGTCATCACGCCGTCACTCGTCGCCTGCGAGAACATGTAGAGCGAGTGCTCGACGCCGTTGATCGCCTGCTCGAGCGGTGCGGCGACGGTGTCGGAGATGGTTTTGGGATTCGCGCCCGGATAGCTGGCGCGGACGACGACGGTCGGCGGGACGACCTCGGGGTATTCGCTGATGGGCAGGCGCCACATCGCGATCAGGCCGACGAGGAAGATGATGATCGAGAGGACGCCGGCGAGGATGGGGCGTTTGATGAAGTAGTCGGAGAAGTTCATGGGAGGACTTTTTCGGGCAAGGCGGTAGCCAGGGCGGCCGGTTGCGTGCGGCCGTTGGTGGTTGGGGTAGGGCGAATCGTCGCGATGAGTCGCGGCTCGTTCGGAGAACTCGCCCTACCTAACGGGTGGCGTTCGGTCGGGAGTTAGCGGAGCGAGGCGAGCTTGCTGCCGGAGGACGACGACGGGAGCGCCGGCGCGGTGTAGCTCGCGAGCGCTTGCGGTTCGGGGGCGACGGTCATGCCGGGGCGGACGCGCTGCAGGCCGTTCACGATGATCGTGTCGCCGGCGGCGAGGCCTTCGCGGACGACGCGCTTGCCCTCGAACGTGGAACCGAGCTTCACCGTGCGGTAGGCGACGGTGTTGTCGCGATTGACGGCGAGGACGAATTTCTGGCTCTGGTCGGTGCCGATCGCGCGCTCGCTGATGAGGAGCGCGGGTTGTGGCGCGCTGACGGGCAGGCGGACGCGGGCGAAGAGGCCCGGGAGGAGGGCGCCGTCTTCGTTCGGGAACACGAGCCGGACGGCGAGCGAACCGGTGGCGGGATTGACGCGGTTGTCGGTCGACTCGATGTAGCCATGGCGCGGGAAGCCGGTTTCGTCCGAGAGCTGCAGGTCGACGGGGATGCGGCCGTCGCGCATGAGGATGCGACCTTCGCGGACGAGGCGGTTGAATTTCAGCAGCGTGGCTTCGTCGATGTCGGCATAGACGTAGGCGGCACCGACGCTGACGATCGTGGTGAGCAGCGTGGCGTTGCCCGGTGCGCCGGAGACGAGGTTGCCGGCAGTGATGACGGCGCGGCTGACGCGGCCGGTGATCGGGGCGCGGACCTCGGTGTGCTCGAGGTCGAGCTTCGCGGTTTCGAGAGCGGCGCGGGCTTCGGCCGCGGCAGCGCGGCGGGCTTCGGCTTCCTCGCTGGAGATGGCGGACGCGGCGAGGAGCTTCTCGGCACGCGCGGCTTCGCGAGCGGCGACGTCGGCGCGGGCGGTGGCGAGATCGAACTGCGCCTTATACCAGCGCGAATCGATGGTGAAGAGCACGTCGCCTTTCTTGACGAGCTGGCCGGCTTGGAAGTGGACATCCTCGAGATGGCCGGAGACGCGGGCGCGCAGCTCGACGGTTTCAGTGGCGTCGACGTGGCCGGTCAATTCCTCGAATTCGGTGACGAGTTGTTGTTCGACCGGTGCGACGGTGACGCGCGGGGCGGGGGGAGGAGTGGCGGGAGCGGAGTCGGATGCGGCGCGGGAACGCAGCGGCAGAGCGAAGAACAGCGCGACGGCGGAGGCGACGAGAACACTCGCAGCGACCGCAAGAGAGCGGCGTTTGCGGCGGTGGGATGTGGCGGGAGTGACAGTGGTCATGGGAGCGTGGAGGGAGAGTGGAAACGGAGGGTTAGGCGGGAACGGAAGCGCGCGGCGTCGCGATGGCGGCGTCGAGGCGTTCGAGGATTTCGGTTTTGGAACGGACGCCGACCATCGTCGCAACGACCTGACGGTCGCGGAAGACGAGCAGCGTCGGAATGGAACGGATGCCGTAGCGCGCGGCGGGCTCGGGATGCGCGTCGACGTCGATCTTGGCGACGATGGCGCGGCCGGCGCGCTCGTGCGCGATCTGTTCAATGATCGGTGCGATGGCTTTGCACGGTCCGCACCAGGAGGCCCAGAAGTCGATCAGGACCGGTTGGCGTTCGGAGGCGGCGAGAACGTCGGTAGCGAACGAGTCGTTCGTAACGGAGACGGGCGAGGGGAGCAGTGTGGACATGTTCATGTGAAGTTTGAGTGGGAGACGGAGCCGCGGTGGGTTTCTTACTCGCGGATGCGCGAAAGCGGCGCCTGCAGGCGGTCGAGCAGCGTGGGATCCCACAGCGTGCCGAGCGGCGCGGGAGTCGATGCGCGCCGCGACTGCGGCTGCATCAGGCGGCGGAAAGTTTCTGGCAGCGTTGGTGTGAGACGGCGGCGGTGTTCGGTGGCGAAGGAGGAATCGAGAATGTGGCGCTTCATGTGAGTGCGGCTATAATAGTTGACCGGTTAGCTAGTTTTGAGGCACAGAAAACGCGCATGCCGAGAGGCGATGCGCGTGAAAATGCGGCGTTAGCTGAGGGTGGTTTTGGCGGGGGCGGCTTTGGCGCCGATGAGTTTGAGGCCGATCTCGGGGAGCGTGTGCGCGATCTCCGGATCGTTCATGATGCGGCACTGACAAACGATGCCTTCGATGAGGCCGGCGAGGGCGACGGCTTTCTCGGCGGGGTCGCAGGGCTCGATCTGGCCCTCGGCGAGGGCGTCGCGCAGAGCGGATTCGTAGTAGCGACGCTTGCGGTTCAGGATCTCACGGATCTTGCCGTTCATGTCGGCGTCATGGGTCGACGTCTCGGAGCCGACGGAGACGATGGGGCAGCCGAGCACCTTGCCGTGCTGCTGCTTGACGGCGACCTGCTTCTGGTGGACCGAGGCCAGATAATTGGCGATCCGGGTCAGCGGATCGATCGACGGGGAGAACGTGGCGTCCATGGCCGGCTTCCAGGTTTCGATCCACATGCGCTCGAGGGCGGCGATGGCCAGCTCGGACTTCGAACTGAAGAAATAGTAGAAACTGCCTTTCTTCACTTCGGCGCGTTTGCAGATGTCATCGATCGTGACGGCGCCGTAGCTCTCTTCCCAGATCAGGTCGAGAGCGGCATCCATCAGTCTTTCGTTGGCGTCTGAAGTGCGGCCCATGGCGAAGACGGATAGTTGACTAATTAGTCAAGTCAACCGGATTTTTCGGAAGGCGGAGGACGCTGCTGTTGACGGGGTCGGGACACAGGGCGGCGTTGCGTGATGGAGGCGCGCGGCGAGAATGCGCAACCATCCGAGATGAAACTTCTGTTCTCCGAGGCGCGACCGAATCACGGCGACTACGTTTATCCTTACGCGATCTGGGCGTTACCCGAGGCGCACGAGACGCCGGCGGATTTGTTCGAGGCGGGTTTCCTGCCGTCGAATCACTTGCTCGAGCGTTTCTACCTGTGCCGGCAGGTGCGGGTGGATCTGAAGAAATTCGCGCCGTCGTCGGAGAACCGGCGGGTGCTGCGCAAGGGCGAGGGGATCGCGGCGACGCTGGTGCCGCGCGCAGAGTTCGAGTTCACGGAGGCGCGGCGCGATTTCTGTCTGCGCTATACGCAGACGAAGATCCCGGGCATGACGCCGGAGCGACTGGCGTCGCTGTTCGCGAATGCGGTGACGACACACGTGCTGGTGTTTCGCGAGAGCGCGAGTGGGCGCGAACTCGGCTACGTGACGCTGTATCACGTGCCGGGGCGAATGGCGTTTTACTACTACGCGTTCTACGACCTCGAGGCGCCGCTGCCGAATCTGGGCATGTTCATGATGACTTGGACGGTGCGGATGCTGGCGGAGAGTGGATGCGCGCACGCGTATCTCGGCACGTGCTATTCGAGCGCGGCGCTCTACAAGACGCAGTTTGCCGGCCTGGAGTTTTTCAACGGCTGCGGCTGGTCATCGTCCGTGGAGGAATTGAAACACCTGTTGCGGCGACAGGACGATCCGCAGGCGCGCGGGCATTTGCTGGAGTCGGCGGAATATCGTGAGGCGTTTTTGCCGGACGGATTGCGCGCCGCGGCGGAGCGGAGCCGATTCGGCGGACGCTGAGCGACGCGCCCGCAAAAAGCAAAACGGGCCGGCATTGCTGCCGGCCCGTTGGGAATGGCGACGAACCCCCGCTCGCCGCCCGTTGCGACGTATGTGCCGCGTGGGGATCCCCAAAGTTTCAATCTGGTCCACGTTCGCCGCGCCGTAGCGGAAGCCGTGAGGCTTTCGCGCACTCGCGGTGGCGAAATTCTGACGAATTCCGCTACGGTGGCGCGGTGGTCGGCCGCTGGGGCAGCGGCGACCACTTTGAAGTGAGGCTCAGAAGTTGGCTTTGATGCCGACGGTCCAGTTCGTGCCGTAGTTTTCGTAGCGGAACAGCACGTCGGGATTACCGGCGCTCTTTTCCATCAGAAGATGCGGCTCCTCGAAGATATTGCGGCCGGAGAAGAAGAGCTGGAGGCGTTCGTTGAGGGTGATGGAGCCGCTGAGGTCGCACTTCACGTTCCGCTTCTGGTAGCGGTTGGCGGCTTGGAACGGGCCGGAGTCGTCCTGCCAGATCGTGCTGAAGCTGAAATTCACGCGGGTGTTGCGGTAGCCGAGCGTGCCTTTGAGCGTGTGCGGAATGACGCCGAGAATCACCTGCGAGGGCGGCGTCTCGACGTAGGTGCGGGTGTATGACGCGGTCAGCGAGGTGCCGTGCATGAATTTCGGGAGGAAGTTCAGGTATTGCTGATAGGAGTATTCCATCGAGTTGTAGGTGATGGGGAGATCCGCGCTGCTGAAGCTGATGAACTCGTAGTCGGCGTAGGTGGGATCGGTGTTGCCGTATTCCTCGGAGGTGAGTGTGCGCGACAGCGTCTTGTTCGTGACCTTGTTGCGGCTGGCGACGATCTGCATGTTGTTCACGCCGGTGCCGCCGAAGAAATAACTGAGGGAAGCGGCGATTTTCTTCGAACGTTCGGGCAGGAGGTTGGGGTTCGGTGTGTTGACCTGCAGGGCGTCGTCGTTGATTTGGCGCGTGCCGCTGATCTTGCCGAGATCGGGGCGGCGGATGGATTTGCCCGCGCCGATGTCGAAGAGAAAGTTCGGGCGGATGGCGTATTTCGCGGTGACGCTCGGGAAGTAGTCGGCGTAGTCGCCGTGGCGCTGCGTGCGCGGACGCGAATACTTGTAGTCGATCGCCGAAATGCTGTTGGGCGCTCCGGTGGCGGTGACCGGGTAGCCGGCGGCGGCGACTTCCTGGTTCGAGTAGGGATTGAGCTCGGTCGAATCGATTTCGGTCAGCTCGTAACGGACGCCGCCTTGGAGAACCAGTTTGCTGAGGCGGCTATTCGCCATGAGGTAGCCGGCCGTGATCGTCTCCTTCACATCGTAGGTCGGCTGGTGCAGATAGGTGCCGGCTTCGTAGTTCGCGAGGCTGACGCCGGCGGTGGACGAGCCCGTAGCGCTCGTCGGGAGCGTGCGCACGAAATATTCCGGATGGGTGGTGAAGAGCTCACCGAGCGTGTCGCGATCCGGGAATGGCGGACCGCCGGCGCCGCCAATCGAGTTGAACACGACGCCGGGTTGATTGCCGCGTTGGAAGAACACGAAGGGTGATGGGTAATTGGCGAACGAGCCGGTCGTGCCGCCGCCGGGTCCGACGTAGAGCCACTTGTCGAGGTCGTTCGAGTTGCGGGCGAACTGAGCGTTGCGCGCGCGCTTGGCGCCGACCTGGATGAAAGTCGGCACGCGGAACGGCAGGTTGTAGCGCGCGTTCAGGTCGCCGGACTTGATGTCGATCGTGTTCTGGCGGTTGTCGTCGGAGATGCGCGGATTGGTCTGCAGCGCGAGGTCGGTCCAATCGGAGCCGCCCGTCTGCGTGATTTTCCAATCAGCCGCATCTGCGGCGGAGCGGGTGGCGGTGAAGCCGATGCCGGTGACGTTGTTCACCGGCGTGTTCGCGACGAGCTTGTGTGCGAGGTTGTCGTAGTCGTTGCGCGAGTGCGACGTCGTGAAGGAGCCGTCGACGCGGAGATTTTCGCGGCGATATTCGAAACTCGGCGAGAACGTGAGCGTGTTGGTGAACTTGGCGCCGTTGCCGCCGCCGAACTGCATGCTTCCGACATTGGCGGGCGAGGAACCGTAGTTGAGCACGCCGTCACCGGGCACCGTGGCGCGCGTGCCGCCGGCGATCATCGTGACTTGGCGGTTGTAGAATTGCGCGTGATAGCGGCTGAAGAGCGCGTTGAGCGAGAACGAGAGATTCGGCGTGGCACGGAAGTCGAGCGTGGCGGTGTAGCTGCCGCGGTTGGTCCATTTCGGGCCGTCCTTCAGGAGCACTTGCGTGAGGACCTGCGGGCGCGGATCGGTCGCGGTGGGCGTGCGGTTGTAGGTGTGGTCGACGCGGTATTGCTCGTTGTAGAGATTCGACTCCTGCAGGTTGAGGATGACGCCGAGCCGATTGTTGAAGAAGATGTCCGAGTAGAACGCGTTGAAGTTCGGGCGCCATTTGCGGCCGGTGCGATCGCCGGGCCCCGGCGTGGCGCGCAGCGTGAACTCCTCGGAATTCAACACGGTCGAGAACGAGGCGCCGAAGTGACGACCTTTGCGGTCGAAGGCCTTTTTCGTCTTCAAGTTGATGTTGCCGGCGGGCGCGTTGGCGTCCATCGCGGCGCTGGTGACGCGGTTGATCTCGATCGATTCGATGCTGTTGATCGAAATGCTATCGAAACCGAAGGAGCGATTGGCCGTGCCGGAGGCTGAGTTCTCGAAGCCGACATATTGGCCAAACGAATCGGCGCTGGCGATGTTCTTGCCGTCGAGCGTGACGGAGGCGTATTCGGAACTCATGCCGCCGATGCGCGGGCCGCGGGTGTCGGCCTCGACGTATTCGAGTTCGACGCCGGGGAGAAACTTGAGGAACTCGCCGACGTTGCCCTCGGTGATGTTGCCGAACGCGTCGGAGGCGACCGAGCGGCTCATGCTCATCGAGTTTTTCTGCTGCGAGAGCGCCTTCGCGCTGCCGTCTTTTTCAGCGGTAACGGTGAAGGCGGACAACTGGATTACCTGATCGCCGCTTTTGGCGGCGGCGGCTTCCTTGCCGAGTTCGATTTCTTGATTCGTGGTTTCGCCGGCGACGACCGTCACCTTTTGCGACACCGATGGCAGGCCGATGTAAGAAACCGTGACGGTTACTTCTCCGACTGGCACACGCGGGAGCGAAAAGTAGCCGCTGGTCTCGGACACGACAGAGATGTCGGTGCCTTCGATGCGCACAGTGGCATCGCGCGTGTATTCCTTGGTCACGGCATTGTAGACGTGGCCGGTGATGGTGCCGGTGGCGTTTTGCCCGAACGCCACGGTAGCGCACGCGAATGAAACGAGCGCAAGCAGCGCCCGGATGGGGAGGTGTAGTTTCATGAGGTTGCCAGGGGGAGAAAAGACCGCGGGAACAGCGGGCGCCCGGGATGGCGAGAGTTCGCCGAGGGGTTGGCCGGGAGCGGGCGCAGAATATCGCGCACCGCACCGAGCCGCATCCCTCGTTGGAGGGGTGATGGGCGTGCGGCGTAGGAGTGCCCCCTCAAAGGAGGGATGGCGGCGTGCCGCGGGCCGGTTAAGCTGTGGGTGCGCCCTCGGACGCGCGCTTCAGCGCGCCGCAGTGCGCCTGCTGTGCTTTCTCTTTCCCTAGTTCGATCCATCCGCTGCGCCGCCGCAGCTTTTGTCGCATTTGTCACCGCGGTTTTGGGGGGCGCGCAGTCGGTTCGCCTCACGCAGGACCTCAGCAACTCGTGGCGGTTTCGCTATGGGGACCAAGCTGGGACTCCGACGCTCGCGAGTGCGGCGAGCTGGACCGAGATCAACCTGCCGCACACGTGGAATGCAGTCGACGGTGCCAATGGCGGCGGCGACTACGCGCGCGGCACCGGCTGGTATCTGCGACGCGTGACTCTGGGGCCGGAGTGGGGGGCGAAGCGCGTCTTCATCGAATTTGACGGCGCGAGTCGCGCGGCGCGGGTCTTTCTCAATGGTCAACTCCTCGGCGAACACGTCGGCGGCTTTGCGCGGTTCCGCTTCGATCTCACGCCGGCGCTGCGGCGCGACGCGGAGAATGTTCTCGCCATCGCCGTGAGCAACGCGCCCGACGGCACCGCGCCGTTCAGCGCGGACTTCACGTTCTTCGGCGGCCTCTATCGCGGCGTGCGACTCGTCGGCGTCGACGACATCCACGTCGAGCTGATGGATCACGCGTCGTCTGGCGTTTATATCACGCCGCAGCGTGTTTCCGCGGAGCACGCGGACGTCGCGGTGGCGGTGCTGCTGCGCAACGACACTGCACAGGACACGACGGCAGAACTTGAGGTGACGTTGCGCGACGCCGCGGGGTTGGTCGTCGCGACGCGGCGTCAGTCGTGTGATCTCGCGGCCGGAGCGACAACGCGCAGCAGCGTCGAATTTGCGCTCGCGAACCCGCGGCTCTGGCGCGGTCGGCGCGATCCTCATCGGTATCGCGCGAGCGTCGTCGTGCGAACGGGCGCAGAAGTGCGCGATGCGATCGAGGAGCGGTTCGGCGTGCGGTCGTTCCGGATCGACGCCGAGCGCGGCTTCATCCTCAACGGCGAGCCGCTCGACCTGCACGGCGTCAGTCGGCACCAGGATCGCGCCGGCAAGGGCTGGGCGATCAGCGCGGCGGACGAGCGCGAGGACTTCGCGCTCATTCGCGAGATGGGCTGCTCCGCAGTGCGCGTGGCGCATTACCAGCAATCGCCGCTCTGGTTCGATCTCGCAGACGAGGGCGGCTTGGTGGCGTGGGCCGAGATTCCCGTCGTCAACGAAGTGCCCGCCGGTGCGCTCTACCTCGAGAATGCGCGCCAGCAGCTCCGCGAGCTCATCCGGCAAAACTACAATCGCCCCGCGATCATCTGCTGGGGCGTAGGCAACGAGACGCGCGAGGACGGCGAGAAGTCCGCCGGGCCGATCCGGCCGAACGGCGCGGAATCGAATCGCGTGATTGCCGCGCTCGCGCAGACGGCGAAGAGCGAGGATCCGACGCGCCCTTCCGTCTACGCCTCGCATCACCAGGCCGAGGACACGCGGAATTTCCACACCGAGGTCACGGCGTTCAATCGCTATTACGGCTGGTATCACGGCCGCAGCGAGGAGATCGGCGCGTGGCTCGACGATGTGCACCGGCGCTATCCGACCTTGCGCTTCGGCCTCAGCGAATACGGCGCGGGCGCCAATCCGGCGCAGCACGAGTTGCCGGCGCGCAAACCGCCGCACGCTGGCCCGTGGCATCCCGAGGAATATCAAAACGACTACCACGAGAAACACTGGCTCGCGCTGCAGGCGCGTCCGTTCCTGTGGTGCAAATTCATCTGGAACATGTTCGATTTCGCGGTCGATTCGCGCAACGAGGGCGGCACGCCCGGCCTGAACGACAAGGGACTGGTCTCCTATGATCGCCGCCTGAAAAAGGACGCGTTCTACTGGTATCAGGCGAACTGGAGCGACGCGCCGGTGCTTCACCTGACGAGTCGCCGCTTCCGTGAGCGACCGGCCGGGCGCGGCGAGCTGAAAGCCTACTCGAACGCGCCGCGGGTCGAGCTGTGGCTCGATGGCAAATCGCTCGGCGTCCGCGAGAGCCGTGACCGGATTTTCCGGTGGCCAGCCGACCTGTCCGTCG
This sequence comes from Candidatus Didemnitutus sp., assembly GCA_041906465.1. Lineage (GTDB taxonomy): Bacteria > Verrucomicrobiota > Verrucomicrobiia > Opitutales > Opitutaceae > Didemnitutus. The sequence goes on along the minus strand of JAYRJE010000004.1, from coordinate 89,007 downwards.
GCGAACATCGCGTGGTCGTTCGCGCGGGCGAATTGACCGACGAAATTGTTTTCACCTGCCAGACCCCGAAGGCCGCCACCCCATGACCAAACTCACTCTCGGCGCTCCGTCCGCCGCTCGCTCGTTTCCGGGAAATTTCTGCTGGGGCGCCGCCTCGGCTTCTGCGCAGGTGGAGGGCGCCGCCGAAGAGGACGGCAAGGGCCTCTCGGTTTGGGACGTTTTTGCGCGCCGACCCGGCGCGATCAAAAACGGCGACACGCCCGCCGTCGCGTGCGACCACTATCACCGCTGGCGCGAGGACATCGAATTGATGGCGCAGCTCGGCGTGAAGCACTACCGGCTTTCGCTCGCGTGGCCGCGCATCATGCCCGACGGCGTCGGCACGCTGAATTGGCGCGGCCTCGATTTCTATTCGCGGTTCTTCGACGCGCTCCTCGCGAAGGGCATCACGCCGTGGGTGACGATGTTTCACTGGGACCTGCCGCAAGCGCTCGAGGATAAGGGCGGCTGGCCCACGCGGCAGGTGGTCGATGCGTTCGCCGATTACGCGGACACGGTCGTGAAAGCTTACGGCGATCGTGTGAAAAATTGGATCACGCTGAACGAAATCGCCGTGTTCCTCGACAGCGGTTACTCGCTCGGCCGTCACGCGCCGGGCCGGAAGGAGGATTTTGCGACGGTGCATCAGGCGTTCCATCATGCGGTGCTCTGTCACGGTCACGGTGTCCGCGCCGTCCGCCAATACGGCGGTGCCGGCGCGCGCGTCGGGCTCACCGACAACTCGCGCGCGGTCACGCCGATCACCGAAACCCCGGCCGACATCGCGGCGGCGCGTGAAGTGTTCCTCCGGCAGAATTGCCGCATTCTCGAACCGGTCTTCACCGGCGCCTACGGCTCGGTTTACCAGCAACAGATGAAAGGCTGGCTGCCGAAGATCGCGCCGGGAGACATGGAGCTGATCTCCGCTCCGACGGATTTTCTCGGCATGAACATCTACACGGGTGAATTCGCTCGCGCCGGTGCCGATGGCAAACCCGAGAGCGTGCCGGTGCCACCGCACTATCCGGTCGCGGACAGCCCGTGGCTGCGTTTGAACGCGCGTGCGCTCTACTGGGGCCCGCGCCACGCCGTGGAGCAGTTCGGCGCGAAGGACATTGTCATCACCGAAAATGGCTCGGGCTACGACGAGGCTCCACCGGTCAACGGGCAGGTGAACGACCTGCATCGCCTCGAATACATCCGCGCGTGCCTCGGCGAATTGGCCCGCGGCATCCGCGATGGGGTGCCGGTGAGCGGTTACTTCGCGTGGTCGCTCATGGACAACTTCGAGTGGGCCGAGGGCTACGAACGGCGATTCGGTCTCGTCTACAATGATTTCAAGACCCAGCAACGCACGCCGAAGGCGAGCGCGCTCTGGTATCGCGAAGTGATGAACGCCAATGCACTCGTCTGACTCCGCCACCTCGTTTTCGCGTCGTGCGTTCGTGCGCACACTGGGCGTCGCCGGTGCCGCGTTCGCGGCTTCGCCGCTGCTGCGGGCCAAGTTCGGGCGCGAGTCGCACGAGGAGCGTTCGCTCGTCGTCATCCACCTCGCGGGCGGACACGATGGGTTGAGCACCTTCGTGCCATGCGACGATGAGGACTATTGTCGCGCGCGGCCGACGCTGGCGCTGCGAGGCAACGAGGTGCTGCGTCTCGGCGAGTCGGTCTGGTTGAATCGTGCCGCGGCCGACCTGGCGCCGCTGTGGGAAGACGGCGAACTCGCCGTGCTGCCACGCGTGGGCTTCGCCCCGGCGAGCCTGAGCCACTACCGCGCGACGCAAGTGTGGCTGAGTGGCAGCGCACCGGAGGAAGTGGTGAACACGCGTTGGACCGAACGCTGTGGACGGCCGGTGGCCGACATCACCGGCGATTTCGAGAGCGCGCTGATGCGAATCGCTGAGCGCGTCGCCGACAGTGAGACGGGAGAGATCTTTCACGTGCGGCTCGACGGCTTTGATACGCACTTCGAGCAACGCGCCGCGCATGACGCCGCGGTCGCGACGTTCGCTCGTGGGGTGGCGCAGTTTCAGCGCAGCCTCGGCCGGCGCGGAGCGGCGCAGCGCGTGCTCACGCTGGCGTTCTCGGAGTTCGGCCGGGCGCGCGAGGAAAATGAGTTCGGCGGCACCCACCACGCCGAGACCGGGCAATGCTATTTCATCGGCGCCGGTGTGCGCGGCTCCACCCGCCTCGACGCTTCCCCGAAGATCGAGCATCGCCGCGTGATCGCCACTGCTGTCGAAAGCTGGCTCGGCGCGTCGGCATCACTCGTGTTGGGCGCGGACGTTTCCTCGCTGCCGGTCCTGAGGTGATTTTCTTTATGCGTTCCTCATTCAGTGTCGTGGCGCTTGCGGCGCTCTCGTTCTGTCACGCGACGGTCGTCATGGCGGCCGACGTCGAAGTCTATCTCACGGCGCAGGAGGGCGGGGCTCGCCTCGCGCGCCAGTCGGCGGTCGCGTTGCGGCCGGCCGGGCAATTCACCGAGAAGTCCGCCTATGTCTTCGTGGACCGCGCGAAGAGTTTTCAGACGCTGCTCGGCATCGGCGGCGCGCTGACGGATGCGTCGGCGGAGACTTACGCGAAGTTGCCCGAGGCGAAGCGGCGCGAGTTGCTGCGCGCGTATTTCGATCCACGCGACGGCATCGGCTACACGCTGGCGCGGACGAACATTCACTCGTGCGACTTCTCCAGCGGCAGCTACACCTACGTGGCTGACGGCGATCGCGAGCTGAAGACCTTTTCGGTGGCGCACGACGAGCGCTACCGCATCCCGTTCATCAAGGACGCCATCGCGGCGGCGGGCGGGAAGCTGACGCTCTACGCGAGTCCGTGGAGCCCGCCGGGCTGGATGAAGAGCAACGGCGACATGCTGCACGGCGGCACGCTCAAGCCGGAGTTCGCGGCGACGTGGGCCGAGTATATGGCGAAGTTCGTGCACGCCTACGAAGCCGCGGGCATTCCCGTGTGGGGCCTCACGGTGCAGAACGAGCCGATGGCAGTGCAGCGTTGGGAGTCGTGTATCTTCAGCGCCGAGGCCGAGCGGGATTTCGTGCGCGATCACCTCGGGCCGACGCTGCAGCGGCGCGGGCTGGGGGACCGCAAGCTCATCGTATGGGACCACAATCGCACGCTCATGTATGACCGCACGCGCGTGATGCTCGAAGATCCGGCCGCCGCGAAGTTCGTCTGGGGCGTGGGCTTTCATTGGTATGTCAACGACTCCTACGAAAACGTGAAGCGTGTGCAGGAAGCGTTTCCGAATGTGAACCTGCTGCTGACGGAAGCCTGCCTCTATCCGTGGGACCGCGCGAAGATGACGGAGTGGCACTGGGGCGAGCGCTACGGCACGTCGATTCTGCGCGACTTGAACAACGGCGCGGTGGGCTGGACGGATTGGAACATCCTGCTCGACGAGACCGGCGGACCGAACCACGTGCAGAATTTCTGCTACGCGCCGGTGCATGCCGACACGCAGACCGGCGAACTGCTTTGGATGAACTCGTTCTACTACATCGGCCATTTCTCGAAGTTCATCCGGCCCGGTGCGTGTCGCGTGATCGCGTCGGCGACGACCGACGAACTCGAGACGACGGCGTTCGTGAACACCGACGGCAGCACCGCCGTGGTCGTGCTCAACACCAGCGACAAACCGCACGCGTTTGCGCTGAGCCTTGGCGTCGACGGCGTCGCGCCGCTAACGAGTCCGGCTCACTCGATCATGACGCTGGTTGTGCCGGCGAAGTAATCCCACCGCGGCTCACCGGGGACGGTTCGCCCTACCACACGCGCGGCCAAGCGCCGTTCACACCAATTCCGGCGATATCTGCCAGCGGACCGACCACCCGCCGCTGGATCGATCGAGGCGGAGCACCGCGCATTTTTTCAACCGGAAGCGCGCCGGCTCCGCCTGCCCGACGACCATCAGCGACGCCAAGGCGCTCAGGTGCGGCTCGTGGCCCACGACGGCGATCGGATGACGCGCGTCGCCGAGCTTGCACGCCATGATGGACGGATCGTCCTCGTGTTTCAGCCCGCTGACCTCGACGAGGCGCATCTTCGTCTTCAATGTTCGCGCGAGCAATTCGGCGGTCTCGCGTGAGCGGACAAGCGGGCTGTGCCAGAACTCCACGGCTTCGATCGCCTTGGCTTCGCGCAGGAGACGGCCGATCCGGCGGATTTGCGCGCGCCCTTTCGCGCTCAGCGGTCGGGCCGCGTCGTTCTTGCCGTCGTCAGCGTGGGCGTGGCGGATCAGGTAGACGTGCACGTCGGGAAGGTTGAGCCGCGGCGGAGAGGTCGCAAGCGACACTCGCGATGGAATGTGGCGAACGCGTGACGATTGCGAACCGTCACGGGCAACGCAGGACGCCTGAGAGCGCGTCGGCGATCTGTCGGTCGGAACGGCAGCGGGGCGTCTTGTGCTGGCCGCCCCACTTGCCGGCGTGTTTGAGCCAGCGTTCGAAGCCGCCGGTTGGCACGACCCGCACGAGCGGTTGTTCAAGACCGCGGCCGGCGCGCTTGGCGGCGTAGTCGTCGTTGAGTGCGGCGAGTTCACGGTCCAGCGCGGCGCTGAATCGCTCCAACTCGTCGAGCGACGGAAGTGCGTCGCGGAATTCGATCCACCATTCGTGTCGGCCGACGGAGCGCGTGCCTGCTTGGGGAAAGAGCGGCGCCACGTGGAAATTCTCCAGCTGCACGCCGTGCGCGCGGCACACCGTCGTGAGCGCGTCGGTGATTTCCCTTTCGATCACGTGTTCGCCAAACGCGCTGAGCTGCAGCTTCGTCCGTCCCACGTAAACGAGGCGCGGCGGTTCCGTGCTCACGAAACGCACGAGATCGCCGATGACGTAGCGGACGAGCCCGGCCGGCGTGGTCATCAGCAACACGTAGTCCACGCCGGTGCGCACACCGGCTAGGGGAACGGCACGAGCGGCGGTGCGCACCGGATCGCTCTCGTCGTAGTCTGAGAACGGCACGAACTCGTAGAAGATTCCGTGATCGGCCAGCAGGCGAAGGCTGCCGCTCTCGTTGTCCTGCGCGGCGATGAAGCCTTCGGACGCGGGGTAAACCTCGTGGCCGCGCGCGGTGGGACCGTAGGCGCGCCGCAGTTCCTCCGCGAACGGTGCCACCGGCACTCCACCATGGAGGAGACATTCGAGGTTGGGCCAAATTTCGGTCAACGACTCCGGACGCCGGCCGGTGTGACGTTGGACGGTATCGCGCACGGCGTCGGCCAGCACGAGCAGCCAGCTGGGGATGCCGGCGACGAGGGTGATGTCGCGGTTCCACGTGCGCTCGGCGATGGCGCAGACCTTGGCGGGCCAGTCCTCGAGGCGTGCGATGGCGCGGCCGGGTTCGTAGAGCTGGTGCTCCGCCCACCACGGCAAATTCAGCGCCGTGATGCCGCTGAGGTCGCCGGAGTAAACCGGCGGCGTCACGCCCGGCACGGGCACGAGTCCGGTGCTGCCGCCGAGGAAGAGGTGACGACCGGCGAACACGGAGCCGCGGCCGGTGCGCAACGCGTGAAAGAACAGCGCGTCGAGCCCGGCGGTGCGGAAGTGCGCGAGCATCGCGGCGTTCACCGGGAGCCATTTCGACGGGCCGGCCGTGGTGCCCGACGACACGGCGAAATGCCCGCAACGCCCGGGGTGCAACACGTCCGGCGTGCCTTGCTTCATCTCCTCGATGTAGGCGGCGAAGCCCTCGTAGTTGCGCGGCTCGACGCGGGCGCGGAACAACTCGTAGCGCAGGCCGGCTTCGAGGCCGTGGTCGCGGCCGAACTCCGTCGGGGCGAGCGCGCGCAGCAGGTGCGCGAGGATTGCTTCCTGTGCGGCGGTGCCGTCGCCTTGCCGGACGAGACGGTGGGCGGTGCGCGCGGCGAGGCGGCGACCGATGACGCCGGCCAGTTTGCCGGAGAGCGAAGCGGGCGGAGGAGGGAAGGCGGCGGGCATTTCAGGCGGCGCGGAGGTGATGCTGGCGGATGGCGCGGTAGAGCTGCGCGAGGTGCGGCTCGAAATTGCGCGAGTGAAAAATCAGCGAGGCGTGCTGCACGGGATGATCGGCGTGGTTCGTGACGACGACGCAGCGGCCCTGCGGAAACCACGCGCCGGTGCGCGCGCTGAACTCGCGCCAGGTCGGCGCGTTTTCCTGCAACACGGCGCTTTCCTTCTCGGCGTAGAGCACGAGCGTCGGTCCGGTGAAAAGCGGGCGCGGCTCGCCCGGCGCGGCAAAATGGTTCAACGCCCGGACGCGCTCGAATGCGCCGGCGGCATCGATGGCGTTGATCGAGCCGATCACGGCATCGCGCAGGCGCCCGATTTCGGCACGGGTGAGCAGGAAGCGCAGGGCGGAGCGGTTTTGCGCGCCGGACTCGAACATCCGGAGGAATACCGCGCGCGATTTTTCCACGATGGCGCCGTCAGGCGTGGCGGTGCCGCGCACGTAGGGCAGCATCACGCGGCCGAGCAGCGTCGTGGGCTTGGGGGCGAGGACGTCGATCAGGTCGGCCGTGCAGGCGACGGGGCTGACGAGCGTCAGGCCGGCGAGCGGCAATGCGACACCGCGCGCCGCGGTGCGGCGCAGCAGTTCGAGCGCGAGGCCCGCGCCGAAACTCACGGCGATGAGTGCGGGGCGCTGGCGACGCTGCGTGGTGATTTCCTCGATCAAATCCTCGAGCTGGGCGAGGAAGAGATCGGTGGAGAAGCCACGGCGCGGGTAGTTGAAATAGAACACGCTGCCATGCCGCAGCAGGCCGCCGCGCAGGAGGTAGAACGCCTCCGTCGCATCGGGCACGAAGCCGCCGACGACGATCGTGGGCAGCGTGCCGGTGCGTTCCTCGACGCGAATCTCCGCGCGGGCTTGCGGGCCGACCAGGCCGGACGCGAGCAGCGGCGCCTGGCGCGCCGTCACGGCAGGCGAATGCACGAGCGCGCGCGGCGGGCGAAGCTTGTAGCCGGTGGTGCGCACGAGCGCCTGGAACGGCGCGGCGGTTTGTTGCGAGAGACGGACGAGAGTGGGGAGCGCGGGGAAGAAGCTGGAGGCGTTCATGCGAGCCACCGCAGCTACGGCGCGCGTGGCGAGGCAGCGCAAAACCAAACCGTGCCCGTCACCGCGGTTTCACCTCGCCGTAACCGGTTCGCCGCAAAACCGCCCGGCCCGCCGCTCAGCGGGCGATGGTCGCGGTGGTGGCGCCGCCGGTCTCGAGCTGCGCGAGGAGCGCGCGGACCTCGTCGCGCGGGTCGTCGTTTTCGCCCGGCGTGCGGGCGAGACAGCAGCGGAGCGCGGCGCGGCCCTCGTCGCGGTGTTCGCCCGAGGCGGCGGCGAGACGGCCGAGGAGGAAGTTGGCGCCGTAGTGTTGCGGCTGTTTCTCGAGCAGCCGTCGGATAAGGTCGTAGGTCGCGGAAAATTTCCGCTCGTGAAACGAGAGCAACGCGAGGGCATAGTCGCCGGTGATTTCGTCGCGTCGCGCGATCTCACGGACTTGTTCGTGGGCCCGGTTCAGCCCGCCGCCGGCGAACGCGGGGACGTGGCGGCAGAAATTCATCAGGGCGAAACGCGCCGGGACGTTCTCCGGATCGAGTTCGACCGCGCGTCGGTAGAGCGTCAGCGCGCGGCGGCCGTGACGGACGCGATCCGTGAAACCGGCGGCGACGGAAGCCGACCAGGCGTGGGCATTGCCCAGCCACAGGGTGATGGTGGAGTCGCGCGGCGAGAGCGCGGCGGCGCGCTCCAGCAGGTCGAGGGCGGCCGGATAATCGCGGCGGTGAATCGCGAGCTTGCCGCGGTGGAACGCGACGGACGCGTCGTCCGGCCGAAGTGTCGCGAGCTGCTCGAACGCCGTGGTGGCTTCGGCATAGCTACCGCCGGCGTAGAGCGCACTGGCGGAGGCGAGCGCGGGGAGGTCAGCGGCAGGGGCGGCGGATGCGGCGGCCAGACTGAGGGCGAGCGCGAGCAATTTCATCGGCGCGGAAGCCGAAGCGCGCGGGCCGTGCGACGTCGAGCGCCCACTCGTGAAGATTGGGCAACAACTGCGTTCAGCTTCCCAGCGCGGCTTCGATCTGGCGCGCGGCGGTGCTCAGGACAGCGATGCGGGCGAAGCGTTTGTCGTCGGCGGGAATCAGATGCCAGGGCGCCGTGGGGCGTCCCGTGAGCGCGAGCATATCGCCGACCGCGATCTCGTAGGCGGTGCGTTTGCGGCGATTGCGCCAGTCCTCGTCGTTCAACTTGTGGCGCTTGTGCGGGGTGGTCTCGCGCTCGCGAAAGCGGCGCAACTGCTCCTCGTGCGAGATGTGCAGCCAGAATTTCACCACGATGATGCCGTGGTCGGTGAGTTCGCGCTCGAAGCCGTTGATCTCGCTGAACGCGCGCTGCCATTCGTCGGTGCGGCAGAATCCTTCGACGCGCTCGACCAGCACGCGACCATACCACGAACGATCGAAGACTGCGCAGCGGCCGTCGCGGGGGATGTCGCGCCAGAAGCGCCACAGGTAATGCGCGTGCTTCTCTTCGGGTGTGGGCTTCGCGACCGGGATGACTCGGTAATCGCGCGGGTCGGCCGCGCTGGTGAGCCGGCGGATGGCGCCGCCCTTGCCGGCCGCGTCCCAGCCTTCGAAGACGAACACGACGGAGCGGCGGGCTTGGAAGGCGGAGCGCAGCGCGCGACTGAGGCGGCCGAGCCACTTGTCGCGCAGGCCGTCGTAGCCCGGCTCGGACATCTCCTGGTCCAGGCGCAGGGTGGACAGGCGACGCTGCCCGCTCGGGCGGAGTGCGACGAATTTCTTCGGTGGCGTCGCGGGCGGGAGTTTGGCCTGCGCACGCTGGTGCTCCTGCACGCGCGCGAGCAGCAGCCGTCCGACATCGAGGTCGCGCCGGCGTTCGTCCTCCGCATCGATCGTGGTCCAGCGTGCTCCGCGCTGGTTGGTTTTTCGGCGGATGAGCGCGGCCGTTTTGTCCAGTCGCCGGTAGATGCGGTGGTGGTGCCAATCCTCGTCGGTCACCCGCCAGGCGGTGGCGGGATCGGCGCGGAGCGTGCGAAGGCGGCGGCCTTGCGCGTCCTCGGAAAGGTGCAGCCAGACTTTGATGACTAGGGTGCCGCCGTCGACGAGGAGTTTTTCGAAACGACGGATGCGCTCGGCGTCGAAGGCGACATGTTCGAGGGCACGCTTGTTGCGCGCTTCCTCGCGAAGCGTCTCGGTATACCACGAGCCGGCGTAGAGGCCGATGCGCCCCATCGCGGGCAGGTCGCGCCAGAAGCGCCATTGGTGCGGATGCTCCTCTTCCTCGGTCGTGGGGGCGTGCCAGGAAAACGTTTCGACGCCCCGTGGGTCGAGCCACTCGGTGAGCGTTTGGAGCAACGTGCCGCGACCGGCGCCTTCGGGGCCGGCGATGATGAGCAGGACCTTGAAAGGGGCATGCTTCAGCGCGAGCTGGAGCTGCACCAACTGCTCGCGCAGTTCGGCCGCCTGGGTTTTGTATTCGCTGCGGGAAAGCTTCCGCCGACGCGACGCCATGGGGGCATAGTTCGGCGGAGCGATCTCCGCGGCGCAATCGTTTCTTGCGAAAAGTTGCCGCGAGCGGACGTCGCTCACGGCTAGCGACGCAGCATCGACGCGGGCAGCGGGGGGATCTCGGCGACGACTACCTCTCCGGTGGCGCGGCTGATGCCGTAGATGATGCGGCGGTCGGGCACGCTGCGGTCCCACGCCCACGATTGGCCGGCGAAAGGCACGTCGATCGTCGTGACGTAGTCGAGCGCCACGCCCTGGCGCGGGAGGCGCAGGACGTAGAGTTCCTTTTCATCGTGACCGGTGACGTAGAGCAGGCCGTCGTCGCCCCAGTCGCCGCCGGAGCTGGAGCTCTTGCCCCACGCCGCGACGACTTGCGGCGGGAAAATCCACGACTCGAGCAAGTGCCAGTCGGCGTCGAATTTTCCGAGGTAGGTCCAGCGGTTGTCGAAGCCCGGCGTGGTGCCGCTGTCGTTGTAGTTGGCGAAGCAGGCCCACCAAAAGCCGTCGCGTTGCACGGCCCAGGTGAGTGAGCCGAGCCGGATGCCGAGGCTGTGCGAGGAGCGCGGCGCGAGCGTGGCGGCGTCGTGCACTTCGAGCGAGCTGGCCATCGGCAGCTGCGGGAAGTTCGAGTGTGAGAGCACGAGCGCGCCGTCGCGGACGAAGCCGCCGTTGTAGTGGATGATCGGGCCGCCTTTCAGGCCGATCCATTCGGCAACTTTCTCGCCGGTGTCCTTGCGGAACTTGCCGAGGTAGAAGTTGCCGATGCCGTAGAAATGCTCCGCGTCGACGGCGACGCCTTGATTGGCGCCGAGCGTGGGAAAGCGCCGCAGCTCGCGCGCGACGAGCCCGTGTTTGGTCAACGCGGGCGCCGGCGCGCTTGGGAGACGATCGAGCCATTCGCGGTAGGCGCTCTTCGATGAGGGCGGAGCGTCCGCGGCGGGCAATGATGCGGCGAGCGCGAGTGCAGTGAGCGAGAGCAGAAATGTTTTCATCGCGAGCGGGCGCTCAGAAGGTGCGGCTGACGTCGAGGGTCCAGGTGCGACCGGGGACGAGGTTTTGCGAGACGGACGGGTTGTAGCCGGAGCCGCCGGTGGCGAAAGGAGGCGCTTCGTCGGTGAGATTCACGACGCCGAAGCGAACCTTGGTTTGGCGGAGGAGCGGGTGGGCGTGCGCGCCGAACTGGTAGCCGAGCGTGGCGTTGAAGCTGAGCGATTGCTTCGTGACGTAGCGGTAAACGAACCGCCCGCCCGTGAACTGCTGCGCGATATACTCGGGGCGACCGAGCGATTCGTAGAGCGCCTCGGTCGTGGTGGCGCCGGAATCCTGCGTCGCGCCGATGTAGTAGGCACCGAAGCCGGCGGACCACGCGCCGCGGCGCCAAGACAGGTTCGTCGTGCCGCGCCAGCGGGCGACGCCGTCGGTGTTCATGTTGTCGTTGACGGTCGGTGCGAGATTGGCGGGCGCGGAGACGGATTGGGATTTGATCGTGTAGGCCCAGTAGCTGGTGAACGCGAACTGGCCGAGCACGGACGGCGGCAGATCGTAGCGCAGACCGAGATCGACGCCGGCGTCCTCACTGCTCGAGAGGTTGATGAACGGCCGGTTGACGGAGAAAACCTTCCCGGCGGCAGCGACCGGGTTGGCGGGATTGGCGGCGTTGTAGGTGGCGAACGCCGCGATGTCCTCCGGCGTGAGCGCGAAGCGCACCACGTCGGGATCGCCCTTGTAGTCGGTGGTGCCGCTGCCGAGATCGATCTGCGCGACGCTTTTGCCGGCGGCGAGTTGGGCCTTGGTGTAGGCGGCGAGCAGCGCGACGTCGGAGTCACGGATTTGCGCGACGCTGCGCTGGCCGAGGAGATCGGTGCGCTCGATGTGCCAGTAGTCGGCGCTGACGCTGAGGCCCTTGACGCCGGGGACGTCGATGACGACGCCGAACGTTTTGCCGACGGACTCGGAGGCGCGGAGGTTCGGGTTGCCGCCGAAATACGTGCGTTGCACGTAGGGACCTTCGTTGGTGACCGGGTTGCGATACGGATCGATGTCGCCGGCGCCGGCGGTGATCGACCAGCGCGGGCTGGTGAACAGGGCCGCGAGGCTGGGCGCCATGAAGCCCTCGTTGTAGGAACCGCGCAGCATCACCCACGAAGCGGGGCGCCAGTTTAGGCCGATCTTCGGCTTGGTCGTGTTGCCGAAATCGCTGTAGTGCTCGCGACGCGCGGAGGCGGTCAGCTCGAGCGTGTGCACGAGCGGGATTTGCTGGCGATCGGACAACAGCGGCAGCGCGAACTCGGCGTAGAAGCTCGTGACGTTGCGGTCGCCGAAAACGTCCGGGCGCGGCGGGTGGAGGAGAAAATCGTTGTCGAGCGGATCGAGGCTGGAGCCGGAGTCGTTCTCGCCGCTGAACGGCGGACGGGTATCGGCGAGGTCCTCCTTGCGGTATTCGCCGCCGAGCGCGGCCATCAAGTCGCCGGCCCACAGCGGCACGATGCGGCCGGTGGCGCGGAAGTCGCCGCTGGTGATCGAGCTGGTGGCCGAACGCGTGTAGATTTCGGAGAAGGATCGCACGACGGCGGCGGGATTCGTGTAGGGCTGGTCGACGACGACGGCGTTGCCCGCGACCTTGAAGGTGTAACCGAACGGATTGTAGGCGCTCGCGCCGGTGCGCGCGAGGGCCTGCTGGAGGAGACTCTCGCGGACGTCAGGGTAGGCGTTGTCCTTGCCGCGAACCTCGTTGTAGAACGCGGAGCTTTCCCACGACCAGGTTTGCCCGAGCGAGCCCTTCACGCCGGCGGCGAGGCGGATCACGTCGGCTTCGGTCTCGATGTTTTCCGGATCGAGATCCGGCAGCGTCACGGAGACGAGACTGATGGTGCGCGGGTCGCCGACGAGACGGGCAGCGCCATCGGCGCGCGGCGCGCCGGTCGGGCTGTAGAACGCGGAGCCGTAGGGATTGTAGGGATTGTCGACGGAGAGGACGGCGAGCTTGTCGGAGGTCGGCGCGTTCAGCGCGAGCGGTTGGCGGACCATGTTCGAGCGCGACTTGTAGTAGGCGGCGTCGGCGTAGACGGTGAGCGTGGGCGTGAGTTGATATTCGCCGGAGACGAAGGCGTTGGCGCGGCGCACCCGCGGGGCGGACCAGCCGAATTGGTTGAGATCGAGATAGAATTCCGGGTTGCTCGTGCGGGTGGGCGCCGTGTTCGTGAGTGTCGGCACGCCGTTGACGAGACGCAGGTAGTTGCTCGCGGTCGCGGAGCCGATGCGGAACGTCGGATAATAACCGCGCGCGCTGCGGACGTCGAAAACGCCGCCGAGCGTGTTGAAGGGCGCGGGAGCGAGATTCGCCTGGTTCGACGTGCGGCTGAAATCGCGGTCGGAAAGCAGAATCGGTTCGCGGTAGAGCGCTTCGATCGTGCCGAAGAACTGACCTTTGCCGTCAGCGAACGGCGCGCCGAACGTGAACGACGTGCCGAAGGTTTCGCCGCCGCCGGCCTCAGGCAGACCGATGCGGACCGCGGTTTCCGCACCGGAGAAACGACGGCGCAGCACGTAATTGATCACGCCGCCGACGGCGTCGGAGCCGTAAACCGCGGACGCGCCATCGCGCAGCACCTCGATGCGGTCGATGCCTTGCGTGGGCAGCTGATTGACGTTCACGGCTTGCGAGAGACCGGCGGTCATCGGGTTGATCGCCATGCGACGCCCGTTGACGAGGATGAGCGTGCCGGTGGAGCCCAGATTGCGGAGATTGATGTTGGCGTTGTCGCCGCGCGCGCCCGAGGAGCCGAGGCGCGTTTCGTTCTCGGGAATGTTGACGACGGACGGCAGCGACGTGAGCAGATCGACGGGCAGCACGGCGTTGCGCGTCTCAATCGCATCGCGATCGACGACTGTGACCGGAGCGATGCGCTCCATGTCGAGGCGCTGGATATTCGAGCCGGTGACGACGAACTCCTGGAGTTTCACGGGGCTCTTGGCCGGCGCGGGCGTCTGTGCGCCGAGGCGGGTGACGGGAGCGGCAAGCGCGGCGAGCGCGAGCGCGGGGAGGAGAAAACGGAAGACGGATTGATGGTGTGGTGACTTCATGGCGACCGGGCGCCGAAAAGCCGGGATGTTCCCGCGCGCTCAAACGAAATGCGGGCGCGTCATCACATCTTCACCGACGTAACCTCGTCGCCACGCAATCGTCACCGTTTCCGCGCTTTTGCGGCGCTTGCGTGGGGTGGTGCGGTGAGCGACGCGGGGAAGATGCCACCGGCTGCGCAGCGAAATGCGGCGGTCACAACCAAATTTCGCGCGCCGGCTTCGACGGGACTTCCCGGCCGTCGCGTCTACGGCAGCCGAATAATTCCGCGCTGGAGCGCGGCGGTGACGGCTTGCGTGCGGTCGGCCACGCGGAGTTTGGCGAGGATGCTCTTCAGGTGGTCCTTCGTCGTGTATTCCGAAATGTGGAGGCGGTCGGCGATTTCCTTGTTCGCGAGACCGGTAGCGAGGGCGTTGAGGACTTCGATCTCGCGCGGCGTGAGCTGTTCGTAGAGCTGGCGCGACTTCAGGCGCGTGGCGACGTCGTGCGGAATCCAGCGACGTCCGGCGGCGACGGCGTGGATCGCGGGGATGAGCTCCTTGTCGGTGGCGCTTTTGAGAACGTAGCCCTGCGCGCCCGCCTCGAGCGCGTTGTGGATTTCCTCGTCGCCGTCGAACGCCGACAGCATCAACACGCGCGCGTCCGGTGCGAGGCTGCGGATTTGTTTCAGTGCCTCGTGGCCGGACTTCACGGGCATGCGCACGTCCATCAGCACGAGCTCGGGACGCAACTGCTGAAAAAGCGCGACGACCTTCTCGCCGTCGTCCGCCTGCCCGACGACGCTGAGGCCGGGCTCGGTGTTGATGAGCGCGATCAAACCCATGCGGACGATGAAGTGATCGTCGGCGAGCAGAATTCGGATTTCGCGCGGGGCGGTCATATCGCGGGTGAGTCGTGCGAGCTGACCGCGTCGTAGGGAATCGTCACGTGCACCGTGGTTCCTTCGCCGCGCGGTCCGCTGATGTCGAGGCGGGCGCCGACGCGTTTGGCGCGCTCGGCCATGCCGATGAGGCCGAAATGGCGGTCGCGGTTCGCGTCGACTTGCTCCGTGGCGAGGCCGCGGCCGTTGTCCTTGATGAGCAGCGTGGCGTGGTCGGTCGCGAAGGTGAGGCGCACGAGTGCGAGCGTGGCGCCGGAATGCTTGAGCACATTGGTCAGCGCCTCCTGCGTGATGCGCAGCAAGTTCTCCTCGACCACTTCCGGCAGGCGGCGGCGCGAGCCGATGGTTTCGCATTCGACGGCGACGGAGCCACCGGCCGCGACTTGGCGGCAGGTGATCGCGAGGGCTTCGGCCAGGTCGAACTGGTCGAGTTCGCGCGAGCGGAGCGCCCAGATGGATTGCCGCAGCTCGAGCTGGCTCTGGCGCACGAAGTCCCGCGCGAACTCGACGGGCGAGCGCGCTTCCGCGGGCTTGTGCGGGAGGAGGCGCGTGGCGGTGTCGAGCTGGAGCGCGATGCCGGTGAGCGTCTGCTCGAGGCCGTCGTGCAACTCGCGGGCGAGGCGCGTGCGCTCGCTGAGCACCGCGCGGAACTCCACCTCGGCGGCCTTGCGTGCGCCCATCTCGACCTTGAGCTGTTCGGTGCGTTCCTTGACGCGCTGCTCGAGCAGATCGTGCGCGCTTTGAAGTTCGCGCTGGGCTTTTTCGCGCTCGGAAATCGCGACGTTCAGCATCGCGTTCTTCTTCGCGATCGTGAGCAGCCAGGCGATCGTGCCGGCGAGAATGACGGAAATGACGACGAAGCCGACGATCATGCGCTCGGCGGTGAACCAACTCGGGTTTTCCAGCACGCGAGCGCTGGCCGGAGTGGGGAGCAGCAGGTTCAGCGTGCGCATCTTGCCGTCGTCGCCGGTGTCGTATTTGGCGATGCCGTAGACCTCGACGAGCGCGCCGAGCGGAATGAGCGTGAGCGCGGACGACTCGTGCGGCGTCTCGCACTCGGCGGTGAAGGTCGCATCCGCGTTCTGAATGGTGCAGAGCACGCGCGAACCGGAGAACGGGCCAGTCTCGCGCTGCACGGGGCGAACGCTGCGCGCGAGCAGCCGTCCACGCATCACGATGTATTCGGCGGGATGGAGACCGTTGCGCAGTTCTTCGAACGGCACTTCGCGCGGCGCGAGCGGCGTGTCGCTGGCGTCGATCGGGCGCACGACGGCGTCTTTGAGCACGGGTTGGTAGTCGACGAATTCGATGAAACCTACGGCGGCGACCGTGCGGCCTAGGGGCGCGTGCATGGCCTGCGTCGTCTGGATTTGCAGCGCACCGGTGCCGTCCTGCACGAAGAGGTCGAGGCCGATTCGTTGCAGCGTGACGGCGCCGCGCACGTGGATGCGTTCGCCCAGCGAGGCGTCGGCGCGGTAGCGCGCGATGTCGCGGATCGCGACGGCGGGTTGCGCAAAAGGCGGATGCGTCTCGGCCTGCTCGACCACGAAGTCTTCCGCGGTCGGCACGAAGAGGTTTACCGCGGTCAGCTGACGGATCGCGGCGTTGAACGACATCGTAACGGTGCCGCGGACGCGCACCTTCGCGGCGATGAGCGACTGCGGATCGACTTGCGGGGGCAGTTTCGGAAACACGCGCACGCGGTAGCCGCCGAGCGAGACATCGGCTTCGAGCTTGCGCGTCGCGGTGACGCCGACGGAGCGCACCACGCCGCTGATCTCGACGCGCTGGCAATCCTCCACGCCTGCCATGAGGCGTTCGATGCTCACCTGGCGAGCGGGCGGCTGCGTGGCGACGCCGAGCTTGGACACCTGATCGGCGCGCACGACTGGCGCAAACGCGCCCGGGCGCGAGACGCCGGTGATTTCCACCAGTGAGCCGATCGACGGCTGCACGCCGACGTGGCTGATGTAGACGCCGCCGCTGTCGTCCTGCACGGTGAACTTGCCGTTCCAGTCCGGCTCGGCGGCGGTGACGACGCCGCGGAGGGTGACCGGGATTTCCTGGCGCGCCGTGTCGGGCGAGAGCGCGAGCACCTCGGAAGCCTTGGTCAGGCGCGGCCGCGCATCGGTCGCGGCGCGCGCCGCGATGGGGACAAACGCGCCGAGCGCGAACAGCGCGAGGATGAAGCGGAAAGCTTCAACGCGAAGGGTGGGGGCAACAGCGGCGATGCCTCCCAGTGCAACGGCGGCGGGAGGCATTTCCAAGATTTCTTTGGCCCCCTCGAAAGAGGGATGCGCACTGTCG
The DNA here is from genome assembly GCA_041906465.1 of Candidatus Didemnitutus sp. Classification (GTDB taxonomy): domain Bacteria; phylum Verrucomicrobiota; class Verrucomicrobiia; order Opitutales; family Opitutaceae; genus Didemnitutus. The sequence continues at coordinate 72,197 of JAYRJE010000004.1, read as the reverse complement.
TGTGACACTGAAAGCTCTGCGGACGCGCTTTCCGCAACGTTTGCAGGTCGTCAACGTGGCGCGTCCGTCGGCGAGGCGTATCACAGCGACAACCGGCTGAACCTCAACCCAAGCAAGCCGCTGTCCGCTGTTATCCCCCCCATGAAATCGATCCCATCGATCATTCCGAAATATTCCCTGTCCCGGGCCGACAGGTCGTCGCGCCGCTTGATCACGGCGCTCGTCGCCGCGGTGCTCGCCTCTCTCCCGAGCGTCAACGCTCAGACTGCTCCCGCCACCTCCGAGAAACCGAAGGCGGAGGAAGAGGTCGTCATGCTCTCGCCGTTCGAAGTCAAAGCGAGCGACGGCAAGGACGGCTACTCCGCCGCCACCTCGCTCGCCGGCAACCGCCTCAACACCGAGCTGCGCGACATCGGCAGCGCGGTGACGGTCGTCACCAAGGAGTTCCTGCAAGATGTCGGTGCGACGGACAACAAGTCGCTGCTGCAATACACCACGGGCACCGAAGTCGGCGGCGTGCGCGGCAACTTCGCAGGCGTGGGCGACGCGGCTCAGCTCAACGAGGACACGCTCCGCCCGAACGACAACACGCGCGTGCGCGGCCTCGCCGCCGCGGACAACACCCGCGACTTCTTCCGCTCCGACGTGCCGTGGGATTCCTACAACGTCGATCGCGTCGACATGCAGCGCGGCGCCAACTCGATTCTTTTCGGCCAAGGCAGTCCCGCCGGCATCATCAACACCGGTCTGAAGACGGCGCAGTTCCGCACCTTCGGTTCGGTTGAAGGCACCGTCGACAACTACGGCAGCATGCGCGGCACGCTCGACTACAACCATGTGCTCATTCCGAAAGAACTGTCGCTGCGTCTCTCGCTGCTCGCCGAAAAGGAAAAGTTCCGCCAGGAGCCGGCCTTCTCGGAAGATCGCCGCGCCTACGCTGCCCTGCGTTACGAGCCGAAAGCGCTCAATCGCGACGGCACGCTCACGTCGATCAAAGCCAATTTCGAAACCGGCAAAATCGACAGCAACAACCCGCGCATGCTGCCGCCGTCGGATGCGATCACGCCCTGGTTCACGAAACTGAATCAGGCGACGTATAATCAATTTCAGGCCTTCGACCACTTGTCCGGCCGGCCGAACCACGGCCAGTTCCGCGTCAACATGTCGGCCACCGGCGCGCCGAATCCCGCTTACCAGCCCTACATCGGAACCTTCGCGACGCCTTCGGGCCGCGCCGGTCCGACCGTGTTCATGAACGGCAACGGCCAAGTCGTGATGGCGACAGACATCATCGGCGCGTTCGTTGCCGGCGGTCGCGGCGCCGACGGCAGCATCGACGGCGGTATCGGCGCCATGCCCGACAACGGCTGGGTCTCGTTCCAAGGCACCGCGCAGTGGGCGATCAACTCCAACGCGCCCTACTCGAAGGCTGGGCTCTGGAAAAACCAGGTGATCACCGATCCCTCCATCTTCGATTTCTACAACAAGCTCATCGACGGCGACACCAAGCGCGAGTGGCAGGACTTCAACGTCGGCAACGTCAGCCTGACGCAGACCTACTTCCATAATCGCGCCGGCATCTCGCTGGACTACTCGAAGGAGCGCTACGAAAACGGCCAGAAGGCGCTGCTCCCCGGCGATGTCCGTCTGCAAGTCGACCCGATGGCAGTCTACGGTGACGGTTCTCCCGACGCCGGCCTCGGCAGCGGCGAGCCTTATTCGAACGGCACGAAGAACCCGAATGTCGGTCGCGCGTTCGTCTCGACCAACAACACGGCGAACCGCTCGCTCCTCTCCGAGCGCGACGCGTTTCGCGGCACGGCCTTCGTGCAGCATGACTTCAAAGAGCAGGACAACAGCCTCTGGCGCCGCATTCTTGGCGTGCACACTGTCACTGGCCTGCTCGGCCGTGATAAAGTCGAGGCGGACGCACGCACCTGGCAGCGCTACGGCGTCTTCGACGACGCGTTTTACACGCTCTCCGGCCGCGCCGATCAGCGCTTCAACGGCGGGCTGACGCCGGTGCAGGTCGTCTATCTGGGCGACTCGCTCCTGGGGCGCTCGCTCTCCGCCGCAAATCTGCCGTCCGTGGGCGGCAACACGACGATGACCAGCGGCGCGATGCGCTATTTCAACCCGACCTGGAACTCCAGTGTCGACCCGGCCGCGCCGTGGGAAAACGGTTTCTACCCGGTCGGTAACGCCGCGCGCAATTCGACGCAGGCGGAGAACCCCGCCAACTACGTCGGCTGGACGACCACGCCATTCAACATCGTCGACGCTGAATCTTCCGCCGCCAATCGCGATCGCCTCACGACACGCGCCTCGCTCGACAAGGCGACCACCGAGTCGAAGGTGCTCGTCTGGCAGGGCAAGTTGCTCGACGACTCGATCGTCACCACCATCGGCTGGCGCAAGGACATCGCGAAGTCCTGGGCGTTTGACATGTCGCCGAACGATTTCCCCGTCACGCAAAACCGCGGCGCGGTCAACCTGAGTCCGGAATACTACAAGCTTCCGGCGATCAGCCAGCGCGCCGAAGTCGACTCGAAGTCCTACAGCCTCGTCGCGCACGTCACGGAACTGCCGTTCCTCCGTAAGTCGCTCGAACGCCTGCCGGTCAACGTCAGCCTCTACTACAACCGCTCGACGAACTTCAAACCCGACGCCAGCCGCGTCGACATCTACGGCGAAGCGCTCTCCGCGCCGGCCGGCAAGACGGTCGATTACGGCGTGCGCCTCGAGACGAAGGATGGCCGCTACTCGCTCCGCGTGAATCGCTATGAGACGAGCAACTTCAACGCGAACAGCACCCAGATCAACGCCGCCTCGATCGGTCACTGGATGGCGATGACGCAGAACTTCGCGAACGTTTTCCAATACAACATTCGTCCGTGGGGCTACGACGCCACCGCAGCGGGCCAGACCGGCGGCGATCGCGACATTGCCGACGGCCCGACCGGCATATGGGAGCCGATGCGCTACAACTTCCACTATTTCCCCAATCGCCCGCTCCTGCCTGGTGACGTCGTCTCGCCTGACGGCGCTTGGGTCGTGTCGCCGGCACTCGAGAAGAAGATTCTCGATAACACGCGCATCTTCCAGCGCGCCGTCGATCCGCGTTTCTGGAAGGCGTGGCGCATCGATACGTTCGGCGACTTCGGTCCGTCGACGCACGAAGTGAGCTACAGCGTGCCGACCGGTTTCGCCATCACCGAGGACAACGTTTCCAAGGGCTGGGAAATCGAACTCGCCGCGCAGCCGACGCCGAACTGGCGCATCATGGTCAACGCGAGCAAGACCGACGCGCGCCGCACCAACATCGGCAACGCCAACATGCGCGAGTTCATGGCGCTCGTTTCCTCCGCGCTGAAAGTGCAAGACGGCGTGTCCAAGCTCCACCACTTCTGGGGCACCGAGGACGTCGTGACCGCTGGCAAGAACTGGTTCGACGGCGAAGGCCTCGTCGCCGCTCCCGGCAGCGAATGGCGCCTCGCGCAACTCGTCGAAGGCACCACGGTGCCCGAGCTCCGCGAATGGCGCGTGAACATGATCACGAATTACGAGATCGATCGCGGCACGCTCAAAGGCCTGCACTTCGGCGGCGGCGTCCGCTACCAGAGCGCGGCGATCGCGGGCTTCCGCCCGACCGGCAACCCGAACGACCCGACCACCGTCGAGTATGATCTGGCTACGCCGTTCGAGACGCCGAAGGAGACGAATGTCGACCTGTGGATCGGCTACAACCGCCGGCTTTCGAAGAAGCTCCACTGGCACGTGCAACTCAACGTGAAGGACGCCTTCCAAGGCGAGGAACTCATCCCGATCACCTACCAGCCCGATGGCACGGTGGCCGCCTATCGCATCGCTCCGACGCGGACCTTCTCCCTCACCAACACGTTCAGCTTCTGATCTCGGGGGCGCGCGGCGCGTGGGTGCGCCGCGCGCGATCGGGACCGAGGAATAGTCCATCCGCCTTGGTGGATGGGTGTCTCGGTCCTCCTTTATCATGACTCAGCCATCTCAACAGGTGGTCGCCGCGGCCTCCGCGGCGACGAGCGCCACCCCCGCGGAGGCGGTGCGCGCGTTCGACGCCGCGATCTTCGACATGGATGGCGTGTTGACGGACACCGCGGCGGTCCACTCCACGGCGTGGAAGCAGATGTTCGACGAATTCTTGCGCGCTCGCGCGCAGGGCACCGGAGAACCATTTGAGGAATTTTCTCATGTCCGCGACTACCGCGCCTACGTCGACGGCAAGCCGCGCTACCAGGGCGTCGCGTCCTTTCTTTCCTCTCGCGATATTTGCCTCCCGCCCGGCAATCCCGACGATCCGCCGCGCGCCGAGACGATCTGCGGCCTCGGCAACCGCAAGAACGAGCTCTTCAACGCTGCCATCGCGACGACGGGCGCGCGCGTTTATCCGTCCACGGTTGCCTTGATCCGCGACCTGCATGCTGCGGGCGTGAAGGTCGGCCTCGCGACCTCGAGCCGCAATTCGGCGCTGGTTCTCGAGCGCAGTGCCACGGCGTCGCTCTTCGCGACGGTCGTCGACGGTGTCGTCTCCGAGCAACTGGGTCTCCGCGGCAAGCCACAGCCGGATATTTTTGTTACTGCCGCCGCGAACCTGGGCGTCGAACGCTCGCGCGCCATCATCGTCGAGGACGCCGTCTCCGGCGTGCGCGCGGGAGCCGACGGCGGCTTCGCGCTCGTGATCGGCATCGCGCGCGAGAACAACGCGGACGAACTACGCGAGAATGGCGCCGACGTCGTGGTGGCGGATCTCGCCGAGCTGAACGTCGAGAGAATTAACGCGCAGGTTCGCCTTAAGCGGACCGCCCTGTGATGCTGAGTGCTGCTATGCCTTCCCCTCTGATCCCCAAACCCCGCCTGAATTTCTGGCAGCTCTGGAACATGAGCTTCGGCTACGTCGGCATCCAATTCGGCTTCGCGCTGCAGAATGCGAATGTCAGCCGGATCTTCGAGACGCTCGGCGCCAAGGTGGACGAGATTCCAATTCTCTGGATCGCCGGCCCTGTCACGGGCCTGCTCGTGCAGCCGATCGTCGGCTACATGAGCGACAAGACCTGGAATCGCCTCGGCCGCCGCAAACCGTATTTCCTCGTCGGTGCGCTGTGCGCATCGGCGGCGCTGCTCGTGATGCCGAACTCGCCGGCGCTGTGGTTCGCGGCGGGCATGCTCTGGATCATGGACGCGGCCATCAACATCACGATGGAGCCGATGCGCGCGTTCGTGGGCGACATGCTGCCCGACGAGCAGCGGACGATGGGTTTCGCCGTGCAGACGTTCTTCATCGGCGCGAGTTCCGTGATCGGCTCGCTGCTGCCGTATCTGCTGACGAACGTCTTTCAGGTCGCGAACACCGCGCCCGAGGGCGTCGTGCCGGACTCGGTGAAGTGGTCTTTCGGCCTCGGCGGCATCGTCTACCTGGCGGCCGTGCTGTGGACGGTCTTCCGCGTGAAGGAATATTCGCCCGAGCAACAGCGCGCGTTTCACGGCGAACCGGAGCCGACCGCGGACGCTGCGATCGCGAGCGAGGAGGCCGTCACGCTCGATCCCTCGCGCTACTATCGCGTCGGCGGCGCGGTCGCGCTCGGCGGGGCGGTCCTCACCGCGCTCATCTACGCGCTGCGGTGGGACAAGGGCCTCTACATTCTGTCCTTCGGCGCGATCTTCTACGGTTTGCTGCAGGTCGTCACGGCCTGGCGCTACTCGGCCGGCAAGAAGCGCGGCCTCGTGGAGCTGATTCACGACGTGAACAACATGCCGGCGTCCATGCGCCAGCTCGCGCTCGCGCAGATGTTCACGTGGTTCGCGCTGTTTGCGTTCTTCATCTATGCGACCGCCGCGGTCACCGAGCATCACTTCGGCAGCTCAGATCCGAAGACGGCGGCCTATAACGCCGGCGCGAACTGGGTCGGCGTGCTGATGTCGGTCTACAACGGCGTGGCCGCGCTCGCCGCGTTCGTGCTGCCGCCGCTCGCGAAGCGCCTGAGCCGCGTGCGCACGCACGCGCTCTGCCTGGGCGTCGGTGGACTCGGGCTCGGCTCGATGTATTTCTTCGCGGAGCCGAAGCTCCTGATCGTGTCGATGATCGGTCTCGGCGTCGGCTGGGCAAGTTTGCTCACGCTGCCTTACGCGATCCTCAGCAGCGTCGTGCCCTATCGGAAAATGGGCGTCTACATGGGCATGTTCAATTTCTTCATCGTCATCCCGCAGATTCTCGCGGCCGCGGTGCTCGGGCTGCTCGTGCGCACCGTCTTTAACGGGCACGCCGTCAACGCGCTGCTGCTCGGCGGTCTCTCGATGGTCGTGGCGGCGCTACTGTCGCTGCGCGTGCGCGACGAGGCGCGCCCCACCTCCGCTTCCTCAAAATGACGCGCGACCGATTTACTGTTTTTCTGGAGGGCGCTGCTCCGTCAGCGCCGCCCTCCATGCGCGTGGCCGCGCTGTCATTGAATCGTTCTAACTTGTGATGAATTCTCTCTGGCAAGTCAGCACCACCGAGTGCGCCGGCAGCAAGGAAAGCCTGATGCGTCGGGGCAACGTGTATCAAGTCGCCAACGGCTACATGGGCTACCGTGGCACATTGGACGAGTTTGGTCCTGACGAAGCCGTCGGCATCACACTCGCTGGCTTGTTCGATCAGGTCGGCTCCGCGTGGCGCGAGCCGGTCAACGCTCCGAATGGTGCCTACACGAAGGTGACGGTCGACGGCGTCGAACTCTCCGCGCTCGACGCGACGGTCACGCAGCACCGGCAGACGCTGCACTTCGCCAACGCGTGCTTCGAGCGCGAGACGCGTTTTTCGGTCGCCGGAAAATCGGTGACGATCCGCTCGCGCCGCTTTCTCAGCGCCGTCGAGCCGAACCTCGGCGTCGTCGAATTTTCCATCGAGAGTGACCAGGCGGCCGATGTGGTTCTCCGCACCGGCATCGACACCAATATCTGGGACCTGAACGGTCCGCATCTGCGCGACTTCGCCGCGACGGTGACGGACGGCGTGCTGTGCGTCGAGGGTTGCACGCACGAAGCGGGCAAACGCGTCGTTGTCACCGAAGCGGTCGACGAAGCGTTGTTCGGCGATGGCCAGCAGACGCACGCGGACAACCGCCTCTTGCGGGTCGCGCGGCTGTCGCTGCAGCCAGGCGTGCCGGTTCGTTTCGCGAAGTATTTTGCGGTGTTTACCGAAAACGACCGCGTCGATCAGCCGTTGGTGCAGGCTGCGGTCGCGGCCGTTGCGCGCGCGAAGGAGCTTGGCTTCGCGGCCTGCCTTGCGCGGCACGACGCCGAATGGGCGCAGCGCTGGGCGCGTTGCGACGTGCGCATCGAAGGCGACGACGAGGCGCAGCTCGCGCTTCGTTACAGCCTGCTGCAATTGCTGATGGTCGCGCCGGTCGCAGGCAGCGCGAACTCGATCCCGGCGCGCGCGCTGTCGGGGCAGGTCTACAAGGGCGCGATTTTCTGGGACACGGAGATGTTCATGTTTCCGTTTTTCCTGCACACGTATCCGGAGAAGGCGGTCGAGCTTCTGCGCTATCGCATCAAGACGCTAGATGGTGCGCGGCGAAAGGCGGCGACGGAAGGACCCGGCTATCGCGGCGCCTTCTACGCTTGGGAGAGCCAGGACACGGGCGACGACGCGTGCACGTATTTCAACATCGGCGACCCGATCACCGGGCGCGAACTGCGAACGCACTTCCGCGACAAGCAGGTCCACATCAGCGGCGACGTCGCAATCGCGCTGTGGCAATACTTCAAGCTCACTGGCGACGACACGCTGCTGCGCGAGGGAGGGGCGGAGGTGATCCTGGAATGCGCACGGTTCTACTACTCTTATGCGCATTTCAAAAAGGACCGCGCGCGCTACGAGATGCTCGATGTCATCGGGCCCGACGAATACCACGAGCGCATCAACAACAACGCGTTCACGAACGTCGTGGTGCGCGAGACCTTCGAGATCGCGCTCGCCGTCGTGGAGCATCTCCGGGCGCGCTATCCTCAGGAACTGGCGGCGCTGCTCGCGAAGCTCGGCATCGAGCGCGAACTGCCGGCGTTCGCGGATGCGGCGGCCCGGTTGTTCGTTCCTGCGCCCGATTCGCGCACCGGCGTGATCGAGCAGTTCGACGGCTATTTCAAATTGCGCGATGCCACGGTCGAAGAGCTGAAGGCGAAGATGGTTCACCCGAACGAATACCTCGGGGCGGGCCAGGGTCTCGCGGTGCCGACGAAGATCATCAAGCAGGCCGACGTCGTGATGATGTTGAACCTGTTCAAGGCGCGCTACTCGACGGAGGTGAAGCGCGCCAACTGGGCTTACTACGAACCGCGCACGGAACACGGCTCCAGCCTGAGTGCGTGTGCGTATGCGCTCGTCGCGACCGAGTTCGGCGACACCGAGTCGGCCTACCGCTATTTTCTCAAGACGGCGACGATCGACCTGAAGGCGGCCTACAAGGTTTATGTCGGCACGGTCTTCATGGGCGGCTCGCATCCCGCGGCGAACGGCGGCGCGTGGATGACCGCGGTGCTCGGCTTCGGCGGCGTGCACGCGGACGAGAAGCAGCTCACGATCAATCCGCGCCTCCCGCGCCAGTGGCGCGCGCTGGAATTCGGTCTCGAGTATCGCGGCGATCGCTTCCGCGTCCGAATCGAGGCAGAGACGGCAACGATCACGGCCGCGAAGGAGAATCGCGGTGCGCCGGCGATCATCGTCGGCGGTGAAACGCTGCACCTCCATGCGGGCGAGGCCCGCACGCTGAGCTTGCGCGCAAATGCCGTTGCCAACGCCGCGGGCCGCGCGGCGGAATCGATTTCCTCCTCATGAAACGCTCTCGCTCGCTGTTCCTCTCTTCGGTCGGACTCGCGGCTCTTTGGGCCGCCGCGATGAGTTTGGCGGCCGATCGCCCGATCGGCGCGGAGATTCCGTGGACTACGTTCGAGGCAGAAAACATGCGCACCTCGGGTGCGGTCCTCGGGCCGGTCTTTGCACCGCATCGCGTGGAGATGGAGTCTTCCGGCCAGAAGTGCGTGAAGCTTGGCTGCGCCGGCGAGTTCGTCGAATTCACCGCGACGGGCGATTTCGATGCGCTCGTGCTGCGCTACAGTCTGCCCGACGCGCCGACCGGTGGCGGCGTGGCGTCGAGGCTGACGCTCACGATCAACGGCCAGGCCGCGCGCGAACTCACGCTCAGTTCGCGGGACGCGTGGCTCTACGGGAATTACCCGTTTTCAAACGATCCCAAGCACGGGAAGCCGCGGAATTTCTACGACGAGTTGCGGCTGAAGGGAGTGAAGATCGCGGCCGGCGACGTCGTGCGGCTTGCGAAGACCGCGGACGATGGCGTCGATTGCATCGTCGATCTCGTCGACCTCGAGCGCATGCCGGCGCCGTTGGCGCGACCGGCGGGCTCGCTCTCGGTGATGGATTTCGGTGCGGGCGGGCGAGGGGAGTCGGACGACACCGAGGCGCTGCGCCGTTGCGTGGCCGAAGCGCAGAAGCGGGGCGGCATCGTCTGGGTGCCGGCGGGCGATTATCAACTCACCGGCGACATCGTTGTTCCCACTGGCGTGGCAATCCAAGGCGCTGGCATGTGGCACACGACTTTCGTGGGCGACGCGAAGGTCTACGGCGACGCGGCGCGACGCGTGCGCTTCAAGCTCACCGGCACGGACGTTCATGTGGCGGACTTCGCGATCGTCGGGCGGCTCAATTACCGCAACGACGACGAGGCGAACGACGGCGTCGTCGGCTCCGGCTGCAAGGACGCGTCGATCTCGCGCATCTGGGTCGAGCACACGAAGGCCGGCGCGTGGATCTACAATGGCGTGAATCTGACGATCGACGGTTGTCGTTTCCGCAACCTGCTCGCCGACGGCGTGAATCTCTGCGTCGGCACCACGCACTCCGTGGTGCAGAATTGCACGGCGCGCGGCACGGGCGACGATTGTTACGCGATTTGGCCGGCTCCCTTCGATCAGGGGCACGACGACGGCGCCGTGAAGCCCGGACACAACGTGATCCGGCGTTGCACCGGGCAACTGCCGTTCCTGGCCAACGGCGGCTCGCTTTACGGCGGTGCGGAAAACCGCATCGAGGATTGCTTGTTCACGGACATCACGGCGGGTTGCGGCATCCTGATCAGCACCTCGTTTCCGACCACGGACGTGGAGCGGAAGATCGATAATAATTTCAGCGGCACGACGACGGTGACGAATTGCGTGCTCGTGCGCTGCGGAGGCTACGACCACACGTGGGCCTGGCGGGCGTCGTTGCAGATTTGCATGGAGCGCCGAAATATTTCCGGGGTGCACGTGCGCGAGGTGGAGATTCGCGATAGCTTGTCGGACGGCATCTCGGTCGTGGCTCCGGGACGCGCGAAAGGGAACGGAACGCTGGCGGACACCGTGCTGGAGAATGTCCGTGTGATCGGCGCCGGGATCGGCGCGCCCGGACGGCCGCAGCTGTGGATTCGCGAGGACGCGGAAGGGGAGTTGCGGTTGGTGCGTTCGGATTTCGCCGCCGTGCGGAACGATTCGGCTGCCTTCAAGATTCGCTGACGGCAGTCGTGCGACCCCGCCTATTTCACCGCCTGGGTGGCGCGAGGACCGCAGCGTCGTAGCGGAACGCGTAAGCGTTTCGTAGTTCGCCCGAGCGAAAAACTTACGTTTTCCGCCACTCGCGGATGAGGCGGCGAAATATGCAGGGCAGCCCGCTTGCGGGCGCTTGTAGGAGCGCGAGCAAGCTCGCTGGCCCACAACGTCGCGCGGGATATTTGTCGGCCGAATAGGGACGAGCCGCGTTCTGCAAACGTTGCAGGAACGGGGCCGCGGGGTTGACCGGCATGCCCGGTCGCGGCATCAGGGAGCCATGCTTTCGGTTACCCCCGCCGGAAAGGTCACCCTGCAGGACGTCGCAGTCCGCGCCGGCGTGTCCATCTCGACTGCGTCGCGCAGCCTCACGGGGGCGGTGAGCATTTCGAAGGACACCCAGGCCCGCGTGCTCACGGCGGCTGAGGCGCTCGGCTATCGGCACAATCCCTTGCTCGGGGAAGTGATGCGGTCGACGCGGCGCGGCGGCGGTCCGAATCAGCATCTCGGCACGCTCGCCTACATCACGCCCTACGACGACGTCCAGGAATGGCGCGGCACGCCGACGCTGTGCCGGCATTGGTCGGCGGCGCGCGAGCAGGCCGCCCTGTTCGGCTTCGGCATCAGCGAATTCGCGCTCACCTCGCACGGCATGACGGGCCGGCGCTTGGGCGAAATCCTCCGCACGCGCGGCATCGCCGGCATTCTGCTCGCCGCGTTTCCGAAGGATCCGTTCGAACTCGTGTTGCCGTGGGAACACTTCGCGACGGTGCCGGTGGGACACATGGTGCAGAACCCGCAGCTCGATTGCGTGGTGAGCGATCACACGCAAGGCGTGCTCATGGCCGGCCGCGTGCTCGCCTCGCGCGGCTACCGGCGCATCGGGCTCGCGATCGAGCACTATCAGAACTCGATCACGAACCACGGTTGGGCCAACGGCTATGCGGCCCTCACGACGGAGATTCCGGAGCTGGCGGCGATCCCGGCGTTCCTGCCCGAGAAGATGGACGAAGGAGAATTTCTCGCGTGGGTGCGCCGGCACGACGTGGATTGCGTCCTGACGCTCTCGACCTTTCGCAACGCGCCCAATCCGATGCCGCACTGGTTGACGGACGCGGGGCTCTTGTGTCCGCGCGACATCGGGCTCGTCTCGCTCGACATCACTCCGGCCACGGCGTCGTGGGCGGGCATCGATCAGAATTCCGATGAGATCGGCAAGGCCGCCGTCGACCTGGTGCTCTCGAAAATCCGCGCCGGCGAGCGTGGCATTCCGCGCGTGCGCCGCAGTCTGCTCGTGCATTGTCACTGGCGCGACGGCGGCACGGTGCGCTCGGGCTGAGCGACGCGGAGAAAGGGAAGAGTTTTGACGGCGCGGAGTTTCTCTGCGTTTGCTGCGCGCGCGATCGGACAGCTGGTCCGTCGCGACCTCACCTCAACCCCCTATCGTGAAGAATCCGCTGTGGCGTAGCCGTTGCATCGTCGCGTTGCTCGCGTTGGCGGGGGCATTCGCGGGCCATGCGGCGCACCAGGGGGAGGGCTGGAATGCGAAAGACGCGGCGCACTATTCCTTCGACAGCTACGGCGTCGAACTCGGTCTGCCAGGCACGGTGGTGACCGCGGCGCTGCAGACGCGGGATGGCTACGTGTGGGTGGCGACGCCGTCGGGACTCGCGCGCTTCGACGGCCACCGGTTCGTCAGCTTTTTTTCCGCGAGCACTCCCGGTTTGCCCGGCGATTTGATTCACTGTCTGCACGAAGACCGCCGCGGTGTGCTGTGGATCGGCACCGACAAGGGTCTGGCGCGTTTCGCTGACGGGCGGTTTGCGCGGGCGGGTCTGGACGGCGTGGCCGTGCGCGCGGTGGCGGAAAGTGCCAGTGGGGCGCTCTGCGTCGGCACGTGGGAGCGAGGCCTTTATTGGATGCGCGGCGAACGCGCCCCGGAGCCGATCGTTTCCGCGGGCCTGCCGGAGCCGCTGCGGGTGCGCGCGCTTTTCGTCGATTCGCGTGAAGCAGTGTGGGTCGCCCAGGAGCGCAGTCGCGGCGTGTTGCGGATCGATCGCGACGGCGTGCTGCAGCGGGTCGACGGCGAGGGCGGGGCCTTGGGCGAGGTGTTGACCTTCTGCGAACCGGTGCCCGGCGGAGCGCTGTGGCTGGGGACGAAGCGGGACGGACTCTTCCAGTGGAAGGACGAGCAGTTGACGCGCTGCCCGGAAGCGATGGGCGCCGGCACCGGACCGATTTACGAAATGCGCGTGGCTCGGGCGGGGGGACTGTGGCTGGCGGCGGGAGTTCTCAAATATGCGTCGTCGCTCGAGCAGCCGGTTTTCGAAGGAGTCTCGGGTTTGCCGAATCGAAACGTGCAGTCGCTCGCGGAAGATGTGGAGGGCGGGCTATGGTTGTGTGCGGTCGCAGAAGGGCTCACGCGGATGCGCGAACTGCCTTATCAGCTGCTGTCGGTGCGCCAGGGTTTGCCGACGGACAACATCAAGAACGTGACGGAAGATCCGCGCGGGGGCTTGTGGCTGGCGACGCAGGAATCCGGCGTGGTGCAGGTGGACGCGAGCGGCGCGGTGAAACTGCAACGTGGCGGGAGCGGGCTGCCTGATGGCGACACGGCCGTGGTCTACGCCGCGCGCGACGGAAGCGTGTGGGCCGGCATCAGCTCGCACTTGTGGGTGCGACGCGACGGCGAGTGGACTCAACATCCGGAAATGCGTTTTGTGCGCGGGTTGTTCGAGGATCGGCGCGGCGCGATGTGGATCGGCACCGAGTCCGATGGGCTGTTCCGTTTCGAGCAGGGGAAATTCACGGAGATCAAAACGGATGCGGGCGGGCACCTCGCGCTCGCGACGTCGTTCGCCGAGGCGCCGGACGGTGCGCTGGTCGTGGGCACCTGGCGTTCGGGCATCTGGCGCGTGGCGCGCGGCGAATCGGTCGCACGCGATTGCTTGCGGGGATTTCCGGGGCAGGAGGTGCGCGCGGTGCATGTGGACCGCGAGGGGCGCATCTGGGCGGGCATCAATCGGCGCGGGCTCATCGTGAGCGAAAATGGGCGCTGGTGGAATCCGCCGACGTCGCACCAAGCGCTCGGCGGCAGCGTTTCCGCCATCATCGAGGAGGATTCGGGACGACTGTGGTTGGGGACGCTCGCGGGGGTGCTGTGGGCGCAAAAGGAGGAACTGCTCGCGTGGATGCGTGCGCCGGCGTCGGCGCCGCCCGTCCACGCGATACCAGTGGGAGACGAGACCGGCATCATTCCGGTGTGGTCGGGTGCGCAGCCGGTGGCGTGGCGCGCCAACGACGGCGATTTTCTGTTCGCGACGCGCCGGGGCGTGCTCGCCATCGATCCCCATCGCGTGGTGCTCAATCGCGTGCCGCCTCCCGTGCACCTCGAAGACGTGCTGGTTGATCGACGCTCCGTTGGCCCACGCGAGACAGTGAAGTTGCCGCCCGGGATGCGCTCGCTGGCGATCGACTACACCGCGCCGTCATTCGTGCAGGCCGGGCGGGTGCTCTTCCGCTACAAACTTGAAGGCTACGATGCGGATTGGGTCGACGCCGGCACGCGTCGCGCGGCTTATTACGGCAGTTTGCCGCAGGGCGATTACGTGTTCCGCGTCGTCGCCTGCAACAGCGACGGCGTTTGGAGCGAAGCGGGAGCCAAACTCGCGATCGTGCAGCTGCCGTATTTCTACCAGACGGCGTGGTTCGCCTGGTTGCTGGCCGGGCTGCTGGCGGTGGCGGTGTGGGGCCTGTATCGGTGGTCCAACCGGCGGCTGCGCCTGAAACTCGAGCGACTCGAGCGCGAACGTGCGATGGAGAACGAGCGCCGCCGCATCGCGCAGGACCTGCACGATGATCTCGGCGCCAGCCTGACGGAGCTGGGCCTGTTCGCGGAGGCACAGCGTCGCACGGGACCGACGGAGGCGCAGCCGGCATTGAGCTATTTGTCGCAGCGAGCGCGCGTGCTCGTGAGTTCGCTCGATGCGATCGTGTGGGCGGTGAATCCCGCCAACGATTCGCTCGACCATCTCGTCGCCTACATCGGCGAACTCTTTCAGGAACTTTTTCGCGCGAGCGCGATTCGAGTGCGGCTGGATGTCGCGGTCGAGATTCCCCGTCTGCCGCTGCGCGCGGAGGAGCGCTCCGACATTTTTCTGACGACGAAGGAAGCGATGAACAACATCCTGAAGCACTCCGGCGCGACCGAGGCCGTCCTGCGCGTGAGGATGCACGACCGCGAGTTGAGAATCACGCTGCAGGACAATGGGCGGGGTTTCGATCCGCACGCTGCGGCCGCCACGGGCGGCAACGGACTGACGAACATGCGGACGCGCATCGCGCGCGCCCGCGGCCGGGTGGAGTGGCGAACCGCGCCGGGGCGGGGGACGGAGATTACGATTGTCGTTTCCTTCGATGATCGAAAAGAACTCCCGCCGCCGCCGGAATAGCGGCGCTCGCTACTTCCCGTATTTCGTCGCCGCATGAACCCCATCACTGTCGCCATCGTCGAGGACAACGCCGCGGTCTGCGCCTCGCTGGAGAAAATGATCAACGCGTCCGAGCGCGGCCGCTGCGTCTGCACCTGCCGCAACGGTGCGCAGGCATTGCAACTTATCCCGAAGCACCGGCCCGATGTGGCGATCATGGACATCAACCTGCCGGACGTGACCGGCATCGAATGCACGGCGCGACTGAAGCGTCAGCTGCCGCAAACGCAGTTTTTGGTGCTCACGGTCTACAACGACAGCCAGCAAATTTTCAAAGCGCTCGAGGCCGGCGCGAGCGGGTATCTCCTCAAGCGATCGCTGCCGGAAGCGATCGTTCAAGCGGTCTGCGACGTGCACGCGGGCGGCTCGCCGATGAGTGCGGAAATCGCGCGCAAGGTGGTGCAGTCGTTCCAACAGCCGAAGGCGCCCGCGAGCGAGATCGACGCGCTTTCGCCGCGCGAAATGGAAATCCTCCAGCTGGTCACCGAAGGGCTCACGACCAAGGAAATCGCGGACCGCTCCGGCGTGAGCTACACGACGATCTGCACGCATCTCGGGCACATCTACGAAAAACTGCACGTGCATTCGCGCACGGCGGCGGCGGCGAAATACCTGCAGGCCGAGAAGCGGTGAGCGAGGGAGCCGGGCGCGGACGCAGCCGAAAGGGCGAGGCGACGGCGCGTCGGTCTCACGCTTGCTGAAGCGCGCGCTCCTCCGGCTTTTCCGGGGCGCGTCGAAAAATCGTTAGTTCTAGGGATACCGGCCTCCTCAGGCGGTTGCTAGGATGGGCGGAGTCACCCCGTCGTCGCTCGGTTCTCCGACGGCGACTCACCCCCTAACCCCGCTGCCCATGAGATCCGGTGCTTTTCTGCCTGGCCGTTTTTGCCTGCTGATCGCGTTGACGGTTTTGTTGACCACTGCCGCGCGTGCCACGCGTTACGACGTCTACACGACCGCGGATTTCACGAGTCTACCGACGCTCGCGGCGGGCGATACGGTGGTCGTTCACGACGGCACCTATTCAAATGTCGGGAGCAAGACCCTCACCGGCAACGGCACCGCGGCGAATCCGATCCTCATCTACGCCCAAAATTCTGGCGCCGCCGTCTTCGCCGGCACGACGCACATCGTGCTGTCCGGTTCGTGGCTGACGTTCGCCGGGTTCCGGTTCGATGGGCAGACCGCGGCGGGCGGAATGCCGGGCGCGGAGAAATGGGGCATCGTTCAAACGGATGCGGATTCGAGTGATTGCCGGATCACGAACTGCATGTTTCGCGACTTCAATGCGGGCGCGGTGACGGGTAACACTTACTACTGGCTGGTTGTTCAAGGCTACCGACACACGATCAACTACAACAGCATCGAGGGTAAGACGACGATCGGCGCCTCTGTCGTGTTCGCCACACCGGAGGCGGACAAGACCACGCCGCGCAATCACCTCTTCGCCTTCAACTATCTCGGGCCGCGCACCGTCATTGGCAGCAACGGCTACGAGGGCATCCGCGTCGGCGACAGCGGGCACCAAGGCTGGAACATGGCGTCGGTCTTCGAATTCAATTATTTCTACCGAACGATCTACGGCGCAGGCGAACCGGAGGTGATCTCGAACAAGTCGGCGAACAACCTCTATCGCCACAACACGTTCATCGAAAACCGCGGCCAGCTCTGCCTGCGCCACGGCGACAATTGCATCGTCGAAGGGAATTTCTTCTTCGGCGGCAACGTTGCCGACTCCGGCGGCGTGCGCATCGTCGGCCAGAATCATCTCGTCCGAAACAACTACTTCCAGGACATCGCGGGCAGCGGCGTGACATCCACGATCGTGGTGCAAAAAGGCGACCCGAACTGGCCGGCGAGCGACGACTCCACTTCCTACGAGGTCGCGAACAACGCGAAGATTTTCCACAACACCTTCCTCAACTGCCAGCAGCCGATCTTCCTCGGTCGCAACAGCAGCGGCACCAGCGCGCTCGATCCGACGGGCGTCGAGGTGCGCAACAACGTCGTGCAAAGCGCCGCGAGCGGCGGCGCCGTTTTCGACATCGGCTACAGCACTTCGGCGATCGCATTCGGCGGGAACTACGTTTTCCACCCGAGCGCCAACTACGGCGTCACGGGGATCTCCGGCGTCACTTACGGACCCAATTCGCCGTCGCTGAGCCAGGACGCGACGCTCGGCTACGCGATTCCCTCGAGCAGCAGTCCCGTGCTCGGTCTCGCCAGTGCCACGACACCCGCGACGTCGCTCGACATTCGCGCCCTCACGCGACCGGCGAGCGGCAAGGACAGCGGTTGCCACGAGCAGGAAGTGAGCGGCAGCGGCGTCGCCCCGCTCGAACGTGGTGACGTCGGGCCCGAATTCTACGGCGGCCCGGCCGGCAGCTTCATTCCCCCGGGCAGTCAGGTGGTCGCGCCCGCGTTCTCGCCGGGCGGCGGCAGCTATTCGTCGACGCAATCCGTCACGATCACTTCGGCGACCAGCGGCGCGTCGATCCGCTACACGACGAACGGCTCCACGCCGACGGCGACGTCCGGCACGCTCTACAACAGTCCAGTCAGCGTCGCCTCGTCACTCACGTTGAAGGCAATCGCCTATAAATCCGGCTTGTCGGACAGCGCGGTCACGACGGCGGCTTACACCGTGTTGCCCGCCGGAGGCACGACGATCACGAGCGCCTCCGGCTTCGCGAATGTCGCGCTTTCCTCAGCGCCCGCGGGAACATTCACGGCCGAGTTTGACGCGCTGTCGTCGGTCTCGCCGGCGAATGCCGTCGCCGGTCTCTCGTCCGGTGCCGCGACGGGCTACACGAACCTCGCGTGCATGGTGCGCTTCAACACCACCGGCCAGATCGACGCGCGCAACGGCGGCTCGTTCACGACGAGCACGATCAACTTCACCGCGAACACGCTCTACCACTTCCGCCTCGTCGTGAACGTGCCGGCGCACACTTACTCCGCCTACGTCACCGCTCCCGGCGGCAGCGAGCAGGTGATCGGCACCAACCTCGCGTTCCGCACCGAGCAGGCCGCGGTCACCAGCCTCAGCCACGCGAGCTTCAACGTGAACGCCTCGCCCGGCGGCGCGCTCACTTACTGGCCGGTCACGCTCAGCGGTATTTCGGCGGCGAAGTTTTCCATTCCCGGAGCGAACGTCCTCGCGAGCGCCAACGATGGCAACGTGCCCGCCAACACCGTCGACGGCAGCCTCGCGACGCGCTGGTCGGCGCAGGGCGACAACCAGTGGATTCGTTACGATCTCGGTGCGGTGAAGACACCCGCGTGGGTCCGCATCGCCTTCCTCAACGGCGACACGCGCACCTCCACCTTCGATGTGCAGCTCTCCTCGAACGGCACCGACTGGACGAATGTCTACAGCGGCACGAGCAGCGGCACCACGACCGCGCTGGAAACCTACAACTTCTCGAACGCTGCCGCGCGCTACGTGCGCATCGTCGGCCACGGCAACTCGGTGAATCTCTGGAACAGCATCACCGAAGTCGAAGTGTGGGGCTATTGACGCGCGCCGCTGCGTGACCCCGCGGAAGTTTTCACCTCCACCAACCCCAAATCCCCCATGATCATCCCATCCCGCTCGTTCGCCGGATTGCTGACGCTGTGCCTCGCCGCCGGCGCCCCTGCGTTCGCCCAGAGCACCCCCACGCCCAGCAAGGAAGAAACCGTCACGCTCTCGCCCTTTGAAGTGAAGGCCGAGGAAAACCGCGGCTACGTCGCCGCCGAGACGCTCACCGGCACGCGCGTCGCGACCCAGATCAAGGACCTGCCTTACACCGTGAACGTGATCACGAGCGAGTTCTTTGAGGACTTCGCGATGTTCCAGCTAGACGACACGCTTACGCAGGTCGGCGGTCTCACCGGTCTCGACGTCGGCGGAGGTTTCAATCTCCGCGGCTTCGTCTCCTCCTCGCAGTTGCGCGACGGCTTCTACCGCCAGGGCCGCTACGGCCAGACGAACATCGATCGCGTCGAAGTCATCAAGGGCCCCAACGCCGGCATCTACGGTCGCAGTTCGCCGGGCGGCATGGTCAACATGATCTCCAAATCCCCGCAGAAGGCCGAAACGCAAAAACTCACTGTGCGCGGCGGCAGCTTCGGGACTCTGCAAGGCACCCTCGAAGCCACCGGCACGATCGGATCGCCCCGCACTTACTACATCGCGATCGTCAGCCAGCTGAACCGTGGCGGGGACGTGGACTATTTCCACATGCGCGAGAACCAGGCCTACTTCGCGGTGAAGCACGACTTCAAGAACGGCGGCCACCTGCTGTTCTCGGCGGAGCACTTCAAACAGTTCCGCCACTCCCAACTCGCCGCCGCGCCGATCATCACTGACCAGAAAGGCACCGCATCCAATCTCGATGACGAGGTCATCGGCTACGCTAAGAATCTCGCGCGCTACCAAGCCTACGGTCCGCACAGTGAGAACTCGCGTTCCAACGACACGCTACGCGCGAGCTACGACCGACAGCTCAATGACGTCTTCACCTTCCGCGCCGGCGCGCAGATCTTTTCCGCCAAGCTGCAGAATTTTAACGCGAACACCGGCTTCGGCGCGGTCACGATCAACAGCACCAACGCCGCCAACAATCTGACCTCCACGCGCGGCGCGACGCCGAATCGCGGCCGAATCAACGAGGACGGCGGCGGCGTGCAGCTCGATCTCGTGGCGCGCTACAACCTCGCCGACAAAAAAATCGCGAACAAGACCCTCGTGACGGTCGACTACAACGACTACTACCGCTTCGACCCGACGCGGAACAGCGCCGCGGCCGCCGCGCTCGCAGCGTGGCAGGCGACGGGCTCGGGGCGCATCGTCGCGCTCAATCCGGACTACACGCCGATCTCGGCGCTCACCTATTTCACGGGCACGACCGAAGACCCCTTAGGCGCCGCCTCGCGCTACACGCGCCGCCGGATCAGCGTCGTCGGCGGCCAGTTCCGCCACGAGTCGCGTTTCAAGGAGCGCTTGCTCACCTATGTCGGCTCACGCTTCGACAAGGTCCATTTCAGCCAGCTCGAATACGTGACCGCGATCGACGGCGTCACGCCGACGATGGACGCGCCCATCCCGGTCAAGCGCGACGTGAACCAGTTCAAACCCAACGCCGGCGCGCTGTTCAAGGTGAAGGAAAACTTCCGCGTCTACGCGAACTACAGCGAAAGCTACTTCGTCAACCAGGGCGAGAATCCCGTCGACGTCGCCAGCGCGAACTACAAATCGGAAACCGCCAAGGGCTGGGACTACGGTTTCAAGGGTTCACTCTTCGAAGACCGCCTGAACTTCACCGTCGGCTTCTACGACATCCAGCGCTTCGGCGTTCGCGTGACGGACTTCGAGGAGTCGCCCGTCGGCTCCGGCAACTTCGTGAGCGTCGTCCGCTCCGATGGTGACCAGCAGGTGGACGGCTGGGAAGCGGACGTGAACTGGTCGATCAGCCGTTCGTGGTCCACGGGCGTGAGCTTCGCCCACGTTAACGCGTCCTACAGCAACTTCGGCACGAGAAACCCGCAGGCCATCGGCCGCCATGTGCAGAACATCTCGCCCGAGAACGGCGGCGCGTGGATCAAATACAGCGGTCGCGAGGGCCGGCTCAAGGGCTTCTCCGCCAACCTCGGCGTCACCTACATCGCGGAGACGCCGACCGAAAGTCCCATCGCCGGCGACACCGTCGCCATCGTCAACGGCGTGCCGACCGTCACGCGCAGCACCAACCAGTGGAAACTCACCGTGCCGTCCGTCACACTGTGGAACCTGGGCTTGTCCTACAAATGGAAACAAAGCGCGCGCGCCAGTCACTCGCTCCGCTTCAACGTGAACAACGTGTTCGATCGCGACTACCTCAAGGTCGGCAAGAGCCTCGGCGATACCCGCGGCGTCTTCCTGAGCTACACGCTCACGTTCTCGAATCTCTTCGCCCACTGAACTCTGTAGCTAATGCGCTAGGGTGGGCCGCCGTGCCGAAACTGCGATTCGGGGGAATCGCAGGGCGCGGCGGCTCATTGGCTCCGCGGTCCCGCGGTGAGGTGCGCCGCGCTCGCGGCGGACGCATTGCGCTGCGCCTGCTCTGCGGCGTTGTGCTCGCGCTCGGCAGCGGATCGCTTCGTGCCGAGACCTTCGACTTCGGCGCTTGGCCGGCGGGACAATCGCCGGAAGAGATCGGCCGCCGCGTCGCTGAGCGCTACCTCGCCAGCCCGCATCAGAATCACGGTCGCCCGACGCCGCCGCGCGTCATCAACTACGCGGAAGTGTGCACATGGTGGGGCGCGCTGGTCTTCGCTGCGCAAACCCGGGACGAGAAACTCCAGGCGCGTCTCGCCGAGCGCTTCGAGCCGTTGTTTCGCGAAAAGAAAGCGCTGGTGCCGGTGCCCGATCACGTGGACTACACGGTGTTCGGCGCCGTGCCGCTCGAACTCGCGATTCAAACCGGTGAGCAGCGCTACCTCGCGCTCGGCGAGTGGATGGCGTTCAAGCAATGGTCTGAGCCGTTCGGTCGCCGCGTCACCGCGGAGTCGCGCGAGTTCCATCGTAGGGGCTACACGTGGCAGACGCGGCTGTGGATCGACGACATGTTCATGATCACCGCCGTGCAGTCGCAGGCGTGGCGTGCCACAGGCAACCGAATCTACATCGATCGCGCCGCGCGGGAGATGGTGCTCTACCTCGATCGCCTGCAGCAGCCGAATGGCCTGTTTCATCATTCTCCCGTGGCGCCGTTCTCCTGGGGCCGCGGCAACGGCTGGATGGCCGCCGGCATGAGCCTGCTCTTGCGCGAACTGCCGGTCGACAGTCCGGAGCGACCGCGTATTCTGGCCGGATATCGTCTGATGATGGCGAGCCTGCTTCAGCATCAAGGCGCCGACGGCATGTGGCGCGAGTTGGTGGACGATCCGGCGGCGTGGCCGGAAACCTCCTGCACCGGCATGTTTGCCTTCGCGTTCATCACCGGCGTGAAGGCCGGCTGGCTCGACGCCGCGACCTACGGCCCCGCCGCGCGAAAAGCGTGGCTCCAATTGACCACCTACCTCGACGACAAGGCCGACATGCGCGAGATCTGCCAGGGCACCAATATCCATGATTCCGCGAAGCACGGCCCGGATGGTCGCGCTTACTATCTCGCCCGCGAACGCCTCGTGGGCGACATGCACGGCCAGGCTCCGGTGCTGTGGTGTGCCGCGACGCTCTTGCGATGAGCGAAATCCCTTTCGAGCCCTTCATGAATATCCCGCCAACGTCGCTCTCCGCGTCCGCTTTTGCCCGGTTGCTGCTCCTCGTCTCGCTGAGCGTGGCGGCGGCAGCCGAGTTGCCGCCGCCCGGCCTGCGCTCGCTCGACGAACCCGATCCCGCCCGCGATCTGCGCGTCGCCTGGCATCGCGAGGCGCGCTTCGGGTGCTTCGTGCACTGGGGCGTCTATTCTGGCCCCGCGGGCGTGTGGAAAGGCCGTGCCGGCGGCACGTATTCCGAACACCTGATGCGCACGCTGGAAATCCCGCGCGCCGTGTATCTCGAGGAGATCGTGCGGCCCTTCAACCCCACCGGCTTCGACGCGGATGCGTGGGTGAAGCTCATGCGCGATGCCGGCATGCGCTACCTCGTCATCACGGCGAAGCACCACGATGGCTTCGCGATGTATCCGTCGAAGGCGTCGAGCTACAACCTGACGCAGCAGACGGCGTTCAAGCGCGACCCGATGGCGGAGCTTTCCGCGGCCTGCAAAAAACACGGCCTAAAATTCGGTTTCTACTACTCGCACGCATGGGACTGGGAGCATCCCGATGCGATCGGCAACGCCTGGGACTACGGTAAGCCCGGCGGCGAATCCGGCTGGTGGGAGCAGCATCCCGAACTCGTCGCGCGCGCGACGAAATACGTGGAGGAGAAGTCCATCCCGCAAATTCGCGAACTCATCGCGCTGTATCGGCCGGACATCCTGTGGTTCGACACGTCGAGCAAGACGCCGCCCGAACTCTGTCGTCGCATCCTCGCGGCGGTGCGCGAGGCGGACTCCTCCGTGGTGATCAACAGCCGCATCGGCGGCGGCGCGTTGGGCGACTACCGTTCGACGGCGGATCGCCCGGCCTATTTTCCGGAGGTCTTTTCTCATTGGGAGGCGATCCCGACGACCAACGAATCCTACGGCTACAAGCCGAGTGACACCTCGCACAAGTCGCCGGCGCATTTCGTGCGGCTCCTCGCGCAGGCAGTGGGGAAGGGCGGCAACATTCTGCTCAACATCGGACCGAGCGGCGATGGCGTCATCGATCCGAAGGATCAGGAGATCTTGCGCGGCATCGGTGCGTGGATGAAGGCGAACGGCGAAAGCATCTACGGCTGCGACCGCACGCCGCTGCCGGTGCAGCCGTGGGGCACGTCCACCCGCCAGGGCAACCGCCTCTACCTGCACGTGTTTTCCTGGCCCACCGACGGCAAACTCATCGTCGGCGGACTGCGCAGCACGCCGCTCGCCGCCCAGCTGCTCCACGGCGGCGAGCTGCCGCTGCGACGACTCAACTCCGACGATCTCGAAATCACCTTGCCTGCGCGCGCACCGAACGAGATCGACAGCGTCATCGCGCTGGATTTTCCCGCGCAGATCGCGGCGAACAAGGCCCAGCGTCTCGCCGGCCCCGCCTATCTCCACGTGATGGACGGCCGGCTCGACGGAAAAGGCATTCGTTACGGCGACGGAAAGACGCACCGCGATGTGGTGGAGGAGTGGAGCAGCGCGGACGCGACTGTCACGTGGACGGTGCGGGTGCCGCAGAGCGAACGTTTTCGCGTGGCCGTTCACTACAACACTGCGACCAAGAGCGCGCGCGGGGCGTTCGCGGTGGAAGTCGCGAACCAATCCCTTGCGGCCAAGGTGGTGCCGACCGACAACATGGCCGCATTCCGCACCGACGCGATTGGGGAGGTGACGCTCGCTGCCGGAGAGCACACCGTCGTCGTGCGCGCGACGCAGCTCGACGGCGACAGCCTGATGCGCCTGCGCGGCCTCGAACTCACTCCTGTTCCATGAGCTTCATGCACCGTCACTGCCTTCCGCTCATTTTCATTGCGGCCTCCCTCTTCGGCGCGCCCGAAAGCGTGCCGCTGGCTCCGCTCATCAATCCCCGCGACTCGGATTACGAACACGCGCGTCCCACCGTGGACACAAGCACGGCGGGCCGGCCGCTCACGATCGCAGGACGAACCTTCGCTCGCGGGTTGGGCACGCAGGCGGACAACCGCACGGCGGTGGAGCTGAGAGGTGCGCATCGCTTCACCGCCTTCGCCGGAGTGGACGACGCCTCCGCGCGGGATTTGCCCGTGGTGCTCGCGGTCGAAGTCGACGGAAAAGTGCGATGGCGCCAGGAAATGCGCAAAGGCGATCCCGCCGCCGCCATCGATCTCGACGTCCGCGGTGCCCAGACGCTCGTGCTCGTCTGTCGCGACATCGGCAACAACTACACGCAGACGCTCGTGAACTGGGCTGACGCGCAGCTGACGGTCGACGGCGAGAAACCAATCTCGATTGTCGCTCCGCCGCTCGACGAGCCGGCGGTGATCCTCACGCCCAAGCCGCCTGCGCAGCCGCGCATCAACGGTCCGAGCGTGTTCGGCGTGCGGCCGGGTCATCCGTTCTTTTATCAGATTCCGGCGACCGGCGAGCGCCCGATGCAGTTTGCCGTCGAGCCATTGCCGGAGGGCCTGACGCTCGATGCCGCAACCGGCCGCCTCACCGGCCAGATTGCCGCGGCCGGAACTCATCGCGTGACGCTTCGGGCCACGAACGCGCGCGGCACGGACGCGCGCGTGCTGCGCATTGAGGTCGGCGAGCGCATCGCGCTAACACCGGCAATGGGCTGGAACAGCTGGAATTGCTGGGGCGTTTCCGTGGATCAGGAAAAGGTGCTCGCGTCCGCGCGCGCGATCGTGGCCACCGGCCTGATCAATCACGGCTGGTCCTACATCAACATCGACGACACGTGGCAGGGCAGCCGCCCGGGCCCGACGCGCGCGTTGCAACCGAACGCGAAATTTCCCGACCTGAAGAAATTCTGCGATGAACTGCACGCGATGGGTCTGAAGGCGGGCATCTACTCGACGCCGTGGATCACCAGTTACGCCAGCTATCCGGGCGGCAGCGCGGACAATCCCGCGGGCGATTGGGAGAAGCCGCCGAAGCCCAAGCAGCCGAATCGCAAGATCAAGCCTTGGCACCTGGGCGAGTTTTCGTTCGCGACGACCGACGCGCGACAGTGGGCGGAGTGGGGCTTCGATTATCTCAAATACGACTGGAATCCCAACGAACCGCCGGAAACCAAAGCCATGGCGGATGCGCTCCGCGCTTCGGGGCGCGACATCGTCTACAGCCTGTCCAACAACGCGCCCTTCGAGCGGGCCGCTGCGTTGTCCGCGCTCGCCAACTCGTGGCGCACGACGGGAGACATTCGCGACATCTGGGGCAGTCTGCGCGGCATTTGGTTTCAGCAGGAGAAATGGCGCGAGTTCGCCGGGCCGGGACACTGGAACGATCCCGATATGCTCGTCATCGGCCCGGTCGATGTCGGCAGCGGCAAGAGCATTCGCCCATCGCGCCTGACGCCCAACGAGCAATATACGCACCTTACGCTGTGGTGTCTGCTCTCCGCGCCGTTGCTCATCGGTTGCCCGGTGGAGAAAGCTGACGAATTCACGCTCAGCCTGCTCTCGAACGATGAGGTTCTCGCGATCAACCAGGACGAACTCGGCCAGCCGGCGAAGCAGCAAATCGTCGACGGTCGCAAAATGGTTTACCTGAAGCACCTCGCGGACGGCTCGCACGCCGTCGGGTTCTTCAATCTCGCGCAGGAGCCGCAAACGATCGCGGTCACGTGGTCGCAACTTGGGCTGAAGCGGCCCGCCCGCGCGCGCGATTTGTGGCGGCAGCGCGATGTCGCTTTGTCGGGCGACGACGGCTTCGCGGTCGAAGTCGGCCGCCACGGCACCTACCTGCTGCGCGTGTGGCCGTGATGGGGCGGCGACACGCGGAGTCTGCTTCTTCTTTTATGTTCAAATTGTCCGCTCCCGTTCGCGTCGGTCTCTGTCTCCTGGCCACGGTGGTCGCTCGATCTGCCGAGCATAGCCCGGCCTCTCCCGCTTCAGGCGAAGCTCCCGTCATCGATCCGGGTGACGCCAGTGCCGGCCAGTCGCTGATCCGGCTCGATTCGCCCGAGCAGGCCGCGGCGCGCTTGGCGTGGTGGAGCGAGGCGCGCTTCGGGATGTTCATTCACTGGGGCCTCTACTCGCAGTGGGGCTGTCACTACCCGGGCGCGGACGGCACGCTGCTCAATGGCAAAACGGAGCACATGATGCGTCACCTGCGGCTGCCGCTGGCGCTCTACTCAACCATCGCCGGCGTGTTCAACCCGCAGAAGTTCGACGCGGACGAGTGGGTGCGCGTCGCGAAGGCGGCGGGCATGAAATACATCGTGCTGACGGCGAAGCATCACGACGGCTTCGCCCTGTGGAACAGCGCCGCCAGCGACTACAACGTTGTCCAGCGCACCCCGTGGAAGCGAGATGCCGTGCAAGAGCTCGCCGCCGCCTGCCGTCGCGCCGGGCTGCGTTTCGGCGTTTATTATTCGCTCGGCCGCGATTGGTCCGATCCGGATGTGCCGACGACGCACAAGCCGGACGGCAATCGCCGCAGCAACGACTGGGATTGGCCCGACGAATCGAAGAAGAACTTCGCGCTCTATTTCGAGCGGAAGGCGAAGCCTCAGATCCGTGAGCTGCTGACGAATTACGGTCCGATCGACCTGCTGTGGTTCGACACGCCGGAGCAGATCCAGCCGGAGCAGAGCCTGGAGTTGCGGCGGCTGATCCGCTCGCTGCAACCGGCCTGCATCGTGAACCAGCGCATCGGCAATCGCTACGGAGACTACCGCGTTGCCGAGCAGGAAATTCCCGCGGCGGGCTGGAGCGATCCGTGGGAGACCTGCATGACGCTCAACAAGCACTGGGGCTATTATCTCGGTGACGAGGATTTCAAGTCCACCGAGACGGTTGTGCGCCACCTGATCGACATCGCCAGCAAGGGCGGCAACTTCCTACTCAACGTCGGCCCGACCGGCGAAGGCGTGATCCCCACCGGCTCGACCGAGCGCTTGCGCGAGATCGGCGCCTGGCTCGCGCGCAACGGCGATGCCATCTACGGCACGACGGCCAGCGCGATTCCACAACCGTCGTGGGGGCGCATCACACAAAAGGCCGGGCCGGATGGTGACGGGATTGTCTATCTGCATGTGTTCGCGTGGCCGGCCGACGGGCGCTTGCGACTCTCGTTACCGACGTCAGACCTTCCGTCGGCGTCGTTGAGCGATGGAACTTCTCTCACCGTGGCGCATCGTCCAGATGGCATCGAAATCTCGTCGTTGCCCTCCGCCGCGCCGGATCGATTCTCTGCTGTCTTGGTGTTGAAGGTGCGGCGCCTGCCAGCGCGATAGAATCCGCAATCTCGCCCCTCTCGACCAAGGGCAGCGCGAATTTTTGCGCAACCGATGCGCCACCGGGTGGCGAATTGAGCGCGAGGGCGCGACGGAGGGGACGATGCCGGTCGCGTTATTTGAACATTGATCGAGACCCGGCTGGCTTCACATCGTCATGCCGGACTCAGTGAAACCAATCTCAGGACGAGCACCTCGATCATGACCGCAGATATCCCACCGCTTTCGCTGGATGTGGCGCGACAGAGCTTTGCTGCGATCTACGCGGGTAAGCGGGTGCTGATCACGGGAGGGTTGGGCTTCATCGGATCGAACCTGGCGAGGCGGCTGGTCGAATTGGGAGCGCACGTTTCGATCGTCGACAGTCTGATTCCCGAATATGGCGGGAACCGGCGGAACATTGCCGGACTGGAGCAGCGGCTGACGGTTAACATTTCCGATGTCCGCGATCGGCACAGCCTGCCCATCTTCCTGCAAGGGCAGGACTATCTTTTCAATCTCGCCGGACAGACGAGTCACCTGGACTCGATGGTCGATCCGGAAACCGACCTCGAGATCAACGGCCGGGCGCAACTCGCGATCCTCGAAGCGTGTCGCAAACACAACCCGCGGATTCGAATCGTCTTTGCGAGCACGCGTCAGATTTACGGCCGTCCCGACTATCTGCCCGTGGATGAGAAGCACCCGTTGCGACCGGTTGATGTCAACGGCATCAACAAGCTCGCGGGTGAACAGTATCACCTGCTGTATTCGCAGGTTCACGGCATTCGTAGCACGGTGTTGCGGCTCACCAACACGATCGGCCCGCGCATGCGCGTGAAGGATGCGCGCCAGACCTTCGTGGGCATCTGGGTGCGTTGCGCCGTGCAAGGGCAACCCTTCGAGGTTTGGGGCGGGCAGCAGCTGCGCGATTTCACCTACGTGGACGATGCGGTGGATGCCTTTCTCGTTTCCGCGGCTCGCGATGAAGCAATCGGCCAGGTCTTCAACCTGGGTGGTCCTGATCGTGTAACCTTAAGGCAGCTGGCCGACGAACTGGTGCGAATCGCCGGTCCGGCGGCGAGCTACTCGGTGCGCGAATTTCCTTCCGATCGGCAGAAAATCGATATCGGCGACTACTACTCGGATGGCCGTCTGATCGAAGCGCAACTCGGTTGGAAGCCGACCGTGGGGATGCGTGACGCGCTGCTGGAAACCTTCCGCTATTTTCAGCAGGAACTGCCGTATTATCTTTAAGAGCGCACCGGCACTCGCGTGCCTGATCAGGCGGCTAAACGTCTTGCGCACAGATCCCGTTGCGATGCGTGCGGGCAGAGTTGTCGCTGCAAGCAACGACCGATGAATCCTAGAAATCGCGGAGTCGTGCAACTTGCGCATCGCGCGTCGAGGTGCACGCTCGTCGGTGATCGCGATCAGCTCGTGTGTAGCTACCGCCCATCTCTAAGCCGGACTCATGCAGTTGAAGGTGAGATGAGTTGTGTTTTTGGAGCTCTGGCGGCGAGGGCGGCAACTGCATCGCAGGGGACGGAGGCGCGCAATTGGCGGAGTAAAACGCGCCACCATTGGCGCCGTTTGGGCGGAGCGACGGCGAGCTTGAGGGTGGGTTTGCCGGCGGTGTGACTGAACACGGCGGCGCAGCAGAACAGTCGCCAGCGTAGCGTGGTGAGTTCGGCGCGTTGCGTCTGAGCGAGGCGGCGTTGGAGGCCGACGCACAGGTTGTAGGCGCAGATGGCGAGGTGGCAGGCCGCTTCGGTGGCCCAGAACGAACGGCAGCACAGACCCTTCAAGCCGAACTGGGCGCCGAGTTCCTTGATGCGGTTCTCGATGTCGGCCCGGCCGTTGTAGCGACGCCACACCGCGAGGGGACTGACGCTCGCGGGCAAGTTGGTGCGCAAGGCCTGGAACTTGTAGCCGGGCACGTCGAGGAGTTGTTTGCCGCCGGCCTGCGGGCGCTCGGTGATGCGTTGGCGCAGCACGATCAGGCGCGCGCCTTCGTGGGCTACTTCCTGGGTGGCGAGCCCGGGCACGTCGGTGGGCGTCCAGGCCGACTCGTCGTGTCGGCACAGCGTGCGCACGGGGGCGCGCAATGCCGCGGTCATGATGTAGGAGAGGCGGCGCTGTTCGAGGGTCTCGATCAGGCGCGAGGTGCAAAAGCCGCTGTCGGCGCGGACCAGTCCGATCTTCACCGGCCCGGGCAGTCGCGCCAGCGTATCGGCGAGGAAGTCGTGCGCGCCGGAGACGCAAGCGGTGTTGCCCGGCCGCAGCCAGAAGTGCGCGATCATCGGCACCTCCGCCACGGCGGCGACGATCGGACGATGGCAGGGCTTGAGGCCCTTGCGCGTGTAGCCCACGCGCACGCCTTGTTGATGACCGTCCTCGTGCACCAAGGAGAAGGAATCGAGATCGAGGGTGTAGCCCTCGGAGCGCTCCGGCAACGAACCCAGCGCCCACGGGTGCAAGCCGGAGATCGCCTCGCACGCCGCCCGCCCGCACTCGGCAAAGAACCGCGAGAGCGTCGACTGGCTCGGCACCGCTTCGATGCCCAGCACCTCGGCCACCGCCGGATCGTGCGCCAGGTGCGCCACCCGCGCGAGCTTGTCCGCCCCGCACAATATCCCGCCGATGAAACCCAACGCCGTGTCGCACGGATCGTAGGCGTTGTTGCTGGTCGGAGCGTGCGGCAGCACCTGGCTCAATTGCTCGCGCAACCCCGCCTCGGTGACGAATCGCGTCCACACCGCCAAGCCGCCGTGCGCCGTCAGACGCTGGTCGGTGAAGCCGATCCGCATCGACTTCACTCCGTCTTTGGTGCCCAAATCCAGCCGCACCGTTTGGTTCGCCGCCTCATCCGCGGCGTCTGTCGTTTTAAGCATCGTAACTTCAACGACGCCAAACGGTGCACCCTTTGGCGATCACCGCTTCGATTGCATGAGTCCGGCTGAGAAAGACGTTAGGGCACCGGAAAGGTCCAGCGTTGCGGCAGGAGCACTTTGCCCGACCGCTGCGCTGGCTGCGGCGACTCGCGCTCGGCCTGCGCACCCACCATCTGCCGCGATTGCTCGTCGGCAAGGCCTGCGCGTATCTGCTCGATAACTGGGAGCCGCTCACCGCCCATCTGCGCCACAGCCAAAGCCGCCTCGACAATAACCTCGTCGAAAACGCCATCCGCCCCTCGGCCATCGGAAAAAAACTGGCTCTTCATCGGCCACCCCGACGCCGGCCAGCGCTCGGCCATCATTTACTCGATCGTCGTCTCCTGCCAGCGACACGGGAAAGATCCGTTCGCGTAGGCGCAGTCTGGATAATCGCTGTGAGGTAAAGCAGCTGAGAAGAGATAGTGGCTCAAGATGGCGGCGCGAGCAGTCTCAACAGCGTCTCTTTCGTTCAGCGAGGGGTTGTTTTTAGCCCCTCTATTTTTGCGAGCGCATTAGCCTTCGCATCGAAGCTGAAAAAATGGTCGCACCCAAGGAGTCGGGCGGAGACCACGTGAAGGATGTCGTAAGTTCTGAAACCGTGCGTCGCCGTATGACGAGCTGCTGTCTCATCGAAGAGCGGTTGCAGTGCGGAAACATCGACCGTGGCGGAGATGAGGAACGTTTCGTCGGCTACGTCGCGCCTGAAAGTTTCGATGGCGACGGCTGCGTTTTGCGGTGTCACTCGCGGATGCCCACCTTGTTTTCCGAGCCAGACTGATAGCTCAATCGCGTTGGCCAGTTCCATCCGATGTAACCAGGTGACAGGCAAACGCGGAGCACCTTTATCCTGGGCGGTCGCCAAAAGATGGTCCGCCTGCTCGCTTTCTGGCAGTGAGAGGTAAGCCCGAGTGAAGAAGTTTGTGTCTGCGTAGGGTTTCATTCGCCGGCGACCGCCTTGTCGAGTTGCTGAACGCTGGATACTGGGAGCACACCGTTGAACATGCGCCGCCTCCGCTTTTTGAAATCCGGCAACCCAGTAATGGATTTTTCGGGCGCCGCCTCCGGGATGACGAGGTAGGTTTGGCCACCTCGCTCCCGAATGCGGGCACGACCGTCTGCTTTGGACGCCTCCAAAACAGTGCTGGGTGACCGATCGAGGTCTCGGACGGTGAAAGTCTTCATGTCGGACATCATGTCGGCCTTCGCTAAAGTGTCAAGAAACGTTGGCTCAACAGCATCTCTTTCGTTGTCAGCCCCGAGAGGGGGCAGTGGAGATTTCGACAGCCGCGTAAGCGCTCGTAGCGCGGAAGCCGCAACCTCCCCCAACGTTGCCGAGCATACCGTCGCGCCCGGCGCCGCGGAGGTGCTGAGCGAGTGATTCAAGTTCCATTGCCGCCTGTTCTTTTGACGTAGCGCGGACGATAACAGCCACCTTGACCGACTTGCGATGATGGGGCGGCGTGCGCTGACCAACCCAACGGTCGCTGACGAGTTTCAACGTGACGGGTAACGAGGCTTCAGGCATGGCAGTGAAGAGATAGCTGGCTCAAGATGGAGGACAGATGCGTCTCAACAGCGCCTCTTTCTCAGGTATCGCCTGCCAATGAGGCGGCGCTGAGTCTTTCGATTACTGTGTCGAGCCAAACGTGCTTTCTGACGACCTCGTGGAGTTGGTCACTGAAAAAGCGGAGCTCTGGCGTCACGACCGACGCGTCGGGAAACGGGACAGGTCGGGAGAGCGGGCTGGCCGCAGTAAGGGCGGGAAAGGACAAGTGCGTGCAAATTGTCTTTTCGGCGACGCAGCGCGGCGCCGCGGGAGGCAAACGCAGGGTTCGCGCGACTGAAAAGTCGCTGTTTTTTGCGATCGGCGGTCAGAAACCAGCCACTCCGCCCGCATTAACGGGCAGTTTAGCGCCGCGAGCGCCCATTTTGGCGCTCAAAGACAAAGCGGCTCCCTCGGCGGGAGCCGCTTGGTAGATCGGAGTGTTGTTCGGTCGCCTGATCATTCGCTCGAGGACCAGAAGGGCGGGGGCTTTGGAGGTCGCGTTCGAGGTTGCGGGCGCGGAAGACCGCCGTTGAAACGCTCGGCCTGTCGCTGCTGCTTGTCCTTCCGCCGTTCCGCGACTGCGATTTCAATCGAATTTTTGCATTCGCTGTCGGAAAGCGTCACGTGGTGGGCGCCCAAATCGAGGTCGCCAAAGAGTTCGCGCTGCACGGCCACGGCGTGGCCCGCGCGCCAAGCTCGCTTCGGGTGCGAAGACTTTTGGAACGCGGCCATATCGCGATAAACTTTTCGCTCCACGTCCGCGATGTCGTTGGCCGAAATTTGGATGTAGCGGGTCGTCGAGCCAATGAATTTATGCCCGAGTAAGTATTGGCACGCGACCACATCCTTCGAGGAACGGAAAACGTCCGTCGCTTTGGTTCGTCGCAGCGAGTGTGCCGTATACTGCGATGCGGCTTCTGGTCCCAAGGCTGACCGAAACAGCTTTTTAAGGTGCGAGTAAGCGGTGCTGCGATGGAGGTAGCCCAGCTTCGCTCCCGAGCGCCCCGGAAACATGAATTTTTCGGCCCCGAATTTGCCGGCCTCATTCATCGTGTTGGCATATTTTTGGATGAGCCGTCGCGTTTCGGGGGAAAGGGTGACGGCGTAGGAAAGCGGGTCTTCTCCCTTGCGGATGCGACCATCGATCTGAAGTCGCTCGACCAGCACACCACCTTCCCAGAAAACACCGAAGGGCAGGCAGATCGCCTCCGAAAGCCGGAGACCGGTATCCCGCATGATGTGATACAACACGCGGAGCCACATCAGCACGCCGGCGGCTTCGGCGAGATACGTGGAGATCTCGACTTGGTGTTCTTTGGAAATGGCTTTGCCGGCGGCCATGGTCGGTCAGGTGCCGATCGAGAAACTGGTATGAGTGGTCATCTAGTTTAATTTTGGGGTCTCCTTGAGACGGGACTGGACAGCCCGGCTCATTCAGTTTCACTCGGGAAAACGGATCGGTAATGCGGAACCTGCAAGAATTACCGTCTATGGCTGCCGCCGTGTCGAAGGTGCGTTCTTGGCGACCGCTGCGGCGCGTTTTGACCGAGTGGCTCGCCGCTTTGGCGGCGTCACGCATTACTCGACCTGAACTGGCGAAAGCCTTGCGCTGGGACGCAGCGGCGGCACTCGGTTTCGCCAAGAAGGGAAATCGTGCGGCACTGGAAATCTACCTCGCCGCCGTCGCCGAAGTCATCGCGCTGACGGCCTACATCGCGCCTCCGCCGTGGAGCCTTCAGCGCCGTGAAAAGCTGCCGCGGCGCGCCCTGCAGTGTTACAAGCTTCCCCTGTTGGTGGACGACGGGAAGCCCGTCATCACGCCCCGGCGGCTGCAGCACTTAACTTTTCGGGAAAAGGCGCGGGTGCATCACGCGATACAAGCCTTCGCGAGCCGCGGGCTGCAGGGGCCCTCGCAGTTTAGATTTTGCCGCCTCCGAGCGGGGCGCTCGCGCTCATCCCTGAGCCATAAGCTCGAGCGGAATCGGGAGCGAGTGCGGCGATTTCGGCTCCGGCATCGAAAGCCTATCTTTCCGAAAGAAGTGCAGACCAACTTCCTCGATCTACTGGGCTAACCTGTCCCCGGGCGCTGAAGCGGTTGGAGTAAGAAATCCGGGTGTAATACCAAACCACACCCGACATGAAGAAGCACCACACCGAGGAGCAGGTCCTCGGGATTATGAATGAAGCGGAGCTGGGCAAACCGTTGCCCGAGCTCCTGCGCCAGCACGACATCGCCAGCGGCACGTTCTATCGCTGGAAGAGTCGCTACGGCGGGCTCGAGCCCGAGCCAGCTGGCGCGGCTGCAGCAACTGAAGCGAGAGAACAACGAGCTGAATATCAACGCCCGCGTAGATTTGACCCACTAACGCCCGTTTAAAACTGACCCACCCCCGTTCAAGCCAACGCGGAGGAGGGACGGCGGAGGATCCCCAAGCTGGGCGAAGCGTAGCGTAGCCTGGCTTGGGGATCCTCCGCCGTGAGAGAGCCTCCGCGCATCAGTTGGTCTCATTTTCCCGGCATGATTGGCTCCCGTTCCCCACTCAACGGAAGGCCCCCATGCTCGACTTCGATCAGTTCATGAACATTCGTTTTCTTCATCGTCAGGGTCATTCCGTCCGCGCCATCGCGCGATTGACCGGTCATTCGCGCAACACCGTCCGCAGACTGCTCCGTGCTCCACGCGCCCCGGTGGCCGCGCCGAGAGTGCGCCCCAGCAAACTCGATCCCTACAAGGACTACCTTATCTCCCGCTGGCAGGCGCACGGGCTGTCGGCCGTGCGCCTGCAGCCCGAGATCGCGGCGCAGGGCTTCACCGGTTCGGTGAAGATTGTGCGCCGGTTCCTCCAGACCCTGCGCGCCGAACGCCGCATCGACTCACGACTCACCGTGCGCTTCGAGACCCCGCCCGGCGAACAGGCGCAATGCGACTGGGCCGAGGTGGGTCGCTATCTGCGTCCGCACTACGCCGACGTTTTCCCAGCCACGCTCCCGCCACACAAGGTTCCCCAAATTGTTGCTACTGATGCGTGCATTCGTTACGGCCACGTTCACGGCGAGCGGATCGCGACCAAGCACCTGCGGGACGGTGCCGTCACGATCAAATACAACTATGTCGTCGCTCTCGGTCTGAAGGCCTACACCGAGTGCGAAGGCGACGTTTCGCATGAGCGCTCCATCCGCGATTCGTTTCGCGCGGTGACTGGCGGTGCGATTGTTGGTGCTGGTCTTGCCTCCATCCGCGCGGCGGCGAATGCCGTCTTTTGTGGTCGGCGCGCGAAGATGGCTTGAGCGCAGCAAGAGCGAGAGGGGCGGCAGGGCGGCGGCGGTCCGAACGGCGGGACGCCGCCGCGCCGAGTGTCGGCCCACGAAAAAAGCGCGCGGTGAGGTCCGCTCGCGGGCCCTGCGTTCCACTCGGTTGCCCCAAGCCGAAGTTACGCGGGCAACTTATCGGGTACTCTGGAAAAAAGGGAAGGGAGCTTTACCGATCGCTGCGGTGTTGCGTGGTACGGCGCCTTCAGTACAATCCCTCCATGTCCAACAAGGAAATCGCCGACCAGCTCCTGCGCGGCAAAAAGAAATCCGCCCGCGTCTCCAGCCTTCGCCTTGCCACCGCGATCCGCGTCGCCGGCCATCGCCTGGGTGGCGTCCTCACCGTTCGCCCCTCCGGCAAGAAGACTTGGGTCCTCACGAAGTCCCAAGCGAAGGTGACGCACCGCCCCAAGAAAAAGCCCGCGAAACGCGCTGCCTCCAAGGCCCGTTGAGGCGCCGTTTCGGCGGAAAATAGAAAGCTCCCCGCCGAGGGGCAGGGAACTCGTTGTTTTTAGGCGGCCATTCGAAACCGTCGATGCATCGCCCGCTCGATTCGGCAGGCATCGAGGGCGAGGAATTCCATGGCCTGGATTACACTCCAAACGCGCGGCGCATCGCGCAGAATCAACATGTCGTGGTCGGCTGCCCCAATGCTGTCCCAACAGATTGAGGTGAGGCTTGGGTAAATGAGCGATGTAGCGTGCGAACGGTGAGTTTGGTGCTGCTCACGATTTGAAGCGCGGAGGGCGTTACGACCGCATCGTCGGCGATGAACGCCGGCAAAATGATCTTCGCCCAAGTGGTCGCGCGCGTGCCGCATTGGGAGTTTCAACGCTTGGCTCGATTGCACGATCCAGCCGACGGGCGGCGCCGGTTCTCGGCGTGGGATCATTTTCTGGCGCTGGCGTTCGCGCAGATGACTTTTCGCGAGAGTCTGCGCGACATCGAGGCGTGCCTGAGCACACCGCCATTGAGTTATCATCTGGGGTTTCGTCATCGCGTGACGCGCAGCACGTTGGCGCGCGCCAACGAAGAACGTGACTGGAGGCTGTTCGCCGCGCTCGCTCACAAGCTGATGGATCGCGCGCGGCGACTCTATCGCAACGAGCCACGCGTGCTCGATCTCGACGTGCCGGTTTACGCGGTGGATTCGACGTTGATCGATCTGAGCCTCGCGTTGTGTCCGTGGGCCAACTGGACCGGCACCGACGCGGCGGTGAAGCTGCATCTCGCGCTCGATTTGTGCGGACCGTTGCCGGCTTTCGTGGCGATCACCAGTGCCGAGCACGGCGATGTGGTCTGGCTGGACGATCTGCCGATCGAGCCGGGCAGTTTCTACGTCATGGATCGCGGCTACATCGATTTCCGGCGGCTGCGCCGCATCGCGCAGGCGGGCGCCTTCTTCGTCATTCGCGAGCGTCCCGATGTGCGCTACTACGTCGCGGCGTCTCGTCCGGTGATCGCTCCGGCGTGCTCCGCTCCGATCAGTCCATCCGTTTTAACGGCAGCGACGCTCCGCGCGGCTGGCCTGACTTGATGCGGCGCGTCAGCATCTACGACCAAGAGCAATCGCTGCGGCTGGCTTTCTGGACCAATCAGTGGACCTTGCCCGCAGCGACCATCGCCGAACTCTACCGCCAGCGCTGGCAGATCGAGTTGTTCTTCCGCTGGGTTAAACACAGCCTGCGCATCCGCACCTTCTACGGCACCAGCGCCAACGCCGTGCGCGTCCAACTCTGGTCGGCGATTTCGATATATCTCGCTATCGCAATCACGCGCAAGGAACTCGGCCTTACTACAAATCTGACGCCCCTCGTCCAGGTCCTGTCGCTGCACGCGCTTTCAAAAACACCGCTCCACGAGCTGTTTGCAGAAAGTGATACAACGATCGCCGCCCCTGATTCTCACGACCAACTGACGTTGAACGTCTTATGATGGGACAGCATTGCGGCTGCCCCCCCCCCAGATTTTTGCGCGAAGCGTTTACGCAGGCTTCCGGGGCGCAACTGGCGGTCCGGTCGGATGCCTGCGCGTACGATCATGCGCTGCACGACACGGGTAAGTCCCTTGCGGGAAGCGGTGTGAGGTGCTTGGCCGCAGGGTCGGCCGCGAGCAGCGGTGATTGAGGCAATCGGCGCAGCCGAGGCAGCGCCGATTGCAGAGCTGAGAGGGCGCGGGAGAATTCCGGAGTGATGAAAATTTCGTAACGCGCCCTGGCTGCGGGGACTGCTGCTGGGCAGCCTTAGGCTGGTGGCCACGTGATTGCCCGTGAAGACGTCCTTGGCGGTGAGTCGGCGTAGTTCGGCCAACTCCAATCCGGCAAAGAGAATTGCAGTCACAATCACGCGGTCGCGCGGCGAGGCCCGGCTGCGAGCATAAGAGCCGCGCCCGCCGTAATCGCTGCGTGGGACACTGCTCCGCGCCAGAAGGCGCAGGATTTATTGGATCAGAGCACCCGCAGTAGCAGCGACGCGAGCGCGTCGAGCAGCTTGAGACCTTCGACGGCGAGTTTTACCGACTCCCGCAAGAGTTGGTAGCGGGGAGCCGCACCATGAATCCTTTTCGGATTCGTCGGACATGTGTTCCTCCATTTCTGTTCACCCGCCGAGAACGGCGGGGGAGAGCGCAGGGCGCCGATAAGGCGGATTTACCTCACCGGGGGCGCTTTCGACGAATGAGCTGCCGGCGCCAAGCGCCGAAGGTGAGTGGCGCGGCTCAGAAGGCTAGCTATGAGTTTCGAAGAGATATGGCTGGTTTAATTCATTTTGAATTGAACACCGGGGAAAATGCTGATGCGGTAAGTGGGAACACACATGGCTCGATCCAGAACCACGACACTCGTTGGCTTATCGCCCGCCCCGCACGGACTGGTGCTGGCGGCTGGGCGGCCGGCTGATGTGGTGGCGTTCGATGAGCAGGTGGTGGATTTCTTCGTCGATGCGGCAGAGATGCTTGGCGTACCGAGGTCGGTCGCCGCGATTTATGGGATCGTCTTCGCCTCGCCGTTGCCGATCAGTTTTGCGGAAGTCGCTGCCCGTCTCGACATCAGCAAGGGATCGATCAGCCAAGGACTGCGGGTGCTGCGCGAGGTCGGGGCGTTGAAGGAGGTCTCGACGGCTTCTGACAGGGTGGGACGGTTCTCGCCCGACCTTGAGCTCCGAAAGCTGATCGGACGGTTCATCGAAAACCGCCTTCAAAAACAGCTCGATTCCGGATCGGTGCGCTTAAGTTCGCTGAGCAGGGCCATCCCCGTACAAGGAATCGAGGCTGCCGAACTCAAGCGACGATTGAAATCACTTTCTGACTGGCACAGCAAAGCACGGACAATCCTTCCGCTTGCGAGAACGATCCTGAGGATCGGAAATTAGTGTCTGTTGGCCGCATGGTGGCCCTAACCCAATATCAATCATTGGTCGCGTCGAATCGGATGCGACGGGGCGAAGCCATCTTAAGTGAGTACTGTCTGTGCCTTCGATTTGGTCGCGTCGCGAGCTATCGGAATACTAGAAAAAGCATGTATCGCGTCGTGGTGATCGCAAACCCAAGGTCTACTGCGATGCGCTTATCAGGTTCTTCGGCACTCTGCGCTGCGGGTCCAACAACGCGCCAGCACTGATGTTCTAACACGCTGTAGCAAATTTTATGGTGTCGTCACGACGGCGTGTAGTTAGCTGTCTCCCGACGATACGAAATTAAACCTGCTAACCCAACAGTAAACATGACTAGTGAACAATTTAAGGATTTCTCGATACCATTGGAAATCAGGCGCCCGCTTTTTGTTGCGGAAATAGGATGCAATCATACCGGCGACATCGCCATCGCCAAACAGATGATCGTCGTCGCCAAGACCTGCGGTGCTGACGTTGCCAAATTCCAAAAGCGCTGTGCTCGGGAGCTACTCACACCCGAGCAATACAACGCTCCTTACGACAATCCCAATAGTTACGGGCGAACCTACGGCGAGCATCGCGAATTCCTTGAGTTCGACGCCGCCACCCATGCGGAACTGAAGGAATATGCCGAATCGCATGGCATCGATTATTCGACCTCAGTCTGGGACATGACCAGCGCGCGGGAGATCGCGGCGATCAAGCCGAAGTTCATCAAGATCCCATCGGCCTGTGGCAACCATATCGCCATGCTGGAGTTCCTGCGCGACGAGTACGCAGGCGAAGTCCACCTTTCAGCGGGCATGTCGACGATTGAGGAGCTGGATGCCACGGTGAACATCTTCAAGAGATGCCCGGAGCGGGTCGTACTCTACTCGTGCACGTCCGGTTACCCCGTCCCGTTCAAGGATGTGTGCCTGTTGGAGGTTCTCCGCCTGAAACAGCGCTATGAACGGACCGGGCGGGTGAAGTCGATCGGCTTCAGCGGCCACCACAACGGCATCGCGATCGACGTGGGCGTGTCCATTATGGGGGTATCTGTGATCGAGCGCCATTTCACATTGGATCGCGCATGGAAGGGCTCGGACCACGCGGCCTCGCTGGCCCCCGACGGTTTTGGGCGTCTGACGCGGGATGTGCGCCATCTGGCCGACGCCTGGTCACTTAAGAGCCGCGACATCCTCCCCATCGAGGAGGTCCAGCGAAAGAAGCTCAAGTATCGGCCGCACTGATCCGGTCATGGCCTTCTCATCCATGCCTCGGATACTCGCTGTCATACCCGCGCGCGGTGGTTCGAAAGGACTTCCCCGAAAAAATGTGCGGCTCCTCGACGGGCACCCGCTGATCGCCTACTCGATCGCCGCGGGATGCCAGTGCCCGCTGATCTCCCGCACCATTTGCTCGACCGATGATCAGGAGATTGCGGAGGTGGCGCGCCGGTATGGCGCGGAGGTTCCCTTTCTCCGGCCCGCCGCGCTGGCGCAAGACGACACCCTCGACCTGCCGGTGATGCAGCACGCGCTGCGCTGGCTGCAGGAAAATGAGGGGTGGTCAGCCGACATTCTCGTGCAGTTAAGGCCCACGTCGCCCTTGCGTTCTCCCGGGTTGGTGGGTCGGGCGGTGCAGGCGCTGCTGGATGATCCGCACGCCACGGCGGTCCGGACAATATGCCCGGCTCCGGCCAATCCGCACAAAATGTGGCGATTGCCGGTGGGAGCGGAAGAGGCCCCTTACATGAGGAACCTGCTCGACGTCCCCGGGCTGGCCGAACCCTACAACGAGCCCCGGCAGAAGCTGCCCCCGGTCTGGTGGCAAACGGGGACCGTGGACGTCGTACGGGCGGAGGTCGTGTTGGCGGGATCGATGACCGGCGGGCGGATACTCCCTTGCTCGGTGGAGCCCGCCTTGTCGGTGGACATTGATGATGAGGATGGCCTGCGGCGGGCGGAGGCGGTGGTGCATACCGCGGACACCGTGCGGCCGGGCGCGCCGCTGCGCTGGGACGCCGTGAAATTACTCGCGCTTGACGTGGATGGCACGCTTACGCCAGGCACGATGTACTACGATGCGGACGGCGAGGCCTTGAAGCGATTTCACACGCACGACGGGCAGGGGATCGCGCTAGCGCGTCGTGCCGGAGTTGCCGTGGCGATCATCACCGCCGAAGACACGCCCATCGCTCCCGCGCGGGCCCGCAAGCTTGGGCTCGACCTGGTGCGGATCGGCGTGAAAGAAAAACTGCCGGTCCTGCGAGAGTTGGCCGCTGGCATGGCCGTGAGCCTAGCGCAGGTATGCTACGTCGGCGACGACTTGGGAGACGTGTCCTGTCTCGAAGCGGTCAAGGCCGAAGGCGGCATCGCCTGCGCCGTGGCGGACGCCCGGCCGGAAGCGCGCCGCGCCGCCAACTGGCTGGCCCATCGGAAGGGCGGCGAAGGTGCGGTTCGGGACGTGTGCGACAGGCTTGTGGCCGCTGCAAACCCCCTTTGAAACCCTGGCGCATCCTGATTTGCGGGCTAGGGTCCGTGGGCGAGCGCCACCTCGGAAACTTGCTGGCCATCGGCCAGACTAACATCGCCCTGTGGCGCACGCGTGGCCTGCCCCTACGCGGGGTGCAGGAAGCGGCGGCGCTGCCAGTTTTCAATGAGCTTGGCCGGGCCCTCGCCGAATTTCGGCCCGAGATCGCGGTGGTTTGCAATCCGACCGCGTTGCACCTTTCGACGGCGCTGGCGGCCGCGCGGGCGGGCTGCCACGTTTTGGTGGAAAAACCTGTAGCCCACTCCGTGGAGGGGATTGCCGAGTTGGAGCGAGCCTTGGCGGAACGCGGTCGCTTCGGCATGGTGGCATACATGATGCGGTTTCACCCCTTGTTGGTGCGGCTGAAACACTGGCTCGACGAAGGTCCCGACGGGACCCTCGGTGCTCCGCTGTACGCCCGGGCTAGCTGGGGGGAGCACGTTCCAGACTGGCATCCCTGGGAAGACTACACGGAAAGTTACGCGGTGCGCCGCGAACTCGGGGGAGGGCCAGCGCTCACGTATTCCCACGATCTGGACACTATGTGCTGGCTGTTGGGCGAGCCGGCGTTAGTGGCGACGGCCACGGTGCGCACGGCCGCGCTGGCGGGCGATACTGAGCATGGCGTGGACTGGCTGCTCCGGTTCGGAGGCGGAGCGGTAGCCCATTTGCATGCCGACTATTTTACGCGGCCGCCGGTCCGCACTTGGGAGTTGAACGCGACGCGAGGGCGCGTGGAGTTCGATTATCTCGCCGGAACCCTGACGCGCTTTGGCGGGATAGTCGGTGAGCGGCCGCCGGCGACAGGCGCCATCGCGCCCGCCGCCGAGGTCCACCGGGTGCCAGAGGGATTCGTCCGCAACGACATGTTTGTTGCCGAATTGAAATACTTTCTCGATTGTGTTGCAGCTGGCCGCCCTCCGCGGCCGGACATTGCTGAAGGTGGCCGCGTTCTGCGGCTTGCTCTGCGCGCGCTTACCGAAAACGGAGGCATCTGACCACCATGGAAAAACTCTTCTCTTTGCAGGACCATGTCGCACTAGTTACTGGCAGTGCCGGCCTGATCGGAACCGAAATTTGCGACGCCTACGCCGCGGCTGGTGCATGCGTTGTGCTGACTGACGTACAACCCGAGGCGGTGCTCGAGGGCCATGCGGAAAAACTGCGGCGAAAGTATCCCGGCGCGCAGGTGCTTGCAGTGTCGGCGGACGTGGTGTGTTCCGAGTCGGTGGCCGCGCTCGTCGGGCGCACGCTCGGACGATTCGGCCGGATCGACGTGTTGGTAAACCTCGCGGCCATCGACGCGAAATTCGACGCGGGGGCGAGTGCGGTGGAGCCCTCGCGGTTCGAGAATTTCCCCCTCGAGCTGTGGGAGCGATCCGTGGCGGTGAACTGTACCGGGCTCGTGCGCCTGACGCAGGCGGTGGTCAAGCCGATGCTCAGCCGGCGGTCGGGCAACATCATCAACGTGGCCTCTACCTATTCCCTCGTCGCGCCCAACCAGGGGCTTTACCGGTTTCCGGGCGAGGCGAACCAGAAATTCAAGCCGGTGGACTATGTGGGGACGAAGTCGATGGTGCCGAATTTTACCCGTTATCTAGCGACGCTCTACGCCCGGGATGGTATCCGCTGCAATACGATCGTGCCCCACGGCGTCGATAACCAGCACCCGCAGAAATTCCGCGACAATTTCGCCCGGCTTTCGCCGATGGGGCGGCTTTGCGAGGTGGGCGAGTTGCGCGGGCCGTTCGTTTTCCTGGCCTCCCCCGCTTCGAGCTACATGACTGGCAGCACGCTGGTGGTGGACGGCGGATGGACGGCGTGGTGAGCCGTCGGACGGGCGAACATTTATTGAGTGAGCTGCATGACTGGACAAGCGCCAACCTTTTGGGCGTCGTGCCTTGGGGCGCTGGTGCTGATGCTGGCTGTCACCACGCATGCCGGAGGCGCGCCGGTCGCGGCATGGTCATTCGACGACGCAGCTCCGCCTTTCAGAGATGCGGTGGGCGCGCTGCCGGCTGTGGGTGCGACGCTCGTGGCGCGCGCCGCTGGCGCGCTGGAACCGTTGTTTTTCCGCCTGAAGGGTGGCGCAGCGATGACGCGAGGGAGCCGCGCCATGCACTGTCCCTGGCAAGGCCGGACTATCGGCGGAACCCGAAATTCATGATGACATCGAATCGATCGGTAGGACGGCGGATGACCTTGGGGATCAGCGTCGAGCATTTCGATTTTCGCGTGGACCTCTACGGCCTGATCGCTGCCCTGAGCTCCCGCGTTGACGTGGTGATTTTCACGGACAGGCCCTTCAACCAGCCGATCAAGGGATTGAAGTCGCTGCGGCTTTATCGTCCGCGGCGCTCGATCGTTGCGGCCGTCGCGGCTCGCGTGTTCCTCGTGTGCCGGCGGCTGCCGCGGAGCCAGAACAACTTCTTCATCACAGAACTGTTCGGCCTCGCGGCGCTGCCAGCGGCGGCGCAGAGGCGCGGGCTCCTCTATCTGCGGCTGCGGCGCCTGCTGCCTTGGGGGCTGCCGGTGGATTGGATTTTGCCCGCCGTC
This sequence comes from Candidatus Didemnitutus sp., assembly GCA_041906465.1. Lineage (GTDB taxonomy): Bacteria > Verrucomicrobiota > Verrucomicrobiia > Opitutales > Opitutaceae > Didemnitutus. Next base: position 28,381 of record JAYRJE010000004.1, on the reverse strand, counting down.
GGCGGCGCGGACCAAACCTCAATCGAGGATGTGGATGTATTCCTCCACATCACGCGGATTGGTTCGCTTCCCTTCTTACGGAGAACGATTCAGTCAGGCCGACCGAACCTAGCTTACGTCTACAGCTGGGACCACCCGTGCAAGCACACGTCAATTCCCCGCACGGGCATCAGCACGTTCCTGACTTGGAATCGCAAGCTCAGTACGGACATGGTGAACTTGCAGGGGATTGAACCGACGCGGCTGCGCGAGGTGGGCGCGACCCAACTCTCTCCTTTGTTCTCCTATCAGCAGAACGAGGACGCCCGCCGGCGGCTGATCCCACACGACTATGTTTATTTTGGATGCGGGGTCGGTCAGAAGGATCTGGTCGTCCAGGAGGTCGAGGTGATCCGCCGGGTCGCGGCCGCGCTAGCCGTGGTTGCCCCTGCGCTGGTGTTGTTGGTGCGACCCTACCCAAATTTTTCGGACTGGACCCACTACGAGGCGCTGCGGCCGCTGCCGAATGTGCAGTTCGACTGGTTTCGCCAAGCCGGCCAGGGGCGGAGCCTCACCCCTGCTCAGGTAGAAGAGAAATACAACAAGATCGAGCATGCTCGCGCCTTTGTTCATATCGGCACCACCATGGGGTGGGAGGCGTGCTATTTTGAAACCCCGGTGCTCTTCCTTTCACTAGATGACATCCCGGCGCCCCAGGGGAGCGATACGCTGTTGGACCTGCGTCGCTTCGTCCACCAGTATCACAACGATCGCTATATGATCCTCGATGAATTCCCCAACGTCGTGCGCCGCACCGCCGACTTGGTGGATGCTCTGCGCCAGGCGGTGTACGAACCTCGCTCATTGCTGGGCTACAATCGGGTTGTGGCGGCCGACACGCCGCTGCGCACGGTGGGCGAGATCGCGGACGATATCCTGAAGGTCGCCGAGGAGCGACTTTGAGATGACGAAGCCTGGATCTACGGGCGTCTGGTCCGCCCGGCTCGGAATATTCGGGCTCTACCTCTTCAATGGCTGGCTCACGCATGTGCCGTTTCATGCGATCCGCTTGTGGTGCTGGCGGCGGATGCTCGGCCGGCTTGGTCAAGCGCCGGGCTTCCTAATGGGCGTCGAGGTGCGGACACCCCGGAACGTGATAATCGGCGACCACGTTGTCATCAACCGCAAGGTGCTGTTGGACGGTCGCGGCGGACTGCTCGTAATTGGACATAACGTCGATATCGCCCAAGAAGTGGCGATCTGGACCCTTGAACACGATGTGCACGACGATCTGCATCGCGCCGTCGGAGCGGGTGTCACGATCGAGGACTTTGCATGGATCGGTTTCCGTGCGGTGATCATGCCCGGTGTACGGATCGGTCGTGGTGCCGTGGTCGCCGCGGGCGCCGTGGTGACCCGGGACGTCCCGCCGATGGCGATCGTCGGAGGGGTTCCAGCCCGGGCGATCGGAGTCCGCCGCAGTGCGCTCGGCTACCGGAAGTTCCACCGTCCTTGGTTTCAATGACATGAGCTTGCAACCGACCAATCAAAGAGTGCGCGTTGGGTTGTTCCCCTTTGGCACGGAACAGAACCCCTACCAACGGATGATCGCGGAGGCCCTAATCGCGGCCGGACACGATCCGGTGGCGCTGGCGAAGGCCAATTGGTTCGCGCTCCGGCGGGCCACGGCCCAGCCGGTCGATATCCTGCAACTATACTGGCCGCACAGCCTTTACCATGGACGCTCACGGGTCGCGACAGCCTTGAAGCGCCTCATGCTGATCGACGGCCTGGCCACGCTCAATCGCGTGCGCTTCGTTTATTCGGTGGAGAACTTGTTTCCTCACGACGCGGCGGACGAGGCATTCGAAAAGCGGATGATTCAGCGGTTCGTGCAGCGGGCGGACGGTCACATCGTCATGGCGCGGTCGGCCGAGAAAATTTTCCGGCAAACCTACCGACTGAAAGCGGGCGCAGAATGCTATTTTGTCCCGCATCGGAACTACCTCGACATCTATCCCAACCAAATCAGCCGCGCAGAAGCGCGGCGCGCGCTGGAGCTGCCGGAGAAGGCGAGAGTGGTGCTTTTCCTCGGGCGACTGCTTTGGTACAAAGGGCTCGACCGACTGATTCCGGCGTTCCTGAAGGCCGATCAGCCGGACGCCGTGTTGTTGCTGGTCGGCAAGTGTGCCGACATGGCGATGCTGCAGCAGCTGAAGCAGCAAGTCGAGGTGGGGCGAGGGACCCGGTCCGGCCAGGTACGCTTTGATGCCGGGTTTGTCGCCGACGACCGCATACAGGTTTACATGAACGCTGCCGACGTTGTCGTTCTGCCTTACGCGGACATGCCGATGAACCCCGGCTCCCTGATCATGGCGATGGGTTTTGGTCGGCCTGTGGTGTCCCCAGCCAAGGGGGTGACCACAGAAATTGCCGGTACCTTCGGATGCTTTGCCTACGACGAACGCTCCGCCGGCGGGTTGCAGCGAGCCATCGAGGAGGCCCTCGGGGCCGGGAACTTGGATGTCCGCGGTGCCGAGATGCTAGATAGGGCCCGCACGAATCACTCGCTGGCTCGGGTTTCCGCGGGTTTCCGCGAGGCCTATGAACGGCTTTGCAGCCGATCTAATCATCACTCTTCATGAAAATACTAGTCACAGGTGGAAATGGTTTCGTGGGACGCGAACTGTGTGCACGGCTCGTCGCCCAAGGTGAGTCAGTCGCTGTTCTCGATAACTGCCGCTACGGGCCATCGCGCGTTGGCGTGCTGGCCGGCCAGAGTTTGAAGTTTCATCGAGTCGACTTGCGCGATGCCACGGGCGTGCAGCGCGTGATCCAAGAGGAGCGGCCTTCGGTGGTGGTGCATCTCGCTGCGCTGCACTACATTCCTGAATGCGAAGGCGATCCGTCGCTCGCGTGCGAGACCAACCTTACTGGCACGATCAATCTGCTGCAATCCTGCCCGTCGGACACCCATTTTGTGTTCACGTCGAGCGGCGCCGTCTATGCGCCCGAAGATCGGCCACATCTTGAGGACACCAGCCCGACCGTTCCGTCGGACGTCTATGGCTTCACTAAGCTCCATGGGGAGCAGTACGTCCGGTATTTTGCCGAGAAGCGGCGCTTTCCCGCCACCGTCGTGCGGCTCTTCAATGTGGTCGGTGAAGGCGAGACCAGCCCCCATTTCATCCCCGAGTTGATGGCCCAATTACTCGCCGGCCAGAGCGAGATCCACGCCGGCACACTCACGACCCGTCGTGACTACATCGATGTACTGGACGTGGCCGAGGGATTTCACCGCCTGTTGAAGCATGAACGTGCCGGCGAAATGCGCGTGGTGAACCTAGGCACCGGGGTCACGCACAGCGGGCACGAGGTGATCGAGTTACTGCGGGCGGTAAGCGGGCGGGAGCTACGCGTGGTGTTAGATCCCACCCGCGTTCGCAAGGTGGACCGGCCGAATCTGGCCGCCGACACGACCAAGCTGCGCGCGACCATTGGTTGGACTCCGAAATCGACCTTGGAGGCCTGTCTGCGCCGCACGTGGCGAAATCCAATGCTACCGAGCTCGCTGCTGACGAAGTACCAGCTGCAGTAAGCCGCGCCGCGGGTCCCCGCTTGAGCAAGTCTGGCGACATCATGGCCCCAATCTTCAGCCTCGCGGCTATCGCGTGGTCGGAATCTGGCGTGGTTCCCCCTTGGCCGGCCCCATGACCCGGCGCCGGTCCATTGGGGGGCTTGCCTTTGTCAACGCCGCCATTGCAACGGTCAGCGTGGTGACGACCACAGTGATCGGCTGGCTCTTTGGCACCAGTCGGTCCGTCGAAATCTATTTCGCAGCGGCGAGCCTGATGACGTTGCTGTTCAAACTTTTCCAAAGTGGACAGCTGTCGGAGCTGTTCCTGCCCGAATATCTGAGGCTGAAGTCCAGTCGGGGCGTAGGCGAGGCGCAGCTGGCCTTCGCTGTGGTTTTCAACTGGATGGTTCTGCTATCCTGTGTCGGGGCGGTCATGCTTTATTTGATGGCTCCCATGCTGGTACAATGGCTGGCGCCCGGATTTGACAGTGGCGAGCAGGAGCAGGTAGTGCGCTATTTTCTCTGGATGGTCCCGCTAATCCCGATCCAGCTGGCGAATGCTCTGGTGCAGATGCTGGGTAACGCCGACAAATTATACGGCAAGTTCGAGATGTGGATTCTAGCGGGATCCGTAGGCAGCCTACTGATGATCTGCCTCGGGCATCACCATCTCGGGGCAGGCACGCTGGTCGCATCCCTTTGGATCGGTCAGCTTCTGCCGCTCGCGGGTCGATTCGTCGTGCTGCAACGAGGCGGGTACAGACATCGCTGCTCGCTAGCATGTGACTTGGTCGACCTTTCGAGCCTGTTGAGGCAGCTCTGCTTCACGGCCTTCTATGTCGCAGCCACCCAGTGGTTCCTTTTCATGTTCACCGCCGCGCTTACACGGCTGCCGCCAGGGACGTTCGCGTGCTTTAAGTACGCGGAGCTGCTTTATCTCCGCACCAGCTCGCTCTTCATCCGGCCGGTCTCGACAGTTTTTTTCACCGATGTGGCCGAGGCGTGGCATACGCGGAGAAACCAGGTAACCACTGTGCTCCGACAGGCACTGAATGATGTGGTGGTCGGCTACCTCCTGATCGTTGCCATCCTCGGTTCGGCCTCTGTGCATGTGTTTGCTTTCCTGTGGGGCGGGCCGAGATTCCCGGCGGAGGCAATCCAACTGACTGCCTGGGTGCTACTCGCGTTTTATGTCGTGCTTGTGTTTGAGGTGACGACGTCGGTCGTCAGAAAGGTGACGATGGTGGCGGGGAAAATGGTACCGCTGTACCTCCTTACGACGGTGGTGCAACTAGCGATGGCCGGCATCGCCCCGTGGCTGGTGGATCGATGGGCGCTGCTGGGCGCGGTGATTGCGGTAATCGTGGGGGCCGTGCTGTTATGTACGGCGAACCTTGTGATGCTGCGCCGCTGCATGGCAGTCAGTGCGGAGGCCTTCCCCGTGCGGCGGATTCTCTTGGGTTCGGGCATTGTGGCGGGCGTAGCTCTTTTCGTGCGCTGGATAGATCATCAGATTTTTGAGGCGACGGCGGGGGGGGGCGTTCATGCAGTGGCGGACAAGTGGGCGCATGGGGCGCTCGCGGCGAGCAACATTCTCGGTGCTCTGTTAATGTTGTGGGCGCTTGCACGGATCAGCGGGGACGAAGCTGCGGACCTGCCCGGCGATGTGTTCCGGAAATTTAAGGCACTATGGGCGGAACGTTGAAGCAAATGGACCAACGGAAAAAAGCAGCGGTGGTCTTCGTCACCACCAGTTTTGGCCGAGGAGAAAACGGCCCGGAAACCTATGCGAATTACCTTTGGGATGGATTTCGAAACGATCCCGCGTTCGAGTTCCACATCGTGGCCCCGACTTTTCCGTGCAGCCATACGCGTTTTCATACGTCGGGGGCTGGCGGTAACTCTTGGGCTTTTTATCGCCGGCTCGGTCGAAAGGCCGTGCAGGTGGCGCGCTCGCTGTCCGGTGCCCCTGTGTTGCTGCACGTCAACCACTGCCATTTAGATACGACCGTACTGGATGCCGGGTGTCGGGTCGTAGGCCAGATCAACGACTATGAGAATGCGGAGCTCGACCGCCGATGGCACCGGATCATCCTGCAGCAGGGAGTGCGGCGGGGGCTCGCGCTGTGGTTCCGGCGCAGGCGCGAGCGGCGCTTCGTGCGTACGCAGGACCTGACCATCTGCAATTCTAACTACACGCGGGCCGCGGTGTTGCGGGCGTACGAACCGCCGCGTCCGGGCAACGTGGTCACGATCTACAAGGCGGTGGACTTGGCGGCTTACCGGCCGCCGGAGGTGTTACCGCCTGATCCTCTGAATCGGAACCGAGACCGGCTGCAACTGGTCTTCGTTGGGACAGATTTCATCCGCAAGGGACTCGACGTGCTGATGCGGGCGATGCCTCGCTTGGTGGGGGAGGCTGAATTGACAGTGGTAGGCCCGACCGAGGCGCAGGTCCGCAACGCCACCTTAGATTCCGATTTGCCTGCCCGCTATGGTAGCGCACTTCACTTTGCCGGTCGGCTAGATAAAGAAGCCCTTCGCCATATCCTTTGGCATTCCGATGCGCTGGTGCTGCCGTCTCGAGCCGAAGCTCTGGGAGTAGTGCTGTTGGAAGCGGCAGCCGCGGGGCTGCACGTCATCGGCACTCGCGTCGGGGGCATCCCTGAGATTCTAGGGCATCTGCCGGATAGTCAGTTAATCTCGTCGGATTCGGTCGATGAGCTTGTCACGGCGATCGGCGCGGTGAGGGATATCCGGGCGGGCGCGGTGGCTTCGTGCTACGCCGGAGTTGAGCTGTTTTCCAAACAGCATATGCTAGAAAAAGTTCGTGCCGCCTACCTCCAGCAGCTGTTCCTTTCTTCATGACTACCATCAATTCGCGGCAAGCTCCCGCCCCCCGGTCCATGCGATGGGGCGCCAATGCCCGGGTGCCAGCGCAGCAGCCGCGGGGGGATGGCACGGCGATCCGGCGTGTCACGCTCTGCGCCTATTTCACGATGCTGGTCATCGTCTACTATTTCGGCGTGCTTTATCCCTCATTGACCGGGGGGGAGGGGCCAGCGTTGCGCTATGCTCTCGGCTTGCTTTATGCCATTGGCATGGCGGTGGCGGTATTGACCCGACGGCCGCTACGGATCGACGCGGTTTTATGGATGGCGCTTTTTGCGGTTTGCGGGGCCATCAATGTTATGGGCACAGATCAGCGAGCCGAGGCAGCGGCACAGTGGACAATGGTGCTCGGGCAGTTTTACATCTATTATCGATTAGCAATCGGGTTTGTTTTCGAGGATTTTAAACGGATCCTGCGCTGGTTCGGGATACTAACTACCGGTTACGTGATTTTTGCTGTTTGGCTCTGCCGAGATGAGATCGGCGAGCAAAGTTATCGCTGGCAAACGATTGCCTTTTACGCGGGAATGTCCCTGCTCCTCGGGCTTTTCCACACGTCTTGGCTACGTATCGTCATGATGACGGTGTCGGTGGTGGCGCTTTATCTTTCCGCCTCGCGTGGGGCGGTATTCGCAGCAGCCCTCGCCAGTATGATCGTGCTCTTTTCGAAAGCCTACATTAGGAATATCAAATGGGCGGCGGCCGGCGCCTTTCTGGTCGTGATCGTCGGAGCGATCTCTGGTCGATTTACGGATTTGTTGGAGCACTTTGCCTCCGTGAAGTCGGCTAACGATTCCGGTTTCTTCGCCTCGATGCAACGCACCGTGGAGGGACGCCTGATGTTGTGGCAGCAGGCGAGGGAGATAATTCTCGAAAATCCACTGGGCATCGGCCTTGGGCAAAAATATTCGATCTATGGCGAATCGACCACTTACACAGTGCACAACGGCTACATAACCACCCTCTTGGAGACCGGCTTTTGCGGACTATTTGTGGTTTTGGCCTTGCTGGGCGTCTTCTGGGTGAGACTGGGCCGGCTGACGCGGGAGGATGCCCGCCTGGGCGTAATCCTCAAGTCTATCACAGTGTACTACCTCACACGCGCGTTCTATGAGAACTATCTGATGTTCAACTTCGCCAACTTGGTCACAAACGGCTTCTGGCTGATCGTGATCTATACGATGTTCCGCGTCACCGGATCGCAGGTCGTCCGCCGATGATTGCCGTCGCGATGCCATATTTCAATCGGCACTTGGGCGATCTCATGGAGCGCGTCGGAGCGTGTAGTGGGTCTGGATGCCGGTATCTGGTTTGGCAGGATATGCCTGTATTTCGCCGCGGGAACAATTGGACACAGCCGTCCACCGTGAGCAAAATCGGACCGCTTGGTGCCTTCTACTCCCTTGGGACGAGCGAATGGCTGCGAGCGGCCCACGCCTTTGTCTTTCTCGGTTTCTTCGATCCCTTCCCCGCGATGCCCTGGCTGATTAGCCGCGCGTTGTCCACGGGTAAGCCGGTCTATGTGGCGACGGAGGGACTGAGGCGACATAATCTGCTCCTCCTACGTCGAGGCGTATTCGGTCTTCTCCGCGGTCGCTACAACGGTCGTTTGCTCGCGATCGGTAGCGGATGCGCGGAGGACTACCGGCGATATGGTCTTGACTGGCCTGCGCTAAGCTTCGGCTATGCAGAAGACCCGCTGCCTGGTGCAGGAGTGCAACGTCCCGAGCCGCGAGCAGGATCGGCGCTTAGGCTGCTCGCTGTGGGCCAGTTGATCCCGCGCAAGCGTTACGATTGGTTAATCAGGCTGGTCGCTTCGCTGGCGCGGGAGATTCCGCTGGAACTTAGGATCTGCGGCGAGGGCGAGCAGTCAGACGAACTGTACCGGCTTGCTGAGTCCTTATCGGCGCCGGTTAGATTCGAGGGCTTTGCCTCCGGCGCAACTCTTGCTCGCCACTACCAATGGGCCGATGTTTTCGTGCACCCGGCCTCCTACGAAGGCTGGGGTGTGGTGTTGAATCATGCCCTTTCCTTCGCGCTGCCGATTGTGGCTGGCGTTGGCGTCAGGTCGGGAAACGGCGTTCTGGTTCGCCCGGGTTGGAACGGCTTCGTCTGCCGTACTGATGAGGACTACGCCCGCGCTGTTCGGCAGCTCCACGCCAATTCTGCGCTTCGGCGGGAATTTAGCCGACATTCGGCTGAACTTGCGGTCCAATGGGAACCGGAGCATCTAGCTCAGCGGCTTGCTACGCGACTAGCGCAACCTGCGGTCAACTATCCGCTCAACGAACCACTTTCCAATATCCCAACATGAGCCCCGCCGTCACCGCATATCGCGTGTCCCGTTGGATTTATCTCCGGGGTTTTCGTCGGTTCTCCCGCGCAATGGACTGGTTGAACCGCCTGATCTTTGGCGGTTGGATCCCGGGCTCCGCTTCCCTTGGGCGAGACGTTAAACTGGGGTACTGGGCGCTCGGCGTGGTAATCCATTCGGATGCGCGCGTCGGGGACGCCTGCACCATCGCTCAGAATGTAACTATAGGTACGAAATACACGGGAGGCCCGGTGCCGACAATCGGCGACCATGTTTACTTGGGAGCGGGCTGCGTAGTTCTCGGTGGTATTCATGTGGGAAGCCACACGACGATCGGCGCGAATAGCGTCGTGACTTCCGACATTCCCGCGCACGCGGTCGCCGTAGGGATTCCTGCCCGAGTGGTAAAGATCCGTGGAGCCGCGTGCGTCCCGTTAACAAACCCTCAGATATGAAGACAGTGGCTATTGTCGTGGGCACGCGCCCTGAAGTAATCAAAATGGTTCCGGTGTTTAAAGCGCTCAGCGCCTCGAGCTCGTTACGACCGATCTTCGTTTCCACTGGGCAGCATCGAGAAATGTTGGATCAGGCGTTCAGGGCCTTCGAGATAAAACCGGATTGCGATTTCGGCCTTATGCAGCCGGGACAGACATTGCCGGACCTCACCACCCGGGTGTTGCAATCGATGACGCGCTGGCTTGAAGGAGTTCAACCCGCCGCCGTGCTGGTCCAGGGTGATACAACGACCGCTTTTGCGGCGGCATTGGCGGCTTTCTATTCACGTGTTCCAATAGGCCACGTCGAAGCAGGTCTGCGGACTTACGATTTGGAAGCGCCTTGGCCAGAGGAAATGAACCGCCGGCTGACCGACCCGATTTCCAAGTGGTGTTTCGTGCCGACCGAGGTATCCCGAGGTAATCTCCTGAGCGAAAATATTCATCCAGAGCGGATACTTGTCACGGGGAACACGGTAATCGACGCGTTGCTTTGGATGCGCAATCGCCAGCGTGCTGCCACGATTGATTCAGTCGAGCGAGCGCGTGGCTGCGGGGTAGCTGCGGGATTTGCTGCCAAATTTTTCCGCGAGCGGAAGGCCCAACGTTGGATTTTGGTGACCGGTCATCGGCGCGAGTCTTTCGGCGAGGGATTCGAAAGCATCTGCGGTGCAATTAGGTCAGTCGTCGACCGGCACGAGGACGTTGGCGTAGTCTACCCGGTCCATCTCAACCCGAACGTGCAGGAGCCAGTGAAGCGCCTGCTTGGCGGTCATCCACGCGTAGCGCTGATTCCGCCATTGGGCTATGAGGACTTTGTCTGGTTTATGGATCGCGCCCATTTCATCCTTAGCGATTCGGGTGGGGTGCAGGAGGAAGCGCCCAGTCTGGGCAAGCCAGTTCTAGTCATGCGCACCACCACGGAGCGCCCGGAGGGCGTGACCGCCGGAACCAGCCGCCTTGTCGGAACCGACATGTCGGTGATAGTGCGTGAATGTGACGTTTTGCTCGCCGATTCACGCGAGTACGCAGCACGTGCCGCGTTGCGCAATCCTTACGGCGATGGCCGAGCTGCCGAGCGGATCGTGTCCGCGCTGGAGCATGAACTCCCCCATTGATATTGTATGAAATACGACGTTTGCGTTTTAGGTCTCGGTTATATCGGCCTGCCCACGGCCTCCATCTTCGCCACCCGGGGGCTACGAGTCCTCGGAGTCGACGTTCGACCTGACGTGGTTGAGATCATCAATCGCGGCGGACTGCATTTTCACGAGCCCGATTTGGACGTGCTGGTGCGCGCCGCCGTGCAAAGTGGCAATCTCCGTGCCGGCACCGAGCCGCAAGCGGCCGGGACTTTCATCATCGCGGTGCCGACTCCCTTCAGCGTCGGCCCGAAGGGCGAAAAGATCCCCGATCTCTCCTATGTGGAACAGGCGTCGCGGGCGCTCGCCGCTCACGTCAGCGCCGGCAACCTCGTAATTTTGGAGTCAACCAGCCCCGTCGGCACGACCGAGAAGGTTCGTGATTGGCTCGCCGAGGAACGGAGCAAACGCGGACTCGCCCCGGTCGAGATCCTCTACGCGCATTGTCCCGAGCGCGTGCTGCCCGGTAACATGCTGAAGGAACTGGTGGCGAACGACCGCATCGCCGGCGGCGTGACTCCCGAGGCCGGGCGTGTCGCCAAGGAGCTTTATCAACGTTTCTGCACCGGAGAGATTTTCGTGACTGACGCTCGCACAGCGGAGATGGCGAAGCTCACCGAGAATTCCTACCGCGACGTGAACATCGCTTTCGCGAACGAGCTTTCCCTGATCTGCGAGCGCCTCGGCATCGATGTGTGGGAATTGATTAAGCTCTCGAATCGCCATCCGCGCGTGAAGATACTGCAGCCCGGTCCCGGAGTGGGCGGCCACTGCATCGCGGTCGATCCCTGGTTCATCGTGCATTCGGCGCCGGACCTCGCACCTTTGATCCGCACCGCGCGCGAGGTGAACGACAGCAAGCCTCATCACATCGTCGCCCGCGTCAAAGCGGTCGCCGCGCGGTTCAAGCAGCCCACCATCGCGTGCCTCGGTCTGGCGTTCAAAGCGGACATTGATGACCTGCGGGAAAGCCCGGCGATGGAAATCGTCGATGAGCTGGCCCGAGCCAACGTCGGACAGGTCCTCGCCGTCGAGCCGCACGTGAAGCAACTGCCCAAGACTCTCGCGCAGCGCGCAAACGTGCGCTTCGCCGCGCTGGAGGAGGCGGTGCGCGCTGCGGACATCGTGGTCCTGCTGGTGAATCACCGCATGTTTGCCACCTTGGATCGCCTCGCGCTGCGCGACAAAATTGTGGTCGATACACGCGGCATGTGGCGCTGACGCATGCGGTCACCCGCGCAATTCTTCGCGTTGGTCCGACATCTGGGTCCGGGATGGATGTTCTTCCGGCTGCGCTATGCTGCCCGGCGCCGCGCCGGCGGGCTCCGCCGCGCCGCGCCGCTGGTCCGGTGGGAGGACCTTCCTGCGCCGCAACTCGCGCTCGCGGCACCCGCGCCGATTGGATCGGACGCGATCGATGAACGCGTGCTCGAGGAAGCGGAAGATGTTTTGCGTGGCCGCTTCCGACTCTTTTCCCACCGCGGCGTGGACGTGGGCTCGCCGCCGGACTGGCGACGAAACCAGCTCACCGGCGAGCAGGTGCCCGGAGATCGCCACTGGAGCGAGCTCGGCGACTTCGCGTTTGGCGACATCAAGGGCGTCTGGGAGCTGAGCCGGTTTTCCTGGGCGTTCCCTCTGATGCGGGCGCACCGCAAAACGAGCGATCCGCGCTTTGCCGATGCCTTCTGGAGCCTCTTCGCCGATTGGTGCGAACAAAACCCGCCCAATCGGGGGCCGAATTGGATGTGCGGACAGGAAGCGACTTTTCGCCTGCTGGCCGTGATTTTCGCCGCTGAAAATCTCGGCGCGCGCGGGCGCGAGGACGCAGTGGCGCGGTTCATCGTCGCGACGGGGCGAAGGATTTTCGCGAACCTCGATTATGCTCTCAGCCAGAAAAACAATCACGGCGTCAGCGAATGCATCGGATTGGTGACGGCAGCCTTGGCTGTCCGGGATTACGACGAGAGCGCCGGGTGGCTCGCGCGCGGGTTGCGGCGGTTGGAGGAGCAGCTGAGTGAGCTGGTCTATCCGGACGGCGGATTTTCGCAGCACTCCTTGGTCTATCACCGCGTGCTGCTTCATGATCTCGCGTGGCTGAAGGCGCGGCTCGAGGCGGCGGGTCATTCCGTGCCAGAGTATCTGGACTCGGCGGGGCGGCGCGCCACCGCGTTCCTACGGACTTTGACGGATCCCGCAACCGGGCAGGGGCCGCTTTATGGGCCGAACGACGGCGCGAACGTCCTGCCGCTGACCTCGACCGAGTTTCTCGATCTGCGGCCGGCGGTGCAGCTCGGGGCGGCGGTTTTCTCGGGCGAACTCGCGTTTGACTCCGGCCCATGGGACGAGGCAGTGGAGTGGCTTGGGCCGCGGCGAGGCAAACTGGAGCGCCGCGGCTGCAGCGCTCCGGCCGTGTGGCACGCGCCCTTTGCGGGATGCGTGCAATTGCGGCGAGGGAAGGGCCGGCTGTTTTTGCGGTGCCCCGAAAAATTCCGCCATCGGCCGACGCAGGCGGATCTGCTCCATGTCGATGTTTGGGAAAACGGAGAGCGTGTGGCGATGGACGGCGGATCGTTCTCCTATAATTCCCGAGCCCGGTTTGCGACGCTCGGCGATGCCGCGCAGCATAACGTTCTGGTCGTGGACGGTCGCGAACCGCTGCAGAAATTCAGTCGGTTTCTCTATATGCCGTGGCCGCGTGGTCAGGTGCGCCAGGAAGGTGAGGCGGATTTCAGCGCCAGCCACGACGGCTACGGTGCGCTGGGGGTGCGCTGGGTGCGACGCGTGTCCGCTCGCGCCGCCGCCGGCTTTGTCGTGACGGACGAAGTCGCCAACGCGGCCGATCGGGTCCTGCGGTGGCACTGGCGGCTCGCGGATCGTCCGTGGGTGCTCGACGCCGCCGCCGGCACGCTGTCCGTCCGCGACGAGCTCGGAGGCTATCGGGTCGCGTGGCACGGCCCTGCTCTCGATCGGGTGCGATTCGTGCGCGCGGCGGACGATTCGGCCGACGGCTGGTGGTCGCCCCATTATGGCGATGTGGCGCCGGCTGGTGCGCTCGTGATCGAAGTCCGCGCTCGCGAACTCGTGAAATTCCGCACCGAATTCATCCCGCTCGACTGACATGCGCGTTCTTTATTTCCATCAACACTTCACGACACCCGACGGATCCGGCGGCACGCGCTCCTACGAATTTGCGCGGGCGCTGATCGCGCGAGGACACCAGGTCACGATGGTGTGCGGCCGCAGCGAGCGCAGTTCCCTCGATCTGCCGTGGGATGCCGCGCGACGCTGGCATCGCGGCATGGTCGATGGCATCGACGTCATCGCACTGCCCTTGGCCTATTCCAATCGGGACAGCCTTGTGCGCCGAAGCGGATTGTTCCTCCGTTTCGCCTGGCGCGGTGTTCGCATCGCTTTGCGGGAGCGTTACGATTTGCTGTTCGCCACGTCGACGCCGCTGACGGCGGCGATTCCCGGCATCGCGATGAAGCTCTGTGGACGCGGCAAGCCCTTCGTGTTCGAAGTGCGCGATCTCTGGCCGGAATTGCCTCGGGCGCTCGGGATGAGAAATCCGATTTTGCTCGGAGGAATGAGCGTGCTCGAGTGGCTGGCATATCGCTGTGCCGACGCTTGCGTGGGTCTTTCGCCGGGGATCGTGGAAGGCATCCGACGCCGCTCGCCGGCGAACCGCGTCGTGGAAATGATCCCGAACGGGGCCGATCTCGAACTGTTCACGCCGGCGAGGCGGGGAAAACTAGACCTGCCGGGCATCCAGCCAGGAGATTTCGTGGCCGGCTTCACCGGCGCTCACGGGATCGCCAACGGGCTCGACGCCGTGCTCGATGCGGCCGTGGAACTGAAGCGTCTCGGGCGGCGGGACATCAAGTTGGTGTTGATCGGCGAGGGAAAGCGCAAGGATGCGCTGGTGGCGCGGGCGCAGGCGGAAGGATTGGATAACTGCCTGTTCTTCCCGCCGGTGAAGAAAACCGAGATCGCCCGCATTACCGCGAGCTTTGACTGCGGACTCCAGATTCTGGCTGACGTGCCCGCGTTCTACTACGGGACATCACCGAACAAGTTTTTCGATTACATTTCCTCGGGAATTCCGGTCGTAATCAACTACCCCGGATGGCTGGCTGGCTTGGTTCGCGAGAGCGACTGTGGCGAGCCGGTGCCGCCGCGGCAGCCGGCGGCATTGGCGGCCGCGCTTTGCCGGCTGGCCGATAATCGGACGGCGCTTCCAGCGAAAGGTGCCCGATCGCGGGCGCTGGCCGAGCGGGATTTCGCTCGGGCAAAGCTGGCACGACAATTCGTGGAAAGAATTGAACGGTCCGCGCGCGCCAGCTAGTAACCGCACCTTAATGGAATCCTATCCGACCGAAATCAAACAGGCTCCGCTGCTGCCGAACTGGCAGCGCGTGTGCGACGTGCTGATTGCCGGTCTGCTTACTTTGGTCCTCCTGCCCGTATTTCTCGGCGTCTCGGTTGCCATTCTCATCAGCATGGGGCGCCCCGTGTTCTTCCGGCAAAAGCGGCCGGGATTGCTGGAGCGCCCGTTCACGATGGTGAAGTTCCGCACGATGACGACTGCGGCCTATTCGTCCAGCGATGCCTCCCCGGACGCGCAGAGAATCACCGCGCTCGGCGCGTTCCTGCGCAAGACCAGCCTCGATGAGCTGCCGGAACTCTTTTCGGTGCTTGCTGGTT
Organism: Candidatus Didemnitutus sp.; assembly: GCA_041906465.1. Lineage (GTDB taxonomy): Bacteria > Verrucomicrobiota > Verrucomicrobiia > Opitutales > Opitutaceae > Didemnitutus. The sequence goes on along the minus strand of JAYRJE010000004.1, from coordinate 13,279 downwards.
CGATGAGCCTTGTGGGGCCGCGGCCGCTATTGGTCGAATATCTGCCCTATTACAAGGCGGAGGAGCGTCGGCGCGCGCTGGTGCGACCGGGATTAACCGGGTTGGCGCAGATCTCGGGCCGCAATTGCCTCGGGTGGGACCAGCGCTTGGCCAAGGACGTTGAATTCGTGAACCGCCTTTCCCTCCGGCTATACTGGGAGATATTGATCCGCACTCCACTTCAGGTGCTGGCCTCCGAAGGCGTGGCGGTCGATGCTTACAGCGTCAGTCTTCCGCTGCATATCGAACGGCGCACGGTCCAACCCAGCACCGATCAATGAACGATCGCGATCAATTTTGGCACGGCTATTTCAGCGCGTTGCACGAACGCAAAGACCTCGAGTCGGCTAAACGCGTCGGCATGTCCAACGACCGCGTCACGGCGCAGGAATATGCGCTTGTGATCGAGTCCTGCGGCAGCCTCGCGGGCAAACGAGCGCTCGATGTCGGCTGCGGACTGGGACCGCTGGCTCGCGCATTGCACGCATTGGGCGGACGTGTGCATGGCATCGATTACGTCGCGGCGACGATTGCGGCGTTGCGGGAATCGGATCCGGCGATCGACTGGACGCACGAGGATGTCTCCAGTCCGAGCAGTGATTTGATGGTCCGGCGCTACGATGTGATCTGCGCATGCGAGGTTCTGCAGCACGTGGATCCCGAGCAAACGTTGCGCATGCTGTGGAGTCTGCTGGAACCGGGCGGGCGGCTGGTGGGCTTCGTTCCGAATCCCGAGTGTCCGATTGTCCAGCGCGTTGAGAAATTCTATCCCGGCAGCTACCGTGGCTTGTCGGCCGCGACGCTGGCGGGAATCGGCTCGCGACTGCCTGACCTCGCGTTTGCGGTCGTTCGTGGCGCAACGTTTCAAGGGGATCAGTCGGTAGTGCCCTACGCCGTTTCGACCTGGCAGGCGGCCAGTGCCGCGAATTGGCCGGCGCCTCCGAATCGGTTGCAGTTTGTATTGGCGCGTCCACCGCTCGCCACCCCAAGCTCCTCGTGATCGTCACGGATCAAACAACCCAGCTGCAGGCAGGGCGCGGAGTCATCCGGGTGTTGCCCACGACGCAGCGAGAGACCTGGCACAAGGTGCTGCAGAGCATCGGTAGCTTCGATTTCTATCACACGGCAGACTATCACGCGTTGGAAGAGCGACGGGAAGACGGAGTGGCCGAATTGGTGGTCTATGGGGAGCGCAATCGACTGATCGCGGTGCCATTGATGATCCGCCGCATTCCGGAGTCCGTGCAGCAAAAGGGCGAAGCGGCGCTCTACGATGCGCGATCCGTGTATGGCTACATCGGCTGGCTTTCATCCCGCGACGCTGACGAAGCGATGGTGGAGCGATTTGGCGCGGCGCTTCATCGTTATCTCTACGGTCGAAAGATCGTCTCCGTTTTCGGACGCATGCATCCTTTGCTCGATCCATTGAATCGAGGACCGAAAATCGGAATGGTGGAAAGTGTCGGCCATACGGTGGCGCTCCCGTTGCATGAGGGCGTTGACGCCTTCGCGGCTGGCATCTGCAAGGGCCACCGCTATGAAATCCGCCAGCTGCAAAAAATGGGCTGTGTCGTCCAGCGCGATCACGAGCTGAAATATCTGGGGGAGTTTGTGCGCATGTATAGTGAGACCATGACCCGGCTCGGAGCCAAATCTCACTATTTCTATACCGAGGCCGAGCTCAGGGAAACCTTCGCTTCGAAGCAATTTGAGGCTCAGCTCTATGTCGCCCTGCAGGCAGGAGTCCCCTGCGCGATGGCAATCGTGGTGCGTTGCGGCGCACTCCTGCAGTATCATCTCTCCTGCTCACGCGACGGCGTGGTTCGCTTCCCCGCGACAAAGCTGCTGCTCGATTCCGTGTGTCGCGAGGCGATCGGCTCTGGCGTCAAACTCTTCCACTTGGGTGGCGGGGTGGGCGGGCGCCAGGACTCGTTGTTCAATTTCAAGCTCGGCTTTGGCGGAGTGGTGCTGCCGTTCAAGATCTGGAAACTTATTGTCCGGTCCGCGGAATACGAGCGCCTGGCACTGCGTGTGGATTCTCGCGCCAATGCCGGCGAATTTTTTCCCAGCTATCGTTTCGAATCGCCATGAAGTTAACCGTTCTCATCAGTTCCTGCGGCCGTAGAGTGGAGTTGCTGAAAGCGTTTCGCTCCGATGCGCGCGAGCTGGGTATCGACGTGCGGGTTCTTGGCAGCGACGTCGACATTGAAACCAGTGCGGCGGCGCGCCGCGCCGATCAGGCGTTCTTCGTGCCCAAGATCAGCTCGCCTGAATTTGTGCCGAAGTTGGCGGCGTTGTGCGAGAAGGAGCGGGTCGACCTCGTGATTCCGACGATCGATCCTGGCATCATGGTATTTTCGGAGTCGCGAGATCGTTTCGCGGCGGTCGGAACCAATGTTGTCGTGTCGGACCATGCCGTCGCCCGCATCTCCAACAATAAGTTGCGAACCTACGAATTTCTGGCCGGTGCCGGACTGCCGACCCCACGGACGTTCACGGTGGACGACGCGCGAAACGATTCGACGCGCTTTTCCTTTCCGGTGATGGCGAAACCGATTTCGGGCAGTGGTTCGGTTGGCATCCGGCAAATTCAGCACGCGGTGGAACTCTACGACGCAAGTCTGGACGAGGGCTATCTGGTGCAGGAGTTCATCAAGGGCACGGAGTATACCGTGAATCTCTATTTCGATCTCGCCGCAGGCAAGCTGCGCTGTGCGATCCCGCATAAGCGGATCGAAGTGCGCGCGGGAGAGGTCGCCAAGGGTCTTACGCTGCGGCACCCGAAGCTCGAAGCGATCGCCCAAGAACTCGCGGCCAAGCTGCCGCGCGCTCGCGGGTGCCTTTGTTTCCAAGCCATCGAGGACGCCGCCGGAGATGTGCACATCATCGAGATCAACGCTCGTTTCGGTGGTGGCTTCCCCCTCGCACATCGAGCGGGCGCACGCTTTACCGCGTGGTTGATGGAGGAAACGTTGGGACTACCGTCTACGATCAACAATGACTGGCGGGATAATGTGCTGATGACCCGCTACGATGCAGCCGTCTATGTCTAGCGACCTGGCGCGAGAGGAAGAGGCGCGTCTCGGCGTCATCCACACCCTGGTCGTGGATTTGGATGACACATTGTTCCCGGAGCGCGAGTTCGTGGTGGGAGGGTTCCTCGCAGCAGGCGAATGGCTGAAGCGGAAGCATGGCGTGCTGGGGTTTGCCGCGCGCGCGACGCAACTTTTGGAATCCGGACGGCGCGGGAAGATCTTCGACGAAGCGCTGCGGGATCTTGGCGTAGCGGCGGAGTCATCGCTCGTCGAAGAGCTGGTCCGCGTTTACCGTGAGCATCGCCCCGTTCTCGTCTTGTTTCCCGATGCGAGAGAACTTCTGGATTGGGCCGCTACACGCTTCAATGTTGCGCTACTCACGGACGGGTTCGAAGCGGTGCAGCGAAACAAGATCCATGCGTTGGGGCTTGAAGAGCGCATCGGGCTGCGGATTCTTTCCGACGCGCTCGGTGGGCTGGAGTTTTGGAAACCGAGCACGGCGCCGTTTGAAGTGGTGATGCGCCATTTTCACGGACCGGCGGCGGGTTACCTCTACGTCTCCGATAACCCACGCAAAGACTTCATTGGTCCGCGGGCGTTGGGCTGGCGAACGGTGCGCATCGTTCGCCCGGGGGGAGAACATAGTGCTTATGTGCCCACGGCGGCGGAGGAAGCTGACATTTCAATAACCGATTTGATGCAGTTGCCTTCACTCATCGCGAAGCAGGAGGTGCGAGTATGAAAAGAGGAGTGCTAGTCGCGATGGCGATGGTCGTCGTCGTCTCTGTGATGCTGCAGCTTGGACCACAACGAGCACCAAGGCCAGGCAAGGGGCTGCATCTGAGCGCGATGCTCCCGCAGAAGCTTGCTGGCTGGAGCGGGAAAGATGTCCCGCTCGGCGCCACCGAAGCGGCGACGGGAATGGTAGAAAAGACACTTCGGTTCGATGACGTCTACTTTCGCGAGTTCAGCTCCCGCGGCCGGACGGTGAGTCTTTACGTCGCATACTGGGGGCCGGGAAAAATGCCGACCCAACTCGTGGCGTCGCACACCCCCGACCGCTGCTGGGTGGAAAATGGCTGGAGCTGCGATGACCTAAAGCACGATGTCAGCTTGATCAGCCGGGAAGCGGGTCTGGCGCCCGGCGAGTGGCGCCTGTTTTCGACTCCAGCCGGACAGAAGTTAGCGGTGGTTTTCTGGCACCGGATCGGAGACGGATTCTATGACTACGGGGACCGAGTTAACAGAGTCCCCTCCGTCTGGCGCTGGTGGCGGGATGCCGCCAAGCAGGTCTTCGGCTCGCCCGGCGAACAATATTTCGTGCGCCTCACGAGCGATCAGCCGTTCGAGACGCTAGCTGGCGACCCGGGTTGGCAACAGCTGACAACCGCCCTCGGCCAACTGGGCCTTCGCCAACCGGAGGCCGCACCGCGTCCGTGAGGAATGTCGCAGATTGCCGTTGAGCCGGGCGCGCGAGATGCGTCTGATGTCCGATCCGTGATGAGCAATCCCCGCATCTATCTCTCGTCTCCTCACATCGGCTCCCACGAGTTGGAACTCGTCCAGGAGGCGTTTGCGACCAACTGGATCGCCCCGCTCGGTCCGCACGTCGACGCGTTCGAAAAGGAGTTCGCCGCGTGGACCGGCACCGCGCACGCGGCCGCGCTGTCGTCCGGCACGGCGGCGCTGCATCTGGCGATGCGCTGGCTGAATCTGCAGCCCGGCGATGAGGTGATCTGTTCGACCCTCACGTTCTCCGCCAGCGTCAATCCCGTGCTCTACGAGCGTGCCACGCCGGTGTTCGTCGACTCGGACGAGGGCACTTGGAACATGGACCCGGCGCGGCTGGCCGAGGCGGTCGAGGACCGGATTAAGCGCGGCAAGAAACCCCAGGCGGTCGTGCTCGTGCACCTTTACGGACAGAGCGCCGACATCGATCCGATTGTGAGGACATGCGCGGAGCACGACATCCCCTTGATCGAGGATGCCGCGGAGGCGCTCGGCGCGAGCTACAAAGGCCGGGCTCCCGGTTCGTTCGGTCTGTGCGGCATTCACTCGTTCAACGGCAACAAGATCATCACGACGTCGGGCGGCGGCATGCTCGTTTCGAACGATGAAAAGCTGACCGCGAAGGCGAGGTTTTGGGCCACGCAGGCGCGCGATTCGGCGCCGCACTACCAGCATTCCGAGGTCGGCTTCAATTATCGGATGAGCAACGTGCTCGCGGCGATTGGCCGCGGACAGTTGCGCGTGCTGGAGGCGCGAGTCGAGGCGCGACGCCGGAACTGTGCGTTCTATGAGCAGGCGTTCGCGGATTTGCCGGGCGTCGCTTTCATGCCTGAGGCGGACTATGGTCGCTGCACGCGTTGGCTGACTTGCATCACGATCGACCCGAAGCTGGCCGGCACCGATCGCGAACAGGTCCGGCTCGCGCTGGCAGAGCAGAACATCGAGGCACGCCCCGTGTGGAAGCCGATGCATTTGCAGCCGATCTTCGCGGGCACGGCGTGTTATGGAGGCGGCGTGGCGGAGCGCCTTTTTCAGGATGGCCTGTGTTTGCCGTCGGGTTCGAATCTCTCGACCTCGGATCTCGAGCGTGTGGTCGCGGTCGTGCGGAAGCACTTCGCTCGCTGAGGGCCGCCTATGATCGCCAAGCGGATAGTTGATCTCGGCATCGTGCTCGTGACCGCGCCGTTGTGGTTGCCGGTGCTGGCGGTGCTGGCGCTCCTCGTTCGGGTCCGGCTCGGCAGCCCAGTGCTGTTCCGCCAGCAGCGACCCGGGCGCGATGAAGTGATCTTCGAACTCATCAAGTTTCGCACGATGACCGACGCGCGCGACGCGGCGGGCAACCTGTTGCCGGACGCAGTTCGACTTACACCGTTCGGACGTTGGCTGCGCGCCACGTCATTGGATGAGCTCCCCGAATTGTGGAACGTGTTGCGCGGGGAAATGAGCTTGGTCGGTCCGCGCCCTTTGCTGGTGCAGTATCTGTCGCGCTATTCCGCCGAGCAGCGCCGCCGGCACGAGGTTCCGCCTGGATTGACCGGGTGGGCACAGATCAACGGGAGGAACGCGCTTTCATGGGAGGAAAAGTTCGCTTTGGACCTCTGGTATGTGGAAAACCGAAATGGGTGGCTGGATCTGAAGATACTCTTCCTCACGGCGTGGCGGGTCGTGGCGCGACACGGCATATCGGCGCCCGGTGACGCCACGATGCCTGAATTTTTACCCGGGCCAGTCTCTCGTCCTCATGACCACTCCTAGTTCCCCGAGCGCTACTCCTTGGAGCAGTATCACGCAGTCTTCTCTGAGGGCGCTGGCGCTGCTGACGCTCTATGCGCTGATCCTGGGCTCGTGCCGCTATTTCGCCTACGAACTCCGTTTCGATTTCGTGGTCGCGAGAGAATTCCAGGAAGAACGGTTGCTTTCGCTGGTCGTCAACGTGCCGGTGAAGCTGCTGTTTCTCGTCCTGTTCCGACAGTTCGGCAGCCTGCTGACCTATTTCAGCGTTCCTGATCTGCTGCGCATCGCGGCCGCCATGGCCTCGGCGAACCTGGTGAGTTACATGCTGCGCTTGGGCATCACGCCTGGCCTGACGTCCCCTCGCGGCGTCGTGTTGATCGACTTCGTGCTCAGCGTCGGCGCGCTCAGCTTGATGCGGCTGGCCTTCCGCATTTATCGCGAGCGTTACGCGACCGGAGAGATGCGCGGCACGCAGCGGAAGGTTCGCCGGGTCGTGGTTCTCGGAGCGGGCGACGCGGGCGCGAAGTTCGTGCAGGAGGCGCAAGCCCGACCCTCGTTGGGGCTGAAGCCGGTATTCTTTCTGGACGATGATTGGCGCAAGCATGGCCATCACATCCATGGCGTGCCGGTGCTTGGGGCACCGGAGGAGATCGTGCGGTGGAGAAAGGACAATCCGCTGGACACGTGCGTCATTGCGATGCCTTCCGTGCCGGGTAAGCGGCTGCAGGATCTCTATAAACTCCTGCGCAACGAAGACATTCCCGTGGAGATCATTCCCTCTTTGTCGGAGCTGGCATCCGGCCGCGTGCAGGTCACCAAGATCCGGCCGGTGCAGGTGGACGACCTCTTGGGACGCGAGTCGGTGGACCTTCGTTCGGAGGACGTGGCGAAGATCGTGGCAGGCAAGGTGGTGCTGGTCACGGGCGCCGGCGGCAGCATCGGCAGTGAACTGTGCCGGCAGTTGCTCGGCTATCACCCGGAACGTCTGCTGATGGTCGAGCAGTCGGAAGGGGCGCTTTTCACGATCGAGAGCGAGTTGAACGATCGCGGGCACCGAAGCACGATTGTGCCGCTCGTGGCTGACATTCTCGACAGCCCGCGCATGCATTTCATCTTCGGGAGATTCAAGCCGCAGATCGTCTTCCATGCCGCGGCGCACAAGCACGTGTTCATGATGGAGCGCCAGCCGAGCGAGGCGGTGAAGAACAACACCACCGGCACGCGCTTGCTTGCGGAGCTCGCATCGGGGAGCGGTGTCGAGACGATGGTCTTCATCTCCACCGACAAGGCTATCAACCCTACGAGCGTGATGGGGGCGACGAAGCGCCTCGCCGAGATGGCCCTGCAGCACATCCAGCGGCAGCCGGAAAACCGCACGAAGTTCATCGCCGTCCGCTTCGGAAACGTCCTGGGGTCGTCGGGCAGCGTCATCCCGATCTTCAAAAAGCAGATTGAGGCGGGCGGCCCTGTTACGGTCACGCACCCGGACGTCACGCGCTACTTCATGACGATCCCGGAGGCGGTGGGGCTCGTGCTGCGCACGGCGCATCTGGGCTCGGGCGGAGAGATCTTCGTCCTCGATATGGGTAAGCCGATGAAGATCGTCGACCTCGCCCGGCAGTTGATCGAGCTCAGCGGTCTGCGTCCGGACGAGGACATCGAAATCAAGTTCATCGGCCTGAAGCCAGGTGAGAAGCTGTTCGAGGAACTGCAGCACCAGTCCGAGATGCTCCTCCCGACGCCTCACGCGCGCATCACGCGGCTGGGAGTCGACACGCCCTTGCCGCCAGACTGGCAGGACCGTTGTCTGAACACTTTGGAGCGCAAGGTCACGCTGCTCGAATCGAACCAGTTGAAACTGGCGATCAAAGAGCTCGTGCCCGAATACCACCCGCATCTCGATCCGTCCTAACGCCAGTGAACGTCGCCGCGCATAAGCAACGGCCACCGCTGCATCCTTTGGAGCGTGCGCTGCTGGCGCTGCTCGGAGCGGAGCTGATTTTTCTCCCGTGGGCGTTTGGCACGATGCATGCCTGGAGCCAATGCGTGAGCGCAGCGCTCGCCTTGGGGGCGTTCGTCGTGAGTGTCTGGCCGAGAAATTACGTCGGAGATCTCGCGACGACGGGGGAGTTCCGACTGCTCGGATGGCCGCGATTGATCCGTTTCCCGCTGTTCTGGTTGGGCGCGGGCTTGCTCGTGTTGCTCTGCGTGCAGGATCTCAACGCCGCGTGGGAGTTCCAGATTGATGCGAGGTCTTGGTGGCTGCGCCGCCTGCCACACCTTGAATGGCTGCCCTCGAGCACCCGCACACCCTTCGAGCGTTTCAACCTCTGGCGGGCGTTCCTGATTTATGGTGCGGCATGGTTGTGCGTTTGCGCTGTCTGGGTCGGAATCACGCGTCGTCGCTCGCTGCAGATCCTGTTCGCGGTGCTGGTCGGCAACGCGGTGGCTCTCGCCGGCGTCGGATTCGTCCAGCGCTTCATGAATGAGCCGCGGGTCTTGTGGATTCGGACTTTCAAAGATGCGACGTCATTTTCGAGTTTCGTTTACCAGAATCATGGTGGCGCCTATTTCGGTCTGGTCGCCGCGACGGCGCTCGGGCTAGCGCTGTGGCACTTCTTTGAAGGCCGCAAGCGGATGGCTCGTTCCACCCCTGCGTCGGTCTGGCTGATTCTCACTGGGGTCCTTGTTTTTGCGGTGATGTTTTCGTTTTCTCGTGGTTCAGTCATCACCCTAGCGGTTTTTGGCGTAGGTGCTTTGCTCGCTTGGCAGATACTCCGGTGGGGGAACCCGGTTCCTTCCACGACTCCTCGCCTCGTGACGGTCGCGCTTTCGGTGGCGTTCTTGGGCACACTTTTCTGCATCGTGCGCTACGTGGACTTCGACACGCTGATCCAGCGTTTCCGAGAGATGTCGGCCTTGCGCGGAAACACCCCGAGTGTGTCGAGTCGCGTAATGGCACGTGACGCTGCTTGGGACATGTATCGCGATTACTGGCTGCTGGGGTCGGGTGCGGGCAGCTATCGTTATCTCTACACCCCGCAATACGTGCGGCACTATCCTGAGATTTACGAGAAGGGCCGGGCCTTTTGGGAACACGCGCACATCGATTGGCTCGAGATCCCCACTGAGCTAGGACTCGCCGGGGTGTTGCTGATCGCGGGAGCTTTCAGGTGGTGCTTGCGGCAATTTGGGCGAGGCGCGGGTTGGCGGCATCCGGTCGCGATGATGGTCCTGCTCGGTCTTTGCCAAACATTGCTCCACGCGGTGATCGATTTCCCGTTTCAGAATCCGGCCATCCTGATTACCTGGTGGATATTGTGGGTGGGATCGTTGCGTTGGCTCGATCTCGATTCGACGGACATGTCGCAACGACGCGATTCGCGGGCGGTCAAAATTTGAGCGTGCCTGCGTGAGTGAGTGGGCGCTCGACAGACTTCCGCAGATCTTAAAACGTCCTTCGCCGGTGCGATCGACGTTTTCATGGATACTCGTAGTCGGGTTGCTCTTGGCCGGATTGTCCGGCTGGGTGCGGCGCGAGCGCGAGCAGCAGGGGCGGTCCTTGGTTTTCGGTGACGTCGGCCGCGGCTGCGCAATCGTGATCCCGGTTGACGCGACCGCTTCCGAGCGCAATGCGGCGAAGCTCGTCTCTGATACTCTGGCGGTGATCTGCCGGCGACCGACAGCTCGTTTCCCGATTGTGCGCGAAGGGCAATGGCACTTGCTGCATGCGGCGATTCACCTCGGCGCAACGAAGCGCGCCGCGGCGTTGCCCCCTTTGAAACGGCGATTGACGTGGGAGCGGCCGGTGGGCTTCACCGCAGGAAAAGACGCGGCGGTGATTCGCGCGGCCGAGCGCGAGGACGTGCCTATCGCGGCGAGCTTTTTCCTAGCGCAGACGACCGGAGCGCGGTGGTTTATGCCGGGAAGGCTAGGGTTCGAGGCGGAGCCGAAGGCACAATTTTTTCTCGGTGCCGGCGATCACCAGGATGCGGGCGCCTACTATTCGCGAGAACTTGGAGGGATTGCCGGCGCGGCTGATGGCCGCGCTTGGACTCACGCAAATCGTCTGCGCAACTATCTCCCGGGCGGACACACGGCTGCGGAGTTGGTGCCGCCTGCACTCATAAAGCGGCATCCCCTGTTCGCGCCGATGCTGAACGGGGCGCGGTTCCTTCCTGACGCCAAGGCGATCGTGAATTGGCAACCGAACCTCTTGGCCGAGGGCCTCGCCGCGCATGTGACCGCAGAACTCGGAAAGAAATTCCGCGCGAATCTATCGGTGTGGGGCGCGGCGTTCGGCTTGAACGACACGTATCGTTTCGATCAATCGGCCGCGACGCTGAGCCTCGTGGAGCCGGAGAGGTATTTCCGCACGCGGCCGGATTATTCCGATCTGCTCTTCAAGTTTCTCAACGAGGTCGCCGCGTCGTTGGTGAAGCAGTTTCCGAATCGGTTCGTCACAACTTACGCTTACGACTGGACAGAAAACACGCCGCGGTTTCCGGTCGCGCCTAACGTCATGCCGTATCTCACCGCGGACCGCAGCATGTGGTTCGACTCCACATTCGCGGCGAATGATCGCGCGCTGATCGAGCGTTGGGGTCGGGGAGGCCCGCAGTTCTTCGGGCTTTATGATTACTACTACGGCGCGCCTTTTCTCGTGCCGCGGCCGACGCTATGGGCGGTGACCGACGCAATTCCCTACGCTTACGAAAAAGGCGCGCGGGCGTTCTACGCTGAAGCGACGCCGAACTGGGCCTTCGATGGGCCAAAGCCTTGGTTGGCCGCCCAACTGTTATGGAACCCGAAGCAGGACTCCGGCAAGCTGCTCGACGAATACTACGCTCGCTTCTGGAAAGAGTCAGCCAGCCCGATGCGTGCGTTCTACGAACTCTGCGACCAGCAGTGGCGCGAGCAGCCGAAGCCGCCGGTGTGGGTGAAGTATTTGAAAGACGACGACCAGCGCCGGCTTTTCCCTCCACAGGTTCGCGAACAATTGCGCCAGCACCTCAGCGACGCGGCGGCCACCGCGAAAGCCGGAATCGTTCGCGAGCGCGTCAAATTCGTGTCCGATGCATTTCGGGTGAGCGAGGCATTCTGCCTGCACGATGAAGTGCGCGAAGAGCTGCAACGCCTGACCTTCGATCCGAATTCGTCGACAGCCGATCTCCTGAGTGGCTACGCGCGCTACAGCAAGGCGCGCGACGAATTCATCCGGGAGTACCGCCACCTCCGTCAAACCAGCCACTTGGCCATCCAGACGGCCTCCATCGACGACTATCTCCGCAACGACCCACGAGGCCGCGTGGTCGATGTCATCGCGCAGCGCGGCGAACTTCACCTTCTGCCGACCGCGGCGATGGCGTCGCATTTCGCCAGCCGTGCGCCAACCGCCTCGGTCCTCCTTAGCCCGGGCCGCGAACTCCTCGACGACGCCGGCTGGCGGACGTTGTCGGTCAAGAAGGTGCACCCGTTCACGCTGACCGATTGGGTGGAGCAGGGGCCGTGGGGCGGGAAAACCGAGCCGACTGAATTCCGTCGCATCGATCTCACGCGCAATCCCGACGGCACCCAGCGCCTGCGGTATTCGGGGTGCAATCAGGAAACCCTCTGGCAGTGGAAGCCCGCGCAGCCGGGACATCTGTATCGCGCGCGGGTCCGGGCCAAGGGCCATGTTGCTCCGGGGACCATGGTCTACCTGCTGGTTCCCTTCATCGATAAGGACGGTCAGCACATCGGCGCCGGGCACATCGATCGCCTGCCGGCCGGCGATTGGCCCGATGGCGTCGAATTGGAAATCCTCGTCCGGGCGCCCGCTAAGGCGGCCCAGATCGGCGTTTCGCTGCGGACCCTGTATCAGGTCCAAGGGGATTGGGCGGAGTGGGAGTCCCTTTCGCTGCGGGAGCTAGGGCCCTAATTTTTTGCATTTTTCGCTAAAGTCGGGTTCAGCGGCGCCGATGAGCCTGCTATGTCTCCCAGCATCATCGTTTGCTGCCTCATGGTTGCCGCCTTTGCGCTGATCGTTTTGCCGGTCACGGAACGCGAGTAATTGGAAAGCGGGCCGATGCGCGCCATGGCTTGCGCGCGCGGTGTGAGGGACGCGGGTAGGAATGTAAAATTTTCGTTAGTATCACCACGGTCGTAACCGTCGTGACCCGGCGACAGCCGTAAGCGTCGCCTAGGGTGCCTATTGACAGCGTAAATACGGTAACTCCGAAGCGGGGATTGGATGTTCCGTAGTTACGGTGACGCTGGTGCGAGCATCGTGTTCGGTTTCCAATGCGCAGGCAGAAGCGGACGCAGGTCGTCCTTGGTGGTCATCGCGGGCAGGCGCGTGAGCACATCACGAAGATAGGCGTGGGGATCGTGACCGTGGCGCTGGCAGCTGACGACCAGCGAGTAGATGACCGCCGCGCGATCGCCGGCATCGGGGTGGCCGACGAAGAGCCAGTTCTTCGCGCCGAGTTTGCTCGGGCGGATGGCGTTCTCGACGGCGTTGGTGTCGAGGCGGGTGTGGCTGTGCCGCAGATGTGCGGTGAGTGGAGCCCAGTGTTCGAGCAGATAGGCGCAAGCGTGGCCGAGTCCGGACTTGGGCAACACGCGCTTTTGCAGCGCCGAGACGAGCCGGTGCAACCGCGCCAGTGGGCGCGCGAAGTGTTCCTGCCGGAGCGCGGCACGGCGATCGCCGATCTCCGCTTCGTCCCATTCGTGTTCGAGTTGATAGAGTCGCCCGATCAGGCGCAGCACGCGCTCGACGGTGCGCGGACGTTCGGCGGCGGCCTCGAAGAAGCGTCGCCGCGCGTGCGCCGTATGTCGCGCGCGACATACGGCGCATTATGTTGCGAACTAAATATGTGAGCGTGGCGGCGGCGCTACAGCAGGAGCGCCGAGCAAGATTTGTAACATAACTGTTTCGAGAGTTTTTGTCTGACTGCGTCGATATCGGCGTGTGCTTCCAA
>JAYRJE010000018.1:0-96782 GCA_041906465.1 Candidatus Didemnitutus sp. | reverse complement strand
TACGCCCAGCTCCCGCCGACAAGCCAGCCTTGCCCACGCACCCACTTCACCCATCATCCATTCCGTGACGCGACTCCTCCCTGCCACCTCCGCTCACCCTCGCCGCGCAGCGGCTTGGTTCAACCAGCCGGCAGAGACAACGCGCGGGAAGTGACCGTCATTCGCGTGGCCCGGCTCCGCTCCGCATCTCCCGTTTTTCAAAAGCGCGCATTCCCCGCTCGCCCGCGCGTGTCTCACTGACCTGCCCCCCCTGAAACTGGAGTGAGTGAATTGAGAACGTGGCCAGCCATTCCCTCAATTTAGCATTCAGATTCGCGCTGGAGTGTGCCGGGCTGTGGGCGTTCGCTCGGTTCGGATTTTCATGCGGAGATGGCGCTTTGCGTTACGGCCTCGCCGGCTTGTTCGTGCTCGCCGCGGCCGCGGCTTGGGGAGTGTTTCGCATGCCGGGCGATGGCGGGCGGCCGCTGGTAAGCATTTCCGGGCGCGTGCGGTTCGCGCTGGAGCTCGCGATCTTCGCGCTGGCGGTCGGTGCGTTGATCAGTCTCGGAGATTACGGAGTGGCTGCCGCGATCGCGGCAGCGGTGATCGTGCATTACTCGCTCTCGTATGATCGTGTCGGGCGAATGCTACGCCGCAGCGACGTGCGATCGAACAACGCTGCTCCGCCTTGACGGGATGATTCGGCAGGTGGCGGCGCGGCTGGGCTATTTCTTCCAGCTCAGTTCGCCGTCAATGCGTTGGTCGCCGAGGGTGACGTTTTCGAAGCGGAGGCCCTGGACGTTTTCGAGGAGCAGCGTGCGGTCGGCTTGCTTGACGTGGATGTTGCGAAGCGTGACATCGCGCAGCGGCGCGGCGGCGGGGGCCTTCGCGTCGAAGAACGTGCCGGCGCGCTCGACAGTGAAGTTCTCGAACACGATGTCGCGATAGGTCGAGGGATGTCCACCGCCGAGCAGACCGGGGTAGTCGAGTTGGAACCAGAAGAGATTGTCGAAGGCTTCGACGGTGAAGTTGCGCACGCGGATGTGTTCGACGGTGCCGCCGCGGTCGAGGTTGGCCTTGAAGCGAATCGCGGACATGCCCTGACGGAGCACGTTGTCGGTAAAGAACACCCAGCGCACGTCGCCGGACATCTCGCTGCCGAGCGCGATGCCGTCTTCGCCGCCCATGTCGTTGTGGCGGACGACGACGTATTCGCTGGGCTTGCCCACGTCGCGGCCGTCGCGGTCGCGGCCGGATTTCACCACGACGGAATCGTCGCCGGTGCGGAAGTGGCAGTGTTCGATCAGCACATAGCGACTGGAGTCGACGTCGACGCCGTCGTTGTTCGTGTGGTGGCTGTCGACCTTGATGCGACGGACGGTGGCGTGATCGGTGTAGACGAGGTGGTTCACCCAGAAGGGCGAGTTGAGCAGTGTATAGTCCTGCAGCAGCACGCGCTCGGCGCGGAAGAATTGGATCAGCGGCGGACGCAGGAACGTGCCTGCGCCGAAGATGCGCTTGGCGGCGGGCGTGCCGTCGACGCCCAGGCGGCGGAGCTGGTCCATGTCAGCCTGGCCGGGCTTGGTCCAGCCGAGGAACTCGCTCTGCCCGTTGCCGTCGATCGTCCCGCGACCGGTGATGGCGACGTCGTGCACCTCGAAAGCGTAGATGAGCGGCGAATAGGTGTAGACCTCGGTGCCTTCCCAGCGCGTGAGCACGACGGGCAGGTAGTGTTTGGCCTCCGGTGAAAAGAGGAGCGTGGCGCCGTCGGAAACATGCAGCTCGATGTTGCTGCGCAAGTGAACCGGGCCGTTGCTCAGCCAGCGTCCCGCGGGAATGACGACGCGTCCGCCGCCGGCGCGGCTCGCGGCTTCGATCGCGGCACGAAGGGCGGGAAGCGCGTCGGAGCCGTCGGATCTCGCGCCGTAGTCGGCGATCGAGAACGTGCGGTCGGGGATGCGCGGCAACTGGATCTTGGCGACGATTTCATCGACCATCGTCCAGTCGCTGGACGGCGTGGCATTGGCGGCCGTCGCGGTGGCAAGGCTGACGGCGGCCAGGAACAGAAACACGCGGCGCGCGGCGGCCGAGCGGGCGAGGGTGGGGAACAGCATGCGCGAACGGAAGCGCCGTTGGGGGCGCTCGTCAAAGTCGGTGTGCGTCAGCGACGCGCGAGCGGCGCCGAATCAGGGACGGACACTCTTTCGGCGGTCGCAGACCGCCGCGACCGAAGGGGTGGCGGAGCGCGGGTTCGTGCGTGGCGGGGGGGAGATTGCCGGGTTGCATTGGGGCGGGCGCGCTGCTGGCCTGCACGCGCATGCCCACTCATCAGGGATCATTTCGGCTCTTTCGTTTTCGCGGGATCGATGTCCACGTGCATTGGTCGTGGTTTATCGTCGCGATCTATTCGGTTTCGCAACGCGTGCCGAACTACGCGTCACCCGTGTGGGCGTTGTGCGAATATCTGGCGCTTTTCGTCGTGGTGACGCTGCACGAATTTGGTCACGCGCTGGCGTGTCGGCAGGTGGGCGGGAGCGCCGATCAAATCGTGCTGTGGCCGCTGGGAGGCGTGGCCTATGTGGCGCCGCCGCAACGGCCGGGGGCGACGCTGTGGAGCATCGCGGCGGGGCCGCTGGTGAACGTCGTGCTGTTGCCGGTGTTCGTGGGCGCGGCTTGGGCGTGCGGTCGCGCCGGATTACTGGCGGAGAATCCGGATCTCGTGCAGTTCCTGCGCGCGCTGATCTTCATGGATGTGAGCCTGCTCGTGTTCAATCTACTGCCGGTGTATCCGCTCGATGGCGGGCAAATGCTGCGGTCGTTGCTCTGGTATCCGCTCGGGCGGGCGCGCAGCTTGCGCGTGGCGACGATCATAGGCCTGGTCGGCGGCGTGGCGTTGGCGGGGCTGGCCATCTGGTGGATGTCGGTGTGGACGGGCATCCTCGCGTTTTTCCTGCTTTCGCAAAGCTGGCAGAGCTACAAGGCGTCGGCGGCGCTGCGGCAGCTCGAGCAGTTGCCGCGGCGCGCGGAGTTCAAATGCCCGGTGTGTCACGCGTCGCCGCCGATCGGGGAGTTCTGGGTGTGTCCGTCGTGTCGCGGGACGTTCGACGCGTTCGCGCGCGATGGCGTTTGCCCGCACTGCCAGGCGGCGCTGAGCGAGACGACGTGTCCGGACTGCTTGGCCGCCCGGCCGCACCGCTCGTGGGACGGGACGATTATCGATGCGTGAACGCGCGCGCGGCGGAATGGACTCGCCGCGCTCGGAGTCAGGAAGGGGACCGCGTCAGGCGCCGAGCGCCTGAACAAGGTCGGCCTTGATGTCCTCGATGTGCTCGATGCCGACAGAGAGACGCAGGCCGCCCGGCGTGACGCCGGCGCGGAGCTGCTCGTCGGGCGAGAGCTGCGAGTGCGTGGTGGAGGCCGGATGGATGATGAGCGTCTTCGCGTCGCCGACGTTGGCGAGGTGCGAGATCAGCTTGAGGGAGTTGACGAATTTCTCGGCGCGCGCGCGGTCGCCCTTGAGCTGGAAGGAGAGCACGCCGCCGAAGCCGCGCGTGAGATATTTCTTCGCGTTGGCGTGCGTGGGGTGGTTTTCCAAGCCCGGATAACTGACGGCGGTGAACTCCGGGTGCGTGGACAGCCAGCGCGCGAGGGCGAGGGCGTTTTCGCAGGTGCGCTCGACGCGCAGCGAGAGCGTCTCGAGACCTTGAATGAGCTGGAAGGAGTTGAACGGGCTCTGGCACGGACCCCAGTCGCGGAGGCCTTCGATGCGGCAACGGATGATGAACTGGATGTTGCCGAACGGGCCTTTGAGGCCGAAGACGTCGTTGAGCACGAGGCCGTGGTAGCTCGGGGAGGGCGCGGTGAATTGCGGGAACTTGCCGTTGCCCCAGTTGTAGGTGCCGGCGTCGACGATGACGCCGCCCATGCTGGTGCCGTGGCCGCCGATCCATTTCGTGGCGGACTCGACGAGGATGTGCGCGCCGTGTTTCAGCGGCTGGCAGATGGCGCCGCCGGCGCCGAAGGTGTTGTCGACGATGAGCGGGAGGTCGTGCTCGCGCGCGAGGGCGGCGAAGGCCTCGAAGTCCGGCACGGTGAGACCGGGATTGCCGATGCTTTCGAGATAGATCGCCTTGGTGCGCGCGTCGATGAGGCGGGCGAAGCTGGCGACGTTGACGCCGTCGGCGAAACGGACTTCGACGCCGATGTTCTTGAAGGCGTTTTTGAACTGGTTGTAGCTGCCGCCGTAAAGGTGGGAGGTGCTGACGATGTTGTCGCCGACGGTGGTGATGTTGTTGAGCGCGATGAATTGCGCGG
Organism: Candidatus Didemnitutus sp.; assembly: GCA_041906465.1. GTDB lineage: Bacteria > Verrucomicrobiota > Verrucomicrobiia > Opitutales > Opitutaceae > Didemnitutus. The sequence continues at coordinate 92,489 of JAYRJE010000018.1, read as the reverse complement.
AGTGGCCGGACGAGGTGGCGAGGGCGGCAATGCCGCCTTCGAGCGCGGCGACGCGTTTTTCGAACACGTCGTTGGTGGGGTTCATCAGGCGCGTATAGATGTTGCCGAACTCCTGGAGGGCGAACAGGCGCGCGCCGTGGGCGGAGTCTTTGAACTGATACGCGGTCGTCTGGTAGAGCGGCACGGCGCGGGAACCGGTGGCGTCGATGTCGTGGCCGGCGTGGAGCTGGAGGGTCTCGAATTTCATGGCGGAAGCAGTAGCGGAGTGGAGGCGGCGCGTGCCAGTCACAGGGACGACGGCACGCGCGCGGCGACGACACTCGTCGGACGCGCGGTGGCGTCAACGGATGCGCCGGGCATATGACCGACGAAGCGCCGACGAGACCGCGTGAGAGACACAGACGACGATGGCCCCAGCCGTGAACGCAGCGCAGGTCAACCGCCGCGCGTCACTGCGACTTCTTGCGGGCAAGAATCTCGTTCACCTCGAGCCAGTGGATGAAGACAGGAAACCAGCCGTTGCTGGTGCGGTTGGGATAGCCGAGGCCGAAGCCGTGGCCGCCGTTTTGATAGAGGTGGAATTCCACCGGCCTACCGGCCTGGAACCAGGATTGGATCAGCCCGAACTGGCCCTTGAAAAGGAAGTCGTCGCTCGCGATCGCAGCGAACAGCGGCGGAGCGTCCTTCGGCACTTCGACCGGCCCCATGCCGCCGTAGATCGGTGCGATGAAGGCGAGCTTCATCGTTTGCGAATGGAGCGTGCAATGCATCGTGAGGCCGGCCCCGGCGGAGAAACCGATCATGCCGATGCGGTGCGGGTCGACGCCCCACGCGGTCGCGTTTTTCAGGATGAGCGCGTAGGCGGCTTCGGCATCGGCGAGCTGGTTCGAAAGATCCCACGCGGGCGGCTTCGGTTTCGCGTCGGCCGCGCCGGCGCCGGCGGCCGCGAAGGTGCGGTTCATCGATTCCCTGAAGCCGTCGAGCGATTCCGGCGTCGGCTGCAGACGGTATTTCAACACGAAGGCGGCGATGCCGCGGTCGGCGAGGGCGCGGGCGACCTTCCAGCCTTCGTTGTGCATCGAGAGCCAGCGGAAGCCGCCGCCGGGGGCGACGATGACGGCGGCGCCGGTCGCCTTCGCGGGCTCAGGCAGGAACGGTGTGAGCGTGGCGGTGGAGACGTTGCGGGCCATCGGCTCGCCCCATTGGCGAAACCAGCTCTCCGTGGCCGGTTGGTCTTTGACGCCGCCGGTGCCGAGCGGAAGGGCGTTCGGCTCGGCGGGCGCTTCGAGCGGGTGGATGGTCCCGTCTTGCGCGGAGGCGAACACGGCGGCGGTGAATGCGAGGGCGAGCGTGGTGGCTCGGATCAGCGGGACGGGAGGGGCAGCGGTCATGGGATGGTGGAAAAAATTTCCGCGGCGAAACGGGTCTAGCGCGTCACGGTAACGGTTTGGCGGAGGTCGGCGGACGACGCGCCGGCGGCGATCGTCCATTCGCCGGAGGCAACGGTGTAGTCCTTCGCGGCGACGTGCCAGCGGCGCAGGGCGACGGGTGGAATCGCGATCTCAACCGTGCGCTTTTCGCCGGCGCGGAGGTGGACGCGCGCGAAACCGCAGAGTGCGAGCGTTTCCTGCGGCGCGGAGGCGCGCGGAGGCGTGGCGTAGAGTTGCACGACGTCCGCGCCGTCGTGCGCACCGGTATTCTCGATCGCGAGGGTTGCGATCAGTCCGCCGTCGGCCGCGGGCGCAACGTGCAGCGTGCGGTAGGCGAAGCTCGTGTAACTGAGACCGTGGCCGAAGGCGTAAAGCGGTTTCCCGGTGAAATAGCGGTAGGTGCGATTCGTCATCGCGTAGTCGGCGAAGTCCGGCAGGTCCGCGGTGGAGCGGTAGAAAGTGATCGGAAGGTGACCCGACGGATTGACGAGGCCGAAGAGAACTTCCGCGACGGCGCGGCCGCCTTCCTGGCCGGGATACCAGGCTTGGACGACGGCAGGCAGATTCTCGTCGGCCCACGTGAGGGCGAGCGCGGAGCCGCTGCAGTTGACGAAAACCACGGGCTTGCCGGTGGCGTGCAGCGCGCGCACGAGATCCTCATGCTCGGCCGGCAGCTCGATCGCGTCGCGGTCGAAACTCTCGCCTTCCTGCGCGGGCGTGAGACCGCCGACATACACGATCACGTCGGCCGCTGCGGCGGTGGCGAGGGCTTCGGCTTTGAGCTCGGAGACCGAGCGCGTGGTGGTGTTGTCCTGTCCGCTCCACGGCGCCTTGCCGGGGCGCGTCGTGATCGGACTACCGAACGCGAAAGTGACCGTGATGTCCGGTGACGCGAGCCGCCGGATGCCGTCCAGAATGGAGATCGGGCGCGAAGCGCTGCCGTGATAGTTGCCCTCGAGCATCGATTTCGAATCGGCGTTGGGGCCGATGACGGCGAGGTGCTTGATCCTGGCGCGGTCGAGCGGCAGCACGCCGTTGTTTTTCAGCAGCACGATGGATTGGCGCGCGAGGTCGAGGGCGACTTGGCCGTGCGCGGGGAGATCGTTGTCTTGGAGCGTATATCTCGAAAACGGCACCGACTCGGGCGGGTCGAAGAGGCCGAGCCGGAAGCGCGTCGCCAAGACGCGTCGCAGTGCGTCGTCGATCTCCGGTTCGGCGATCAAGCCTTGCTGCACGGCGCGCACGAGGGCGTTGTAGTCGTCGCCGCAACAGAGATTGCAGCCGGCCTTCACCGCGAGCGCGGCGGCTTCTTCAGCTGTTTTCGCGAAGTGATGCTGCGCGGCACCGTAGAGGTCGCCGATGGCGCCGCAATCGGAGACGATGTAGCCGTCGAAGCCCCAACGCTGGCGGAGCAGGTCGGTGAGGAGAAACGGGCTGGCGCTTGCGGGCACGCCGTTGATGGCGTTGTAGGAGCTCATTACGCCGGCGACTTTCCCTTCGCGCACCAGGCGCTCGAACTGCGGCAGGTAGGTGTCGAACAAGTCGCGCTCGGAGATCACCGCGTTGAAGGAATGTCGCGTGGCTTCGGGGCCGCTGTGCACCGCGTAGTGTTTCGCACACGCCATTGCGCGAAGGTAGTTCGGGTCGTCGCCCTGGAGACCTTGCACGTAGGCGATGCCTATTTCGGCGGTGAGAAACGGGTCCTCACCGTAGGTCTCCTGGCCGCGGCCCCAACGCGGGTCGCGGAAGATGTTCACGTTGGGCGTCCAGTAGGTGAGGCCGGTCCACCATTTGGAATCGCCGCCGTGGCGGTTGGCGTAGTCGTTGAATTTCGCGCGTCCCTCGATGCTGATGATCGTGCCTTCCTCGCGGAAGAGTTGCGGATTCCACGAGGCGGCGGCGCCGATCGGCGCGGGGAAGACGGTGGCAAAGCCGTTGTTCGCGACGCCGTGCAGCGCTTCGTTCCAGTAGTCGTAGGCGGGCAAACCGAGTCGTGGGATGGCGGGCGCGGCGTTGCGGAGCTGCGCGACTTTTTCGGCGAGCGCCAGGCGGCGGATCAGATCGTCGAGGCGGGCGGGCAGCGGCTGCGCGGGGTCGCGCCAAATCGGCGGCTCACTGACGCTCGGTGGCACCAGCGCGGCGCGCGAGAAAGCATCGGCGAGATCGGAGGCGGCGAACGCGGCGACCTCGGCACCGGCGGCGTCCCTGATGGAAACGTGGTTAAATTTCGCGTGGCCCTTCTTGGCGACGAACAACAGTCACAGCGGGCCGCGCAGGGCGTCGTCGCTTTTTTCGATCGCGGCGGTGATGACGGCGGGTTTCCCGCGTCCGCCGGCGACGACAAACAGATCAAAGTCCTGGGCGAGCACTTGCTCTCCCGCGAGGACGTCAAAGACGCGTTCGCTCGCGGCCTGGGCGCTCGTTTCCACGGCGCTGATTTCGATCGTGTAGCGCCCGGCGGGGAGATGGGCAACCGTCACGAGAAAGCGCGGGCCGTGGATGTCCTCGCGAAACGCGGCGGAGTCGGAGAGCGGCGTGCCGGGCGGCTCTTTGGCGTGGGCAAACTCACCGGTCACGGTGACTGTGCCGCGACAGACCGTGCAGGCTTCCTCGGCGGCGAAAAGGGGCGCGGCGGAGAGAGCGGCGCCGAGGACGATCGCGCGCAGACAGCGCAGCACGGCGCTGAAGCAAACGAGGAGTGCCGCGCTCATCGGAAAATCCGCTGCGCGAAATGGTAGAGATTGCTGCCCCACGTCTCGCCGTTGTGCGGATGGTCGTCGACGTTCCACAGGTGCGGCACGTCGTGCTCTTTCAGGTAACGGTGGGTGCGTTGGGAAAAGTTGATCAGACCGTCTTTGTTGCCGCAGGAAAGATAGAGCAGACGCAGCTGCGTGCGGGCGGCGGCGGGATCAGGCACGAGTTGCTCCGGTGGAAGGGTGTTCGGCGCGGCGGAGAAGGCGCCGATCCACGCGAAAGTGTCGAGGTGCCCGAGGCCGAAGTTGAGCGTCTGGCCGCCGCCCATCGAAAGGCCCGCGAGCGCGCGGTGCTCGCGATCAGTGTTGGTCGAATACTTCGCTTGGATCGCCGGGATAAGGTGATCTAGCAGGTCGCGTTCGAACTTCGCGAAGCCGGCGGCCTTCGCCGGATCGAAGGGATTCTGGCCGGGTGTGTCGTCGGGCAGCGCGCGGCCGTTGGGCAGCACGACGATGAAGGGCACGGCTGCGCCGGAGGCGATGAGATTGTCGACGATCGCGTGGGCCTTCACGTAGCCGGTCCATTCGTGTTCGTTGCCGCCGATGCCGTGCAGGAGATAGAGCACGGGGTATTTCTTTTCGGCCGTGTAGCCGGGCGGGAGATAGACTTGGGCTTTGCGGCGCGTGCCGGTGACGGCGGAATCGTATTCGAACGGCTCCAGACGTCCGCGCAGTCCGCTCGCGGGCAAATCGCGGTAACTCGCGGGTGGTTCCGGGAAAAGGCGGACGTCATCCGCGGCGAGAACGATCGGTCGCGCAAAGTTGGCGCGGGCGCGTGCGGCCGAATCGTCGGTCGGTTTATTTTGCGCGAGGGCAAAAATCTGAGCGAAGCCAAGCAGGACGGTGCAGGCGAAGACGGACCGAAGCCGTGATTTCATGGGATGAAAGCGCGACGCACAAACAGCGATGCGCCGGCGCTCGGTATCATCCTCGTGGCGGCGAAGAGGCGCAAGACTCGCGGCTCTCCAACAATTGACTAATCCGCGCCGCCGCGGCCTGAGCCGCGACGCACGAACACGGAAAACAAAAAGACCCCACCGATGATGACCGGTGGGGCCGAAAGGGGAAAATCGGACTTAGAGCTGCGCGAGGATGTCGTTGAAGGTCTTCGACGGACGGAGCGCGGCGGAGGCTTTCGCATCGTCGGGCTGGTAATAGCCGCCGACGTCGGCGGGCTTGCCCTGGACGGCGAGGAGTTCCTTCACGATGGTCTCTTCCTGGGCGGCGAGTTCGGCGGCGATCGGCACGAAGAGGCGGTGCAGTTCCTCGTCGACGTGTTGGCTGGCGAGCGCTTCGGCCCAGTAGAGCGCGAGGTAGAAATGGCTGCCGCGGTTGTCGATTGTGCCGAGCTTGCGGCCGGGCGACTTGTCGTTTTCGAGGAACTTGCCGTTGGCGGCATCGAGCGTGTCGGCGAGGACCTTGGCCTTCTTGTGCGAGGCGACGATGCTCAGGTGCTCGAAGGAAGCCGCGAGCGCGAAGAACTCACCGAGGCTGTCCCAGCGCAGGTAGTTTTCGCTTTGGAATTGCTCGACATGCTTCGGCGCGGAGCCGCCGGCGCCGGTTTCGAAGAGGCCGCCGCCGTTCATCAGCGGGACGATGGAAAGCATCTTGGCGCTCGTGCCGACTTCGAGGATGGGGAACAGGTCGGTCAGGTAATCGCGAAGAACGTTGCCGGTGACGCTGATCGTATCGAGGCCCTTGACGATGCGCTCGAGGGAGAACTTGCACGCTTCGGCGGGCGGGAGGATGCGGAGATCGAGGCCGGCCGTGTCGTGGTTCTTCAGGTATTTCTCAACCTTGGCGATGATCTGGGCGTCGTGCGCGCGGGCTTGATCGAGCCAGAACACGGCGGGCGTGTTGCTGAGGCGGGCGCGCGTGACGGCGAGCTTCACCCAGTCCTGCACCGGAGCGTCCTTCGTCTGGCAGGCGCGCCAGATGTCACCCTCGGCGACGGTGTGCGCGAGCAGTTCCTTGCCGGCTTCGTCGACGACGCGAATGGTGCCGGCGGCCGGCGCGACGAAGGTCTTGTTGTGCGAGCCGTATTCCTCGGCGGCTTGCGCCATGAGGCCGACGTTGGGGACGGAGCCCATCGTCTTCGGGTCGAGCGCGCCGTTCTTTTTGCAGAAGTCGATCGTCGCGGCGTAGACGCCGGCGTAGGAACTGTCGGGGATGACGCAGAGCGCGTCGGCGAGTTTGCCGGCGCGGTCATACATCTTGCCGCCGGCGCGGATCATCGCGGGCATCGAGGCGTCGATGATGACGTCGGACGGCACGTGGAGATTGGTGATGCCTTGGTCGGAGTTGACCATCGCGACCTGCGGGCCGGCGGCGTAGGCGGCGGCGATGTCGGCCTCGATGGCGGCCTTCTTGTCGGCCGGGAGCTTGGCGAGTTTTTCGACGAGGTCGCCGAAGCCGTTGTTCAGGTCGACGCCGAGTTCGGCGAAAGTCGCGGCGTGTTTCGCGAGGAGATCCTTGAAGAACACGCGCACGCAGTGGCCGAAGAGGACGGGGTCGGAGACCTTCATCATCGTGGCTTTCAGGTGCAGCGAGAAGAGCACGCCGTCGGCCTTGGCCTTCGCGATCTGCTGCTCGTAGAACGCGACCAGCGCGGCCTTGCGCATGACGGTGCCGTCGAGGATTTCACCGGCCTTGAGCGCGAGCTTCGGGAGAAGGACCTTCACGGCGCCGTCGGCGGCGACGAACTCGATCTTGGCCGTCGTGGCCGCGGGGAGCGTGACGGACTTCTCGTTCGCGAAGAAATCATCCTTGCCCATGGTGGCGACGGACGTCTTCGAGTCGGGCGACCACTTGCCCATGGAATGGGGGTGCTTCTTCGCGTAATCCTTCACGGCCTTCGGGGCGCGGCGGTCGGAGTTGCCTTCGCGGAGGACCGGGTTGACGGCGGAGCCCTTCACCCTGTCGTAACGCGCCTTGATGTCTTTCTCGGCGTCGGTCTTGGGCGTCTCGGGATAATCGGGGACGTTGTAGCCGTGCGCCTGGAGTTCGGCGATAGCCTCCTTGAGCTGCGGGACGGAGGCGGAAATGTTCGGGAGCTTGATGATGTTCGCCTCGGGCTTGAGCGTGAGCGCGCCGAGTTCGGCGAGGTAATCGGGTTGGCGCTGCGCTTCGGTCAGGAATTCCGGAAACACCGCGAGGATGCGGCCGGCGACGGAGATGTCGCGCGTCTCGATGGCGATGTCGGCGTGCTTGGTGAACGCCTGCACGATCGGCAGCAGCGAGTAAGTGGCGAGCGCGGGCGCTTCGTCGGTCTTCGTGTAGATGATGGTCGGCTTCGGGGCGGACATGGTGGTGGAGAGAGCAAAAACGCTAGGCGCGCGTGCGCGGGCCGGTCAAAGGCAATTCCCGCGCGCCGTCGCTTCAGAGGCGCGCGTGATATTTTCGAGGCCTTGGCGTTAAGTTGCGCTGATGGCTGCTGAGCTCACGCTCCAGCGAGCGCGCGTTGGCGCGGCGCATCGGCGGTCCGGCGCATCGCGCGGATCGCGGGACGCGGCGATGAAGGCAGGTCGGTCTGCGTGGCGGACGCCACGCGGCCGCTCACGACGCTTTCGAGATGGTCAACGATGCGATGCAACGCGTCGGCCTGGCTCTGCAACTCGACGGCGGCGCTGGCACTTTGCTCGGCGGCGGCGGCGTTCTGTTGCGTGACGGTTTCCATCGCGTCCATCGACTGCTTCAATTCCTGCATGCGGGCATTGCGCGTCTGCGAGGTGGCGACGATCTCGTTCATGATGCCGTCCACGGAGTGCACCTTGCGAATGATGTCGCCCATACGCACGCCGACCTGGTCGGAGATCGCCTTGCCTTCGGAGGCTTTGGCGGTGGCGGCAGTGATTTTCGCGGCGCTGTCCTTGGCGGCCGCGGCGCTGCGCTGAGCAAGACTGCGAACTTCGTCGGCCACGACGGCGAAGCCGAGGCCGGCGTCGCCGGCTCGGGCGGCCTCGACGGCGGCGTTCAGCGCGAGGATGTTCGTTTGGAACGCGATTTCATCCATGCTCTTGATGATATCGCCGATCGCTTGGCTCGACGCGCGGATGTCCTCCATCGCGAGTCCCATGGTATGCAGTTCGTTCTGTCCGTCGTCTGCCGACTGGCAGGTTTCCTTAATGAGGCTGCCCGTCTTGCCCGTGCGCGCGGCGTTTTCGCGGGTCATGTCGGCGACGTGTTCAAACGCGCCGTTGGACTGGGTGAGCGCGGCCGATTGCTCGGACGCGCCTTCGGCCACCGACTGAGCGCTCGATTGCAGTTGGAGCGCCGCGGAGGCGGTTTCGTGGGCGTTCGCTTGGAGATCGGCGGCGAGGCGAGTCAGCGGACGGATCACCGAGCGTTGGATGGCAATGAAGAACGAAATTGTCAGGGCGACCGCGATGATCCCGCCGGCGAGCGCGATATTCCGCAGTCCGATCACCTGGCGGGAGATGCCGTCGAGCGATGACATCATGGATTCCAGATGCCGTCCGACGAAGGGGTCGAGCGCTCGGCCGAGCTCCTGGGCTTTGGCATCGAAGGTGGGCATGAATTGGTTGCCTGCCGACGGACCTCCCGCGACGTAGCGACGCGCCATTTCCTGTCCGACTTCGTAGTAGGTGTCGAAGGCCGTGAGAAGCTGCGTCAGCTCCAGCTGACCGGCGGTGTCGCCTGCGCTGGCGAAGATGGCCTGGCACGCCGCGACATTCTGGCGAAACAACTGTGCATGCTCGGCCGCCAGCTTGAATCCGTCGTCGAGGCCATCGAGCGCGCGGGTGGCGGAGACGTCGCTGAGAAATTGCTGCACCTGAAAGGTGTGAAGCTGCATCTCGCGGGCTAGGAGAGCGAGCCGGAGGGGGCGCTCGCGGCCGAGGCGCATGGCGCTCTCGACCCGCGTCGCGAACGACACCAGGCCAACAATCAGCGCGGTAAGGACCGCCGCAGGAATGAGCGTGCTCCCGGCGAGCTTCGCACGGAGTGACAGGTTGAGCATTGCATCGGTGATATCGTCACGTTCCCCGGGGAGTTTAACTGAAGCGGGCTGAAGGAAGCCGCCTAGTTGGGGTTGGGAGGGAGATGGCCGATCGGTTGCACAGACTCGAATTGCAGGACGGGAGTCGCGGCGGCGCGGGAGGCCGTGAGCGAGAGCGTGAAGACAACCTCCCAGTCGTTGGCGCCCTCGACGTCGATCAGCACCTGGGCGATCTCCCACGGATCGGCGTCGTCGATGAAGTGCGTGTTCACCGCGGCCCGTCCTTCGGGATCGAGGCGGAAACGGCCGCGCGCGTCAAAGTAGGGAAGAAAGGATTTCTCGATGCGGCGCGCCTCGGTGCCGAATGCAGTGGCGGCTGGTTCGCCGGCATCCGGAGACGCGACGCGCGCCGCGGCGGCTTCCCAATCGCGCGCAGCGACGTCCTGCAGGAAACCAAGCACGGCGGTGCGGATGGCGCGCTTGAAGGCCGCGGTGTCGCGCGTGAGGTCGAACGACGCGGGTCGCGCGGGCTTGTCGGAGGTTTCCGCGGCCACGAATTCGGGGTTGCGCAGCCGTTCCCATTCCTCGAGCAGGCTCGAGTCGATGCCGCGGATGAGTTCGCGGAAGTAGTCCTCCATCTCGACGACGGCTTCGGTCTTGGCGGACTCGGGCACGGTTTGCGCGAGCACTTTGAACACCTGCATGAGGTGGCGGAGCAGCAGGCCCTCGCCGCGCTCGAGGCCGTATTCGCGGATGTAGTCGGCGAACGACAGGTAGCGTTCGAACATCTCGCGTGCGATCGACTTCGGGCGGACGTTTTCCTGTTCGACCCACGGATGCGCGGCGGCGAAGGCGTTGAAGGTGTCGTAGAGGAACTCGCGCTTTGGCTTCGGATGCTCGGTGATTTCCTCGAGTTGCGCCATGCGTTCGTCGTAGGGCACGCCGGCGGCTTTCAGTTCGTTGAGCTTCTCGGTCTTCAGCTTGTCGACCTGCTTGCGGAGAATCTGGTCGGGATCTTCGACGATCGCTTCGCAGAGCGTGAGCACGTCGAAAGGATAGTCCGGGCTCTCGCGATCGAGCAGCGGCAGTGTGTCGATCAAGTAGAGCGAGAGCGCTTGGTGCAGCGAGAAATCGTCCTGGAGTTCGACGTTCACCTGCAAACGGCGGCCGCTCAGCTGGCGCGGGATGATTTTCACGATGCCGCGATCGATCAGCGCGCGGAAGAGCTGCCACGCGCGGCGGCGCAGGGCGTTTTTCTTTGCCGGTGGCTCGTGACAGTCGCCAATCAGCTTCTGCATCGCGCGGCAACCGTCGGCGTCGCGGCTCAGCACAAGCAGCAGCATGCCGTGCGTGACGGCGAAGCGCGACACGAGCTCCTCGGATGGCGCGCTCATGAGTCGCTCGAAGGTCTTCGCGTCCCAGCTGACCGTGCCCTCGGGCGCGCGGGCTTTGACGAGCTTGCGCTTCTTCGCCGGGTCGTTCGCCGCTTTTTCCTCCGCGCGCTTGTTGTCGATGACGTGCTCCGGCGCTTGCACGACGACATAACCCTTCGCGTCGTAGCCGGCGCGGCCCGCGCGGCCGGCGACCTGGCGGAAATCGCGGACGTTGAGCACGGCGGCCTTCTGGCCGTCGTATTTCCAGAGTTGCGTGAAGACGACGGTGCGGATCGGGACGTTGATGCCGACGCCGAGCGTGTCGGTGCCGCAGATGAGCTTGAGCAGACCGCGCTGGGCGAGTTGCTCGACGAGGATGCGGTATTTCGGCAACAAGCCGGCGTGGTGCACGCCGATGCCATGGCGCAACCAGCGCTTCATCTCGCGGCCGTAGGGGCTGTTGAACTTGAAGCGTTCCAGTTCGGTCGCGAGCGCAGCCTTCTCATCCTTCGAGCAGACGTTCAGGCTCATCAGCGCCTGCGCGGCCTCCGACGCGGCGCGTTGCGTGAAATGCACCAGGTAGATCGGCGCACGCTCCGCCGCGAGCAGTTCGGTGATCCGCTCGGCGAGCGGGGTCTCGGAGTATTCGAACTCCAGCGGCACTGGGCGGCGGTCGCTGCGGACGGTCTTGGTCGGGGCGGCCGTGAGACGGGTGAGCTCTTCCTCGAAGAAACCGGTCGCGCCCAGCGTCGCCGACATGAGCAAAAAGCGGCATTGCGGCAACGTCAGCAATGGCACCTGCCACGCGTAGCCGCGCTCGGCGTCCGAGTAGTAGTGAAACTCGTCCATGATGACCGCGGAGATCTCGGCGTGTTCGCCGCGATGCAGCGCCATGTTGGCGAGGATTTCGGCTGTGCAGCACAGGACGAGCGCCTGTGGATTCACCGAGGCGTCGCCAGTCATCATGCCGACGTTTTCCGGACCGAAGTCGCGGCAGAGCGCGAGAAATTTTTCGTTCACCAGCGCCTTGATCGGACACGTGTAGACGGAGCGCTGGCCGGCGCAGAGCGCCCTGAAATGCAGCGCGGCGGCGACGAGGGATTTCCCGGAGCCCGTGGGAGTGTTCAGGATGACGTTGTTGCCGGCGAACAGTTCGAGGACGGCCTCTTCCTGCTCCGGGTAGAGCGTGATGCCGCGCGCGGCCATCACCGTGAGAAAACGGTCGAGCACCGCGTCTGGGTGCGTGAGACCCGGCGTGGGGGCGAGTGGAGCCGGGACCGGTGAAGACATCGCTTCACAACGAAGCAGCGCGCGCGGCGAGACACGTCCGGACCGCGGGCCGGGGTGGTCCGTCGCTGTCCGAGCGACTGCAAGAGCCACTCGGGTGGCCGGCCCCCGTCCCGGCAGCGAAAGCCGCCATCGTGGCCCGCGCACGTCCGGCAAGCGGAGGCATCTCGTCGCGGCGCTCACGGACCAAGCCCCGCTTCCTCCGCCGTGCTCCGCCCCCATGCGTCCCGGCGAAAATCCAATATGGCGTATTACGCCATAATTTTTCCGCGCAGATCTCATCAACGAAAAACAGAGCAATATGGCGTATTACGCCATGTTTGAAACGTGCGGGAGGAGGTTAAGCCGGGCGTGGGGCCGGAGCCGAAGGAAGGACGGGGCATGGAGCGGGGCTGGTTCAGGGGAGCTTTCGAATCCGCTGCGGTCTCAACCGGCATGGCGGACAACCCGGAGGTGATCGTGATCGGCGCCGGCCTCGCCGCGGCAGACGAACTCGGTCGGCACGGCGTGCACACGCGCGTGTTGGAGGTGCGTGCGCGCTTCGGCGGCCGCATGCTGCGCCACGGCGGAGACTGGCCGGTGCCCGCCGAACTTGGCGCAGAGTTCATCCACGGTGGAAACACCGCACTGTCGCAACTCATGGACGAGGAAGGCCTGCAAACGGAACCCGTGCGGGGCGAGAGTTGGCTTTTCGAGCACGGCGCGCTGCGGGCGGAGCCGGTTTTTTGGGGAAAGTTGGAGAGCGGGCAGCGCACGGCGCGCGAAGTGACCGCGGCGCGCGGACGCGGCGAGTGGCGGCATCGTTTGTAGCGGAAGCCGTGAGGCTTTCGCGATCACGCGCAGGGCGAGATTCTCACGAATTCCGCTACCAGGACCGATTCACGGGCGCCGGCCGCGCGGGCGAAAACGAAACGAGGGTCGCGTTGGTTCGAGCGGGAAGAGGGGCTCGGCAAACGGTGCGGGGCGCGCTGGCTTGCTCGCTGACGAAGATGAAGAGGTCCTCCGTGCAGACGATTGCGGCTGCGGTGACGCAGCGTGCGGCTCGTGTGCGGGCGTCCCGTTCTGCGCGCGGGCGGCCGCGGCACGGGCTTTGTCTTTTTTGTTCGGCCGCTTGCCTTTGATGCCTCCGGTGGCGGCGGGCGCGGGCACGTCGAGTTCGACGGGCTCGAAGCCGGCGATCTGCTCGCGCGGGATGTCCAGGCCGTGGCGTTTCTCGATGAGCCGGAAGTGCGCGTGGGTGCTGGCGCTGACGAAGCTGACGGCCATGCCGCTTTCGCCGGCGCGGCCGGTGCGTCCGATGCGGTGCACGTAATCGGTGGCGGATCGCGGCAGGTCGTAGTTCACGACGGCGGGCAGGCGCACGATGTCGAGGCCGCGCGCGGCGACGTCGGTGGCGAGCAGCACGCGAACCTTGCCGGCTTTGAAGTCGGCGAGCGCTTGCGTGCGTGCGCCCTGACTGAGTTCGCCGTGGAGCGCGCTGGCGGTGAGTCCGGCTTTGCGGAGCTTTTCCGCGACGTGTTCGGTGGCGTATTTGGTTGCCACGAAAACAAGCACGCTCGGCCAGTCGTGAGTTTGGATCAGGTGACGCAGAAGCTGCGTGCGACGCGGCACATCGACTTCGATTGCGCGCTGCCGGATGTCCGGTTTCGTTGCCGGTTCGACCGGCACCTCGATGCGCACCGGATCGCGCAGCAGCGCGGCGGCGAGACTTTGCACGTCCGGCGGGAACGTGGCCGAGAACAGGAGATTTTGTCGCTGCGGCGGCAGAAACGCGAGGATGCGGTCGAGTTCCTCCGCGAAACCGAGGTCGAAGAGACGATCGGCCTCGTCGAGCACGAGTGTGGAGACGTTCGCGAGCGACAGTGCGTTGTGGTCGACGAGATCGAGGAGACGGCCGGGCGTGGCGATGACGACATCCGCTCCGCCGCGCAGGGTCATCATCTGCGGATTGATCGACACGCCGCCGAAGACCGCGACCGCCTTGACTGGAGAAGGCAGATCCCGCGCGTAGGTGCGGAAGGATTCGCCGATTTGCGCGGCCAGTTCGCGTGTCGGCACCAGCACCAGCGAATGCAGCCGGCGCGGACCGTCCGGGCGTCGCGTGCCGAGGAGTTCGAGAATGGGCAACGCGAACGCGGCCGTCTTGCCCGAGCCGGTCTGCGCCGACGCCCACACGTCCGCGCCGCGCAAGACGGCGGGAATCGCCGCCGTCTGGACGGGAGTGGGCGTCTCGTAGCCGCGCGCGGTGACAGCACGGAGGAGCGGCTCGGAGAGGCCGAGAGAAGCGAACGACATGCCGAATGGGATGGGGCGCCTGCCCGCGCGAGGGAACCTTAAAGTGCGCGTAGTTCGGTTTCGCCTTCGGGCGATGTCGTGTGTTCGTTGACGGCGATGAGTCGAGAAATGTGTTACCGCTGCTTTTGGCCGAAGGCGCTGTGCTGGTGCCCGACGCTGCGCGCGATGGCGACGCGGACGCGGTTCGTGTTCTTGATGCACCCGAAGGAATTCAAGCAGGAGAAGGCCAACACCGGCCGGCTGACCCGGCTGTGCCTGGAGAACAGCGAGCTGCACATGGGCCTCGCCTTCGATCAGGCGGCCGTGGTGCAGGAGCTGATTGCGGACGGGCGGAACTGTTGCGTGCTACTGTATCCGGGACGTGAGGCGTTGAATCTGTCGACCGCGGATGCGGCGGAGGTGCACGAGTTTCGCGCACAGCTCGGCGAGCGGCGGCTGGTGGTTTTCCTGCTGGATGCGACGTGGGCAGGGGCGCGCAAGATGCTGCGCCTGAGTCCGAGCCTGCAACGGCTGCCGCGCGTGATGTTCACGCCGAAAGCGCCGAGCCGCTACGTGATCAAGCAGCAGCCGCAAGAGGGGTGTCTCTCGACGCTCGAGGCGACGCATGAGCTGTTGCTTGCGCTCGAACGGAGCGGACTCGAAGAGTATTCGGATCAGGCGCAGCTGCTGGACGTGTTTGCGCGCATGCAGGATTTTCAGCTGAAGTGCGCGGCGGATCCGGATCGGCCGGGTTACCGACGTCGCGCCTACAGCGCGCCGGAGACGCGCGTGGGTCCGCGCGGACGCAGTGGCGAGCGCCGCCAGAATTACCTCAAACAGCCGCTCGGATAGGAGCAGAATTCACATTGTGCCAAAATCGCGGGAGACGGCAAAGTCACGTAATACGTGACTTTGTCGAGCCATGCGCTCGCCTTGCGCCAGTGAAACCGGGCTGAAAACGTGCGCGACGATCAACCGCCGCGCACGAGCAGCGTCTGGCCGTTGTAGCTGACGCGGTCGCCCGGAACGACCTTCTTGCCGCGCTGCGTTTCGACGACGCCGTTGAGTTCGACTTGGCCGGCGCCGATGACCTGCTTGGCCTCGCCGCCCGTCTCGGCGAGACCGCTGAACTTGAGCAGTTGGGCGAGTTCGATGTGGTCGCCGCGAATGGCGATCTCCTGAGAGTTGGGGGCGGCGGCCATGGTCAGCCGATCTTCAGCAGTTCAACTTCGAAGACGAGCGTGGCGTTCGGCGGGATTGCGCCGGGAAAGCCGCGCGCGCCGTAGCCGAGGTGCGGCGGAATGGTGAGCTTCACCTTGTCGCCGACCTTCATCGTGGCGACGCCCTGGTCCCAGCCGCCGATGACCTGTCGCATGCCGAGCGCGAAGGTGAACGGCTCGTCGCGATCGCGCGAGCTGTCGAATTTCTCTCCGTTCGTCAGCCAGCCCGTGTAGTGGACGGTGACAAAGTCGCCCTTCCGGGGCGCCGGGCCGCTGCCGGCGGTGAGAATTTCGATCTGCAGGTCGGAGGTGGACATGCCGCGACGTTGGGCGAAAGGGCGGGCAACACAAGCGGGGAGTCGGGACCGCCCCAGGGCGGCTTGCGGCGTCGAACCCTGTAGTGCGGCGCGCGCTTTCCTTCGACGTGGCCGTCTGGAAACTCGATCGCGCCGCGGCGACGGGGCGGCGGCGTGCACTCCGGCCCAAGACGCGGGCGACGAAAACGAAAGCGCGTGAAAAGCGGAAGCGGCAGGTCCGGTCTCGGACGGGGCCGCGTCGAACGGCACTCGCGGCTTGCGACGACGAGTGTCGATTCGAACCGGTCGGAGACCGGCCCGACAAATCACATGCGCTGCAACTCCGCCACCAGCCGCGCGCGTTCGGCTTGGAGTTCCCCGGCCTCGCTGACGATCTGCTCGGCTCGCGCTTGGGCGTTGGTGGCGTTGAGCGCATACCTGTCGGCCTGATACTGGAGGCGGTCGACGTTGTAGAGCGTGACGGTCGGGCGATTCTTAGCCAGCTGCTCCATGTCCGCCGCGGCTTGGGCGGCGCGATCGGCGGCACGCTGCATGTCGCGATTCAGATAGCCGAGGAAATCATCGATGTAGGCGATGCGCGCGCGAATGGAGTCGGCGCGTTGGTTTTGGTTGCCGCGAACGATCGCCAGGGCGGCGTTGCAGTCGTTGACCAGGGCTGGCGTATAGCGACCCCACTGGCGTGCGATGGAGAAGAGACGGGCGCTCTCGGCGAATTTGCTGCGGCTGTTTTCGACCGAGGCGAGGTAGTAATAGAGGTAGAAGTTTCGGACGCCGCGGGTGAAAAGCGGCCGGAGGAGCGTGTCGACCTCGTCGTATTTGCCGGCGCTGAGCAGTGCGTGCGCGCGAGAAAGCTCGGGGAGTTCCTGCAGGTCGCCGGCGCCGTTGGCATTTGCGAGTGCGGTGCGCCACTGGGCGAGCGCGCGCGGCCGGATTTGCAGGCGCTGCAGGAGATCGAACGCCAGGCCGGTGCGGCGGGCATGGCCATGATCGATGTAGGCGGCGAGCATCCGCTCGATCAGGCGCAGCGCCAGTTTGCGCTCGCTCGTGGTGAGACCGGGGTAATACGGCACGCACTCGGGGTTCACCTCGTCGGTGGCGTGCGGCGGGCCATAGCGCCCGGACTGCCACAGCTGCGCGCGAAACGCCTCGGGGCTCTCGTTGGATTCGAGCGCCGGCCCGGCTTCGTTGACGCTGCGCAAGCGCAGCTGTTCGTAGAGCGCCCAACAATGGCGGTCGGTGCCGCCGAGTTGCGCCAGCTGCTCCTCGGCCGCGGCGTTGCGCGGATCGATCTCCTCCTCCTGGAAAAGGTTGATCGGTTCGCGGACGAACCAGCCACGGCGCTCGTTCATCTGGTTGTCGATCTCCCGCGCGTATTCCATCTCCGGAGAATCGAAGCTGTCGGGCTTCACGTGGTCGCCGCCCATTTCGTCGATCCAGTCCTCGACCTCCTCGTGCGTGCTGAGCGTGTAGAGCTTGAACAAGCGCTGGAGGCGATAGCCGTTGGGCACGTTTTTGATCTGCGGCGCCAATTCGTTGAGCCAGCGGTGGGCGTAGAAGATGCGTTCCTTGTAGGGCGCGGAGCGGATGAGTTTCAGGCGGAGCGTCCAGTCGTCCTTGGGCAAGTGTTCGAGGCGCTCGAGCAAGAGCGGGGTGAGCGCCTCGGCGATCTCATTCGGCACGCGCTGGGCCTGGACGCGCAGCGCTTCGAACTCGGCGCGGAGTGCGTCGGACTGTTTCGGATCGAGCGCGCGAGCACGGGCCGCGGCCTTGAGGGCCTTGGGGATGCAGTAGAGCGGGTCGGCCATCCACGCGCGGGCGAGCTGGCCCCAGAGCGCGGCATCGTCGGGCGACGAGTTGATGCGGGCGGCCAGGTCGTCGACGTGGCGCGCGGCCCCTTGCGCGGCGGCGAGGAGATCGACGCGCAGCGAGGCGAGCGCGACGCCGTGGAGCTGCTCGGAATTCGGCAGCGGACCGGACTTGCCGGTGAGAAATCGCGCGCGGTCGAGTGCGAGCAGGCCCTCGGGGTAGCGACCGAGTTCGCGATAGAGCTGGGCGCGCAACAGCCAGCCGTGCGCGCTCGCTTTGAGGTCGGCGGGCGACTCCTCCAGCTCGGCCAGGGCCGCCGCCGGAGCGCCGAGTTGGATCCACATGCGCACACGGTCGAGGCCGGCGTGCAGATCGCGAATGGCCGCTTTGGTCATCGCGGGCAGGTAGGTGAGTTCGTCGAAGATCGGCGTGGCGTCGGTTGTGAGCGTCGAGGTGAGAGCGAGGGAGTCGGGCGCGACGGCGGTGATGCGACGCGCCAGGAGCTTCGCGATGGTCGCTTCGAGGTCGGGGTGTTCGCGTGTGTCGGGCAAGGTCTCGCGCACGGCGTCGATCAGGTCGTTGTCGGTGTCGGCGGCGTAGAGTTTGGCCCGCGCGATTTCGGCCGGAAATTCGTGTCCCGCCGCGAGCGCGGGCTCGACGAAGGTCCGGTAGGTTGCCCCGGCGAGATGGCCGGCCTCGATCTCCTCGCGTGCGGTCGCGAGCGCGATTTCCCAGCGGACCCGTTCGCGCGGCTCCGCCTGCGCAGCGACGAGGGCGGCGTGCGCGCGATTGAGCAGAAGTCGCCGCTGATCCAGCAGCCACTGGACGTCGGGATTTTCGCTGAGCGGACCGAATTCCTCGTCCGCAATCCGGGCGAGCGCGGCCGGGTCGTCGGTGCTGATCACCTTGAGGCGGAGTTCCTCACCGGGGAAGCTTTGGCCTGCGGCGGTCGCGTCGCGCAGCAGATTGCGAAAGGACGCCACATCGTTCGGTCCTGCGGCGGTGAGGGCGGCCGCGGCGTAGACAACGGCGTTTCGCCAGACGTTTTCCTCGGCCGGATGCTGGCGCGCGTAGGCGGCGGCGAGGGGGGCGCGGCGCTGATTGATCGCGACCGTGAGCGCGGGCGTGTCCGGCTCGAGGGGATCGTAGGTTTTCAACAGCACCGCGCGGGCGGCGCCATCGCCGAGGTTTTTTTCCAGCGCAGCCCGGGCGAGTTCGTGGGCGACATTGAGGGCACCGCAATCGAGTGCGACCTGGGCCCGTTCCGTGCGGGACGCACCGGTGGCCTTTTCCCACGCGGGCAATTGGGGCGTCAGCTCCTGCAGCAGCGCGGCACACTGCTCGGCGTCGTAGCCTTCGCCGCCGGCGCCGGCGCGGGCCGCTTCGACCGCTTCGGCGAGACGCCCGAGAAAGCGCAACGCGCGAGCGCGCAGACGCAGGATCCCGGGAGCGCGCGCGTCCTTCGCGGTGACGCGATCGAGTTCGCGCAAGGCGCGCGTGGCTTGCGCCATTTGCAACCAGACTTCCGCGCGGGCGCGGCGCAGTTCGGTGTCGTCGGTTTGGGCGGCGATGAACGCCTCGCTGAAAGCGATCACTTCGGGATTGGCCGGGCCGCTGGAGAGATCGGCGGCTTGGATCAGGTCTTCGCGTGTCGGGGGCTCGGCGGGTGGGTGCGCGGCCGCGCGTTGGATTTCGGCGTCAACGACCGGAGCGAGGAGTGCTTCAAGGGACTCGGCGCGGACGCATGGAGCCGCGAGGAGGAACAACGCAGTGGTGCAACGAAGAACGAGGGAGGCGGGCATGAGGACCGCACCAAGGCAAATTTCCGACGGCGTCAGGACAATCTCCGAGTTCGGCGGCGCTTACGCAGAATTGCGTAGGTTAATGACGTGCAAGCGACGCACCGCGGTGTGGGCACCCCAGCTCACGGGCGACGACAGTCCGTCACCGCGTCTCGTGGGAGGTGGGCACAATCGTTCCGAACTTCGCCGCCACTCTGGCTTCGCGCGATCCGGCGTCTTGCCCGAAGCGCGCTCCAGGACGGTCCCACTGAGGCGGGCTTTCATCCGGCCGGACCGGTTGGCCGCTCGCGGGCTGCCGGTCGGCTTCAGGTCATCGACTGAACCACCGCGCCGCCGCACACCACCACGTCCACCGGGTTGCCGCCGAGTTCGTAGGCGAGCTGACGTTCGTCCTTGTGATGCAGCAGGAGCAGGTCGGCGCGCTTGCCGACCTCGATGGAGCCGCGGTCCGTGTAGCCGAGGAGCTGCGCCGGATTGTAGGTCGCGGCGGTGATCGCTTCGGCCGGTAACAGGCCGCAGAAGCGGACGGCGACGGCGATCGCCAGCGGCATCGAGTGCGTGGGAGAAGAGCCGGGGTTGTAGTTTGTGGCGAGGGCGAGCGCGCCGCCGCGATCGGCGAAGAAGCCGGCCTTGGCGAAGCGCTGGTCCGTGTGCAGGCCGGTGCACGGCAGGATCACGCCGAAAGTGTTCGATTCCGCCAGCGCGGTGAGGTCGGCCTTGCTCGATGCCTCGAGATGATCGACGCTGCGCGCGTGCATCCGGATCGCTTCCGGAATCATGCCGAGCGAGTTGAACTGATCGGCGTGCACGCGGATCGGGTGATGCTTGCGGGCCTTTTCGAAGAGCCGCACGCACGCCTCGACGGTCCACGCCTCCTTTTCGCAGAAAGCGTCGACCGGGATATCGGGAAATTCACGTGAGACCTCGGCGAGCATCTCCTTCGTGACCATGCGCGAATAGTCGTCCACGTCGCCTTCCACCGCGTGGCCAAGCAGCGCCGTGGCGACGACCGTGCCGGGCCAGTCACTCGCGGCGCGGCGGATCGCCCGCAGCATTTTCAGCTCGGCTTCGGTGTTGAGGCCATACCCGCTCTTTACCTCGACCGTCGTCGTGCCACCGCGGAGCATCTGGCCGAGGCGCTCGCGCAGGCTCGCGGCGAGCTGCTTCTGCGTGGCTTCGCGCACCGCGCGCACGGTGGCGTGGATGCCACCGCCCGTTTTGAGAATTTCAAGGTAAGGGACGCCGTTGAGTTTCTTCTCCCACTCGTCGAGCCGCTCGCCGGCCCAGCAGGCGTGGGTGTGGCAGTCGACGAAGCCCGGCATCAGCACGCGGCCGGCGGCGTCGATCACCTGCGCGTCGGCCGGCGCCTCGACTTTCGGGCCGACCGCGGCGATCTTGCCGTCGACCACGAGCACTTCGCCTTGCGGGATGACGCCCAAATCGCGCAGCGCCTGACCCCGGCGTGGGCCGGTGGCACCGGCGAGGGTGAGGAGGCGGGCGTTGCGAAAAAGCAGACTCATTTGCCCGGACGCTTAGCGAAACCGAGCAGGAATGTCAGGAAGAGATGTGCGGCCACGCGCGCGGTGCGGCCGTCGACGTCGTGCGCGGGGTTCAGCTCCATGAGATCGAAGCAACGCACGGTGCGGTTCGCTCCGCAGGCGCGCACCCAGCGTTCGGCGTCGGCCACCGACCAGCCGGACGGATTCAGTGCACTCACGCCGGGCGCCTGCGAGGCGTCGAGGACGTCGAGATCGAAGCTGACAAAAAGGTGTTTCGCGCGCGGCAGTGAAACGCGCGCCCGGTCGGGATGCGTGATGCCGCCGTGAGAGGCGAACCAGCCGAAGTGCTCGCGTGAATTCACCAACGGTCGCAGCCCGTGCACGTGCAGGTGTTTCACGCCGCAGTCTTCGACTAGGCGGCGAAAGGGCATGCCGGAGCCCGTGGTCTCGCGGACGTCGAGGTGCGCGTCGAAGTAGACGCCGGTCGGCTTCGGAAACCGCGCCGCGACGGCACGCACAAACGGGTAGGTGAGATCGTGGCCGCCGCCGATCGCAATCGGGAACAGGCCGGCATCGAGGAGCGCGCCGGCGATTGAGGTGACGCGCCGGTGCGTTTCTTCGAGCGAGTCGGAAACCTCCACGTTGCCCGCATCGAACACGCGCGGCAGTTCGCCCGCCGCCGGTTCCGCGGCGCCATAGCGGCAGAGCGCTTCGCGAAATGCGGCGGGGCCGCGCGCCGCGCCGGGCCGGCCGTTGTTCATCCAGACGCCGCGATCATCGGGAATGCCGAGCAACGCAATTGGGCACCCGTCGGGAGTGTCGGTGCGAAACGTCGACGCGAAACGGGTGCGCGGGAGATCGGCGGGCCATTTGGCGGGGATGAGGTGGGGGATCGAGCGCATGCGAAGGGGGGGCGTTGTAGGGCTTGTGTCGAGCCTCAGGTGCGAGCGCGGCGAATGCCACGCGTGAGAACGAGAGGCCTCACCAAGGTGAGGCCCTACACCGGCGTGGCGTGCATTACCAGTTCTTCATCGGGATCGGCACGTTCAAGCGCTGGGCGCATTGCTGCGCTTGTTCGTAGCCCGCGTCGGCGTGACGGAAGACGCCCATCATCGGGTCGTTCGTGAGCACGCGTCCGAGGCGGCGGGCGGCTTCGGGAGTTCCGTCGGCGACGATGACCTGACCGGCGTGTTGCGAGTAGCCGATGCCGACGCCGCCGCCGTGATGGAAGCTGACCCACGAAGCGCCGCTGGCGATGTTCACCATCGCATTGAGGATCGCCCAATCGCTGATCGCATCCGAGCCGTCCTTCATGGCCTCGGTCTCGCGATTGGGGCTCGCGACGGAGCCGCAGTCGAGGTGATCGCGGCCGATCACGATCGGCGCCTTCACGCGGCCATCGGCGACCATTTGGTTGAACAGCAGGCCGGCGCGGTGGCGTTCACCGAGGCCGAGCCAGCAGATGCGCGCCGGCAGGCCCTGGAATGCGACGCGTTCGCCGGCCATTTTCAACCAGCGGTGGAGCGCCTTGTCTGCGGGGAAGAGCTCCATGATCGCGCGGTCGGTCGCGGCGATATCGGCCGGATCGCCCGAGAGCGCGACCCAGCGGAACGGCCCGCGCCCGAGACAGAATTGCGGGCGAATGTAGGCGGGCACGAAGCCCGGGAAATCGAACGCGCGCTTCACGCCTTGGTTGAGCGCGTGCTGGCGGAGGTTGTTGCCGTAATCGAAGGTCTTCGCGCCGCGCTGCTGGAGCTTGAGCATCGCCTTCACGTGGCGTGCCATCGATGCAAGCGAGAGCTTCTGGTATTTCTTCGGGTCGTTTTTGCGAAGCTTCGCGGCGGCTTTGAGGTCATAGCCCACCGGCACGTAGCCGACGAGCGGATCGTGCGCGCTCGTCTGGTCGGTGAGGACGTCGACGGAAATTTTGCGCGCGAGGAGACGCTCGAGCAGGTCCGTGATGTTGGCGACGACGCCGACACTGAGCGCCTGGCGGTGCTCGGCGTAGAGCACCGCGCGGTCAATGGCCTCGTCGAGCGACGGCGCGATTTCGTCGAGATAGCGGTCGCGCACGCGTTTTTGCAGGCGGGATTTGTCGATGTCCGCGATGAGGCATGTGCCCTCGGCCATGGTGATCGCGAGCGGTTGGGCGCCGCCCATGCCGCCGCAGCCGCCGGTGACGCACAGGCGTCCCGCGAGCGAACCGCCGAAGTGCTGGCGTCCGCACTCGGCGAAGGTTTCGTAGGTGCCCTGCAAAATCCCCTGCGTGCCGATGTAGATCCACGAGCCAGCGGTCATCTGGCCATACATCATCAGACCGCGTTTTTCGAAATCGTCGAAACGTTCCTGCGTCGCCCAGGCGGGAACGATGTTACTGTTCGCGAGCAGGACGCGCGGGGCGTCGACGTGCGTGCGCACGACCCCAACCGGTTTGCCGGACTGGACGAGCAGCGTTTCGTCGGGTGCGAGCTTGGGCAGCGTGGCGAGGATCGCGTCGAAGCAGGCCCAGTTGCGCGCGGCCTTGCCGCGTCCGCCATAGACGACGAGGTCGTTCGGGCGCTCGGCGACCTCGGGATCGAGGTTGTTTTGCAGCATGCGCAGCGCGGCCTCGGCGGCCCAGGATTGGCACGTGCGCTCGGCGCCGCGTGGCGCGCGCACGGGACGCGGCTTGGATTTCTGATTTTGGGTTTTCGATGGGGGCATGGCGGCGAGGGGCAGGGCGAACCGTCTCGGTGAGCCGCGGCTCGGCGGGACGCCTCGCCCTACCTGGCTAGGTGAGTTTCCCGGCGGCTTTTTCGGCGGCGGTGACGAGTTCCTCGCTGCGGACGAGGGCGAGGGCGGTGGCGACGTCGTTGTGGAAGAGGCGATCGGCCTGGGCGAAGGGAATTACTTGGCGCACCGCGGCGAAGGCGGCTTCGACGCCGCGACCGGCCTTGAGCGGACGGAGGAATTCGAGGCCTTGCGTCGAGCACATGAACTCGATCGCGAGGACGGTTTCGGTGTTCTTCACCACCTCGAGGAGCTTCGTCGCGCTGATCGAGCCCATCGACACATGATCCTCCTGGCCGAGCGAGGAAGGGATCGAGTCGACGGACGCCGGATGGGCGAGAACTTTGTTCTCCGAAACGAGCGCGGCGGCGGTGTATTGGGGGATCATGAAGCCGGAGTTGAGCCCGGTGTCTTTCATGAGGAGCCTGGGGACCTTGAGGTCGCCGATGGTGTCGCCGTGGAGCAGCATGTAGATGCGGCGCTCGGAAATCGACGCGAGTTCGGCGGTGGCGATCGCGAGGTAGTCGAGGACGAACGCGAGCGGCTCGCCGTGAAAATTGCCGCCGCTGATCACGTCGCCGTTCGCGAAGACGAGCGGGTTATCGGTGGCGGAGTTGATTTCGGTTTCCACGACGCTGCGCGCGTGGGCGACGGCGAGGCGCACGGCGCCGTGGACCTGGGGGACGCAACGCAGCGAGTAAGGGTCCTGCACCTTTTCGCAATGCGCGTGGGAGGGGAGAATTTCTGATTTCGCGAGGAGTGCGCGGAGATTCTGCGCGACGTCGCGCTGGCCGGAGTGGGGGCGCGCGGCGTGGATGCGGGCGTCGAACGGCGCGGCACTGCCGCGCGCGGCTTCGAGGGTGGTGGCGGCGGCGATGTCGGCGGTCTTGAGGAGATTCTCGACGCGCAGCAGGCAATGCACGGCGTAGGCCGACATGAATTGCGTGCCGTTGATGAGGCCGAGCCCTTCCTTGGACTGCAGCTTCAGGGGTGCGAGGCCGAGTTGTTTCAGCACGGCGCGTGCGGACTGGCGCTTGCCGTGGAAAATCATTTCGCCGAGGCCGAGCAGAGGGAGCACGAGGTGAGCGAGCGGCGCGAGATCGCCGGAAGCGCCGAGGGAACCTTTCGTGTAGACGATGGGCAGCGCGTCGGCGTTGTAGAACGCGATGAGGTGTTCGACCACCTGTCGCGTCACGCCCGACATACCGACGGCAAGGCCGTTGACCTTGAGCAACAACATGAGGCGCACGATCTCCGCGGGCACTTCGTCGCCGACGCCGACGGCGTGACTGAGGATCAGGTTTTCCTGGAGCTTCTCGAGGTCGGCCGATGGCACGCGTTTATGCGCGAGGACGCCGAAGCCGGTGTTGATGCCGTAGTGCGGCGTGGGGTCGTCGTGCAGCCGATCGACGATGGCGCGCGAGGCTTTGATGCGGCGTCGGGCGTCGGCGGTCAGCGCGATCTTTTCGCGTCGGACGATGGCGCGGCGCAGGCGGGTGAGCGTGAGGGCGTGTCCGGAGAGGGGGAGCGTGCCGGGCATAGGCGAGGTCGCGTCATAGAAATCCCGGCGGCGACGTTTTGGAAACCGAAAAGGTTTACTCCGTTCGGACCATAAGGCGCGGTGCGCGCCGCGTTGTGATTTCTATTGGCGATGCGGTGCGCGTAGAGGCGGAAAACAAAAGCCCGCCGAATGTGGCGGGCTCGAAGGGAATGAAAAGTGAGACGTTGGGTCAGATGGCTTTGGGCAGCGTCACGTCGTGCCATTCCACTGCGCGCGGGTGGTTGCGCTTGTCCTTGGCCAGGCCGTGGCGTTTGCGCAGCGACTGGTCGAGTTTGTCGACGAGCAGATCAATGGATTTGTGGCAGTCTTCGGAGCAGACGGTGGCGTTGATGTCGGGGCCGCGGAGTTGAATATGGCCCTTGGCGATGAATTTATCGTCGCGGACGTGCTGGCGGTCGCATTCGAGTTCGACCTTCACGCGCACGATGTGGCTCTCATGTCGAAACAATCGCTCCATTTTCTCTCGGACGTAGAACTTCAGGGACGGGGTCAGTTCGAGGTGAATGCCGGTAACGATTACTTCGTGGGAGCCGTTGGAGCTATTCATGGGTATCCTTGGTTGGTTGGGGAAAAGCACGACGGCCGAGTCCCTCTCGACGGTGTGCAGTTTGTCGACGGTGCCGCCCGCTTGGGCCGGCCATTCTTTCCTTGTGGGAAAGTGCTTCATTCGACACGCACACGGATAGCCCAAGCCGGCGAAGAGGCAACCTCGCGGTGTCGGTTATAACACACAATAATTTTGAACGTTCCTGCATGTCCTCGCTTGACGACCAACCGCTGCCGCCGGCCGAGGCGCCGCTCGTGAATCCGGCCGACCTGCCGGGCTGGGTTCGTTTCGAGGATGAGCGCCTGCTGGTGATCGACAAACCGGGCTGGCTCGTCGTCCACCCGTCCAAAAACGGACCGTGGTCGAGTCTCGCCGGAGCACTGCGCGAAGGCATGGGACTGCAAACCATCCGGTTTGTTTATCGGCTCGATCGCGAGACTTCTGGAGTGATTGTTCTTGCGAAGGACGAGGCCACGGGCAGTCGCCTGCAAAAAGCGGTCGGCAAACGACTCATCGGCAAGGCCTACGTCGCGATCCTCGAAGGCGAGCTGGGTGAATCCCTCGCGGTCGATCAGCCCCTCGGCCCAGACCCGACTGCGAACGTCACGGTGAAGCAGCGGGTGGTCGCCTCCGGCTCGGAGGGCGCGCAGGAATCGCGGACGATTTTTCATCCGCTCATCGCGCGCGGTGGCTACACGCTCGTCGGCATCGAGCTGCTCACCGGCCGCAAGCATCAGATTCGCGCGCACGCGGAGTGGCTCGGGCGCCGCGTAGTAGGGGACAAGCTCTATGGGCCCGATCCGACGCTGTATCTCGAGTTTGCCGAGCATGGCTGGACCGCGCGGCACAGCGCGTTGTTGCCGTTGACGCGTCAGGCGCTGCATTGCGCCGCGATCGATTTGCGGCCCGCGCGCATGGATTACCTGCTGACCGCGCCGTGGCCGGCGGACCTCGCGCGATTCGCGGAGCGGCACATGGCGTTGCCGGCCGCGGAGGCGCAGGGGCTAATCGATGCGTTCGTGGAGCGGGTGTTCGCGGCTAAATCGCCTTGAGCAACTCCGCAACCGAAGCCCGGAGCGCGCCGCAGTGCGCGGCGACGCGTTGTTCGAGCGGGAGAGCGGTGGGCGATTCGAACGTGTAGGTCAGCGTCGTGTGCTCGTGCCGGAGATAAATCGCTTCGGGCCACTGATCGCGCAGCAGCGGATCACTCACCGGCCGAATGATGCCGGGCGCGACGGACTCGCGACCATCGATGATTGCGGCGGTTTCGATCGGACCGTGCGCGGCCGCGCCGGCGAGCGCGACATCGGCGAGGGTCGGACGGTTGTCGGGATTCAATTCGTAAAGATAGAAACCGGCCGCCTCATAATCCTCGTGGAGGCAAAACGTCGCGTGAAAGTCCGGCTGGCGCTCGAGCCAGGCGACATGCGCGCGGATCTCGGCGGTCGCGGGGCGCTTGTAGTCGCGGTTGAGATCGACGCCGGCGAAGTTCTCGCGCTGGCCCAGCGCGAGACCGGTTGGGTTCAGGATCGGGCAAACCCACCAGGATGCGCGCGCGTCGAAGAATCCGCTTTCCACGAGCTGGAGCACGGCCCAGGGCGGCGCAGGTTCGTCGCCGTGCATGCCGGACGAAACGTAGAGGCGCGGCGCGGCGGGCGTGGCCAGCTTGGTGTAGGCGTTCAGCGCGTAGCCATGGATTTCGCCGAATTGCTCAGCGGCGAATCCAGCGCGACGCGCGGCGGCATCGAAGCGGGGGATGAATTCGGCGGGATCGAGCGGCAGCGGAGCGGGCATGTGGAGCCAAGAAAAGAACCACGAATGGACGCGAATAAACACGAATCGGCGAGAACCGGAACTGGCGCGCCTCCTCCGGGCTTGGAAATTGGTGTTCCTTCGTGTCCATTCGTGGTTCTCCTTTTTTCTATGTCGAACGTTCGTGTCCGCTTCGCACCCAGCCCGACGGGCTTCTTCCACATCGGCAGCGCCCGCACGGCGCTGTTCAACTGGCTCTATGCCCGCCACACCGGCGGCACGTTCATTCTGCGCATCGAGGACACCGACCAGGCGCGCAACAGCGAGGAGTTCCTGCGGCTGATCTACGACAGCCTGACGTGGCTGGGCATGGATTGGGACGAGGGCCCAAACGCCAACGGCGTCGGCGAGCGCGGCGACTACGGTCCGTATCGCCAGAGTCAGCGCGGCGCCCTCTACGAGGAATATAAACAAAAGCTCCTCGCGAACGGGCGCGCCTACGAGAAGGACGGCGCGATCTGGTTCAAGATGCTCGGCGAGCGCTACCGTGTCTTCGACGACCACCGCAAGAAGGAGGTCGAGAAGGTGAAGAGCGATCCGGTCGTGATCGACGACCAGATCCGCGGCCGCGTCGAGCGCATGGAGGACGAGGACTTCGTGATCTTCCGCTCGGACGGCAACCCGGTGTTCCACTTCGTGAACGTCGTCGACGACATCACGATGAAGGTCACGCACATCATCCGCGGCGAGGATCACCTGTCCAACACGAGCAAGCACGTGCGCCTCTACGAGGGCTTCGGCGTGACGCCGCCGATCTTCGCGCACATTCCGCTCATTCTGAAGTCGCCCGAAATGGGCCAGGGCAAGATGTCGAAGCGCGACAAGGGCGCGCTGATCGAGGAATACCAGCAACGCTGCTTCCTGCCCGAGGCGCTGGTGAACTACATCTCGCTGCTCGGCTGGAACCCGGGCGACGATCGCGAGAAGATGCCGATCGCGGAGATCGTGCGCCTCTTCGATCTGCCGGCGGTGAACAAGAGCGGTGCGAAGTTCGACCACAAGAAACTCGCGCACCTCAACATGACTTACCTGCTCGAGCTGCCCGCGGAGAAATTCCTCGCGCTCGCGAAGGATTATTTCGCCAAGCAACCGACCGGCGCCGCGGTGCTCGCGAACGAGGCTTACTTCCGCGAGATCATGCTGCTCGCGCAGCCGAAGATTAAGTCGATCGACGAACTCGCGGCCTACACCGTGTATTTCTTCACCGACGACTTCCCGGTCGACGCGAAGGTGAAGGAGAAGCTCATGGCCAAGGGCGATCCCAAGGCGCGCCTCGCCGAACTGATCGCTGCGCTTCCGGCGATGGATTTCTCGAGCGATGCCGCGATCGAGGCCGCGCTCAAGGCACTCGCGGAGAGCAGGCAGCTCGGTTTCGGCGACTACCAGGGCATTGCCCGCCTCGCCGTCACCGGCACCAACGCCGGCCCGAGCATCACGAGCATCTTCCGCGTCCTCGGCAAAGACCGCGTGTTGGCGCGACTGCAGAAGGCCGCGGCCTAAGCGGCCCGCTCGGCGATGAGTGAAGAGTTCACACTGGCCACGGAGGTGTCCTACTGGGACGTCGATCGTGATCAGTTGCTCACGCTCGCCGGCGTTTTCAAGCTGCTCCAGGAAGGCGCGATCAAGCACGCCGACCAGTTCGGTCTCGGCGCGAAGGCGATGGCGGCGCTCGGCGAGAGTTGGGTGCTCAATCGCATCGCGGTCGAGATCACGCGCTACCCGCGTTACGAGGAGCGCGTGAAACTCGTGACTTGGTCCGCGGGCATCCGGGGGTTCCGTGGCTATCGCGATTTGCGGCTCTATTGCGGCGACGAGTGCGTCCTGCGCGCCTCGTCGCTGTGGCTTTATGTCAACCTGCGCACGAAATCGCTGACGCGTGTGCCGGCGGAACTCGCGGACCGCTTCCCCGTGGGGCAGGCGGAGATGTTTCGGCCGGACCTCGACAAGACGCGCTACGAAGCGCCGACCGCGGAGGCCGTGGCGACCGAGGTTTCGCTGCGCTATGCGGATTTCGACGGAAACGCGCACCTGAACAACACCGCGTATCTCGACTGTCTGCAGACGGCGCTGAGCCAGCAAGGTTTGCCGGTGCGCCCCTCGCGAGTGGAGATGCAATTTCTCAAGGAAGTGTCGCTGAGCGTCGCGACAGTGCAGGTTGCGGTGGAGCGCGTGGGCGATCGCGGGGTTTTCGCCGTGCGCAGCGGCGGCGAGCTGCACGCGCAGGGAGTCCTCGGATTCTGACCGCGATGAAGGCGGCGACCGGACAGTCGGTTCGTCCCGCAGTGCACCTGTTGTGCGGCCTGCCCGGGTGCGGCAAGACGACCTTCGCGCGCCGACTCGCGTCGGAGCGCGAAGCGGTGATCCTCGGGCACGACGAGCGGATGGTGGCGCGTCACGGCACCAATCCGCCGGCGGAAAAATTTGCGGCGTTTGCGCGCGAGGTCACGGACGAGTTGTGGCGCGAAGCGGGAGCGATCATTTTATCCGGACGCGACGTGATCCTCGATTGGGGTTTCTGGACGCGAGCGGAGCGAGACGATGCGCGCCGTCGCGCCGCCGAGATTGACGCGGACGTCGTGCTCTATCGCGTGGAGTGCGACGATGGGGTTGCGCGGGCGCGGACTCTCGCCCGCACGGCGGCGGGCGGACGGGTCCTGGAGATCAATGGGGCGGCTTGGGATGGGTTTTGCGCGCGCTTTGAGCCACCGGCGACGGATGAAGCCGCAGTTTCGTCGCGGAGCGATTGACCCTTGCGCATGCGCGCGCTGACTACGCGGGCATGTCCACGAATTCCACGTCTGTCGCGAGCTACCTGCTGCTTTTCCGTAACGCCGGCCCGGAAGCGCATGCGCATCTCACTCCCGAAGGCCGCGCGGTGCTGGCCCGCCAGTGGAACGACTGGTATGACGGCCTTGCCGCGCGCAAGAAGGTTTCGCATGGCCAGCCGCTGGCGCTGGAGGGACGCGTCGTGACCGGCGCAGGCGCGAACGCGCGTGTGACGGACGGGCCGTTCGCCGAGGCGAAAGAGGTCGTGGGCGGTTACATCATGCTAACCGTGGAATCGTTCGATGAAGCGACCGAGATTGCGAAACAATGTCCGGGCTTGGCGCACGGCCTGACGGTCGAGGTGCGACCGCTGGCGACCGTGAGCCCGGTGTTGTCGGAGGTGGCGGGGCGACCGCCGAAGGCCTGAGTTCGCGGCGGGCGCGGTTACTCGAACTTCTTCCGGAACTCGTCGAATTCACGGCGGAGCTCGGCGAGCTGCCGCTTCAGTTCGGCGTTGTCGGCTTCGAGCTGAGCGAAGCGCGCGGTGTCAGACGAGAGCGGCGCGATGGGCGCAGACGTGTCGGAGGTCGGCAAGACTGGCGCCGCGGCGGGTTCGCCGGAGAGCAGGTGCGCGTAGCGCGATTCCTTCGTGCCGGGGGCGCGGGGCAACAACGTGACCAACGCCGGCTGATCGGGGTTCTCACGATTGGCCAGGCGACCGAGTGTGGCTTGGACGTCGGCGAGGTCGGCGAACTCGTGCATGCGACCGCTCCGACCGCGGAGTTCGCCGGTGGTCTGCGGACCGCGCAGGAGCAGCAGGCAGAGCAGTGAAACCTCGGGGCGCGAGAGCTCGAAAATTTCGCGGGCTTTGTGCGCGAATTTCAGCACGCGGCTGTCGCCGCCGGTGATGACGACGGCGAGGCGCTTGTCGCGCAACTTGTCGAGGGCGCGGGTGACGTCCGGCTCGCTGAGCGCCATGACGGGCTCGCGGTTGTTGATCTGGTTGCACGCGTTGACCAGCGCGTTCAGCGACAGCGGGTAATAGTCCGGTGTCGTGAGATCCTTCTCAATGAGCGCACCCAGCACGCGCGCTTCAATGGCGTCGAGTTGCGGCAGGTTCATGAAGCGATCAGCCGATCACTTCGCCCAGGTGTCCTTGAGCGTGATCGTGCGATTGAAGACGAGGTGGTCGGGGCGCGAGTCGTTCGCATCGAGCGTGAAGTAGCCGAGGCGCTCGAATTGGAAGTGCTCGTTGGCCGTCGCGGTGCCGAGCGAGACTTCGAGCTTGGCGGTGACGGTCTCGAGCGACTTCGGATTCACGACTTTCAGAAAATCTTCCTCGGCGGCGGGCTCGGGGACGGTGAAGAGGCGATCGTAGAGGCGCACCTCGGCGTCGACGCAGCGCACGGCGCTGACCCAGTGGATCGTGCCTTTGACTTTGCGATCGGCGTTGGGCTCCCCCTTGCGCGTGGTGAGGTCGGCGGTGCAGCGCAGCTCGGTGATCGCGCCGGACGCATCCTTCACGATCTCGTCGAGCTTGATGATGCACGCGTATTTCAGGCGCACTTCGCCGCCCGGTTTCAGGCGGAAATACTTCGGCGGCGGGACCTCGGCGAAATCGTCGGACTCGATGAACACCTCGCGCGTGAGCGAGACCTTGCGCGTGGTGGGCGTCTCGTCCTGCGGGTTGTTGGTGGCGTCGCAGAGGACGACGTCGCCGGCCGGGATGTTGGTGAGGACGACCTTGATCGGCTTCAGGACGGCGAGGCGGCGGAACGCGGTCGCGTTGAGATAATTTCGGACGATGTTCTCGAAGACGGCGGCTTCGGTGACAGAGTCGGCCTTCGTGACGCCGACGCTGGTGACGAATTCGCGGAGCGCGGCGGCCGGAATGCCGCGGCGGCGCAGGCCGGAGATCGTGGGCATGCGCGGGTCGTCCCAGCCGGCGACGACGTTTTCGTTCACGAGCGTCAGGAGCTTGCGCTTGGAGACGAGGGTGTAGGCGAGGTTGAGTTTCGCGAATTCGTATTGGTGCGGGAGCGGGCGCGGCAGTTCGAGCGACTCGAGAATCCAGTCGTAGAGCGGACGGTGCACCTCGAACTCGAGCGTGCAGATGCTGTGCGTGATGCCTTCGAGGTAGTCGCTGAGGCAGTGCGCGTAGTCGTAAAGCGGGTAGATACACCAGCCGCTGCCGGCGTGGTGGTGCGCGACGTGGCGGATGCGGTAGAGCAGCGGGTCGCGCAGCCAGACGTTGGGCGACGCCATGTCGATCTTCGCGCGGAGCGTGCGGGCGCCGTCGGGGAATTCGCCGGCGCGCATGCGCTTGAACAGGTCGAGGTTCTCCGCGATCGAGCGGTCGCGGTAGGGCGAGTTGCGGCCGGGCTTGTCGGGCGCGCCGCGGTATTCGTCGGTCTCCTTCGGGGTGAGGTCGCAGACGTAGGCCTTGCCGCGCTTGATCAGTTCGAGCGCGTAGTTGTAGAGCGGCTCGAAGTAGTCGGAGGCGTGGAAGGGCTCGGTCTTGTCGCCCGAAAGGTGGGAGGCGATCTGCGCGGGATCGACGGGCGGCAGGTAATAGTCGGGTTTGCCGTTAACAGTCTGCAGGTGCGGCGTGGCGCCCTTGGCCTTGAAGCCGAGGCAGTGATCGGCCCAGCCGTCGATCAGCCACTTCACGTCGGTCGTGATGGACTCGACGTATTCGACGTCCTCCTTGACGGGGTTGGTGTCGTCGAAGCGGAGGTTGCACTGGCCGCTGTTTTCGCGGGCGATGCCGAAGTTCAGGCAGATGGACTTGGCGTGGCCGATGTGGAGGTAGCCGTTGGGCTCGGGCGGGAAACGCGTCACGATCTTCGCGTAGCGTTGCTCGGCGACGTGTTGCGCGACGATGTCGCGGACAAAATCGCTGGGAGCGGGTGCTGGCGTGGCGGGTGACGTGTTCTCGGCGGACATAGAGGGAGCACGTTGCGCAGCGCCCGGTTGGGATGCAACAGCAGTTTCCGCTGGTGTAATTCCTACGAGTCTCTCACACGGGCGAGCATCCCTTCGAAAGAGACATCGAAGACCTCGCCATCGGTCGGCGTCCCGAATTTTTTCAGGAAACGCTTCGAGTAACGCGGTAGCGTGATTTCGGGTTTCAGATACCGACCGCGACAGACCACCGAGTGCGTCCAATGCTCGTTTTTGTGGCTGCGCACTTCGAACTCGGTGCTCGGGAAAGTCGCCGCCTGAGCGAGGTCCGGATCATCGGCGATTTCCAAGTAGTCGAAAAGGTATTGGCCGCACAGGAAGAGGACTGTGCCATCCTCCAGGCCAATGAAGAAGTGAGGCCCTTCGTCCTCGAAAGGCTCTACTTCGAAGGCGCGCTCGGCCTTGAACTTTCGAGAGGTGAGGAGTCCCAACGATTCG
The DNA here is from genome assembly GCA_041906465.1 of Candidatus Didemnitutus sp. Classification (GTDB taxonomy): domain Bacteria; phylum Verrucomicrobiota; class Verrucomicrobiia; order Opitutales; family Opitutaceae; genus Didemnitutus. The sequence continues at coordinate 58,914 of JAYRJE010000018.1, read as the reverse complement.
TAATCAGGCGTATCGAAGGATGTGAGCTTCGGGCTTGGACGTCCTATCGCAAACCAAGCTATCGTTCCACCGGCGGCGAACGAGAGCGCACATAGCGAGAGGCCGAGCCAAGGAGGAAAGTTGATCGGGAAGACGATCGCGAACAGCGCGATGAAGAGCAGCAGTGCGACGAACCCACTGAGAGCTAGCAGAAGAAGTCGACCGAAGCTCATGGGGCGAAGTCAGGGGCGTCGTTTCTGTGAATCGAGGTGCTACCCCCTCATCTCCCGCAGCAAACTCGTGAGGTAGGGGATGAGCTGCTTTTTGCGGGAGACGACGCCGGGGAGGTCGAAGATCTCGTCCAGCTCGACGTGGGCGTAGGAAATTTTGCGGATGAACTCGGGCTCGCCTTTCACCAGGAGAAGCGAGTTCTGCGTGTTGATGTCCGTCACGAGCAGCGCGGCGAAGGTGAGTTTCTCGGCGTCGCGGAGCTCGGCGAGGGCGGCGGCGATTTCCTTCGCGTGAACCCAGAAGTTGTCGAAGCCGAGTTCCTCGACCTGCGAGACGGAGAAGGTCGTGCCTTCCTCGTCGTAGATCTTGAAGTCGGAGCGGACGACCTTGGCGGGAGGACTGGCGAGGATGACGGAGCCGGAACTGAAGATGAGTTCGGCGAGGGCCTTGGCCTTGATGTCGGCGTGCGACTCGAGCCAGGCGAGGATGTCGGCGTCCTTGGGCGTGGAGGTGGGGCTTTGGAGGAGCAGTGTGTCGGAGATGAGGCCGGACATCATGAGGCCGGCGAGGTCGGGCGTGGGCTTGAGGCCGTAGCGGCGAAAGAGATCGGCGACGATCGTGCAGGTGGATCCTACGGGGTCGTTGAGGAAGAAGATCGGTTGCGGGGTCGCCATCGGGGCGAGGCGGTGGTGGTCGATGATCTCGGTGATCGTGACTTCGTCGGCGCCGGGGACGGCTTGGGTGAGCTCGTTGTGGTCGACGAGCACGAGGCGCGTCGGCACGGGTTTGAGCATGTCGGTCTTCGTGAGAATGCCGGCGAGGCGGCCGTCGTCGGAGAGCACCATGAACGCCGGCGCGTTGGAGCCGCCGACTTTGCGGCGGACGTCAGCGAGGCGGCTGTCGGCGCTCACGGTGGCAAAACTGCGGTCGATGACGGGCGCGAGGCGGCTGGCGGTGCGGATGAGCCACGCGGTGGTGGCGCTGTCGTAGGGGCTGATGAGAAGCGTGGTGCCGCGAGCGCGGGCAGCGTCGGCGATCGACGGGTGCACGCGCTTGCCGCCCGTGATGACGAGCAGGCGGACGCCGAGTTCGATGGAGCGTTGCTGGATGTCGCTGCGGTCGCCGACGATGATGACGGATTTTTCGGCGGGGATGCCTTCGGCCTGCGAGAGGCGCCAGAACGAGGAGATGTCCATGGCGCCGATGCGCACGTAGAGCTCCTCGACTTGGTCGGCGCGGTCTCCGAGGTGGACGACTTCGGCGCGGAGCGTGCGCGCGATGGAATTGAGGTCGGTGTTGACGAGCCGCATGCGTTTGGGCTCGGAGATCTGCGGCAGGAAGGCGTGGGCGAGGGCCGGCGTGCTGATCGTGCCGATGAGTTTCCGATTAACGTCAACGACGGGGACGACGCGGTGACTGAAACGGTCGATGAATTCGAGGGCTTCGGCGCAGGTCGCGGTTTCCGAGAGGCTATGGACGTCTTTCACCATCACGTCGTCGACGCGCGGATGGACGTCGGCGAGGTAGAGCGGAAGTGGCGTGTGGAAGCGTGCGAGAATGGCGTCGATGCGGGCGTTGGAGTTGCCGCAGCGGGCGGCGACGTAGCCCTTTTCGCCGCGGGCCTCCTTGAAGGCGGCGTAGGCCACGGCGGAGCAGATCGAGTCGGCGTCGGGGTTCTTGTGGCCAATGACGAAGGTGGGGGCGTCGGACATGCAGAAAGGGAAAAGTGAGAGTGAAAGTGAAGAGGGCGCGAGCGCGAGCGATGGTGGCAGTTTCGGCGCCCAGACTGAAGGCGGAGCGCACCCCGTTGCGGCCCGGCAGGGAGGGTGTGCTCCAGCGCGCACGGTAGGTCACGGGACCGTCTGGGGAAGAAAAAAAGCCCGGCCTGTGCGGGCCGGGCTTTTGTTTTTAGCTGAAAGCAATGGCGGGTCTGTGCTGACTAATCGCCTACGAGGCGCGCACGGCAGGGGTGCCGGCAACGGTGCCGACTCCCGCCGGAGGCGTCGCGTAGACTCTCGGATTGCTTGCTGCAGTGGGGTTGAAGGGCAGAGCCTGCAGCACGTTGCTGCCCTTCTGGCCGTTGTTCAGCGTGAGCTGATTGGCAGCCTCGCTGGTGTTGGGGTAGAACTGGACGTTGCCGCCCAGAAAAGCGATGTGGCCACCGGCGTCCTTGTAGACGCCATTTTCGGCGCTCCACAGCCCGGTGGGGAGGAGCCCGCGCGTGAAGGCGACCGGGACGGTCGGACCGTCGCTCATGCGCAGCCCGCCGACGAGTTCAAACGAGAGCACCCGGTTCGTGCTGAAGGAGGCATCGAGGGTGGTGTTGCTCGTCGCGGTGACGATCGCGGTCGGGTAGGTGCCGTTGAACTGCGGATCGTTTTTGGCGAAATAGAACGTTGGGTCCTTGAGGATGCCGCGTTGCGCGAGGATGCCGGCCCACGCGAACGGACCTTGGCCGAGGCCGGGGTATTGCGCGGCGACCGATTGCGGCTCGGGGAGGCGGTCGTTGTTGTCGGCGGCGTAGAGCTGTGCGGCTTTGACGATCTCGCGAAGGTTGTTGGCGTCGACCGTGCGCTGGGCGGTTTCGCGCACTTTGCCGACCGTGGGAAAAATCAGCGCGGCGAGGATGCCGATGATGGCGATGACCGTGAGCAGCTCGATGAGCGTGAAGCCTGCGTGGTTGCGGCGATCGCCAGAAAACATAACGGAGAGACGGCGAGTCGAGTCATAGGTGAAAATAACCGCAAGCCCATTCTCGCCTTTGTGACTCGCGACTGCATGGTGCGGCACATGATCGTTTATCTCGACGGCAAGTATGTGGACTCGGCCGAAGCCAAGGTGTCGGTGTTCGACCACGGCTTGCTTTACGGCGACGGCATCTTCGAGGGCATCCGCCTCTATGGCGGCAACGTTTTCCGGCTCGTCGAACACATCGAGCGTTTGGAGTATTCGGCGAAGGCCCTGTTGCTCGACCTGCCGTTGACACGCGAGCAGTTCATCGAGGCGACTTGCGAGACCTGCCGCCGAAACAACCTGACGGACGGCTATATTCGCCTCGTCGTGACACGCGGTGCCGGAGATCTCGGACTCGCACCGTGGCTCTGCCCGAAGCCGACAGTTTTCATCATCGCGAGCACGATCCAGCTTTACCCGAAGGAGTATTACGACAACGGCCTCGCGATCGTCACCGTGCCCACGCGCCGCATCAACCCGGCCGCGCTGCCGCCGACGATCAAGTCGCTGAACTACGTGAACAACATCCTCGGCAAGATCGAGGCCAAGCAGGCCGGCGCGCTCGAGGCGATCATGCTCAACGACCAGGGTTACGTCGCCGAGTGCACGGCCGACAACATCTTCACCGTCCACAAGGGCACGATCTACACGCCGTCCGCCAGCCAGGGAGCGCTCAAAGGCATCACACGCGACACGATGTTCGACATCGCGCGTGCGCTGAACATTCCGATCGTGGAACAGAACATGACGCGCTATGATGTTTGGTGCGCGGACGAGTGTTTTCTCACCGGCTCCGGTGCTGAAGTCATTCCGGTCGTGAAGCTCGACGGCCGCGTCATCGGCACCGGCAAACCGGGACCGGTCACCCAGCGACTGCTCGCGGAGTTTCGCCAGCGGGTCACGCGCGAGGGTGTCCTCATCTAGGCCGGAGGCGGGTGCGGACCCGATTTCCGCGGCTCGCGTTGCGCGCCATGATGCCGCACGCGCTGAGGACTGCGCACTTGCTTCCCGAATGAGTTTGGGCATTTTCACAATCGACAGCGGACAGCGCTCCATCGGGTAACCGGCGTCAGTTCGGCGGGGCCCGGCGCTGAACTCGTCACCTCCACGAATCTTCATGGCCAATTCCCTCAAATGCGACCTGTGCTCCAAACCCGCCACGGTCCACCTCACCCAAATCGTCAACAACAAGATCCACAAGGTTGACCTGTGCGAGGCGTGCGCGCAGGCGAAGGGTGTGACCGACCCCAGCGGCTTTTCTCTTGCCGACTTGCTGCTCAAGGCCTCGCTCAATCCCGAGCCGCGCGGCGACGTGCGCTGCGAGGCCTGCGGTTTCACCCAGCAGGATTTCAAGAAAACGGGACGTTTCGGCTGCCCGGCATGCTACGAGGCCTTTGCCGAAACGCTCGAGCCGGTGCTCGACAGCATGCACAAGGGCATCTCCCACGTCGGCAAGACGCCGCAAAAGGCGATCGAGCGGAGGTCGCTCTATGAACGCCTGACGCAGCTCGAAACCGAGCTCGATCAGGCGATCAAGTCCGAGCGCTACGAAGACGCCGCGCGTTACCGCGATGAAATCACGCAAGTCCGCCAAGCCGTCGGCAAGAAGTCCCGTCAGGCGCAGAATTGAGATGAAGATCAACGACCTCATCGCCGCTCCTTCCGAGTTGACCGACCCTTCCGCCAACAAGAGTGCCGTGGTCCTCATGACGCGCATCCGCCTCGCGCGAAATCTCGCGCGCATGCCGTTTCCTGGCTGGGCCAAGGAGTCGCAGCGGCGCGAGGTGCTGGGCGCCTGCCTCCAAGCGGTTTCGTCGCTTCCGCAGATGAAGCGTGGCCTCGCGGTCGCGGTCGAAGACCTTTCCGAACTCGAGCGACAGATCCTCGTCGAGCGTCACCTCATCAGCCGTGAGCTGAGCCACGCCAAGGCGGGCGCGGGCATCGTGATCAGCAAGGATCAGTCCTGCGTCGTGATGATAAACGAGGAAGATCACCTGCGCATCCAGGTCCTGCGCGCCGGTTTTCAATTCAAGAAGGTCTGGAACACCATCGACGGCCTCGACACCGAGCTCGAAGAGCACCTCGACTACGCGTTCAACCCGCAACTCGGCTACCTCACCGCCTGTCCGACGAACCTCGGCACCGCCATCCGCGCCTCGACCATGATGCACCTGCCGGCGCTGGTGATTTCCGGCCAGATGGAAAAGGTCGTGCGCGCGGTGAACCAGCTCGGCATGGCCGTGCGCGGCCTGTTCGGCGAAGGTTCGGACGCGAGCGGCTCGATCTTCCAGATCTCGAACCAGACCACGCTGGGCGAGACCGAAGAGGACATCATCAAACACCTTACCGGCGTCTTGAACACGATCATCGAACAGGAGCTGAACGCCCGGGAGAAACTCCTCGAGGGCGAGCAGACCAAGTTGTTCGACAAGATCGGCCGCGCCTACGGCATCCTTCAGCACGGCTTTCTCCTGAATTCCGGCGAGGCGATGAATCTCCTCTCGCTCATCCGGCTCGGCATCGATCTCGGCATCTTTCCCGATACGCAGCGCGCGATCGTCGACCGCCTTTTCATCGAGTGTCAGCCCGGCCACATCCAGAATGCCGTCAAGGGCTCGATGGAGGCCGGACAGCGCGACGTCCTTCGCGGCGAACTCTTGCGCAGCGAATTTGCCAAAGTGCCCGGTCCGGACTTCAGTAACGCAACCAAGTAACCGATTCCCTTTCGAAACGCCCACATGGAACCTATGAACAATTTCACGCCGCGCGCCCAACAGGTGCTCGCGCTGGCTCGCAAGGAGGCCGACCGCTTCCACCACAACTACGTCGGAACGGAGCACTTGTTGCTGGGCCTCATCAAGCTCGGCCAGGGCGTGGCCGTGAGCGTGTTGCAGAAGATGGGCCTCGATCTCGAAACCGTCCGCGGTGAGGTCGAGAAACAAGTCGGCACCGGCCAGGAAACCAAAACGCCCGCCAGCAGCATTCCCTACACGCCGCGCGTGAAGAAGGTCCTCGCGCTCGCCGGCAAGGAAGCCAAGGCGCTCAATCATTCCTACGTCGGCACCGAGCACATCCTCCTCGGCCTCCTCCGCGAAGGCGAAGGCGTGGCCGCGCGCGTGCTGAAGTCGCTCGACATCGACATCGAACGCACCCGCAACGAAATCCTCCGCGAACTCGACCCGCAGTTCTCCGCCGGCCAAGGCGGCGAGGGGGGGGCGGGCGGCGCTGGCGCGGCTGGCGCCGGCGGTGGTGGCGGGGAGGAGCCGTCCTCCTCGCGCTCCGGCCCTGAGGACAAGAAAGAGGTCAAGACGCCCGCGCTGAAAGCATTTGGCCGCGACCTCACCGAACTCGCGCGCAAGGGCGAAATGGACCCCGTGGTCGGTCGCCAAAACGAGATCCGCCGTGTGATTCAAATTCTCTGCCGCCGCACCAAGAACAACCCGGTGCTCGTCGGCGAAGCCGGCGTCGGCAAGACCGCCATTGTGGAAGGTCTCGCCCAGGAAATCGCCAAGGGCAACGTCCCCGAGATCCTCGCCGATAAGAAGGTCGTCACCCTCGACCTCGCCCTCATGGTCGCCGGCACGAAATACCGCGGCCAGTTCGAGGAACGCATCAAGGCCGTGATGGACGAGATCAAGCGCTCGAAGAACGTCATCATCTTCATCGACGAGCTGCACACGATCGTCGGCGCCGGCGCCGCCGAAGGTGCGATGGACGCCTCGAACATCTTCAAGCCCGCGCTTTCGCGCGGTGAGCTGCAGTGCATCGGCGCGACGACGCTCAACGAATACCGCAAATACATCGAGAAGGATTCCGCCCTCGACCGCCGTTTCCAGAGCGTGAAGGTGGAGCCGCCTTCGGTCGAAGACACCATCATCATCCTCAAGGGCATTCGCGGCAAATACGAGGAACACCACAAGGCGACCTTCACCGACAAGGCGGTCGAAGCCGCCGCCAAGCTCTCCGACCGCTACATCACCGGCCGTTTTCTGCCCGACAAGGCGATCGACGTGCTCGACGAGGCCGGTTCGCGCGCGCGCATCACCTCGCTCAACCGCCCGCCGGAGATCGAGGCGATGACGAAGGAAATCGATGACGTCTGCGCCCAGAAGGAGCAGGCGATCGCCGCTCAGCACTTCGAAGAAGCCGCGAAGTATCGCGACAAGGAGAAGCAGCTTCGCGCCAAACAGGAGCAGATGATCGAGGACTGGAAGAAGGTCCGCGACGAAAAGCGCGTCGTCATCGACGAGGAAATGATGGCCCAGGTTGTTTCCGACTGGACCGGCATCCCGCTCAGTCGCCTCGAAAAGAAGGAGAGCGAGAAACTCCTCACCCTCGAACAAGAACTCCAGAAGGCCATCGTCGGCCAGGATCCGGCGACCGTCGCCATCGCGCGCGCGCTGCGCCGCAGCCGCGCCGACCTCAAGGACCCGCGCCGTCCGATCGGCTCATTCATGTTCCTCGGCCCGACCGGCGTCGGTAAAACCGAACTCGCGAAGCAGCTCGCGGCGCAGATCTTCGGCTCGCAGGACGCGATCGTGCAGATCGACATGTCCGAATACATGGAGAAGTTCTCCGTCTCGCGCCTCATCGGCTCGCCTCCAGGCTACGTCGGTTACGAGGAGGGCGGTCAGCTCACCGAGGCCGTGCGTCGCCGCCCGTATTCCGTCGTGCTGTTCGACGAAATCGAGAAGGCGCATCCGGACGTCGTGCAGCTCATGTTGCAGATTCTCGAGGACGGTCGCCTGACCGATTCGCTCGGGCGCACCGTCGACTTCCGCAACACGATCATCCTCATGACGACCAACGTCGGTGCGAAGTTGATCCAGAATCAGACGACGATGGGCTTCGCCGCCGCGGTCAAGTCGGACTTCCACGATCAGGACAAGCTCAAGGAAAAGGTGCTCGAGGAAGCCAAGCGCGTCTTCAAGCCCGAGTTCCTGAACCGCATCAACGACCTCGTCGTCTTCAAACCGCTCGGCAGGGAGGAGCTGATCAAGATCGTCGAAATCGAGGCCAGCAAGGTCGTGAAGCGTCTCGCCGCGCGGAACATCCACCTCGAGTTCTCGCCCGAGTCCAAGCTCCTGCTCATCGAGAAGGGCTACGACGAGAAATACGGCGCGCGTCCGCTGCGCCGCGCCGTCGAACACTACCTCGAGGACCCGCTCGCCGAGGCCATGCTCCGCGGCGACGTCAAGGAGGGTGACCCTATCGTCGTCTTCCGCAACGGCGACAAACTCGAGTTCAAGCAGAAGACGCCCACCGCCGACACGGGCGTGTCGTCCTGACAAAGCGAACCGCGCGCGCAACGACTCGCGGAAAAATCAGCCCGCCGCACTCCGGCGGGCTTTTTGTTGTCGCATGCGCAAGGTGCCGCTTTGCTGCGCGCGTGCTGCTCGCTGTGCGTTCGCCTGGTGTCGGGGCAGCCGACGTCAGTCGGCTGAGGGCGTTTCGCCGCGCACGCTTCCGAGTGACGTCGACTGCTGCCATCGTGTTGCTCGCGAGCGCGTCCCTTGTCGCCGCGGACTCCATCCCGGGCGACGAATTCGCGCGGCCGCCCGCGGCCGCGCGACTCGACTCGCTCGTCACCTCCGCGTCACGCGAGGGCTGGGGGCGGGCGGTGCCGGCGTTGCGCGCGGCGGCGTTCGCCGCCTACGAGCGTGAGCCGGCGGGCGCGGCGCCGTGGTATTTGCTCTATCGTTGGGCGCAACTCTTCGGCACGTCGCGGAAGCAGGCGCTGGAGAGTTGGATCACCGCCGTTGAGGCGGCCGGTGGTGCGCACGCCAACATGCCGCTCAACTACGCGCTTCCGCCGGGCTCGCTCAGTGGCGAGCTCACGCCCGAGTTGCAGCGCTGGCTCGTCGGCAACGTAGCGTTCTCACAGGAATTTTTCGCGACGATTTCGGAGCAGGACAATCCATCCGCGGTCCTCACGATTCTCCAAAAGCTACACACCGCGAACGCGGCGCTGTTTGCAGACTACGCCTCGCTCGCGCTCGCTATCGCGGTGGTCTACGACACGCCGCCGCCGCCCGATTGGCCGCACGGGCAGGTGAGTGCGGCGTTGTTGCCTCGCCGGCTGCCGGAGCCCGTCGCGACATTCGATTATTGGACAAAGCTCGATCGGAACAACGTGGCGGCGCACAGGCTGAAACGCCTCGCAGCAAGCGAGCTGAAGTTCGTCGTGGATACGAGCACGCCGTTTGCCGAACTCGTCTGGGCTCGGCAGAATGTCACGCCACCGCTCTCCGAACTCGCCAGGGCCTACGATATGATCCGTTACCGCAAGGATCGCGTCGCGCAGAACCAGTTTTCGTGGCCGGGGCAGGATTACACGCTGCAATCGATCCTGCGCGATGGCGGCATCTGCGTCGACCAGGCGTATTTCGCGGCCAGTGTCGGCAAGGCGCGCGGCGTGCCGACGCTGCTGTTTCGCGGCGCGGGGCTCGATGGGCGCCACGCGTGGTTTGGTTTCCTGTCGCCGAACGGGTGGGTGATGGACGCCGGCCGCTACGCGGAGCAGAAGTTCGTCGCCGGACTCGTCCGCGATCCTCAGACGTGGCGTGAGATGACCGACCATGAACTGGTGTTCGTGTCCGAGCGCTTCCGGGCGCTGCCGCTCTACCAGCTCTCGGAGATCCACACCGCGTTTGCGGGCGAATACCTGCGGGCCGGCAACGCGGTCGCGGCGGTTCGTGCTGCGCGCGAGGCGGTGAACCGCGAGCGACGCAACCTTCGGGCGTGGCAGATGCTTCTTGCCGCGCAGCGCGCCGCCGGGATCGAGCTGCGCGAGCGCGAGGGCACGATCCGCGAGGCGACCGTCGCATTTGCGCGTTATCCCGATCTTGAGATCGCCTTCGGCCGGCAACTGGTTGCCAGTCTCCGCGAGCGCGGAGAGACCAGCCTTGCCGCCGTCGAGGAGCAGCGGTTGCTGAAGAAATACCAAGGCAATCGCGTCGACCTCAGTTACCAGCAAGCCGGCGAGATATTGCAGCGCAGTCTGCGGTCCGACGACATTTCCACCCAGTTTCGCACCTATCAAAGGCTGCTTGATACCTATGGAAGCGGGGCGGGGATCGATTTCTTCGACAAGGTCGTGCAGCCCTTCGTCGAAAGCTTGCGTCGGCGCGGCGAGATTCCCTCAGCGTTGAATGCCCTGGATCGCGCACGGCGCACGCTGCGCGTGCCGAAGGGCAGTCAGGTGGAAGGCGAGATCGAGCGCCTCGCCGCGGACTTGCGGAAGAGCCGCTGAGCCAGCAACCGGGCGACCATTCCGGGCGTCATAGGAAGATTCCCGGGCGAAAAGATGAACCTTTTCCGGCTTGTGCGAGTCTGACTGCCCGGTTCACTCCAATTCTTCCCATGTTCGACGTCTTCCGGGGCGCAGGCCTCCTGATCTATCCTCTCGCTCTTTGTTCGATCGCCGCAGTGTTCATCATCTGCGAACGCATTTACGCCCTGCGAAAGGCTGCCGTTCTTCCCGATGACCTCGTCGACGCGGTTTTCCAGAACAAGCCCTACGCAGGCGGCAAGCACTCCGTGCTCGCGCGAGTCTTGGACTACGCCGATCAGCACAAGGACGACCCCGACGCCGTGAAGGCCTTCGCCCGTCTTGAGGTTAATCGCATGGAGCGTGGCGTGCCCTACCTGGACGTCATCTACGCGGCCGCACCGCTCATCGGTCTCACCGGCACCGTCAGCGGTTTGTTGCAGGTGTTTTCGCAAATTTCTCCGGATACAGGCCTGCCTGATCCTGTCGCCTTCACCAAGGGCGTGGCGCTCGCGCTCTCCGCGACGGTGATCGGCCTGTGCATCGCGATCCCTTCGCTGGTCGGCGGCGGCTATCTCCAGCGGAAGGTCGAGAATTACGCCGTGCAAATCGACGTGCTCCTCGAGCGCGTGCTCAGCCGCCACCGCCAGCAGTCATGAGCGGTCTGTCGCCCCGTCGCCGCAAACGGCCCGAGATGAACCTCGTGCCGCTGATCGACGTGCTCGTCATGTTGATCTTCTTCGCGTTCGTCACGATGCAGTTTCGCTCGGCCGCGACGATGAACCTCACGCTGCCCAAGGTCGAAACCGCGGGTAAGAGCGAGATCAAGGACTCCGTCACCATCTCCATCACGAAGGAAGGTGGCTACACCGTCCAGATTGGCGCGCGCAGCCGGGCGGCGAAACTGGAGGAACTGGAGAGCGCGATGGCCGAGGTGGGGCGGATTACGAAAGACATCACGATCGTGATCCGCTCGGATGAGAACACGCCGTTGCGTTACCTGACCGCAGCCTGGGATGCGTGCCGCAAGAACGGCCTCAACAAGGTCCGTCTGCAATCGCGCGGTGCCGCGGGCGGCTGATTGGGCTTTTCGCGCGGCGCTTCCCGCCCAAAGCTGCGGGGCATGTTCATCGTCATCACGGGTGTCACCAAAGGTCTCGGCCGCGCGCTGGCCGAGTGGTATATCGCGAACGGGCATACGGTCGCGGGCTGCGGACGCAGTTCGGAAATCCTCGACCTGCGTTTCACGCATCCGGCACCGCACGACTTTTCGGTGGTCGACGTGACCGATGAAGTGAAGGTCTCGATCTGGGCGGCGAAACTCTGCGGACCGGACGTCGCGCCGGACGTGCTGATCTGCAATGCCGCCGTGATGAACACGCCCGCGCCACTGTGGAAGGTGCCGGCGCAGGAGTTCAACCGACTGATCGACATTAATGTGAAAGGCGTCGCGTCGGTCATCCGTCATTTCGCCCCGCCCATGATCGCGCGGGGCACCGGCACGATCGTCACACTCAGCTCAGGCTGGGGTCGCAGCACGTCGCCGGACGTCGCGCCCTATTGTGCTTCGAAGTATGCGATCGAAGGTCTGACCCAGGCGCTCGCCCAGGAACTGCCCGCCGGCATGGCGGCGGTGCCGTTGAATCCCGGCGTGATCGATACCGACATGCTGCGGCAGGCGTGGGCGGACGACGCCGCGACTCACGTGAAGCCGGCGGAGTGGGCGAAGACCGCAGCGCCGTTCATTCTGCAACTGGGGGCCAAAGACAACGGCCGGCCCGCCACCGTGCCGCGCTACGCACACGAGTGAGAACCGAGACTGCTGCGGCGCACCGCGAACGCCTGGTCCGGATTGTGGCTTGGGCCGGATTCGCCACGGCATTTGCGGGCTGGATGTGGGCGGTCGCTGGCGTTGCTGATGTGGCTCCTCCGGCATCGCCACCTGAGTTGGGGATGGTGCGGCGTGACGGGTCTGCTCGCGCTGACGATACCGACGGTGTTCGGGAAAATGATGGAGTATACCGGCATGGCCTTGGTGCTGCCGTGCCTGTTGCTGGCAATAGTCGCGGCGGAGAAGGGGTGGTGGAGGTTCTTCCTGTGCGTTTGGTTCGTGGCGTTGGCGACGCGGCAAAGCGCGGCGGCGTGGGGCGCGTTGCCGCTGATTGCAGCATGGGAACGATGGAGGGGGCGGCGGAGCGGATTCATGGTTCCGCTCGGCGTGTGGGCCGGCGGGGTCGCGACGTATCTCTTGTTGCTGGTGTTGATGAATCGCACGCACGCACAGAGTGCGGTGACCGCTCACATGTGGGAGAATCTGCGAATGGGCCGCGCGATCGAACTAGCGGGCATTGGCGGCGTGGTGTTTTTCAGCGCGGCGGGACTGGCAGCGTGGGTCGGCGGGGCCCGATGGCGGGTGGCGCGATGGTGGCAATGGGTTGCGCTCGCGATCCTCGTCGGCTGGCTGGGCTGGGGCGTCGAGTGGCATGACCGCGTTTACTTCGAGCACAGCCGGTATCGCGATGCCGGGCAGATCTACCTTCGCGGATTGATGCGCTCGGCTGGCTGACGCATGCCGTGCGGCTGCGGTGGATGCATTGTGCCGGCGGACTCGCGGCGTTGGGGTTGGTGTGCTTGCGACGGGATGTCTGGGATTACTACTTCGTGGACGTATTCGTCTTTGGATTTCTTGCGATCGAGTCGGCTCGTGCGGCCGCTTTGTCGGAGCCGCTTCGGCGAGGGTGGCGCACGACCGTCGTCCTCGCCGCCGTTCTCGCGTTGGTGGGGTGCCACGCTCGTTTCGTGGCGGAGTTCAAAGCCGAAACCGACGCGCGCTGGGCGGCGATTGCCTTGGCCGAGGAGGCATTGCGCGACGGGCGACTGCAGGTTTCGGAAATCGTCGGGCTGCCATTCGGCTACATTGGCTGGCAACTGTTCCCCGGTTCGTTGCGGCGACGCGCGGATGGCGGAACCGAAGGCGACAATTTTTTCGATTACCTGGCCGATTCCGGAGTCGAGGTAAAGCAGGTCACCGGTGCGGGCTGGGCGCGCCAGTGGATCGCCGGAGACGACCCTCGTGCTCGCGAGGTGGTGGCGCAGGGCGCGTTCCACGTGTGGTGGCGGCGCTCTGATTTCGAACTCGTGCGCTTCACGGCGCGATCAGTGACGCCGGCGAAACGATCTTTGCCCGCGGCATTCGTGCGACCGGTCTTCCCGCTCAATGACGAGGAATGGAGTGCAGCGATCCGCGCCGGGCGCTGATTTGCGGCGCGCGCTAGGGAGCGACGCTCAAATTCAGATTGAAGAACTCCATGATGCGCTGCTCTCGCCGCAGGCGCACGAGCGGATCGCTGATCATGTGCGTGCCGAGCATGGGCAGCAGTTCATAGGATTTGCCGGCCATGAAGAGCGCGTCGGCGAGCTGGAGCGTGTGCTGGAAATACACGTTGTCGTCGGTAAGGCCGTGAATGAGCAGGAGTGGTCGGCGGAGCTCGTTCGCGTAGGTGGTCACGTTGCTGACGCGATAGGCGTCGGGGTTCGTCTGCGGCAACCCCAGGTAGCGCTCGGTGTAGTGCGTGTCGTAGTTTTCCCAGGTGATCACGGGCGCTCCCGCAACACCGGCGCGGAAGACGTCGGGCCGGCGAATCGTGGCCATTGCGGCGAAATAACCGCCAAATGACCACCCGGTGACGCCCACGCGCGCGAGATCGAGTTCGGGAAATTGAGCTGCGAGCGCCTGGAGGCCGGCGATCTGGTCATTGAGCGCGATGTCGATGAAATTGCCCTTGATCACACGCTCCCAGTCGCGGCCTTTCCAAGGCGTGCCGCGGCCGTCGAGGCGAACGACGATGTAGCCCTGATCGGCCATCCACTGATCGGGCAGATAATCGCGGAGGACCGCGTTCACTCGTTTGGAGGTGGGGCCGGCGTAGACGGACAAAATCACGGGATATTTTCGGCCGGCAACGAAACTGCGGGGTCGCGTGATGGCCGCGTCGAATGCCGGGACGCTTTTCGTGCGCGTCAATTCGGTGGTCGGCCGGTGGGGCAGCGGTTCGGCCACCGAACGAAGAACGGCGAGCGATTGCCCGTTCCCGTCGATCACCTGCACGCCGAACAGGCCGTTGAAGCGGTCGAAGGTGTGCACCAGCCGCCGCCCGTCGGCACTGGCAACCGCGTCATGATGGCCAGCTTCTCGCGTGAGCTGGGTGCCGGGTCCACCCGCGAGCGTGAATCGCCACAAATGAACTTCGCGCGCGTCGAGGCTGCCGCGAGCGAAGAGGGTGCCGGCGGCTTCGTCGACGCCAACGAGTGCGCGCAGACTGAAGCTCGGGGGGGTGATCTCACGAAGAAACGTGCCCGAGGCGTCGCGGAGCTCGATCTGCCAGGTGCCGCGGCGTTCGGTGGTCCAAAGGAAACGTGAACCATCCTTCGTCCACCGCGGCGTCGCGCTTTCATGGTCGAGATTCAGCCAGGCTGAATCGGTTTCGCGCAGCAGTTCGGTCGTCGTGCCCGTGCGGGGATCGACGGCGAGGAGAACCTGTTCTGTCTGCTCGCGGTTCTGCACGAGCAGCGTGAGCGGGGCACGGGAGCTCGACCAATCCACACGCGCGACATAAGGGAAGTGTGCCGCGTCCCATTGCAGCCAGGTCGTGCCGCCGCCCGTTGCGGAAATGACGCCGAGGCGGATACGTGCGTTGGGAGAACCGGCCTTGGGGTAGGCAAACTCCGCCGGCTTTTCCTCCGGATGCAGCGCGTTCGCGATGTAGCGCGTCGCGACGTCGCTCTCATCGGTTTCCTGATAGACGAGGGCGGTCGAGTCCGGCGACCACCAGAAGCCCTCGTCGCGATCCATCTCCTCCTGCGCGACGAACTCAGCCAGACCGTGACTCATGGTGGCGGTGGCACCGGTGGTGAGTGGGCGCTCGCGGTTGGTGGTGAGGTCGATGACGTAGAGCTCGCGGTCCCGCACCGCGGCGACGGCGCGTCCGTCGGGAGAGAAATGCGGATCGATCCAGTTTTGCCCGGGCAACTCAGTAAACTTCAGATTGGCGCGGTTTACGACGTAAAGCTTGCCGGAGAGTGTCACGAGCAGGCGCGAACCATCCTGCGAAAGCTGGAAAGCGGTGAAACCGCGGAGACTCTGACGCTGGCGTTCACGCCGCGCTTTTTCCTCCGCCGTGAGCTGCTCCTCGCCGCCGGCGAGCAGCTGTTCGGGCGAGAGCAACTCGCGCTCGGAGCCATCGGCGACGGTGAACTCGTAGAGCCGGAGCGTGGGGTTGCGCGGCTGCGCCCGCAGAAAGATCACGTGCGCACCGCCAGGCGTGAGCTTCGGCGAAACAGGCCGGCCGAGGGTGAAGTTGCGCGTTTCGGCGACGGCGCGGAAATACTGGAGATTCGTATCTTCGTCGGCACGGGCGAACGGGAGCGCGACGGCAAGCGCCAGCGAGGCGAGGAGGGGCAGCGAACGCATGACGCCAGCGAAGCGCCTCGCCCCAAAAAGTCCACGGAGCAGTGGCGGGAAAAGCGCGGCGCTGTGCCGGTCGGCGCAGAGTTGTCCCTCGTCATCCGCGCGACGGAGACTGATGAAAGCCCGATGCCAGCCACTCTTGCCGAAAAAACTGTCCGATTTCGCGAACTGCACGCCGCGCCCCGGATTTTCGTCGTGCCCAATCCTTGGGATGCCGTGTCGGCCCGTCTCCTCGAGGCTCGCGGCTTTCGTGCGCTCGCGACCTCGAGCGCGGCCGCCGCGGCGTTGCTCGGGAAAGCGGACAACTCGCTCACGCGCGACGAGGCGCTCGCTCACGCGCGGCTGATTGCGAATGCGGTCGAAATTCCGGTCTCGGCTGACCTCGAAAACGGCTTTGGCGCGGCCCCGGAAACGGTGGCGGAGACAGTCCGGCTCGCGGGCGCCGCGGGACTGGCCGGCGGGTCGATCGAAGATTTCACCGGTGATCCGAAGGCGCCGCTGTTCGACGTCGATTTCGCGGCGAAGCGGGTGGCCGCGGCGGTGGCCGCCGCGCGCAGCTTGGGATTCCCGTTCGTGGTGACCGCGCGGGCCGAGAATCTGCTCCACCCGGGGCACGACGGCATCGATGAAGCGATTCGGCGGCTGCAGGCCTACGAGGCTGCGGGGGCGGACGTGCTGTTCGCGCCGGGGTTGCGGAAACTCGAGGACATCCGCCGCGTGTGCGCGGCGGTGAAGAAGCCGTTGAATCTCATGGCGAGCATACCAAGTGCGGGCTTCACCTTGCGCGACCTCGAAGCGGCAGGCGTGAAACGCGTGAGCCTGGCGGCCTCGCTTTATCGCGCGGCACTGAGCGGCGTCGATGCGGCGGCGCGGGAGATTCTCGAACAGGGCACGTTCGGCTACACCAGTCGCATTCTCAAGGGCGACGAGGTGAAGTTATGGCTGCGTTGAAGCCACATTGTCCCGGAGCCCACGTGTGGCTGCTTCAACTTCACGCCAGCAGCTCTACTCGCGCTGTTTCGAATCGATGATGAGCGTCACCGGGCCGTCGTTCACGAGCGCGACCTGCATCATGGCGCCGAACTCGCCGGTGGCGACCGGACGGCCAAGCGCTGCGGCGAGTTGCTGCGAGAATTGCTCGTAGAGCGGACGCGCGATTTCCGGTCGGGCGGCGGCCTTGAACGACGGGCGCGTGCCCTTCGCCGTGCTCGCGTGCAGCGTGAACTGGCTGACGAGGAGAATGCCGCCGGCGATGTCGGCGACGGAGAGGTTCATCTTGTCGTCCGCGTCCTCGAAGATACGCAGCTTGGTGAGCTTTTGCGCGAGCCATTCGCCATCGGCGGCGGTGTCATCCGGCACGATGCCTTGCAAAACGAGAAGGCCGCGACCGATCTCGCCGGTGACGCGGCCTTCGACAGTGACCTTGGCGCTCGCGACGCGTTGGACGACGACTCGCATAAAGGCGGTCAGCTCTCAGCGATCGGCGGTCAGCGTTTTCGTGTCGAAAGACAGGCTGTTCACTGACCGCTGATCGCTTCAACGCCTAGGGCATCGGCACGTGTGGTTCGACGTCGGCGTCGTAGTTGATGCCGGGGAGTCCGAAGCCGAACATTTTCAAAAATTCCGTGCGATAGCCGTCGATGTCGGTGAGCGCAGCCAGGTTCTCGGTCGTGACTTGGGGCCAGAGGGCGGAGACCTCGGCTTGGACGTCGTCACGCATTTCCCAATCGTCGACGCGCACGCGGCCCTCGCGGTCGAAGGTCGGTTGCTTGCCATTGTAGAGCTGGGTGGCGAACAGGCGCTGCATCTGCTCGATCGTGGCTTCGTGAATGCCCTTGGCTTTCATGACCCGGTAAAGGATCGAGATGTAGAGCGGCACCACGGGAATGGCGGAGCTGGCCTGGGTCACGAGGGCTTTGTTGACCGAGATGAAGGCGCGGCCGCCGACAGCGGTCTTGAGTTTGGCGTCGATGGACTTTGCGGCGCGTTCGAGGTCGATTTTGGCGCGGCCGATCGTGCCGTCCTTGTAGATCGGCCACGTGTGAATGGGACCGATATAGGAGTAGGAAATCGCGGTGGCGCCGGGGGCGAGCAGCTTGGCGTCGAGCAGCGCCTGCATCCACATCTCCCAGTCCTCGCCGCCCATGACGGCGATGGTGTCAGCGACGCCGGCTTCGTCGGCGGGCTCGATCGTCACCTCGCTGACGATGCCCTTGTCGGTGTCGACGGTCTTGTTGGTGTAAGGGGCGCCCAGCGGTTGGAGAGTGGATTTGTGCACGACACCGGTGCGCGGATGGGTGCGGCGCGGCGAGGCGAGCGAGTAGACGACGAGATCGATCTGGCCGAGGTCGCGGGCAATGATTTCGAGCGCCTGCTTTTTGATGTCGTCGGAGAAGGCGTCGCCGTTGAGGTTGGCGGCATAGAGGCCGGCGGCACGGGCGGCGTTGGTGAAGGCGATGGTGTTATACCAGCCGGGCGTGGCGGGGCGGCCTTCTTCGGAAGGGCGCTCGAAGAAAATGCCGAGCGTCGCGGCGCCGGAGCCGAAGGCGGCGGTGATGCGCGAGCCGAGGCCGAAACCGGTGGAGGCGCCGATCACGAGGACTTTCTTGGGGCCATCTTTGATCGGGCCCTTCGACTTCACGTAATCGATCTGCTGCTGAACATGAGCCGCGCAGCCAGTGGGGTGCGCAGTGACGCAGACGAAGCCGCGGACCTTCGGTTTGATGATCATACGCGCGCGAGTCTTCCGGCGGTCCGGCGAGTGACAAGAGCAACTTTCACTCTGGAAAAATTATGCTCGCCAGCGCGCGAGGCGGCTCGCAAGCGGTCACTGCCTGCCGAGCAAGACCATCGGGCCTTCGGCCTTCGGCACGCCGCCTTTTTTCTCCAAACTAATTGCGAACGCCGCCGCCTGTTTGATCGGCTTGTCGGCCTTGAAGGTGAGCACGGCCTTGCCGGTCGAGTCGGGTTTGAAGACGCCGCCATCGACGGGGATCGGATACTGCGGGTCGACGACCCAAATCTGGTAATCCTGCTCGGCGGCGATCGCCGGCAGTTTTTCCACGGTGAGGAGCCCGCTTTGCTGCGTGGGGTCCCAGACTGCAATCGCCTTCGCCTCGGGCGTATTGCCGAGGAGCGACGCCAGGGCGGTGATCTTGAGGCGGCTGAGGTCCTCCGTGTGTTTCAGCTGGGCGCCGAGGTCGGCGATCATCTTCTCCGCGATGAGGGTGCGCTCGCTGAGTTGATTCTGTGCCATTTTGTAGGCGACTTCGGCGAGCTCGCGTTCGGTGCGAAGGGCTTCGTTTTCCGAGCGGAGGGATGCGCTCCGCACCCCGAAGAGCACCGCGGCGGCGGCAAAAACGGCGGCAAGGCCCCACGGAAGGAGACGCGAGAGCGCGAAAGGCAGGACTTTGCTTTCGGTCGTGGGTGTCGGGGCGTCAGCGGACGAAGGGCTGGAATTTGCATCGGCGGCGGCGAGGACGCGCGCCTTGAGCCCGGCGGGAGGCTCCACCTGGCGAACCGCCAGAGCAAGCGAGGCACCGGATTCGTGCAAATCAGCGACCAGCGCGCGCAGCTCGCCGTTGTTGGCGATGAGCGCCTCGCACCCGATCTTCTCCGCGCCTTCGAGCAGATCGAGGGCGTGCAGCGCGGCGAGTTCGGCGTGGCGTTCGTCGATCATAGCCGGGAGGAAAGCGCTTCGCGCAGTCGGAGCAGCCCCCGTCGAATCCGGGCTTTCACGGTGCCGAGCGGTTCGCCGAGCTTGGCGGCAATTTCCTGCTGGGTCAGTCCGCCGAAGAAGGCGAGCTCGATGGCCCCCTTTTGTTCCGCGGGCAGAGCACCGAGGGCACTGCGCACGACGCTGGCCTTCTCGCGGAGCCACAGACTGTCGCTGGAATCGAGGTCTTGATTGTCGGCCGGCAGAATATCCGGCGCGGAGGCTTGGACGATTTCGTTGCGACGCTGGCGCATGCGCACGCGGTCGAGCGCGCGGTTGCGGGTCAGTGTGGCGGCCCAGGAAAAGTAGCTGCCGCGGGAAGGCTCGTAATCGGCCGCCTTGTTCCAGAGCTGGAGAAAGACATCCTGCACGACGTCCTGGGCTTCGGCGCTATCGCTGGTGATGCGCAGGGCCAGCGAATAGAGCGGCTTGGCGAGGAGGTCGTAGAGGCGGGCGAGTGCGGCTTTGTCGCCTCGCGCGAGCGATGCGGCGAGTTCGCGGTGTTCGGCTGCCGGGTCCCGGGCGGCGTCAGATGGCGGGGAAAACGTCATGCGGGCAGAGGCGCGCGACGGGCGGAAGTGCCAGTCGAGAGGAGGTGCGCAGACGTTGGCCGAAAACATTTCATCCCACTACGCGCCGGCGGCGCGAACGGATGCAGCGTTGCGCGACGCTCGTGCATGGCAACACGGTTTCTGCGGCGACTCATAGCAGCCACAGCCCAATCAGTCCAAGTGCGAGCAGGAGGGCAATGTAGGCGAGGATGCGGCGTTCCTGCCGCGTGGTGGCGAAGATCAT
This sequence comes from Candidatus Didemnitutus sp., assembly GCA_041906465.1. Lineage (GTDB taxonomy): Bacteria > Verrucomicrobiota > Verrucomicrobiia > Opitutales > Opitutaceae > Didemnitutus. The sequence continues at coordinate 38,724 of JAYRJE010000018.1, read as the reverse complement.
GACGAAAGTCCGATGGCGGCGAGGCGGGTGAAGATGTCCTGCACCAGCGGGTCGTGCGCGATTTTCTCCCACGGCTGGTTGCTGGAGAAACGAACGAAATACTGGTTGCCGTTGCGCTGGAAACCGTGGCGCCATGCGATTCGGAACAGCGCCGGCACGGAGTAGGGGTCTTGGTAGTTGATCACGCGGTCGTTGTAGATGTGCCAGAACCAGACGTGCTGTGGCAGGTGGCTTTGCGTGAAGAATCGATGCTCGGCGACCGGGAGCGTGCGACCAGCCACTTCGAGTTTCGGTTGTGGATCGTCAACTTTCCCCACCTCCCAACCTCCGCCGGGCCAGCACGCATCCGGGGTGTGCGACGCCACCATGCTGACCGAAGCCTCGCCGGGCGCCCAGTGCGCGACGTAGAGCGTGATTTGCACAATACCTTCGGGCGTCCGTCGGAAATAACTCCGCTCGGCGAGTTGGCGTGTGCGCAGAACATCGGAGAAACGATAGAGGTCGCGCGCGGTTTCGACGTGCCAGCCCGGTGCGGAGTCGGGAATTAACGTGTCGGGCGCGATCGCCACCTTGGCGGACGGTGTTGGGGCGGCGAAGATTCGGCCGTAGCCGCCCAGAAAAACGGCGAGCGCCAGCGCTGCGCATGAAAGGACGGCAAGACCACCCAGCCAAGCGCGCGGGACGTGCGCAGGGGCAATCTCCGCGGACGGCGTCTCGAGCTGAGGCGGCAACGGAGAGCTGAACAGACTGGCCATGCCTGCGAGCAACAGCGCCGTAACGCCGAGAATGGCGTAGCCCGTGGCGTCGTGCCAGAAGCCGGTGATGTCGGTGCCCGCGTTGGCCATGAGCGTCAGTGCAAGCGACCGGACGAAATTCATCGCGATCGCCAGAATCGGCGCGATCACGATCAGCACGGCACGGCGCAACGGACTGCGCACGAGCCAGGCAGCAAAGAAGAAACCGGCGTAGAGACAGGAAATCAGCGAGCGGATGCCGCTGCAGGCTTCCTCGACGCCGACACTGGTGTTGGCCAACTCGATGACATTACCCATCTGCTGCGCCGGAATGCCGAGTAGATGCAGCGATTCGAGCACACCCGACGTCACGGAATGCTGGAGCGCGAGCATGATTCGGCGATAGGTTCCGTCCGGCAGCGGCGCCGCCAGCAGCCACAAGCCGATCGCGGTGAGGATCGTCCAATTGAAGGGCAGCGCACGCACGCGATCACTCGCCAGCAGCAACAAGGCGCCGCTCCACGCCGTCACCAGCGCGGCGGCCAACACGAAGCAGACGAGCGCGTGGGTCCACCCCAAGGTCGCCGCGAGGAGGCCCGCCGCCGCCAGGAGCAGCACGGCAAGACCGAACCCGAGCAGAGCGGCGATCCCGAGTGCGGCTGAATGCGGCAGCCATCGCTGCGTGCCGCCGCGGGTGCCCTCCCACAAGAGCAGGCCGAAAATCACCGGAGCAAAGACACCGTGAGACAGATCAGGGTTGGTCGTCCACTCCGGCCAGAGGCGCCAAACGAGGGCGCCCGTGAAAAATGCCAGCGGCGCCGTGACCCAAAGGACGGGCGGCACCAGCCAGGATCGGGGCGGACGCAAAAGAGGGCGCGCGGAAGACATCGTCGCAGGCGCGACGCTAGGTCGGGCGCCTTTGCGAGCAAGGCGCATTCTCCGGTTGGAATCGCGGTGGTCGGTTTCCACCGAGGCCAGCTTTGACGGCGCCGGGAACTTGGGTTTGGTATGCGGCCATTACCCTCGAATCATGAACCGACTCGCATCGATCCTTAGTCTTGTCGCGGCGTTGTCCGCCGCTGCGGTGGCTCACGCCGCACTTGAGGTGGGCAAACCCGCCCCTGATTTCACCCTCACCGACATCAACGGCCGGTCGCACTCGCTGTCCTCGTTCAAGGGCAAGACGGTCGTGCTCGAGTGGGTGAATCAGGAGTGTCCCTTCGTCGTTAAACACTACGAGAAATCCACGAACATGCAGGACACCCAGAAGGCCGCGGCCGCCGACGGTGTGGTCTGGTTGCAAATCAACTCGGCCGCGCCTGGCAAGCAGGGCGACTACGACGCGGCCAAGGCGAAGGCGTGGCAGCACAAGGTCGGCACACATGTGACAGCTTACTTCCGCGACCAGGACGGCAAGGTCGGCAAACTCTACGATGCACGCACGACGCCGCACCTGTTCATCATCACGCCCGACGGCACGCTCGCTTACCAAGGCGGCATCGACAGCATCCGCTCGGCGAATCCGGATGATATTCCGAAGGCGACCAACTATGTGAAGACCGCCTTGGCGGAACTGAAGGCCGGCCAAGCGGTCACGCACGCCTCGACCCAACCTTATGGCTGCTCAGTGAAATACTGAGTGTGCGACTTCCCGCCCCAAACGACTGAAGCCGGACCAAGCGCTCCGGCTTTTTGCTGCCCCGCCACGCCGGTCAGATTTTGACGGAGAAAAGCTCCTCATCCAGCTGGCCGTCGGCGACGCGCGTCACCGACCCGGTCATGCGGATGGCAAACTCGTCTCCGATCTCGATACCGATGTGCCCGCCGGGCATCTGCACGATCACACTGCGGTCGACCAAGCCCAGGCGATGGGCCACCGCCGCAGCTGCGCTCGAACTGCTGCCGGACGCGAGCGTGTAACCGGCGCCACGTTCCCAAATCTCGATCTGGATATTGCCGCGATCGATGACCTTCAGGAATTGAACGTTCGTGCGCTTCGGAAAATTGCGGTGCACCTCGATGTCGGGACCGTAACGACGAGCGGTCTGCTCGGAAATTTCGCCGAGCGGGATGACACAGTGCGGGTTGCCGATGGTGGCCGCGGTGAAGGTGAACTCCCGGTCTTGGATCTGCATTTTTTCGTTCACCACCTCGCGCAACGCTCCGGCGACCGGAATCTTCTCACTCGTGAACGAGACGCGACCCATCTCGACGGTGATGAGCTTGCCGCCATGGCGGACAGTGGCTTCGACGAGGCCGCCGGGCGTCTCAATCGCGAACGGCGCATCGCCGACTTTCTGGCAGTCGAAGAGGTAGCGCGCAAAGATCCGCAGACCGTTGCCGGATTTCTCTGCCTCGGAGCCATCGGGGTTGAAGATGCGCAGGCCGAAGGGCGCGCGGGCGGAACGAATCGGGCCCCACAGGATGCCGTCGGAACCGGCACCGTAGTTGCGGTGGCAGATCGCGCGGATCTGGTCGTAATTCGGAGCGACCCAGCCGGGGTAGTCGGCCGGGTCCATGATCAGATAATCGTTTCCGAGGGCGTGGTATTTGGAGAAGCGCATCCGGAGCTTGGTGTAGCGGCGCGGACGGCAGCGGTGCAACGACACAGTGCAGCTGAGTGCGTCCAACTGGCCGCGGGGCACGCGCAATGTTCAGTGCTGACTGCGCGAGTAGAGGTAGAGTCCGTAGACGGCGAGACCGAGCACGACGAACAGGAGCGCGAAGGCGACAAAGCAGCCGCGCCTGGCATCGGCGGCTGAGTTTGCCGGGGCGGATTTTTGCGCGGAGAGCAACACGTCGAGTTCGGACGACTCGCGCAAAGCGCTCGATTCGATGGGCGAGCGGGCGTCGGAACGTGCGCTGCGGGTTGCCGAAGCGGAGGCTGCGATCGGACGGGCGTGACGCGCCTCTGCGGCGATCTCGGCATCAAGCCACTCCAGGTGCTGCTGCACGAGGGCGCGTTGGCGGCGGAGTTCGTCGAGGCGATCGGACACGACGCGAAAGTGGGCGAGGGGGGCCGGTGCGGCAAGTCCGGCCAAACAAAAGGTGCACCTCGCGGTGCGCCTTGAAAATTATTTAGCGAAGGTAGCTCGCTCAGACGACGTTGACCTTGCGGTGAGCCTTGTCGAACTGGACGGTGCCGTCGCGGAGCGCGAACAGCGTCCAATCGCGGCCGGTGCCGACGCCGTCGCCGGCGTGGTGCTTCGAGCCGCGCTGACGGACGATGATGCCGCCGGCGAGGATCTTCTGGCCGCCGAAAACTTTCACACCAAGACGCTTGGAGTGGCTGTCGCGGCCGTTGCTGGATGTTCCCTGACCTTTCTTGTGTGCCATGGCAGTGGTTCCTTAGGCGCTGATGGATTCGATTTTGATGACGGAAAGCTCTTGGCGGTGGCCACGCTTCTTCTCGTAGCCCTTGCGCTTCTTCTTCTTGAACACGACAACCTTCTTGCCGCGCTTGTTCTCAAGGACCTTGGCCTTGACGGTGGCGCCGGAGAGGAACGGCGTGCCGACCTTGAAGTTGTCACCTTCGCCAGCGGCGAGGACCTCGGTGATTTCCACCGTGGAGCCGGCTTCGGTCTTCGGGTAGCGGTTCACCACGAGGATGTCGCCCTCGCTCACGGAGAACTGTTTGCCCTGTGTCTTGATAGTGGCTTTCATAAATTCAAAGGGCCGAAATAAGGGGAGCGGCCGGAGGGTGTGCAAGGATTTATTTTCACTTCGTGATTCTCCGAATGAAAATGGGCTTCGCGCTGACGAGGCGCAGCTTGCGGAACGCGCTGCGCTGCGTCAAATCACGAAGATGGAACGCGTGATTCCCCCTGAAAAATGGCAGGGCCGAGGGACCGTGGCGATGGCCCGGGCATTGCTTGGCAAGGTCCTGGTTCGAACGACGGCAGCCGGACGGGAAGAGCGGGTAATCGTTGAGACGGAGGCGTATGTGGGAGCACAAGACCGGGCGTGCCACGCCAGCAAAGGCTGCACGCCGCGGACCCAGGTGATGTTTGGGCCGGGAGGCGTCTGGTATGTTTACCTGTGTTACGGGATTCACGAGATGCTCAATCTCGTGACGGGTCCGGCAGGCCACCCGGCGGCGATTCTGATCCGCGGCGTCGAGCGCGCCGTCGGACCTGGGCGCGTCACGAAGCAACTCGCCGTCGATCGCGCGCTGAATGGCAAACCTGCGATGCCCGAGAGCGGGCTGCATCTCGAAGATCACGGGATCGTCGCGCCGTCGCGACATGTGATTTCTGGTCCGCGGGTGGGGATCGACTACGCAGGGCCGATCTGGGCGGCGAAGCCGTGGCGGTTTCGCATCGCACCGGAAAAGTTGAGGCAGCCACGCGATTGACCGCGTTGTAGCTGCCGGCAGGAGGTGGCTGGTTCGCTCGGAGATCGCTTCAGCAGGGTAGGTGGCGCGCTTGCGCGCAACTTGTCCGCGATTCGCATCAGTGGCGCGCACGCGCATCAGCTACGACGGCGCCGGGGAGGGCGCTACTTCGCCGCCGCCTCGTATTTCGTCATCAACAATGAAGCGGTGCCGAACTTCAGCTTCAGCTGCATCTTCACCGGCAGGCGCGAGCCATCCTGCGCAATCCACACTTTGATTTCGCCTCCACGCTTGAAGAGTCCTTTCGGGGCCTTGTCCATGCGCGGCACGAGCACGAGCGTTTTGAATTTTCCGATCGGCGTGCGCACGTCTTCGTATCCTTCCGCGTAAATCGAGAGCGCATACAGATCGCGGCCAAAATGCATCAGCACGTCGCGTTTCTCACCGGGTTTCAGGTTCCAATCACGCGTTTGCACCAACGCGCTGATGAGATCGATCGGGTCGCCCTCGGGAATCGGGAGATCGACGCTGCGCTCCGGCCGGCTGCGGTCGACGTGGCGAGCGATGCGCTTCTCGTAATCGAAGACGGTTTCCGAGTCAGTTTTGCGCTTCGGGTCTTCGCCCGTTTCGTGAATCGATAGCGCACGGCCCGACGCGACATCGATGAGGACGTTGGCGGTGTTATCGAACTCGTAGAGACCGCGCACGAAGCCGCGCGAGGTCGTAACGGTCGTGACGCGCATCAGCGCACGGCCGTCCGGAGATTTTTCCGCCGCGGCCGAGATGGTGATATCGCCGGCGTGCGGAAAGACCGCGAAGCCCACCTTGTAGGTGAACCGCTCGTCGTCGACCATGCCGGTGAAAGGCGCGGCGGCCAGGCGCAGGACGACGCAGCAGAAGAGAAGGAAAAGGACGCGGAGCGGACGAATCACGGCGATGCGACCCCGACGGTGCGGAAAAGTGCGAACGCGTCCAACCTAGAGTGCATCGCCCCCATGGCTCTCGAGGCAGGTCGATACGGCCATTATGGCGTAATACGCCATAATCTCTCAGGCTGGCTTTTCTCTGGGAATGTGGCGTATTACGCCACAATTACGTGAAAGCTGATCCGATGGAGGGAATTGGTCTCCGGCTAGCCTATGGCGTGGCAGCGTCGGCGCCGGCGAGTCTGCGACAGGTCGCCAGCGTGTCGACTTCAGCGGGGGTCTTGTCGGCGCGAATGCGGGCAATGCGCGGAAAGCGCAGCGCGTAGCCGCTTTCGTGACGCTTGCTCGGTTGGATGATGTCGAACGCGACTTCGAGCACGACGTTCGGTTCGACGACGCGGTAGCGGCCGTGCACCTCGCGCGTGTGCTCCAGAAAATGGGTCGTGAGCTGCGCGATCTCGGCGTCCGTGAGTCCGGAGTAGGCTTTGCCCACGGTTAGCAGCCGGTCCGTGGCGTCGTCTCGCACGGCAAAGGTGTAATCGGAAAGCACGTCGCGGCGTTTGCCGTGGCCGTATTCGACGCCGACCACCACGACATCGAGCGTCGCGTAGGCCTTTTTGAGTTTCAGCCAGGCGAGGCCGCGACGGCCCGGCGAATAGAGGCTCTGCGGGTCCTTGGCCATCAGGCCTTCGTTGCCGCGTTGCCGCGCGCGCAGAAAGGCCGCTTCGATCTCCAGTTCCGTTTCAGCGCGAGTGATCGGTGCCACGACCAGGCTCGGGTGGGTCGCAGGAATGATCGCTTCAAGGTGCGAACGTCGCTCGCGCAGCGGTTGCTTGAGCAACACGTGCCCGTCGATCCACAACAGGTCATAGAGCGACAGGGAGACGGGAATCTCGTCGCCCAGAAAGAAGTCGTCGCCTTTCCGTCCGAGGCGCTTCTGTAGCTCGGCGAACGGCAGCGCCCGGCCGTTGCGCCACGCGAGCAGTTCGCCATCGGCGATGAAGTCGCAGCCGAGCGTGGCCGCGGAGCGCGCGAGGTCGGGGAACTGAGCGGTGATGCTATGGAGATCGCGCGAGTAGAGTTCGACGCGGGGTCCGAGTTTATGGATCTGGCAACGGATGCCGTCGTATTTCTCTTCGAGCCAAACCGGCGGCGCCAGACGCGCCAGGATGGCCGAGGCGGTCGGCTCGGGACTCGCCAGCATGAACTGCAGCGGGCGAAAAACGCGCAGCTCAATCGCGGCGAGCCGGTCGGCCCGCGCGGCGCAGAAAACCTCCGCGAGGTCGCCGCAGAGGAGATTGGCTTCGCGCACCGCCTCGGTCGTGCGGCCGGTCGCAGCGGCGATGGCTTCCTCAACCAAGCCTTCCTTCAGGCCGATGCGGAGATCGCCCGTGACGATCTTGACCACGTATTTCACCTCGGCCGCAGAGAGGCGCGTGAAGAGGTTTTGGAGGCGCAAGAGTTTTTCGGTCGGCCCACGATCGGCGGCGAGCGCCGCAAGTTCGGCGGCAAACGCCGTGAGGCTAATTGACGTGGGTGTGGCGCCCTTTGCGGCGAGCAGCGCTTCGGCCGTGTCGCCGCTGTCGCGGTAACGGCCGTAGGCAGCCCGGAAATCGGCTTCGGACGCGTTTGCGGCATGCAGCACGGCGCGTTGCAACAGCGACCAGCCGAGGTTCAGCGTGCGGGCGTCGGCCTGAGGGAAAGGCCGTCCGGTGAAATAGACCGTGGCGAGCGCGGCGGAGTCGGTGTCGAGTGCGGCGAAGTAGGCTTGGAGCGCGGCAATCTTCTCGAGTTTGCTGGCGGTGCCCTTGACGGTTTCGGCAACGGCGGCGAACTGCGCGAGCGAGCCTGCGGGGGCGTTTCCCGGTGGAGTCGTGCACGGCGACGGTGGTGGCGACGCGGAGATGACCGGGGCGCTGATCGTGAGTTCGAGCTGGTTATCCTGCCCGACGGCCCACGCCTCGATGCCGCGCTCGCGCAGCGTTTGCGCGAACTCGCGGGCGAAGCCGTGGAGCGTCAGCACGCGGGTCGGTTGCACGAGTTCGACAAAGCGCAAGAGGTCCGGAAAATCGGCGTGGTCGGACAGCGGAAAGGCGGCGTCGCATTGGTAGCGGAATTTCGCTCCGGCATCCAGGGCCCAGCCGGTGATCATCGCGGTGCGCCGATTTTCAATTTTGCGGAGGAAAGAGGAACCCGGAGCCTGCGGTGGACAGAGCACGACGTGGCCGGCGCATGCAAAGGCGTCGAAAAGCCGATAGGGCGGAAAGGTCATCCCGAGCGATTCGTAGACCTGCGTCAGGCGAAAGATTTCCTGGTGCAGCATGACGGGCAGCTGCGCGCGACCGAGCGCCTGGAGCAGTTCCTGGCTTTTGCCGAGGCTGTAGCCGAACAGGACCGGCACCGCGTCGTCGTGCAGCGCTTGCTGGCAGAACGCGACGATGTCGCCGAGCACCTGTTCCGTCGGCGGGAACACGTAGCGCGGCAGGCCAAAGGTCGTTTCCATGATCACGACGTCCGCACGCGGCGTGGCGCATTTCTCCGCGGAAAGTCCGGGGCGAAGCTTGAAGTCGCCGGTGTAGAGCAGCGTGCCGTGCTCGCTTTGCGCGAGGAATTGGGCGGAGCCGTAGATGTGACCGGCGGCGACGAGCTGCACGCGGCACTCGGGCGTGAGCGCGTGCGGCGTGTCGAAGGGCAGCACGATCTCGCGGCGCTCGCCGGGCAGACGGGCGCGGGTGAGGCGCGCTGTGCCCTCGGACATCAACATCACCTGGTGCGGCGCGACGTGGTCGAAGTGTGCGTGCGACACGAAGGATTTCGCGACGGGAAAGTGCGCGTCGAGCCACCAGCCGATTTGCGGCAGCCACAAGCCGTTTTCATAACGCACGTCCCAAGCCATCGGGCGACGGTAGGCAGCGCCCTTCGACCGTCAAACGCGGGCCGCGGGATCGACGGGCGAGGGGCGGAGATACTTGCGACGGACGAGGCGCCACGCGGTCACGAAAAAGGCGGTCAAGGGAACGGCGAGTAGCATCCCGAGGATTCCTCCGAACGCCTGACCCCAGAAAAACACGGCGAAAATGATCGCGGCCGGATGCAGACCGGTTTGCTGGCCCATGATGCGGGGCGTGAGGAACCAGCCTTCGATCACCTGCACGGCGGCGAAGACGCCGAGGCAGGCACCCACGAGCCAGAGTCCGCCTTCCGGTTGCAGCAGCGCCAGCGGCAGCACGACGCTGAGACCGAGGATCGAGCCGAGGTAGGGAATGATGTTGAGCAGTCCGATGATCACGCCCAGCGCCAAACCGAAACGCAGGCCGGCGATCGAGAATCCGAGCGCGAGCAGCACACCCATGATGAGTCCGATCAGCAGCTGGCCGCGGAAAAACGCGACAACGATCCCGATGAACTCGCGCGCCAGGAAAACGACGTCGTCCCGGTGATGGGGCCGCAGAAACACGAGGTGATCGGCCAGGCGTCGCGTCGGATCGCGGCTGTCGGCCATGAGAAAGAAGAAGAGGTAGACCGGGATGATTGCGAGCGAGGCGACCACGCTGAACAGCCCGAACAGGCCGGCACCGGCCTGCTTCAACGAAGGCACGATGTGCGTCGCGAGGTCCTGTGCCTGTGCAGTGAGGGCAGCCAGGGCGTTCTTCACGGCGGGCACCTCGGAATACTTGCGGAAAGTGGCGAGCCATTCCGGGAAGTGCGACTCGGCCCACAGCACGACCTTTTGCCAGAGGATGGGCACGTAGTTGAAGAAATCGATGATCTGTCCGATGACCGCCGGAGCCACCGCCAGCAGCACGCCCGCCGTCGCGAGCAGAACCACACCGTAGAGAACGATCACCGCCGCGAGCCGGCGAATGCGCAGGCGGCGCTCGAGCAGCCCGACCAGCGGCTGGAGAATCAACGCGAGAATGCCGGCCGTGGCGATCGGCCAGATCACGCCGGAGAATTCGCGCACCACACCGCCAACCATGCGCAGACTGAAAACGATGAGCGCGAAGATGCCGACGACGGCGGCGAAGGCGAGCGCGGCACCGACGAGGCGGCGTTGAGTTGGAGTGAGGAGCGGGGTGTCGTCCGGCACGGCCATGGGGCGAGAAAAGCGACGCGGCCCGGAGTGGCCAGAGCAAAGAACGCGGATGGAAAGACCTCGGGATTTTCGCGGTAGACGAGCTTTCCCCTTGACGTTCTAGGAGAGAGCTCTTCTTCTCCTAGATATTCTAGGAGAGACAATCATGGCGAAAGACGAGAAACAGGAACTGCTACAGGGCACGCTGGACATGCTCATTTTGAAATCGCTCCAGCTGGAGCCGATGCATGGCTTCGGGATTTCGCTGCGCATCGCGCAAATGTCGAAGGAGGTTCTGCTCGTGGAGCAGGGCTCGCTCTATCCCGCGCTCTACCGTTTGGAGGATCAGGGCTGGATTAAATCGGAGTGGGGCGTCTCGGAAAACAATCGGAAGGCGAAGTTCTATTCGCTCACCGCGTCGGGGCGGAAGCAGCTCGCCATTGAAACGGAAAACTGGGCGCGGATTTCCGACGCCATCAATCTCGTGCTCGGCAGCGCGTGATCCCATGAGCTGGTTGCGTCGCCTCTTCTGGTCCCTGCAACGCCGTCGCCGCGAGGCGGAGATGAAGGCCGAGTTGGAGCACGACATGGCGATGCGTGCCGAACGGCACGAAGCGGCGGGGCTCAGCGCACAAGAGGCGCGCTGGGCGGCGGAGCGCGAGTTCGGCAACCGCGTCAGGATCGAGGAGGAGGTGCGCATGGCGCGCGCGGCTTGGTGGTGCGAAAACGTGGCGCGGGACATTCGACAGGCGGCACGGCAGATGACGAAATCGCCGCGGATCACCGTCGTCGCGTTGCTCACGCTGGCGCTCGGAATCGGTGCGAACACCGCGATTTTCAGCATCGTGCGCGGCCTGCTGTTGCAGCCCGCGCCGATTCCGCATCCCGAACGCGTCGTGGCGATCCATGAAACCAACCTCGCGCGCAACGTGCCGTCCTTTTCGGTTTCGCCGCTGAATTTCCTCGATTGGCGGGAACGCAGCGCGAGCTTCGAAGCGCTCGGCGCCGTCCGCACGCGAACCGTCAGCCTCGTCGACGCGTTCGGCGAGCCGGAGCAAATTCCGGTCCGGCAGGCGACGGTCGACTACTTCGCCGTCATGGGTGTGCGCGTGGTGCACGGACGTGCGTTCCACGGCGACGAGGAGCGCGTCGCGGCGGCGCCGGTCGTGCTGATCTCAGAAAGCCTGTGGCGGCGCCGGTTCAATGCGGAGACATCCGTGCTCGGGCGCACGGTCACCTTGCAAGGCAAGCCGCATACCGTGGCCGGCGTCGTCGCGCGCGAAGCGAGCACCCTCGATCGCGATTACGTGGTCACGCCGCTAAAAATCGATCTGCGCGCGGAGGAGCGCGACGATCACCATCTCGAAGTCTACGGCCGGTTGAAGCCGGGCGTCACGCTCGCGCAGGCGAGTGACGAGCTGGCGGCGATCGCCGCGGATCTGGCGCGCACTTACCCGGAATCGAATCAGGGGTGGAGCGTGCGTCTTGCGCCCCTGGCGACGGTGCTCGTGCGCGACGGGACACGCGCCGGCTTGTGGCTGTTGTTCGGCGCCGTGGGATTGCTGCTGCTGAACGCGTGCGCGAATCTCTCGAGCCTCCAGCTGGCACGCGCGGCGGGACGCGAACGGGAGCTCACCGTCCGGGCGGCGCTCGGTGCCTCCCAACGGCGGCTCGCAGCGCAGCTCGTTACCGAAGCGCTTCTGCTCGCGGTCGTGGGCGGCGTTTGCGGTGCGCTGCTGGCCTATTGGCTGGTCGACATCTGGCGGACGTCATCGTTCGCGGCGTCCTTGTTGCGGGCGCAGGACGTGACGGTGGACGGCGGCGTGCTGCTGTTTGCCGCAGCCACGAGTCTGATCGTCGGCCTGCTGACCGGCCTGGCGCCCGCGTGGCGCGTGCGCTGCCTAGATTGGCACATGACTTTGAATGGTGCGGCACGCACGAGCGGCGGCGGCCATCGTTCGCTCCGCGCCTTCGTGGTGGTGCAGGTGGCGCTGTCCTTCGTGCTATTCGCCAGTGCGGGAGTGTTGTTCCGGAGCCTCCGGAATCTGGTGCATGCGGATATCGGTTTCCACCCGGAGCGCGTGCTGACGCTCAAACTTGCGCCGACGCGCGCCGAGCAGGCGTTCTACACGCAACTGATCGATCGAGTGAAGCTTTTGCCGGGCGTGCAGGCAGCGGGATTCACCAGCGGCCTGCCGCTCGATCAGTTCAACACCAGCGTGCACGTCGTGCCGGTGGGACCAGCGCAGGTCGCGCTCGGTGAATCCGTGCAGACGGAGTGGCGCATCGTGCGTGACGACCTGTTTGCAGCCATGGGAATGCGGCTGGTTCGCGGACGCTCGTTTCAACCGGCGGACAACGAAGCGGCGGCGAAGGTCGTGGTCGTCAGCGAGGCGCTGGCGCGGAGCTTGTGGGGAGACGGAGATCCCATGGGGCGGCAGATTAATCCCGGCGGCGGCAACGATGCACCGTCGACCGTGATCGGTGTGGTCGGTGACGTGCGGAATCGGCATCCAGGTCTGCCGCCGGCACCGGGCTTCTATATGTCGGGCTATCGTTCGTCGTGGTGGTCGATGACGCTCGTCATCAAGACCGCCGGCGAGCCGACTGCGCTGGCGCCGTTGGTGCGCGCTGCCGTGCGCGAACTCGATCCGACGCTGCCCGTTTTCGGAGTGAGGACACTCGATGATCAAGTGGCGGAGAGTTTGGGCGACGCGCGCCTGACCGCCGGATTGATCGGCGTGTTTGCCGTGCTGGCACTGGCGTTGGCAGCGTTGGGCGTATTCGGCGTGGCATCGTTTGCCGTGGCGGAACGGACCCGGGAGATCGGAATCCGACTGGCGCTCGGTGGGGAAAGGGGACGCGTGCTGCGCCTCGTGCTTGGGGAAATCGCGCGACTGGTGTTGCTCGGTTCCGCGGTGGGATTTGCCGCCATGTTGGTCGGCGCCGGTTTGCTGGCGCCTCAAATCTACGAAGTCAGCGCCCGCGATCCGGCGACGCTCGCCACGGCGTGGGGCGTGCTCGCGCTCGCGGCGCTCGGCGCGGCGTGGCTCCCGGCGCGAAGGGCGACGCGCGTCGACCCGATGATCGTGCTGCGCGCGGAGTAGAGCGGAGGAAAATTTATGAAGCTGATGCGGAAGCTTTGGCGTGTGCTGCGGAGAACGCAGGACGAACGGGACATGGCAGCGGAGATGCGAGCACATCTCGAGATGCAGGCGGAGCGCAACCGCGCGGACGGCATGAGCGCGGACGAAGCGCGTTACGCGGCCCTGCGGAAATTCGGGAACGTGGCCAGCGTGCAGGAACGCGCACGCGATGCACGCGGGTGGCGCTGGCTCGATGAATTGCGCCAGGACGTCCGATCGGCATTCCGCCAGATCGCGAAGGCGCCCGGGTTCGCCGGGGTAGTGGTGCTGACGCTGGCGTTTGGCATCGCGGTGAACCACGTCCTCTTCGGGATGGTGAATCTGTTTTTCCTGCGTCCGTCGCCGCTGCCGGCGGCGGAACGCCTGGTCGTGCTGCTGCATCGCACCGACATGATGAAAATGCCGATCGCGATGTCCTACCCGGATTATCGCGACTATCGCGAGCGACTGCGCAGCGTCGACGCGCTCGTGGCGTCGATGCCGACGCCGGCCAATTTCAGCGCGGATCAAGGCGCACCGCAGCGCACCTGGATCGAGGTCGTGTCGCCGAACGGCTTCACGGCCCTCGACGTGGTGGCGACAGTGGGGCGCACCCTGGTGCCGTCGGATGGGGAGGCGCGCGGTGGGGCGGCGGTGGTCGTGCTTGCTCATGATTTTTGGCAGACACGGTTCGGTGGCGATCCGTCGATCGTGGGTCGGACAGTGCGTTTGAACGGTCAACCGTTCACGGTGGTGGGAGTGGCGCAGCCGCGGTTTCACGGGTTTCATTCGATGCTCGGGATGAGCGCGTGGGTGCCGGCGGGAGCCGTCGACCGTTTCCGCGCCAATATCGCGGGACTCACGGAGTGGCGCGGGGCGCCGGCGTGGCGTGTAACCGGAAGGCTCAAGGAGGGAGCGCGACTCGCCGAGTTACAGGCCGAGGCCGCGGTCGTGCTCGATCAACTTATCCGCGAGTATCCCGCGGAGCATCGCAGTAATCGCTCCCTGGTGATGCTCGAGAGCCGGGCGCGTCCGGATCCGAGCGTCGCGGAACTGTTGCCGGTGTTCATCGCGCTATTCGTGGGGCTGGTGGTGCTCGTGCTCTTCACGGCATGCGCAAATGTGGCGAATCTCATGATTGCCCGTGCGGCGACCCGGCAGCGTGAATTGACGGTGCGTGCTGCGCTGGGGGCGAGTCGCGCGCGATTGATCCGGCAACTGCTCGTCGAGAGCGTGGTGCTGGCAGCGATCGCCGGCATCGCGGGATGGTTCCTCGCGAGCGCGATGGGAGTGGCCCTGCAGCAGTTCACGCCGCAAGGGGACATCCCGATTGCAGTCGATGCGCGTCCCGGGTGGGAAAGCTATGGGTTTGTCGCTGGCATCTCGCTTGCCGCTGGGCTGGCGAGTGGTCTGTTGCCGGCGCTGCGTGCCTCGCGCATCGATTTGTCCGCGCAACTGAAGAGCGGGCCGGAAGGATCGCTCGGTGGCGCGCGTCACCGCCTGCGCAATATGCTCGTCGTGGGCCAGGTGACGATGTCGCTCATCGTGCTCGTGTGCGGTGGATTGTTCATGCAGAGCCTGAGCCGCGTGCAGTCCGTGGAGCTTGGTTTCCGACCGGAACGATTGTTGATGGTGTCTTACGATCTCTCGTTGCAGGGCTACACGGACGAACGAGCTCATTTGTTCAATCGGGAGGTGCCCGCGCGCGTGCGGGCGCTGCCCGGTATCGAGGCGGCCGGACTCACGACGCACATGCCGTTCGACAACCAGATCAACGGTCGCGACACCTACCCGGAAAACCCGCCGCCGCAGTTGAAGGACGGCGTCGTGCCGGCGAAAATCTCGATGGTGGCCCCGGGATTCACCGAGGCATTGGGCATTCGCATGCGGCACGGTCGCACGATCGCGGAGTCCGACCAGTCTGGCACGCCGCGTGTCGCCGTGGTGAATGTCGCGATGGCGGACGCGTGCTGGCCGGGTCAGGACGCTCTCGGCAAGCGGTTTCGCCCTTGGAAGGACGGACCGTGGATTGAAGTCGTCGGTGTGGCGGAGACGTCGAAATACATGTCGCTTGCCGAACCGCCATCGCCGGCATTTTTTGTTCCGCTGACGCAGGAGCCGCTTGCGCCCGTGACACTGGTGCTGCGCACGGCCGGCGAACCCGCGGCGCAAACCAAGAGTGTGCGGGCGGAATTGGCCGCGCTCGATCCGCAGCTGGCGGTTTACGATGTGCGCACGATGGAGGATCTGATGAGCAACAGCGTATTCGCGTTGTTGCCGCTGCGGATGGGCATGACGGCGGCGGCGACGCAGGGCGTCATTACGTTGCTCTTGTCGGTCATGGGACTCTACGCGGTGGTCGCGTTTGGTGTCGCGCAGCGGACACGTGAGATCGGGATTCGCATGGCGCTCGGGGCAGATGCCACGCGCGTGGTCTCGCTGCTGGTGCGCGAAGGGCTGCGGCTCACGGCTGCCGGCATCGTGGTCGGGCTGATTGTCGCTGCGCTGCTGGGCTTGGGACTCTCCAAGGTGCTCTTCGGACTGGCGCCGGTGGAGCCGATGGTATTCGGGGGCGTAGTTGCGCTCCTGTTGGGGACGACCGCGCTGGCGTGCTGGGCTCCGGCCCGGCGCGCCGCGCGCGTCGATCCGTCGATCACGCTGCGGAGCGAGTGAGAGTTGGCGCGAGACCGGGCTCCCGATCTGCGCAAAATTTCTGACCACGCTCGGGCAACAGGCGACGTCTGGCTAGCCAAGCCCCAAGCTGCGCGGAGCCGCGGCCTGCCGCCTCGTCACTTCGTCATCGGAAACGGCGGGCGGGTGGCCGGGTGCAGGGCGCCGCGCTTGGAGCGGAAGAGCCAGAAGGCGAGCGCCGGCATCAGCAGCATCGCGCCGAGCATGTTCACGAGGAACATGAACGCGAGCAACACGCCCATGTCGGCCTGGAACTTCAGGGCGGAGATCGCCCACGTGCCGACGCCGATCGACAGGGCGAGGCCGGTGAAGACCACCGACGTGCCCATCGTCGCGTAAGCGAAGCAGATCGCATCCTCGAGCGAGTCGCCCTTCTCCTTCATCCGCTCCATCATCGCGGAGCAAAGGTAGATGCCGTAATCGACACCGATGCCCACGCCGAGCGCGACGACGGGCAGCGTCGAGGTTTTCAAACCGATCTCGAGGAAAACCATCAGCGCATAGGCGAGGTCCGAGACGATCACGAGTGGCACCACGACGCACAACGTGGCTTTCCACGATCGGAAGGAAATCAGGCACAGCACGATGATCGCAGCATAGAGCCACATCACCATCGGGAACTGGGCGGCGACAACGACCTCATTGGTCGCGGCCATGACGCCGACGTTGCCGGTGGCGAGTTGGAACTTCACGCGCTCGCTTTGGTGCACGTCGCGAAAATCCTTCACCGCCGCGATCACGCGCTGGATCGTCTCCGCCTTGTGATCCTTGAGGTAGATCATCACGGGGATGACGCTGCCTTCATTGTTGAGCAGGCCGGTGGATGTCTCCACGGGCGAGACGGCTTGGGCGAGCGCATCCCGGTTGCGGGGAATGACGCGCCACTTGAGGGAGCCTTCGTTCCAGCCGGCGTTGATGGTCCGCGCGAGGTCGGTGATCGCCATGGTGGATTGCACGCCGTCGACGTTGCGCATGTGCCAGGCGAAGTGGTCGACCAGCGACATGACGTCGTGCTCGATCACGCCGTTGGGCACGGTCTCGACGATAATGGTGATCACGTCGACACCGATGCTGAACTTGCGGGTGATCGCTGCGGTGTCCTGATTGTAGCGTGAGCTTTGGCGCAGCTCCGGCACGCCGGCGTGGATGTCACCGATGTGAATGTGCTTGGCCTGGTAGAGGCCGAATGCCCACAGCGCGGCGCCGATGGCCACGATCGCGATGGAGGACTTCGGGCTGCACGTGAAGTTGACGAGCTTACGCCAGACCGGCTGGAGGGCGAAGCGCCGGAAGTTCACGCGGCGGCGAAAATCCGGCGACATTTTGGTGTAGGACATCAGCACCGGCAGCATGAAGCGGTCGGTGAGGATGATCAGCGTGACGCCGATCGAGGCGGTGATGGCGAGTTCCTGAATGATCGGGACCTTGACGAGCCAGATCGTCAGGAAGCCGACGGTGTCGGCGAGAATCGCGACGGTGCCAGGGATGAAGAGATTGGCGAAGGATGCCCGCGCGGCATGCATCTCGGAGCCGCCGACGTTGAACTCGTAGCGGAACGAACGGAGCATCTGCGTGGCGTGGCTGAGCGCGATGGCGAACACCAGGAACGGCACGAGGATCGAAAGAGGATCGATGCCGAAGCCGAGCAGGTTGAGGATGCCGAGTTGCCAGATGACGGCGCAGAACGACGTGATCAGCGGCAGGATGGTCAGGATCAGCGATTGCGAAAAGTAGTAGAGCAGGAACGCGGTGAGAACGAGCGCGATGCCGAAGAACACGAGCACGCCCCGTGCGCCGTCGGTGATGTCGCCGATGACTTTGGCGAAACCGATGATGTGCACGCCGACGGTCTCCGACTCGAATTTCTGGCGAATCTTGTGCTCGAGCGCGTCGGCGACTTCGGCATAAACCAGCCGTTTGCCGGTCTGCGGATCCACTTCGAGGAGCTGGACGATGATGGCCGCACCCGTGAAGTCATTCGATACGAGCATGCCGACACGGCCGGATTTGATGATGTTCTGCCGCACGCGTTCGAGCCCAGCAGCAGTGGGCACGAAATCGGCGGGGATGACGTTGCCGCCAGTCAGACCCTCCTCGACGACTTCGATGTAGCGGACGTTGGGGGTGAAGATCGACGTGACCTGCGCACGGTCCACGCCCGGAAGGTAATAAGCTTCGTTGGTGGCGGCCTTGAGCGTTTGGAAAAACTCCGGGGTGAAAATGTCGCCCTTTTTGGCGATCAGCGCGATCACGACGCGGTTCGCGCCGCCGAACTGCTCCTGGTATTTTTTGAAGTTCTGGATGTATTCGTGGTCGCTCGGCAGCTGCTTATTGAAGCTGGCGTCGACGTGGGTCTGGGCGGCGAACCACCCGAGGGCGATCGTAGCGGCGACAAAAACCGCCACCGTCGCGTGACGATAGCGGAAAATGAGTTCCTCAATGCGAGCGAGCATGGTCAGGGGATTTCGAGGCGAACCGCGCCGGCCTCGCCCACGGTGATGAGCGCTCCGTCGGACGCGACGGCAAGATCGGCGATGCTGGTGCCGAAATCATCGGGTTTCCAGTGGTGGAACGAACGGCAGGCATCGCGACTGATGAAGAAATTGCCGCCTTGGCCGGCGAGCACGACCACGCCGTCGCGCAGGCGGGTGCCGGACATGATCAAAACCTTGATGTCGGTATCACGCGCCTGCCAGGACGCGCCGTCGTCGGTCGAAACGAAGATGCGACCGCGCAGGCCGTAGGCGACGAGGAGACCGCCGCTGAGGGGGCGGACGCCATAGAGCGAGCCTTCGTATTCAAGTGGCGAGCGCGTCCACGTGCGGGACAGATCGTGCGAGATGAGCACCGTGCCCGCCTCTCCCGCGAGGTAGATAGTGGTGCCTTCGTGGGTGATGCGGTTGAAGTGAAGGTCCTCGTCGGAAATTTTGCGCGCCGTCCAGGTTTTGCCTCCGTCGGCGGTTTCGAGGAACTTGCCGTAAGCGCCCACCAGGAAGCCGTGCTGCGGGTCGATGAAGTGAATGTCGAGGTAAACGGTATCGAGGTCCTTGCCGTCATCCTGACGGGTCCAGGTTTTGCCGCCGTCGATGGTGGCGATGATCACGCCGTCGTGGCCGGCGGCCCAGCCGTGCTGCGCATCGACAAAGCTCACGCAGGTCAGCATGGCGCGCGTGGGGGCGATACTTTGCGCCCAGGATTTGCCTTCGTCGCTCGAGATCAGAACGTGCCCGCGCTCGCCCACCGCGACATAGTTCGGTCCGGCTTTGGCGATATCGAGCAGGAGAGACTTCGCGGCGAGCGGCGCGGGTTCGGAAACCTCGGACGCGGGCACGGCGTGGGCGAGCGGGAGCGCGAGACAGGCCAGCAGCGGAAGGGTCGCGGCGGGAAGTCGTGCGAGCCGGCGGTCACAGACCGCCGCTACGGCAGCAGACAGCAAGGACATGGGGAGGATGATTTGCCGTGGGACGCGGCGGGCAAGCAAAAGGGCGGCCCACATCGTGGCCGCCCTTGCGCAATTCTTGGGGGTTAGCGGACGCCTTCCATGCGGAGGCGGGCGGGCGTGTAGTCGGCCGGTGTGCGCTTCAGCGAGAAGTCATACATCTTGTTCTGGTTGTCCAAGCCGATCGCGAGATAGCGGCCGGCGACGAGGTCGGTGTGGACCTCCAGCGTGCTCCAGAACGTGAGCGCGTCGTAGTAGTTGATGCAATGGGCCTCGGAGACGCGCCAGAGCTGGCCGCGGCCGTCGTATTGATCGACGGCGAGGATCTGCCAGCTGTCTTCGTCGATGTAGAACGTGCGGCGGGCGTAGACGTGGCCGGTGCCGGGCTTCAGTGTGGCGTCGACGACCCAGACGCGGTGCAGCTCGTAGCGGGTGAGGTCCTGGTTGATGTGCAGGGGCTTCAGGATCTCGTCATACTTCACCGAGTCGCTGTGGAGCTTGTAGGAATTGTAGGGCACATACATTTCCTGTTTGCCGACGAGCTTCCACTCATAGCGGTCAGGCGCGCCATTGAACATGTCGAACTGGTCCGATGTGCGCATGTTGTCGGCGGCGGTGCCGGGGTTGTCATATTCGACAGCCGGCGCACCGCGAACGCGGCGCTGACCGGCGTTGTAGAGCCAGGCGCGGCGCTTTTCCTTCACCTGATCCATCGTCTCGTGCACGAGCAGAATCGAACCGGCGAGACGGGCGGGTGCTGTAACGGCCTGCTTGAAGTAGATCAGGACGTTGTCCGAGACGATCTGCCGAGCGAGGTCCGCTTCGGAGATGTCGTCGCGCACGTAGTTGAACAGAAACTCGTCATCGAAATCGACGAGCGTGTAGCTGCCATTGCGCTGCGGAGCGGCCTGGCTGATCGTGCGTGTGGCGGCGATGCCGCGGTAGCGGGTGAGATGATTCCAAATCACCTCCAGGCCGTTCTGCGGGATGGGAAATGGAATACCGACGACCGAGCCGCTGATGCCGTTGCCGCCTTCGGTCAGCGCGGCCGTGGTGGCATGGCGCTTGGTGGCGTCGTAGATGCGCTGCGGATTGGCGGCGGTGCGATGCGACGGGTAGACGGGCATCTTGTAGGTCGCGTAGGCTTTGAGCAGCGCGACATGCCCGGCGGTGAGCTTGCCGGCGTATTGTTCGGCGTTGGCCGCGGTGATCGTGAAGAGCGGCTGCTCGTTCGCGAACGGGTCCGGATGGTGCATGCCCGGCTTGTAGCCGGCGGGCGGGGTGGTGATGCCGCCGTCCCACGCAGGGATCGAACCGTCGGCGTTGCCGGCTTTCTCGCCGCCAAGCGGCGTGAGGTCGGCGCCGAGGCGATCGGCGTCAGCCTGCGAGATGCCCGCGTGAGTCACGCAAGCCAGGGCAAGAGAACTGAGGGCGGAGAACAGAAGGGTTTTGTTTTTCATGGCTGGGGAGGGCGCCGGGTTAGAACGAATACTTCAGCGTGGCGGAAACGTAGTCGCGATCGCCGAGGAGATTGTAGCGGCCGGCGCCGAAGAAGTTCACGTAGCGCAGCTCGAGCGACCAGGCGTTCTGGAAGGTGAAGTCGGCTCCGGCAGTGAGCGTCTTGCGGCCTTCGAGGAAGTTGCCCATCGGAAGCGGCGTGTTGCCGGTGACGTCGTGTGCGAAGAGCACGAGCGGCGAGACGTTCACGCCGGCGAAGGCGTTGTTGTAGTCGAGACGACCGACCAGCTGATAGCCGGCTGAGAATTTCGTCGCGAAGGCACTGGAGGGCTCGGAGAGCGGCTGGATGCCGGAGGCGTTGCTGCCCGAGGCGTTCATGTAGTTGATGTCACCACCGACGAACGTGCCGGATCCGTCGTAGCGGAGTGTGCCGGGATTCGGAATGTCCGCGTGCACATAGCCGACCTCGGCCACGAGCGTGGTCTGGTCAGCGCCGAAGAAACCGCGCGCGACTTTGGTGGCCGTCATCTGGCCGGTCCAAACCTTGTTGCGGCGATAACCGGGGATATAGGTGTTCAGCGCGTAGGTGCCGAGTTGGTTGAAGGAGAAACGCGAGCTGAGCGGGGAGAGCGCGGCGAAGAGCAGTTCCACATCGTCGACCTGGAACGGCTGGTTGTTGCGGTAGCTGAGTTCGCCCTGCAGCGCGACGCCGGCGATGTTGGTGTTGAAGCTGGCGCCGAAGAGGTGGATGTCCTCGGGGAACTCGATGAGGTAGTTGCCCGTCGCCGCGGCCTTCAGCAGTTCGCGCTGAGCGAGCTGACCGGTGACGCCGGCGACCGTGGTGTAGAACGGCTGCAGCGCAGCCGGCAACGCGCTGGCGGGCACGCCGGTGAGCGTGGCGCCGATGAGCGTGCTGAGCGAGCTGGCGACGTTCGTCGGGCCGACTGCGGTGACGAGGCCCGTCATGAACGTCGAGTTGGCCTGTAGCGCGGCGGCGGAATCCGATGCGGCGAGCGCACCGTTCACCGGCACCGTCGGCGTGCGGGCCGAGATGACGGGAAGGCGGCTGTGGTAGTTCATGTAGTAGACCGCGAACTCCGTGTTGTTGAAATTTTCCGCGAGGTAACGGAAGGCGACGCCCCACTGACCGGAAGTGCCGGGCTCGTTGTCCGTGCCGCGAAGAATCGCGCCGATGGCCGCGCCATCGTTGACCGCGCCGAAGCCGAGATAGACTTTCTGGCCGCCCTTCGCGACGAAATCATTCGTCGAGAAATAGGTGCCCGGCGGATCGACGCGGGTGCGGTCCCAGTCGAGCAAATAGAAGGCTTCCGCGGTGAGCTTGTCGGTGAGCCCGAGGGAGGCGGACACCATGTTGAGCGGGCGGAGTGCTTCCTTCAGTTCAGAACCTGGCGTGCGGAGTTTCGCGACGTCGATCGGATTGACGGAGTTGATGCCGTTCGGGATGAACGTGCTTTCGCCCCAGCTGAGCACCTGTTTGCCGATGGCGACGCGCGCCGGCATCGTGCCGAGGGTGGGCTTGAAGTAGACGTAGGCGTCGAGGAGTTCGCCGCCTTCGCCCACGATGCGCTGGGCTTCATCGGAGAGCGCGGCCTTTTTGCGCGTGCCGCTCGAGTTGACGAAATCGTTGAAGTAGAAGCCGCGAACGAAAAGGCCGGCGTTCTTGTAGCTCAGCTCCAGATCGTGATTGGCTTTCAGCAGAGTCGAGGCGAAACCGGCGTCGTAGTTGAGATTACCGTCGTCGCCGTTGACCGAGCGCTGTTTGCCGGCCACGCCATTGAAGTTGTTGGTGATGCCGTAGAGCTCGGGATCGGGTGGACTGAGGCGGTAGAGCGCACCAAAGGAGAGCGTGGTATCGAAGTGCCCTTTGACCTCGCCGAATTCCAGCACGATGGCCTGGGAAAAAGGCGCAACGCACACGGCGGTGGTCAGAGCGGCGATCGCCTGCAGGCGCAGACGACGAGGCATGGGTTTGCTTGGGTTCATAACGGGATGGGAAACACAGCCGCCTCACTCGGAGGGGCGCAGGGGGTTGGGTAGTGCAGCAGGGCAAGCCAGCGGCTTGACTTATCGGCGCGGGATGAAGCGGCGTTTCTTTATGACTTCAAGACTTAATCCACGGCGGGGCAGGACTTTGGTTTCGCCATTAGCGTTTTGACGCCGCCTCTGAAAAGGCAACCGTGAACCCATGGACGCCGCCGCGCACATCCACATCAAGGGAGCCCGGGAGCACAATCTCCGGAATCTCGAGCTGCGCATTCCGCGGGGAAAACTCGTCGTCGTCACCGGCCCCAGCGGTTCCGGGAAAAGCTCCCTGGCGTTCGATACGCTCTACGCCGAAGGCTATCGCAAATACATGGAGAGCCTCTCGGCGCAGGCGCGGCAGATCCTCGAGCAACTCAAGAAGCCCGACGTCGACTTCATCCATGGGCTCTCGCCGGTGCTCGCGATCGAGCAGCGCACCGGCACCGGCTCGCCGCGCAGCACCGTGGCGACGGTGACCGAAGTCGCCGACTACGCGCGCCTGCTCTGGGCGCTGTGTGGCGAACAACATTGCCCGAAGGACGGCGGCCGCGTGGTGAAGCGCTCGCTCGACGACTGCATCGCCCAGCTTTTCCGGGACGCTCCTGCCGAGCGCGCGCTCATCCTCGCGCCGTTCATGAAGGCGAAACCGTCGGTGCTGCGCGACGAGCTACCGCGCTTGCGGCAGCGCGGATTCCAGCGCGTGCGCATTGCCGGCGAAGTGAAGTCGCTCGAGGAACCGCGACTCATCCCGAACGGCACCGCCGAAATCGACGTCGAGGTCGTGCTCGACCGCATCGTTCTCAACGCCGACCAGCGCAGCCGCGTGGCCGACTCCTTGGAGCTCGCCTTCCGCGAGGGACAGAGCCGGGCCCTCGTGCTCGTGCAAAAAAACGCCGACGCCCCGTGGCGCGAGATCCCGCTCAGCCAGAATCTCGCCTGCGAAGTGTGTGGCGATGTGTTCGAACCGCTCACGCCGCGTCATTTTTCGTTCAACAACAAGGAAGGCGCGTGTCCGGATTGCGGTGGCATCGGCCGCAAACTCGCCTTCAGCGACGAGTTGGTCATCCCCGATCCGGAAAAGTCCGTCCGCGAGGGCGCGATCAAACCGTGGCGCATCGGCGGAAAAAATCTCATCATCAAACACAACGCGCTCCTGAAGCAGCTCGCCGAACAGTTGCCGTTCGATCCCGACGTGCCGTGGAAAAAACTCCCCGACGAGACGCGTGACCTGATTCTGCACGGGGCGGGGGAGCGGCTCTTCAGTTTCAAGCTTCGCCGCATGCGCGAAGCGAAGGCGATGCCGTTCCCCGGTGTGATCGCGGACCTGATGGAGAGTTTTCGCGAGACGGACAGCGATGGCTTCCGCGCCCGGCTCACGACTTTCATGGTGAGCGGCGAATGTCCGACCTGCCGCGGATCGCGCCTCAATCCACGCAGCGCGGCCGTTCTGCTCGCCGGGAAAACGTATCCGCAGTTCAGCGCGATGGACATCACGCGTGCGCTTGGGTTTCTCGGCGAGGTCTCGGCGCAGCTCGGCGGCGTGGAGGCCGTGACCGAGGTCGTCGAGGGCGTGCAGCAGCGCTTGCATTTTCTGCAGGAGACCGGTCTTGGCTACCTGACGCTCGATCGCGAATACAGCACGCTTTCCGGCGGCGAATCGCAGCGCGTGCGCCTCGCCACGCAACTCGGCATGGGCCTGGTCGGCGTCATCTACGTGCTCGACGAGCCGAGCATCGGCTTGCACGCGCGCGACAACCAGAAACTCCTCGCCACGCTCCGCGACCTGCGCGATCGCGGCAACACGGTCGTCGTCGTCGAGCACGATGAGGACACCATGCGGATCGCCGACCAGTTGATCGAACTCGGTCCCGGCGCCGGGCGCGAGGGCGGCGAAATTCTTTTTCAAGGCACGCCGGCCGAGTGCGCGCAGCTGTCCGCGTCGGTCTCGCGCACCGGCCCGTATCTCGCGCGCAAGATGGGCGTCGCCAAGGACGCGAAGACGCTCGCACCCGATGGCCGCTGGCTCACCGTGCGCGGCGCAAGCCAGCACAACTTGAAGAATGTCGACGCCGCGTTTCCCGTGGGCTTGCTGACGTGCGTCACCGGCGTCTCGGGCTCCGGCAAGAGTTCGCTCGTGAACGACATTCTCGCCGCGGCCACCGCGCGGAAACTCAACGGCGCGAAGACGCTGCCCGGAAAACACAAGGCGCTCGCCGGCCTCGAACACTTCGAGAAGACCGTGCAAGTCGACCAGGAGCCGATCGGCCGCAGCCCGCGCTCCAATCCCGCGAGCTACGTCGGCCTGCTCGATCTGTTGCGCGATCTCTTCGCCCAGCTCCCGCTCGCGAAGGTCCGCGGCTACAAGGCCAGTCGCTTCTCCTTCAACGTGCGCGGCGGCCGCTGCGAACGCTGCCAGGGCGACGGCGTCATCCGCCTCGACATGCAGTTCATGGCGGACGCGTTTGCGCCGTGCCCCAGTTGCGACGGCCGGCGCTTCAACCGCGAGACGCTCGAAGTGCGCTATCACGGCAAAAACATCGCCGACGTGCTCGACCTCACCGTGCGCGAGGCGATGGAGCTGTTCCGCGCTATCCCGCGCATCAGCGAAAAACTGGCGACGCTCGACGCCGTCGGTTTGGGTTATCTTCAACTCGGCCAGTCCGCCACGACGCTCAGCGGCGGCGAGGCGCAGCGCCTCAAGCTCTCGCTCGAACTCAGCAAACGCGAGCAAGGCCGCACGCTCTACATCCTCGACGAGCCGACCACCGGACTGCACTGGACGGACATTCAGCGGCTCATGGATTTGCTCTTCAAGTTGCGCGACGCGGGCAACACCGTGGTGATCATCGAGCACAATCTCGATGTGATTCATCTCGCCGACTGGCTCATCGACCTCGGCCCCGGCGGCGGGCCGGAGGGTGGCGAGATTGTTTACGCCGGTGCGCGACCGGGCATCGAAAAGGAGTCGCGCTCGCCCACTGGCGAAGCGCTCCGCGCATGGCGGCGCCCGTGAGTCGTTGCAATTTGCGACCGGGCTCACTGCAAAAACCATCGCGCAAGGGTAGGGCAATGAGTCCGTAGCGACGGCAAACTCCGCGCTGCTCCGGCACTTGTGCGCGTCGCCACGTTGGCACCGCCGATGCACAGCGCACGGCGCATGAAAACGTTCACTTCACTTCTAGCGTTGAGTTGCGTGCTGCTGACAGGTTGCGAGAGCACGGGTCCGAACACTCAACGGGGCGCGGCCACCGGCGCGGTGGCCGGTGCCGTCATCGGCGGCATCATCGGTCATCAATCGGGTGAAACCGGTGCGGGCGCCGCTCTCGGCGCGGCCGCAGGCGGACTCGCCGGTGGCGCCATCGGGCGGCAGCAGGATCGCGTCGCGGGCCCGACCTCGGGTTACGACGCGCGCGATTCCTACGGCTACACGGACAGCGATTACCTCAACCTGCTCACGCAGAGCGAGTGGGACACCTTGCGCGCGCGCGCCTCCGGTCGTAGCGGCAACAATCTCGCCGCTTACCTCACGAGTGAAGAGCGCGCCAATCTGCGGGCGCGCGCCTCGTCGCGACGAGGCTACTAGCCGCTCTCGGCGCAGCGGACGACACCCGGCTTCGGACGGCGGCGTTTCGTTGCCGTCAGGGCAAAACGCGGCTCCCCGGCGGAGCCGCGTTTTGTTTGTGCAAAATTCGCAACTTTTGCGGCCGACGGCGTGTGTTGGGAGCATCCGGCCACCAACTCCCAACCCAACTCCGCTCATGAAAGTCTCCCTCCGCTCCGTTCTCGCCGCCGCCACCGTTTCGCTGGCGCTCACGACCGCCTCGTTCGCTGCCGACGAGGACTCCGGTTTCGTCGACATTGGCCAATTGCTGCCCTCCGCCAAGGGCCAGTTCGTCGAGGTCAATCTCTCGCCGGCGATGCTCAAGTTCGCCGCGCGCATCGCCAAACATCAGGATGCTGACGCCGCCGACATCGTGGGCGATATTCAGCGCGTTCGCGTCAACGTCGTCGGTCTCGACGATGCCAATCGCGCCGCGAACGTGGAGAAAATCGAGGGCGTCCGCGCCAAACTCGAAAAAGCCGGCTGGCACCGCATGGTGACGGTTCGCGAAGGCGAAAAAGGCGACGACGTCGCGATCTTTGCCAAGATGAAGGGCGAGGATATCATCGAAGGCCTCGTCGTCACGGTCATCGACCGCAAAGGCGAAGCCGTCTTTGTGAACATCGTGGGCACCATCAATGCCGACAAGATCGGCGCGCTCGCCGAGAAATACGACATCGAGCCGCTGCGCCACGTGAAGGTCAAAGCGAAGGTCAAAGCCTGAAGGCAGGGCCGGCTTCAGTCGGCCCGCGCGTAACGCCGCTCGCACGCACCGCCGGCGAGCGGCACTCAACCAAGCCGGCTTCCGCCGATCCTATTTGCGAATAATCCGCCCATGAACACGCCCGTTTCCCAGCCTCCGACTCCCCCGTCTGCGCCGCGCCGCCGCATCTGGCCCTGGGTGCTCGGCCTGTGCCTCGCCCCGTTCGTGATTCTGGGCGTCGCGGTGGCGAGTTACGTCACGCTCGATCGCGACGCCGCCGTATTGCGTCGCCACGTGATGAAAGCCACGCACGCCGACTGGAACACGAAGGTTCAGTGCAGCGTCGGCCGGATCACGATCGGCGCCGTGCGCAGCGGGCTGTTTTTTATCCGCAAGCCAGAGATCGCGGACGCGCGTCTCGCCCTCGCAGCCGTCAAGCACGCGAGCGTCGGGGTCTATGAACTTCGGCGCGGTGGCGGAGATTGGTCGCGCGAGCAGCTCTTCATCGAAACGGACCGCGCGATGCAGGAGCGGGGTTGGACGCGCCTCGTCGGCGTTTCGGACCGCGACGGTGCCGAGGCGGTGTTGGTTTACACGCCCGAAGACATTGATGACGACGCCCCGATCGACATTTGTGTCGCCGTGGTGAACGATCGCGAACTCGTGATCGCCTCCACCACGGTCGATCCCTCGACGCTCGGCGAACTCGTCGAACGCCACACTCCGGATCACATCAAGAAGATCGCGATGCGGCGCCACCTGGCGCTCTAGACTCTCCTGTCGCATCCGCCGCTTTGCCGCCCGCGTCCGACGACGCGGGCGTTTCTATTTCCATTTTCGGCGGCGCAAGGTTGCACCCTGGTCATTTGCACTAAAACTTCCGGCGTGTCCGAAGCCTTGCCGACCGTGGTCCACCTCGACGCCGACGCGTTTTTCGTGTCGTGCGAGCTGGCGTTGCGTCCGGATCTGCGCGGCAAAAAGACAGCGGTCGGCGGACGCGAGCGCGGCATTATTTCTTCGGCCAGCTACGAGGCGCGTGCTGCGGGGGTCTACACGCCGATGCCGACGAAGCTGGCGCTGCGCGTGTGTCCGGACCTGATCATGTTGCCGCACACCTCGGGCCTCTATGGCAAGGTCTCGCGGCAGATGTTCGATTTGTGCGAAACGCTGACCCCGATCGTGCAACGCAACTCGATCGACGAAGGTTACCTCGACCTGCGCATGTGCGGCTTCAAGACGGCGGGCGAAACCGAGACGCGTGTGCGCGCGCTGCAGCAGCGCATCTGGGACGAGCTTCAGATTCCGACATCCTTCGGTATCGCGTCGAACAAGCTGGTCGCCGCCATTGCCAGCAAAGCCCGCAAGCCGCGCGGCTTCACGGTCGTGCCCCCGGGACAGGAAGCCGAGTTCCTCGCGCCGCTCTCGATCGGCGTGCTGCCAGGCATCGGCAAGAAAACCGAAGAGCGGCTCAAGGCGAGTGGGCTGAAACTCGTGCGCGACGTCCTGGCGCTAAGCGAACGGCAACTCGAGGAGACCTTTGGCAACTTTGCCGGCGAAGTGGTGCGCATGGCGCGCGGCGAAGACGACCGCGAGGTGCACGTCGATCACGAAGACGCAAAGTCATATTCGCAGCAGGAAACCTTCGGCGAAGATCTCTGGGATTTCGCCGAGATCGAGCGCATCGCCAAACGCATGATCGACGACCTTCTGCCATCGATTCGCGCCGACGGCAAACGCGCGCGCACGCTCACGGTGAAGGTGCGCTATCCGGGCATGGAGGACACCTCGGCGGGTCGCAGCTTGCCGGAGGCGACGGACCTCGAGGCGCCGTTTTACCCGCTGGTCGCTCCGTTGCTGAAAGCCGCGTGGACCAAGCGTCGCCCCTTGCGGTTGGTGGCCGTGCGTTTTTCCGGGATCGAGGAACCGGCTCCGCAGCTGGAAATGTTTGCCCAGGCCGAGGAGAAGAAGCGCCGCCTCGCCGCCGTCCTCGACAGGCTTAACACCGGCAAATCCCCGACGGTGAAGCGTGGCCACCAACTCGGCGAACGCCGGTAGTTTCGATTTGAAACTGCGCCGAAGCGCGCAATTCGTGGAGGCGTTTACGCTATGCCGATCTACGAGTATTACAGTCCCGACACGAACAAGATCTACTCGTTCTTCGCGAAGACGCTCGCGCAGGGCAAACTCACGCCGCGCTGCCCAGACAATCCCAGGGCTCGCATGGTGAAACTTGTTTCGAGCTTCGCCGTGGGGGGGGCGCGCAAAGACGATCCGGCCGCGATGGGATCGGCCGCCGGCGCCAGCGGGGATGCCGCGGAGGATGCTCGCATGGAGGCCGCGATGAGTGCGATGGAGCGCGAGTTCTCCAACGTCGACGAGAACGATCCGCGCGCCATGGCGCGCATGATGCGCCGCATGGCGGAGCTGAGCGGAGAGAAACTTGACGAGCCGATGGAAGAAGCTGTTCGCAAGTTGGAGGAAGGCGCCGACCCGGATTCGCTGGAGGCTGAAATGGGTGACGCGTTCGGCCCTGAAGAAGGAGCCGCGGCCGATCCCTACGGCGAAGGTGCGATGCCGGGAGCGGAAAAGCAGCCGGAGCCGAAGGAGGGTCGCGCGAAGTTCAAAGTGCGTCGTGCGCCGCCCGTCCGCGATCCGCGGCTCTACGACTACGAGTGAGGGACGGCGCGTTGATCCCAACGCGCTCTCGGCGTTGGGCTCAAAAGCGTCAACGCGTAAGCTCGACGGCCTCGACCGCGCTGCACTCTGCGCTTGGTTCTTCGCCGTTCTCGTGTTCCTTTGCGCGGAATGTCCTCCGCCATCGACTTCCGCATTGAAGCCGCCAAGGCCGCCGTGCTCGCCGAGACCGGCCGTCTTCACGCCGAATTCGGCCGCACGAAGGCCCATATCAAACACGATGGCACCCGCGTGACACCCGTCGACATCGCGATCTCCGAGTCCATCCAGGCGTCGATCACGAAACAGTTTCCCGAGGATCAGTTTTTCAGCGAAGAACTCGCCGTGACCGACAAGCCGGTGCCGGTGACATCGCACTACTGCTGGGTGCTCGATCCGATCGACGGCACGAACAACTACGCCAACGGCATCATCTACGTCTCGATCTCGCTCGCGCTGCTCGAAAACGGCGTGCCGGTCTACGGCGTCATCTACGATATGGCGCGGCGCGTCTTGATGCACGGCGGCCGCGGTCGCGGCGTCTGGGACGACGGCAAACCCGCGCGGGTCGCGCCCGAGGCGCCGCACGGGCACAGCCTCATCGGGTTCCACTCGCCGGTGGAGAAAAGCTACGCGGCGGAAGGCAAGCGCATCATCGAGACGTTCAAGATTCGCGGACTCGGCAGCAGCGCCTTGCACTTGGCCTATTGCGCGACGGGACACCTCGACGGAGTGGTGGAGCACAACAATCGCATCTGGGACGTCGCCGCTGCCGCCGCGATGATCGAAGAGGGGGGCGGCCGAATCGACTATCTCACGCCGGCACCGTTTCCGATGCGGGAGTTCTGGCTCAAGAGCCCGCGTGTGCAGTATCTCGCAGGCAACGCGGCGATGGTCGCGAAGCTGCACGAGATACTCGAGCGCTGATCAGACGCGATATTCCTGCAGCGGCACGGGATCGAGCAGCTTGGTGTGCGGGAGCTTCTCGGCGAGTTGCTGCATGAACCAGGCGCGCGCCGGCGGATCGCCATGCGTGATGACGAGCGAGCGCGGTTTGGTTTCCACGGCGAAATCGAGCAATTCCTCGCGATCGGCGTGGCCGGAGAGATCGAAGCGCTCGATGTGGCAGCGGATCTTCGTTTTCACGTTGGCCGCATCGAAGAGAAACTCATCCCCTTGGCGCGCTGCGAGCAGTCGGCCACCGGCGGTGTCTGGGTCGCAGTAGCCGACGAAGCAGATCGAGTTCTTCGCATTGCCGACGAGCGCCGAAGCGAGAGTGTAAGACGGCGTGTTGTCCACGACCATGCCTGAGCTGACGACGTAGATGCCTTGCTGCGGAGGCTGTTTGCCGGGCTGGAGATCACGCGGCGTTTTGCGCACGCCAAGGTCCTTCAAAATCGTGCGCGTGAAGTGCACTTGGCCGGTCTTCTTCGCGATTTCGTCGAAGTAATCGCAGAGGTCCATGCCAAGGCCTGAGGCGAAAATCGGCGACTCGACCAGCTTGCCGAACTTCTTCGCATCGTGCAGCACCGCGAGGATTTCCTGCATGCGGCCAAGCGCGAACACCGGAATGAGCACCGAACCGTCGCGCTGGAGCGTCTCGTTGACCGTGTCGATCAGACGGGTCACTTCGCGAAGGCGGGAATGATCGCTCGGCCGTTCGGTCGCGCCGCGCGTCGTCTCCAAGATGAGCGTGTCGCAGTGCGTGCGGGGGAACTTCGCGGGATTGATGGTGCGCTGCGCTTCGAAGAGCACGTCGCCGGAGAAAAAGACGCGGCGGTGCTTGTGCATGATTTCGACGCCGGCGGCGCCGACGATATGGCCGGCGGGGAAGAAGGTGAACTCGATCTCGTCGCGCTTGCCCGTGAATTTCTTGGGGTTGTTGAAGCCGTGCGAGTGCATGCGCGGCATGAGCCGGTCAATCTCCTCGTGGGTGAAGAGCGGGTAATCCATCACGCCCTTCTCCTCGCGTTCGCGCACCATCACGTTCGCCGAGTTGTGCAGCATGCGATCGATGATCATGCGGCTGGGCTGCGTCATGATCACAGGCGTGTTCGGATGCTCGCGCATCAAGATCGGCAGCGAACCGATATGATCGAGGTGGCAGTGGGTGATGATGATCAGGTCGAGCTCGAGGTCGCGCAGCGGCGTGAAGTCCGGGGCGGCCTGCCGGCCGACTTGTTTCGGGTGCAGACCGCTATCGATGACAAAGTGAAAGTCGCCGAGCTGGCAGTAGAGGGAATTGGCGCCAATGCCGCCGTCGCGATTGAGATCGATGAGCTTCATGCGAGCCAGTCAAGGAGGCGCACGCATCCGGCGAGCGCAAGTTAAAGCGCGTGACGAGCGCTGCGCCCATGGCGGCGCAGATCACGTGGGCGGAATCTCGAGCGCGAACTCCGGGATGCGCACGAAGATGTGCGCGCCGAATTCGTCGAGACCGTGGAAGCTTCCGTGCACCCGCGCGTCCGTGGCGGTGATGTGGTAGCTGTTGTAGGAAAAATGCTCGCCGGGCGCGAGGCGCGGCGTCTCGCCAACGATGCGGTCGCCCTCGATCACCAGACGCGTGCCATCGTCGTGCTGCACGACCCACTTGCGACCGAGCAACGTCACGGTGCGGTCGGCATCGTTGTGGATTGTCAGATAATAGATGAAGGAGTGAGGCCGATCGGGCGGGAGGTCGCTGTCGCCGCGTCGATAGACGAGTTTATCTAATTCGACGCGAA
The DNA here is from genome assembly GCA_041906465.1 of Candidatus Didemnitutus sp. GTDB lineage: Bacteria > Verrucomicrobiota > Verrucomicrobiia > Opitutales > Opitutaceae > Didemnitutus. Next base: position 6,200 of record JAYRJE010000018.1, on the reverse strand, counting down.
GTCCGCGTAATTCCAGTGGAGCTGAGGACATTGGGCATTGAGCGAAATTTCGCCGTGGGGTTGTATTAGTTAACCGGAGGAACCCATGAAGAATATCGCGGAACTCGCGAGGGAGATCGGGATCGCGGAAAAGCATCTGGTGCTTTTCGGCCATGACAAGGCGAAGGTGGCGCTCGAAGCGCTCGAGAACAAGCCGCCGCGCGGAAAACTGATTCTGGTGTCGGCCATCACGCCGACGCCGGCCGGCGAGGGGAAGACGGTCACGTCGATCGGTCTCGCCCAAGGCATCGCCAAGCTCGGCAAGCGCGCCGCGCTCGCCCTGCGCCAGCCGTCGATGGGGCCGGTGTTCGGCCGCAAGGGCGGAGCTACGGGCGGAGGTCGGAGCACGGTGCAGCCCGCCACGGATATAAACCTGCACTTCACCGGTGATTTTCACGCCATCACGTCTGCGCACAACCTGCTGGCCTCGATCATCGACAACCGGCTTTACCTCCGGCAAACGCCGCTCTCGCCCACGCAAGTGCTCTGGAAACGCGTCCTCGACGTGAACGATCGCGCCCTGCGCAACATCATCGTCAATCACGAGGCGAAGGCCGGCGAGCGACGCAGCGGCTTCGACATCACGGCGGCCTCGGAGATCATGGCGATTCTTTGCCTGAGCGAGTCGATGAAAGACCTGCGTGAGCGACTCGACCGAATCGTCATCGGGTTCACGACCGAAGGTGTGCCGGTGCGCGCCTCGGAGTTCAAGGCCACGGGAGCGCTGCTCGCTCTGCTGCGTGATGCGATCAAACCCAACCTGGTGCAAACGTGCGAAGGAGTGCCGGCGTTCGTGCACGGCGGCCCGTTCGGCAACATCGCGCATGGCTGCAACTCGATTCTCGCGACCCGCATGGCGCTGGCGCACGCCGACTTCGTCGTGACCGAAGCGGGCTTTGCCTTCGACCTCGGGGGCGAGAAATTCATCGACATCAAATGCCGGCAGAGCGGGCTCAATCCGGACGCCATCGTCATCGTAGCCACGGTGCGTGCGCTGAAGCACCACGGCGGCACTGCGGCGGCGGACCTCGCCCGACCCGACTTCGCCGCACTCGAGCGCGGACTCGCCAACCTCGAGGCCCATGTCACGGCGGCGCGCAATTTCGCGCGTCCGGTCACGGTGGCGCTGAATCGCTTCCCGACCGACGCGGACGACGAACTCGTGCGCGTGCGCGCGTTTTGTCATGCGCTCGGCGTCGAGTGCGAAGTCTCGGAAGTCTTCGCGAAGGGCGGGGAGGGCGGCAGGGCGCTCGCCGAAACGGTCTTGCACTCGATGCTGTCGAGCACGCCGCCGCTGCAGTTGACCTACCGCGACGAGCAGCCGATCCGCGAGAAGATGGAGGCGGTGGCGACACGGTTCTACGACGCGGACGGCGTGGAAATTCTGCCCGCGGCCGAGATCAAGCTCGGACTCTTCGAAATCGCCGGTTTCGGACGCCTGCCGGTCTGCATGGCCAAGACGCAGAATTCACTCTCCGACGACCCCGAAAAACTCGGACGGCCGCGCGGATTCAAGATCACAGTGCGGGATTTCGAGCTCGCGGCGGGCGCAGGCTTTGTCGTGGCGCTGACCGGGCAAATGATGCGCATGCCGGCGCTGCCCAAAGTGCCAGCGGCCGAGCACATCGACGTCGACGCGAACGGCGAGATTGTGGGAATTTCCGGCACGTAACCGGAGGCCTACCCCTCGCAGCGGACGATCGGCACCGGTCGATCGCCCGCTGCGTCCTCGCCCGCGTCACGGCGGGTTTTCCCGCTTGCCAGCCTACGCGACGCTCCCGTCTTTAGATTAATGGCTAAGCTCGCGCTTCTTTCCGTCTCCGACAAACGCGGCCTGGTGGACTTCGCCACGGCTCTGGTCCGCCAACACGGCTACAAGCTGCTGTCGACCGGCGGCACGGCGAAACTGCTCGCGGAGGCGGGGTTGCCCGTCACCGAGGTGAGCGCGCACACGGGCTTTCCCGAGATGATGGAGGGGCGGGTCAAGACGCTGCACCCGAAGATCCACGGCGGCCTGCTGTGTCGCCGTGACAAGGCCGATCACTTGGCCGCGGCGAAACAACACGGCATCGACCTGATCGATCTTGTCGTCGTGAACCTTTATCCGTTCGAGCAGACCGTCGCGAAGCCGCACGTCGAATTCGAGGAGGCGATCGAGAACATCGACATCGGCGGACCGTCGATGCTGCGCAGCGCGGCCAAGAATCACGAGAGCGTCACCGTCGTGTGCGATCCCGCCGATTACGACGGCGTGCTCACGGCCACGGCGGCGGGCGAGGGGAGCGCGGAGCTGAAGACGCTGCGTCGCAAGCTCGCCTTGAAGGTCTTCCAGCGCACCGGCGCCTACGACACGGCGATCGCGAAGTATCTCGAAACGCAACAGGACGAGCCTGACCTCGAGGCACTCAGTGGTTTTCCGGCGACGTTCACGCTGTCGCTCAAAAAGGCGCAGAGCCTCCGCTACGGCGAGAACCCGCACCAGAAAGCCGCGCTCTACGGCACGTTTCATGAGCACTTCCAGCAACTCCAGGGCAAGGAACTCTCGTATAACAACATTCTCGATATCACGTCCGCGACTTACCTGATCGGTGAATTTGAGAAGCCGACCGTCGCGATCCTCAAGCACACGAATCCATGCGGCGTCGCCAGCGCGGACACGTTGCTGGGCGCGTGGGAGAAAGCCTACGCGACCGACCGGCAGGCGCCGTTCGGCGGCATCATCGTCGTCAACCAGACGCTCGGTCAGGACGTCGCGGAGCAGATCAAGGACATCTTCACCGAGGTGATCATCGCCCCGCGTTTCAGTGACGAGGCACTCGCAATTTTCGCGAAGAAGAAAAACCTCCGCCTGATGATCGCTAAGGGCGGCATCGGCGCCGATGCGTTGCAGGAAGTGCGCTCCGTCGTCGGCGGCGTGCTGGTGCAGGATCGCGATCGGTCGATGGAGAAGATCGCCGGCTGCAAGGTCGTCACGAAGCGCCAGCCGACTGCGGAGGAGTGGGACGCGCTGCTCTTTGGCTGGAAGGTCTGCAAGCACGTCAAGTCGAACGCCATCGTCTATTGCCGCGGCGAGCAGACGCTCGGTGTCGGCGCCGGCCAGATGGCGCGCGTCGACAGCTCGCGCATCGCCGTGTGGAAAGCCGGCGAAGCCAAGCTCGATCTCAAGGGCTCCGTCGTGGCGAGCGAGGCGCTGTTTCCTTTCCCTGATGGCCTGCTGGCCGCCGCGGATGCCGGCGCCACCGCGGCCATCCAGCCTGGCGGTGCGATCCGCGACGAGGAAGTCATCAAGGCCGCCGATGAACGCGGCATGGCGATGGTCTTCACCGGCGTTCGTCACTTCAAACACTGAGCCATCGCTCCGGTTTTCGCCTGATGCATGCCGCGTGAACTCGCGCGATCACCGCGGGTCGGACGCGGCATGGCTTCACGACCTCGCCGCGCATTCGGTTGCCTCACGCTGATTGCGCCTCTGCTGTTTCTCTCCGCCTGCTACACCGTGCCGGAGACCGGCCGCAAGTCGCTCGTGATTGTCCCGCCGGAACAAGAAGCGGCACTCGGCGCGCAAGCATTCCAGGAAGTGCGCGCGCAAGAGAAGGTCTCGAACGATGCCGCGGCGATCGCACGAGTGGCCCGTGTCGGCCGGCGCATCGCGGCGGCCGTCGGCGGCGATCTGCCCTGCGCCCAGTGGGAGTTCGTGGTGTTCGATTCGCCGGAAGTGAACGCCTTCGCGCTGCCTGGCGGCAAGGTCGGCGTCTACACCGGACTGCTGAAGCTCGCTTCGAGCGATGACGAACTCGCGATCGTGATCGGCCATGAAATCGCCCACGTGACGGCGCGTCACGGTGCGGAGCGCATGACGATCGATCAAGGAGTGCAGTTATTTGGCGGTGCGGTGGGTGGAGTCGCTGAAAGCAGGCTTTCACCCCAGGCTTCACAGCTGGTGAAAGCCGCCTATGGGGCCGGCACGCAATTGCTCGGAGTACTGCCACACTCGCGGCTCCAGGAATCCGAAGCGGACAAGATTGGGCTGCGTTACGCCGCGCGTGCCGGCTACGATCCGCGGGCCGCGATCGCCTTTTGGCACAAAATGAACGCGCAAGCCGGCGGAGCGAAAGGACCGGCGTTTTTGCAGACACATCCTTCGAGCGAGGATCGCATCGCGAAACTCGAAGCGGAACTGCCGTCGGTGATTTCGATCTACGAAGGGGCGCGGGGCGGGAGCGTTATCGGTGGGCGCCCGATCGGATTGGAGCCCTAGCAGCTTTGCGCAGCGGAGTGATCGCGCGGCGCTACTGTTTCGTCTGAAGCGCCTACTAGTCCTTCGGCCCAACGGTTTCGGCTAGCCGCAATCCGACTCTCGGCCCACACTGCGCGCATGTTCGACCCCGTTGAAAAACTGAAGGAATACGTTCGTCACGCCAGCGTCTCGGCCGATCCGAAATTCAAGGATGGCATGGTCGGCGCCCAGGAATTCTTGATGTCGTTGTTCAAGGAGATTGGCTTCAGCGTAGAGGCCGTTCCGACGCAGCTGCATCCCGTCATCGTCGCCAAGCGCATCGTGAACCAGACCTCGCCGCACGTGATCATCTACGGTCACTACGACGTGCAGCCGCCCGATCCGCTCGACAAGTGGAGCACGCCCCCGTTCGAGGCGACGATCAAGGGCAACCGCATTTACGGTCGCGGCACCGCGGACAACAAGGGCCCGCTGCTCGTGCACGTGACCGCCGTCGGTCGCCTGCTCGAGGAGAATCCCGATCTGCCGCTGAACATCACGTTTGTCGTGGAAGGCGAGGAGGAGATCGGTTCGAAGAATTTCAAGAGCTTCCTCCGCGCGAACAAGCACCGCCTGGACGCCGACTTCATTTTCATGTCGGACAATGGCATTCAGACGCCCGATCAGATGGTCGTGACGGTCGGCCTGCGCGGCATGCTCGCGTTTGAGATCGAGCTGACCGGACCGAAGTCGGATCTGCACTCCGGCATGCACGGTGGCGTGCTGCTGAATCCGCTGCAGGCGCTCGCGGAACTGTGCGCTTCGCTGCACACACCGGATGGTCGCGTGAACATTCCCGGCTTTTACAACAAGGTCATCGAGCCCGAGCAATGGGAGCGTGCGCAGCTGAAGAAGGCCGGCATGAAGAAGGATGCTTACCAGAAATTCCTCGGCGTGCCGAAATTCCACACGCCGCCCGGTTACACGCCCTTCGAGGCGATCCGTTTCCTGCCCACGCTTGAGTTTAATGGTTTCAGCGGTGGTTATCAGGGCGAGGGGACGAAGACCGTTATCCCGAGCAAGGCCTCGGCGAAAGTCACGTGCCGCCTCGTGCCGAGCCAGACGCCGGAGAACATGAAGAAGCTGATCTTCGACGCGGTGAAGAAACGCTGCCCCAAGGGCGTGACGATCAAGATCACCGAACAGCACGTCGCGACGCCTTACGTCGTGATCCCGCCGGATCGCTCGAACACGCCGAAGAACCAATCGCCAAAACTCGCCGCGTGCTTCCGTGCGCTCGACAAGGCAGCGAAGGAAGTCTGGGGCAAGGAGCCGCTCTATCTGCGCGAAGGCGGCAGCGTCGGTCTCATCGCGGACATCAAGACCGTGCTCGGCCTCGATGCAGTGATGATGGGCCTGTTCCTGCCAGAGGATAACCTGCACGCACCGAACGAAGGCTTCGATCTCCGTGTGATGAAAAAGGGCATCGAGACGAGCCAGCGCGTGCTGCGCGAACTCGCGAAGGGCTGAGCTGAATCTCACGACGACCGCACGAATGGCAGAGGTTCGTGCGATAGAATAGAATTCAGAGCGGCGCCGCGAGGCGCCGCTTTTTGTTTGGGAGAAATCGTCTCCCTGTAACGGCAGTCGATGACCACATCATCCCTTGAGCGGCCGAATGCCGTTCGGTCCTGTCATTCTGAGCGCAGCGAAGAATCCAAGCGGGCGAATCTGGCATCGTGCCCGCGCACCAGATACTTCGCTGCCAACGAACGGGGTGAGACTGGAAGTGAGTCCCTGCGGGGAACGGTCCTGATCCTAGTGTAGTGTCCCTCAAATAACTGCCATTATCCTAGCGGGTGAGCGAGCGGGCGCGGGGAGTTGGGCGAGTGCAGCCTGGCCTGATTTGCTCGAGGCGTTGGCGGCAGCGTTCGACCTTGGCGAG